>JBEBIB010000041.1:0-29049 GCA_040080605.1 Burkholderiaceae bacterium
GCGTTGATGGCAAACGTGCCGTAGGTGCCGACCGTGCCGGTCTGTGCGACGAACGTGGCGGGGCTGTCGATGTCGGTGATGGTCAGCGTACCGCCCACCGTCAGTACAGCATTGGTTTCGGGCAGGTTGACGGTGGCCGTGCTGAGTACCGCCGAGTCATTGGTGCCGAGGATGTTGACCGTGACCGTCGATGTGGTTCCGTCCGCCGAAGCGACCGTGAAAGTCTCGCTGTACGTCGTGCCCGCTGCGAACTCGTTGTGGGCCGAACTGGCGGTGTAGGTCCAGGCGCCGGCCGCGTTGATCGTGAAGCTGCCGTAAGTGCCGACGGTGCCGGTCTGCGCGACGAACGTGGCGGGGCTGTCGACATCGCTGACGGTCAGCGTGCCACCGGCCGTGAGAACGGCGTTGGTCTCCGTGAGATTGACGGTGGCAGTGCTCAGCACGGCCGCGTCGTTGGTGCCGAGGATGTTGACCGTGACCGTCGATGTGGTTCCGTCGGCAGAAGCGACAGTGAAGGTCTCGCTGTAGGTCGTGCCCGCTGCAAATTCGTTGTGAGCCGAGCTGGCGGTGTAGGTCCATGCACCGGCGGCGTTGATCGTGAAGCTGCCGTAAGTGCCGACGGTGCCGGTCTGCGCGATGAATGTGGCCGGGCCGTCGACATCGCTGATCGTCAGCGTGCCGCCGGTTGCAAGCACTGCGTTGGTCTCGGTGAGGTTGACGGTGGCCGAACCGAGCACCGCGGCATCGTTCGTGCCCGTGATGCTGACGGTGACGACCTGGGCCGTGCCGTCGATGCTGCGCACAGTGAAGGTCTCGCTGGGCAGCGTCTGCCCGGCGCCGAGGGCCTGAACGGCCGGGTCGGCGTTGTTCAGCGTGTAGGTCCACACGCCCGCGGCGTCGATGCTGAACGAGCCGTGCGCGCCAGCGACCGCGGTCTGAACGATGAAGGCGGCTTCGCCGGCGTCGGGGTCGGTGACGGTGAGCGTTCCGGTGGCGGTGAGCGTCGTGTCTTCCACGGTCGCACCGCTGGCCTGGCCGCCGATCACGGCAGCGTCGGGTTGCGGCGTGACGTTCAGCGTGATCGTGTTCGGCGCCGCGTCGAAGGCACCGGCGTTGTCCTGCACGCTGAACGTGAAGCTCGCATAGCCGGTGCCGTTGGCGTTGGCCGCCGGCGTGAACACCAGGCTCGCCAGGGCGGAAGCGCTCACCACCTGGCCCGCCGTGACAGGCACGCCACCGAGCGTGAGCGTGCCGGCGCCGGGCAGCGTGTCGAGGCGCACCGCGCCGAGCGACTGGCCCGCATCGGCATCGGCGAAACCGAAGTCGGCCGGCGCGAAGGTCTTGCTCGAATCTTCGCCGATCGTGAGCGTGGCGTCGGTGCCGGCGGGCGGTGTGTTGTTGCCCACGTTGACCAACAGGAACCCGGTGGCCGTGCCGCCCTGGCCGTCGCTGATCGTGTAGGTGACGAGCGTCGGCCCGAACACGTTGGTGGCGGGGGTGAAGTTCAGCGTGCCGTCGGCGTTGATGCTCACGGTGCCGCGCGCAGGGTCGGCGATGGCGCCGATCACCGTCAACGCATCGCCGTCGACATCGCTGTCGTTGGCGAGCACATTGACGTTGGTGAGCGTCGTGTTGATGGGTGTCGAGGCCACGTCGGACTGCGCAACCGGCGCGTCGTTCTGTGCCAGCACCGTGATGCCCTGCGTGACCGCAGGCGAGACGCTGCCTTCGTTGTCGGTGGCGCTGAACGACAGCGTGGTGCTGCCGTTCCAGTTGGCGTTCGGCACGAACGTGAGCGAGGCGCTGCCGGCACTCACCGGGATCGCGTTGCCGACGCTCACCGGCACGCCGCCGAACACCAGCGTGCCGTTGGCGGGCAGCGCGGTGATGGTGAAGAAGGCGAGGCTGCCGTCCACGTCGGTGGCGGAGAGCGTCACCGGAATGCCGGCCGCGTCTTCCAGCCCGCTGGCAGGCATGATCACGGCCACCGGCGCTTCGTTGGCGCCGTTGACGGTGACGGTCACGGTCTGGCTCGTGCCGTCGGCCGTGGTCACGGTGAAAATTTCGGTCGGGTGCTGGGCGCTGGTGAGCGCCTGCACGTTGGCCGCGCCATTGCGCAGCACGTAGGTCCAGGTGCCTGCGGCGGTGACGGCGAAGTCGCCGTAGACACCGGCGCTGCTCGCGGCGACGAAGCTGGCCGGGCTGTCGACATCGGTCGCGGTGAGCGTGCCGGCGGCGCTGACGGTACCGTCTTCGGTCACGCTGCCGACCGAGGTGCCGCCGATCACGGCCGCGTCGTTGGTGCCGGTGATGCTGACGGTCACCGTGGTCGTCGAACCGTCGCTCAGGGTGACGGTGATGGGTTCGCTCACGGTCTGCCCGCCGGCGAGCGGCTCGGCGCGTGCGTCGAGCGTGTAAGTCCAGCTGCCGCTGGTGGCCAGCACCAGCGAGCCGTAGGAGCCGCTGATCGTGGTGGCGGTGAACGCGAGCGTGGCGTTGTCGGCGTCGGTCGCGGTGAGCGTGCCGCTGACCGAAGGCTGCGTGTTCTCGACGACCGAGCCGGTACCGGCGGAGATGACCGGCGCGTCGTCGGTGCCGGCGATGTTGACGGTGACGGTCGTGGTGGTGCCGTCGGCCGAGGCGACGCTGAAGGTGTCGGTGTAGGTGACGCCCGCAGCGAACTCGTTGTGGGCGGAGCTGGCCGTGTAGGTCCAGGTGCCAGCGGCGTCAATGGCGAACGTGCCGTAAGTCCCGACCGTGCCGGCCTGGGCGACGAAGGTGGCCGGGCTGTCGACGTCGCCGATCGTCAGCGTGCCGCCCGCTGTGAGGACTGCATTCGTCTCGGTGAGGTTGACGGTGGCGGTGCTGAGCACCGCGGCGTCGTTGGTGCCGAGGATGTTGATGGTGACGGTCGACGTCGTGCCGTCGGCAGCCGCGACAGTGAAGGTTTCGCTGTAAGTCGTACCCGCTGCGAACTCGTTGTGCGCCGAACTCGCGGTGTAGGTCCAGGCGCCAGCGGCGTTGATCGCAAACGTGCCGTAGGTGCCGACGGTACCGGTTTGCGCGACGAATGTTGCGGGGCTGTCGGCGTCGGAGATGCTCAGCGTACCGTCGGCCGTGAGCACGGCATTGGTTTCGGTCAGGTTGACCGTGGCGGTGCTGAGCACGGCCGCGTCGTTGGTGCCGAGGATGTTGACGGTGACCGTGCTTGTCGTGCCGTCTGCGGATGCGACGGTGAAGGTCTCGCTGTAGGTCGTGCCGGCCGCGAACTCGTTGTGCGCCGAACTGGCGGTGTAGGTCCATACACCGGCCGCGGTGATCGTGAAGCTGCCGTAGGTTCCGACCGTACCGGTCTGCGCAACGAACGTTGCAGGGCTGTCGACATCGCTGATGCTGAGCGTGCCATTGGCGGTGAGAACCGCATTGGTCTCGGTCAGATTGACCGTGGCCGAGCCGAGTACGGCGGCATCGTTGGTGCCGGTGATGCTGACGGTGATCACCTGGGCCGTGCCGTCGATGCTGCGCACCGTGAAGGTCTCGCTGGGCAGCGTCTGCCCGGCGCCGAGGGCCTGCACGGCCGGGTCGGCGTTGTTCAGCGTGTAGGTCCACACACCCGCCGCATCGATGCTGAACGAGCCATGCGCACCAGCCACAGCCGTCTGTACGACGAAGGCGGCTTCGCCCGCGTCGGGGTCGGTGACGGTGAGTGTTCCCGTCGCAACCAGCGTCGTGTCTTCCACGCCCGCACCGCTGGCCTGGCCGCCGATCTCGGCGGCATCGGGCATCGGTGTGACGTTCAGCGTGATCGTGTTCGGCACGGCATCGAACCCACCGGCGTTGTCCTGCACGCTGAACGTGAAGCTCGCGTAACCGGTGCCGTTCGCGTTGGCGGCAGGCGTGAAGACGAGTCTGCCCGCAGCGATGTCGGCGGCCGAGATCAGTTGACCCGCCACCACGGCCACGCCGTCCAGGCGCAGGCTGCCGGCGGCGGGCAGGGTGTCGATCCGAGCGTTGGCGAAGGTCTGGCCGTTGTCGGCGTCGGCAAAGCCGAAGTCGCCTGCTTGAATCGTGCGGCTGCCGTCCTCGGCGAGCGTGAGCGTGGCGTCCGTGCCGGTCGGCGGCGTGTTGGTGCCGACGTTGACCGTGACGGTCGCCGTGCTCACGGCGCCCGACGGGTCGGTCACCGTGTAGCTGATCAGCACCTGGCCGGTGAAGTTGGCCGCTGGCGTGAAGGCGAGCGTGCCATCCGGGTTGACGCTGACCGTGCCTTGCGCCGGGTTCGCGAGCGTGGCGCCGGTGACGTTGATGGTGTCGCCATCGACATCACGGTCGTTGGCCAGCACCGCGATCGTCACGGGGGCGTTGATCGGCGTCGAAGCGATGTCGTCGTTCGCGGTCGGTGCATCGTTCTGCGCTGTCACGCTCAGCGTGAGCGTGGCGCTGGACGTGGCTGTGCCATCGGTCGTGGTGTAGCCGATCGCCGGCACCGCGCCGTTGAAGTTGGGTGCGGGCGTGAAGGTGTAGCTGCCGTTGGCCAGCATCACGAGCGTGCCGATGCCGGGCAGCGTGGCCGTGCTGCCCGCGGTGTACGTCGTGCCACCGACGCTGAACTGGCTGACCGTGAGAGCCGGGCCGTCGATGTCGGTGTCGTTCGCCAGCACGTTGCCGCTGACGGGCGTGTCTTCGAGCGACGTGGCCGCGTCCGCGTTCGCCACGGGTGCATCGTTCACCGGGGCGACCGTGATCTGCGCGGTCACCGAGGTCGAAACGCTTCCGAGGTTATCGGTCACTGTGAACGTGACGGGGATCGCGCCGTTGAAGTCGGCGGCCGGAACGAACACCAGGTTCGCGGCCTGGGCCGGGGTCAGCGCCGTGCCGGCCACCACAGGCGTGAAACCGCCCTGCAGATACAGCACGCCGTTGGTCGGCAAGGTGGTCACGGTCACCGACACGACCGTGCCGTCGACGTCGGTGCCGCCCAGGTTCACGGGCACAGGCTGGTCTTCGAGGCCGCTGCCGGCGCTGCCGGTGTTGGCCACCGGCGCGTCGTTCACGGCAGAGACGGAAACGACCACGCTGGCCGGCGCCGAGGTGGCGCCCGAGTTGTCGGTCACCGTGAAGCTGATGCCGGCGTTGCCCGAGAAGTCGGGTGCGGGATTGAACAGCAGGCCGGCGGCTTGCGCCGGCGTGAGTGTTTGGCCGACGCTGACGCGCGTGACGCCGTCGGCCAGGAACAGCGTGCTGCCTGCGGGCAGGCTGGTCACGGTGACGCCGGTGACGCTTCCGTCGACATCGGTGCCGCCGAGCGACACCGGGATGTTGCCGTCTTCGACGCCCGAAGCGGTGCCAGGCGTGGCCACGGGGGCGTCGTTCACGGCGGTCAGGCCGACGCTCACGGTGCCACTGGCGGTCGAGCTGCCGCTGACGACGGTGTAGCCGAAGTCACCAACCGGCGTGCTGGGCACATAGTCCGCCGGCGGCACGTAGACCAAGCCGGGCAGGTCGGCCGGGGTCAGCACCGTGGTGGCCGAGACGACCGTGCCGTCGGCCTTGTGGATCTCGCCGATCGAGGGCAGGCGGTCGATCGTGATCGTGGCGCCTGCGCCGGCGCCACCGGGCAGCGGCAGGCCGAGGTTGACCTGCGCGCCTTGTTCCAAGGCCGAGATCGAGCCCGAACCGGCATTCAGGCCGGGCGTGATTGTCTGAGGCGCTTCTTCCTGCTTGCCACCACCTTCGGGCAGGACCACGGGCGCGCGTGTCACGGTGTTCTGGAAGAAGCCGGCGGGCGTTAGCGCCTCGCTGATGCGCTCGACGCGCAGGCCTTCCTGCAGGTTGCCGTCACCGCCGCCGTTCAGGCCGGCGGCCGTGGCGGCCTGGCTGTCGCCTTCGTTCAGGCCGGTGATGACGCGGTCGATCTCGTCGCCCTGGGCCGGCTTCGCGGTGCGCGTGGCGTCCGGCGGCGAATCGATCTGCACGATGCCGTCTTGCGAGGTCAGGATCACGTCGCCGGTGGTCACCAGGTCGCCGATCTTCAGCGGGTGCATCTTGCCGTCGGGCCCGCGGCGCAGGGCGGTGCCACGCAGGCCGGTGACGGTGCCAGAGTTCGATTGGATCGTGGGCATGAGATGACCTTGCTGCATATATGACGATGTAGGTTGTGTCGGAGCGTAACCGAGGGTGCCTGCCTTAAGTGCGTCAAACGGTAAGTCGACCGTGAACTGAATCACCGTAGACACCGGTTTTTGTGCACATAAGGAAAGCGCGTGTTGGCCGGCGCTCCTGTCCTCAACGCTTTATCGGCGACGCTGCGCCACGCTTGAGGCTGCCGAGCCCGCGTTCCGGTGTGGTTTGTCACGCGCGGCGCCCGAATGCGCCGCCCAAGCCCGCTCAGCGCTCTCGCAGCGCGTAGGCCTTGCCCTTGAGGATGGGCTTGAGCAGGTAGGACATGACCGTCTTGTTGCCGGTCAGGATGTCGACCTCGGCCGTCATGCCGGGAATCACCGGCATCTTTTCGCCGAAGTTGGCCTGGGTCGTGCGCACCCGCACCAGGTAGAACGCGTTGCCACGCTCGTCGAGCACGGTGTCGGGGCTGATGTTCTCGACTTCGGCCGCCAGGCCACCGTAGATCGAGAAGTCGTAGGCGGTGAACTTGACCGTCGCCGCCTGGCCGGGGTGAATGAAGGCGATGTCGCGCGGCTGCACCTTGGCTTCGAGCACCAGCACGTCGTCGAGCGGCACGATCTCGACGATGTCCTTGCCCGGCTGCACCACGCCACCCACGGTGTTGGCCAGCAGGCGCTGGACGCGCCCGCGCACGGGGCTCTTGATCTGCGACTTGTCGACCTTGTCGGTGAGCGCCACCGCGCCCTGATTCAGCGCGTTGAGCTTGCCGAGCACGTCGGCCATTTCCTTGCGGGCCTCGTTGCGAAAGCTCAGCTCGGTTTCCTGGATCTTGCGCTGCGCCTCGCCGATGGCGGCCTGCACACGGCTGATCTGCGCACCAGCCTGCTCGGAATCGCCGCGGCCTTTGGACACTTCACGCTCCAGGCGCAGGATGTCGACTTCCGAGACCGCGCCGCTGGCCAGCAAGGGCTTGGTCTTGGCGAGTTCCTGCAGGCTCAACTCCAGGCTGCGTTCGGCCGAACTCTTGCGCGAGCGCATTTCGGCCAGTTCCTGCTGGCGTTGCTCGAGCTGCTGGCGGTTGATGGCCAGCTGCGTGTTCAGCTCCGACACGCGGGTTTCGTACAGGCGCCGTTCTTCTTCGACGATGCGGGTCTCCGCCGGGCTGTCGCCCGGGGGCGGTGGCAGGAAAGCCGATCCTTCGGCCAGTGCGCGCAAACGGGCTTGCCGCGCGCGCAGGGCAAAGCCCTGGGCCGCGCTTTCGCGCACGCCCGAGGTGGCGCGGGTTTCGTCGATCTTCAGCAGGAGCTGGTCCTTTTCGACCACCTGGCCTTCCTTGACCAGGATCTCTGAAACAACGCCGCCGTCGAACGACTGGATCAGCTGCAACTGCCGTGACGAGATCACCCGCGCGTCGCCCTTGGTGATCTCGTCGACGCGGGCGAGCGCGGCCCAGACGATCATCAGCACCACCACGACGACGGCCGCGCGCACGATCTTCTGCGCCCGCTGCGTTTGGGCGCGCGACATCACCTCGGTCGCCTGCAGCTCGAAGCTGCGAAAGCCGGCACGGTTGGCTTCGTCGTCACCGACGCCCGCGCCGAAGACCCGGTTGGTCAGCGGCTCGAGCGTGAGGCGAATGCGCTCGAGCGCACGAATCACCAGCGGCGGCGGTGCGGGTGCAGCCGCCGGCAGCAGCGCCGGCACCGGAGCGGGCGACGTTGCTGGCGTGGATGCGTTCGGATCGCTCATGCCGCTTTTGCCACGCGCCCGCTGGCGAGTGCTTCCATGATGCGGTCGCGCGGGCCGTCGGCCACGATGCGGCCACCGTCGATCACTATTACCCGCGTGACCATCGCCAGCATCGAGGTGCGGTGCGTCACCAGCACCACGGTCTTGTTCTGCGCGAAGGCGGTCACGCGTGCGGTGATCTGCGCTTCGGTCGAAAAGTCCATCGCGCTGGTCGGCTCGTCGAGCAGCAGGATCGGTGCGTTGTGCAGCAGCGCGCGTGCCAGGCCCACGCTCTGGCGCTGGCCGCCCGAGAGTGATTCGCCGCGCTCGCCCACCGGCATGTCGAAGCCGCGCGGGTGGCGGTTCACGAGCTCGCTCATGCCGGCGATGTCGGCCGCGGCCACCACGGCCGAGTCGTCGGCGTAGGGCAGGCCGAAGGCGATGTTCTCGCGCAGCGTGCCGTAGAACAGCGTCACGTCCTGCGACACGTAGCCGAGGTTGCGGCGCACGTCGGCCGGGTCGAGCTGGCGCAGGTCGATGCCGTCGAGCAGCACGGCCCCGTCGGTCGGCTGGTACAGGCCCATGATCAGGCGCTGGATCGTCGACTTGCCGGAGCCCACGCGGCCGATCAACGCCACGCGCTCGCCGGCGGTGATCTTGAAACTCAGGCCGTCGAGCGCCGAGTCTTGCCGCCCAGGGTAGGCGAACTTGACGTTGCGGAACTCGATGTCGCCACGCAGTTGCGCGCGCTGGATGAAGGTCTGGCCGAGCGGCCGCTCGACCGGCTTGTCCATCACCTTGTTCAGGTTGTCGAGCGCGGTGCGTGCGCCCTGGTACTGCATCAGCAGCCCGACGATCTGCCCGGCCGGCGCGAGTGCGCGACCCGAGAGCATGCTGACCGCGATCAGCGCGCCCATCGTCAGCTCGCGCTGGCCGATGAGGTAGACGCCGACGATCAGGATCGCGACCGTGACCGCCTGCGACAGCAGGTTGGTGCCATACATCGCCTTCGACGAGATCGCCCGCATCTTCACGCCGGTGCGCGCCAGGAACACGTTGGCACGTTCCCACTTCGCCTGCACGACGCTCTCGGCGCCCTGCGACTTGATGGTCTCGATGCCGGTCAGGCTTTCGATCAGCGTGGCGTTGCGCAGCGCGCCGGCCTTGTACGTGGTCTCCGACAGTTCGTGCAGGCGGTTCTGCAGCACGTAGCCGAGCACCAGGATCACGAGGCCAGCCACGATCACTGGCAGGGCGAGCCAGGGCGAGATCCACGCGATCACGATCACGAACAACAGCGCGAACGGCAGGTCGATCAGCGCGGTGACGGTGCTCGATGCGATGAAGTCACGCACCTGCTCGAAGCCGCGCAGGCTGGCAGCGAAGGAGCCAACCGATTCCGGGCGGTGCTCGAGGCGCATGCCGAGCACTTTTTCCATCAGCTTGGCCGAGATCTGCACGTCGACCCGCGCGCTCGCTTCGTCGACGAAGTGGCTGCGCAGCAGGCGCATGAAGAGGTCGGCGCAGAACACGAGCGCCACACCGATGGACAGCGCCCACATGGTCTCGATCGCGTTGTTCGGCACCACGCGGTCGTACACGTTCATCGAGAACATCGGGAACGCGAGCGCGAACAGGTTGATCAGCAGCGCGGCCCACAACACGTCGCGGTAGACGAAGCGCTGCTGCAGCAGCGCGCCCCAGAACCAGTGGCGCGACGCGAGCGTCGAGGGCGCGGCGCCGTCGGGTCCGGGGCGGCCTTCGGTGCGCGCGTCGAAACGAAAGTGCGGGCGCGCGAACAGCACGACGCCGGTGAAGCGGTGCGTCAATTCTTCGCGGCTCAGCGTGACCGAACCTTGTGCGGTTTCGGGCAGCAGCACACGGGCGGCGCCGGTCTTGCCGGTCTCGTGGTCGTCGGGCTCCCAGCCGGTCAGCACACAGGCGGTCTCGTCCTTCAGGATCAGGATCGCGGGCAGCGCGGCGAGGTCGATGCGATCCAGCGCGATGCGTTGCAGCTTGGCCGACAGGCCGCCGCGCGCCGCGGCGCGCTCGGCCAGGTCGAGCGAGAGGCGCCCGCCTTCGAGCGGCAAGGCGGCCGACAACGATGCGCGCGAAGCCGACAGGCCGTGCAGGCGGCAGACCTCGACCAGGCAGTCGAGTAGCGGGTCGGGGTGGATCAGGTCTTCGCGCAAGCGCTGGGCTGCGGCTGGTTTGGCCACGGGCGTGCCGGCATGCGTAGCGGAAATCTGGGTCATGCGGTCAGGGATGGCTCGTCGGCATCACGCTATATCGGCAACGTACAGGTCGAATTGACCCCGCTTGTGATCGACGAAAAAACGCTTCAGCGTTTCGCGGGTGGTGCGAAAGGCGATCTCGTCCCAGGGTACTTCGTGTTCGTGGAAGAGTTTGGCCTCGATGCTTTCGGGGCCGGGGGCGAACTCGGTGTCGAGCAGGCGCGCACGGTAGAACAGGTGCACCTGTCCGACACGGACCACGTTGAGCACCGTGTACAGGCCTTGCAGCTCGATGTGCGCGCCGGCCTCTTCGACCGTTTCTCGCAGCGCGCCTTCGGCCACCGACTCGCCGAGTTCCATGAAACCGGCCGGCAGTGTCCACAGCCCGTAACGCGGTTCGATGTTGCGGCGGCACAGCAACACCTGGTCGCCCCAGACCGGCAGCGTGCCCACCACGTTGAGCGGGTTTTCGTAGTGGATGGCGTGGCACACCGTGCAGGTGGCGCGCTCGCGGTTGTCGTCGGCCGGCATGCTGTACACGGCCGCGCCGCCGCAGGTCTTGCAATGCTTGATGCTGCGGGGCGTGAACATGCGGCGCAGTGTAGCGTGCAGGGGTTGCGCGACGGGCCCATGGCCCGACGCTGCGTGGCATCATTCCGGGCGCTTCGCGTGCCACGCCACACCCCACCAGGAAACCGATCATGAGCTTTGTCTTCACGCCGCCCGCCATCCCGTCCGTTCCGGTTCAGGGGGGCGCTGCGACGGCGCTGTTTCCGGTGCACCGCATCTACTGCGTTGGCCGCAACTACGTGGAACACGCGATCGAGATGGGCCACAGCGGGCGCGAGGCACCGTTCTTCTTCATGAAGCCGGCCGACGCGGTGCTGCCGGTCGCCGAAGGTACGGTCGGGCATATGCACTACCCGACGATCAGCCAGAGCCTGCACCACGAGCTGGAGCTGGTGGTGGCGATCGGCAAGGGCGGGCGCGACATTCCGGCGGCCGATGCGATGAGCCATGTGTGGGGTTATGCGGTGGGCCTGGACATGACCCGCCGCGACCTGCAGGCCGAAGCCAAGAAGCTCGGCCGGCCCTGGTGCATCGGCAAGGGCTTCGACGAATCGGCACCGATCGGGCCGATCCGGCGTGCCGAAGAGTGCGCGCTGGGCGCCGACACGAAGGTCCGGCTCGACGTGAACGGCACGCAGCGCCAGGCGAGCGTGCTCGGCAAGCTGATCTGGAGCGTGGCCGAGATCATCGAGCACCTGTCGAAGGCCTGGGAGCTGGCACCGGGCGACCTGATCTTCACCGGCACGCCCGAAGGCGTGGCTGCCGTGGTGGTGGGCGACACGCTGAGCGCGAGCGTCGAAGGCGTGGGCACGCTCGAAGTCCAGATCGTCGCCGGCTGAAGAGGAGCGTCCGCATGCAGCTCTACAACTACTTCCGCTCGTCGGCTTCCTACCGCGTGCGCATCGCGCTCGCGCTGAAGGGACTGGAGTACGACTACATGCCGGTGCACCTGTTGAAGAACGAGCAGCTCGGGCCGGCCTTCACGCAGATCTCGCCGGGCGGGTTGGTGCCGGTCTTGCAGGACGGCGACAAGCTGCTGACGCAGTCGATCGCGATCATCGAGTACCTCGACGAAACCCACCCCCAGCCTTCGCTGCTGCCCGGCGACGCGTTCCAGCGCGCCCGCATTCGCGCGCTGGGGCAGGACATCGCGTGCGAGATCCACCCGATCAACAACCTGCGCGTTTTGCGTTACCTGGTGCGCGACCTGAAGGTCAGCGAAGACGACAAGAACCGCTGGTATCGGCATTGGGTCGAGACGGGGCTCGAAGCGGTGGAGCGTCAGCTTGCGGGCAGTGCGGATCAGAACAAGTTCTGCTTCGGTGCCACCCCCACACTGGCCGACTGCGTGCTCGTGCCGCAGATTCACAACGCCCAGCGCATGGAGTGCCGGCTCGACCACGTGCCGACCGTGATGCGTGTGTTCGGCGAGTGCATGCAGCTCGACGCGTTCTCGAAGACCCAGCCTTCGGCCTGCCCGGATGCGAGCTGAGCCCGGGCTGCACGCCGACTGGCTGCTGCCGGGTTGGCACGCGCCGGGCATCGGCGCGCTGATGACGACGCGGCACGGGGGGGTCAGCCAGGGGCCGTTCCAGAGCCTGAACCTGCGCGACGGGCTGGGAGACGACCCGCAGGCGGTGCGCCAGAACAAGCGGCTGCTGCAAGGCGCGATCGGCGCGCAGCCGGTGTTCCTGAACCAGGTGCACGGCGGGCAGGTCGTGCGCCTGTTCGAACGCGACGGTGCGCCCGACGCGCCGGTCCACAGCGCCGACGCGAGCGTCACCACCGAGCCCGGCGTGGCCTGTACCGTGCAGGTCGCCGATTGCCTGCCGGTGTTGTTCGCGGCGCCGAACGCCCGCGCTGTGGGCGCTGCGCACGCCGGATGGCGTGGTCTGGCGCTCGGCGTGCTCGAAGCGACGCTGGCGTCGGTGTGCAATCTGGCCGACTGCGCGCCCGCGGACGTGACCGTCTGGCTGGGGGCCTGCATCGGCCCGCGGCAATTCGAAGTGGGCCCCGACGTGCTCGAGGCCTTCGGTGCCTCGACGCTCGGCGGCGACACCGCGCTCTTCGTTCGCCACGCGCCTAGCAAGTGGCTCGCCAACCTGCCGCAGCTGGCCCGCGAGCGGCTGCGCGTGGCCGGCGCTCAGGACATCAGCGGCGGCGCGTGGTGCACGGTCGAAGAGGCGTCACGGTTCTTTTCGTTCCGGCGCGACCGCGTCACCGGGCGCATGGCCGCCGCCATCTGGATCGAGCGGCGCAGCGGCGCCTGATTCGCCTGCGGCCAGGCCTTCCTGCTCGCGCCGCAGGCGCTTGCGGGCCGGGCTGCTCATCAGGTACAGCACGATGCCCAGCGGTAGCAGCCCGTAGAGCAGCAGCGTGAAGAGGGCACCGAGCACGGTGCCTTGCGGGCTGGTCGCTTCGACCACCGCCACCATCAACACCACATAGATCCAAGCGATCGCGACCAGAAACATCGTTCATTGCCTCGTTTTGTTCGATTCTCAGGCGTGATTCGATTGCCTTATTATGAGACGACGTGTCACAATGCGGCATAAATTGGCACTGACTCCGGATGTACAAAGTGACATCAGTCACGTAAAACCGGTTCATCGAGCGGCCACATGACATTGCCAAGAGCGTCGCAAAAGGCGCCGCCAGAAACACCTCGAAGGAGACCCATGAAAACCCAATCCGACACGGCGCTGCCGTCGCCCGCAGACATGGCCGCCAGTGCCCAGGCCATCGGCTCTCAGCTCGGCGAAGTCTGGAAGACGGTGTCCGGCCTGAGCGTGCCGATGCCGGTGCTGGCCGAGGTGCAGGGCAATTACCTGAAGCAGGCGACCGAGCTCTGGAACCAGACCCTCCAGCACGGGCAGGGCGCTGCCCCAGCGGGTGACCGCCGCTTCGCTGCACCGGCCTGGGACGCCAACCCGGCCGCCGCCTACACCGCGCAGATGTACCTGCTGAACGCGCGCACCCTGATGCAGATGGCCGACAGCCTGGAGGGCGACGCGAAGACCAAGCAGCGCATCCGCTTCGGCGTGCAGCAGTGGCTCGACGCGGCGTCGCCGAACAACTTCCTCGCGCTCAACCCCGACGCGCAGCGCAAGGCGCTCGAGACGAAGGGCGAGAGCATCAGCCAGGGGATGAAGAACCTGTGGCACGACGTGCAGCAGGGTCATGTGTCGCAAACCGACGAGAGCGTGTTCGAGGTGGGCCGCAATGTGGCCACCAGCGAAGGGCAGGTCGTGTTCGAGAACGAGCTGTTCCAGCTGATCGAATACAAACCACTGACCGCGAAGGTCTACGAGCGGCCCATGCTGTTCGTACCACCGTGCATCAACAAGTACTACATCCTCGACCTGCAGCCCGAGAACTCGCTGATTCGCTACACGGTCGAGCAGGGCCACCGCGTGTTCGTGGTGAGCTGGCGCAATGCCGACGAGAGCATCAAGCAGTACACGTGGGACCAGTACATCGAAGAAGCGGCGATCCGCGCGATCGGGCTGGTGCAGGAGATCAGCGGCAGCGACAAGATCAACACGCTGGGCTTCTGCGTTGGCGGCACCATCCTGGCCACGGCCCTGTCGGTATTGGCCGCGCGCGGCGAGAAGCCTGCCGCGAGCGTGACGCTGCTGACCACCTTCCTCGACTTCCGCGACACCGGCGTGCTGGACCTCTTCATCGACGAGGCCATGGTGAAGATGCGCGAAATGACGCTGGGGCCCCAAAGCCCCGGCGGCGGCAACCTGCTCAAGGGCCAGGAGCTGGCGACCACCTTCAGCTTCCTGCGCCCGAACGACCTGGTCTGGAACTACGTTGTCGGCAACTACCTGAAAGGCGAAACGCCGCCGCCGTTCGACCTGCTGTACTGGAACGGCGACAGCACCAACCTGCCGGGGCCGATGTACTGCTGGTACCTGCGCAACACCTACCTCGAGAACAACCTCGTCAAGCCGGGCAAGATGACGGTGTGCGGCGAGAAGGTCGACCTCGGCCGTATCGACGCCCCGGCTTACGTGTACGCATCGCGTGAGGACCACATCGTTCCGTGGGAAGGTGCTTACCGCAACACGCAGGTGCTCAAAGGCAAGACCCGATTCGTGCTCGGCGCCTCGGGTCACATCGCCGGCGTGATCAACCCGCCGGCCAAGGGCAAGCGCAGCCACTGGGTCGGCGCCACGGCAGCGTTGCCGGAGCAGGCCCAGGCATGGTTCGACAAGGCCCAGGAACACCCGGGCAGCTGGTGGACCGACTGGTCCAGCTGGCTCAAGACCCACGCCGGCAAACAGGTCGCCGCACCCAAGACACCGGGGAACAAGGCCCACAAAGCCATCGAACCGGCACCTGGCCGTTACGTCAAACAAAAAGCCTGAACTTGATCCAGCGCTGAACCGCACGGCGGGCAGCGCGCTATTCTTCCTCTCACCGACACACTGGAGAACCCCATGACCACCGACATCGTCATCGTCGCCGCCGCCCGCACCGCCGTGGGCAAGTTCGGCGGCACGCTCGCCAAGACCCCCGCGCCCGAACTCGGCGCTGCCGTCGTGGCCGATCTTCTGCGCCGCGCCAACCTGTCGGGAGACCAGATCAACGAACTGATCTTCGGCCAGGTACTGACCGCCGGCTCGGGCCAGAACCCGGCTCGCCAGACCGTGATCAAGAGCGGCCTGCCGCAAGGCGTGCCGGCGCTGACCATCAACGCTGTCTGCGGCTCCGGCCTGAAGGCCGTGATGCTCGCCGCGCAGGCGATCCGTGACGGTGACTCGGAGATCATCATCGCCGGCGGGCAGGAAAGCATGAGCATGTCGCCCCACGTGCTGCCGGGCTCGCGCGACGGCATGCGCATGGGCGACTGGAAGATGGTCGACACCATGATCGTCGACGGCCTGTTCGACGTCTACAACAAGTACCACATGGGCATCACCGCCGAAAACGTGGCCAAGAAGTACGACATCACGCGCGAGAAGCAGGACGCACTGGCGCTCGGCTCGCAGCAGAAGGCCGCGGCCGCGCAAGAGGCCGGCAAGTTCAAGGACGAGATCGTGCCGTTCAGCATCGCGCAGAAGAAGGGTGACCCGATCGTCTTCGCGAGCGACGAGTTCATCAACAAGAAGACCAATGCCGAAGTCCTGGCCGGCCTGCGCCCGGCCTTCGACAAGGCCGGCAGCGTGACCGCAGGCAACGCCTCGGGCCTGAACGACGGCGCGGCCGGTGTGGTCGTGATGACCGCGAAGAAAGCGCAGCAACTCGGCCTGACGCCGCTGGCACGCATCGCCAGCTACGCCACCGTGGCGCTCGACCCGAGCATCATGGGAATGGGGCCGGTGCCGGCCTCGCAGAAGGCGCTGCAACGCGCCGGCTGGAAGCCGCAGGACCTTGACCTGCTCGAGATCAACGAAGCCTTCGCCGCGCAGGCCTGCGCCGTCAACAACGAGATGGGCTGGGACACGAGCAAGGTCAACGTCAATGGCGGCGCCATTGCCATCGGTCACCCGATTGGTGCGTCCGGTTGCCGCATCCTGGTGACTTTGCTGCACGAAATGCAGCGTCGCAATGCCAAGAAGGGCATCGCTTCGCTGTGCATCGGCGGTGGCATGGGCGTTGCACTGACGGTCGAGCGCTGAGCGCCGATGAACCCAAGCCCTGCGCGCGCCGCGCGCGGGCCGGCCGCCTGAGCCTCGACGGTCGGGCGGCTGTTCGTTTTTGATTCAACAGGGAAAAGAAGTGAGTAAAAAAATCGCATACGTGACCGGTGGCATGGGTGGCATCGGAACGACCATGTGCCAGCGCCTGCACAAGGACGGCTTCACCGTGATCGCAGGTTGCGGCCCGAGCCGCGACCACGCCAAGTGGCTGGGTGAGCAGTCGGCGCTGGGTTACAAGTTCTACGCGTCGGTCGGCAATGTCGGCGACTGGGATTCGACGGTCACGGCCTTCCAGAAGGTCAAGGCCGAACACGGCCCGGTCGACGTGCTCGTGAACAACGCCGGCATCACCCGCGACGGCATGTTCCGCAAGATGAGCCGCGCCGACTGGGACGCCGTGATCGAGACCAACCTGACGAGCCTGTTCAACGTGACCAAGCAGGTCATCGACGACATGGTCGATCGCGGCTGGGGCCGCATCATCAACATCAGCTCGGTCAACGGCGAGAAGGGCCAGTTCGGCCAGACCAACTACTCGGCCGCCAAGGCCGGCATGCACGGCTTCACGATGGCGCTGGCGCAGGAAGTGGCCAACAAGGGCGTGACGGTGAACACCGTGAGCCCGGGCTACATCGCGACCGACATGGTCAAGGCGATCCGCCAGGACGTGCTCGACAAGATCATCGCCGGCATCCCGGTCAAGCGGCTGGGCACGCCGGACGACATCGCGTCGATGGTGGCGTGGGTGGCGTCGGATGAATCGGGTTTCGCGACCGGGGCCGACTTCTCCGTCAACGGTGGGTTGCACATGGGGTGAGCCCGGACGAAGAAGAGTCCCTTCGGACTCTTCTTCGCCTGGCGAACGACGAGTCGCCTGCAGGCGACTCGGCTGGGGCGCGGTGGTGTGCCTAGAACAGCTTGCCGACGTTGAACAACGTCAGCACCCCCAACAGCCCGAATATCGCCGCCGCGATGGCGTGCACCAGGCGCATCGGCACTTTCTTCGCCAGTTTGTCGCCGACGAACACTGCCGGCACGTCGGCGATCATCATGCCGAGCGTCGTGCCGGCGACCACCGCCACCAGATCCTCGTAACGCGCGGCGAGCGCCACGGTGGCGATCTGCGTCTTGTCGCCCATCTCGGCCAGGAAGAACGCGATCAGCGTGGTGCCGAATGCACCGAAGCGAGAGGGCTTTCCTGCTTCGTCGTCGATCTTGTCTGGCACCAGCATCCAGGCGGCCATCGCGATGAACGAGACGCCGATGACCCAGCGCAGCACGTCGGGCCCGAGCGCGCGTGCAACCCATGCGCCGAGCAGCCCGGCGGAGGCGTGGTTCAGCAAGGTCGCGACCAGGATGCCGAGGATGATCGGAACGGGTTTGCGGAACTTGATGGCGAGCAGCATGGCCAGCAGTTGCGTCTTGTCGCCCATTTCCCCCAGGGCCACCACGCCGGTGGATATCAGAAACGCTTCCAGAAATTGCTCCGTCTTTCAGCCGGCGGCGATGGCTTGCGCCGCCGCGGTTTCAAGTGATGGCGTGCTGCCGTCCCAGGCCAGATCGAGGTGCAGCGCCGCCACGCCAATGAAGTTGCGCTTCATCGACTGGTTGTAGTTCGGGTCATAGTGCGTCACGAGCAGGTCCTGCACGACCTCGGCCGTGCGGCCGGCGCGCGCCGCTTCCTGCCAGCCGTTGACGATCTCGTGCCCGCGCGAGGCACGCAAAGCGTCGAGCCTGCCACAGAACGCTGCCGTGTCGGTGACGAAGAAGTCGTAGTCTTCGATCAGCAAGCGCACCCGCGCATCGAGCGCCAGTTCGAGCTGAATGCAAGGCGACTTGCGCATGTGTTCCATCAGCAGCAGCGGCACCCGCAGGTCACCGACCTTCTTGCTCTCGCTCTCCACGAACACCGGGCGCGCAGCATCGAAGCCGCGCAGCGTGTCCCACACCCGCGACTCGAACTGCTTTTGCCCCGGCTGCACGCTGCCCGGTACCAGCCCGAGCACCGAGCCGCGGTGGTTGGCCAGCGCCTCCAGGTCGAGCACCTGCGCGCCTTGGGCCCGCAGCACCTGCAGCAGCCGGCTCTTGCCCGAGCCGGTGGTGCCGCAGACCACGCGGTACCGGAACGTCGCTGGCAGCTCGTCGAGTGCCGCGATCACGGCGCGCCGGTACTCGCGGTAGCCACCTTCGAGCACATGCACCCGGAAGCCGATCTGGTCGAGCACGAGTGCGAGCGAGCCGCTGCGCGTGCCACCACGCCAGCAGTAGACGAGCGGCTTCCAGTCTTTCGGCAACTGCATCACCTCGCGCTCGATGTGCGTGGCAATGTTGCGCGCCACGAGCGCGGCGCCACGCTTCTTGGCGGTGAAGGGCGAGACCTGCGCGTACTCGGTGCCGACGACGATGCGCTCGGCGTCGCTCAGCACCGGCCAGTTCAGCGCACCCGGCAGGTGGTCGAGCGCGAACTCGCTCTCGGAGCGCGCGTCGACCACGGCGCTGAACTGGGCGAGTTGGGCCAGTGCCTCGGCGGCGTTGATCTTCAGCAGCATCGGCAAGAAGGCATCTCAGGCCACCGCATCGAGCAATTCGGTCTCGATCTGCAACTGCATCCTGTTCTGCTGCAGCACCGGGCCGTCGATCAGGAAGGTGTCTTCGACACGTTCGCCCAGCGTCGTGATCTTGGCCAGCTGCAGGTTGATGTGGTGGTGCGCCAGCACCCGCGCGATCGAGAACAGCAGGCCGGATCGGTCGCTGGCCGAGACGCCCAGCAGCCAGTGCTGCGCGCGCTCGTCGGGCCGCAGCGTGACACGCGGCGTGATCGGGAAAGACTTCACGCGGCGCGAGATGCGGCCGCGGCTCGGCTCGGGGAGCGGCCCGGCGGCCGTGAGCGCGAGCGCGAGCTGGGTTTCGACGTAGGAGATCAGGTCGCGGTAGTTCTGTTCGAACTGTGGGCTGTTGACCTGGAAGGTGTCGAGCGCATAGCCACTGCGCGTGGTGTGCACCTTGGCGTCGAGGATGTTGAAGCCGGCACTGTCGAAATAACCGCAGATGCGCGCGAACAGGTCGGCCTGGTCGGGTGCATATACCAGCACCTGCAGGCCTTCGCCCAGCGGCGACAGGCGCGCCCGCACGATCGGTACCGTGCTCGCGACGAACGCATGCAGCGAGCGTGTGTGCCAGGCGATGTCGCCGGCATCGTGGCGAGCGAAGTAGCTCAGCGCCAGCGTGTTCCACAGCGCCTGCTCGGTGCCGGCCGGCAAGAGCAGCAGGTTGAGCGCGCTTCGTGCTTCGAGCTTGCGCGCTTCGACTTCGGCGTCCATGTTCGGGCGCGCGCCGCCGAGTGCACGCAGTGTGAAGCGGTACAGGTCTTCGAGCAGCTTGCCCTTCCAGGCGTTCCAGACTTTCGGACTGGTGCCGCGGATGTCGGCCACCGTCAGCAGGTACAGCGCCGTCAGGTAGCGCTCGTTGCCGACACGTTTGGCAAACGCCTCGATCACGTCGGGCTCGGAGAGGTCTTCCTTCTGCGCGATACGCGACATCGTCAAATGCGCTTCGACCAGAAACTCGATCAGCTTGGCGTCCTCGCGCTCGATGCCATGGTCACGGCAGAAGCGCCGCGCTTCCTTGCCGCCGAGCTCGGAGTGGTCGCCACCGCGGCCCTTGGCCACGTCGTGGAACAGCGCGGCCACGTACAGCACCCAGGGTTTGTCGAAGGTCGACGCGAGCTGCGAGCAGAACGCGTACTCGTGCGCATGTTCGGGGATGAAGAAGCGCCGCACGTTGCGCAGCACCATGATGATGTGCTGGTCGACCGTGTAGACGTGGAACAGGTCGTGCTGCATCTGCCCGACGATGCGCCGGAACACCCACAGGTAACGCCCCAGCACGCTGGTCTGGTTCATCAGCCGGAACGCGTGGGTCTGGCCCTCGGGTTCCTGCAGGATCTTCATGAAGGTCGCGCGGTTCACCGGGTCGTGGCGGAACTTCGAGTCCATCAGGTCGCGCGCGTTGTAGAGCGCGCGCAGCGTGCGGGCCGACAGACCCTTGGGCCCGACGGTCTGCTGGTAGACGAGGAAGGTTTCCAGGATCGCGTGCGGGTCGCGCTGGTACAGGTCGTCGCTCGCCACTTCGAGCATGCCGCCGCGCTCGAGGAACTTGTCATTGATGGGGCGCATCGGCGCGTCCTGCGAACCCTCGACACGCTCTTCGATGTTGAGCATCAGGATCTGGTTCAGCTGCGTCACCGCCTTGGCTGCCCAGTAGTAGCGCTTCATCAGCACTTCGGAGGCGCGCTGGCCGCGCGTCGACTGGTAGCCGAAGCTTTCGGCCACGGCCGTCTGCAGGTCGAACACGAGCCGGTCTTCGCGCCGCCCGGCGATCAGGTGCAGCCGGGCGCGGATCAGCTTGAGCAAACCTTCGTTGCGGTTGAGCTGCTTTACCTCGAACGGCGTGATCAGCCCCTTGGCCGCCAGCGCGCTCCAGTTCTTGCCCAGGCCCGCGGCGCGTGCGACCCAGATCACCACCTGCAGGTCACGCAGGCCGCCCGGGCTTTCCTTGCAGTTGGGTTCGAGCGAGTAGGGCGTGTCTTCGAACTTGCGGTGGCGCTGCACCATCTCGAGCGTCTTGGCGCGCAGGAAAGCCTTGGCGTCCATCGCATGCGAGTTGGCGTGGCGGAAGCTGTTGAACACGCGCCGTGAACCGCACAGGTAGCGCGATTCGAGCAGCGCCGTCTGCACCGTCACGTCGCTCTCGGCCAGCGCCACGCATTCGGCGACCGTGCGCACGCTCGATCCGATCTCCAGGCCGATGTCCCAGCAGGCGGTGATGAAGGCTTCGATCGAGGCCTTCAGCGCGTCACTGCCACCAGCATGGGCGGGCGGCAGCAGCACGAGCACGTCGACGTCGGAATGCGGGAACAGCTCGCCGCGGCCGTAACCACCGACCGCGAGCAGCGCCGCGCCCGACGGCATGGCGGCGTGCTCCCAGAGCGTGAGCAGGGTCTGGTCGACGTGTTTGCTGAGCGAACGTATCAGCCGCAATGCGGCGGGTGCGGTGGGACGCGATTCGCGGAAGTGTTCGAGCAGTTCGGCCTTGCCGTCGCGGAACATCGCCCGCAACTCGCCCATGCTGGGAGGCGCCGGTTTCGGCGCTGACAGAACGGCGACCATGGAAGCGGTGCTTCAGGCGTTCTGCGGCACGCGCGCGTCGGCCAGCACGAAGGCCGGCGGCGGCGGGCTGCCGGCCGAAAGCGTCATCACCTCGTAGCCGGTCTCGGTGACGAGCACCGTGTGTTCCCATTGCGCGGAAAGCGAACGGTCCTTGGTGACGATGGTCCAGCCGTCGCCCATTTCGCGGATGTCGCGCCGGCCGGCGTTGATCATCGGCTCGATCGTGAACATCATGCCCGGCACCAGCTCTTCGAGCGTGCCCGGGCGGCCGTAGTGCAGCACCTGCGGTTCTTCGTGGAACTTCTGGCCGATGCCGTGGCCGCAGAACTCGCGCACCACCGAGAAGCCGTTGTTCTCGGCAAAGGTCTGGATCGTGTGGCCGATGTCGCCCAGGCGCGCACCGGGCTTGACCTTGACGATGCCTTTCCACATGGCTTCGTAGGTCATCTGGCACAGGCGCTTCGCGGCGATCGAACCTTCACCGACGACGAACATGCGGCTCGTGTCACCGTGCCAGCCGTCCTTGATGACGGTGACGTCGATGTTGACGATGTCACCGTTCTTCAGAGGCCGGTCGTTCGGGATGCCGTGGCAGACCTGATGGTTGATCGAGGTGCAGATCGATTTCGGGTAGGGTGTGTAGCCCGGCGGCGCGTAATTCAGCGGTGCCGGAATGCCTTGTTGCACCTTCACGATGTGGTCGTGGGCGATGCGGTCGAGCTCGTCGGTGGAGACACCGGGTTTCACGTGCGGGGTGAGCAGATCCAGCACTTCGGAAGCGAGTCGGCCGGCGATGCGCATGGCTTCGACATCGGCGGCGGTTTTGATCGTGATCGTCATAGCCCGCCATTATCTCACCGAGCCCGTAAAATCGCGGGTTTCCACCCGGGCGCCCCTCAAGCGCCCCGGCCATGCCCTCAACGCCCGAGCCCGCCGCGTGACTTCCACCCCCAAGCACCTGACTCACTTCGAGGGCGGCAATGCGCTGTCCGGTTTCCGCGCGCAGGCGCTGCTGCCGCGCTTGCAGGCCGTTAGCCCGCGCATCACCGCGGTGGCGGCGCGCTTCGTGCACTGGGTCTGCAGCGACACGCCGCTCGCGCGTGGCGACACCGACAAGCTCGACGCGCTGCTGCGCTACGGCGACCCGTATACCGGTGCGGCCGACGGCACGCTGATCGCCGTGGCGCCGCGCCTGGGCACCGTGTCGCCGTGGGCCTCGAAGGCCAGCGACATCGCGCACAACTGTGGCCTCGCGATTCGCCGCGTCGAGCGGGTCACCGAGTACCGGCTGACGCTCAAGAGCGGCCTGCTGGGTGGCAGCAAGGCGCTGACGGCCGACGAACTGGCCGTAGCTGCTGCGCTGCTGCACGACCGCATGACCGAAAGTGTGCTGCCCGCCCGCGAACACGCGGCCCACCTGTTCGACGAACAGCCGGGCAAGCCGATGGAGCATGTCGACGTGCTGGGCCAGGGGCGCGATGCCCTGGTTCGCGCCAACACCGAGTTCGGCCTGGCGCTCTCGCCCGACGAAATCGACTACTTGGTCGACGCGTTTACCGCGCTGAACCGCAACCCGACCGACGTCGAGCTGATGATGTTCGCGCAGGCCAACAGCGAACACTGCCGCCACAAGATCTTCAACGCGCAGTTCGTGATCGACGGCGTGCCGCAGGAACGCTCGATGTTCCAGATGATCCGCCACACCGAAGCCGTGTCGCCGCAGCACACGGTCATCGCCTACAGCGACAACGCCTCGGTGATGGAAGGTGGCACGATCGAACGCTGGTTGCCGCAGGGCTACACCAACGCGCCGGTCTATGCGGCGCGCACCGAAGCGGTCCACGTGCTGATGAAGGTGGAAACGCACAACCACCCGACGGCGATTTCGCCGTTCCCGGGCGCTTCCACCGGCGCCGGCGGCGAGATCCGCGACGAAGGCGCGACCGGCCGCGGCTCCAAGCCGAAGGCCGGCATCACCGGCTTCAGCGTCTCGAACCTGCACCTGCCGGGCACGAGCGAGCCGTGGGAGCAGTCGCCGTACGGCAAGCCCGAGCACATCGCCAGCCCGCTGCAGATCATGATCGACGGCCCGCTCGGCGGCGCGGCCTTCAACAACGAGTTCGGCCGGCCCAACCTCGGTGGTTACTTCCGCGTCTATGAGCAGACCGTTGGCGAGCAGCGGCGTGGGTACCACAAGCCGATCATGATCGCCGGTGGCCTCGGCTCGATCGCCGCGTCGCAGACGAAGAAGATCCAGTTCCCGCCCGGCACCCTGCTGATCCAGCTCGGCGGCCCCGGTATGCGCATCGGCATGGGTGGCGGCGCGGCGAGTTCGATGGCCTCGGGCGCCAACGCTGCCGAGCTCGATTTCGACTCGGTGCAGCGTGGCAACCCCGAGATCGAACGCCGTGCGCAGGAGGTCATCAACCACTGCTGGGCATTGGGCGAGACCAACCCGATACTCGCGATCCACGACGTGGGTGCCGGAGGAATTTCCAACGCCTTCCCCGAACTGGTCGACGGCGCCGGCATGGGCGCACGTTTCGATTTGCGGAGCGTGCCGCTCGAAGAAACCGGCCTCGCGCCGAAGGAAGTCTGGTGTAACGAGAGCCAGGAACGTTACGTGATGGCCGTGTCGCCCGAGGCCTTGCCGATCTTCCGCGCGATGTGCGAGCGCGAGCGTTGCCCGTTCGCGGTGGTCGGCGTCACGACGGCCGAGAAGGAACTCGTGCTCGAAGACGGCCCCGGCGGCGAGCGGTCGATCGCGATGCCGATGGAGGTGCTGCTCGGCAAACCGCCGAAGATGCAGCGCGACGTGCAGCGTGTCGCGCGTGCGTTCGCCGAGCTCGATCTTACCGACGTGCAGCTTGAGAAGGTCGCCTTCGACGTGTTGCGCCACCCGACCGTCGCGAGCAAACGTTTCCTGATCACGATCGGCGACCGCACGGTCGGTGGCCTGAACAGCCGCGACCAGATGGTCGGCCCGTGGCAGGTGCCGGTCGCCGACTGCGCCGTCACGCTGGCCGACTTCAGTGGCTTCCAGGGCGAAGCGATGAGCCTGGGCGAGCGCACGCCGCTGGCCGCGCTCGACGCGCCGGCGTCGGGCCGCATGGCGGTCGGCGAAGCCATCACGAACCTGCTGGCCGCGCCGTTCGAACTGTCGCGCGTGAAGCTCAGCTGCAACTGGATGGCGGCGTGCGGCGAGCCGGGTGAAGACGCGGCCTTGTACGACACGGTGACTGCCGTGGGCATGGAGCTGTGCCCGGCGCTCGGCATCAGCGTGCCGGTCGGCAAGGACTCGCTGTCGATGCGCACGCGCTGGTCCGATGCCGGCACATCGAAGCAGGTCACCTCGCCGGTCAGCCTGATCGTCACGGCGTTTGCCACGCTCGCCGACGCGCGGTCCACGCTCACGCCGCAGCTGCAGCCGGGCGACACGACGCTGATTCTGATCGACCTCGGCAACGGCAAGAACCGGATGGCGGGCTCGATGCTCGCGCAGGTGCTGAACCAGTTCGGCAGTACCGTGCCCGACCTCGACGAGCCGGCGCAGCTGAAAGCGCTGGTCAGCGCCATCAATCGCCTGCGCGAGCAAGGAAAATTGCTCGCGTACCACGACCGCAGCGACGGCGGCCTCTGGGCTTCTGCCTGCGAAATGGCCTTCGCCGGCCACATGGGGATCAGCCTGAACGTCGACATGCTCGTCACCGAAGGCGACGGCATCAGCGACAGCCGCGCCGACCACGGCGACTCGAAGAACTGGGCCACGCAGGTCAGCGCGCGCCGCCAGGAACTGACCTTGCGTGCGCTGTTCAGCGAAGAGCTCGGGGCCGTGATCCAGGTGCCGACCGCCGTGCGCAACGAGGTCATGCAGACATTGCGCGAGTTCGGCCTGAGCAAACACAGCCATTTCATCGGCAAGCCCAACGATCGCGGGACGATCGAGGTCTGGCGCGATGCGAAGTCTGTGTTCAGCGCACCTCTGCGCGAGTTGCAACAAGCCTGGGACGATGTCAGCTGGCGCATTGCGAAGCTGCGCGACAACCCTGCCTGCGCCGACGCCGAACACGAGGCGGTCGGCCGCGCCGACGACCCGGGCCTGCATGTGCAGCTGAGCTTCGATGCGTCGGTCGACGTGGCCGCCCCATTCGTTCATGCCGCGCGGCCCAAGCTCGCGATCCTGCGCGAGCAGGGTGTCAACAGCCACCTCGAGATGAGCTACGCGATGGCCCAGGCCGGCTTCGACACCTTCGACGTGCACATGAGCGACCTGCAGGCCGGCCGTGCACGGCTCGACCAGTTCAAGGGTTTCATCGCTTGTGGCGGTTTCAGCTACGGCGACACCTTGGGCGCCGGTGAAGGCTGGGCGCGTTCGGTGATGTTCAACCGAGTGCTGGCCGAACAGTTCGCGGCTTTCTTCAACCGCGACGACACTTTCGCGCTCGGCGTCTGCAACGGCTGCCAGATGATGGCGGCGCTCTCGCCGATCATCCCCGGCGCGCAAGCCTGGCCGAAGTTCACGCGCAACAAGAGCGAGCAGTTCGAAGCGCGGCTGAGCCTCGTCGAAGTGCTGGAGAGCCCGTCGATCTTCTTCAGCGGCATGGCCGGCAGCCGCCTGCCGGTGGCGGTCGCGCACGGTGAAGGTTTTGCCGACTTCTCGCAGCGCGGCGACGCCAAGGCGGTCGAGCGCGCGATGCGTTTCGTCGACAACACCGGCGCCGCCACCGAGGCCTACCCGTTCAACCCGAACGGCAGTCCCGACGGCCTGACGGCCGTGACCACACCGGATGGGCGCTTCACGGTGTTGATGCCGCACGCCGAGCGCGTGTTCCGCAACGTGCAGATGAGCTGGACGTCGGGCGAGCGCAGCGCGGCCAGCCCGTGGATGCGCGTGTTCGGCAACGCACGGCGCTGGGTCGCCTGACGAAGGAGCGAGACATGGCCACGAACGACACACCGACACCTTCGTGGCCATGGACGCCGGCCGACCCGGCCGAGTGGCTGCGCAGCTGGTCGGAGGCGATGCGCTCGGCGCCGCAGGCGTTCACGCAGGCGATCAACCCGGGCTGGAATTTCGGGCCGACCTTCACGCTGAGCAGCGGCAACTCGAGCGCACCGCAGACCGAAGTCGAGGTGCTGCAGCGCCACAGCTATGGGCGCCAGCTCGGGCGCATCTCTGAAGCGTTGGGGCTGTTGATCGAAGAACGCGCCCGCACGTCGCCGAAAGACAAACGCATCGACGACTTCCTGAAGATGAAAACCGAGATCGACGAGGTCAAGCTCGACGCTGCCGCCGCCCGTGTCGACGCCTTGCGCGCCGACTTGGCCGAGTTGAAGAAGAGCCGCCCGGCCGAGTACAAGAAGCTGAAGGACGCCTTGCGCAAGGCGCTCGACGCCTGACTAAGCCGCGGCGCTCGCCGCTTCGGCCATGCCGCGCAACACTGCAGCGGTCTGCGCATCGGCCGGGAAAAAGGTCTCCAGCGCCAGCTCCGAGAGTGTCACTTCCATCGGCGTGCCGAACACCGTCATCGTGCTGATCAGCGAGAGCCGGCCCATCGGTGTGTCCAGCACCAACGGCACGACGATCGCGTTGGCGGCGATCGGTGCGTGTGCTTCACTCGAAGCCGGCACCGGGTAGGCCGCCAGCTCGGCGAGCAGCGCAGCCAGCGTTGCATCGGCGCTGATCGTGACCTGGTGCTGCACCCGCTCCAGCAGGTGCTCGCGCCACTGCGCGAGGTTGACGATGAACGGCGCCAGCCCTTGCGGGTGCAGGCTCACACGCAGCACGTTGACCGGTGGTTTCAGCAACTCCGGCGCGATGCCGAGCGAGAAAAAGGGCACCGCCGCCGCGTTGTGCGACACCATGTTCCAGTGCCGGTCGACGGCGAGCGCCGGGTAGGGCTCGTGCGCTTTCAGGATCTGGTCGACCGCTTCGCGCGCCGCGCGCAGGGCCGGGTCGTCGAGGCCACGTTCGGCATACATCGGCGCGAAACCCGCAGCGGTGAGCAGCACATTGCGTTCGCGCAGCGGCACCTCGAGCCGGTTGGCCAGGCGCAGCACCATCTCGCGGCTCGGCATCGCGCGGCCGGTTTCGACGAAGCTCAGGTGGCGCGTGGAGACCTCGGCGTCGACCGCCAGATCGAGCTGGCTCAGGCGCCGCCGTTGGCGCCAGCCGCGCAGCTGGGTGCCGAAGGTGAGGGCGGTCGAAGGGTTCATGTGCCACACGATAGCGCAGGGCTTCCGCGCATTCCATGACCTGGTGGGTAATGGCTTGGGCGCTGCGCGCGACCGAACATTCCGCCACGCCGCAGTGGGCGGTGATCGACAACCAGGAGCCCGTCATGTCGAACCTGATCCAACCGTCCGTTTTCCTGCGCCGCGCGCTCGTGGCCGATGCGCTCGTCAGCGCAGCCGCGGGTGCCGTGATGGCGCTCGGCGCCAACCTGCTGCAGGGCCTTCTCGCCATTCCGTCGGCACTGTTGCTGCCTGCCGGCCTGGCGTTCTTTCCCTACGCCGCCTATCTGTTGTGGCTGGCCACACGCCGGGCCGTGCCGCGCGCCGCCGTGTGGGTGCCGATCGTGCTGAACGTGCTGTGGGCCGTCGAGTGCGTGCTGTTCGCCTTCAACGCCAGCCCGCCGCCGACGCTGCTGGGCGAAGCCTTCATCGCGTCGCAGGCGATCGCGGTGCTGGTGTTTGCCGGGCTCGAGTACAGCGGCCTGCGGCGGGCGTGCGCTATCGTTGCTGCGTGATTGAACGAACCCTTGTCGTCCCTGCCGACCGCCAGCGCTTCGACCGCCTCGACGCGCTGCGCGCCGTGGCCATCGTGTGGATGGCCGTCTTCCACTTCTGTTTCGACCTGAACCACTTCAGGTTCATCACGCAGAGTTTCAACACTGACCCGTTCTGGACCGGCCAGCGCACCTGCATCGTCAGCCTGTTCCTGTTCTGTGCCGGCTTCGGCCAGGCCATCGCGATGCTGCAGGGCCAGGGCTGGCCGCGCTTCTGGCGCCGCTGGGCGCAGGTGGCGGGTTGTGCGCTGCTGGTGAGCTTGGGCTCGTGGCTCATGTTCGGCAACCGCTTCATCAGCTTCGGCGTGTTGCACAGCATCGCGTTGATGCTGATCGTTCTGCGGCTGAGCGCCGGTGCCGGGCGCTGGTTGTGGCCGCTCGGGTTGGTCGCGATCGCACTGCCGCGCCTCGTGCAAGACCCGTGGTTCGACACCCGCTGGACCAACTGGATCGGCCTGGTCACGCGCAAGCCGGTGACCGAAGACTTCGTGCCGCTGCTGCCGTGGCTCGGCGTGGTGTGGTGGGGCTTCGCGGCCGGGCAATGGGTGCTGGCGCACCGGCGCCATTGGGTCACCGGCGCCGTGCCGGCTGCGCTGCAGCCGCTCGCGCTGCTCGGCCGTTGGAGCCTGAGCTTCTACATGCTGCACCAGCCGGTGTTCATCGGGCTGCTGATGCTGGTGGTGGCGGTGCACGTCGGCTAGGAGTCTGGGCGGCAGACGCCTTGATGCCAGTTTGATGGAGGCAACGCAGACGGCTTGGCGTCGTTTGCGTTATCGGCGCACCCCGT
>JBEBIB010000058.1:0-6824 GCA_040080605.1 Burkholderiaceae bacterium
AGGAAGGGGTGGCGGGGCTGGTGCAGGACACGCCCGTCGCGCCCTGGTTCGAGAGCTGGCTCGACGCCGAACTGCAGCGCACCGCGCTCTCGCCCGGCGGCGAGTTTTCGCTGATCGCGCTCGGCCTGCTCGCGCCTTGTCTCGTGGCCTTCGTGGTGGCGCAGCCGGGCTGGCGCCGCTTCGTGCTGGTCGTGGGCGCGGCCCTGCTCGGCGGGCTGGCGACGACGCTGTCGACGGCGCTCAACTTCGGCCCGCAGCATGCGCTGGCCTGGAGCACGCCGCAAGCCGTGGCCGCGTTCGGTTTCAGCGCGGCATTGGCGGCGTTGCTGAGCTTCGTGCCGCGGCGCGCGGCCGCGGGTCTGGGCCTGATCGTGCTGACGGCGCTGGTCGTGTTCGTGGCGCAGGCGCCGTCGGACCCGTACTTCGCCGAAAGCCTGCAGGCCTGGGAACAGGGCCGCTTCATCCGTTTTCACGGTGCGGCACGCTGGGTCGGCTGGCTCTGGCCGTATGCGGCGATCGTCTACCTGCTGGCGCGCTTGGGCGCGCGCGAAGAAGGGTGACGGCATCGAGGGCCAGCGCTACGCCTCCTAAAATGCACGGATGAGTTATTACAAACGCCACATCTTCTTCTGCCTGAACCAGCGCGACAAGGGCGAAGACGCCTGCAGCAACCACGGTGCCCAGGCCGGCTTCGATCATTGCAAATCGCGCGTCAAGGGTGAGAACCTCACCGGCCCGGGCGGGGTGCGCGTCAACAAGGCCGGCTGCCTTGATCGCTGCGCCGGTGGGCCGGTGGCGGTGGTCTACCCCGAGGCCGTCTGGTACACCTTCGTCGACAAGCACGACATCGACGAGATTGTCGATTCGCACCTCAAGAACGGCCAGGTCGTCGAGCGGCTGCTGCTGCCGGCGAGTGTGGGCCGCTGACGCTGCGATGAATTCCAGCACCGTTCGCACCCGCGTCAACGGCCCGGCCGGCGACATCGAATGTGCCATCGACACGCCGGCCGGCACGCCGCGCGGCGTCGCCGTGGTCTGCCACCCGCACCCGCAACACGGCGGCACGCTCGACAACAAGGTGGCGCAGACACTGGCGCGCGCTTTCGTTCAGCTCGGTTGGCGCAGCGTGCGTTTCAACTTCCGCGGTGTCGGCGCCTCGCAGGGCGCGTGGGACGAGGGCGTGGGCGAGGTCGACGACGCGCTCGCGGTGATCGATGCCCACCGTGACCCGGCCACGCCGCTCATGCTCGCCGGCTTCTCGTTCGGCGCTTACGTCGCGACACAGGCCGCCACCCGCTTGGCGGATGATTCGAAGCCGCAGCGCTTGGTGCTCGTTGGCCCGTCGACCGAAAAACAGCAGATGGCCGCGGTGCCGGCCGATACGCTCGTGATCCACGGCGAGAGCGACGAGGTGGTGCCGCTCTCGGCCACGCTGGCCTGGGCTCGGCCGCAAAACCTGCCGGTGATCGTGTTCCCCGGTGTCGGCCACTTCTTCCACGGCCAGCTCGCGCTGCTGAAAACCGTGATCGTGCAGGAACTGCAGCCCCGCGTTCCGCTTTGATCCGCAGCCTTCTTTTTCGATGCGCTGCACCGCGACCCAAGCGGTGCGCGCCACTTCTCTCTTCACCGGGTTGTCAATGAAACGTCTGTTCTCTCTCGCTCTCGCGGTGCTGTTCGCCGGCACTGTTTTCGCCCAGGCGCCGCAGCCGCCCGAAGTGGCGGCCAAACACTTCCTCGTGCTCGACATGACCAGCAACCAGACGCTGGCCGAGCGTGACGCCGACGCCTCGGCCGACCCGGCCTCGCTGACCAAGCTGATGAGCCTGTACGTGGTCTTCACTGCCATCCACGACAAGAAGCTCACGCTCGAGCAGAAGCTGCCGGTTTCCAAGCGCGCGTGGGACGAGCGCAAAGCCGGCGGTTCGCTGATGTTCATCGACACCACGATGACACCGACGGTCGACGAGCTGCTCAAGGGCGAGATCGTGCAGTCGGGCAACGATGCGGCCGTGGTGCTGGCCGAAGCGGTGGGTGGCACGCTGGAGCAGTTCGTCGCCATGATGAACCGCCAGGCGGTGGCCTTCGGCCTGAAGAACACCGTGTTCAAGAACGTCACCGGCCTCACCGAACCCGGCCACCGCAGCACCGCGCGTGACCTGGCGGTGATCGCCACCCATGTGATCCGCGACTACCCGGAGTTCTTCGCCTACTACGCGATCAAGGAATACAAGTACAACAACATCAACCAGCCGAACCGCAACCTGCTGCTGCGCCGCGACCCGTCGGTCGACGGCCTGAAGACGGGCTTCACCGACGCGGCCGGTTATTGCCTGATCGCCACCGCCCAGCGTGAATTCCCGAACCTCGGCGCCGACGGCAAGGGCCCGGGCAAACGCCGCCTGCTGACCGTGGTGCTGAACACCACCTCGATGGAAGCGCGCGCCGGCGAGAGCCAGAAGCTGCTGAATTGGGGCTACCAAGCCTTCGACACCGTGCGCCTGTTCGACGACGCGAAACCGATGGTCACGCCGCCGATCTGGAAGGGCAAGGAGAGCGTGGTCAAGCTCGGCGCGGCCGGCGGCCTGTTCGTCAGCGTGCCGAAGGGCGAGGGCGGCAAGCTGCAGACCAAGATCGAGCGCACCGACCCGCTTGTCGCGCCGCTCACCAAGGGCCAGCGTGTCGGCACGATCAAGGTCAGCACCACGGCGGGTGCGCCGGTGCTCGACCTGCCGCTGGTCGTGCTCGAGCCGGTCGAGCAGGCCGGCATCTTCGGCCGCGCCTGGGACGCCCTGCGGCTCTGGATCAAGTAGTCTTCGCCCACACGCTGGAGCCGCACATGCAAACCCTGCCCGACACCTTGTGTTACCTGAATGGCGAGTACGGCCCGCTGCACCTGGCCAAGGTCTCGGTGCTCGACCGGGGTTTCATCTTCGGCGACGGCATCTATGAAGTCGTACCGGCTTACGGCGGGCGGCTGTTCCGCTTCGACGAACACATGGCGCGGCTGAACCGCAGCCTGTCGAAGCTGCGCATCGCCAACCCGCACACGCGCGAAGAGTGGCTGGAGCGTTGCCGCAAGCTCGTGGCTGCATTGATCGACAAGACCGGCGCGCCCGACCAGATCGTCTACATCCAGATCACCCGCGGCGTGGCGCTGCGCGACCACGTGATGCCGGCCGACGTGCAGCCCACCGTGTTCATGATGTGCAGCGCGATGAAACCGGCCACGCCCGAGCAGCGCCACCAGGGCGTGAGCTGCGTGACGGCACGCGACTTCCGCTGGGAGCGGGGCGACATCAAGAGCATCTCGCTGCTCGGCAACGTGCTGGCGCGGCAACTGTCGGCCGACCACGGCGCCACCGAGACCATCATGTTCCGCGACGGCCACCTGACCGAGGCGGCGGCCAGCAACGTGTGGGTCGTCCACGAAGGTGCCCTGCTCGGCCCGCCGAAGAGCGAGCACGTGCTCGAAGGCATCCGCTACGAGTTGATCCGCGAGTTGTGCGAAGAGGTCGGCATCGCCTACAACCTGCGGCCGATCCCCGAGGCCGATGTGTTCTCGGCCGACGAGATCCTGCTCAGCTCGGCCACCAAGGAGCTGTTGCCCGTCACCACGCTCGACAGCCAGCCGGTCGGCCACGGCGCCTTGCGTGGCAAGCCCGGGCCGGTGTATGCGCGCCTGTACGAGGCCTACCAGCGCGCCAAGCTCGCGCAGTCGATCTGAAGCCGCCGCGCGCGCGGCGTTGTGCCGCGCCGGAGTGCCCCCATATCCGAACGCATGAACACCGCCGCCATGCAAGAGATTCCGCCCGAACAGTCGCTGATCGAGTACCCGTCGAAGTTCCCCATCAAGGTGATGGGCCTGAACGTCGACGGCTTCGTGCACGCCATCACCCTGATCGCCGAGCGTTTCGACCCGGCCTTCGACGCCGCGACCGTCGAGCTGCGGCCGAGCAAGGGTGCCAAGTACCTGGGTGTGACGGTCACCGTCACTGCCACCAGCCGCGAACAGCTCGACGAGCTCTACCGCACGCTGAGCACGCACCCGATGGTGAAGATGGTGCTGTGAGCGAACTGGCCGCGCCGCCGGTGCTGCATCGCCTCGGCGCCGTCGCGTACGAGCCCACGTTGGCGGCGATGCGCGCCTTCACCGAAGCGCGCACCGGCGACACACCCGACGAGATCTGGCTCTGCGAGCATCCGCCCGTCTACACACAAGGCCTGGCCGGCAAACCCGAACATGTGCTGAACCCTCATGGGATTCCCATCATTCAGACTAACCGCGGCGGGCAGGTCACGTACCACGGCCCTGGGCAGGTGGTCGCCTACCCGCTGGTCGACCTGAAGCGGCTGAGCATCTACGTCAAGGAATACGTCTACCGGCTCGAGCAGGCGCTGCTGAAGACGCTGGAACACCTTGGCGTCACCGGCCACCGCGTGCCGGGCGCGCCCGGCATCTACGTGAACCTGGCCGACCCGTTCGGCCACGCGGCGCTGACCGGCCCGCGCATCGACCGCTTCGAGGGCCTCGGCAAGATCGCCGCGCTCGGTGTCAAGGTCAGCCGCCACTGCACGTACCACGGCGTGGCCTTGAACGTCGCGATGGACCTGCAACCCTTCGCCGGGATCAACCCTTGCGGTTATGAAGGCCTGCAGACCGTGGACCTTTCTACAATCGGGGTGCAGGTCTCGAGCGACGAGGTGGCCGCCATCCTCGGCACCCGGCTCTCGAACCAGCTGAGCCTTTGATCGAACGGGTCAACCCGGAAAGCGCACATGAGCACCCCCAACGTGACCCGAGACGCCGCGCCCGCCGCCGGCTACGACGCCACCGCCAAGCAGAAGTCGCGGGCGAAGACGGCGCGCATCCCGATCAAGATCGTGCCGGCCGAAACGCTGAAGAAGCCCGACTGGATCCGCGTGAAAGCCGGCTCGCCGAGCACGCGCTTCTACGAGATCAAGAGCATCCTGCGCGAGCACAAGCTGCACACCGTCTGCGAAGAAGCCTCGTGCCCGAACATCGGCGAGTGTTTCGGCAAGGGCACGGCCACCTTCATGATCATGGGTGACAAGTGCACGCGGCGCTGCCCGTTCTGCGACGTGGGCCACGGCCGGCCCGACCCGCTCGACGTGAACGAGCCGCTGAACCTGGCCAAGACGATCGCGGCGCTGAAGTTGAAGTACGTCGTGATCACCAGCGTTGACCGCGACGACTTGCGCGATGGCGGTGCCGGCCACTTCGTCGATTGCATCCGCCTGACGCGCGAGCACTCGCCCGACACGAAGATCGAGATCCTCACGCCCGACTTCCGCGGTCGCATGGACCGCGCGCTCGAGATCCTGAAGGCCGCGCCGCCCGACGTGATGAATCACAACCTCGAGACCACCGCACGCCTCTACAAGGAAGCGCGGCCCGGTTCCGACTACGCCTACTCGCTGAACCTGCTCAAGCGTTTCAAGGAATTCGCGCCGACCGTTCCGACCAAGAGCGGCGTGATGGTCGGCCTGGGCGAAACCGACGAAGAGATCCTGCAGGTCATGCGCGACATGCGCGAGCACCAGATCGACATGCTGACGATCGGCCAGTACCTCGCGCCCAGCGGCCACCACCTGCCAGTGCGGCGCTACGTGCACCCCGACACGTTCAGGATGTTCGAGCGCGAAGCGGCGACTATGGGCTTCACCCACGCTGCGGTCGGCGCGATGGTGCGGTCGAGTTACCACGCCGACAAGCAGGCCGAAGCGGCAGGCGTCGACGGGGCGATGTGAACTGGGCGCAGCCGGCGTCCTCGACCACCGCCAAGGCGGGCGCGGTCAAGGCGCGCGCGCTGACCTGCACCCACTGCAAGTGCGACTTGCAGCCGATCACGCTCGAAGGCCACTACGGCCAGCAGCACGAGACCGACCTGTGCCCGAACTGCCACCTCGTGTGGTTCGACGCCTTCGAGTCGGTGCGCCTCTCGGGCCTGGGCTGGATCGGCCTGCTACGGCAGATGCACAGCGTGATGGGTGGCCCTCCGCCGGGCGCGCTGACCTTGCCGCTGGCCTGCGTGCGCTGCAGCGCCGAACTCAAGCCGGTGCACATGCTGACGCGCTTCGGCCGCAGCGCCGGCCACGAGTGCCCGAACCGGCACGGCCACTACCAGAGCTTCAGTCTGCTGCTCGCCGAGCGTGGCCTGGTGCGCCCGCTCAGCGCGCGCGACCGGCGCACGCTGGACACCGAACAGCGCCCGCTGACCTGCCTGAACTGCGGCGCGCCGGTGCCACCCGGCAACAGCGAAGGCTGCGAACACTGCGCCAGCCCGCTCGTCGTGTTCGACCTGCAGCGGCTGATGGCGTCGGTGATGGTGCGCCACGGCCTGCCACTGCCGGCCGACGACGCGAACCACGTCAGCTGGCCCTGCCGCGGTTGCGGCGACGCGCTCGACCCGACCTCGATGACCGCGTGCAAACGCTGCGGCCACGCGGTGCTGGCGCCCTCGCTGACCGACGCGATGCCGCTGCTGCTGGCGCTGGAGCCGCGCCTGCGCAGCTTTCGTGCGCCGGGCGCGCGGCCCGTCGGTGAGGCGCTGCGCCGCCAGCACGGTTTTCGCGGCACCGCGTTCTATCGGCACGTGTTGCGGCCGCTCAACTTCCGCGCCCCCGGGCAGGAAGGTTTCGAGTGGCGTGACTGGCGCGACTGGCTGCCGTCGGTGGCCGTGCTCGCCGGGCTGCTCTGGTTCTGGCTGCGCTAGGAGTCTGGGCGGCAGACGCCTTGATGCCAGTTTGATGGAGGCAACGCAGACGGCTTGGCGTCGTTTGCGTTATCGGCGCACCCCGTGGCG
>JBEBIB010000059.1:0-6615 GCA_040080605.1 Burkholderiaceae bacterium
CCCGGGGCCAGCGCCCCCGGCGCGTTGCCCCCGGCCACCCCCGTCTACAAACGCAAGCTCTTCTGGGTGGCCTTGCTGTACTTCAGCGAAGGCCTGCCGCTCGGGGTGTTCTTCGACATCTTCCCGGTCTACTTTCGCCAGCAGGGCGTGAACCTGGCCGACATCGGCCTGCTCAGCCTGCTGGGCCTGGCCTGGACCGTGAAGTTTCTGTGGGCGCCGGCCATCGACTGGGCCCGCCACCACCGCTGGTGGGTGAGCGGTGCGAACGCCGGCATGGCCTGTGTGATGTCGTACTTCTCGACCGGCTCGGCCAACGTGTTCGGGCCCTGGGTGTGGGTCGCGATCGGCTTGTTCACGGTGTTCTCGGCGACCAACGACATCGCGACCGACGGCTACACCATCGAGCTGCTCGACCGGCGCGAATACGGCATGGCCAACGGCTTCCGGATCGGCTTCTACCGCGTCGGCATGATCTTCGCGGGCGTGGTGCTCATCATGTCGGGCTGGCTCGGCTGGAGCGCGGCCTACCTTGTCGGCGGCGCGGTGTTCATGTGCAACGCGGTGATGGCCTTGTTCGCACCGCCGGAAGGCGCGCGCCTGTCGACCCCGGGCACACTCGCGACCGAGTTCGGCCTGCTGCGCGACCAGCCGCTGTGGATCGCGGCGCTGGCGCTGGTCTTGATCGGCCTGCTCTGGCCGGCGCTCGCGCCGATCGCCAAGGTGGCTGGCTGGAGCGCGGTGGCCGAATGGAACAAGACCTGGTGGTTCAAGGGTGCGATTCCCGTCGGGCTGATGTTCCTAGGCGCCGCGCTGATGGTCACCGCCGCCAACCACCCGCGCGCGCAGCTGATGCGCGAAGGGCCGGTGTTCGGCGCCTGGGTCGAACTGCTGTCGCGGCCGGGGATGATCGCGATCCTCGTCTTCATCCTGCTGTTCAAGCTCGGCGATGCATCGATGGGCTTCATGGTCAAGCCGTTCTGGGTCGACGCTGGCTTCACCAACCAGCAGATCGGCGTGGTCAGCGTGCAGCTCGGTCTGGTGCTGTCGATCGCCGGCGGCCTGCTCGGCGGCTGGTACGTCGACACACGCGGCATCTTCAAGGGCCTGTGGGTGCTGGGCATCTGGCAGGCGCTGTCGAACCTGGTTTATGCCTTCGCGGCCTACGCCGTGCCGCGCGCCGCACAGGGCACTGACATCGCGATGGCGCACCAGTTGATTGTCTACAGCGCCAGCGCCGTCGAGAGCTTCACCGGCGGGCTGGGCACCGGCGCCTTCCTCGCGTTCCTGATGGCGATCACGAGCCGCGCGAAGGCGACGACGGAGTACGCGATCCTCTCCAGCATCTTCGCCTTCAGCCGCGCGGTGGCCGGCTGGGCCGGCGGCATCGGTGCGCAGGAGATGGGTTATTCGGCCTACTTCTTCCTGACCTTCTGGCTCAGCTTTCCGGCCTACCTGCTGCTGCCGCAGGTGCGCCGGATGCTGCAGGATGCCGAAGCGAAATAGCGCAGGGAACGCACGGCCAGCGTGGCACTCACAGCTCTCCATGAACAAGCACGCCAAGCCCGTTTCAGTCTGGACTCCCCATGGGGCCACGTGCGGCTGTGGCTTCATGCCCGGGCGTCGGCTTTTCACCGGCGCGCTGCTCGCAGCTGGTGTCGGCGCATGGGGGCCGGCGCTGGCGCGCGAGGGTGTCGAGGTCGGCAAGAAGTCGATCTTCGCCGGCGCAGTGTCGGCCGACCAGATCGAGCAGGCCGCCACCCAGCAGTACGTGCAGATGCAGCGCCAGGCCGCGCAGCAGCGTGCGCTGGCGCCGGCCGACCACCCGCAGGTGGTGCGGCTGCGCGCCATCGCGCAGCGGCTGATCCCGCACACCTACGAGTGGAACGAACGGGCACGGCAGTGGAAGTGGGAAGTGAACCTGCTCGGCAGCAAGCAGGTCAACGCCTTCTGCATGCCGGGCGGCAAGATCGCGTTCTACTTCGGCATCCTCGAGCAGCTGCAACTCAGCGACGACGAGGTCGCGATGATCATGGGCCACGAGATGACCCACGCGCTGCGCGAGCACGCCCGCGAGCGCATGGGCAAGACCATGGCCACCCGCGGTGCGATCGAAGTCGGCGCGGCGATCTTCGGTCTGGGTGGCCTCGGCCGCATGGCGGCCGACATGGGCGGGCAGCTGCTCACGCTCAAGTTCGGGCGTGAAGACGAGTCCGAAGCCGACCTGGTCGGCATCGAACTCGCGGCGCGCGCCGGCTACGACCCGCGCTCGGGCGTGACGCTGTGGCAGAAGATGGGCGCCGCGAACAAGAACGCACCGCCGCAGTTCGTCAGCACCCACCCGTCGGGGCCGACGCGCATCTCCGACATCGAGAAGAACCTGCCGAAGGTGGCAGGGCTGTATGCGCGGGCGGAGAAGCCGGGGCAGCGGTTCGGGCCGCCGCCGAAGGCGAAAGCGGCGGGCACGGAGCCCGCCGCCGACAAGCGCTGACCACCTGCGTGGGGCTCCCGCGGCTTCAGTTGAAGCGCGTCGTGCTGTCCTTGTAGCCGCCGTCCAGCATGCGGTAGCGCAGTTGCAATGTGCGCCCGCTGCTGCCGTCGCCCATGAGTGCGGGGAACGAATCGCCGCTGGCGCAGGCCCCACTGTTGCCCGGGGCCGGGGCCACCGCGGTTGTGGCGCCGGGCACCACCGACACCAGACCCTGGTTCACGGAACCGGTGCTGTTGTAGGTGTACACGCCGGCCGACGCGATCGTTTGCGCGTAGGGGTTGGCGATCCATGAAAGATCGATGCTCGTCGTGCTCGACGCCTGCGCCGCGAGCGGGTCCAGGTATGCCCTGGCGGCGGCAGACAAGGCCACCCATTGCAGCCCGACGGCGCCCGTGGCAGGCACCACCGGCGTGAGCAAGGTCTTGGTGACGGTGTGGCGCGCCGTCAGCTCACCGTCGTAGAACAACTCGATCTCGTACGTGGTGTTGGCCTTCAGCGCCGAGAAGTCGATGTAGTCGGTGTTGCCGACCGGCTGCCCGTAGTCCAGCGGGTGGGCCCAGCCCGGGAAGGCGCTGTTGTTGCCGTTGCCGGCATTCGGGTTGGGGCGCACCGCCGTGGCATCGGTGCCGCTCACGCCGACGGTGCGCTGCAGCCGGAAGATGTTGCCGTTGTCGGGCGCCGGCACGGCCACGGCCGGGTCGGTGTTGCCGTCCTTGCGCAGGATGTTGAGCCAGGTCTGCGCGGTGCACAGCGCCGGGTTCGGCCGGGTGTAGACCAGGCCCGCACTCGGCAGGCCCGGGCCCTTGACGCGCGCGGCCCGCAAGCCGGTGCCGCCGGGGCCGTCCTTGTTGATGAAGATTTCCAGCCCGCTTTCGAAGCGGCTCGCCGACGCGTTGAGGAACGGTGCCGTGCCGGGGTTGGGCGCGAGCTGCTCGTTGCGCCGCACGAAGGCACGAACCCCGGTGTCGACCGGCTGCTGGTTGCCGTAGACCCACCAGTCGGTGGCCCGTGTCGTGCCTGCGCTGCCCGGGAACTTCTGCGCCACCGCGATGATGTTGCCGGCGGTGCCGAACCGGTCGGTGTAGCGTGTGTTGATCACCACGCGGTCGTGGTCGGCCGCCGTGCTGTCTTCGATGTAGCGCATCACTTCGGGTGCCCGGAAGGTCGCGCCCTCCATGGCCGCGTCGTTCATCAACCCGTAGAACGCCTGTCCGGAGCGGTAGCCGTTGTGCAGGAAGTCGCGGTGTGTGATGTCTTCGCAGGCGGCCGCCACTTCGGTCACTTCGCGTCCGCCGGCGGTGGCTGGAATGCCGTCGTTCCTGTTCAGCACCCGCGTGGCGACCGGCAACGCGAAACACCGGTTCAGCGAGGCCGACAACAGCTTGAGCGCATCCGCCAAGGTCACGGCGGCCGTCGACGGGCTTGGCAGAACGGCCGGCGCGGCGCCGGTGGCGCTGGCCAGGGCCACGGCGGCATCGGGGTTGTCGATGGTCGAGATCGTGGTGACACCGTTGACGACGGCGATCTTCAACACGTCGATGATCTGATCGGCCGGGTTGCCCGAAGCAGTCGGCGTGGCCGGCACGATGGGCGTGCTGAACGGATCGTAGCCGGCCGGCGCGCCGAGCTTGGCGAGCACCTCGGCCAGTTGCTGAACCACCTTGGCCGTGATGTCGTCGAGCGTGCCGACATTCACCAGCTTAGGCGTGGCAGCCACGGTGAGCGCGTCGCCGTCGGGGGCCAGCTTGCCGACGATGGCGTTCGTCAGTGGTGACACGTTGGCGATCAGCGAGGTGCCGAGCGACGGCGTGCGCGCGGCCACGCTGACCAGCGGCGAGTAGGCCCCGCTCGGATCGGTGACCACGATGAGGAACGGGGCGGTCTTGCCTTCGATCAGGGTGCAGAAGTAGTGGCCCGTGCTGCTGGTCACGACGGCCTGCTGGGCGCAGACCGCGCCACCCGAGGTGTCGGTGATGGAGACCGTCGCCAGGCTCAGCGCGGCGCCGACGGCGGCTGTTCCTTCGACGGCGCGCGAGTCGGGCGTCAGCACCGGAGCCACTTCTTCGTGACAGCCGGAAAGAAACGCGGCGCCGCCGAGCACGGTGGCGAGGAGGGGGTTGAGGCGGAAACGGCGGGTGGTGTTCATGCGACGGGTCCTTTGCTCGAGGTGACTTCAGTACAAAGGCTGCCGGCAGAGCAGGCAGTGGCGGTCGAAGGCGGGTGAGGCGTCGTTGGACGTGGCCGCCGCACGGTTGCTGTCAGGGCTGGTGTCGCGCCCGGGCTCGACGGGCGTCTGCGAGCCCGGCGGCGGGTCGCGACCGGCGGCAATCGTCAGCGAGGCGAGCAGGGCCAGGCCGGCCACGGCGGCGAACCAGAACCAGCGTGGGGGTGGCGGGGGTGGTGTGGGTTTCATGCATGGGTCCTGAAGGGCGGGCGATGGCGCCGTTTGGCGTGAATGCCAGACAGGCCAACCGTGGGCATCGCCCGTGGTTCGTCGCTCACTGGAAGGTTTGCGAAGGGCTGAACTGCTGCCAGTCGACGATGCAGTAGCCATCTGTGGCTGAACAGCTGGTGGCGTACTGCTCGAAGGTGGTGACCATGCAGTACGAACCCCGCGGCGGGGAGGTAGCACTGATCAGCTGCGCGCTCAGGTTCGACGACTCCCCGTGGCGGAGCTGGTTCGTGCCGTCGGTGAAGCGGATCGCGTAGGTGGCGACGATGTAGCCCCGGATGCTTCCGCCGCCATACGACGAAGGCACCGCCCAGAGTTGCGCGCGCAGCGAGCCGGTGATCGAACCCGGTGTGCTGTCGAAGCTCACTTCCCCCGGGTCGTAGGTGACCGTGCCGGCCGAGCCCGCCGCGGCGCTCAACCCGCCGAAGCTGGACTGGCCGAAGAGTTGCAGGCCGTTCGTGCCGGTGCCGCCCCCTGCGGGGCAGGCGATCGGGCCAGGTGCGGGTGGAGGGGCTGGCGCAGGGGTGGGAGCCGGCGCCGGACTGGGCGCGGGAGCCGGTGCAGGCGACGGGGCGGGCGCTGGTGACGGTGCGGGTGCCGGTGACGGCGCAGGCGCTGGCGTCGGAGTGGCCGCGACAAAAGGCAGCACTTTCTTGTTGTAGTCGTCCACGCTCAACAGGTAGTTGAGCACCACGAATTTCTCGCGGCAGCTGTTGCCGGTGCCGGCCAGCGAGCGGTAGCCACCGTTGATGCCGTAGTACTTCGCCAGGTTGGCGGCGATCTGCTGGCCACTGGCCGTGGCCGGGTCGGTGTAGGCGATGTTGTCGATGCAGATCGTGACCGGCACGCCGCCCGCCGATTGGGTGCCTTCGATGGCGAAGTAGGTGCTGCCGGCGTCGTCGTCGCCACCACCACCACCGCAGGCGGTGAGTGCGGTTGCGCTGATGGCGGCCAGCAAGAGTCGAACCGTCGAGAGAGGAGAGTAAAGGTGGGCGAGTGGTTGCATGTTGATGTGCTGGGTTGTTGGGACTATCAAGGAGGGGCGGGCGATTCGAGTCTTCGCGCTGTCAAGCAAGTGCTGCCTTGTCATGGAACGGCAGCCCCGCGCTCCGTGCGAGGCGCGTCGCCGCTGCTGACGCCGCTGCGGCTTGTCGCTGCAGCGCGGCCTCACCCCACGCCCTGCCGGTGCGCGCCATCACGATGGCGGCAGGTTGCGCGCTTGTGATGCTTTCGGCGCGCGGGCCCGCCGCAAGCTGCAGCGCGCTCAGGTCAGAGAACTGGACGAATACGAAGATGCCACTGCTCGTCACGGCGGCGGCGCCGACCAGGCCGATGGCAACGCGGGCAAGGGCGGGCGCGAACTGAAAGAGTTTGGACATTCGAGGCTCCTGATGGCACAACCGCGGGGCGGGTGCGGAGCGAAAGATAGGAGCCGGGTGGAGCGTACGCATCGCCTGCGTTGAGGATTGCTGAACATCCCGAAGAGATTCATCCGCAGTACGGGGGAACTGAGCCAAGTGCAAAACCTTGCTGGCTGGGCCGAAATCTGCTGCGCCGGCGAAGCGACTCAGCGAGAGCTAGGAGTCTGGGCGGCAGACGCCTTGATGCCAGTTTGATGGAGGCAACGCAGACGGCTTGGCGTCGTTTGCGTTATCGGCGCACCCCGTGGCGCCGG
>JBEBIB010000042.1:0-27367 GCA_040080605.1 Burkholderiaceae bacterium
TGGCACGTGGCGGGTGCCGCCGACAAAAAGTGCCGGCCGGTGTCGATGCGCGGTCACCAGGGTCGTCGTAGTGTTGTCGTTCCATCGTTTCACGGAGATGCCCATGTCGCCCACCAGCCCGGCCCCGGCCGACCACGAACTCGTCATCACCCGCCTGATCGACGTGCCCCGCGCCAAGCTCTTTCGCTGCTGGATCGAGCCCGCCTTGATCACGCAGTGGTTCACGCCGCCGCCCTACAAGACCGTCGCGGCCGAAGTCGATGCGCGCCCCGGCGGCAACAGCGTGATCACGATGCGGGCGCCCGACGGCACGCTGGTGCCGAACCGCGGCGTGTACCTCGAGGTCGTCAGCAACGAGCGCCTCGTGTTCACCGACGCCTACACCACGGCGTGGGTGCCGGCAGCCAAACCCTTCTTCACCGGCATCCTCACGTTCGAAGACGAAGCCGGCCAGACACGCTACACAGCGCGGGCACGCCACTGGAACGCCGAAGACTGCGCGGCGCACGAGAAGATGGGCTTTTACGAAGGTTGGGGCATCGCGACCGACCAGCTGGCCCGGCTGGCCGCAACGCTCTGAGGCCGCGGCTCCCGGGCGAAACACTCACAGGCCGATCGTGAGGTTGACCCAGCTGTCCGGCAGCCACTGCAGCACGCGGGCCTCGACCCATTTGTCACCACCGCTCAGGATGGCCACGCCCATCGCACCGAGCAGCACGGCGAACCCGCGGCGCACGCGCTCGATGCGCGCCAGCACCCAGTCGCGCACCCGCGCAAAGCCATGGCGTGACGCGTAGGCCACCGCCACCAAGGGCGTGGCCGCACCGAGCCCGAACAGCGCCAGCACCACACCCCCACGCAGCACGCCGCCTTCGGCGGCCACGAGCGTCAACGCCGAGCCCAGCAAGGGCCCGGAGCACGGGCTCCAGACCAGGCCGAGCACGGCACCGAGCGCCAGCGCGCTGAGCAGCGAGCGCCCGTCGAGCCGGCTCGATGCAGCGTTGGCCGCGCTGGCGATGGGCAGCATCCAGCGCGAGAAACGTTCGCCGAGCGCCGGCACCAGCATCACCAGCGCGAACGCGATCAGCAGCACAGCGCCAGCCATGCGCACCGTGTCGGCGTCGATGCCGAGCGCCGGGCCGAGCGCGCCCAGCAGCATGCCGATGGTGGCGAACGACGCCATCATGCCGACGCCCATCGCCAGCGGCGCGAGGCGATTGCCCTGGACGGCACCGCCGAGCACCAGCGGGAGCAGCGGGAACACGCACGGTGACAAGGTCGTCAGGCCGCCCGCAGCCACACTGAGGCCAAGTTGCGGCAGCGTCAGCGCGAGCGACATCGTGCCGGCCGCTCAGAGCGCCGTCTTCAGCGCGGCGCGCAGCCCGGCCGCCGTGGTCTCGTTGATGCTGCGCCCGGTTTCCTTCTGGCCGCGCAGCAGCACGAGCGTCGACTGGCTGCGGATGTTGAACTGCTTCTTCAGGTCTTTTTCGGTGTCGAAGTTCACCGCCAGCACCGTGAGAACGAGCCCCGGTTCGGCCTTCAGCGATTCCAGCACCTTGTCCTGCGCACGGCAGGTCGGGCACCAGTCGGCGCGGAAGTGCAGGGCGACCGGTTTGTCGGCCTTCTGGGCCTGCGCCAGCGCCGCCGCCGAGTAGGGCTGGATGTCGAGCGCGTGTGACCACGCGGCGCCCGAGAGAAGTGCCGTGGCAACGAGGAGTCGGATGAGTTTCATGGAGGTTCCTGGGAAGCTTCGGTCGTGGTTCGGGAAGGGCAACTCCGGCGTATGTCGTGGCCGGAGTGACTTCCCTGACAGAAAGAAAACCGCGGTGGAACACGACAGGATCCGGGCGCCTCCTGCTGCGCCGCTTACGATCCCGGCAACAAGCCACCTTCGGCACCTGCATGAACGACCACGCACCAGCGCCCACCCCACCCGCCCCGCCGTGGAGACGCTTGCGCGCTCGCTGCGCCGCGCTGGCCATCGCGGGCGCGCTCTGCGCCTGCGCTGCGCCACGCCCGCCGGTTCCGCAGGCTGCGGTGACGCTGCCTCTGCTGGCGGGCTGGTACGACGGCGAGGAGGTTTTCTACATCACGACCGACGTGTCCGACGCCGAGGTCGCGTTGGCCAAAGGTGCGAACTTCGTACCGCGTCTCGCCGAGGCGTTGCCGGCCGTCAAGCAGTCGGCACCGCAGGCGTCGTCGGTCGACAAGGTCTACGGCGTCGCCAACTTCGCGCAGGGAAGTGTGTTCGCTTCGGCCCCGAGCCCGGTCGGCGCCCTGAACCGCGATCGGGTCTACAGCCCTTTGTGGCAGCTGGTCACGGTGACCTGGCTCGACGGCCAGACGCCACGCACGCTCAGGTCGGAAGAGCAGGTGCTCGACGCCGCCGAAAAGGGCCAGGTGCGACTGGGCGTCACGCGGGTGGTCCTGAACTGCCCGATCCTGCAGCGTGCGACGGGCAGCAGCCTGCCCGGCGTGTCGAGCGGGCCGCGCTGACCGCGCTGCACGGCGGCTCGGCATACGCACCGGAACCGCATCGCCCACGCCAACCCGGCACGGACACTGCTTGATTGCTGCCGACCATGCACGATCACGAACCCGACTTCTGGCGCAATCTGCGCAGTGAACTGGCCGGTGGCCAGCACTGGATCGACCGCGCGGTGGTGCTCGCGTATGCGGCCCTGACCGGCCTCGTGGTCGTGGGCTTCACGCTGCTGGCCGAGGCCGCGAGCGAGGCGTTCGAGCAAGTGCGCCACTTCGGCGAATTCGGCGCCTGGCTGCCGCTCGTCTGGACGCCGGCCCTCACCGTCGCCTTGTTGTGGTGGACGCGTCGTTTCGTGCCGGGCGCGCTGGGCTCGGGCATCCCGCAAGTCGTGCTCGCCCTCGACGAGGACACGGCCGCACCGCGCCGCGCCGGCCTGGTCTCGTTGCGTTTGTCGCTGCACAAGATCGGGCTCGTGTCGGGCGGGCTGCTGGCCGGCTTGTCGATCGGCCGCGAAGGCCCGACCGTGCAGGTCGGCGCCGGGGTGATGCAGCACGCCGCGCGCTGGCTCTCGCCGCGCTCGGGCATCGATGCCCACGACCTGATGGTGGCCGGTGCGGCCGCCGGCATCGCCGCGGCGTTCAACACACCGCTCGGCGGCGTGATCTTTGCGCTCGAGCAGTTGTCGCGGCGACGCAGCATGTCGCACAGCTCGATCGTGATCGTCTGCATCGTGCTTTCAGGGCTGGTGGCGGTGTCGATGTTCGGCAACACGAGCTACTTCGGCGAACTCCGCGTGCAGCAGCTCACGTGGTCGTTGCTCGGCCCGGGCTTGCTGGTCGCCGTGAGCGCGGGCCTGGCGGGTGGCTTGTTCTCGCGCCTGATCGTGGCCTCGGCGCGTGGCTTGCCGGACCGCTTCAGCCGCTGGCGCGCGACAAGCCCGCTGCGCTTTGCCGCGGCCTGTGCGATGGGCGTGGCCTTGATCGGCATCGTGACGAACGGCGCCACGGCCGGGGCCGGCTACGCGCCGACCCGCGCCCTGCTCGAAGCGCAGGGCGAACTCCCGGCGCTCTACACGCTGCTGAAGTTCTGCTCGACCTGGCTGTCGGCGTGGACCGGCGTGCCGGCCGGTGTGTTCGCGCCGTCGCTGGCCATCGGCGCGGGCATCGGCCATGACGTGGCCGCGCTCACGGGCGTGACGACGGAGGCGGCGATTCCGCTGATCGCGCTCGGCATGGTCGGTTTTCTGGCCGCCACGACACAAGGGCCGATCACGGCCTTCATCATCGTGATGGAGATGGTCTCGGGCCACACGATGGTGCTGAGCCTGATGGCCACCGCGCTGCTGTCGAGCGGCATCGCGCGCCTGCTGACGCGGCCGATGTACCTCGAGCTCGCGGCGCTGCTGGCGCCGCCGCCTTCGCATGCCCGCTGAGACCTTCACACCCCGCGCTGCGGGCGAACGATGACGAGTGCGATTCCGCCCAGGATGGTGATCGAGGCGATCACGAATCGCGGCGTGAACGGTTCGCCGAGCCACAACATGCCACCGGCCGCGGCAATGAGGGGCACGCTCAGTTGCACCGAGGCGGCGCTGGTCGGTTTCAACGCGGGCAGGGCGGCGTACCAGACGGCATAGCCGACGTCGGATGCGATGGCACCCGAGGCGACTGCGAAGCCCACACCGGTGGCATCGAACGACACCCAGGGGGTCGTCGCGAGGCTCAGGGCCACGGCAAGAAGCACGGCCCTGCCGAAGTTGCCCGCGGTCGCACGCAACGGATCGCCACTGCCTTTGGCGCGCAGCGAATACGCGCCCCAGGCAGCACCCGCCAGCAGCATCAGCGCGGCGCTCTGGAACGGCGGCGCAGACAGGCCAGGCAGCAGCAGGTACACGAGGCCTGCGAGGGCACAGGCCAGGCCGAGTCCCTGCCAGGCACCGAGACGCTCGCCCCGGCACAGGGCGAAGCCGATCATCGTGGTCTGGACCGCGCCGAACAACAGCAGCGCGCCGGTCGCTGCCGTCAGGGTGACGTAGGCGAATGAAAACGCGGCGGCGTACACGAAGAGCGCGAGCGCCGAAGGCCAGCTGCCCGCCGACACCGCCTGGCCGTCACGCACGCGCGCGATCAGCCACAGCGCGAGCGCCCCCGAGGCGATGCGCACGAGCGTGAAACTCGCCGCGTCGATGTTCGTGTGTTTCAGCGCCACGCGGCAGAGCAGTGAATTGGCGGCAAACGCCAGCATCGCCAGCAAGGTCAGCGCGAACACTCGGGTGCGGGTCATCGGGCGATTCTGAGCCCGCCACGCGGCAGCAGCAGCTTGCGAACCACGCTCGACTGGCTGATGCCGAGCGCCTCGGCTGCTGCCGTGCTCGCGCCAGGCTTCTTCTATCAGCCGGCGTTGGAACCCTTCGAGCCGCTGGCGGAAGGCGTGCGGCAGAGCCTCGTCGGCTGGCAGCACGGCGGATGGAAGCGGCGCTTGCCGCGCCGCACGCCAGCGCCCCAGAATCGGAACACTGAAAACGAACGGGAAACATGATGCGAATCGCCGTGATGGGAACGGGTGGCGTGGGCGGTTATTTCGGCGCGCGGCTGGCCGCGAGCGGGTGCGACGTGAGCTTCATCGCCCGTGGCGCGCAGCTCGCCGCGCTGAAGCAGCAAGGCCTGAAGGTGCTGAGCGGCGGCGGCGATCTGCATCTGCCGTCGGTGCGCGCCACCGACGACCCACGCGAGGTCGGGCCGGTCGACCTGGTGCTGTTCGGCGTGAAACTCTGGGACACCGAGGCCGCGGCGCAGCAACTGCGGCCGATGCTCGGTGAACACACGGCAGTCGTGTCGTTCCAGAACGGCGTCGCCAAGGACGAGGTGCTGCAGGCTGTGCTCGGCGAGCGCGCGGTGATGGGCGGCGTGTGCTACATCGCCGCCACGATCGCCGAGCCGGGCGTGATCCGTCATGTCGGCACGATGCAGCGGCTGGTGTTCGGCGACTACGGTGTGCCCACCTCGCCGCGTGCCGAGGCCTTTCTGGCGGCCTGCCGGGCCGCCGGCATCGACGCCGAGATCAGCGCCGACATCCGCCTGACGATCTGGGAAAAGTTCGTGTTGCTGGTCGGCCTGTCGGGCACGACCACGGCGGTCGGCAGCACGATCGGCCCGATCCGCAGCCACCCGCAGACCCGCTCGCTGCTGCTCGATGCGATGCGCGAAGTGGTGGCCGTGGGCCGTGCCCACGGCGTGGCACTGACTGAGGACTTCGCCGACAAGCGCCTCGCGTTCTGCGACACGCTGCCGGCCGAGATGACCTCGTCGATGCACCAGGACCTGCAGCGTGGCGGCCGGCTCGAACTCGACTGGTTGAGCGGCGACGTCGTGAAGCGTGGCCACGCGCTCGGCGTTGCCACGCCGGTCAACCGGGCGCTGAGCGACGTGCTCGCGCTGCGCAGCGCCGGCCGCGCGGCGGCCTGACATGGGTGCCGGCCTGACCCTTCGCGCGCTGCGCAGCACCGCCGTGCTGGTGCCGATGGCACGCCCGCTCGGCACCAGCGCGCAGACCCTGCGCCACGCACCGCTGCTGCTGATCGACCTGGAAACCGAACAGGGCGTGACCGGCCGCGCCTACCTGTTCTGCTACCTGCCGGCGGCCGCCGCCAGCATCGCCCGCATGCTCGACGAAGCGCAGCGGGTGATCGCCGGTGCGTCGGTGGCGCCGCAGGAGATCGGCGCAACGCTGGCACGCCACTTCCGGCTGCTCGGGGTGCGCGGCATCGTCTCGATGGCGCTGGCCGGCATCGACATGGCGTGCTGGGACGCGCTGGCTCATGCCGCCGGCCTGCCGATGGCCACGCTGCTGGGCGCAACGCCGAAACCGATTCCGGCGTACAACAGCAACGGTCTCGGCTTGATGGACGCCGGCGCCGCTGCCGACGAGGCCGAGGCGCTGGTGGCCGAAGGCTTCGCAGCCATCAAGATGCGACTCGGCCGGGCCGACGAGGCGGCCGATCTGGCAGCGGTGCGGGCGGTGCGCTCGCGCCTGGCCGACGACATCGCGCTGATGGCCGACTACAACCAGGCCCTCAGCCTGAACGATGCACACCGGCGCTGCCGGGCGCTCGAGGGTGAAGGCATCTACTGGATCGAAGAGCCGATACGCCACGACGACTACGCCGGCAACGCGGCCCTCACGCGCGCGCTCGACACGCCGGTCCAGATCGGCGAGAACTTCGCCGGGCCGCAGGCCATGGCGGTCGCGATCGCGGCCGGCGCCGCCGACTTCATGATGCCCGACCTGGAACGCATCGGCGGCGTCAGCGGCTGGCAACGCGCCGCCGCACTGGCTTCTGTGGCGGGCATCGAACTCTCGTCGCACCTGTTCCCCGAGGTCAGCGCGCATCTGCTCGCGGCGAGCCCGACGGCGCACTGGCTCGAGGTCGTCGACTGGGCCAACCCGATCCTGGCCGAGCCGCTGAAGATCATCGCCGGGCGGGCCCAGCCTTCCACCGCGCCGGGCAGCGGCCTGGCCTGGGACGACGCCGCGGTGGCGCGCTTCCGCCTCGACTGAGCGCCCCCTGGGAACGCGCCTGGCGGTTGAACTGGGGGCGAAGGCCGGGGCTGGCTAGAGGGACATCGCCGGCCGCTGCGCCATCCCCGCGCGCCAACGCAGCAGCTGCGGGTGCTGCTCGCCGGGCTTGATCTTCACCACGCGCGCGAAGTCGACGGCAACCACGGCCGTGATGTCGGCAATGCTGAAGCGCTCGGCAGCGATGAATTCGCGGCCCGCCAGGCGCTCGTTCAATACGGCGAAGAATTGCTGCACCCGGCTCAGCCCGCGTTGCGCCAGCTCGGGAATCTGCGGATAGTCGACCGGGCCGGGCAACGCGCGGTTGGCCATGGCCGGCGCGCTGTTGCGCAGCGCTTCGGCGATCGCGAGCAAGCCTTCGAATTCGACGCGCCAGTTCCAGCTGGCGATCTCTGCTTTTTCTGCCGGCGTCTCGCCGAGCAGCGGCGGTTGCGGGAAGCGCGCTTCGATGTAGGCCGTGATCGCCGCGTTGTCGGCCAGCAGCGTGTCTTCGTCGGTGCGCAGCGCCGGCACGGTGCACAGCGGGTTCACCAGTCGGTAGGCGTCGCTCAGCTGTTCGCCGTTGCGCAGATCGACTTGCACCGTCTCGAAGGCCACGCCCTTCTCGGCCAGCAGGATGCGGGCGCGGCGCGGGCTCGGCGCCGTGGCGCAGTCGTAGAGGGTGATCGTCATGGCTGTGCCAGCTTGTCTTGCGTCTTCGTGTCGAAGTCGCTGGCCTCGTGGCGCTCGTGCAGCTGGCTGCTCGGCTGGCCCCAGGTGCGGTTGACCATGCGGCCGCGCTGCACGGCGGGGCGCTTCGCGATCTGGTCGGTCCAGCGCAGCACGTTCTTGTATTCCTGCACCTGCAGGAACTCGCCCGCTTCGTAGAGCTGGCCCTTCACGAGCGTGCCGTACCAGGGCCAGATGGCCATGTCGGCGATCGTGTAGTCGTCGCCGGCGAGATACGCGCTGTCGGCCAGGCGGCGGTCGAGCACGTCGAGCTGGCGCTTGACTTCCATCGCGTAGCGGTCGATCGCGTATTCGATCTTGCTCGGCGCATAGGCATAGAAGTGGCCGAAGCCGCCGCCGAGAAACGGCGCGCTGCCCATCTGCCAGAACAGCCACGACAGGCATTCGGCGCGCGCCGCCGCCTCGGTCGGCAGGAAGGCGCCGAACTTCTCGGCCAGGTGCATCAGGATCGCGCCCGACTCGAACAGGCGGATCGGTTCTGGCCCGCTGCGGTCCCAGAGCGCCGGAATCTTGGAGTTCGGGTTGACGGCCACGAAGCCGCTGCCGAACTGGTCACCCTCGTTGATCTTGACGAGCCACGCGTCGTACTCGGCACCGGCGTGGCCGAGCGCCAGCAGCTCTTCGAGCATCACCGTGACCTTCACGCCGTTCGGCGTGCCCAGCGAATAGAGCTGCAGCGGGTGGCGGCCGACCGGCAGCGCCTTGTCGTGCGTCGGGCCGGCGACAGGCCGGTTGATGTTGGCGAAGCGGCCGCCGTTGTCCCTGTTCCAGGTCCAGACGGCGGGTGGGGTGTAGGCGGGCGATTCGTTCATGCGGGGGTCTCCGTGCGGCGCAAGCGTGTACGGTAGCAGCGCTTGCCGATGCATGCCGAGCGATGGCAACAAGGCGATGCGCCAACCCGCCGCGATGGCCGCCCTGTTCACGGGTCGGCCATTGCGTGGCTGCAATACTCGAACCATGGCAAGACACAAGACCCGCAAGAACGCGCCGGCCTCGATGGCACCGACCCTGGCCGCTGCACTGGAAGAGAACAAGGGTGTCAAGCTGCGCGTCGAACGCGTTGCGACCGATCTGGCCACGGCCGGCGCTGTGCTGGAGACGCGGATCGCAGGCGGAAATCCGGCACTCGCGGCGCATGTGGCACTGAAAGTCAGCAAGGAAGTCGAAGACAAGGTTCAGCAATGCGCGGACGACCTCCATGCGGTCAACAAGAGCCTGGCCGAGGGCGTCGCGGCTCTCGAACATACCGAGGACGCGTTGGCCGCTGCCCGCGAAGCCCTGGTCGAAACCCGGTCGGCGTTGAGCATCGCCGAAGCGCAGACGCGTGAGGCCTTGCTCGCGGCGCGCCACGATTCGGCGACGGGGTTGCCGAACCGCGAATACTTCGACGCGCGCCTGACGCACGACATCGCGGTGGCAGCTCGCCACGGTCTCGGGCTCGCCGTGATGTTCTTCGACCTGGACAAGTTCAAGACGATCAACGACACGCATGGCCATGCCGCGGGCGATGCGGTCTTGAAGCAGGTCGCTGCGCGCCTGCTCAGGAACTGTCGAAGCGAGGACACGGTTTGCCGCACCGGGGGTGATGAATTCCTGTACGTGCTGATCGACCCGCAAGGTCGAGAGAACATCGAGGGGATCGCTTCGGCACTGCTGGAATCGCTCGCCCGGCCGGTGCACTTCGAAGGCCTGGAAATCGTGGTGCGGCCCAGCATCGGCATCGCGTGCTACCCGGAGCACGGCATCCTGGCCACCGAGCTGGTCGGCAACGCCGACGCAGCGATGTACGCCGCGAAGAAGAACCGCGCCGGTCCGGGTTGGGCCTTTTGCGACGCGGCGCTGGCGGTGCCAGTGGCCTGAGCGCGGAACGCGTGCGACAGAAAAACCGGGCCGCGAAGGCCCGTTTTACTCGAAGTCCCTGGCGGAGAGGGCGGGATTCGAACCCGCGGGGGGTTATTAGCCCCCACACGCTTTCCAGGCGTGCGACTTAAACCGCTCATCCACCTCTCCGAAGGGCGCGAGTTTAGCCTACGGCGTCGAGGGCGCGGGCCTGCAGCGCCTGCAGTGAAACGAAGTCGAGCGCGCGCTCATGCGTGCTTTCCAGCACCACGAGCGGCGCCATGCCGGCCACCAGCGCCTCGCGCCAGCGCAGCGCGCACAGGCACCAGCGGTCGCCGGGCTTCAGGCCGCGAAACCGGTACTCGGGGCGGGGCGTGCTCAGGTCGTTGCCGCGGCTCGCCGAATAGGCCAGGAACTCGGCCGTGACCTTGACGCAGACCACGTGGCTGCCGGTGTCGTCGTCGGCGGTGTTGCAACAGCCGTCGCGGTAAAAGCCGGTCAGCGGGTCGTAGGAGCAGGGCACGAGCGTGGTGCCCAAGACGTTGAAGGCCATGGTGTTTCTTTCAGCTGGCGTTCGGCGCCTTGGCTTTCATCAGCGTCATCGCGGTGCCGATCAAGGCCGACACCTCGCTCATGTTGCCGGGCACGATCATCGTGTTGTTCTTCTGCGCGAGTTGCGCGTAGGCCTCGACGGCCTTTTCGGCCACCTTCAGTTGCACCGCCTGCTCGCCGCCGGGCGAGCGGATCGCCTCGGCGATCTTGCGGATCGCGTCGGCCGTGGCGTCGGCCACCGCGATGATCGCAGCTGCCTCGCCCTGGGCCTTGTTGATTTCCGCCTGGCGCTGGCCTTCGGAACGGGCGATGAAAGCCTCGCGCTCGCCGGTCGCGATGTTGATCTGCTCCTGCTTGCGGCCTTCGCTGGCCGCGATCAGCGCACGCTTCTCGCGCTCGGCGGTGATCTGCGCCTGCATCGAATGCAGGATCGCCGCCGGCGGCGTCAGGTCCTTGATCTCGTAGCGCAGCACCTTCACGCCCCAGTTCGCCGCGGCTTCGTCGAGCGCGGCCACGACCGACAGGTTGATGTGGTCACGTTCCTCGAAGGTCTTGTCGAGCTCCATCTTGCCGATGACCGAACGCAGCAGCGTCTGCGCGAGCTGGGTGATGGCCGAGATGTAGTTGCTCGAGCCGTAGCTCGCGCGCATAGGGTCGGTCACCTGGAAGTAAATGATGCCGTCGACCTGCAGCTGGGTGTTGTCCTTGGTGATGCAGACCTGGCTCGGCACATCGAGCGGCACTTCCTTCAGCGAGTGTTTGTAGGCCACGCGCTCGATGAAGGGCACGACGAACTTCAGCCCTGGCGTGAGCGTTCGGTCGTACTTGCCGAGTTTTTCGACGACCCAGGCGTTCTGCTGCGGCACGATCTTGATCGCGCGGATGATGAAGATGGCCGCGATGACGGCGATGACGAGGGCGATTTCCATGGAAAGGCTTTCAGGGTGAGTTCAGTGCGGCGCGCGCGGGGTCAACACGAGCCAGTTGCCTTCGACGGCGCTCACGAGGTGTTCGCCCGAGGCCGGCGCGGCGCCCGGGGCGAGGCGGGCGGTCCAGGTCGAGCCGCGGTATTGCACCTGGGTCGTGCCCTCGCTGTTCCAGGCGCGCACGGTCACACGCTCGCCGATGTCGAGGTTGACGTCGCGGTTCTCGCGCGCCGGTGCAGAGTGCGGCTGGTTGAAGCGGCGGCGGTGCCACAGCGCCGTGGCACCGCCCCCGATCAGCGCCGCGGCGACGATCTGCGCGGTGACGCCGAGCCCGAGCATGGCCACGACCGCCGCGCCGGCCAGGCCGAGCGCGATCATCAGCAGGTAGAAGGTGCCGGTCGCCAGCTCGACGGCGACCGCCACACCGGCGGCGACCCACCAGAACGTGGCTGCAGAAAGGTCCATCAGAACTCCTTGGGGCGATCCCTGGCCGAAGTGTAGGCCGCGTGCCGGCCGATGCGCGGGCACTGTCACGCACTGGCCCTACACTTCGCGCTTTCTCAAAGGCGCCGTCGCGCCGAGTCAGGTCTGCCCATGCTGCGCTTCAACTTCCCGATCGTCATCATCGACGAGGACTTTCGCTCCGAAAACACCTCGGGCCTGGGCATTCGTGCGCTGGCCGGGGCGATCGAAAAAGAGGGCTTCGAGGTGCTGGGCGCCACGACCTATGGCGACCTGAGCCAGTTCGCGCAGCAGCAAAGCCGCGCCAGCGCGTTCATCCTGTCGATCGACGACGAAGAGTTCACCCCGGGCCCCGAGATCGACCCGGCGGTCTTGAACCTGCGCAAGTTCATCGAAGAAGTGCGTTTCAAGAATTCCGAGGTGCCGATCTACCTTTACGGCGAAACACGCACCTCGCAGCATTTGCCGAACGACATCCTGCGCGAGCTGCACGGCTTCATCCACATGTTCGAGGACACGCCGGAGTTCGTGGCGCGCCACATCATCCGCGAGGCCAAGAGTTACATGGACGGGCTGGCGCCGCCTTTCTTCAAGGCGCTGGTCGACTACGCGCAGGACGGCTCGTACTCGTGGCATTGCCCCGGCCACTCGGGCGGCGTGGCGTTCCTGAAGAGCCCCGTCGGCCGCATGTTCCACCAGTTCTTCGGCGAGAACATGTTGCGTGCCGACGTGTGCAACTCGGTCGACGAGCTCGGCCAGCTGCTCGACCACACCGGCCCGATCTACGAGAGCGAGCGCAACGCGGCGCGCATCTTCAATGCCGACCACTGCTTCTTCGTGACCAACGGCACCAGCACCAGCAACAAGATGGTCTGGCACCACGCGGTGGCGCCCGGCGACGTGGTGGTGGTCGACCGCAACTGCCACAAGTCGATCCTGCACGCGATCATCATGACGGGCGCGGTGCCGGTGTTCCTGCGGCCCACGCGCAACCACTACGGGATCATCGGGCCGATCCCGCAGAGCGAGTTTTCGCCGGCCGCAATAAAGAAGAAGATCGCCGCGAACCCGCTGCTGAAGGACGTGGACGCGAAGACGGTCAAGCCGCGCATCCTCACGCTCACGCAGAGCACCTACGACGGCGTGCTCTACAACACCGAGACGATCAAACACTCGCTCGACGGCTACATCGACACGCTGCATTTCGACGAAGCCTGGCTGCCGCACGCCGCCTTCCACAAGTTCTACGGCACCTTCCACGCGATGGGCAAGAACCGCAAGCGGCCGAAAGACCAGCTCGTGTTCGCCACGCAGTCGACGCACAAGCTGCTCGCCGGCATCAGCCAGGCTTCGCAGGTGCTGGTGCAGGACTCGCAGGAACGCAAGCTCGACCGCCACCTCTTCAACGAGGCTTACCTGATGCACAGCTCGACGAGCCCGCAGTACGCGATCATCGCCAGCTGCGACGTGGCCGCCGCGATGATGGAAGCGCCGGGCGGGCCTGCGCTGGTGGAAGAAAGCATCGCCGAAGCGATGGACTTCCGGCGCGCGATGCGCAAGGTCGAGAAGGACTACGGCAAGAAGGACTGGTGGTTCAAGGTCTGGGGCCCCGACAAGATCGCCAAGGAAGGCATCGGCCGCAGCGACGACTGGGTGCTGAAGGCGGGCGAGAAGTGGCACGGCTTCGGCGACCTGGCCGAAGGCTTCAACCTGCTCGACCCGATCAAGAGCACGATCATCACGCCGGGCCTGGACATGTCCGGCAAGTTCGCTACGACCGGCATTCCGGCCTCGATCGTCACCAAGTTCCTGGCCGAGCACGGCGTGATCGTCGAGAAGACGGGCCTGTACTCGTTCTTCATCATGTTCACGATCGGCATCACCAAGGGCCGCTGGAACACGCTGCTGACCGCGTTGCAGCAGTTCAAGGACGACTACGACCGCAACCAGCCGCTGTGGCGCATCCTGCCCGAGTTCTGCGCCGCGCACCCGCGCTACGAGCGCATGGGGCTGCGTGACCTGAGCCAGAGCATCCACGAGATGTACGCCAAGGGCGACATCGCACGGCTGACGACCGAGATGTACTTGTCGGACCTGCAGCCGGCGATGAAACCGAGCGACGCCTACGCCTACATCGCGCACCGCAAGACCGAACGCGTGCCGATCGACGAGCTCGAAGGGCGCATCACCACGTCGTTGTTGACGCCGTATCCGCCCGGCATTCCACTGCTGATCCCGGGTGAACGCTTCAACAAGAAGATCGTCGACTACCTGAAGTTCACGCGCGAGTTCAACGCCGCCTTCCCGGGCTTCGACACCGACGTGCACGGCCTGGTCGAGGCCGACGGCGACGCCGGCACGCACTGCTACTTCGTGGACTGCGTGCGCGCCGATTGACGCGCGCTTGCCGGCTCAGGCTTCGGGGTTGCTCATCGCAACGTGGCTGAAGCCGCCGTCGACGTAGACGATCTCGGCGCTGATGCCACCACTCAGGTCCGACAGCAGGAACGCCGCGGCGTTGCCCACGTCGTCGAGCGTGATGTTGCGGCGGATCGGCGTGGTGGCGGCGAACTGGCCAAGCAGCTTGCCGAAGTCCTTGATGCCCGACGCTGCGAGCGTCTTGATCGGGCCGGCCGAGATGCCGTTCACGCGCACGCCTCGCGCGCCCAGGCTTTGCGCCAGGAACCGCACGCTGGCCTCGAGCGAGGCCTTGGCCAGGCCCATGGTGTTGTAGTTCGGCACGTAACGCGCCGCGCCCAGATACGACAGCGTCAGCAGCGCCGCGCCAGCGCGCAGCCGCGGCAGCGCGGCCTTGGCCATGGCCGGGAAGCTGTAGGCGGAGATGTCGTGCGCGATGCGGAAGTTCTCGCGCGTCATGCCGTCGAGAAAGTCGCCGGCGATCGCTTCGCGGGGCGCGAAGGCGATGGCGTGCACGAAGCCGTCGAACTGGTCCCAGTGCGTGCCGAGGTCGGCGAAGAGCTTGTCGATCTGGGCATCGTCGGACACGTCGCAGTCGAACACCAGTTTGGAGCCGAATTCAGCGGCGAACTCGGTGATGCGTTCCTTGAATCGCTCGCCCTGGTAGCTGAAGGCCAGCTCGGCGCCTTCGCGGTGGCAGGCGCGGGCGATGCCATAGGCAATCGAGCGGTTCGACAGCACGCCCGTGATCAGCAGGCGCTTTCCGGCGAGGAATCCCATGGTGTCTCCGTCAGTCAGTTTGATTCGCGGCGGATTTTGGCATGCAGCGCCCGCACCCTCGCGGCGCCGGGCGGGCACGGTGCTTGCCGGGGTTGTAACGGCGGAGTACAATCCTCGTTTTGCTGGAAAGCTGCTTGATGCGGTTGGGTCGCACTGAAAACGCGCCTCGACGGTGTTGCTTGAAGCAGTTCGCTTGACCATGTGGGCGGATTCATCCAGCCCATTTTTTTTGCTCGATCGTTTTTAACTGGCTTGCTGGACAGGACACGACTTTTGATGAATTGGCAAAGTGCGGTCGAACGCACTGTGACGGGCTTGGGTTACGACCTGGTCGACGCTGAAAAGAGCGCCGGCGGCTTGTTGCGCGTCTTTATCGATCACTTGCCCGCGTCAGTCGAGTCGGTCGCAGGGCATTTCATCACCGTGGACGACTGCGAGAAGGTCACCCGCCAGCTGCAGTACGTGCTCGAAGTCGAAGGCTGCGCCTACGAGCGGCTCGAAGTCTCGTCGCCGGGGCTGGACCGCCCGCTGAAAAAGGCCGCCGACTACGCGCGCTTCTCCGGCGAGCAGGTCGAGCTGACGCTGAAAGAGCCGTTCAAGGGTCGCAAGAAGTTCACGGGCGAGCTGCAGGCGCTGGGCGAAGGCTGGCGGCTGGTGCTGGTGAACCGGGTGAAGAAGCCGGGCAAGAAGGTGGACAAGAGCGTGGACAAAAGCGAAAGCGCCGCCAAGCCGGAAGGCGAGAGCGATCTGGCGCTGGATTTTTCGATTGAAGAAGTTCGAGAGGCACGCCTGGTGCCGGTGGTGGATTTCAAGGGTCGCCGTTTCTCCGCGCAGGACGAAACGGCCCTGAAAACCGTACCGGCCGCGGCAGAGCGCTCGATTGACGAGGTTGACGGAGGCCGTATTCAATGAACCGCGATTTGCTTGATTTTGTGGACGCGATCTCGCGTGAGAAGAGTGTCGATCTCGAGGTGGTGTTTGCCGCCGTCGAGGCGGCGCTCGCGTCGGCCTCGAAGAAGCTGCACGGCGGCGAGGTCGACATGCGCGTGTCGATCGACCGCGACAGCGGCGAATACGAAACCTTCCGCCGCTGGCACGTGGTGCCGAACGAAGCCGGCCTGCAATTGCCCGACTCCGAGATCCTGCACTTCGAAGCGCTCGAGCAGATTCCCGACATCGAAGTCGACGACTACATCGAAGAGTCGGTCGAGTCGGTTTCGATCGGCCGCATCGGCGCGCAAGCCGCCAAGCAGGTCATCCTGCAGAAGATTCGCGACGCCGAGCGTGAACAGCTGCTGACCGACTTTCTCTCGCGTGGCGAGAAGATCTTCGTCGGCACCGTCAAGCGCCTCGACAAGGGCGACGTGATCGTCGAGCAGGGCCGCATCGAAGGGCGCCTGCGCCGCAGCGAAATGATCCCGAAGGAAAACCTGCGCTCCGGCGACCGGGTGCGCGCCTACATCGCCGAGGTCGACCCGACCCTGCGCGGCCCGCAGATCCTGCTGAGCCGCAGCGCGCCGGGTTTCATGATCGAACTCTTCGCGCAAGAAGTGCCCGAGATCGAACAGGGCCTGCTCGAGATCAAGTCGTGCGCCCGTGACGCCGGTTCGCGCGCCAAGATCGCCGTGGTTTCGCACGACAAGCGGGTCGACCCGATCGGCACCTGCGTCGGCGTGCGCGGTTCGCGTGTCAACGCCGTCACCAACGAACTCGCCGGCGAGCGGGTCGACATCGTGCTGTGGTCTGAAGACCCGGCGCAGTTCGTAATCGGCGCGCTCGCGCCGGCCAACGTGCAGTCGATCGTGGTCGACGAAGAGCGCCACGCGATGGACGTGGTGGTCGACGAAGAGAACCTCGCGATCGCGATCGGCCGTGGTGGCCAGAACGTCCGGCTGGCGTCGGAAATGACCGGCTGGCGCATCAACATCATGACGGCCGAAGAGTCGGCCTCGAAGCAGGCGACCGAGTCCGACAGCGTGCGCAAGCTCTTCATCGAGAAGCTCGACGTCGACGCCGAAGTGGCCGACATCCTGATCAACGAGGGCTTCGCCAGCCTCGAAGAAGTGGCCTACGTGCCGATGCAGGAAATGCTCGAGATCGAGAGCTTCGACGAAGACACCGTGAACGAGCTGCGCACCCGCGCGAAAGACGCGCTGTTGACGATGGAACTCGCCAAGGAAGAAGGCGTGGAAGATGTTTCGCAAGACCTGCGCGACCTCGATGGCCTGACGCCCGAACTGATCGCCAAGCTCGGCGCCGGTGGCATCCACACCCGCGACGATCTGGCCGACCTGGCGGTCGACGAGCTGGTCGAGATGACCGCCGTCGACGATGAACAGGCCAAGGCGCTGATCATGAAGGCGCGTGAACACTGGTTCACGACCTGACGGCCGCGCAAGCCCGCCACCGCAGCCGCACGCACCCTACGAAGTCAGACCAAGCAAGGATTCAATCAATGGCATCGACAACCGTCGCCCAACTCGCCGCCGAGCTCAACCGCTCTGCCGCGGCGCTGCTCGAGCAGCTGCAGTCGGCCGGCGTCAGCAAGGCGTCGACCGACGATGCGCTGACCGAGTCCGACAAGGAGCGGCTGCTCGATCACCTGCGCTCGACCCACGGCACCACCTCCGGCGCCGAGCGCAAGAAGATCACGCTGACACGCAAGAGCACCAGCGAGATCAAGCAGGCCGATTCGAGCGGCAAGGCACGGACGATCCAGGTCGAGGTGCGCAAGAAGCGCACCTTCATCAAGCGCGACGATGCGCCTGCCGCCGAAGAGCCGAGCGAACCGGTGATCGACGACGCCGAATTGCAGCGCCGTGAAGTCGAAGCCCAGGCCCAGGCCGAGTTGCTGCGTCGCCAGGAAGAAGACCTGGCCGAGAAGCGCCGCCTGCGTGAAGAGCAGGAAGCGCGCGATCGCGAAGCCGCCGAAGTGCGCGCCCGTGAAGCCGCCGAGAAGCAGGCCGCCGACGCCGCTGCCGCAGCGCTTGCCAGCGCCGCTGCCGCCAAGGCACCGGGCAAGGCGGGTGAGGCCAAGCCGGCTGCTGCGCCGGTGGTTGCCGCCGCGCCCGCCGTGGTCGAACCGGTCAAGCCCGCACTGCGCGTGATCAAGGCCGCCGACGTCGTCGACGAAGAGAAGCAGCGTGCCACCGACCTCGCCAAGCGCCGCAAGGCCGCCGAAGACGAAGCCGCCGCGATCCGCGTGATGATGAACGCGCCGAAGAAGGTGATGGTCGCCAAGCCGCCTGAAGAGGTCAAGCCGGCGGTCGAGATCAAGGGCACGATCCACAAGAAGGTCGGGGCCCCGGGCGCGGCCACCACCACCGCCGTGGCGAAGCCGGGCGACAAGAAGGCCGTCAAGTCGGAGAAGCTTTCTTCGAGCTGGGCCGACGACGCCAAGAAGCGCAGCGCGCTGAAACCCGGCGCACGTGCACCTGCAGGCGCTGGCCGCCCGGGCTGGCGCGCGCCGCGCACCGGCCGCCGTGGCGACCGCAACGACGGCGCGCCGTCGTCTTTCGTGGCACCGGCCGAAGCCCAGGTGCAGGAAGTGCACGTGCCCGAAACCATCAGCGTGGCCGACCTGGCCCACAAGATGTCGGTCAAGGCCTCCGAGGTCATCAAGCAGTTGATGAAGCTCGGCCAGATGGTCACGATCAACCAGCAGTTGGACCAGGAAACCGCCATGATCCTGGTGGAAGAAATGGGCCACAAGGCGTTCGCTGCCAAGCTCGACGACCCGGACGCCTTCCTCGAGGAAGACAACACCGAAGCCGACGCGCAGCACGAGTCGCTGCCGCGTGCGCCGGTCGTGACCGTGATGGGCCACGTCGACCACGGCAAGACCTCGCTGCTCGACTACATCCGCACTTCGCGGGTGGCAGCCGGTGAAGCGGGTGGCATCACGCAGCACATCGGCGCGTACCACGTCGACACGCCGCGCGGCATGATCACCTTCCTCGACACCCCGGGCCACGCGGCGTTCACCGCCATGCGTGCACGCGGCGCGAAAGCGACCGACATCGTGATCCTGGTCGTGGCCGCCGACGACGGCGTGATGCCGCAGACCAAGGAAGCCATTGCCCACGCGAAGGCGGCCGGTGTGCCGATCGTCGTCGCGATGAACAAGATGGACAAACCCGAAGCGAACATCGAGCGCCTGAAGTCGGAACTGGTGGCCGAAGCGGTCGTGCCGGAAGACTTCGGTGGCGAATCGCCGTTCGTGCCGGTCTCGGCACGCACCGGCATGGGCATCGACACGCTGCTCGAACAGGTGCTGCTGCAGGCCGAGGTGCTCGAACTGCGCGCACCGAAAGACTCGATGGCCAAGGGCATCGTGATCGAAGCGCAGCTCGACAAGGGCCGCGGCCCGGTCGCGACCGTCCTGGTTCAAAGCGGCACGCTCAAGCGTGGCGACGTGGTGCTGGCCGGTTCGAGCTTCGGCCGCGTGCGGGCGATGCTCGACGAAAACGGCAAGTCGATTGCCGAAGCCGGCCCGTCGATCCCCGTCGAGATCCAGGGCCTGACCGAAGTGCCGCAAGCCGGCGACGAGTTCATGGTGCTGGGCGACGAGCGCCGTGCACGCGAAATCGCGACCTTCCGCCAGGGCAAGTACCGCGACGTGAAGCTGGCCAAGCGCCAGGCCGCGAACCTCGAAACCCTGATGGACCAGATGGGGCAGGGCGCCGCACAGACGCTCGCGCTCATCATCAAGGCCGACGTGCAGGGTTCGCAGGAAGCGCTGGCGCAGTCGCTGCTCAAGCTCACCACGAGCGAAGTCAAGGTGCAGATCGTGCACGCGGCGGTGGGTGGCATCAGCGAGTCCGACGTCAACCTGGCGATCGCGTCCAAGGCCGTCATCATCGGCTTCAACACGCGCGCCGATGCCGGCTCGCGCAAGCTGGCCGAGAACAACGGCGTCGACATCCGCTACTACAACATCATCTACGACGCGGTCGACGACGTGAAGCTGGCGATGACCGGCATGCTCGCCCCCGAGCAGCGCGAAGAAGTCATCGGCACAGCCGAGATCCGCACCGTGTTCGTGGCCTCGAAGATCGGTACCGTGGCGGGCTCGATGGTCACGGCCGGCCTGGTGCGCCGCGGCGCGCGCTTCCGCCTGCTGCGCGAGAACGTGGTCGTCTACACCGGCGAGATCGAATCGGTGCGCCGCCTGAAAGACGATGTGCGTGAAGTGGCCAGCGGCTTCGAGTGCGGTATCAAGCTGAAGAACTACAACGACATCAAGGAAGGTGATCAGCTCGAATTCTTCGAGGTCAAGGAAGTGGCACGAACGCTGTAAGGCGGTTTTGGTCTCATCCCCGAACCCCGCCTTCTGCAAAGCTGGCGGGGTTCGCGTTTAGAGAGTCCGTATGAAACACAAACGATCCATTCCGAACCGCGGTTTCCGCGTCGCCGACCAGATTCAGCGCGACGTGGCGGAGCTCATCCGCGACCTGAAGGACCCGCGGATCGGCATGGTCACGGTCAACGCGGTCGAGGTCACGGCCGACTACGCGCACGCGACCATCCTGTTTTCGCTGCTGGTCGGCGAGCCGAACGAGTGCGAGATCGCGCTGAACGAAGGGGCCGGTTTCATCCGCAACGGCCTGTTCAAGCGCCTGCAGATCCACACCGTGCCGACGCTGCATTTCAAGTTCGACCGCACGACCGAGCGCGCGCTGGAACTGAGCGCGCTGATCGCCAAGGCGAACTCGACGCGGGCGAAAGAAGACTGAACCGTGCAGCCGCAACGCCAACGCATTCCCAGGCGCGCCGTGCACGGCGTGCTGCTGCTCGACAAGCCGATCGGCCTGTCGAGCAACGATGCGTTGCAGAAAGCGAAGCGGCTGTACCGCGCCGAGAAGGCCGGCCACACCGGCACGCTGGATCCGCTCGCGACCGGTTTGCTGCCGCTGTGTTTCGGCGCGGCGACGAAGTTCTCGCAGATCAGCCTGGACGCCGACAAGAGCTACCGCGCCACGCTGAAGCTCGGCGTGACGACGTCGACGGCCGACGCCGAAGGCGACGCGCTGCAGCAGCGCGACGTGGCAGTGACCCGCGCGGATGTTGAAGCCGCGTGCGCGCGCTTCACCGGCCCGATCCTGCAGACGCCGCCGATGCATTCCGCACTGAAGCGCGACGGCAAGCCGCTCTACGAATACGCTCGCGCCGGCATCGAAGTCGAACGCGAAGCACGCGCCGTGACGATTCACGCCATCGACATCGTCGAAGGCGATCATGACGTCTGGACCATCGACGTGCGTTGCTCCAAAGGCACCTACATCCGCACGCTCGCCGAAGACATCGGCGAGCTGCTCGGCTGCGGCGCGCACCTGAGTGGCCTGCGCCGCACCCGCAGCGGCGCCTTGTCGCTGAATGGCGCGCACACGTTGGAGCAGCTCGGTGCCATGAGCGAAATAGAGCGCGACGCCGCCTTGATGGACGCCGACGCGCTGCTCGCCGACTGGCCCGTCGTGCGTCTCGGCACGGAAGATGCGGGAAGATTCTTGAGCGGCGTGCGCCGCCGCCTCAACCAGGCCGACGCGCCCAACGTGCGCGTGTACGGCCCCGAACCCAAGGCATTTCTCGGCGGTGGACACATCACCGCCGGTGAACTGATTTCAACGCGGCTGCTGAGTCCGCTGGAGGTGCAGGGCCTCATTCAACCTGCGAGCAAGTGAGAACCGCATGACCCGTCAGATCAGAAACATCGCCATCATCGCCCACGTCGACCATGGCAAGACCACGCTCGTCGACCAATTGCTGCGCCAGAGCGGCACCTTCCGCGAGAACGAGAAGGTCGCAGAACGCGTGATGGACAGCAACGACCTGGAAAAGGAACGTGGCATCACGATCCTGGCCAAGAACTGCGCCGTGGAGTGGAAGGGCACGCACATCAACATCGTCGACACGCCCGGGCACGCCGACTTCGGCGGTGAAGTGGAGCGTGTGCTGTCGATGGTCGACTCGGTGCTGCTGCTGGTCGATGCCGTCGAAGGCCCGATGCCGCAGACCCGCTTCGTCACCAAGAAGGCGCTGGCCCTCGGCCTGAACCCGATCGTCGTGATCAACAAGGTCGACCGCCCTGGTGCGCGGCCTGATTACGTGATCAACGCCACCTTCGACCTGTTCGACAAACTCGGCGCGACCGAAAAGCAGCTCGACTTCCCGGTCATCTTCGCCTCGGGCCTGAACGGCTGGGCCACGCTGACGCAAGGCACGCACGGCAACTACGGCGGCGTCGATCTCGCGCCGCTGTTCGACGCGATGCTCGAACACGTGCCCGCGCACGAAGGCAGCCCCGACGCGCCGCTGCAACTGCAGATCTGCTCGCTGGACTATTCCAGCTACGTGGGCCGCATCGGCATCGGCCGAGTCAACCAGGGCACCCTGAAGCCGATGCAGAACGTGGCCGTGTTCAGCGGCCCCGACAGCACGCCGTTCAACGCCCGCGTGAACCAGGTGCTGAAGTTCGAAGGCCTGGAGCGCAAGCAGGCGACCGAAGCCAGCCCGGGCGACATCGTGCTGATCAACGGCATCGAAGGCATCGGCATCGGAGTGACCCTGACCGACATCGACAACCCGCAACCGCTGCCGATGCTGCTGGTCGACGAGCCGACGCTGACGATGAACTTCTGCGTCAACAACTCGCCGCTGGCGGGCCGCGAAGGCAAGTTCGTGACGAGCCGCCAGATCAAGGACCGGCTCGACCGCGAGCTGCAGTCGAACGTGGCGCTGAAGGTCTCGGAAACCGACGAAGATGGCATCTTCGAAGTGATGGGCCGCGGTGAACTGCACCTGACCATCCTGCTGGAGACGATGCGCCGTGAAGGTTATGAACTCGCGGTCTCGAAGCCGCGCGTCGTGTTCCATGAAGTGAACGGCGAACGCCACGAACCGATCGAGCAGGTGACTGCCGACGTGGAGGACCAGCACCAGGGCGCGGTGATGCAGGCGCTCGGCGAGCGCCGTGCCGAGCTCGTCAACATGGAACCCGACGGCATGGGCCGCGTGCGCCTGGAATACAAGATCCCGGCGCGGGGCCTGATCGGCTTCTCGAACGAATTCCTGAATCTGACCCGCGGCACCGGCCTCATCAGCAACATCTTCGACAGCTACGAGCCCTACAAGGGCGAGATCGAAGGCCGCAAGCAGGGCGTGCTGATCAGCCAGGACGACGGCGAAGCAGTGACCTATTCGCTCGGCAAGCTCGACGACCGCGGCCGCATGTTCGTGAAGGCGGGTGACCCCTTGTACGAAGGCATGATCATCGGCATTCACGCGCGTGACAACGACCTCGTGGTCAATGCGGTGCGTGGCAAGCAGCTGACGAACTTCCGCGTTTCGGGCAAGGAAGACGCGATCAAGATCACGCCACCGATCATCCTGACGCTGGAATATGCGGTCGAGTTCATCGCCGACGACGAACTGGTAGAGATCACGCCGAAGTCGATCCGCATCCGCAAGCGGCACCTGAAAGAGCACGACCGCAAGAAGGCGTCGCGCGTCGGCGCTTGATGAGGGAAGGGCGCCGCTGCTTCATGCAGCGGCCGCCGCAGCGCGCCACACCGTGGGCGCGCTGCCGGTCCGGCGCTGAAAGAATCGCGTGAAATAGCCCGCGTCGCTGAAGCCCAGGTCGAAGGCGATCTGCTTGACGCTCAGGTTCGTGTAGGCGAGTTCGCGTTGGGCCTCCAGCACCAGCCGAGCGTGCAAGACACCCAGCGCGGCGTGGCCGAGCACCTGCTGGCAGACGCGGTTCAGCTGTGTGGGCGTGATGCCCAGTTCGTTGGCACAAGCCGACAGCGCGGGCTGCTCGCGAAAGCGGGTTTCGATCAGGTCGCGAAAGCGCTGCACATGTTCGAGTGCGCGCGCCCCGTGCGGCCCCGGCGTTTCGTCTGCATCCGGCAAACGCCGCCCCAAAGCGAGCAAGAGCCGCAGCAGCGCTGCATCGATGGCCAGCGCGCGCCACGCTGCCGTGCCCTGGTGCTCGTTGCGCAACGCCTGCACCGCGTTGCTCACATCGGTTGCACCACCACGGTCGAGGCGGTGATGGCGAAGTGCCACGAGGCGTTCCTTCAGACTCGGCTCGGCTTCGAGCAAGCGCAGCAAGTGCGATTCCAGAACCGTCACGACCACGCCATCCACATCGCTTGAAAAATGAAAGCCGTGTACCGCAAGTGCCGGCGCGGTGACGACGCAGGGTCCACGCAAGGTGCTCGTTTTCGACTCCAGCGTCACCTCGGCCCGGCCCGACCGAATCACCAGGATCTGATAGAGCAACTCGTGCCGATGCGGGCGAATCTCCCAGTCGTGCAGCCGGCTGCGTTCGGCGATCGACTCGCAGTGCAGCCACTCGATGTCGGCGGCACGGCCCTGCTCTCCGTAGAGCGAATACGACGGCAGGTGATTTTTCATGGGCGGGCGCGGGGATATCGGTGCATGTTCGAATTGTTCAAGGACTTGCGGCTTCTGTCCATTGAGGCCGACGCGCACCGCACGTAAGCTGCACAACGATTCGAACAGATCAGGAGACTTCCCATGCGCACCCAGGTCGCCATCATCGGCGCCGGCCCGTCCGGCCTGTTGCTCGGGCAACTCCTGCACCAGGCCGGCATCGACGCCGTGGTGATCGAGCAGCGCAGCGGCGACTACGTGCTGGGCCGCATCCGCGCCGGCGTGCTGGAGCAGGGCACGGTCGACATGATGGACCAGCTCGGCCTCGGCGAGCGCATGCATGCCGAAGGGCTGGTGCACGGCGGCATCAACCTCGGGTTTCGCAACACCCGCCAGCGCATCGACATGCACGCGCTGACCGGCGGCAAGCAGGTGATGGTCTACGGCCAGACCGAAGTGACGCGCGACCTGATGGCTGTCCGCGCCGCCTGTGGCGCCAAGACCATCTACGAAGCGCAAGACGTGGCCCTGCACGACTTCGAAGGCAAGAACCCGCGTGTCACCTGGAGCAAGGACGGTGTGGCCCACGAGCTGCACTGCGACTTCATTGCCGGTTGCGACGGATACCACGGCGTGAGCCGCGCCAGCGCACCGCCAGCCTTGCTGAAAACCTACGAGAAGGTCTACCCGTTCGGCTGGCTCGGCGTGCTGTCGGAAACCCCGCCGGTCGCGCACGAGCTGATCTACTCGAACCACGAGCGCGGCTTCGCGTTGTGCAGCATGCGGTCGAACACCCGCAGCCGTTACTACGTGCAATGTTCGCTCGACGACAAGGTCGAGAACTGGTCTGACGAAGCGTTCTGGGACGAACTGCGCCGCAGGCTCGACCCTGAAGCGGCCGAGACGCTGGTGGCCGGCCCGTCGATCGAGAAGAGCATCGCGCCGCTGCGCAGCTTCGTCGCCGAGCCGATGCGCTTCGGTTCGTTGTTTCTGGCCGGCGACGCCGCACACATCGTGCCGCCCACGGGTGCGAAGGGTTTGAACCTGGCGGCGTCCGACGTGCGTTACCTGGCCAGCGCGTTCATGCAGTTCTATGGCGACAAGAGCGCCGCCGGCATCGACACGTATTCGGAACGCTGTCTGCGCCGCGTCTGGAAGGCGGTGCGCTTCTCGTGGTGGTTCACGTCGCTGATGCATCGGTTTCCCGATACCGGCGAGTTCGGGCAGAAGCTGCAGGAGGCCGAGATCGGTTACCTGCTGCAGTCGACCGCAGCGTCGACCGCGCTGGCGGAGAACTACGTCGGCTTGCCGATGGAAGCTTGAGCCGAATCAGCTTGGGTTCGGCCGTCGCGAGAGCAGGGTGGTCTGGGTTCGTTCGTAGGCCGCAGCCACTTCAAGCAGGGCCGCATCGCCCTGCGGCCTGCCGATCAATTGCAAGCCCATCGGCCAGCGGCCGGTCGCATCGAAACCCGCCGGCACGCTGATCGCGGGCAGGCCGGCGAAGGTCGCGTACAGCGTCGTCTCCATCCAGCGGTGGTAGGTGTCCATCTCGCGCCCGGCGATGTGCTTCGGCCAGCGCTGCTCGAGCGGGAAGGGCCAGACCTGGGCACAGGGAAGAGCGAGCACATCGAAGCGTTCGAACAGGCCGAGCATGTGCGCGTGGAACGCCGAGCGCACCATGCTCGCCTGCATGAACTCCACGAAGACCAGGCTTTGCGCCTGGTCGTATTCCCACAGCGCTTCGGCCTTGATCCGGGCTCTCGCGCCGTCTTTCGCGATGAAGGGCGCCAGGCGCGAGGCGACCAGCGCGCGCCGCCACACCAGCCAGGCTTGCCAGAGCGCATCCGGCGAAAAGCCGAGCGGCATCGGCTCGACGATCGCACCCTCGGCTTCAAACTTCGAAAGCGCCGCTTCGCACACCGCGAGGATGCCGTCTTCGACCGCAAGATGGCCGCCGATATCACCAAGCCACCCGACCCGCAGCCCGCGCAACGAGGTGTCGCCCATGAACGGCGCCAGCGGCTCGCGGATCGACAGCGGCACGCGCGCGTCGTGCCCGGCCTGCACCTGCAGCAGCCGCGCCAGGTCGCGCACCGTGCGCCCCATCGGGCCGTCGCTGCCGAGTTGTGCGACCCACACGTCCTGCACCGGCCACGCCGGTACGCGGCCCTGCGAAGGGCGCATGCCGAAGACGTGGTTCCAGCCTGCGGGGTTGCGCAGCGAGCCCATGAAGTCGCTGCCGTCGGCGACCGGCAGCAGGCGCAGCGCGAGCGCCACGGCCGCGCCGCCGCTGCTGCCGCCGGCCGAACGAGTCTCGTCCCAGGCGTTGGGCGTGGCGCCGAAGAGCTCGTTGAAGGTGTGCGAACCCAGTCCGAACTCGGGCATGTTGGTCTTGCCGACGACGATGCCGCCGGCCGCTTTCATGCGCGCGGTCATCACGCTGTCTTGCGTGGCGACCGCGTCTTTCAGCAGCACGCTGCCGAGCGTGGACGGAAAGCCGGCCGCGTGAGAGGTGTCCTTGATCGCCTGCGGAAAGCCGTGCATCCAGCCGCGTGATTCACCACGCGCCAGCTCGGTGTCGCACGCGTCGGCCTGGCGCAGCAGCACGTCGTCGGGCGCGAGATTGACGATCGCCTTGAAACGCGGGTTCAGGGCGTGGACGCGCCGCAGATAGGCCGCCATCACCTCACGGCAGCCCAGTTTGCGGGCATGGATGGCGCGCGAAAGCGCGTCGGCGTCGAGCGAGGTAATGGGGTCGTTGTTCACTGCGGGTGCGGAGAAGTGAAAACTGTCATTGCGTACAGTACTGGTTGAATATACAGTGCTGCTCCACAGGAGATTCCATCATGCCATCGACCTACCGCCAGCTCTACCAACCCAGGCCCAACCGCGCACCCGCCTGGCTGCGCCGCATCTGGACCTGGCTCTGAGTCGCTCCAGCCCAATTCATCAGCCTTGGTCTGCTGAAAGCATGGCCCGCCCAGACCGTATTTGCAGCGGCTCCCAAGCCGATTTACCGCTCGCCTCTGAATGCGTGCTGCGCTATCTGTGGGATAGCCGGTTCGGGCCGATGCTCATCGAGGTCAGGGAAGGCAGTGTTTTCGTGAATGGGCAAGCTGTCGAACCGGTCGAGGTGTCGACGGCGGACACGTAAGGACAACTGACAACGCCGCCAGTCCGTCGTTCTCGTAGTTAACATAATATACAT
>JBEBIB010000043.1:0-27069 GCA_040080605.1 Burkholderiaceae bacterium
TGCTCCTGCACCTGCACCTGCACCTGCTCCTGCTCCTGCTCCTGCTCCTGCTCCTGCTCCTGCTCCTGCTCCTGCTCCTGCACCTGCACCTGCACCTGCTCCTGCTCCTGCTCCTGCTCCTGCTCCTGCTCCTGCTCCTGCTCCTGCTCCTGCACCTGCACCTGCACCTGCACCTGCACCTGCTCCTGCTCCTGCTCCTGCTCCTGCTCCTGCTCCTGCTCCCGTCGGCGACATCGCGTTGGGCCAGGCGGTCTACGCGAGCTGTTCGGGTTGCCATGGCGCAGACCCGGCGAGCAAGTCTCTGAACATCCAGAAGGGCGTGACGGTGGCGGCACTCGATGCGGCCTATCGCAACGTGGGTTCGATGAACCAGTTCCAGACCTCTCTGAGCGCGACCCAGAACCTGAACCTGGCGGCCTACATCAAGAGCCGGGTCGCCCCCTGATCCGGCCCGGCCCTCTCGCGGGCACGTGGGCTGCGTGGTGTTGATCGCGCAGCCCTGGGCCACGAGGTGCGTGCCTGATCGATGAAGCGTCCGATGCGGGCCATGGCCCGCATCGGACCGGCGTCGCTCCGGCCCGTCCACCTGCACCGCCCTTCAGCTACTTTTTCGCGGCGCTGTGCAATGCACGACGCGTGTGGCCAAGCACCCGGGAACGCAGCGACAATCCGGTTTCCACCGCTTGCGTTGATGCCACGTGTCCGATTCCCCATCTGTACCCGCCGAGAACCCCACGCCAGAGAAGGCCACCGAGGGGGCAGAGGTGCTGGCACAGCTCACACCCGCCGCCTGCGCGGCGCGCCTGTCCGAGCTGTTCCCGGCGCTCTTCACACCCGGCACGCCGCAGCCACTGAAGCTGCGCATCCAGGCCGACATCCAGCTGCGCGCGCCCGGCATCTTCACGAAGAAGTCGCTGTCGGTCTTCCTGCACCGCCACACCACGAACACGGCCTACCTGCGCGCGGTCGCGAACGCACCGCAGCGCATCGACCTCGACGGCCAGCCTGCCGGCGAGATCGCCGACGAACACCGCCAGGCTGCGGTGGCCGAGCTCGAGCGCCGCCGTGCGATGCACGACGCCCGCCGCGACGCCGAACGCAACGCCCAGCGCGCGGCCCACGACGAAGCACGGCGTGCCCGCGCCGCCGAAGAAGAGCAGCGCCGCGAGGCTTCGGGGCTGTTGCGGGCGTTCGAAACGACCACACTCACACGCGCCAACTTCTGCGCGCTGAAGGGGTTGACCGAAGCGCAGCTCGACACGATGCTCGCGCAAGCGCGGCTGGCGCCCCCGCTGGCCCGCATCGAACCACGCCCTGCGGACCCGCGCGGCCCGCGCCCGCAGCAAGAGCAACGACAACAGCAACAGCCCGGCGCGCGTCAGCGCCCGCCGACGAATCGCCGACCCAGCCGCTGAAACCCCTGAACCGAGGAGACCCGCCATGGCCACGATGCGCGATCGCCCTTACACCCAGTTCAACTTTTCTGTCGACCTCGGCGACGGCAACACCGAAGGCCCGCGCGCCGGCTTTCAGGAGATGAGCGAGATCGGCACCGAGGTCGCCGTCATCGAATACCGCAACGGCAACTCGAAGGAAAACTCGCCCATCAAGCTGACCGGCCTGAGCAAGGCGGGCAATGTGACGCTCAAACGCGGCGTGATCGGCTCGCTCGACCTGTACCACTGGCTCGACCAGATCCGCAACGGTGACCAGAACGCGCTGCGCACCGTCACCGTTCAGCTGATGAACGAAGACCACAGCGCGGCCGTGCAGACCTGGAAGCTGCTGCGCGCGCGCATCGTCAAACACACGAGCGGGCCGTTCAACGCGAAGGGCAACGACGTGGCGATGGAAGAGATCGTGCTCGCCTGCGAACGCATCGAGCTGGAGTGAGGCCCGTGCTGCGCGACCGGCCCTGCACCGGTGCCAACTTCCTGGTCTCGTTCGGCGGCGCTGATGCGCACGCCGGCAGCGCCGGTTTTTCCGAAGTGATTTTCCCGACGTTCACGGCCAACGCCGAACACGACACGACTGCCCCGACGCCGACCCTCTTCCTCAAGCGTGGCGTCAACGGCGGCCTCGACCTGTACGCCTGGTGGGACAAGGCGCGCCGCGGCAAGGCGCCACAACGCCGCACCGTGAAGGTCGAGCTGCTGGCCGACGACCAGCGCACGGTCGTCTTGAGCTGGCGCTTTTTCAACGCCCGCCCGCTGAGCCTGGCCTATTCGCCGCTGAACGCGCTCGAAGGTGGCATCGTCATCGAGACGCTGGAGCTCGCGTTCGATCGCATGGAGATGGCGTGAGGCGCGGCTGCACGGCCGCGTGCTTCAGAAGCGAAAGCCGAGCGCCACGAGGCCGGTGATCGGCGTGCGCTCGCGCACGATCGGGCTGTCTTTTGCATCGCCCTGCAACGAGCTGGCGCTCAGGCCGCCGGTGAGCGACCACTCGGTGTTGATGAAGTGCGTGACCGAGGCACTGACGCGCACGTCGCGCACGCCGGCACCGGCGTCGTAGGCCGGGTTCTGGCTCGTCAGCGCCTGCGCCGGCGTCACGCCGAAGCGGCTCTGCATGTAGGCGCCATTGACCAGCGTGGTCGACACCCCGACGCTCGTGCGCCACTGCGGCGCGAGCTGCACGCCATAGTGCGCGCCCAGGTCGAGCTGCGCACCGCGGCGGTCGTTGTCCGAGCCGTAGCGCAGCGACGAGCTGAGGTTGAAATCGCGCGACAAATACAGGTTGAAGAAGCCGCCGATCTCGGGGCGGGCCTTGACGTCGCCCATGCCCGCCAGCACCGGCGAGCGGCTCTCGCTGCGTCCGAAGTCGGCCGTGAGGCGCACACCGTACTGCAGGCTCGGGTCGGAACTGAACTTGTAGCCGATGCCATTGGTCGTGCCGACAAACCAGCCGTTCTTCCAGCGGTACTCGAGCGCCGGCAGCACGCTCGAGCGGCGTTCGTCCGAGCCCATGTAGCGGTAACCGAGGATGGCGGCCAGGCCGGCCGTGCCCGCGCCGTCGCCGGTCGGGTCACCGTACATGCGCACCGCGTCGAAGGCCTGGGCCTGCGCAGCGCCTGCGGCGGCGATGATCGAGGCGGCGAGCAGCGGGCGGAACAAGGTCTTGGAGTTCATCGAGGGGCTTTCGGTGGGTCGGGTTCGGTCGCCCGGGACTGTAGCCGAAGCCCTCCGGTCACTCAGGCCAGCGCCAGCATCGTCACCACCCACCAGACGAAGAGACCGAACAACAGCGCCCACAGCAACACGATCAACGCCGTGCCCCACCAGATCGACGGCAGCTTCTGCGACGAGGTCTCGGCTTCGAGCAACAGACCCTGCCAGAGCGGCTTCGGCGTGAGGCGCACCACCAGCGCGATGCCGAGCGGCACGATCACCAGGTCGTCGAGCTGGCCGAGCACCGGAATGAAGTCGGGGATCAGGTCGATCGGGCTCACCGCGTAGGCGAGCACCGCGAACGCCACCCACTTCGCGCCCCGTGGCGCCTGCGGATGCTTGAAGAGTTTCCACAGTGCGACCAGGTAGACGCGCAGCCTTGTCAGCTTGAGGGCGCCGAAAACGCGGGCGAGCTTCATGCGGCCGCCTTGATCGCGCGGCGGCGCCGGGGACGCGGCACGGCTGCGGTGGCGGCAGATTCATCGGCGGCACGTTCGATGTCCATCAGCATGCGGTTCAACCTGTCTTTCAGTTTTTCGGTCGTCAGCTTCTCGCGAAAGCGCTCCACCAGCAAGGGCAAGGCGAACGGGCTGGGCACCGCCAGTTCGACGAACTCGACCCGCTGCGAGCGCATGCGCTTCAAGCTGAAGGCGAGGCGGCGAATGTCAAGCTCCTGGCCCAACACTTCGGTCTGCGCCTGGCCGAGCAGCCGGTTGTCGGCGTCGTATTTCATGAACACCTCGTAGAACAGCGAGCTCGAGGCCTGCAATTGCCGCGTGCTCTTGGGCTGGCCCGGGTAGCCGGTGAACACGAGGCCGGCCACACGCGCGATCTCGCGGAAGCGGCGGCGCGCGAGTTCGCTCGAGTTCAGGCTCGCGAGCACGTCGTGCAACAAATTTTCTTCGCTGAAGAGTGTCTGGTCGAGCAGCAGCCCCGGGTCGATCGGCAACGCGCTGAGCAGCTCCAGCCCGTAGTCGTTGATCGACAGGCTGAAGGTATTGGGCGCATCTTTCGCGAGCCGCCACGCCAGCAGGCTGGCCAGGCCAATGTGCGCGTTGCGGCCGGCGAACGGGTAGATGAACAGGTGCTGGCCTTCGCGGGAATGAAAGCGCTCGATCAGCAACGTTTGTGGTGTCGGCAGTTTCGACAGGCGCTGCTGCGTCTGCAGCATCGGCAGCGCGGCCTGCAGTTCGGGCTCGAAGAAGTCGCCTTGTGCCACACCCGCCAGCACGCCCAGCACCGCGTCGGCCAGCTCGCTCGACAGTGGCATCTTCGCGCCGGCCCAGCTCGTCACCATGCCCTTGTTCTTCTCAGCGCGTTTCACGTAGGCCGTCATGTCCTGCGTGCGGATGTATTCGAGCCGCTTGCCGCCGAACACGAAACAATCACCCGCGCGCAGCCGCGCGATGAAACCTTCTTCGATCGTGCCGAGGCGCCCGCCGCTCAGGTAGGCCACCGTCATCGACGACTCCGAGACGATCGTGCCGACCTGCAGGCGGTGGCGCCGGCCGATGCCACGGTCGGGCACGCGGTAGAGCGCGCCGACTTTCTGCACGCGGTGGTATTCAGGGTAGGCGGCCAGGCTCGAACCGCCCTTCTCCACGAAGTCGAGCGCCCATTGGAATTCGTCGCGCGTGAGCTTGCGGTAGGCATGGGCCGTGCGCACTTCGGTGAACAGCTCGTTCGCCTTGAAACCGCCGCCGAGCGCGACCGTGACGAGGTGCTGCACCAGCACGTCGAGCGGCTTGTCCGGCGTGGCGCGTTTTTCGATCAGCCCGGCCTGCGCTGCGCGCCGCGCCGCCACCGCTTCGACCAGCTCCAGCGTGTTCGTCGGCACGAGCGTGATGCGGCTCGCCCGCCCCGGCGCGTGGCCGCTGCGGCCGGCGCGCTGCAGCAGCCGCGCGATGCCCTTGGCCGAGCCGATCTGCAGGACCCGCTCGACCGGCAGGAAGTCGACGCCGAGGTCGAGCGACGAGGTGGCCACCACCGCCTTCAAGCGCCCTTCCTTCAGGCCGAGCTCGACCCATTCGCGCACCTCCTTGTCGAGCGAGCCGTGGTGCAGCGCGACGACGCCGGCCCATTCGGGCTTTTCCTGCAGCAGCAGCTGGTACCAGATCTCGGCCTGCGAGCGCACGTTGACGAAGACCAGCGTGCTGTTCGACTTCTCGATCTCGGCCACGACCGGCAGCTGCATCTGCTTGCCGAGGTGCCCGCCCCACGAGAAGCGCCCCGGGTTGTCGGGCAGCAGCGTGTCGATCAGCAGCGTCTTGTCGATGCGGCCTTGCACCATCACACCGTCGTGTTTGCCGAGCAGTACCTGCATCGCTTCGGGCAGGTTGCCGAGCGTGGCCGAGAGGCCCCAGACCACGAGCTGCGGGTTCCAGCGCCGCAGGCGTGCGAGCGCGAGCTGGACCTGCACGCCGCGCTTGTTGCCCATCAGCTCGTGCCACTCGTCGACGATCACGGTGTGCACGCCCTTCAACTCGTCTTGCGCGTTCTCGCGCGTCAGCATCAGGCTCAATGACTCGGGCGTGGTGACGAGCGCGGTCGGGAAGCGCCGGTCCTGGCGCGCCCGCTCGGCCGATGGCGTGTCGCCGGTGCGTTTGCCCACGCTCCAGTTCGAGCCGATGTCGATCAGCGGCTCCTGCATCGCCCGCGCCGAATCGGCCGCGAGCGTGCGCATTGGTGTGAGCCAGAGCACACCGAGCGGCGGCGCATGCGCGGCAGCTTGCGGCAGATTCAAGGCCGCGGCGCGCGCGAGCGCGCCGAACCACACCGCGAAGGTCTTGCCCGAGCCGGTGCTCGCATGCAGCAGGCCACTCTGCCCGGCGGCCATCGCGGCCCACACCTCGCGCTGAAACGCGAACGGCGCCCAGCCGCGGTGTGCGAACCACGCTTCGGCCGGGGCAGACACGTCGACGCCCGAACTCACGATGCCGGCACCGCCTTCGGCGCGAGCGCCAGGCCGACGCGCGCGATGCGCCCTTCGTGCACGGCGATCACGCGAAAGTGTGCGCCGTGCCAGTCGATGCTGTCACCTTCGACGGCGTCACGCGCGAGCTTGTCGGTGAGCCAGTCGCGCAACGTGATGCCGTCGCCCGGCGGCAGTGGCAGTGGCAGTTGAAAGAACGTGCACACGTCGGCCAGTGGCAACTCGGCATCGAGCGTGAGCCGGCCTTGCACGGCGCGGTGTTCTGGTGGGGGTTGTTCGGGCGGCTCGACCACCTCGAGCCACTGCGCCACCCGCGCCAGCGTCGTGCCCTGCAGCAGCAAGGAGGCCAGCACCACGGCGAAGGCGACGTTGAAGAAGCGGTAGCTGTCGGGCACCTTCTCCATCAGCGGGAACAAGGCCAACACGATCGGCACCGCGCCGCGCAAGCCGACCCAGCCGACGAACAGGCGCTGGCGCGGACTGAAGCGCATCGGCCACAAACACAGCCACACCGCCAGCGGCCGCGCGACGAAGATCAGTGCGCCGGCCACCGCGAGCGTGGGCACGATGTTGTTCAGCATGTCGCGCGGCGAGACCAGCAGGCCGAGCAACAGGAACATGGTCGCCTGCGCCGCCCAGGCGAAGCCATCGAGCGCCGACGAGGCCGCGTGAGCCGCCTGCTCTGCGTTCGCCCGCACGCGCAAGCCGAACAGGTAGATCGCGAGAAAGCCCGAACCTTCGACCAGGCCCGAGGCGGCGAACACCGCCAGGCCCGCCGAGACGATGATCAGCGACAGCACCGCGCCGTGCTCGACCGTGAGCGGCAGCCGGCGCAACAACCACGCGACGGCCCACGCGCCGACCAGCCCGATGGCGGCACCGAAGCCGACCTGGCGAAGCAGCAGCCAGAGCGCGTCGGCGATGCCGGCGTCGGTCTTGATCGTGGCGATCAATGCGAGCACGAGAAACACCGCCATCGGGTCGTTCAGCCCCGACTCGAGTTCGAGCGTGGCCGACACACGCTCACCAAGCCGCACGCCGGTCTGGCGCAGCAGCGAGAACACGGCCGCCGCGTCGGTCGACCCGACGATGGCGCCGAGCAGCAGGCCGTAGCGCCAGTCGACCTTCATCACCCACACCGCCACCACGGCGACCATACCCGCCGTCAGCAGCACGCCCACGGTGGCGAGCAGCAAGGCCGGTTTGAAACCCGCACGAAAGGTCTGCATGCGCGTGCTGATGCCGCCTTCGAGCAGGATCACCGCGAGCGCGGCGTTGCCGACCCAGGCCGAGAGCCGGGTGTCGTCGAACGACACGCCCATCGGCCCGTCCACGCCGACCAGCATGCCGGCGATCAGGAACACCAGCAGGAAAGGCAGGCCGAGGCGGGTCGACACCACGCCGGCGAGCAGGCTGGTGAAGACCAGCAGGCCCGCGGCCAGCAACACCAGATAAAACGCATGCATCGACCGACCTTAGCAGAGGCCGGCCGGCGAGCGCAGCGGGCAGCGGGCAGCGGCGCGGCGTCAGTCGCTCACCGCCCGGTGCGCACGAAGCACTGCTTGGCCTTGCCGTAGATGGGGTCGCGCCCGAAAGCTTGCACGCCGCAGGGCATGCCGTTGATGGCGCGGCGCGTCAGGAACTGGCCGTTCGCACCGTAGCGAATTTCGCCCGGGCCATTGAAATGGCAGAAGCCGCCCTCGTTGGCGCAGAACTCCCAGCCGCCGCTTCCCGGGCGCAGCGATCCGTCGTATTGTTGGATCTGGTAATCGCAAGCCTTGTGCTTGCCGTAGGCCGGATCACCGAACACCTTCACGCTGCAGCGGATCTCGTTGCGGGCATTGCGGTACACATAACTGTTGTCGGTGCCGTAACGCACGCGCGCCGTTCCCTGGAAGGTGCAGGTCTGGCCTTCTGTCGCGCACCGCACCCAGTCGCCTCCCCAAACATCACCTGGCCGCCCGTCGCCGCCCGGCCGACCGTCGCTGTCCAGCGAATAGTCGCACTGTTTGGGTTGGCCGTAGAAGGGGTCGCCGAATTCCTGCTCGTCGCACATGACGCGGTTGCGCACCGACTTGTAGGCGTAGCGGCCATCGGCGCCATAACGCACCGTGGCCGGGCCGGGAACGCGACAGATCTCGTCCTGGCTCGAGCACCGCTGCCAGCGCTCTGCGCCGCCTTGCGCCACCGCTGGCTGCGCCGCGGCCAACGCCAGCAGCAGGAAAAAGCCGGCACCCGCACGGGCCCAGGGAGTCAGGAGGTTTGCGAACATCTCGGTCCTTTCGCCACCGGCAAGGTGGTGCTGGTCGCGATGATATGCGGGTGCCGGCCGCGCCGGCACGGGTTCAAGGGCGCCGCGGTGGCGCCACGGCAGCGCCTTCGATGCCGTGGCGCTGCAATGCGGCGGCCACGAAGCCGGAGGCCTTCATCTCCTCGATGAACCCGCTCAGCCAGGCCTGCGCCGCCGACCGGCCCTTCGGCACGCCCATGGCCTGCTCGATGACCATGAAGCGCCCCGGCAAGAGCCGCACGCCGCCCACACGCTTCGCGTCGGCTTCGAGCTGCTGTTTCACGCCGGCGGCCACGTCGAGCTTCTGGGACAGGAACTCGTCGGTGACCGCGGGCGAGGTCGGCGCGCGCACCAGCGCGGCCGCCTTCAGCTCGCGCGTGAGGAACAGGTCGTAGGCGCTGCCGCGGCCGACCACGATGCGCGTGCCGGTCCGGTCGACCTCTTCGTTGCGCTGCACAGCGGAGTCGTTGCGCACGAGGTAGGCGCCCTCGATGATCACATAGGGCGCGGTGTACTCCATGTCGGCGGCCCGCACCGGGTCGATCGCGACGAAGGCCAGGTCGACCTGGCGCGCCTTCACGGCTTCGACCACGTTGCCGGCTGAGTTGAACAGCACCAGTTCGACCGGCACGCCGAGCCGGCGTGCGGCCTCGCGCGCCAGGTCGACCGACAGACCACGCGGTTCGCCGCTGGCGTCGCGCCTGGCGAGGATCGGGTTGCCGAAGTTGATCGCAGCACGCAGCTTGCCGGTGGCGCCGAGCTCGGCCAGCGCGGCGGCGCGCGGGTCGGGCGTGGTGGCGGCACACCCGGCCAGCCAGAGCAGACCGGCGGCCGCGACGAGGCAGGCGAGTCTCTTCAAGGTCTTGTTCTTCAGGGTCGGCATGGAATGGCAGCGCTCCATAAAATGAAATCGAGTCTTCTCCGTCGCCCCTAAAGTGTCAACACTTCGGCCACTATCGCAAACACTTAGAGGCCTCCAGAAGCCTTTGATTGCGCTAGCATCCGGCCCCATGAGCACACGCCCTGCCGCCAAGAAGAGTGCCGCACCGGCCCGCGCCACGCGGCCCGAACAGGGCCTCGCCCACGGCATCTGCGAGCAGTTGCAGCAGCTCATCTACAGCGGCGAGATCGCACCCGGCGAGCGCCTGAACGAAGCCGCGCTGGCCGTGCGCATGGGCACCAGCCGCGGGCCGATCCGCGAGGCGATCCGCATGCTCACCGGCATCGGCCTGGTGGTGGCCGCGCCCAACCGCGGGGTGTTCGTGCGCGAGATCTCGGTGCGCGAGATGCTCGAGATCTACGAACTGCGCGCGTTGCTGGTCGGCTGTGCCGCGCAGCACGCGGCCGAACACCTGAGCGACACCGATCGCCGCGAGTTCGAACAACTCCTCGACGGCATGGACGCCGCCTGCGAAGCCGGCGACGGCCAGCGCTTCTACGTATTGAACCTGCGTTTCCACGCGCTGCTGGTGGCGCAGTGGCCGAACCAGCGCGCCCAGCAGGCCTACGAAGACCACGCCAAGGAACTGCACCTCTACCGCAGGCGCTACTTCAACGCCACGATCAACATGCGGCGCTCGAACAACGAACACCGCCGCATCTTCGAAGCCATCGCCAGCGGCGCGAAGGAGCGTGCCAACAAGCTGGCGCAGGCGCATGTGCTGCAGGGGCGCCAGCGCCTGCTGTCGACGCTGGAACTGCCGGCCACGCCGCCGGACGCCAAACGAGAAAGGAGACGCGCATGAAACGCCGCGCCTTGTTGCAGGCCACGCCTGCCCTGTTGGGGCTTCCCGCCTGGGCCCAGTCCTCGTTCCCCGACAAGCCGATCCGCTACATCGTGCCGGTGTCGCCGGGCGGCGGCAGCGACTTCGTCGGCCGCACCGTCTGCGAACGCTGGGGCCAGGCGCTGAAACAGACCATCGTGGTCGACAACCAGAGCGGCGGTGGCGGCACCATCGCCTGCCAGACCACGGCGCGCGCCGCGCCCGACGGCTACACGCTGATGCAGGGTTACGTGGCCACGCACGGCACCAGCCCGGCCACGCGCAAGCTGCCCTACGACGCGATCAAGGACTTCACGCCCGTGGGCATGATCGGCGGCACGCCCAACGTGCTGGTGGTGAACGCGGCGCTGCCGGTGACGAACCTGAAGGAGTTCATCGCCTACCTGCGCAGCAACCCCGGCAAGCTCAGCTATGGATCGGCCGGCCCGGGCTCGCTCACGCACCTGACGATGGAACTCTTCAAGCAGCAGGTGAATTCCTTCATGGTGCATATCCCGTACCGTGGCATCGCACCGGCCTTCACCGACCTGATCGGCGGCCAGACGCAGGCCATGTTCCCGGGCCTGGCCGCGGCCGTGCCGCACATCCGCTCCGGCCGCGTGCGGCCGCTCGCGGTGACGGGCCTGGCGCGCCACCCGCAGTTCAAGGAGATCCCCACGCTCGACGAGTCGGGCTTCAAGGGTTTCGACGCGCAGCAGTGGTACGGCGTGGTCGGCCCGGCCGGCATGCCGGCCGCCGTGGTGAAACAACTGAACGATGCACTCGCCAGCGTGCTCACAGCGCCCGATCTGCGCGAGAAGCTGTCGATCGAAGCGGTGGAGCCGAACCCGATGAGCCCCGAAAAATTCGGCGAGTTCATGCGCGCCGACATCACCCGCTGGACCGAGCTGGCCAAGGCCCGCAACATCCAGCTCGACAGCTGATCGACAACACCGCCACAGAGACTTGCCATGGCCAGAAACACCCAGGTCGCCGCCGACCACCACGCCCCGCCCGTCACGCAACGGCTCGCGGAGTTCGTCGCCACCCACCCCTCGCGCGGCTGGAGCGACGCGGTCGACCACGAAGCGCACCGCACCTTCATGAACTGGGTCGGCTGCGCGGTCGGTGCAGCCCACCACGAGACCGCGCAGGCCGCGCTGGCCGCGGTGCAGGTGTTGCAGCCGTCTGCGCAGGCGACGATCCTGGGCCGCCGCGAACGCGTCGACATCGCCAGCGCGGCGCTGATCAACGGCATCAGCTCGCACACCTTCGACTTCGACGACACGCACCTGAAGACGATCATCCACCCTGCCGGCCCGGTCGCCAGCGCGGTGCTGGCGCTGGCTGAGCACTCAGGGGCCAGCGGCCGCGAACTGATCGACGCGCTCGTGCTGGGCATCGATGTGAGCTGCCGCGTCGGCAACACGATGTACCCCGACCACTACGACCGCGGCTGGCACATCACCGGCAGCACCGGCACGCTGGGCGCGGCGGCAGCGTGCGCGCGCCTGCTGAAGCTCGACGTGCAGAAGACGGCGATGGCGCTCGGCATCGCGGCCTCGCAGCCGATCGGTATGCGCGAGCAGTTCGGCACCATGACCAAGCCTTTCCACCCGGGTGGCGCTGCACGCGCCGGGCTGATGGCAGCGCTGATGGCACAACGCGGCTACACCGCGAGCGCGCGCGCGCTGGAAGCGCCGCGCGGCATGATGCAGACCGTCTCCACGAAGAACGACTGGTCCGAGATCACCGGCGAGCTGGGCCAGCGTTTCGAGATCAGCTTCAACACCTACAAGCCCTTCGCCTGCGGCATCGTGATCCACCCGAGCATCGACGCCTGCGCGCAGCTGCGGGCGCAAGGTGTCACGCCCGAACAGATCGAGCGCATCGAGCTCAAGGTGCATTCGCTGGTGCTCGAACTCACCGGCAATAAGGAGCCGGCCGACGGCCTGCAGGCCAAATTCAGCGTCTACCACGGCTGCGCCGCGGGGCTGACGTTCGGCCGTGCGACCGAAGACGAGTACGCCGACGACATCGTCACCCGCGCCGACATGGTCGCGCTGCGCCGCAAGGTCGTGGCGACCGTCGACGATGCGATCGACGAAGCCAGCGCCGACGTCACCGCCGTGCTGACCGACGGCCGCCGTGTGCACGTCTTCGTCGAGCACGCGATCGGCTCGCTCGCCAACCCGATGAGCGACGCGCAGCTCGAAGGCAAGTTCCGCGGCATGGCCGATGCGGTGCTGGGCGCGGAACGCTGCAGCGCATTGATCAACGCTTGCTGGGGCGTCGGCGCTGCCGCCGACCTGCGCGCGCTGGCCCGCGCCGGCGCGCTCGCCTGAAGGCCGCCCTGGGCGCGGCCTGCACCGCGTTCGCCCTGCCCGCCCTCGCCCAGACCGTGAAGGTGACGCCGCTCGGCGGCATCGACGGCGAGTTCTGCCCGCAGGACCGCGCGCTGATCTTCGAAGACCCGAACGGCACGCGCATCCTCTACGACCCGGGCCGCACCGTCGCCGGCGCCGCCGACCCGCGGCTCGGCAAGATCGACCTCATCCTGATCAGCCACATGCACGGCGACCACGTCGGCAACGCGCACAACAAGGAGCCGAACTCCGGCGCCTGCGACAAGCCCGACATGTCGGTCTCGGCGATGCCGAATTCCAGCGCCGTGAACATCGCGTTGGCCAAGAAGTCGAAGATCGTCAGCGGCAGCGAGATGCCGCCCTTCTTCGCGGCCAAGCTGAAGGCCAACGGCGGCGACCTCGGCAAGGCGATGAAAGACGCCGGCATCGCCGGCGACGTGGGCCTGGCGACCGGCTTCGTGCTGCGCTTCAGCAACGGCCTGGTGGCCTACCTTTCGGGCGACACCGGCATCACCGCCGACCAGGACCTGGTCGTGCGCCAGCACTACAACGCCAAGCTCGCGGTGATGAACATCGGCGACGGCTTCACCACCGGCCCGGCCGAAGCCAGCTTCGTGATCAACGAGCTGGTGAAGCCGGCGTCGGTGATCGCCTCGCACGCGAACGAGGTCGGCACGGTGGGCGGCAAGGTGCGCCCGGGCAGCAAGACCGAGGCGTTCATCAGGGCCGTGAAGGCGCCGGTGCACGTGCCACTGTCGGGCAAGACGATGGAGTTCGATGCTGCGGGGAAGTGCACCGCGGGGTGCTGACAACGGCGCGCTCGCTCAGGCGCAGACTTCCCGAACGATCCCCCGCAGCCAGCGGTGCGCCAGATCGGCGTCCAGCCGCGGGTGCCACAACATCGCAACCGTGACCTCGGGCGTCGGGAACGGCAGCGCAAAACTGTGCATGCCGCTGCGCAGGCTGGCGGTGTGGCGCTCGGGAACGCTGGCGATCAGCTCGGAGGCGCGCGCCAGCGCCAGCGCCGTGGCGAAGCCCCCGACGCTTGTGGCGACATCGCGCGCCAGCCCGAGCGGTTGCAGGGCTTCGTCGATCGGCCCCTTGTCGACGCCGCGCCGGGTGACGGCGACGTGCGCACCGGCCGCGTAACGGGCTGGCGTGACCACGCCCCGGCTCAGCGGGTGTCCTGAGCGCACTACGCCGATGAAACGGTCGCGGAACAAGGCCTGTGTGCGCAGTTCCGGGCTCGACGCCTTGCCGACCACGCCAGTCTCCAGATCGACGGCGCCTTCGCGCAGCGGCGCGCTGTCCTTGTCGGTTTTCTGGACGAAGCGCAGCCGCACGCCGGGCGCTTCGTCGGCCGCGCGGGCGATGAGGGCCGGCCCGAAGGTCTCGACAAAACCTTCGCTGGTGCGCAGCGTGAACGTGCGCGCCAGTTGTTTGAGCCTGAGCTTCTTCACGGGGCGCAACACCGCCTGCGCCTCCTGAACGAGCCGGGCGACCGGCTCGCGCAGTTCGAGCGCGCGCGGCGTGGGCACGAGCCCCCGCCCGGCGCGCACCAGCAGCGGATCGCCGGTCGTCTCGCGCAGCCGCGCCAGTGCCCGGCTCATCGCCGACGGGCTCAGGCGCAGCCGCCGCGCGGCGCCTGCCACGCTGCCTTCGGCGAGGAGCACGTCGAGCGTGAGCAGCAGATTGAGATCGGGGCTCGACATGCAGCGACCATAACAAAACCGGGGCCCGATGTGGCGTTCGGTGCATTGATAAAGTGCAAACGCTGCGCCTTCCGCCATGTCATGCCGATGACTACGCTTCAGACAGCCCGGTTTCGGGCGTCACCGGAAGACGGAGTCCCGCTTGAAGAGCCTCATCACCACCACCGGCCCCGCAGCCGCCGCCCCGACGACGCACTCACCATCGGTCAGGTGGGCGCTCGCCGCCCTGTCACTGTCGATGCTGCTGTCGTCGCTCGGCACCAGCATCGCCAACGTCGCCCTGCCCACGCTGGCGCAGGCGTTCGACGCGTCGTTCCAGCAGGTGCAGTGGGTCGTGATCGTGTACCTGCTGGCCATCACCACGCTGGTCGTCGGTGCCGGGCGGCTCGGTGACCTGATCGGCCGTCGGCGGCTCTTGCTGGCCGGTGTTTTCGTGTTCACGCTGGCTTCGGTGCTGTGCGGCGCCGCGCCCACGCTCGGCTGGCTGATCGCCGCGCGGGCGGCGCAGGGCCTGGGCGCGGCCACCCTGATGGCCGTCACCATGGCGCTCGTGGGTGACACGGTGCCGAAGGCACAGACCGGCAGCGCGCTGGGCCTGCTCGGCACGATGTCGGCGCTGGGCACCGCGCTCGGCCCGTCGCTCGGCGGCGTGCTGATCGCGGGGCTCGGCTGGCGCGCCATCTTCTTGGTCAACCTGCCGCTGGGGCTGCTGAGCTTCTTTCTTGGGCATCGCTACCTGCCGGCCGATCGCCCGCGCCCCGAAACCAGTCGGGCCGGCTTCGACCCGGTGGGCACGCTGCTGCTGGCGCTGACACTCGCGGCCTACGCGCTCGCCATGACGCTGGGCCATGGCCGTTTCGGCGCGCTCAACGTGGCACTGCTGAGCGCGGCCGTCGTCGGTGTCGGCCTGTTCGTGCTCACCGAAGCGAGGGTGGCGTCGCCGCTGATCCGCCTGGCGATGTTCCGCGACGCCGGTTTCAGCACCAGCCTGGCAACGAGTGCGCTCGTCTCGACGGTGATGATGGCCACGCTGGTCGTTGGCCCGTACTACCTCGCCCATGCGCTCGGGCTCGACGCGGCCACGGTCGGCCTCGTACTGTCGGCTGGCCCGCTGGCCGCCGCGCTGACCGGTGTGCCCGCTGGCCGCCTGGTCGATCGCTTCGGCGCTCAACGCTTGACCGTGACGGGGCTCCTGGGCATGGCCGCCGGCGCTTTCGCGCTGGCCTTGCTGCCGGCGGCGCTCGGCATCCCCGGCTACGTCGGCCCGATGCTCGTCGTCACGGTCGGCTACGCGCTGTTCCAGACCGCCAACAACAGCGCGGTGATGGCCGAGGTCGGCGCGGCGCAGCGCGGTGTGGTCTCCGGCATGCTGGGCCTGTCGCGCAACCTCGGGCTGATCAGCGGGGCCTCGGTGATGGGCGCCGTGTTCGCCCTCGCCTCGGCCACGACCGACATCGGCACGGCGCAGCCCGAAGCCGTGGCGAAGGGCATGCAGGCCACGTCCTGCGTCGCGGCAGGGCTGGTGGTCGTGGCACTCGCGCTGGCGCTTGGCGCGAGCCGGCTGCTCAAGCGCTGACGATCCAGCCTTCCACCGGGTCGATCCCGTCCGGCGAGCCCCACCCCGGCCGCGTGCTGGCCCACGCCGCCTGCATCAGGCACAGCACGGCGTCGAGCCGGTCGCCGCTCGCATCGTCGATCACATGGTCACGCTGCGCGTGTGTCAGGCGCAAGCGCAAACCCAGCCGCGTGCTGCGGCCCTGCTCGAGCGCGTCCATCATTTCTTTGCGCGCGATCAGGCGCTCGGGTTCGTCCTTGTTCTTGTACGAGCGCCGGCCGATCAGCTCGTGCGCCAACAGGCCGGGGTAGCCTTCGACAGCCACCCTTGCCGGGTCGCCAGCGTGCATCTGCGGCAGCGTCACGCCGGCGTCGATCAGGCGTGCCACCCCTTCGTAGTACATGAAGCCGACCGGCACGTAGCGGGTCTGCAACGGGCTCGTCGAGCTCAGGCCCTGCAATGCCGTGTCGGTGCGCCGGTGCAGCAGCCGCTGGCCGGCGGGCTGCGTGTTGCCCCAGGCGTCGATGAAGCTGCGCCACTGCATGCGCGTCGGGCAACGTGCGCGCACTTGCTGGATGACTTCTTCGCAGGTGGCGCCGAGCCCGTTCGCTTCGACGAAGGCGCGCGGCAGCCCGAACGGGAAGTCGAACGCGCCGAGCCAAGGACCGGGTGTGGCCAGCCACGCGGCATACGCGTCGAGTGTCGCAAAAGCTTCGAGGCGCGCCAGCTTCACGACCGGCCCACCGAGGTGGCCGAGCGCCACGATGATCGGCTTCTTGCGGCTCGGGTTGCTGCTGAAGTCGATGCCCGCGAGCAGCAGCGGCGGTGTCGAAACGGAAGAGGTCATCGGGCGACTCTACCCAAGCGCCAGCGCCGCCACGCCCGCCGCAATAAAGGCCGCACCGGCGATGCGCAGGCCACGATCGCCTTCGCCCAGCAAGCGCCCGCCGAGCAGCGCCGCGAACAGCATCGACACTTCGCGCGCCGGCGCCACGTGGCTGAGCGGCGCGAGCCGCACCGCGTACAGCACCAGCACGTAGGCCAGCGGCCCGAGCACGGCCACCACCAGCGCGTAGCGCCACTGCGTGCGCCAGGCTTGCCCGAAGCCGGCCGGGTCGCGCAGCGCCGCCGGCAGCAGAAACGGCACGCGGAACAGGTTGCCCACATAGTCGACCACGATCGGCGACAGCAGCAACACCTTCACCGCGTAGGCGTCGATCAGCGTGTAGCCGGCGATCAAAGCGCCGGTGGCCGCGCCATAGGCGATGCCGGTGCGCACCCGCTGGCGCTGTGCCGGGTCGTGCACCTTGGCCCACAAGGCCGGGCCGCCGGCGATGAAAAACACGCCGAACGTGACGGCCCCGACACCGATCATGCCGACGACGCTGAGCCGCTCGCCCAGCAACAGCACCGCGCCGAGCGAACTGAGCAGCGGCCCGGTTCCCCGCGCGAGTGGGTACACGACCGTCAGGTCCGACAGCCGGTAACCGCGCAGCAGCGTCGAGAAGTACACGAGGTGAACGACCGCGCTGGCGAGCAACACGCTCCATTCCAGCCAGCCCCAGCCCGGCAATACACCCCAGCAGGCCCACATGCCCACGGGCGCCCACAACGTGACCAGCATCAGCGCGGTGGTCAGGGCGAAGCGGTCGTCGCCACCGGCCTTCTTGGCGACGATATTCCAGACCGAATGCAGCAGGGCGGCGGTGATGACGAGGGCGAGCGCGGTGGCAGACATTCACCCTGATTGTCGGCGAGGCCCCGCGCGCTACAGTTCGCCGCATGAACCCTCTGCTCGTTGAAGTGATCCGTGGTGGCGTGCTCGAGTCGAGCCACTGCGGTGCGCTGGCGGTGCTCGATGCCGACGGCGCCCTGGTGGCGCAGCTCGGCGACATCGATCGTCCGATCTTCCCGCGCTCGGCCGTGAAGGTGCTGCAGGCGCTGCCGCTCGTGGCCAGCGGCGCGGCCGACCAGTTGGGCCTGGACGACGAAGAACTCGCCGTCGCCTGCGCCTCGCACGGTGGCGAAGACGTGCACGCGCAGACGGTCGCGAAGATGCTGGCAAAAGCCGGGCTCGATGCCGGCGCGCTCGAATGCGGCGCGCACTGGCCCTACCTCGAATCGGCCGCACGCGAGCTCGCCGTGCGCGGCCAGGAGCCGAGCGCGCTGCACAACAACTGTTCCGGCAAACACGCCGGCTTTCTTTGCATGGCCTGTGCGCTGCACGGCAGCGGGCCGAACCTGCGGCAGTACGTGCGCGGCTATGTCGGCCCCGACCACCCGGTCATGCGCGAGGTGACGGCGGCGCTGCAAGCGACCACCGGCTTCGACCTGGCGAACACGGCGCGTGGTACCGACGGTTGTTCGATCCCGACCTACGCGATTCCGCTGCGCCACCTCGCGCACGCCTTTGCGCGCGTGGGCACCGGCACGGGCCTGAGCGGCGGCCACGCGCAAGCGGCGAAGCGCCTGCGCGCGGCGGTGGCCAAGGCCCCGTACATGGTCGCGGGCAGCGGCCGTTTCGACACCCGTGTGATGCAGCAGCTCGGCGAACGGGTGTTCTGCAAGGTCGGCGCCGAAGGGGTGTTCTGCGCCGCGCTGCCGGAGCTCGGGCTCGGCGTGGCGATCAAGATCGACGACGGCAACAACGCACGCGCCTGCGAAGTGGTGATGGCGGCGGTGATCGAAGCCTACCTGCCGCTCGACGATGACAGCGCCAAACTGATGCGTTCGCTCAGCGCCGCCCATCTCAGCAACTGGAACGGCATCGAAGTGAGCCAGCTGCGCGCTGCGCCGGTGCTGCGCGCATTGCGGCGATGAACGCCCGGGCCGGCACGCGCCGCTGGCGCTGGCGGGTCGCCGGCGCTTTGCTGGCGCTCGTTGTGCTGCTCGTCGCCGCAGCCGCCTGGGTGCTGTCGACGCCACCCTTCGGCGGGCAGCTCGACGGCGAACGGCTGGCGCGCGCACGCGCCAACCCGCAGTACCGAGACGGCGTGTTCGTGAACCCGCTGCCGCCGGCCAGCTACACCGCCGCCGATGTGTGGAACCTGATCAGAGGGCAGTTCTTCGGCGATGAAATGCGTGAGCCGCCCTCGGCGATTCCCGTGGTGGCGGTTGCGCCCGACGAGCTGAAGGCCGCGCCCGCGCCGTCCGGCTTGCGCGCGTTCTGGATCGGCCACGCCAGCGTGTTCATCGAGATCGACGGCCTGCGCCTGCTGGTCGACCCGATCTTCTCGGACTACGCGTCGCCGTTCGAACTCGGCCCGAAGCGCTTTCATCCACCGCCGATTGCGCTGATCGAGCTGCCATCGATCGACGCCGTGTTGATCACGCACGACCACTACGACCACCTCGACATGCGCACCGTGCAGCACCTGGCCGGGCGCGGCACCGCTTTCTTCGTGCCGCTGGGCATCGGTGCGCACCTGCAGGCCTGGGGCGTGCCGGCGGCGCAGATCCACGACCTGGAATGGTGGAAAGAAGAATCGCTGAAGGGCGTGCGCATCGTCTCGACCCCGTCGCGCCACTACTCGGGCCGCGGTCTCAATGACAAGAACGCGACACTGTGGGGTTCGTGGTCCGTGATCGGCCCACGGCACCGTCTCTACGTCAGCGGCGACACCGGCTACTCCGACCACTTTCGCGCCATCGGCGAGCGCTTCGGGCCGTTCGACCTGAGCTTCATCAAGGTCGGTGCCTACGGGCCTGGCGCCCCATGGCTGGACATCCACATGAGCCCCGAAGACGCCGTGCGCGCCCACGCCGACGTGCGCGCGAGGCGTTTGTTCCCGGTCCACTGGGGCACCTTCAACCTGGCCTTCCATGCGTGGGACGAGCCGATCAAACGCACCCTCGCCGCCGCACGCGCGAGTCAGGTGGAAGTACTGACGCCGCGCGTCGGCGAGATCGTCGACGCCGACCGGCCGTTCGCGCCCAACCCGTGGTGGGAAGCGGTGCGCTGACGCGTCGGCGTTTCAGATCCGGTCTTGCTGCGTCACGGTGACCGGCAGCTCGTGCGGGCGCAGCAGATCGGCGCCGCTCGCGGGGTCGACAAAACGCAGCCGCAGCAGGTAGCTGCCGACGGGAATGAACAGGTTGGTCTGCGTCGCGCCGTTCGACAGGTCGAAGCTCTGCACCGGCTTGCGGTCGGCCCGTGCCAGCACCTCGAGCATGAAGTGCCCGGCCTTTTCGGCCGACTGTCCGCGTGCGCACACGCCATAACCATCGACGCCCAGGCGCGCGTTGAACGGGCTGACCAGGGCCTCGCCGGCACGCAGGTTGGTGAAGTGCAAAGGCTCGTCGGGCGGTCGCGGGCGCGAGATTTCGTCCTGGTACCAGGCGGCGCAAGTCACCTCGAAATTCTTCGGGTCGATCTTCGGCCGCGGCACCGCGCTGCGCGGGCCCAGCACCTCGACGGTGATCTCGGGGCTGAATACGAAGTAGGGTCGGTGTTCGTGGTCGGCGAACAGCAGGCGCAGCGTGTGTTTGCCGGCCGGCAGGTCGAGCAGGCTCGAGGTCTGGCCTTTGCCGAAATGGCGGTGCTTGTCGTTGAACGGGAGCTTTTCGGTGACGCTCGGCGGCATGCGCGTGTCGACCAGGATGTGGTGGTGGCCGGTGCCCTTGAGCTCCTTGCCCGCCGGCACCACGCCCATGCCACGCACCGCGAAGTCGACCTGGAACGGTGAAGCCACCTTGTAGCCGCTGCGCAGGTTCGAGAAGTCGACGGCCGTCAGCTCCTTCAGGTTGGCCCGCGTTCGCTCTTGCGTCCGGCTGAGCCAGCAACTGCGTTCGTTGTCGTCGGCGGGCAGCGGCGCGGCGTTCGCCGAACCGACAGCCACCATCACTGCCGCAGTCGAAAGCGGCCATGTCATGCCTGATCCCATCGTTTTTTTCTCCCTGTCCGCTTCGATCCTAGCGTCACAAAGCTGCGTGATGAGCCCGCTTGACCCTGATGGCGTGCCCGGTTTGGCGTTGCCGCCTGCGCCGACCCGTGGCAGACACGATGATTCGTGACAAAAGCCTCCTGTCGATGCAAACACAACGCCCGATCAATCGCCAAACACCGGCCCCTGGCCGGGCTTCATGATGCAGCGCCGCCACGCGCTCGCCGCCGCACTGGCCTGGCCGGCCGTGCTGGTTCGCGCCGCCGGGCCCGATGCCGAAGGCGCGTTGCGCTCGGGCGGCGTCGTGCTCGCGATGCGCCATGCGCTCGCGCCAGGTACCTTCGACCCGCCCGGCTTCAAGCTCGGCGAGTGCGGCACGCAACGCAACCTGAACGACGAAGGCCGGGCCCAGGCGCGTGGCATCGGTGCGTGGTTCGAAGCGCGTGCGCTGAAACCCGCGCGGGTGCGCAGCAGCCCGTGGTGCCGCTGCGTCGACACCGCCACGCTCGCGTTCGGCGCGGCCGAACCTTGGGGCCCGCTCGGCTCGCCGCGGGCTGCTGGCGAAGCCAGGAACGCGGAGCACGTGAAGATGTTGCGTCAGGCGCTGGTGACCGCCTCGACGTCGGGCCGCCGGTTCGAAGTGTGGGTCACCCACAACTTCGTGCTGGCCGAACTGGCGAGCGAGAACACCAGTTCCGGCGAAGGCCTGGTGTTGCGCGCCAACCGCACCGGCGCCCCCGAGGTGTTGGCGCGCCTGAATATCGGCTGACGCCGCGACGGCTCAGCCGGCCAGCGCCAGCAGCGCTTCGAGCTGCGCCATCGTGTCGGCCTCGTGCAGTGGCTTGTCGGCGCGGATGCGCAGCATGCGCGGAAAGCGCACCGCGATGCCGCTCTTGTGGCGCGGGCTGCGGTTGATGCCTTCGAAACCGAGCTCGAACACCAGCGACGGTTTCACGCTGCGCACCGGGCCGAACTTTTCGATCGTGCTCGCGCGAATCACCTTGTCGACCCCGCGGAACTCGGCGTCGGTGAGGCCGGAATACGCCTTCGCGAAGGCCACGAGCTGCAGCGCGTCGGGCTGCGGCGCCACGCGCCGTTCGATCGCGTCGACCACGGCCTGCGCTTCGGCCGCGTCACGCGGCGTGCGGTTCCACACCGCGAAGGTGTAGTCGGTGTAGACGCTGGCGCGGCGGCCGTGGCCGGCCTGCGCGTAGATCAGCACCGCGTCGACGCTGAGCGGCTCGATCTTCCACTTCCACCAGGTGCCGTCGGCCTTGGTGCGGCCGGTACCGTAGCGTGCGTCCCGGTGCTTGAGCATGAAACCTTCGACACCGCGGGCGCGCGACTCTTCGCGCAGCGCCGCGAGCTCGGCCCAGCTCGTGCGTTGTTCGGTCGGCGACAGATGAAGCCCCGGCACCGCCTGCACGGCCGCTTCGAGCAACGCGCGGCGCAGCGATTGGGGTTGCCCACGCTGGTCTTCGCCTTGCCATTCGAGAAGGTCGTAGGCGATGAAGGCGACCGGTGCATCGGCCAGCACCTTCTTGTTCAGCGTCTTGCGGCCGATGCGCTGCTGCAGCAGGTTGAACGGCGCCGGGCCTGTGCCCTTCCACACCACGATCTCACCGTCGAGCACCGTGCCGTCGGGCAGTGCCGCAGCGAGCGCAACGATCTCGGGGAACCGGTCGGTCATCAACTCTTCACCACGCGACCAGACCCACACCGTGCCGGCACGTTTGACGACCTGCGCGCGGATGCCGTCGTACTTCCATTCGACCAGCCAGTCGGCGGGCGGGCCGAGCTTGGCCTCGAACTCGTCCACGCCGGCATCGAGCTGGTGCGCCAGGAAAAACGGATACGGCTGGCCCGCATCGGCCAGCCCGCTGCTGGTGTGCGACACGATCTGCTCGAAGCGCGCTGCGTCGGGCATCTGCTTCGCGTCGGTGTAGCCCATCAAACGCTGGGCCACGAGCTTCGGGTCGAGCGACGCGTGCTCGGCGAGCGCGCGCTGCACCAGCAGCTTGCTGACTCCGACCCGAAAGCCGCCACCGATCAGCTTGGTGAGCAGGAAACGGCCGGTGGTGTCGAGCTCGTTCCAGTACGCGGCGATGCGCTCGCCCTGCACCAAAGGATCGGCACCACGCAAGGGCAACAAGCGCTGTTCGACCCACTCGGCCAGGCCCAGGTCACTGAGCGCACCCGGCGGCGGCAGCACGTGCGCGATGGTTTCGGCCAGGTCGCCGACCGCCTGGTAGGCCTCTTCGAACAGCCACGGCGCGATGGCGGCGCGCTCGCACGCGAGCGCACGCAGCACGGCCGTGGGCACGACCTGGCGCGGTTTGCCGCCGGCGAGGAAGTAGACCGCCCAGGCCGCGTCGGCCGCAGGGGCCACGGCGAAGTAGGCCTTCAGCGCGTCGACCTTGGCGCCGGTGGCAGTGCTCGCGTCGAGCGCGTTGAAGAGTCCGGCGAAGGCCTTCATGGCGCGGCGGCCGGCGCCTCGGCGGCTGCACTTTCGCGCACCTCTTCACCGGCTTCCTGTTCATCACCGTACTCGGTGCTGAACGAACCGGCCTCCAGACCCTCTTCGCCCAGCCAGCGCACCATCACACTCTCGTAGCCGTGGGTCACGATCACACGCTGCGCGCCAGTGGCTGCGATGGCACGCTGCAGGCCCGGCCAGTCGGCGTGGTCGCTGAGCACGAAGCCGCGATCCACCGCACGGCGCCGGCGCGCGCCCCGCAGCTGCATCCAGCCGCTGGCGAAGGCGTCGCTGAAGTCGCCTAGGCGCTGCGTCCAGGCCGAGTTCTGCACCGACGGTGGCGCGATCACGAGCGCACGCTTGAAGGTGGCCTTGTCTTTGACTTCGGAGACGAGCTGCGTCTCGGGCAACGCCACGCCCGCCGCGCGGTAGGCGCGGTTCAGCGGCTCGACCGCGCCGTGCACGAAGATCGGGCCGATGCTCGCATCTACCCCGGCGAGGATGCGCTGCGCCTTGCCGAAGCTGTAGCCCATCAACAGGCTGGCGCGGCCGGCCTCGGCGTTGGCCGACCACCAGCGGTCGATGTCTTTGAACAGCTCCCGCTGCGGCGCCCAGCGGTAGATCGGCAGGCCGAACGTGCTTTCGGTGATGAAACAGTCGCAGCGCACCGGTTCGAAAGGGGCACAGGTCTGGTTGTCTTCACACGCATCGGCATCGGCACCCGCGACGAAATAGTCGCCCGACGCCACCCACACGTGCCCGCCGTGTTCGAGCCGCACCTGCGCCGAGCCGAGCACGTGGCCGGCCGGGTGCAGCGAGAGGCGCACACCGAAGTGGTCGATGAGCTCGCCGTAGCGCAAGGTCTGCAGGTTGATGTCACCGAGGCGCGAGCGCAGCACATCTTCGGCCGGTGCGGCGGCGAGATAAGCCGCGTGGCCGCGCCGCGCGTGGTCGGCGTGGGCGTGGGTGATCACGGCGCGGTCGACCGGGCGCCACGGGTCGATGTAGAAATCACCAGCCGGGCAGTACAGGCCTTCGGGGCGCTGCACGATCAGGTCGTCTTGCGGCATCGAGGCCATGGGCCGGCGAAACTCAGTAGCGCTTGCCGCTCACGAGCAGCAACATGCGCATCAGCCCGTAGGCGACCCAGGTGAGGCCGCGCGTGAGCAGAGGCCGGCGCTCGTGCTCGGCCGGGTCGACCTGCCGGCCCTTGTGCTCGATGGCGTCGACCAGGTGCGTGCGCAGCTCGGTGGCAAAAGCATCGTCGCGCACGAAGACGTTGGCTTCGCGCGCGAGCAGCAGGCTCAGCGGGTCGAGGTTCGACGAGCCCACGGTCGCGAGCATGCCGTTGCCGGAATCCATCACCGCGACCTTGGCGTGCAGGAAGCTCGGTTCGTATTCGATGATGCGGATGCCGGCGTTCAGCATCACGCCGTAGACCGCGCGGCTGGCGTGGTACTGCATGAAGTACTCGTACTTCGCCTGCAGCAGCAGCGTGATGCGCACGCCGCGCTTCGCCGCGCGCAACAGCGCACGCTGCAACTGCACGCCGGGAATGAAGTAGGCGTTGGCAATCAGGATCTCGCTGCGGGCCTGGTGGATCGCGACTCGGTAGATGCCCTCGATGCTGCGCCGAAAGCGCACGTTGTCGCGCAGCACCAGCGAGGCGAGCGCGCCGCGCCGCGGCACGCCCGCGTCGACGATCACGCTCGGGCCGCCGGCCGTGCCCATGTCGGTGCCGGCGCGCGCTGCCGCGCGCACCGCCTTGAGTGCGCCCTCGAAGTCGCGCTCGCGCGCCACCTGCAGGCGCGCCCACAGGCGCGCCATCGTGTCGTGCACGTCGGCCACCAGGGGGCCGCTGACCTGGACAGCGAAATCGAAGCGCGGCTGATCCAGATCGCCGTGGTTCGGATCGTAGTGGTCGTCGAGCAGGTTGATGCCACCGCAGAACGCGGTTTCGCCATCAACGACGCAGAGCTTGCGGTGCATGCGGCGCCAGCGTTTCGGGAACAGCAGCCGCCAGCCCCGTGCCGGGTTGAACACGGCCCACTGCACGCCGGCCGCGCGCCAGCGCTGTTGCCACTCGGCGGGCACGTCGCCGGTGCCCACGCCGTCGACGACGACGCGCACCGCCACACCGCGCGCGCCGGCCTGCTCCAGCGCCTCGGCCACGCCAAGCGCGGCGCGGTCGAACACGAAGATGTAGGTTTCGAGCAGCACCTGGGCACGTGCCGTCGAGATCGCCTCGATCAGCGCCGCGAACAAGGCGTCGCCGCCCTTGATCAGCTTGAGCCGGTGGTCGGGGCGCAGCGCGCGGTTCATCGGGCCGCGGCGCTCACTCGAGCGCCAGTTCGGCCACCAGCGGCAGGTGGTCCGACATGCGCGCCCAGGCCACGCCGCGCGGCACCGAGGTCGACAGGCAGCGCAGCCCGCGCATGTAGATGCGGTCCATCGAAAACACCGGCAGGCGCGAAGGAAAGGTGTTGAAGCGTGCCGGCGGGTCGCCGTCGACGCGAGCGCGATGAAGCTTGAAGCCATGCATCTGCTGGTCGAGCTTCTGGCCCCAGTCGTTGAAGTCGCCGGCGACGATCAGCAGTTCATCCTTCGGCACTTCGGCCTCGATAAAGCGCGCGAGGCGCTCGACCTGGCGCACGCGGCTCGCGTGCATCAAACCGAAATGGGCGACGATGGCGTGCACTAGCACGCCGTTCCAGTGCACCGGCACGTGCAGCAGGCCACGCTGCTCGAAGCGGTGGTCGGACACGTCGTGGTGGCCGATGTCACCGAGCGGCCAGCGCGACAGCAGCGCGTTGCCATGCTCGCCGTGGCGCGTGGTGGCGTTGGTGCGGTAGGCCACGTCGTAACCTTCGGGCGCCAGGTAGTCGGCCTGCGGCATGCGCGGCCAGCCGACATGGGTGTCGGGAAAGTACTTGGCTTCGGCGCGGTTCAGCGAACGCACTTCCTGCAGGAACACCAAGTCGGTGTCGAGCGCTTCGATGCCGAGCGCGAGGTTGTGGATCTCGAGCCGCTTGCGCGGGCCGACACCCCGCACGCCCTTGTGGATGTTGTAGGTGGCCACGCGCAGCACGTCGCTCGGGTGCTGCAGGGTCGAATGGGCGTGGGTACTGCGCATGCGGGTCAACTCATTTCAGGCAGGCGCCGGATCGCCGCAGCGTTGGTCGGTGAAAAAGAGGCCTCGGCCGCGGCCTGCCAGCCGAGCCAGCGGTATTGAAGGTGCTCGCGCGGCGCGAGCGTCACCGGCACGTCACGCGGCACCTGCAGGCCGAACACATGCTCGGTGTTGTGCGTGACGCCGCTGGCGTAGCGGTGGCGCCAGACCGGGTAGATCTCGTAGACGTTGTGCATCTGCCAGTCACGCAGGTTCCGGGCCGGCACTTGGTCGGAGCCGATCACGATGCCGGTTTCTTCGGCGACCTCTCGCACGGCCGTTTCGATGTTCGGTTCGTCGAGGCGGTCCTTCGAGCCGGTCACGCTTTGCCAGTAACCGGGTTTGTCGGCGCGCTCGATCAACAGCACGTCGAGTTCGGCGGTGTGGATCACGACGAGGACGGATTCGGGGATCTTGGGCGGGCGCGGGGAGGTCATTGATCCGGATGCCATCGAATGTCGGTGGTGGGATCGGTCATCTTAGTGGGTCGGCGCTGCCCGACGTTTCGGCGGGGCAAAGGCGCGTGTGGGCAGGCCTCCGCGCTTCGCTGGAGCGGTCTGCGCTTCTCGGCGCTCCAGAGGCGCGCTCCAGCCTGCCAACACGCGCCTTTGCTGGCACGTCTTTCGCGGCTCGTCGAAAAGCCGCAGCGGTGCCTGAGCGGCAAACGCCCGGCGTGGAAATCTCAGCCCGCCGCCACCTGCGCGTTCCGCAAGCGAATATGCAACTCCCGCAACTGCTTTTCGTCGACCGCGCTCG
>JBEBIB010000015.1:0-108757 GCA_040080605.1 Burkholderiaceae bacterium
CCCCTGCCCATGTCACGCCCCAACCCTCCGCCGCCCGACCACCGTGCCGCGCTGGCGCAATACCGGCGCCGCGCCGCGGTCTACGACCTCGAACTCGCACTCTTCGAACCGGTGCGCCGGCGCGCCGTCGAGCGGCTCGCGCTGCGCCCCGGCGACGTGGTGCTCGATCTGGGTTGCGGCACCGGCCTGAGCCTGCCGCTGCTGCATTCCGGTATCGGCGCGAAGGGCCGCATCGTCGGCGTCGAACAAAGCCCGGAGATGATCGGGCTGGCACGGGAGCGTGTGGCGCAGCACGGCTGGAAGAACGTCGAGCTGATCGAGGCGTCGGTCGAATCGGCGCGCATCGGCTCGAGTGCCGACGCGGCGCTGTTTCACTTCACCCACGACATCCTGCGCGAGCCGCTCGCCCTCGACAACGTGCTGCGCCACCTCCGACCTGGCGCGCGCGTCGTCGCCTCCGGCCTGCAATGGGCGCCGTTCTGGGCCTGGCCGGTGAACCTGTTCGTGCTCGGCGCGGCGCGTTACTCGGTAACCTCTCTCGCTGGGCTCGGCAGCCCGTGGAGCCTGCTCGAAAAACACCTGACGGGCCTGCAGGTCGACTCGATGATGGCCGGTGGCGTGTTCATCGCCAGCGGCGCGCTGCGGCAAGCCCACCCACGAACGACAACGACGAACGGAGACGCCCCATGAAGATTCGCGAACTCGCCACCGGCCTGCAGTTCCCCGAAGGGCCGGTCGCGATGGACGACGGCTCGGTGCTGCTGGTCGAGATCGCGCGCGGCACGCTCAGCCGCGTCATGCCCGACGGCCGGGTTCACGTCGTCGCCGATCTCGGCGGCGGCCCGAACGGCGCGGCCATCGGACCCGACGGCGCGGTCTACGTCTGCAACAACGGCGGCTTTCGCTGGACGCGGGAGATCGACGGCACGCACCGGCCCATCGGCCAGGCCGAAGACTATTCCGGCGGCCGCATCGAACGCGTCGACCTGGCGACGGGCCGCTTCGAACGACTGTACGAATCGGTCGAAGGCCTCGGCCTGCGTGGCCCGAACGACATCGTCTTCGACGCCCACGGCGGTTTCTACTTCACCGATCTCGGCAAGGTGCGCGACACCGAGATGGACCGCGGCGGCCTGTTTTACGGCCAACCCGACGGCAGCGCCGTCAGCGTGATCGCCCGCCCGGTGCTCACGCCCAACGGCATCGCCCTCTCGCCCGACGGCAACACGCTCTACTACGCCGAAACGGAAGGCGCACGCCTCTGGGCCTTCGACATCACCGCGCCGGGCAAAGTGCACAAGGACGAGTGGCCTTCACCGCACGGCGGCCGGCTGCTTGCCGCTTCGCCCGGCAACCACTGGCAGCGCTTCGACTCGATGGCGGTCGACGCGCTCGGCAACCTGTGCGTGGCGACCTTGATGCACGGTGGCATCAGCATCGTCTCGCCCGACGGCAGCATGACGAGCCACGTGCCGCTGCCCGACCGCTTCACGACCAACCTCTGTTTCGGCGGCAAGGACCGGCGCACTGCCTTCGTGACGCTCTCGGGCAGCGGCCGGCTGATCGCGATCGACGACTGGCCGGTGCCAGGCCTGAAGCTGAATCACGAGGCTTGACAGCCTTCTATAGTTCAATCATTATTGAAATATGGAAGAACAAGACGTCGTCAAGTCACTGGCCGCCCTCGCCCAGGAAAGCCGGCTGCGTGTGTTCCGCACGCTCGTGGTCGCCGGGCCGCTCGGCCTCACGCCCGGCGCGCTGAGCGAAGAGCTGGGCGTGGCCGCCACCACACTGTCGTTCCACCTCAAGGAACTGACGAACGCAGGCCTCGTCTCGCAGCAGCGCGACGGCCGCAACCTGATCTACCGTGCCGCCTACGACCGCATGAACGGTCTGCTGGCCTACCTGACCGCGCACTGCTGCCAGGGTGAAGACTGCCTGGTGACCCCACAGCCCGTCGAGTGCTGCTGAGCTTCGCCCGCAGCCAGGCGTCGGCAACCACCCACCGACAAGGAGATACCGTGTCCGACTCTGTTCAAAACGTGTTGTTCGTCTGCACCGGCAACTCGGCGCGTTCGATCCTCGCCGAGGGCCTGATGAACCAGCTCGGCGCGCCGCGCTTCAAGGCCTTTTCGGCCGGCAGCCACCCGAACGGCGTGGTCAACCCGTTCGCCCTGGCGACGCTTAAGACCCTGCGCATCCCGGCCGACGGTTACCGCAGCAAGAACTGGGACGAGTTCGCCCTGCCCGGTGCACCGAAGCTCGACTTCGTGTTCACGGTCTGCGACAACGCCGCCGGCGAGATGTGCCCCGTCTGGCCGGGCCAGCCGATGACGGCCCACTGGGGCGTGCCCGACCCGGCCGCTGTGGAGGGCACCGATGCCGAGAAGGCACACGCCTTCATGTCGACGGCGATCACGCTGAAGCGACGCATCGAGCTGATGCTGTCGCTGCCGATCAAGAGCCTGGACGCGATGGCGATTCAGCGCGAGCTCAAGCAGATCGGCCAGAGCTGAAGTGGCAGATCGAACTCTCTGCGTGGTGGCGTGCCGCCTCCCTGCCCGCTGATGCGTTCCTTGCCGCGCAAGCTGCTGGCAGAAGGCCTGGGCACCTTGTTGCTGCTCACGGTCGTGATCGGCTCCGGGATCATGGCCGAGCGCCTGTCGGGCGGGAACATGGCGCTGGCCTTGCTCGCCAACACGCTGGCCACGGTCGGAGGCTTGTACGTGCTGATCGAGGTCTTCGGGCCGGTCAGCGGCGCGCACTTCAACCCCGCGATCAGCGCCGTGATGGCGTGGCGTGGCGAGCTGCCGAAGTCGGCGTTCGTTCCCTACGTCGCCGCCCAGCTTGCCGGCGCGATGCTGGGCGCGTGGCTGGCCCACGCGATGTTCGACATGACGATCCTGCAGTTCTCCACCAGGCTGCGGTCCGGCATGGGCCAGTGGATCGCCGAAGGCGTCGCCACCGCGGGCCTGCTGCTCGTCATCCTGCGCGCGCCCGGCGGCAAGGCTTCGGCGATGGTCGCGGGCTACATCGGCGCCGCCTACTGGTTCACCGCATCCACTTCCTTCGCGAACCCCGCCGCGGCTTTCGGCCGCATGTTCAGCGACAGTTTTGCAGGCATTGCGCCTTCAAGCGTCGCCGGTTTCGTGCTGGCGCAGTGTGCCGGCGCGCTGCTCGGCGCTGCCATTCACCACGGACTCGGACATGACAAGCCCACCCACTGACGCGGCCAAGACCGCCGTCACGATCTATCACAACCCCGACTGCGGCACCTCGCGCAACACGCTGGCGCTGATCCGCAACAGCGGCGTGGAGCCGCAGGTCGTCGAGTACCTGAAGACGCCGCCGAAGCGAGACGAGCTCGTCGAGCTGATCGCCGGGATGGGGGTGACCGTGCGCAGCGTGCTGCGCCAGAAAGGCACACCCTACGACGCGCTGAAACTCGGCGACGCGGCCTGGACCGACGAGCAGCTGATCGACTTCATGGTGCAGCACCCGATCCTGATGAACCGGCCGATCGTCGTCACGCCGCTGGGCACGCGTCTGTGCCGGCCCTCCGAAGCCGTGCTCGACATCCTGCCTTCGCCGCAGCGCGCGGCGTTCACCAAGGAAGACGGCGAACCGGTCGTCGATGCGAAGGGCCGCCGTGTCGCCCCTTGACCCGAGCCTGCCCAACGTCGACCGCGCATGGATCGACACGCCGAGCGGCGCCCGGCTGGCGGGCGCTGGCACATCGACCCATGCACCGCGCTTCCTGCTGCTCTACGGCTCGCTGCGCGAGCGCTCGTACAGCCAACTGCTGACGCTCGAAGCCGCACGCCTGCTCGTGGCGATGGGCGGCGAAGTGCGGGTCTTCGACCCCGCCGGCCTGCCCTTGCCCGACGCCGCACCCGAAACCCACCCCAAGGTGCAGGAACTGCGCGCCGCCGCGGCCTGGGCCGAAGGCATGGTCTGGACTTCGCCCGAGCGCCACGGTGCGATGACCGGCATCATGAAAGCCCAGATCGACTGGATCCCGATCAGCATCGGCGCGGTGCGGCCCACGCAGGGCAAGACGCTCGCGGTGATGGAAGTCTCGGGCGGTTCGCAGTCGTTCAACGCCGTCAACCAGCTGCGCGTGCTCGGCCGCTGGATGCGCATGATCACCATCCCCAACCAGTCGTCGGTGGCGAAGGCATTTCTCGAATTCGACGAGGCCGGGCGCATGAAACCCTCGGCCTACTACGAGCGCGTGGTCGACGTGATGGAAGAACTGGTGAAGTTCACGCTGCTCACGCGCGACGTGGCGCCGTATCTGATCGACCGCTACAGCGAGCGCAGGGAAAGCGCGACCGAGTTGTCCAGGCGGGTCAACCAACGCGCGATCTGAGAGAAGCCCGGCAAGGCCACGCACCCTTTCTGCGTCTTCGCAGCCCTGGTTGATCTGCATCAAGCCGTGCACGCGCCGGGCCGGCATCCTCTGCCGGGCGCCATCAACGGAACAAGCCTGGAGTCGATCATCGATATGGAAGTCAAAGGTTCGGCGTCGGGTGGCAGCGGATCCCACGGCCTCATCGGGTTTCTGGACCGGCCGACCCGCCATCTGTTCTTCACGGGCAAGGGCGGGGTGGGCAAGACTTCGCTGTCGACCGCTGCCGCGCTGAGTCTGGCGGATGGCGGCAAGAAGGTGCTGCTGGTCAGCACCGACGCCGCATCGAACCTCGACGAGATGCTCGGCATCGAGCTTCGCAACAGCCCCGTGCCGGTGCCGGGTGCGCCGGGCCTGTCGGCGCTGAACATCGACCCCGACAACGCGGCCGAATCCTATCGTCAGCGCGTGCTGGCGCAGATGGGTGCCGGTGCCAGCGCGGAAGAACTCTCGGCCGTGCGCGAGCAACTGTCGGGTGCCTGCACGACGGAGATCGCATCCTTCGACGAGTTCTCTTCACTTCTGGCCGACGGTGCCACAAGCTATGACCACATCGTCTTCGACACGGCTCCGACGGGTCACACCTTGCGTCTGCTCAGCCTGCCCAAGGCCTGGACCGGGTTTCTCGACGGCAACGATCGTGGCGCCTCCTGCCTCGGGCCGCACTCGGGCCTGAAGATGCAGGAGCGGCGCTTCAAGGCCGCGCTCGATGCCCTGAGCGACCCGGCGAAGACCACGGTGATCCTGGTCACCCGGCCCGACAAGGGTGCGATCAATGAAGCCGCGCACACCTCGAAGGAGCTGCGTCAACTGGGCCTGAACAACCAGCGCCTCGCGATCAACGGCGTGTTCCGCGCGACCGACCGCAGCGACGCAGTGGCCCGCACCATCGAAGACCTGGGGCAGCAGGCGCTGGAGGCGATGCCGACCTCGTTGCGCACGCTGCCGCAAGACAGTGTGCCGCTGCGAGCCTTCGACACGGTCGGCCTGCCCGCCCTGCGCGCGCTGCTGAACACCGGGTCCGGCCCGATCACGACACAGACGACGCCGGGTGTCGCTGACAGCGAAGCCCTTGTGGGCCTGGACGTGCTGGCCGACGAACTGGCAGCGGCAGGGCACGGGCTGATCATGGTGATGGGCAAAGGCGGTGTCGGCAAGACGACCGTCGCGGCTGCGCTGGCACTGGGATTGGTCCAGCGCGGCAAGAGCGTTCACCTGAGCACGACCGACCCGGCGGCCCATCTGGCGGGCACGCTGAACGGCGACGTGCCGGGCTTGATCGTGAGCCGCATCGACCCGAAGGTCGAGACACAGCGCTATATCGACAAGATCATGGCGGCGAGGTCACCGACGCTCGACACGGCGGAACGGGCGTTGCTGCTGGAAGACCTGCAATCGCCCTGCACCGAGGAGGTGGCCGTTTTCCACGCCTTCTCGCGCATCGTCAGCGAGGGCCGAAGCGCTTTCGTCGTGCTCGACACCGCCCCGACGGGTCACTCGATGCTGCTGATGGACGCGACCGGCGCCTACCACCGGCCGATGACACGCGAGTTCGAAGGGCACGGTGCCGCGCGCATCGTCACGCCGCTGATGCGGCTGCAGGACGCCGCGTACACGAAGATCATTCTGGTCACGCTGCCGGAGGTGACGCCGGTGTCGCAAGCCGCTGCGTTGCAAGACGATCTTCGCCGCGCCGGTATCGAGCCCTATGCCTGGGTACTCAACAAGAGCGTGCTGGCCGCAGGCACACGCGACCCCTTGCTGGCAGCGCGGCTGGCCGGTGAACGAAAGCAGATGGAACGCATGGCTTCCGGCCTGGCCAAACGCATCTTCACGCTGGCCTGGCTGACTGTGCCGCCGATCGGATTCGCCGGGTTGTCGAGGCTGGTCGGCAAGCGATCGCGCCCGGCGACGACCCCAGCCTGACCCTCACACCCACCCCTTCCAAGGAGACGACCCATGTACGGATTCACCACCACCCTCAGCGGCACCACGTTCGACCAGGCGCTCGCCAGGACCCTCGACTCGCTGAAAGCCGAAGGCTTCGGCGTGCTGAGCGACATCGACGTGCAGCACGCCATGAAAGAGAAACTCGGCGTCGACATGCCGCCCTACCGCATCCTCGGTGCCTGCAACCCACCTCTGGCGCACCAGGCCCTGCAGGCGGTGCCCGACATCGGCCTCTTGCTGCCGTGCAACGTGATCGTGCGCGAAGACGCCCCCGGGCGCGTGGTGGTCGGCTTCCTCGACCCGCAGATCATGGTGAAACTGGTCGGAAAGCCCGAAGTCAAGACCGTGGCCGACGCGGCGGAACAGCGTCTGCGGCGCGCCTGCGCGAGCCTGGGCGGCAGCGCCGCGCAGCCCACTACTCCAGGCTGATGTTCGCCTTCTTCACGAGCTGTTCGTAGACCTTCGACTTGGCCTCGGCGTTGCGGCCGATCTCGTCCGGCGACCAGGCGATCGGCTCGAACGCGAAGGTATCGAAACGCGCCTTGACCTCGGCGTCGGTCAGCACCTTGGCCACGTCGGCGTTGATCTTCGCGCGCACCGCCGGTGCCAGGCCCTTGGGCGAGACCAGCACGACAAACGCGTTCACGTCGAAGTCTTTCGGGCCGCCGGCCTCGGCTGCGGTCGGCACCTCGGGCACCTGCGGCAGGCGCTTGGCCGACGCCACCGCGATGTAGCGCAGCTTGCCGGCCTTGTAGGCGCCCGAGCTCGACGGCAGCGTGCCCAGGCTCCAGCTCACGTCGCCGGCACCGACCGACATGAAGAGCTGGCTCACCTCGCGGTAGGGAATGTGCTGCATGTCGATGCCGGTCTGCATCTCGAGCAGCGTGCCGCCCAGGTGGCCCGGGCTACCCACGCCCCACGAACCGTAAGTCACCTTCCCTGGCGCGGCCTTGGCGGCGGCGACGATGTCGGCGAGGGTCTTGAACTTCGAATCGGTCGGCACGGCCACGAGGAAGGTCGTGCGGAAGATCGACGCCACCGGCTCGAAACTCTTCACCGCTTCGGCGCCGCGCTGTTTGTACAGGTGCGGCACGGCGGCCAGGTGGTCGCTGTCGAGTTGCAGCAGTGTGTAGCCGTCGGATGGGACGCGCTTGACGGCGTCCATCGCGATCAGGCCGCCACCGCCGGGCTTGTTTTCCACTTGGACACGCTGGTTCCACAACTTGCCGAGTTTTTCAGCGACGAGCCGCAAGGTCGCGTCGGGCCCGCTGCCGGGCGCGAACGCGGTGATCAGCGTGACTGGCTTGTTCGGGTAGTCGGCCTGCGCGAAGGCGGGCGCGTGCAACAGGGCGGCGGCGCCGAGCAGCGCGGCGAGGATCAGGTTTCGTTTCATCGGTTTGTCTCCGTTGTCTCTTCGGGATAGTGATCAGTTTGGCAGGCGCTGCTCGCGGAAGAAGCCGAGCTTCTCTTGCGCCACGCGGTCGGAATACGAGAACAGCACCAGGTCGTCTGCCGCGTGCAGCGTGTAGTCCATCCAGCCCGGGACCACGACCACGTCGTGCGGCGCCAGCACAAAACGCTGCGCACCGACGCGGATCTCGCCCGTGCCTTCGACCGCGACAAACACCGTGCTGTCGCTGGAGCGATAGGGCTTCGTCGAGAAGCCCTTGGGCAGCAGCCGGATCATCGTGGCCATCGTCGGCATTGCCCAGCCGCCGTCGAGCGGGTTGACGTAGCGCATCAGGTGGCCGAGGTGAGCATCGGGTTCGCCGGCGCGGGTGAGCGCGTGCAGCGCTTCGCGGGTGCGGGCATACGGGTAGTTGAAGACCGGCGAGTTCAGCGACTGCGCGCGGTAGCCGATCGGCAGCAGCCCGCTGCCGTAACGCGCCAGCGCGTCGCCGACCGGGCGAGTGACTTCTGCTTCCACCGTGTGGTGGTCTTCGCGGAAGGTGCTGTTGAAGAGCGCAACGATGGGAATGTCCAGGCCATCGAGCCAGACCATCGGGCCGCTCGCTTCGTGGCCGTGGTGGTGGAAGGTCCACGACGGGGTGATGACGAAGTCGCCCGGCTGCATCAGCGTCTTCTCGCCGTCGACCGTGGTGTGGGCACCGCTGCCTTCGATGATGAAACGCAACGCGCTCTGCGTGTGGCGGTGCGCGGGCGCCACCTCGCCCGGCATGATGAGCTGCAGCCCGGCATAGAGCGAGCACGTGATCTGCGAGCTGCCACGCAGGCCGGGGTTCTCGAGGATCATCACGCGGCGCTCGGCCTCGGCGGCGCTGATGTGTTCGGCCGATTCGAGCACGTAGGGCCGCACGTCTTCGTAGCGCCACTGGTGCGCGACGCCGACAGGTATGGGCTCGGCCGGCACCAGCGACTTCAGGCGCGTCCACAGCGGCGCCATGTTCTGGGTGTCGGCACGGCCGTAGAAGGCTTCGCGTTCGGCCTGGCTCTCGGGTGAGTTGTGGGGCGCGCGGTCCATCTCAGACCACCCGCACTTTCAGTTCACCCAGGCCGTCGATGCCACCGTGCATCGTCTGGCCACGCTCGACCTTGCCCACGCCTTCGGGTGTGCCGCTGTAGATCAGGTCACCGGGTTTCAGCTCGAAATACATCGACAGGTTGGCGATGACTTCGGGCACTGACCAGATCAGCTTGGAGATGTCGCTGCGCTGGCGGTCGGCACCGTCGACCTTGACCCACACCGCGCCCTGCGTCGGGTGGCCGATCTTCGAGGCCGCGTGGATCGGCGCGATCGGCGCAGACTGGTCGAAGGCCTTGCCCAGCTCCCACGGCCGGCCCTTGTCGCGCAGCTTCAGCTGCAGGTCGCGGCGCGTCATGTCCAGGCCCACGGCGTAGCCGAACACGTGCTCGTTGGCCCGTTCGACGGGGATGTCACGCCCGGCCTTGCCGATGGCGACGACGAGTTCGATCTCGTGCTGGTAGTCGCTGCTCTGGCTAGGGTAGTGCACGTCCACGGTCTGGCCCGGCAGCACGACGACGGTGGCGTTGTCGGGCTTGCAGAAGAAGAACGGCGGCTCGCGGTCGGGGTCGAAACCCATTTCGCGCGCATGCGCCGCGTAGTTGCGGCCGACGCAGTAGATGCGGCGCACCGGGAAGACGGTGTCGGTGCCGGCCACCGGCACGGTGACGCGGGGTTCGGGGTCGAAGGCGAAGTTCATGAAAGGGCTCCTCGGGTGATTCTGAACAATTCAGGCGGCGAGGCAATGCTCGGCACGCCAGCCGTACAGCCATTCGAGCGCATCGTAGTAGCGCTCGGGCGCGCGGCCGCGCCACAGGTCGTTGCGGACGAGCCGCTCCACGCCCTTGGCGTGGTAGATGCGCCCCATCTCGCGCGCCGACAGCACGACGCGTGCGGTGCGCGCGACGCGAGAGCGTTCGTAGTGGGCGAAGGCCTTGCCGAAGTCGCCGTTGCGCGCGGTTCCATTCGCACGCAACGCTTCGCCCAGCGTCACCGCGTCTTCGAGCGCCATGCAGGCGCCCTGCGCGAGGTATTGCAACATCGGGTGCGCGGCGTCGCCGAGCAGCGTGCAGCGGCCGAAGCTCCACTGCGAGATCGGCTCGCGGTCGGCGGTGGCCCAGCGCTTCCAGCTCTTCGGCAACGAGAGCAACTGGCGCGGCCGTTCGCCGATGCCGGCGAAGTACGACTGCACTTCTTCGGCGCTGCCTTCGCTGACGCTCCAGGTCTCTTCGTACCGGCTGTGGAAGGTGACGACGAGGTTGTACTGTTCGCCGCTGCGCAGCGGGTAGTGCACCAGGTGGCAGTTCGGGCCGACCCACACCGCCGGCGCGTTCCAGCACAGGTCTACGGGAAAGTCGGCCGCGTCGACCACCGCGCGGTAGACCACGTGGCCCGACACGCGCACCGGGTCGCCGACGAGTTGCTGGCGCACCGCCGACTTCACGCCGTCGGCGCCGATCAAGGCAGCGCCATGGTGCGCCTGGCCGCCCACGTCGAACACCGTCACGCCGCTGCCGTGCTGTTCGATGTGCTCGACGCGTGTCGAGGTGCAGAACTCGATGCGCTCGGTCTGCTTCACCGCATCGAACAATGCACCGTGCACGTCGGCCCGGTGGATCACCGCATACGGGTTGCCGAAGCGCGTGCGGAAAGCGTCGCCGACCGGGATGGCACCGACCTCGGTCTCGTCGACCGCGTCCATCATCACCATGCGCTCGGTGTAGACAGCCGCTGCGCGTGCGCGCTCGCCCACCCCCAGCGCATCGAACGCCGCGAAGGCGTTCGGCCCGAGCTGGATGCCGGCGCCGATCTCGCCGATCTGTGGCGATTGCTCGAGCACCTTGACACTGAAGCCCTGGCGCGCCAGCGCCAAAGCCGCCGCCAGGCCGCCGATGCCGCCGCCAGCGACCAGAACCGGCTGCGATGTGTTGACTGAGTTCATCCCGACCCCGCTTGATGAGTTGCGTGCTGATTAACAGTATGCTGACGATTAGTATAGTGATAAGATTCCTAAACGCATCAAGGGTTAACCCGCAACAGCCCGCACCATGAAAAAAAGCAGTGCCGCCCAGATCGACATCGACACCCTGCCCGGCCACTACATCCGCCGGCTGCAGCAGATCGCCGTGGCGGTGTTCCTCGAAGAGACCGAGGCCTTCGGCGTCACGCCGGTGCAGTTCGCCGCGCTGCAGACGGTGCGGCGCCAGCCGGGCCTCGACCAGCGCACGCTGGCCGCGACCATCGGCTTCGACACCTCGACCATCGCGGGCGTGATCGACCGCCTGGAGCGCCGCGAGCTGATCCAGCGCAGCACCTCGCCTGACGACAAGCGCGTGCGCCTGCTCACGCTCACGCCGGCAGCCGTTGCGCTGCTCGACGAACTGGTGCCCGGCATGCTGCGGGCCCAGCAACGCATGCTGGCGCCGCTGCCGGCGGCCGACCGCACACGCTTCATGGCGATGCTGAAGACGCTGGTCGAAGCGAACAACGAACTGAGCCGCGCGCCGAGCGATGTTCAGTAGTCCTGCCTGATACGCTGCGCACCCATGTCACGCTGCATCGCCTTCCTGCGCGCCGTCAACGTCGGCGGCCGCATCGTCAAGATGGACGCGCTCCGAGCGCAGTTCGAAGCGCTCGGCCTGAAGGACGTGAGCACCTTCATCGCCAGCGGCAACGTGATCTTCGAGACCCGGGCGCGCGACATGGCGGCGCTGGAGCAGAAGATCGAGAAGCAGTTGCTGGGCGCCTTCGGCTTCGAGGTGCACAGCTTCATTCGCAGCGCGGCCGAAGTGGCGGAAGTCGCCGCGTGCCGGCCATTCGATCCGCACGAGCTGGAGAACGCGGCGGCGTTCGTGGTCGGCTTCGTGGCCCGGCCGTTCGATGCGGCTCAGCAGCAGATCGTCAAGGGTTTCAACAACGAGCTCGACGCTTTCCATGCGCACGGACGCGAGCTGTACTGGATGAGCCGCAACAAACAGAGCGAGTCGAAGTTCTCGAACGCGGCGTTCGAGCGTGCCTTGGGGCTGCGCGCCACCTTCCGCAGCATCACGACCGTGCAGCGCATTGCCGCATTGAACGCGGCCTGAGACGGCCGACGTTCAAGCGCCTTTTCGGGCGCGTTCTTCTTCCTGCAGCCGCAACACGCGGCGCTGGACCTTGCCGGTGGTCGTCATCGGCAGCGCGTCGATGAACTCGATGTCTTTCGGGTATTCGTAGGGCGCGAGCTTGCCGCGCACGTGGGCTTGCAGCGAGGCGATCAGCGCCGCGTCGCCGGTGAAGCCAGGCGCCAGCACCACGAAGGCCTTCACCACCGCGCCGCGCTCGGCATCGGGCTTGGGCACAACCGCTGCGTTGGCCACCGCCGGGTGCTTGACGAGGCAGTTCTCGATCTCGCTGGGGCCGATGCGGTAGCCCGCGGCCTTGAACACGTCGTCGCCGCGGCCGTGGTACCAGAGGTAACCGTCGGCGTCCATCACCGCCATGTCGCCGGTGCGGCACCAGCTGTTCGACGGGTCGCCGGTGAACTTGGCGGTGGTAGCCGCGTCGTTCTTCCAGTAGCCGAGGAAGAACACCGGGTCGGGGTGGCCGTGGATGTCGAGCCGGTGCAAGGCCACGTCGCCTGGCGTGCCACGTGCGCACTCGCGGCCATCGTCGTCGATCACCGCAACACGGTGACCCGGGTAAGGCCGGCCCATGCTGCCGGGGCGCGCGGGCCAGCGCTGCGCGCTGTTGCCGACGATGTAGTTCACCTCGGTCTGGCCGAACATCTCGTTGACGACCACGCCGAGCTTGTCTCGGCAATAAGCGAACACCGCGTCGCCCACCGCCTCGCCGGCACTCATGATCGCGCGCAGGCGCAGGTCGTAGCGCGTGCGTGGCAGCGGCACCGTCTTCATCATCGCCTTCAGCGCGGTCGGGAACAGGAAGGTGTGCGTGACGCGGTAGCGCTGCATCAGCTCGAACGCGGTCTCCGCGAAGAAGCGGCCCTGGTAGGCGACGATCTCGCAGCCGAAGTAGAGCGTGGGCAGCAGCGCGTCCATCAGCCCGCCGGTCCAGGCCCAGTCGGCGGGTGACCAGAACACCGGCGCGTCGTCGCTGAAATGCGGGCCCTGCTTGTCGACGTGCGGAAACCAGTTCTGGCTCGCGACGAAGCCGCTCAGGTTCCCGATCAAGGCGCGGTGCGGAATCAGCGCACCTTTCGGCGGGCCGGTGGTGCCGCTGGTGTAGATCAGCACCGCCGCGTCGTCGGCGCGCGTCTCGACCGGCGTGAAGCTGCTGGCTTCGCCTTCGAGCGCGGCGCGCCAATCGATGTCGCCCTGCCCTTGCGCGCCACCGACAGCGACGATGGTCTTCAGGCCCGCGCACAGCGGCCGCGCTGCCAGCAGGTTGGCAATGCCACTTTCATCGGCAATCGCCAAACGGGTACCGCTGTCGTTCAGGCGGTATTCCAGCGCCTCGGGCCCGAACAGCATCGACAGCGGCATGCCGATCGCACCGAGCCGGTACAGCGCGATGTGCGCCACCGCGGTCTCGAAACGCTGCGGCATCACGATGGCCACGCGGTCGCCACGCGCCACGCCGAGCCGCCTCAGCGCATGGGCGAGGCGGTTGGCGTGGTGGTGCAGGTCGGCATAGCTGTGCCGCGAGATGCTGCCGCTCTCGTGTTCATAGCGGATCGCGATCTTTCGCGGCGTGTCGCGGGCCCAGCGCGCGCAGCAGACGTCGGCGATGTTGAACAGCTCGGGCACGTGCCAGCGAAAGCCGGCGTGCAGCGCGGCGTAGTCGTCGGGCACGCCGTTCAACACGTCAATCCGCTTTCGCCATCGCCCGCAATTCGTCGCCGGTGGTGCGGCAGATGCGCCACTCGGGCATCACGGTCGCGCCCATCTTCTCGTAGACGGTGATGGCGCTCGTGTTCCAGTCGAGCACGCTCCACTCGAAGCGGCCGCAGTCGCGCTCGACTGCGAGCGCCGCGAGCCGTTTGAGCAGCGCCTTGCCGATGCCATGACCGCGGTGCTCGGGCTTCACGTACAAGTCTTCGAGGTAGAGCCCGGGCTGGGCCAGGAAGGTCGAGAAGTTGGTGAAGTAGAGCGCGAAGGCGACGATCTCGCCATCACGCTCGGCCACCATCGCTTCGGCGGCCGGTTTTTCGCCGAACAGCTGCGGGCGCAGCTTCTCGGGCGTGACCTGCACCAGGTGGGTGAGCTGCTCGAATTCAGCCAGGTCGCGGATCAATTGCACGATGGCGCTCACGTCGCCGACGACGGCGGCGCGCAGCGTGAAGGTGGGGGCAGCGGCGTTCATGGGCGGATTCTCGCACCGGGCTGTGGTGTCGCCGCATCGACAGACGCTTGAAGCCTTGCCGCGTACAGTGCAAAGCATGAGTCTTGCCGCCTACCCCGTTCGCCGCCCCGGCCGCAGCCGTTTCATCGAGGTGCGCGGACTGCGCTACCACGTGCTCGAATGGGGCGACGCATCGCTTGCCAGCGCAGAGCGCCCGCCGCTCGTGATGCTGCACGGCTGGATGGACGTGGCCGCGTCGTTCCAGTTCGTCGTCGATGCGTTGAGTGCTGATCGATACGTGATCGCGCTCGACTGGCGCGGCTTCGGCCTCACCGAAAGCCCCCGCGCCGACACCTACTGGATGCCCGACTACCTGGGCGACCTCGACACCGCGCTCGACCAGCTCGTCTTCAAGGATGCCGGGGCCGACCGCAAGATCGACCTGCTCGGCCACAGCATGGGTGGCAACGTGGTGATGTTGTACGCTGGCGTGCGGCCCGAGCGCATCCGCCGGCTCGTCAACCTCGAAGGTTTCGGCATGCCGCGGACCAAGCCCACGCAGGCACCGAAGCGGCTGCAGCAGTGGCTCGACGAGCTGAAGGAGCCGGCGCTGATGCGCGACTACGCCAGCGTCGAAGAAGTGGCCGAGCGCCTGCGCAAGACCAACCCGCTGCTTCCGCCGCAGCGCGCGGCCTGGCTCGCACCGCACTGGTCGCGCCAGCAAGCAAGCAGCGGCGGGCAACCGGGCCGCTGGGAAATCCTCGGCGACCCGGCGCACAAGCGCATCAACCCGCACCTGTACCAGCGTGACGAGGTGCTCGAGTGCTGGAAGCTGATCACCGCGCCGCTGATGTGGGTCGAAGGCGACCAGACCGACGTGGCCAAGTGGTGGGGCACACGCTTCACGAAGGAAGAATTCCACGAGCGCCTGAGCGTGGTCGCGAACGTGGAAAAACACGTGATCGGCCCGGCCGGCCACATGCTGCACCACGACCAGCCCGAAGCGCTGGTGGCGCTGCTCGAGAATTTCCTGCGCTGAGCTTCAAGGCAGCCAGCGACGCCGCTCAGCCAGCCGGCGGGTCGCGGCGAAGCTGGCGTCGGGCCCGAGTTCGCGCAGCGCCGCCGGCCAGACTTTCAGCAGCAGCTCGGCCGTGGCCAGCGTGTCTGCCGCGGCTTGGTGGCGCACGGCGCAGTGGATCTGCAACTGCGCCATCCAGTCGTCGAGCGAACGCAGCTTGAACTGCGGGTTCAGCACAGCCACCAGCGGCTCGAGGTTGAGCCAGGGGTTGGGCGGGCGCCGGCCGAGCACGGCGTCGCAGGCGCGCAGGATCAGCGCCTGATCGAAGGCCGCGTGAAAGGCGATCAGCGGCGAGTGCCCGATGAAGCGTTCGAACGCGAGCAGCGCGTTGCGCGGCTCGACCCCGGCGCGCTGCGCACCGACGCCGATGCCGTGCAGCAGGATGTTGGGCTTGTCGGCCACCGCGGCCTCGTGCCGCAACACCACCTCGAAACTGTCGCCGAGCACGATGTGCGGGCGCGGCCCGTCGAAGCGCAGCGCGATCGCCGCGATCGCGAGCAGCCGGTCGGCCTGCGCGTCCAGGCCGCTCGACTCGACGTCGAGCACGACCCAGCGCCGTTCGTCGACCGAACGCGAACGGCGCAGGCGCTGCGCCAGGACATCGACGAGGCGGATCAGCGGGTTCATCGCTGGTAGTCGAGTTCCATCTGCTGCTGCAGCCGGCGCGCGACGCGAAAGCTTTCCTTGAGCATGCGCCGGTCGATGTCGTTCAGCGACGCCGGTTCGACGAGGTTGGCGTGCTCCGGCGCCGCGTGCGGCTGCGCCATCTGCACCTGCAACCTTTGCATCTGCAGGAACTCGAAGGCCGCGACCCAGGCCTGGCTTTCGTGCGGCGGCACCCGCAACAACGGCCCCAGGGCCTCGAAGCGCTCGCGCGTGTTCGTGGTAGCTACCCCGTGTACGAGCGCATAGAGGCGCGCCGCGTCGACGAAGATCGCGGTGCCGTGGAACTTGAGATCGACGCAGGCGCGGCCCGCGACTTCGTGGGTCTCGATGGCACCGTGCCAGTTCAGCGGCGGGCGGTTGCGCAACGCGTTGTCGGCGAGCCGCTTGATGAAACGCGGCAGGCCGGCCGCCTTCTGCACGATCAGCGCGCGCAGCGCGCCAGCCAGCGCCGCGTTGCCGACCAGCGGGCGCAGGTCGAAGTAGATGCTGGCCTTGAGCAGGTCTTCCGGATCGCCCCGTTCCATCCATCGTGCGAAGCGCTGCTGCCATTCGGCGGGCGTCAGGCAGCACTCGGGGTTGCTGGCCATCACCTGGCCCTTGCACAGCGGGTAGCCGCACTGGTCGAGCGCGTCGTTGACGCGTTGCGCGAAGGCGAGCCAGCGTGGCCGGTCGCGCTCGGGCTCATCGCTCTTGAACACGAGGCCGTTGTCCTGGTCGGTCGAGATGGTCTGCTCGGAGCGCCCTTCGGAACCGAAGGCGAGCCAGCAGGCGTCGGCGAGCTCGAGGCCGCTCTGGCGCGCCAGCATCTGCACCAGCTGTTCGACCACCGTGTCGTTGAGGTGGCTGATCAGCTGCGTGAGCTGGCGCGCCGCCACGCCCTGGCCGAGCAGGTGGCGTGCGAAGCGGCGAATGTCGTGCGCGGCCGCGGCCAGCGCTGGCACGTCATGCGCGGCGCGGATCGAGGTGCTGACGTGGCGCAGCGACAGGCGTTGCATCGCGAACAGGTCACGCTCCGACACGAGGCCGACGACGCGCCCGTCGCGCAGCACCGGCACATGGCGGATCGTGTGGCGCGACATCAGCAGCGCCGCGTCGTGCGCCGTGTCGTGCACGCCGAGGCTGCGGATCGGCGCGCTCATCGCCTGCGCGATCGGTGTGCTCAGCGGCAGCTGCGCGAGCGTGACGCGGCCCAGGATGTCGTGGCGGGTCAGGATGCCCAGCACCGCGCCGCCGGCATCGACGACGAGGATCGAGCCGATCTGGCGCTCGTGCATGGTGGCCAGCGCTTCGCCCAGCGGTGTGGCCGGCAGCACGGCCACCGGGGGCTTGAGGGAGAGCTGGCCGAGCGGCGTTTCCAGCGACTGTTCGGCCAGCGTCTGCGCCGCGTAGGCGGCCTGCATCGCCTGGCGCGAGAGTTCGAGGTGCTTGAGCACGCGGCGCTGCAGGAAGTCGGCGAACACCGGGCTCCGCGCCGCGAGTGCCTGCACCTCGTTCACCGGCAGGCGCAGGCAGAACACGTCTTCCCGAGCGCGGTAGGTCGCCATGACCGGCCGCGCCGCCATCACCGCACCGACCGGGAACAGGTCGCCGGCGTCGTACTCGAAACCGCTTGCCATGGCGCCGCTGCCGCGCCGGCCGGTCACATGGCCGCGGCGAACGCAGATCAGGTGAGTCGGCGGCCCGTCGGCGGGCGCCATCACGGTCTCGCCGGGCGCGAAGTAGACCTGCTCGGCCGCGGCGACAAAGGTCTCGACTTCGCCGGCCTGCATCTGCCCGAACGGCGCGTGGTGCATCAGCTCGGCGCGCAGGTTGGCGAGCAGGCTGCCCGAAGGCTGGCTGGGCGAAAGCGGGTCGGCGGCCATGCGGTGAGCTCCGGAAGGCGTGGGCTTGCCATCGTAGGTGCGACGGCGCCTTTCGCCATCGACGTGGATCAAGGGGCACGCGTTCCGGCCGGCCATGAAAAAGGCCCCGTCCTTTCGAACGGGGCCGATTCCGGAAACAGCGGGCCGTCAGCGCGCCGGCTTCAGGTCGGGGTAGCGCACATGCTCCACCAGCTCCTGCGTGTCCTTGCGCGGCTGGCCGGTGAGCAGACTCACGATGATGATCACCGCGAAGCCCAGCGGCACACCGAACACACCGGCCGAGATCGGCAGGATGCCGAACCACAGCTCCACCGGGCTGGTGACGCCGAAGACACCACGCATCCAGGGCTGGGTCGTGATCATGTAGTACAGCGTGATACCCAGGCCGGCCATCATGCCGAGCGAGGCACCCCACTTGTTGGCACGCTTCCAGAAGATGCCGAGCACCAGCGCCGGGAAGAAGGCCGCAGCAGCGAACGAAAACGCCGCCGACACCAGGAACAGGATGTCGGCGGGCTTCTGCGCCGCCACCCCGGCCGCCGCCAAAGCCACCACCAGCAGCAGCGCCTTGGAGATGGCCACGCGCCGCGAGGTCGAAGCGTTCGGGTCGATCATCTTGTAGTAGAGGTCGTGCGAGAGCGCGTTGGCGATCGTCAGCAGCAGGCCGTCGGCGGTCGACAGCGCCGCCGCCAGGCCCCCCGCGGCCACCAGCCCGGAGATCACGTACGGCAAGCCGGCGATCTCGGGCGTGGCGAGCACGATGATGTCGCCGCCGATGCGCATCTCACCGAGCTGGAAGATGCCGTCGCCGTTCACGTCGGCCACCGACAGCAGCGTCGGGTCGACCCGCGCCCAATTGGCGATCCATGCCGGCAACTGGTCGATCGGCGTGCCCACCAGCACCGAGAAGACCTCGAACTTCACCAGCACGGCCAGCGCCGGCGCCGTGAAGTAGAGCAGGAAGATGAAGAACAGCGACCAGGTCACCGACTCGCGCGCCTGCTTGACCGACGGCGTGGTGTAGTAGCGCATCAGGATGTGCGGCAGCGCGGCCGTACCCACCATCAGGCAGAACACCAGCGCGAGGAAGTTCCAGCGCGAAACGTCGTAGGCCTTCCTGGCCTTGTCGTCGCCGTTCGGGTCGCCGGTGTACTGGTCGGCGTGGCGCGGCATGCCGGCGAGCGGTTTGGCGCGCGCCTCGTTGGCGGCCTTCGCGGCAGTCCAGGCCTTCTTCGCTTCGGCATCGTCCTTGGGCACCGCGGCCAGCGCCTTCTCGGCGGCCTGGATCACGGTGGCAGGCGCATTGGCGGCCTTGGCGTCGTCGAGCTTCTTGGCCGCGGCGGCCTTGTCGGCGGCGAGTGCGGTCGGAATGTCCTTCAGCTTGGCGCCCAGGTCGTCGGCGCGCTGCTTGAAGACGGCGATGACTTCCTTTTCCTTCGGGTCGTCGATCAGCTTCTTCTCGAGCGCGGTCACCTTCTCGAGCTGGAAGCCGTAGATCGCCTGCGGCACCGGCACGCTGGTCTGTTTCACCGACAACCACACCACCGGGATCATGTAGGCCACGATCAGGATGATGTACTGCGCCACCTGCGTCCAGGTGACGGCGCGCATGCCGCCGAGGAACGAGCACACCAGAATGCCGCCCAGGCCGACGAAGATGCCGATCTCGAACGCCAGCCCCGAGAGCCGCGCGGTGATCAGGCCCACGCCGTAGATCTGCGCCACCACGTAGGTGAACGAGCACAGGATCGCGGCGATGATGCCCAGCAGGCGCGGCAGGTTGCCTTCATAACGTGCGCCCAGAAAGTCGGGGATCGTGAACTGGCCGAACTTGCGCAGGTAGGGCGCGAGGAACAGCGCCACCAGGCAATAACCGCCGGTCCAGCCGAGGATGAACGCCAGGCCGCCGTAACCGGTGAGGTACAGCGTGCCGGCCATGCCGATGAACGAGGCGGCGCTCATCCAGTCGGCGCCGGTCGCCATGCCGTTGTACATGGCCGGCACACGCCGGCCGGCCACGTAGTACTCGGCCGCGTCGCTGGTGCGGCTCATCACGCCGATGCCGGCGTACAACAAGACCGTGGCGATCAGGAAGATGAAGCCGATGTAGTTTCGCGGCAGGCCCATCTGTTCGAGGATGCCGAGCACCACGACGAAGGCGATGAAGCCGCCCGTGTACCAGGTGTAGACCTTGCCAAGCTGTTGCTTGAAGCCCTTGTTGGTGGTGGCGCTGAACGCGCCGCCGCCGCCAGCGCTGGGGGTGATGCCTGCCATGTCATTCCTCCTCGATCTCGGCCACGCCGTATTCGTTGTCGAGCTTGTTCATGTAGTGGGCGTAGTAGCCGATGATGATCACGTAGACCACCAATGCCCCTTGCGAGGCCACCCAGAAGCTGAACGGCCAGCCGAAGAAGCTGAAGTTCAGGTCTCTGGCGAAATAGGCCGCCACGAAAGTCACGACGAACCAGATGGCCAGAAGAATCCCCGTGATTCGAAGATTCTTCTGCCAGTACTGGCGGTGTTTGTCAGTCAGTTGCATTGCAGGTGCCTCCACAAAGAAAAGCCCTCGCCGCGGCAAGGGAGCCCTTGATTCCGCCCCGACGTGCATCCCAGTGCCACGCGTCTGCAGACGGCCCTTAACGAAGGGGCCGTACGCCCCTCTTCCCTCTGATCCGGTGTCAGGCCCGCAAGCCGGTCTCGCGCTCCAGCTGCGCGGCGAACTTCGGCTCGAAGCCCTTGAGGTGGCCGATGATGCGGCGCGCCTCGTCGGGGTCTTGTCGGTCCACATGCAGCCGCGCCAGCTGGTACCAGCCGTAGGGGCTCATGGGCTGCAATTCGGTGTTGCGCTTGAGCGCGGCCACCGCCTCGTCGAAGCGGCGCAGGCGGATCAAGACCAGCCCGAGCCCGTACCAGCCGCGGTCGAGCTTCGGGTCGAGCGCCAGGGTGCGCCGGAATGCCACCTCGGCTTCGTCGAGGCGGCCGGCCTGGTCGAGCAGAAAACCGAGGTTGAACCAGTCACCGGCACTGCGCGCCGGGTGGGCGGTGGTCAGCGCCTGCGCGTCGGCGAGGGCCGCTTCCGACCGGCCCATCTGTGCGCTGAGGTGCGCGCGGCTGGCCAACCCGTAGGCATCGTTCGGCCACAGCGCCAGCATTCGGCTGAAGCTGGCGTGGGCAGCGTCGCGCCGGCCGAGCAGCAGACCGCCGAGCGCGTGCAGCTTGAGCCGCCAGTAATCGAGCCGGCCGGCCGTCATCGGCACGCCCCCGGCCCGAGTTGCAGGCACAGGTTGATCTTGGCGATCACCGCCACGAACCAGACGACCGACAGCAGCAGGAATGCGCCGAGCGGCACGTGGCGGTCGAGCACGAAGCGCGGCGAGATCAGCCGCGTGGCCTTGACGAACGGACCCGTGATCACCTGCAGCAGCTGGTAGAACATGTTGGTCTCGCGTTTGGCACCGGCCAGCAAGCCGAGCAGCCATTGACTGAGCAACGCCATCAGCGCGATCTCGGCGACCAGCTTCACGGTCATCACCATCAGGAGCATAGGCGAGCCTCGATGTGCGCAGACCCGAATGTGAATTCCAACCGCTTACAGTTTTCTGACAAAAACCTTTCGACGCGGGACAACCCACTTCGGATAAACCCTTGTCGGCGTCATGGCGTAGCCCATCGGGATGGCACGGGCACAGCGAAGGAGGCGCGACGGCCCCGTGTCAAAATCGCGCCCTTCACAAGAACCGCCAGACCCACCGAAAGCCCCCCATGGACGTCGAACACATCAATGCCATCGGCAACTCGCTCGCCGACCTGACCCGGCGCACCCAAGAACTCCGGGGGTATCTTTGACTACGATCGCAAAGCACTGCGACTGAACGAAGTCAACGCCGCGCTCGAGAACCCGAAGGTCTGGGACGAGCCGAAACGCGCGCAGGAACTGGGGCGCGAGAAGCGCACGCTGGAAAACGTGGTCGAGACCGTCGACCACCTCACCAGCAACCTGTCCGACAACACCGAGCTCTACGACATGGCCAAGGCCGAAGGCGACTTCGACAGCCTGGGCGCGATCGAGGCCGAAGCTTCGAAGCTGAACGAGACCGTCGAGCAGCTCGAATTCCGCCGCATGTTCAACAAGCCGGAAGACCCGCTGAACTGCTTCATCGACATCCAGGCCGGCGCCGGGGGCACCGAGGCCTGCGACTGGGCCAGCATGCTGCTGCGCCAGTACCTGAAGTACGCCGAGCGCAAGGGCTTCAAGACGACGATGGAAGACGAGACGGCGGGTGACATCGCCGGCATCAAGAGCGCCACCATCAAGGTCGAGGGCGACTACGCGTTCGGCCTGCTGCGCACCGAAACCGGCGTGCACCGGCTGGTGCGCAAGAGCCCGTTCGACTCGGCCGGCGGGCGCCACACCAGCTTCGCGAGCCTGTTCGTCTACCCCGAGGTCGACGACACGGTCGAGATCGAGATCAACCCCTCGGACGTGCGCACCGACACCTTCCGCGCCAGCGGCGCCGGCGGCCAGCACATCAACAAGACCGACTCGGCGGTGCGGCTCACGCACATCCCGACGGGCATCGTCGTGCAGTGCCAGGACGGCCGCAGCCAGCACAGCAACCGCGACGTGGCCTGGAAGCGGCTGCGCTCGCGACTCTACGACCACGAGATGCGCAAGCGCATGGAAGAGCAGCAGAAGCTCGAAGACACGAAGACCGACGTGGGCTGGGGCCACCAGATCCGTTCTTATGTGCTCGACCAGAGCCGCATCAAGGACCTGCGCACCAACGTGGAAATGAGCAACACGCAGAAGGTGCTAGACGGCGACCTCGATGTCTTCATCGAAGCCAGCCTGAAGCAAGGTGTGTGATGGCGGTCGAAGCGCTTCTTTTCGACCTGGACGGCACGCTCATCGACAGCATGCCGCACCACCACACCGCGTGGGTCGAGTGGCACGCGCGGCGCGGGCTGAAGATCGACGCCGACAGCTTTTTCGTGTCGACCGCCGGGCGATCGAACGACGAGATCTTTGTCGACATGCTGCCGGGCACGAGTGCGGTCGAGATCGCCGTGCTCGTCGACGAAAAGGAAACGCTGTACCGCGAGTTCGCGGCGCCATCGCTGGCGTTGATCGCAGGCGCGAAAGTTTTCGTGCAACGGGCCAAGGCAGCCGGCCTGCGGCTCGCGGTGTGCACCGCCTCCACGCCGCAGAACATGGCGCTCGCGTTCCAGCGCTTCGGCATCGACGCGTGGGTCGAGACGGTCGTCAGCCCGGCCGATGGCTTGCGTGGCAAACCGCACCCCGACATCTTTCTCGAAGCGGCCCGGCGGCTCGGCATCGCCCCCGCCCATTGCGTGGTCTACGAAGACGCCCCGCTCGGCGTGGAAGGTGCTCGCCGCGCCGGCATGCAGGCCGTGGCGCTGACCACCACGCTGCCGGCGAGCGCCTTCTCCGAATTCGACAACCTGCTCGCCATCGCCGCCGATTTCACGACGCTCGCGTTGCCGGCCTGACTGACAACACAAGAGAGCAAGAAAGCACACACCATGATGCGTGAAGGCACCTCCCCGCTGATCCGCCGCGCCGACTACACGGCGCCGGCCTACTGGATCAAGTCGGTCGACCTGAGCTTCGATCTGGATCCGGCCAAGACCATGGTCATCAGCCGCATGCAGGTCGTGCGCAATGCCGATGTGCAGGCGCAGCCGCTGCGGCTGCACGGCGAAGAGCTGAACCTGACGCGCGTGCAGGCCAACGGCGCTTCGGTGTCGTTCCGCCACGAAGACGGCATGCTCGTGATCGACAACCTGCCCGAAGGCGATTTCACGCTCGAGATCCGCAACACCTGCGCGCCCGAGAAGAATACGCAGCTCTCGGGCCTGTACACCTCGGGCGGCGGTTTCTTCACGCAGTGCGAGGCCGAAGGTTTCCGTCGCATCACCTACTTTCTCGACCGGCCCGACGTGATGGCGGTCTACACCGTCACACTGCGCGCGAACAAGACCGCCTACCCGGTGCTGCTGAGCAACGGCAACCTCGTCGAACAAGGCGATCTGGAAGGTGGCCGCCACTTCGCGAAATGGCATGACCCGTTCCCGAAGCCGAGCTACCTGTTCGCGCTCGTTGCCGCCGACCTGGTGGCGCGCCAGCAGAACATCCGCACCCGCGCCGGCAAAGACCACCTGCTGCAGGTCTGGGTGCGCCGCGGCGACCTCGACAAGACCGAACACGCGATGAACTCGCTGATCGCCTCGGTCGTGTGGGACGAAGCGCGCTTCAAGCTGCCGCTCGACCTCGAGCGTTTCATGATCGTCGCCGTTGAAGACTTCAACATGGGCGCGATGGAGAACAAGGGCCTGAACATCTTCAACACGAAGTACGTGCTGGCCTCACCCGCTACCGCAACCGACAACGACTACGCCGGCATCGAGTCGGTGGTCGGCCACGAGTACTTCCACAACTGGACCGGCAACCGCATCACCTGCCGCGACTGGTTCCAGCTGAGCCTGAAGGAAGGCCTCACGGTCTTCCGCGACCAGGAGTTCAGCATGGACATGGCCGGCAGCGAAAGCAGCCGCGCCGTCAAGCGCATCGAAGACGTGCGCCGCCTGCGCGAAATGCAGTTCCCCGAAGACGCCGGCCCGATGGCGCACCCGGTGCGGCCCGACAGTTATGTCGAGATCAACAACTTCTACACCGCCACCGTCTACGAAAAGGGCGCCGAGGTCGTGCGCATGATGCACACGCTGGTCGGCCGCGAAGGTTTCGCGCGGGGCATGACGCTCTACTTCGAGCGCTTCGACGGCCAGGCCGTGACCTGCGACGACTTCGCCCAGGCCATCGCCGATGCGAACCCGCACAGTGAGCTCGCACGCACGCTGCCGCAGTTCAAGCTCTGGTACTCGCAGGCCGGCACGCCGCGGCTCACGGCACGCGGGCGTTACGACGCGCCGTCGCGCACCTACACACTCGGCATCGAGCAGTCGAACACTGCCGGCGGCGTGACGACGAACGAACCGAACGTGATCCCGCTCGCGCTCGGCCTGGTCGGCCGCGACGGCCGCGCGCTGACGGTGCAGCTGGAAGACGAACCCGCCACCAGCGCGACCGAACGGGTGCTGCTGGTGCAGGACAAGCGTTGTTTCTTCACCTTCGTCAACCTCGACGTGGAGCCGGTGCCTTCGCTGCTGCGCGGCTTCTCGGCGCCAGTCATGCTGGTCGACGGCCTTTCCGATGCCGACCTGCTGGTGCTGCTGCAGCACGACAGCGACCCCTTCAACCGCTGCGAAGCCGGCCAGCGCCTGGCACTGAACCGCATGCTGGCCAGCGTGCGCAGCGACGATGCACAAGCCTCGCTGGTGCTCGACGAAGCCTTCATCGACGCGATGCGCTCGGTGCTGCGCCACCCCGGCCTCGACGCCGCGTTCAAGGACGAAGTGCTTTCGCTTCCGAGCGAAGCCTACGTGGCCGAACAGCTGACGGTCGTCGACCCGCAACGCATCCACGCGGTTCGCCACGCGATGCTGACGCAACTGGCCAGCGCCTTGCGCGCCGACTGGGAATGGGCGTTCGACACCCACCAGGTGAGCGGCGCCTACTCGCCCGACCCGCTGTCCGCCGGCCAGCGTGCGCTGGCCAACCGCGCGCTGATGATGTTGTGCCTGGGCTCGGCGGCGAGCGGCGACGCCGTGTGGCCGGGCCGCGCGCTGCAGCGCTTCAAGGACGCCGGCAACATGACCGACCGCCGCGGCGCGCTTGCTGCCCTCGTGCATTCGCACTCCGCGCTGGCCGAAGCTGCGCTGGAGAAATTCCACGCGATGTTCCGCAACGAGGCGCTGGTCATCGACGCCTGGTTCGCATTGCAGGTCAGCGCCCCGGAACTCGACGGCCGCGTGTTCGCACGTGCGAAGCAGTTGCTCAAGCACCCCGACTTCTCGATCCGCAACCCGAACCGCGCGCGCAGCCTGATCGGCACGCTCTGCAGCGGCAACCCGGCGGCATTTCACCGCGCCGATGCGGCGGGCTACGTGTTCTGGGCCGACCGCGTGATCGAGCTCGACTCGGTCAACCCGCAGCTCGCCTCGCGCATGGCGCGCTACGCCGACCGCTGGAGCCAGCTCGCCGAGCCCTACCGCACGGCAGCGCGCGAAGCGATCGCCCGCGTGGCCGCCAAACCGGGCCTGTCGGCCGACGTGAACGAGATCGTCACGCACGCACTGCAGGCTTGATCAAACAGGGAGAAAAAAATGTCCAAAAAAATCAACGCGTTCTATGCCCAGTCGGGCGGCGTCACCGCGGTGATCAACGCCTCGGCCGCCGGCGTGATCGAAACCGCGCGCAAGCACAAGGATCGCATCGGCAAGGTCTACGCCGGGCGCAACGGCATCATCGGTGCGCTGACTGAAGACCTGATCGACACCGGCAAGGAGTCGGCCTCGGCGATTGCCGCGCTGCGCTACACACCCTCGGGCGCGTTCGGCTCGTGCCGCTTCAAGCTCAAGTCGTTGGAGGCCAACCGGCGTGAGTACGAACGCCTGATCGCGGTCTTCAAGGCCCACGACATCGGCTTTTTCTTCTACACCGGCGGCGGCGACTCGGCCGACACCTGCTTCAAGGTTAGCCAGTTGTCGGAGTCGATGGGTTACCCGCTGCAGGCGATCCACGTGCCGAAGACGATCGACAACGACCTGCCGATCACCGACTGCTGCCCCGGCTTCGGCTCGGTCGCCAAGTACGTGGCCGTGTCCGCGCTCGAAGCCTCGTTCGACGTGCGCTCGATGGCGCGCACCTCGACCAAGGTGTTCGTGATGGAAGTGATGGGCCGCCACGCCGGCTGGATCGCGGCCGCCGGTGCGCTGATCGAAGACCACGGCATCCCGGTCGTGGTGCTGTTCCCCGAGATCGAGTTCAACGAGAAGAAGTTTCTGGCACGCGTGGATTCGCTGGTGAAAAACCACGGCTACTGCACGGTCGTCGTCTCCGAAGGCTGCCACCACCCCGACGGCACCTTCCTCGCCGAGCAGGGAGCGCGTGATGCCTTCGGCCACGCGCAACTGGGCGGCGCCGCGCCGGTCGTCGCCAACATGGTGAAAAACGCGCTCGGCCACAAGTTCCACTGGGCCGTGGCCGACTACCTGCAGCGTGCGGCGCGTCACATCGCCTCGAAGACCGACGTGAAACAGGCCTACGAACTGGGCCAGAAGGCCGTGGAGCTGGCGCTGAAGGGCCACAACGCGGTGATGCCCACTGTCGAGCGCATCAGCGACGTGCCCTACAAGTACCGCATCGGCGTGGCGCCACTCGCGAAAGTGGCCAACGTCGAGAAATTCATGCCACGCGACTTCATCACCAAAGACGGTTTCGGCATCACCGAGAAGTGCAAGCGTTACCTCACACCTCTGATCCAGGGCGAGGATCACCCCAAGTACAAAAACGGGCTGCCGGTCTACGTGACGCTGAAGAACCTGTCGGTCGCGCAGAAGTTGCCGAAGTTCAAGCTGTAGTGCCTTCGCGGCACCAGCTAGAATGCGCGTTTTGCGGAATTGCTTCGGTGGTTCGGCAGATGCCGGCGTAGCTCAGTTGGTAGAGCAGCGCATTCGTAATGCGAAGGTCGGGAGTTCGACTCTTCTCGCCGGCACCAGATCAGACGGGGGTCAGTGGCTTTGCGGCCGCTGACCCTTTTGTCTTCGTCCCCTTAGCCACCGCGATGCTTCAAACTTTCGTTCGCCTGCGCCGTGGTTTGGTCTGGGCCACCAGCGACCCGAAATCGACGCCGTGGTGGCGGTGGCTGCTGGCTGCGCTGTTGGTCACCGTCAGCTGGCTGGCACTCTCGCCCGCTCCGCCCCACGCCCTCGACAGCGGGTGGGACAAGCTCAATCACGCCGGCGCGTTCGCCGTGCTGATGCTGACAGGCGTCTTCGCCTCGCCGCGCTCACGCATCGGAGTGCTTGCGCTGCTCATCGGCCTGTTCTGTTTTGGTGCCCTGATCGAGGTGGCCCAGTCGTTCACGCCGACACGAAGCGCCGAGTGGGGCGACCTGCTCGCCGACCTCGTCGGCATGGCGGCCGGTGGGTTGGCCGCCATGCTGGTCACGCGCTGGGGTACCGCTCAGTTGCGGTGATCGTTCCCGCGGCCGTTGCCACTGTCGTCACGGCGGTCATGACGCTTGTCGTTGCCACGGTGACGGCCACGGTCCCATCCTGGGTGCTCGTGCTCGTAACGCTCGCGAACCCAACGGTCCTGAACGAAGTAGACCGGCTGGCCGCAGGCGCTGTAACGCCCGCAATACTGGCGCCAGTTCTGCTGATGCGCCGGCGGCACGTACAGGTAGATCGGCTGGCGTTCGATGCGCACCCGCGGCTGCGAAATGATCACCGGTTGGGGCAGCACCAGCGCGGGGCGCGGAATGTCGCCGATGTTGATGCGGCCGTAGACGCCCGGCTGGTTGATGCCGATCGAGACGCCGACGCTGGGCTGCGCAACGGCGGAGCCGATGGCAGCAGCGCCGAGCACCAAAGCAATGATCTTCTTCATGGTCTTCTCCGGAGTGAATCGTGAATCAAGAACGCAATCGAAGCGGGGGGCGAAGACAGGGTTCCGTCGGTTCGCTCGCTGCTTTACCTGCGCTTACGAGATGCTGCGCCCGCTTTTTGTAAGCGCGACGCGCTCCGTGCAAAACAGGACAGTTCCTACAGATCAGGGCGGCGTGCGCTCACCACGAGACGCGTCTTTCGCTGTTTAATCCTGTCAACGGCAACAAGCGGTAACTCACGCGGAGGATGGCCATGTCAGTGATCGGCGATGTCTTCGAGAGCCTCCGGGCCATGAGCCTGCTTCAGCTGTTGCTGGCGTTCGTGGCGTGTATCGGTTATTCGATCGCCCAGGGTGCGCTGGTCTCGTCGCCACGGGTGCGCGGCTTCGCCGGCGTGGCCGCTTTTGTCGGTGCCGTCGGTTATGCGATCCTGGGCACCGAATGGATGCACGCGGCCATGCTGGTCGCGTTCGCGTTCGCCGGCATGGGCCTGTTCGTTGCGATCGTCTGGATCACGAGCCGCCTGCTCGGTTTTGCCGGCAGCCGCTCGTTGCGCTCCGACGACGAGAGCCAGGTGGCGCCTCGTAGCCGCCCCGCCCGATCAGCCCCGAATACCGAGCACGCTCACTCGATCTGAGCAGGCGTTTCAGGCGTTCTGTCGGCGCGCCGGCCTTCGGGCTTTCCTGCGGTTGCCATGCGCCCTTCGGCGGCGCACCATGAGCGCGTTCCCAACCGTGGAGACGCCCCATGAAGAAGCACAGCACCGAGCTTTCCGCCGCTGAAGCCGCCCTTCGCGACGCGGCCTTCGAGTACCACCGTGGCCCCGTCCGCGGCAAGATCAAGGTGGCGCCCACCAAGCCACTCTCGAACCAGCGCGACCTGTCGCTCGCCTACTCGCCCGGCGTGGCCTACCCCTGCCTGGCGATCGAGGCCGACCCGGCGCTCGCGTCGGAATACACCTCGCGCGCCAACCTCGTCGGCGTGATCACCAACGGCACGGCCGTGCTCGGTCTCGGCGACATCGGCCCGCTCGCCGCCAAGCCGGTGATGGAGGGCAAGGGTTGCCTGTTCCAGAAGTTCGCCGGCATCGACGTGTTCGACATCGAACTGGCCGAGCGCGACCCCGACAAGCTGGTCGAGATCATCGCCGCACTCGAGCCCACGCTGGGTGGCGTGAACCTCGAAGACATCAAGGCGCCGGAGTGTTTCTACATCGAGAAAAAGCTGCGCGAGCGCATGAAGATCCCGGTCTTCCACGACGACCAGCACGGCACCGCGATCATTTCGGCCGCAGCCCTGCTGAACGGGCTGGAACTGGTCGGCAAGAAGATCGGCGAGGTGAAGGTGGCGGTCTCGGGCGCGGGCGCGGCCTCGATCGCCTGCCTCGACCTGATGGTCGAGCTCGGGGTGGCGCGCGCGAACATCTTCGTCTGCGATTCCAAAGGCGTGATCCACGACCGCCGTGAAGACAAGCTCGACGCGTCAAAGCAGCGCTACGTGCAGAAGACCGCGGCACGCACGCTGGCCGACGTGATGAAGGACGCCGACGTGATGCTGGGTTGCTCGGCGGCCGGTGCCGTCACGGCCGAGATGGTGGTGTCGATGGCGCGCCAGCCGATCATCCTGGCATTGGCCAACCCCGAGCCCGAGATCCGGCCCGAACTGGCGAAGCAGGTGCGGCCCGACTGCATCATCGCGACCGGCCGCTCCGACTACCCGAACCAGGTCAACAACGTTCTCTGTTTCCCCTACATCTTCCGCGGTGCGCTCGACTGCGGCGCGACCAGCATCACCGAGGCGATGAAGGTCGCCTGCGTGCGCGAGATCGCCGACCTGGCCAAGGCCGAGATCAGCGCCGAAGTGGCTTCGGCCTACTCCGGCCGCGAGCTGCGTTTCGGGCCCGACTACATCATCCCGACGCCTTTCGACTCGCGGCTGATCCTGCGCATCGCGCCGGCGGTGGCGAAGGCCGCAGTGGCCTCGGGTGTCGCGACCCGGCCGATCGCCGACATGGAGGCCTACCGCCAGAGCCTGACGCGCTTCGTCACCCACACCGGCATGTTCATGCGGCCGGTGTTCGCCGCCGCGCGCGCCGCGCCGAAGCGGGTGGCCTATGCCGAAGGCGAAGACGAGCGTGTGTTGCGCGCCGTGCAGATTGCGCTCGATGAAAAGCTGGCAAAACCGATCCTGATCGGCCGGCCCGCGGTAATCGCCTCGCGCATCGAACGCGCCGGCCTGCGCCTGCAGGCCGGCCGCGACTTCGAGGTCATCAACCCCGAAGATGACGCGCGCTTCCGCCAATACTGGGAAACCTACCACCGCCTCAACGCGCGCGACGGCGTGACGCCGGAAACCGCCAAGGCCGTGGTGCGGCGTTCGAACACCACCATCGCGGCCTTGATGGTGCACCTGGGAGACGCCGACGGCATGTTGTGCGGCCTGGTCGGGCGCTTCGACAACCACCTCGACCACGTGCGCGAAGTGATCGGCCGGCGCGCGGGCGCGCAAGGCTTCGCGGCGATGAACGCGCTGATGCTCGACAAGCACACGCTCTTCATCGCCGACACCTTCGTCAACGAAGACCCCAGCGCCGAGCAGCTCGCCGACATCGCCGCGATGGCGGTCGAGGAAGTGCGTCGCTTCGGCCTGCCGCCGAAGGTGGCGTTCCTGTCGCACTCGAACTACGGCAGCAGCAAGCGGGCGTCGGCCTTGAAGATGCGCGCTGCGCGCGACCTGTTCATCAAGCGCATGCCCGACGTGCCGGCCGACGGCGAGATGCAGGGCGACGCCGCACTCGGCGAAGAGGTGCGCAGCTCGCTGATGCCCGACTCGGTGTTGACCGGCAGCGCCAACGTGCTGGTATTGCCGAACCTGGACGCCGCGAACATCCTGTTCAACGTGCTGAAGATGACCGGCGGCCAGGGCGTGACGGTCGGGCCGATCTTGCTCGGCGTGAAGGCGCCGGCGCACATCCTCACACCCTCGGCCACGGTGCGGCGCATCGTCAACATGACGGCGCTGACGGTGGCGCACGCGGGGGCTGCGGCCCCGCGGTGATTCAGGCCAGCGATTTGAGGAATCGTCCCAGCGTCTGCGCGAACAGCAGCGGCTGTTCGGCGACGCTCAAGTGCGAGGCCTCGTCGAACACGACGAGCTCGGCGCGGGGAATGCGCTCCTGCATGGCCTGCGACATCGCCACCGGCGCACCGACGTCGAGTGCGCCGGCGATGATCAGCGTCGGGCACTTCACGGTGTTCAAGCGACCAAGCCAGTCGACACCACCCACCGCCTGGCAACACGCCGCATAACCGGCGGTGTCACAGCGCAGCACGGTCGCGCGCGCCGCGGCCACGGCCTCGGGCTGTCCGGCGCGGAAAGCCGCGCTGAAATAGCGCTCCATCACCGAATCAACGATGGCCGCCATGCCGCCGCTCTGCACCGCCTGCACCCGCTGCGCGAAGACCGCGGCGGCAGCTTCCGGGTACTTCGAACTGGTATTCGCCAGCACCAGCGCCTTGATCAGTTCCGGGTGGCGCACCGCCAGCCCCTGGCCGACCATGCCGCCCATGGACAGACCCACCCACACGACCGGGCCACGGCCCCATTCGCGGATCAGGCGCGCGGCGTCGTCGACCAGGTCGTCCATCGAATACGGCCCGGGCGGAACGGCTGAACCGCCGTGGCCGCGGTGGTCGTAGCGCAGCACGTCGTGCGTGCCGGCGAGCTCGGCGGCGAGGCCGTCCCACATGTGCAGGTCCAGGCCGAGCGCGTGGCTCAGCACGACGGGCGCACCACCGCTCACCCCTTGCACGGCAGCGCGCAGTTGCGGCTGGCTGAAGGTGTGGTGGGTGGCCACGCGCACCGCCGCCGACAAGGGCTGCGGCGCGGGCAGCAGGCCTTCTTCACGCAGGATGTCCATCGTCAGCTTGAAGGCAGTGTTCGCGGCCGGCACGCCGCAGTAGATCGCGCCCTGCATCAGCGTTTCCTTGATCTTGCCGAGTGGCACGCCACCGCGGATCGCGGCCTTGCAGTGCAGCTCGAATTCTTCCCAGCGCGCCAGGCCCATCGTCATGCCGAGCACGAGCAGCCGGCGTGTGGTGTGGTCCAGACCCGGGCGGCCCCAGATGTCGTGCCAGGCGTAGCGTGTGATCAGGCTCTGGAATTCGGCGTTGAACTCGGTTGCGTTGTTGACCGACTTGTCGACCCAGGCGTCGCCCAGCACCGCGCGGCGGTTCTTCAGGCCACGGTCGAAATCGTCTTGCAGGGATTCGGATGGGGCAGCGGGCGTGGTCATGGGGTCGGGTCCGTTTCGGAATGGGCGTGGTGCGCGGCAGCAAGCGCCACGAGTTGCGGGCTGGCGAGCGCGCTGGCGCGGCGCGCGGCGGCGTCGGCGTCGAACACGGCCCGCATTTCGGCTTCGTTGACGAGCGTTTGCAGATGCGGGTCGGCTGCGACGGCTGCCAGCGTCACGTCGAGCAAGTGGCGCTGCTCGGCCACGGTCTTCTTCGAGAGCGATTCCAGCAGCGCGTGCGCTTTCGCCTTGCCGATGTGGCGCGCCAGCAGCATCGACGCGCCTTCGGCGAACACGAGCCCCTGCAACGCGTCGATGTTCGCGCGCATGCGTTGCGGGTCCACCACGAGGCCGCTCACCGCATCGGCCAGCGCATGCACCGCGCCGTGCGCCGACATGAACAGGCCCGGCCACTCGGCCAGCTCGGCCTGCCAGTTGCCCAGGCCGCGCTCGTGTTCCTGCGGCATCGCCGCCAGCAACGCAGCCACGCGGTGCGGCGCGCGCGTGGCCGCGGCCAGCGCGATCATCGACGCGACCGGGTTGCGCTTGTGCGGCATGGCCGACGAGCCGCCTCGCCCGCCACCGCTCGGCTCGGCCACTTCGCCGATCTCGCCTTGCGCCAGCAGCGAGATGTCTTTCGCGATCTTGCCGAGCGCGCCGCACAGCACGCCGACCTCGCAACCGAGCGCGACCCATTCGTCGCGCTGCGTGTGCCAGGCACCGAGCGGCCGCCCGAGCTGCAAGGCCGCGGCCATGTGGTCGGCGACCGCCGCGCCGGCCCCGCCCATCACCGACAGCGTGCCGACGGCGCCGCCGAGCTGGAGTTTGAGCGCAGCTTGCGCCGCACGCGCGAGCCGCGCACGGCAGCGCACCAGCGGCGCGACCCAGCTGACGAGCTTGAAGCCGAAGCTGATGACCTGCGCCGGCTGCATCAGCGTGCGGCCGAGAAGTGGCACATCACCGTGCCGGTGCGTCAGGCCGAAGAGCGCGTTGATCAGGTCGCACAGGCGCACGTCGATCAATGCCAGCGCGCGGCGCGTGGCCAGCACCATCGCGGTGTCGATCACGTCCTGGCTGGTGCTGCCCCAGTGCACGTAACCGGCGGCTTCGCTGTCGACCAGCGTGACGGCGGCCGTCAGTTGTTTGACGAGCGGAATGGCCAGCGTGCCGGCCACCGAACTGGCTGCCACGATGGCGTTCAGATCGAAACCTTCGACACGGCAAGCGCCGGCAATCGCTTCACCGGCCGATGCCGGAATCACACCCGCGGCGGCCTGCGCGCGCGCGAGCGCGGCTTCGAAGTCGAGCATGCCCTGAACGATCGCCACTTCACCGAAGGCCTCGGTCATCTCGGGCGTGGACAGGAATCGTTCGAAGACCAGTGAAGACATGGGAAAGCGTCTCTGTATCGGCATCAACGGCCGCTTGGGCGCGATGCTAGCGCAGCACCACGGCCGTCAGGCCTGGTGCTCGACCTCGGCTTCGACGGCCAGTCGGCTCGCCAGCACCTTGTCGACCCGCTTGCCGTCGAGGTCGACCACCTCGAAACGCCAGCCGTCCCACTCGACCGAGTCGGTCGTGTTGGGCAAGCGCCCGAGCAGCAGCATGATCATGCCGGCCAGCGTGTTGTAGCGGCCGCGGTCTTCTTCGGGCAGCTCCTTGAACTCGAGCCGGTCTTTCAGCTCGGGCACCGGGATCAGGCCGTCGAAAAGCCAGCTGCCGTCTTCGCGCTGCACCGCCCACGAGTCTTCGGCGGTCGGCGTCGAAAACTCGCCGGTGATGGCTTCGAGCACGTCGCGCACGGTGATGATGCCCTGCACTTCGCCGTACTCGTCGACCACGAACACGATCTGCGCGCTCGACGCGCGAAACTGCTCCAGCAACTCCATGCCCGAGAGCGTTTCCGGCACGAACACCGGTGGTTCGAGCTTTTCGGTCAACGACAGCGGCTGGCCGCGCATCACCTGCTGCAACAGGCTCTGCGCCGAGATCACGCCGAGCACGTCGTCCAGGCCGTTGCGGCAGACCGCGTAACGCGAGTGTTCGTCGTCGCCGACGACCTTCAACACGTCGGCCGGCGTGGCCGAGACTTCGAGCCAGACGATCTCGGCGCGCGGAATCATCATCGAGCCGACATTGCGGTCGTCGAGCCGGAACACGTTGCGCACCATCTGGTGCTCCTGCGCTTCGATCACGCCGGCATCGAGCCCTTCTTCCAGGCTCGCGGCGATCTCTTCTTCCGTCACGCTGCGCCCGACGCCGCCCTTGATGCCGAGCAGGCTCAGCGTGGCGTTGGTGCACCAGGTCAGCAGCTTCACGAACGGCCGGCCGATCAGCGAGAGCCACTCCATCGGGCGCGCCACCAGCCGCGCCACGGCCTCGGGGTGGGTCTGCCCGATGCGCTTGGGCACGAGCTCGCCGAAGATGATGGTGACGAAGGTGATGACCATCACCACCAGGGCCGTCGCGGTCACGCTGGCGGCGTTGGGTTTGATGTTGAAGCGCCAAGTCAGCCATTCGGCCAGCGGCGCGGAAAAGGCGGCTTCGCCGACGATGCCGTTCAGCACGCCGATGGAGGTGATGCCGATCTGCACCACCGAGAGAAACTTGGTCGGGTTGTCATGCAGGTCCATCGCGGCCTGCGCGCCGGATTCCTGCGCTTCGATCATCACCTGCAGCCTGGCCTTGCGGCTCGCCGTCAGCGCCATCTCGGACATGGCGAACAAACCGTTGAGGGCGATCAGAAAGAGCAAAAGGGCAACGTCCATGCGGGGCGCGCGGCAATGAAGGAGTGACGAGGGTAGCAGAATGGGTGCATGAACTACCTGATCGGCGATGTGCAAGGCTGCTGCGATGCGCTCGAGCGCCTGCTCGCGAAGATCGATTTTTCGCCCTCGCGCGACCACCTCTGGGTGCTGGGCGACCTGATCAACCGCGGGCCGGCGTCCCTCGCCACACTGCGCAGCCTGCACGGCCTGGGCGCTGCCGCCACCTGCCTGCTCGGCAACCACGACCTGAACCTGCTCGCCGTGGCACACGGCGTGCGCCTGCCGCACAAGAGCGACACGCTGACCGAGATCCTCGACGCACCTGACCGCTCGCGCTGGCTCGACTGGCTGCGCCATCAGCGCATGGCGGTGCACGAACTCGGCTGGCTGATGGTGCACGCCGGCGTGGTGCCGCAGTGGGATCTGGCCACCACGCTGGCGCTCGCGGGCGAAGTCGAACAGGTGCTGCAGAGCCCCGCCGTCGGCGACTTTCTGACCGTGATGTATGGCGACCAGCCGGCGCGCTGGAGCGATTCGCTGCAAGGCATGGCGCGCCTGCGCTTCGTCGTCAATGCACTGACGCGGATCCGTTTCGTCTCGACCGACGGCACGCTCGACCTCGTCACCAAGGAAGGCGCCGACGCCGCACCGGCCGGCCACGTGCCGTGGTTCGAAGCTCCGGGCCGGCGCACCCAGGACGTTCCGATCGCCTTCGGCCACTGGGCCTCGCTCGGCCTGATCAACCGGCCCGACCTGCTGGCGCTCGACACCGGCTGCGTCTGGGGGCGCCAGCTCACTGCCGTGCGCATCGACGGCGGTGAGCGCGAAGTCATCCAGGTCGAATGCGCCTAGAGCGCTACAGTGCGCGCACAGCGCACCGGAGCCCCCGATGGAACGATTCACGATCTCGCTCGACGACCGCCTGGCCGGCCAGTTCGACGCCTGGATGGCGCAGCACCAGTACGCCAACCGTTCCGAGGCGGTGCGCGATCTGCTACGCGCCGAGCTCGGCAAGTCGCAACTCGGCAGCAGCGCCGGCAAACACTGCGTGGCCTGCCTCTCCTACGTGTTCAACCACCACGAGCGTGACCTCGCCGAAAGGTTGACGGCGCTGCAGCACGAGCACCACGACCTGACGATCTCGAGCATGCACGCGCACCTCGACCACGACCACTGCCTGGAAACCGTGATCCTGCGCGGCCAGACGGCGCAGGTGAGTGCGTTCGCCGACGCGATCTGCGCCGAGCGCGGTGTGCACCACGGCAAGCTCAACCTGATCGGCGTCGACCTGCACGAACCGCACGGCGCTGCGGGCACGCGCAGCCGCGCAGCGCACGCCGCGCCGCACGTGCACCTGAAACCGTCGACCTGAGTCGTCCCCGGCAGCGCAGGCCGCATCGGGCTGCCGCGCTTGCTTCGGGCGGGTGCTGCAGGCAAACTTCTTGTAAGAACTATCTGAAAATATTCATATCCAGGGTGAATCCGATCGCCGCTTTCCGACGTAAGCCCTCCATCACATTCGACTTCGGGATTGCCGCGATGACCCCACCGTTCCAACACAGCGCACTGGCGCTGGCACTCGCCGCCGTCGGCTCGTTCGCGAGCGCACAGCAGGCCATCGTGACAACCCAACTCGCGCCGGTGATCGTCAAAGGCAACTACGACAACGCGGTGGGCAGTTCCGACGCCGCCAGCCAGGGCACCGTGAACGCGGCGCTGATCGAGAGCCGCCCGACCCTGCGCCCGGCCGAAGTGCTGGAGTTCGTGCCCGGCGTGATCGTCACGCAGCACAGCGGTGACGGCAAGGCCAACCAGTACTTCCTGCGCGGCTTCAACCTCGACCACGGCACCGACTTCGCCACCTTCGTCGGCGGGGTGCCGGTCAACATGCCGACGCACGCGCACGGCCACGGCTACAGCGACCTGAACTGGCTGCTGCCCGAACTGGTGAACCGCATCGACTACAAGAAGGGCCCGTACTACGCCGACGAAGGCGACTTCGCTTCGGCCGGCGCGGCGCACATCCGCTTGTTCGACACGCTGCCGAACGGCATCGCCTCGGTCACGTTCGGCGAGAACGGCTACCGGCGCGGCTTTCTCGCCGACTCGGCGAAGCTCGGCAGCGGCAACCTGCTCTACGCCATCGAAGCCGCCCACAACGACGGCCCCTGGGAGAGCCCCGAAAAGTTCCACCGCACGAACGGCGTGCTGCGCTACAGCTTCGGCGACGCGGGCAACAAGTCCGCGATCACCGCGATGGCGTATTCAGCGGGCTGGAACTCGACCGACCAGATCCCGCAGCGCGCGCTCAACCAGGGCCTGGTCGGGCGCTTCGGCGCGCTCGACGCGAGCGACGGCGGGCGCACCGCGCGCTACAGCCTGTCGTACGAGATGGAACGCAGCTTGTCAGACGGCCGCTTCAAGCTGAACGCCTACGCCGTGCAATCCCGGCTCGACCTGTTTTCCAACTTCAGCTACTTCCTCGAGAACCCGATCGACCTCGACCCGGCTGCTGTCAACGGCGACCAGTTCGAGCAGGCCGAGCAGCGCCGCGTCTTCGGCCTGGCCACGAGCCGCAGCTGGAACACGCAGCTCGGCGGACGCGACACCACCTTCACGGCCGGGCTGCAGCTGCGCCACGACCGGCTCGACCCGGTCGGCCTGTACAGCACGGTGGCGCGCGTGCGCGCCGCGACGATCCAGGAAAGCACGGTGCGCCAGACCAGCGTCGGCCTCTTTGGCGAAGCCGCCACGCAGTGGACACCCTGGCTGCGCAGCATCGTCGGGCTGCGCGCCGACCGTTTCGATTTCAAGGTCGCGAGTTCGATCGCTGCCAACAGCGGCAGCCTCAATGCGAGCATCGCCTCGCCCAAACTATCGCTGATCTTCGGACCGTGGAGCAAGACAGAATTCTTCGCCAACGCCGGCTACGGCTTCCACAGCAACGACGCGCGTGGCACCGTCGCCCGGGTCGCGGCGAAAGACCCGAGCGGCCCGGCCATCGACCCCGTCAAGCCGCTGGTGCGCTCCAAAGGCTTCGAGCTCGGCGCGCGCACCGAACTGATCCCGGGGCTGCAAAGCTCGCTCGCGCTGTGGGCGCTGAAGCTCGACTCCGAACTGCTCTTCGTCGGCGACGCCGGCGAAACCGAAGCCAGCCGCGCGAGCAAACGCCACGGCGTGGAGTGGAACAACCACTACATCGCCACGCCCTGGTTGCTGCTCGACGCCGACCTGTCGGCTTCGCGCTCACGCTTCACCGAACCCGACCCGGCCGATCCGACCTTGGGCAATCACATCCCCGGCTCGATCCAGACGGTCGCGTCGCTCGGCGCCACCGTCGTCGACCTGGGCCCGTGGTTAGGCCAGTTCCAGCTGCGCTACTTCGGCCCGCGCCCCTTGATCGAAGACAACAGCCAGCGCTCGAAAGCCACCACGCTGGCTTATCTGCGCGTAGGCTACAAGGTGACCAACAACGTGAAGCTCGCGCTCGACGTGTTCAACCTGTTCGACCGCAAGGGCAGCGACATCGACTACTACTACGCCTCGCGCCTGCGGGGCGAGCCGGCCGGGGGCGTGAACGACATCCACTTCCACCCGGTCGAGCCGCGCAGCCTGCGGCTGACGCTCACGGCGAACTTTTGAGCCCTGCCCGATACAATCGGCGCCTGCCGATTTGCGGGAAACGTGGCCGAGTGGTTTAAGGCTGCAGTCTTGAAAACTGCCGACGGGGCAACCCGTCCGTGAGTTCGAATCTCACCGTTTCCACCACGGAGCGAGCAAGCTCGATCAGCGACACGACCGTGTCGGTCCAGTCACTGTTGCGGCCATGCCTTCGCACGAAAGGCCGCCACCAGGAAGTCGATCATCAGCCGAACCTTGGCCGTGACGTGGCGACGCGACGGGTAGACGGCGTAGATCCCGAGCTCGATCGCGCGAAACTGCGGCAGCACCTCCACCAGTTCACCCGACTGCAGCCACGGCGCGACCAGAAACGATGGTTGCAGCACGAAGCCCTGGTGCCGAACGGCTGCGGCGCAGCAGGTTTCGCCACTGTTGGTGCGAAGCCGCGCGTTGACACGGGCGACCACCGGCCCCTCCGGGCCTTCGAACTCCCAACTTTCGCCGGTGGCCAGCAGGCTGTACGACACGACGTCGTGTGCCGCCAGCTCGCTCGGGTGAGCGGGCACGCCGCGCTCCCGCAGATAGGTCGGTGAGGCGCACAGCAGGAGCCTCGTCGAAGCGAGCCGGCGGCTGATCAACGACGAACTCGGCAGCCGGGCGATGCGAACGGCCAGGTCATACCCTTCTTCGACCAGATCGACAAAACGATCCGCCAAGGTCACGTCAAGCGACACGTTCGGGTGTCGCAACATGAACTCCGGCCACAACGGCGCCAGGTGAAGCTGACCGAACGTGACCGGCACGTTGAGCTTCAGTTGGCCGACAGCGCTGCCCGAGTGCACGGTGATTTCGGCCTCGGCTTCGGCGAGCTGGCCCAGCACCTCCTTGCAGCGCGGGTGGAACACCTCGCCTTCTGCGGTCAGCGACAGCCTGCGTGTCGTGCGATGCAGCAGGCGCACGCCCAGCTGTGACTCGAGCTCGCCCACATAGCGCGAAACGCCGGCCTTCGACTGGCCCAGCGCTTCGGCGCCCCTGACAAAGCTGCCGGCGTCGACCACCGCCACGAACGCCTGGATTGCAGCGAATCTGTCCATCCACCTATTGTCTCAATTTTCGGTACAGACAAACAACTAACGGCTACTTTATCCCGATTAGTTGAACTTCTACAGTCCTGACATCGCAGCAATTTGCTGCTTCTCCACGAAGGAATCTCATCATGAAAGTCACCGTCATCGGCGCCGGCAACATGGGCTCGGCACTCGTCAAACAACTCACCCTCGCCGGTCACCAGGTCAGCGTGGCCGCCCGCAACGGCAGCAAGGCCGCACAAGTCGCGGCCGCCAATCCGGGCGCCCGGGCCGTCGATGTGGCGAACTCGGCCGCCGATGCCGAAGCCGTCGTGCTGGCCACGGCGTATGCCGACGCGGTGGACGCGCTCAAGTCAGTCGGCAACCTGCAGGGCAAGGTGGTGATCGACATCACCAACCCTCTGACGGCCGACTACATGGCGCTGACCTTGGGCCACACCACGTCGGCAGCCGAAGAGATCGCAAAGGCCTTGCCCGGTGCCGAGGTCGTGAAGGGCTTCAACACCCTCTTCGCGCAGGTGCTGGCCGAAGGCTCGGACTTCGGCAAGGGCCGGAAAGCCACCGTGTTCGTGGCCAGCGACAGCGCACGCGGCAAGGAGATCACCGCGACGCTCGCCAGGAGCATGGGCTTCGAAGTCGTCGATGCCGGCGGCCTGAAGAACGCCCGCTATCTCGAGCCGCTGGCCGCGTTGAACATCTACCTCGGTTATGGCGCCGGCCTCGGCACCGCCATCGCGCCGACGTGGATCCACAAAGCCTGATTCTCAGAACCACCACCAAGGAATTTCCATGCGCATCCGCACCACCCTCGCCGCCGCGCTCGTCGCAGCCTTCGAATTGACGCCGATCGCCGCACTGGCGCAGACGCCCGCCGAGAACCCGACCACGTCGCCGCCCAGGCCCGAACGCCAGGCGCCAAAGGTCGAGCGCAACCTGAAGAAGTTCGACACGCTGGACTTCCAGGTCTTCAGCAATCAGAAGTGGGACCGGCTGCACGAAAGCCACGGCAAGGACATCGTCGTCACCTGGCCCGACAGCCACGAGACGCGCGGCATCGACAAGCACATCGACGACTTGAAGGCGATGTTCGTCTTCGCCCCCGACATCGCGATCAAGACCCACCCGATCCGCTTCGGCTCGGGCACCTGGACCTCGGTCACCGGTGTGATGACCGGCACCTTCACGAAGCCGATGCCGCTGCCCGATGGCAAGTCGATCCCGCCGACCGGCAAGCGCTTCGCGATCGGCATGGCCACGATCGGCCACTGGAAAGATGGCACCATGGACCACGAGTGGCTGTTCTGGGACAACCAAGACTTCATGAGCCAGCTCGGTCTGGGCGGGAAGTGAACGGCCAGCAGCTGGCGGCAAGGAGCATCACATGCAAGACACACTGATCATCCAGCAGCCCGCTTCGAAGGGTTCGGCGGCGCAGGAGCTGGTGCTGCTGTTCCACGGCGTCGGATCGAACGCGCACGACCTGGAGCCCTTGGGCCAGTTTCTGGCGCAGCGGCGTCCTCATGCCTGGGTGGTGAGCGTGCAGGCGCCGCTCGCCAGCGAAGGCGGCCGAGGTTGGCAATGGTTCTCGGTGTCCTGCATCACCGAAGCCAACCGACCGGCGCGCGTCGAAGAGGCCATGCCCCGCTTCGTCGACACCGTGCAGCACTGGCAGCGGCAGGCCGGGGCCGCCGCCGCGTCGACCACCTTGATCGGCTTCTCGCAAGGCTCTGTCATGGCGCTCGAGTCGACGCAGCAAGGCAGCACGCTGGCGGGTCGGGTCGTCGCGATCGCGGGGCGTTTCGCGCAGCAACCGCGGCGTGCACCGCCACACACGGTGGTGCACCTGTTGCATGGCGACCAGGACGGGGTGATGCCGCTGGCCCTCGCCATCGACGCGGCCGCAACACTGCGTTCTCTCGGCGCCGAGGTCACGCTCGACGAATTTCCTGGCCTGGGCCACGGGGTCGACGTGAGAGTGCTCCGTCGCATCGCGGAACGCCTGGAAGAAGACATCGGTTCGGAGCGTCTGGCGTGACACTGCGCCCGAGGCATCTGGCGTCCGGCTCGACGGTGACCACACTGTCATCCGATGACGGTGGCGTCGTCACGCTGGGGCCGAGCCCGGCGGCTCTGGCCGACAACTGCTTTCGCCACGATCCACCGACCGCGGGCGAACTCGAGCGTGCGATCGATGTCGTCGAAGATGCGCTGATGGCCGCGAAGGCGCCACTCTCGCCTGGAGTCGGGCTCACGGCCTTCGAGCCGACCTTGCGTCGCTTGCCAGGCCTGGAAGCCAACGGCGCGACACTGAGCCGTGAGGCTGTCGAAACCCTGTTTCAGCAGCTGGCATCGATCGCGCTGGGCATGCCCGATCGAGGCGACGCCGTGGTCGCGAACCGCGAGGTGGCCGCCGCACTGTTGATCACGCGTGAATGCATGCATCACCTGGGTTTCGAGTCGCTCCGCATCGCGCCCGGAGCAAAACCTTGAAGGCTGTCTGGTACGACCGGCAGGGACCGGCGCGCGAGGTTCTGGTCGTCGGTGAGATGGACGATCCCGTGCCCGGCCGCGGCGAGGTCCGCATCCGGCTTCGGTCTTCCGGCATCAACGCAGGCGACCTGAAGAAGCGGCAGGATTTTTTCGGCTATGGAATGCCCTACCCGCGCGTTGTGCCGCACAGCGATGGCGCCGGATTGATCGACGCGGTCGGTGACGATATCGACGAGGCCCGCATCGGTGAGCGAGTGTGGTGCTACGGCGCACAAAGCTACCGCGCCTTCGGCACCGCCGCGTCATGCGTGACCTTGCCGGCCACTCAGGCTGTTCCCTTGCCCGACGGCATCGTCTTCGAGCAAGGCGCCTGTCTCGGCATTCCCGGGATCACGGCGCACCGCGCCGTTCACATCACGGGCTCGGTGGCTGGCAAGACCATCCTTGTTCAAGGCGCTGCCGGCGCGGTGGGTACTTGCACCGTCGGTCTCGCTCGCCTCGCGGGGGCAACCGTCATCGGAACCGCGAGGTCCGAGGCCGACGCCGCATGCGCACGGCGCGCGGGTGCGCAGCACGTGCTCCGCACAGATGGCCTTCACGAGTCCGAAGTCATTGATGCGGTGCGGGCAGTTGCCGCCGACGGCGTGGACCACGTTGTGGAAATTGCGTTCGACAAGAACATCTCGGTCGACATGGAAGTCCTGAAGGTGGGCGGGTCGATCGCCGCCTATGCGACAACGGCTCCGGATCCCCGGATTCCGTTCTGGCAGCTTCTCTTCAAGAACGTGGCAATCCATCTTGTCGGGAGCGATGACTTCAGCCCCGAGTACAAGCGCGCCGCCGCGTTGGACTTGAACGAGATGCTGAAAGCGGGCTGGGGCGGCGTTGTCGTCTCGCGCACATTCCCGCTCGAGCAGGCAGCTCTTGCGCACGAGTACCTCGAAACCCGGCGCGGTGCGGGTCGCGTGGTGCTCATCGTGTAGCTGCTGCCTGACGCGCTCAAGAGGTGGACGAACCGTTCGACTGGCCTGCGCGCAGACGTCGGTAGACGAGCCCGCGCGACACACCCAGTCGCTTGGCGGTCACTGATACGTTGCCTCCGCACGCCAGCAAGGCCTTCTGGATGAGGTCGAGGTCCGACTCTCGCAGCCGCTGTGTCGGCACCGACGCGGCGTCCGTCAATGAAGCCTCAGCCGCGTCGCGCTGAATCTGCGAATCGCAGATGTTCGGGCACATCGCAGTTGCCGGAGATCCGTGGTGAACCTCGAGGGCCGTTTCGGCAACGGGCTCTTCCGCGGGTTCGCGCGAGCCTGACACGAGGCCGCGGTGACCGTCGCGTGCGCGCATTTCGGACCTGGCCCAGACTCTGAGCCCGTTGGGCAGGGTCAACGGTGCCGCGCCAACGGCTGGTAGCGCGGCCAACAGGGCCCACGCGAAGCCCAGCCCTTCTTCCGGCGTGCGCTCGGCATCCTGCCCGCTGCGCTTCACGGCGCCGAGCAAACGCTGGGCAACGCCGTTCCCCCATGCCTGGCGGCCGTCAACGCCGACCCCTAGCAGACCCACCATCGCCGAGTCGAGCAGTTCGGGGGCTGCCTGGAATCGAATGACCAGATGCTCCGTCGATTGAGCGACGAGCAATCGATTCTCGATCGCGCTGGCGTACAGGCCGGCGACCGCGGCAGCATCGAATTCGAACGGGATGCGCTCGCTGGAGATGTCGAGCACGCCGGCCACGTGGCCATGGATGTCGCGAATGGGCGCAGCGGCGCAGTACATCTCCTTGATGCTGTCGAAGAAGTGTTCGTCACCCAGCACGCACACGGGCTTTCCGGTGCGCGCGGCCACGCCCGGAGCCGTGGTCCCCACGGCATCCTCCGAGAGATTCACGCCAAGCCGCGTCGCCACCGGCATCAGTTGCTCATGCGAACGACCGACGCATGTCGAGTCGATCAGGACGCCAGTCGCGTCAGTCAACATCGCAGCGCAACTGGTGGTGCTCAGGATCGACTCCAGCCTGGGCAACTCTGCTGTCCACGCCTGGCGCAGGTCCCGGTTCTTCATCAGGGCCAGTTGCGTCCGGCTGGAAGACACGGGCTCGAATGTGACCGGCGCTCGCGGGTCGCCGTGGAGCCGAAGGCACCGCGCCCAGGACTCGAAGACCGCTTAGCCGACGACACCGGTCGGCGACTGCCCCTCGTCGAAAAACCGCTGGCGCGCCAGCTCGATGCGAGCTGGCCGCGATTGAAGGAGGGACGAACTCGGCAGGTGGTGCATAGCGGGCAATGGTCCTGCAGCCGACCTCTATCGCCTATGGCGCTGAATGAATGTGGTGCATCACCCGCCGTGATGCTGCATCGCAGCATCGACGTTGGACCGATTCAGGCCGATGCACGCGGCCGTGCCGCTACCGGGTTGGATGCCTTGTCGTCGCCGAACAGATCGAAGACCACGCCGCGCAGCCACTGGTGGGCGGGCGAACGATGCACCTTCGCGTGCCAGAACACGTTGATGGCGATCTCGGGCAGATCGATCGGGTGCGGCCTGTAGGTCAGGTCGAAGGGTTCGACGAGGCTTTCCGCCAGGCGTTCGGTCACCGTGGCCACCATGTCGGTCCGACTCAGCAGATGGCCCACGCTGACGAAGTGCGGAATGGTCAGGCGCGCAGTGCGGTCGACACCCGCTCTCCGGATCAGGTCGTCGACCTTGCCGTGACCGGTGCCGGCCGAGACGATGATCAGGTGTTCGGCAGCCTTGAAGCCCGCCAGCAACAGGCGCTTGCGATCGAGCGCATGGCCCTTCCTGAAAAGGCAGACGTAGCGCTGCCGGAACAGGCGGCGCTGGAAGAAACCGGCCTTGAGTTGCGGCAGCGGGCCGATGGCCAGGTCGACCTTGCCCGCTTCCATGTCGTCGCGCAGATTCGTGGCCGTGGTGCGCACGGTGCAGAGCGACACGCCCGGGGCCTCACGACGCAGGCGATCGACAAGCTCCGGGAGGAACACGATCTCGCCGATGTCGGTCATGCCAATCGTCATCGAGCGCTTCACGCTCGCAGGCTCGAAGCGGCTGTGCTGGTTGAGACCGCTGTGGATCATGCCGAGCGCATAGCCGACGGGTTCGGCGAGCTGCTCGGCGAAGGGCGTCGGCATCATGCCCGTCGGCGTGCGCACGAACAGGTCATCGCCGAACTGCCGCCGCAGCTTGGCCAGCGTGTTGCTGACAGCGGGCTGCGTCAGGCCCAGTTTTTCGGCCACCTTCGACACACGCCGCTCGACCATCAGCTGCTGAAAGAGCACCAACTGGTTCAGATCGATGTCTGACAACTCCATGAGGCCTCCATCACAGCCAGTGATACATCACATTCAAGCGATTCTATTTCCTGAATGGCCCGAAGGAGGAATGATCCGCCCACCGCATCGAACCCACCATGGAAATCCTCGTTCAACCCCTCAACCGTGTCATCAGGGTCGATCCCGGCGCCAACCTCCTGAAGGCGCTGCAGGATGCCCAGGTGCCGATGTCGTACTCGTGCATGGCGGGGCGCTGCGGCACCTGCCGTTGCCGCGTGCTCGACGGAGAGGTCATGGACGGTGGCGGCGAGCAGCGGCGGCCCTTCGACGGCGAACAGGACTTCGTGCTCGCTTGCCAGACCTACATCACCGAGTCGTGCACGATCGAGATCCCGGAGCCCGACGAGGTCGTGGTGCACCCGGCGCGCATCGTCAAGGCCACGGTCGAGGCCATCGAGGACCTGACCCACGACATCAAGCGGCTGGTGCTGCGCCCTGCCAAGCCGGTCGAGTTCTCGCCCGGTCAGTACGTTCAACTCCAGTTCACGCCCGAGCACGTCAGGCCGTATTCGATGGCCGGGCTGACCGGTGACGGCCTGTTCGAGTTCCACATCCGCCTGGTTCCTGACGGCCGTGTGACCGGCTACATCGCGCGTGACCTCAAGGTCGGTGATGCAGTCAAGGTGAGCGGGCCGCTCGGCTCAGCCTACCTGCGCCGCAAGCACGAAGGCCCGATGCTGTGTGTCGCCGGCGGCACGGGGCTCGCGCCGATCCTGTCGATCCTGCGCGGCGCCGCCGCTGACGGCATGAAGAACCCCGTGCATCTCTACTTCGGGGTGCGCTCGCCGCGCGACGTCTACGGCATGCCTTGGCTCGAACAGTTGAAGCGGGAACACCCGGGCCTGACGGTGCACGTCGTCGTGACCTCGGGTGGCGATCCGGCGAGACAGCGTTGTGGCCTGGTCACCGATGCCATCGAGCAGGACCACCCCGACCTGAACGGCTGGCGCGCCTACCTGTGCGGATCGCCGCCGATGGTCGAGGCGGCCACGGTGGTCGCCCGCGGCAGGGGCATCGCCGCCGAGCACATCTACTCCGACGCGTTCTACACCCAAGGCACCTGAGGAGACCCCCAGTGCACGCTGCCAAACTCCCACCCGACGCGCTGCGCCAGCGCGCCGACTACTACGACCGCATCGGCACGAGCCACATGACGCCGCTGTGGGAAGTGCTCGGCGCACTGGTGCCGCCGCAGCCCCGCTCGCCGGTGTCGGCACACCTGTGGCGCTACAGCGAACTGCGCGACCAGGTGATGGAAGCGGGCAGGCTGATTTCGGCCGAAGAGGCCGAGCGGCGCGTGCTGATCCTCGAGAATCCAGCGCTGCGTGGCCAGTCGTGCATCACGCAGTCGCTCTACGCCGGCCTGCAACTCATCATGCCGGGCGAAGTGGCGCCGGCACATCGGCACACCCAGTCGGCCTTGCGCCTCGTGCTCGATGGCGAGGGCGCGTACACGGCGGTCGATGGCGAGCGCACCACGATGCGCCGCGGCGACTTCATCATCACGCCCGCGTGGACCTGGCACGACCACGGCAACCTCGGCAACGAGCCAGTCGTCTGGCTCGACGGTCTCGACATCCCGATCGTGCGCTTCCTCGATGCCGGCTTCGCCGAACGCAGCGAGCAGACGTCGCAGCAGGCACTGCGCCCCGAAGGCGACGCGCTGGCCCGCTACGGCGCCAACATGGTGCCGCTGGACTACCAACCGAAGCAGGCCGATCCGACGCGGGTTTTCGTGTACCCGTTCGAGCGCACGAAGGCTTCCCTCGTCGCCATCTCGCAGGGCGCTCCTGATGCGCACCACGGCTTCAAGCTGCGCTACGTGAACCCGGCCACCGGCGCTTCGCCGATGCCGACCATCGGTTCCTTCGCGCAGCGCCTGCCGGCCGGCTTCGAGACGAAGCCGGTGCGCAGCACCGACGGCACCGTGCACGTATGCCTGGCAGGCGGTGGCGAGGCCCGTCTCAGCGGGCCCTCTGGCGACCACACCTGGCGCTTCCACGAGAACGACGTGTTCGTCGTGCCGTCGTGGCATGAACTGCAACTTCGTGCCGACCGCGACTCGGTGCTGTTCAGCTTTTCCGACCGACCCGTGCAGCAGGCGCTGGGCCTGTGGCGCGAAGAGCGGCTCTGAAATCAACCCACTGAAGGATTCAAATGAAACTCGCCATCGAGGCCCCTCCGCTCCACACGCTGGCGATCGCCGGCCGCGACGAACGCTTTCCGGTCAACCGCGTGTTCTGTGTCGGCCGCAACTACGCCGCGCATGCACGCGAAATGGGCAAGGACCCGGACCGCGAACCGCCGTTCTTCTTCATGAAGCCCGCGGCCGCCGTGGTCGATACGGCGTCGCCGACCAGCGTGCCCTACCCGACGAAGACGAAGAACTACCACCACGAGATCGAGCTGATCGTGGCCATCGGCCGCGGCGGCAGCGGCATCTCGATCGCGAACGCGCTGGACCACGTCTACGGTTACGCCGTCGGCCTGGACATGACACGCCGCGACCTGCAACTCGAAGCGCGCGACAAGGGCCGGCCCTGGGAGTTCGGCAAGTCGTTCGCCCTGTCGGCGCCGATCGGCTCCTTGCACCGCGCTCAGGACATCGGCCACCCGTCGGCCGCAGCGATCACGCTGACCGTCAATGGCCAGCCGCGCCAGTCGTCCGACATCGCCAAGCTGATCTGGTCGGTGTCGGAGTGCGTGGCCTACCTGTCCGAGTACGAAACACTCGAGCCGGGCGACATCATCATGACGGGCACGCCCGAAGGCGTGAACGCCGTGGTGGCCGGTGACCTGATGCACGGCGCCATTCAGGGGCTGGGCGCTATCGAGGTCCGGGTGACGGGCTGAGCAACGGCTGCGGCCACCCGAATCGCCAACCGAGCGACAACACAGGAGACAAGGCATGAATCAAACCTCGACGGTCTTTCCCGACGAGCCGGTGTGGGAGGGCGACGGCACCTACCGCATTCCTTTCCTCACCTACACCAGCGACGAGATCTACCGCAAGGAACTCGAACGCTTCTTCTACAAGGGCCACTGGTGCTACGTGGGCCTGGAGGCCGAGGTGCCCAACCCGGGCGACTTCAAGCGCACGGTGGTCGGCGAACGCTCGGTGATCCTGACGCGTGACGCCGACGGCGCGCTGAACGTGGTCGAGAACGTCTGCGCGCACCGCGGCATGCGTTTCTGCCGCGAGCGTCACGGCAAGCTCAAGGAGTTCGTCTGCCCGTACCACCAGTGGAGCTACACGCTCAAGGGTGACCTGCAGGGCGTGCCGTTTCGCCGCGGCGTCAAGCAGGACGGCCAGGTGCACGGCGGCATGCCGGCAGACTTCAAGACGGCCGACCACGGCCTGACGAAGCTGAAGGTGGCCTCTCGCGGCGGCGTGGTCTTCGCGTCCTTCGACCATGACGTCGAGTCGCTCGAAGACTACCTCGGCCCCACCATCCTGGGCTACTTCGACCGCTTGTTCAACGGCCGCAAGCTGAAGATCCTGGGCTACAACCGCCAGCGCATTCCGGGCAACTGGAAGCTGATGCAGGAGAACATCAAGGACCCGTACCACCCGGGCCTGCTGCACACCTGGTTCGTCACGTTCGGGCTCTGGCGCGCCGACAACAAGTCGCAGCTGCGCATGGACGACAAGCACCGCCACGCCGCGATGATTTCGACCCGCGGCACGGCCGGCAAGTCGGATCAGGTGACGCAGGTGTCGAGCTTCAAGGAGAGCATGCAGCTCAACGACCCGAGCTTTCTCGACATCGTGCCGGAGCCTTGGTGGGGCGGGCCTACGGCGGTGATGACGACGATCTTTCCCAGCGTCATCCTGCAGCAGCAGGTCAACAGCGTTTCGACGCGGCACATCCAGCCCAACGGCCGCGGCAGCTTCGACTTCGTCTGGACGCACTTCGGCTTCGACGACGACAGCGAAGAGATGACCCAGCGCCGCCTGCGCCAGGCCAACCTGTTCGGCCCGGCAGGGTTTGTCTCGGCCGACGATGGCGAGGTCATCGAGTTCTCGCAGCAGGCTTTCGAGAGCAAGCCTTTCCACCGCACCCTGGCCGAACTCGGCGGGCACGAGGTGGAGGACACCGAGCACATGGTCACCGAGACGCTGATTCGCGGCATGTACCGCTATTGGCGCGACGTGATGGAGGCCTGAGCGATGGCGACGAACCTCAACTTCGAAGACTGGCTGGCGCTGACGCAGCTCTACGCGGACTACGCGAGTGCCGTCGACTCCGGGAACTGGGATCTCTGGCCCGAATATTTCACCGACGACTGCGTCTACCGCCTGCAGCCGCGCGAGAACCATGAACGTGGCTTCCCGCTCGCGACGCTCTCGTTCTCGAGCAAGGGCATGCTGAAGGACCGCGTCTACGGCATCAAGGAAACGCTCTTTCACGACCCGTACTACCAACGCCACGTGGTCGGCTCACCGGTGATCCGTGAAGCGAGCGAAGGACGCTGGCGCTGCGAGGCCAACTACGCCGTCTTCCGCACCAAGCTCTCGGACGCGTCGACCGTGTTCAACGTCGGTCGTTATCTCGATGTCGTGGTGCGCACCCCCGCGGGCCTGAAGTTCGCCTCGCGTGAATGCATCTACGACTCCGAGATGATCCCCAACTCCATCATCTACCCGATCTGAGGCCCCTCATGAGCACGACGAACTGGGTCGACGCACTGTCGGCCGACGACCTTCCCTCCGACGATGTCAAGGGCGTTGCCGTCGCAGGTCGCGACATCGCGATCTACGCGGTCGGTGACGACGTGTACGCCACCGACAACATATGCACCCACGGCCAGGCGCGCCTGTGCGACGGCTTCCTCGACGGCCACGAAATCGAGTGCCCCTTGCACCAGGGCAAGTTCGACGTGCGCAATGGCACGCCGACGTGCGCCCCGGTCACCGAGGCCCTGCGCAGCTACCCCGTGAAAGTCGAAGGCGGCAGGGTGTTCCTGCAGCTCGACTGACCCCCACACTCACCAGCGTCTGCCGGGGCCGTTGAAGACGGTCCCGCGGGCAAGCACACCCCAACGGAGACAAAACCATGTTCAAACCCTCACTTCTCAACACGCTTTGCGGCATCACACTCGCCACCGCAGCGGCCGTGACCTCGGCCGCGACGATCGGCCTGATGGCCCCGCTGTCCGGCCCGCAGGCGCTCGTCGGCCAGGACCAGGTCGACGGCTTCCTGCTCGGGCTCGAGCAGCGTGGCGGCAAGCTCGGTGGCCAGGCCGTCACTGTCGTCAAGGAAGACGACCAGCTCAAGCCCGAAGTCGGCCAGCAGGCCGTGCGCAAGCTGATCGACAAGGACAAGGTCGACGCCATCGTCGGGCTGTCGTTCTCGAACGTGCTGATGGGCAGCCTGCCGCGCATCGTCGAGTCGGGCGTGGTCGCGATCGCGACCAATGCCGGCCCTTCGCCGCTGGCGGGTGCGCAGTGCAAGGCCAACCTGTTCTCGATGGCCTGGCAGAACGACGGCGCCGCCGAAGCGATGGGCAAGTTCGCGCAAGACCGCGGCCTCAAGCGTGTCTACCTGATGGCGCCGAACTACCAGGCGGGCAAGGACATGCTGGCCGGGTTCAAGCGCTATTACAAGGGCCAGGTGGTCGACGAGGTCTACACCCAGGTCAACCAGCCCGACTACTCGGCCGAGATCGCGCAATTGCAGTCGGCCAAGCCTGACGCGCTGTTCGTGTTCTACCCGGGTGGCATGGGCATCAACTTCGTCAAGCAGATGAGCCAGGCCGGCCTGTCGGGCAAGCTGCCGCTCTACTCCGTGTTCACGGTCGACGGAACCACGCTGCCGTCACTGCGCGAGGCTGCGGTCGGCACGGTCAGCGGCGCGATGTACGACGCGGCTCTCGACAACCCGGAGAACCGCAAGTTCGTCGCGGCATTCGAGGCGAAGTACAAGCGCACGCCGAGCCTCTACGCGGCCACCGGCTACGACGCCGCCAGCCTGCTCGACATCGCGCTTCAGAAGTCCGGCGGTGACCCGAAGAAGCTCGCCGCGGCGGTGAAGGCCGCAGGCAGCGAACTCAAGTCGGTGCGCGGCCCGTTCGCCTTCGGCAAGAACCACATGCCGGTGCAGGACTACTACGCGTTCGAGACCTCTCGCGACGCTGGCAAGCTCGTCACCCGGCTGATCGGCACCCCGTTGAAGGGGCATGTCGATCCGTACGCCGCGCAGTGCACGATGCCCTGAGGCGGCTGCCATGAGTGCCACGCTGCTGCTCGCGCAATTGCTCAACGGTCTGCAGTACGGCGTCTTGCTGTTTCTGCTGGCGGCGGGGCTCACGCTCGTGTTCGGGATCATGAGTTTCGTGAACCTGGCACACGGCTCGCTGTACATGGTGGGTGCGTACGCCGGAGCGCTGGCCTACGGCGCCAGCGGCTCGTTCGCGCTCTCGCTGGGCGCCGCGATGGCGGCCTCGCTGGTGATCGGTCTGCTGCTGGAAGTGACCATCGTCTCGCGCCTGTACCGGCGCGACCACCTCGATCACGTGCTGGCGACCTTCGGCCTGGTGATGTTCTTCAACGAGCTGGTTCGCATCGTCTGGGGCCCGCAGCCCTTGTTCGTGCAGGTGCCCGACGTGCTTGGCGGCACGGTCGATCTGTTCGGCTTCACCTACCCGTCCTACCGCTTCGCGATCATCGCCGTCGGCCTCGTCGTGGCGGTCGGCTCGTGGCTGCTGATCCACAAGACGCGCGTCGGCATGCTGATCCGCGCCGGGGCGCAGAACCCGCAGCTGGTCAGCGCGCTCGGCGTGAACATCGGCCTGCTCAACGCGCTGCTGTTCGGCGTGGGCGCCATGCTGGCCGGCGTGGCCGGCGCGATGGCCGGGCCTGTGCTGTCGGTGCAGTCGGGCATGGGCGAACCGGTGTTGATCACGACGCTGGTCGTGATCGTGATCGGCGGCATCGGGTCGGTGTCGGGCGCCTTCTATGCCTCGCTGATCGTCGGTGTGGTCGACACCCTCGGGCGGGTGTTCCTGCCGATGCTGTTGCGCCAGCTGGCCGAGCGTTCGATCGCCGACGCGGCCGGCCCGGCGCTCGCCTCGATGAGCGTCTATCTGTTGATGGCCGGGGTGCTGGCGTTGCGGCCGCAAGGCCTGTTCCCCGCGCACCGCGGCTGAGGATGAAGCCATGAAGACATCGTTTGCGTTTCGGCCTTCACGCTGGATTCCGCTGCTGCTGCTGGCAGCGCTGGCGGCGGTGCCCGCCGTGGCCGCCGGATTCGAGCAGCCGTTCTGGATTGCGTTCTTCGCGCGCATCCTGATCTACGCCGTCGCGGCCACGGCGCTCAATCTGGCTCTCGGCTACGGTGGGCTGGTCAGCTTCGGCCATGCGCTGTTTCTCGGCATCGGGGCCTACGCGGTCGGCCTGTGCGCGTTTCACGGCATCGGCAGTGGCTGGGTCCATCTGCTCGTGGCGGTGGTCGCCGCAGCGCTGATCGGTTTGCTGGTGGGCACCATCAGCCTGCGCACCTCCGGCATGGCCTTCATCATGATCACGCTGGCCTTCGCGCAGATGGGCTACTTTCTGCTCGTGAGTCTCAAGCAGTACGGTGGTGACGACGGCCTGCCGGTCGCCACCACCAGCCGCTTCGGCCCGTTCGACCTGGGCTCCGCGTCGGCCGTCTACTACGCTGCCTGGCTGGTGTTGGTGGCAACGACGTACTGGATGGCGCGGCTGCGCGTGGCACCTTTTGGCATGGCGCTTCGCGGCGCACGCCAGAACGGCCGGCGCATCGATGCGATCGGTCTGCAGGCACGCCAGCTGCAGTTGGCGGCGTTCGTGTTGTCGGGCATGGTGTGCGCGCTGGCGGGTGTGCTGCTCGCCAACCTGAACGCGTTCGTGTCGCCCAGCACGCTGGCGTGGACCGTGTCGGGCGAGCTGATCGTGATGGTGGTCCTCGGTGGCATCGGCACGGTCTTCGGGCCGTTGCTGGGTGCCCTGGTGTTCCTGGGCCTCGAAGAAGTGCTGAAGGGGTTCACCGAGCACTGGATGGCCGTGTTCGGACCCTTGATCGTGCTCGTCGCGCTGTTCGGGCGGCGTGGCATCGCAGGCTGGCTGGAGGCGCTGGACAGGCGGCATTCACCGCCCGTCTCGGCTGCAGTTCCGGCACCAGGGAGGATCTGATGGCCAGCCTGCAAACCGAGGGCCTAGTCAAGCGCTACGGCGCCCTGCTCGTCACGGACAACGTGTCGCTCGACATTCGCAGCGGCGAGCTGCATGCGCTGATCGGGCCCAACGGCGCGGGCAAGACGACACTCATCAACCAGCTGAGCGGCGAGTTGCCTTCCAACGCCGGCCGCATCCACTTCGACGGCCAGGACGTGACGGCCGAGCCCATCCACCGGCGCGCGCGCAGCGGCCTGCTGCGCTCGTACCAGATCACCTCGATCTTCGAGGAGTTCACCGTGCTCGAGAACGCGGCGCTGGCCGCCCTCGGAGCCCGGCAGCAGGCCTGGGGATTCTGGCGACCGATGCTCGCCGACGCCCGTGCGCGTGCGGCGGCCGAAGAGGCCGTCGAAGCGGCCGGCCTGGCGGCACTGGCCAGCACCTTGGCGGGCGAGCTGGCCTACGGGCAACGTCGCCAGCTCGAACTCGCGATCGCGCTCGCCGCCGGCCCGAAATTCCTGCTTCTCGACGAGCCAATGGCCGGCATGAGCGTGCAGGAGTCGGCCGCCGTGACCGCGCTGTTGCACGGCCTGAAGCGCCGCTACACCATCCTGCTGGTCGAACATGACATGGATGCCGTGTTCGCGCTGGCGGACCGCATCAGCGTTCTGGTCTACGGGCGTGTGATGTTCACCGGCACGGCCGACGAGATTCGAGCCCACCCCGAAGTGCGGGCGGTGTATCTCGGCGAAGAAACAACCTGAGGTAGCTGCTATGGCCAATCCGTTTCTCTCGGTGCGCGGGCTGCAGGCGGGCTATGGCCGTGCGCAAGTGCTGTTCGACGTCTCGTTCGAGGTGCAACCCGGCGAGGTGATCACCCTGCTCGGACGTAATGGCATGGGGCGCTCGACGACCGTGAAGTGCCTGTTCGGCATGCTGCCCGCCAGCGCCGGCACGATCGAGGTCGACGGCACACGCGCCGACGGCCAGCCGTCGCACCGCATCGCACGGCGCGGGCTCGCGCTCGTGCCCGAGGGTCGGCAGATCTTCGCCGCATTGACGGTCGAAGAGAACCTGGTCGCGACCGCCTTCGTACCGCGCCGTGGCAGCGCCGGCCAGGGCTGGACGCTCGAGCGCGTGTATTCGTTCTTCCCGCGGCTGAAGGAGCGGCGCGCCAACCTCGGCACGCAGCTGTCGGGTGGCGAGCAGCAGATGCTCGCGATCGGCCGCGCGCTGATGACCAATCCGAAATTACTGGTGCTCGACGAGGCGACCGAAGGGCTCGCCCCGCTCATCCGTGCAGAGATCTGGCGAACCCTGGGCGAACTCAAGCGCGAAGGGCTGGCGCAGATCGTGATCGACAAGAATGTGGGCCAGCTGCTCAAGCTTGCCGATCGACATGTCGTGATCGAAAAAGGCCGCGTCGTCTGGCAGGGCGACAGCGCCGCCTTGCAGGCGCAGCCAGAGATCGTCCACCAGTACCTGGGAGTCTGAGCCATGAAGCTCTATGGATTTTTTCGCAGCGGCACCTCGCACCGCCTGCGCATTGCCTTGAACCTGAAGGGCCTGAGCTACGAGCAGGTCGCGATCGACCTGCGCAAGGAGCAGCACCTGGGCGAAGCCTACCGCGCCATCAACCCGCAGCAACTGGTACCGGCGCTGGACATCGGCGACGCGGTATTGACCCAGTCGCCCGCCATCATCGAATGGCTCGAGGAGCGCTATCCGACGCCGGCTCTGCTGCCGACCGACCCGCTGCAACGTGCGCAGGTGCGTGCGTTGGCGGCGATCGTGGGTTGCGACATTCATCCGGTGAACAACCGGAGGATTCTCGAAGCGCTGCGCCACCGCTTTTCTGCCGACGACGCGGCGATCAACGACTGGTGTGCCACCTGGATCGAAGCCGGCTTCGATGCTTTCGACGCGCTCGTTCGTGCACAGGGCGAAGGGCCGTTCGCCTTCGGCGCGCAGCCGACACTGGCCGACGTCTACCTGGTGCCCCAGATCGAGAGCGCGCGCCGCTTCAAGGTCGACCTCGGCCGCTGGCCACGATTGGCAGAGATCGACAGCGCCTGCGGCCGGCTCGAGGCCTTCAGCCGCGCTGCGCCGGTGGTTCAGCCTGACGCATCCTGAACGGTTGGGTGGCGTTTACAGCTGAGTGCCGCCGCGCCACTGTTCGCCTCATCGCTCCCACAACAAGCGGCGCGCGACCACCCGGCAAGAGACTCAGGCGTCGTCAAACCGAGCGCGCGGTTGGCCTCGCGGATTCCCGGGGCTGCAGCAAACGAGCGGACTGAAGGCCAGGGAAATCACAGGCTGCAGCTTCACACAAATCTGTTCGGTAGCGCACAGACTTACGGCGATCGGCCCGACAGCGCCCAGGCCGGCTCCAGCATCGCCAGTCGACCCTGAGCCGACGCTCGGCTGACCTCGCACCACCCGATCGCAAGGCCGCGGCGAAAGCGCCCTCGAATCGACGCTGAATTCGCCTCTTGAAACCGTTTTTGCCGCCCCTATTTCGCACATCGAGCCGGCGGGTACTGGTCTCCTGCCGGCGTCAACCATTGAATCGGAGGACACACACCATGTACGAATCGATCCTGAATCACCCGAACAACCTGTTCGGCCAGTTCGAGCGCCTGCGTCGTGAACTCGATGACGTGTTTGGCGTCTCGGGTTTGCCCAGCAGCATCCGCTCGGTCGCGCCCGGCACCGTGCCGGCCATCAACGTGGGGCGCACGCCCGGCAGCGTGGAAATCTATGCCTTCGCCCCCGGGCTGGATGCCTCGAAGATCGAGGTGACGCTCGACCGCGGCGTGCTGCGGATCTCGGGCGAACGCGCTTCCGGCATCCCCGGCAACGATGCCAAGGTACACGTGTACACCCGTGAGCGCGGGGCCGGCAGTTTCACCCGGGCGGTCTCCCTGCCCGACGACGTCGACCCCGGCCAAGTCAACGCGAGCTACCGCGACGGCGTGCTCAGAGTCAGTGTTGCCCGCCGCGAATCGGCCCAACCGAAGCGCATCACCGTGCAGTGACGCGCGCCACCAAACCGGAGAACCCATCATGAGCGACAACAAACAAGTGAGCCGCAGCAGCACCGAGCAGGAACAGCAGCGCGCGGTGCTTCCTGCCGTCGACGTTTTCGAGGATGCCGGCGGCATCACGCTGCTGGCCGACATGCCCGGCGTGTCTAAAGATCAGCTGGAGCTGAAGATCGAGGGCGAATCCCTGCTGATCGAAGGCGCCGTGCAAGCGCTGACGCCCGAAGGGCTGGAGGCGGTGTACGCCGAGGTGCGCGTGCCGCGCTACCGCCGCAGCTTCACGCTCAGCCGCGAGCTGGACACGGCGCGCATCGAAGCCAACCTGAAGGACGGTGTGCTGACGCTGCGCATTCCCAAGCAGGCGCATGCGCAGCCGCGCCGCATCGCCGTGACCTCGGGCTGAGTGCCGCCCGGCGTCGAACCTGATGCGATTTGCCGAAAGGATGAACCATGACCAAGCTTGCAGAGCAACTGAAGCAGGGCGCGGATCAGGCCTGGGAGTCGCTGTCGGAAGGCTGGCGCGAGCTGAGTGCCCGCGCCAGCGGGGCTCTGACGCGCTTTCGGCCCGCGCCGGTGGCAGACACCTCGACCGTCAGAAGCGCGGCGCCGCTGCCTTTCGGTGGTTGGGCCTTCATGGCGGCCGATGTGTTCGATGACGACGACAAGGTGATCGTGCGCATCGAAGCGCCGGGGATGCACCGCGACGACTTCAACGTCGAACTGAAAGACGACGTGTTGACGGTCTGGGGCGACAAGCAGTTCAACCGGGAAGCCAGCCAGGGGCGCTACAGCGTCATGCAATGCGCCTACGGAAGCTTCCGCCGCGAGGTGGCCTTGCCGGTGGCGGTCAAGCCCGACAAGACCCGAGCCAGCTACCGTGACGGCGTGCTGCGCGTCGAGCTTCCGAAGGCCGATGCCGCGCGCGCCCGGCGCATCGCGGTGAAGATGGTCTGAGATCCCGATCACTGCGTTCTGCCCGGCCGCTGGCCGGGCAGCCTTGTTCGTTCACATTCCCCATGGCCACAGACCCGACCACGGTATCCCTCGTTCTCGGTAGCGGAGGCGCGCGCGGCCTCGCCCACATCGGTGTGATCCAGTGGCTGACTGAAAACGGCTACGTGATCCGGTCCATCTCTGGCACCTCCATCGGCGCGCTCGTCGGCGGGATCTACGCGACCAGCAAGCTCGAGGTCTATGCCGAGTGGGTGTTGGCGCTCGAGCGCATGCACGTGCTGCGCTTGCTGGACCCGACCATCGGGCGGGCGGGCCTGTTCAAGGGTGAGCGGATCATCGGCGTGCTCCGCGACCTGATCGGCGACCGCGACATCGAAGGCTTGCCGATCTCGTTCACGGCGGTGGCGACCGATCTCGATTCCGGGCAAGAGGTGTGGCTGCGAAATGGCAAGCTGTTCGATGCGATTCGCGCCTCGATCGCCACACCGATGGTGTTCACACCCGTGCGTCACGGCGAGCGCACGCTGCTCGACGGGGCGGTCGTCAACCCGGTGCCGATTGCACCGACGCTGGAAGACCCGACCGACCTGACGGTTGCCGTGGACCTGAGCGGCCCCGCCGAATCGCGGCCGACGCCGCCGATCTCGGCCTCGCTCATCGGCGACAACAGCTACCGCAGGCGAATCCTGAAGTTCGTCCGGGCGGCGCGCCCCACCCGCGTGCCCAGCGAGACCGCACGCGGCCTGCTCGATGTGGCGTTCACTTCCATGCAGACCATGCAGGACACGATCGCACGCCTCAGGCTCTCGGCGTACTCGCCCGACGTGATGGTCGAGGTTCCCCGAAACGCCTGTGGCTTCTTCGAGTTCTGGCGTGCGGAAGAGTTGATCGCGCTCGGGCGGGACCGGGCGGCCCGGGCCTTCGCCCAGGCCGGCCGTTAGGCGCGCCGGACGACAGGCCTGCGGGCCGCCACGAACCGCCGCGGCATGTGGCGGCGGTCGTGGCTTCCGGCGCTAGGAGTTGCTGCGGTCGCGAAGCTGCCCTGCCTCGGAACATGCACCGAGCTCCGGGCCTGCGCTCGCCGACCCTGCCGGAAGTGAAGCAGCACGTCGAATGCGCCGCAGCGTGTCGCGGGCGACGAGGTACGCCTGGATCTGCTTCTCGCTCATGGCGAGCAGTCCTCTGTGCCGCCCGGTCGCGCTGCGGGCCCGCCGCGCGCTGTTCGAGAGGGAATGGCCCGACTGTGAATGCATGGTCGACTCCTTTCTCCAGGGTTCATCGGGGCTCGGCGGCTGCTGAGCCGTTCGAAGATAGGTGCCCGTGTTTTGCGTTTCAAGCCCCTTCAGTTCGTCCTGCGGCTCTCGGCTGCGCTCTTGGGGAGCACATGACGTCATCGCCTTGATTGAAGCCCTTGGCCCCACCTATCGCGGTGAAAGGTACGTGTCAGCCCGTGCCTGGACAAGGAACGCTTCTTCGAGCGGCCTTGTCGATCCGGGCGGCGGTCGATCTGATGAATGCCGCGGCTGCCGGGCACGGGGCCGGGCCGATGTGAACCCCGTGCAAGACCTCGGCTTCATGTACAGCCGCGACCTGGCCGACCCGGACGACCACCTGTGGGGCGTGTTCTGGATGGACCCGGCAGCGGCAGCCTCGGGCAGCCAGGCTGCGCAGTCGGCGGGCGCCGCTGTACATTGCACTTCGTGAATCCCTCCCCCGCCCTCTCGATGCCGACGCTGCGCGGCGACCTGCGCTGCGTCTGGGACGCAGCGGCCAACCTCGGCGAAGGCAGTTGCTGGTCGCCGCGTTTGCAGTCGCTCTGGTGGGTCGACATCCTCGATCGCAAACTCTTCCGCTATCGCCCGGCCGACGGCCTGCGCAGCCGGTGGCCGTTCGACGAAGAGATCTCGGCGGTCGCCGAACGGCGTGATGCGCCGGGGTTGATCGTGACGCTGCGGCGCGGCTTCGCGCTGTTCGACCCCGAGGTGCCGGGCGCCCTGCCGCACTACCTCTACCGGCCCGTGGAAGAGCCGCCAGGCAACCGCTTCAACGACGGCAAGTGCGACCGCCACGGCCGCTTCTGGGGCGGCACGATGGACTTCGCCTGCCAGGTGCCCACCGGCGCCTTCTACCGCTACGGCGCCGACGGGCAGTGCGTGCGGCATGCATTCGGCTTCGCCGTGACCAACGGGCCGACCTGGTCGCGCGACGAACGCACGATCTACTTCAACGACACCGTGCAAGGCTGCGTGCACGCGGCCGACTTCGACCCGGCCAGCGGCGCGGTCACGAACCCGCGCGAGTGGCTGCGTTTTGCCGCGAGTGACGGCCTGCCCGACGGCATGACGACCGACGCTGCCGGGCGCCTGTGGATCGCGCACTGGGGCGGCGCCTGCGTGAGCTGCCACGACCCGGCCAGCGGTGCCGAGCTCGGGCGTGTGAATCTGCCGACCGCCCACATCACGAACTGCGCCTTCGGTGGCCCCGGTCTGCAAACCCTGTTCATCACCAGCGCGCGCTCGGAGCTCTCGGCCGCGCAGCTCGCGGCCCAGCCGCTGGCGGGCGGCCTGTTCGCGATCGAACTCGGCGAACCGGGCGTGCCGGCGAACCTGTTCGGCGGCTGAGCCGCGCCCTCAGATTCCGACGTGCCCCGACTCGAGCACTTCGCTCAGGTCTTCGCGCGTTTCCTTCAACTGCACCAGCGTGGCCTGCTGCGCCGCGAACGGGTCGCGGTTCAGCAGCGCGGTCAGGATCGCCTTGTGCCGCGGCAACGACAACGCGTGCGTGTTCGGGTGCTGGCTGCTGAGCTTGATCGACTCGCGCAACGCCAGCGACAGCATGTTGCCGATGTAGGCCAGCAGGTCGTTGTTGGTGGCCTCGGCGATGCGGCGGTGGAAGGCCAGGTCGGGCTCCAGCAGTTCTTCGGGCGTGCGCGCCGCTTCCATGCCGGCGTAGGCGTCGGCAATGCCTTGCAGGGCTTCGTCGCTCGCGACCTTGGCGGCCAGCGCGGCGGCGGCCGGCTCGAACACGCGCCGCGCCGTCAGCAGCGTTTCGACGAAGACCGGCGGCGGCTGCGTCTGGATCAGCCAGTACAGCACGTCGGGATCGAGCAGGTGCCATTCGCTGCGCGGCCGCACCGTGGCGCCGGCACGCTGGCGCGACAGCACCAGGCCCTTCGCGACCAGCACGCGGGTCGCTTCGCGCAGCACCGGCCGGCTCACGTCGTATTCCGACAGCATCGCCGCCTCGGCCGGCAGCCGGTCGCCCGGCGCGAACTCGCCGGCCACGATGCGCATGCCCAGGTCGCGCACAATGCGCGCGTGCATGCTCTTGCGGTCGGGCGGCTGGCGGTAGTCGCGGTGGCCGTGAGGGGGTTTCATCATCGGGCTCGGCGAACGTGTGTGCGGGCCGCGCTCAGCGCGCCCAGCGCAGCACCAGTGGGTCGAGCCGGCGGGCCGTCTCGATCAGCCCGGCGCGCGTGGAGGGGTGCATCGCAGGGAACGGGTGGCGCGGTGCTTCGCAGGCGATCACGCCACCTTCCTGCATCAAGGCCTTGGCCGACAACAGACCGCCCTGGCGGTTCTCGCAGTTGATCAGCGGCAGCCAGCGGGTGTACTCGGCGATCGCCTCGTCGCGGCGGCCGGCGGCATAGGCGTCGACGATGCGGCGGATGCCGTCGGGGTAGCCGCCGCCGGTCATCGAGCCGGTGGCGCCGGCGTCGAGGTCGGGCAGCAGCGTGATCGCCTCCTCGCCGTCCCACGGGCCTTCGATCGCAGCGCCGCCCAAGCGGATCAACTCGCGCAGCTTGGCGGCCGCGCCCGGCGTCTCGATCTTGAAGTAGGCGACGTTTTCGATCCCGGTCGCCATGCGCGCCAGGAACGCGGCGCTCAGCACCGTGCCGCTGACCGGCGCGTCCTGCACCATGATCGGAATCGTCAATGCATCGGAGAGCGCCGCGAAGAACTCGAAGGTCTGCGCCTCCGGCACGCGGATCGTCGCGCCGTGGTACGGCGGCATCACCATCACCATCGCGGCACCCATGGCCTGCGCGCGGCGGCTGCGCTCGATGCAGACGCGGGTGCTGAAGTGCGTGGTGGTCACGATCACCGGCACGCGGCCGTTCACGTGTTCGAGGATGGTCTTCGTCAGCAGCTCGCGCTCGTCGTCGGCGAGCACGAACTGCTCGGAGAAGTTGGCGAGGATGCAGATGCCGTTCGAGCCGGCGTCGATCATGAAGTCGATGCAGCGTTTCTGGCTCGCCAGATCGAGCTCGCCCGCGGCGGTGAAGGTGGTCGGTGCAACCGGAAAGACACCGCGGTAGCGTGGGGGGTTCATGGCAGCGGGCTCAGTGGGAGTGTGAAGGCACGGCCGCGCCGCGGCAGCCGACCAGGAAGTCGAAGTCGCAGCCTTCGTCGGCCTGCAACACGTGCTCGACGTAGATCTTGCGGTAGCCCGCGCCGTCGGCCGGGTCGATCGTCTTCGCCGCTTCCCACGCAGCCAGGCGCGCCTGCAGTTCGGCCTCGCCGACGTCGAGGTGCAGGCGCCCGCCGGCGCAGTCGAGTTCGATCCAGTCGCCTTCCTGCACCACCGCCAGCGGCCCGCCAGCGCGCGCTTCGGGCGCGACGTGCAGCACCACCGTGCCGTAGGCGGTGCCGCTCATGCGTGCATCGCTGATGCGCACCATGTCGGTCACGCCCTGTGCCAGCAGCTTCGGCGGCAGGCCCATGTTGCCGACCTCGGCCATGCCGGGGTAACCGCGCGGGCCGCAGTTCTTGAGTACCAGCACCGAGTCCTTGTCGACGACGAGTTCGGGGTCGTTGATGCGGGCCTTGTAATCGGCGAGGTTCTCGAACACGACGGCGCGACCGCGGTGCTGCAGCAGCGAGGCCGTGGCCGCCGAAGGCTTGAGCACTGCGCCGCGCGGCGCGAGGTTGCCACGCAGCACGCAGATGCCGCCGTCGGCGACCAGCGGTTTGTCGAGCGGGCGGATCACCTCGTCGTTGTGCAGCGGCGCGTCTTTCACGTTGTCCCACAGGCTCTGGCCGTTGGCCGTCAGCGCGTCGGGGTGCGGGAGCAGCCCGGCCTCGCCGAGGCGGCGCAGCACCGCCGGCAGGCCACCGGCGTAATAGAACTCTTCCATCAGGAAACGCCCCGAGGGCATCAGGTCGACGAGCGTCGGCGTGCCTTTGCCCAGACGCGTCCAGTCTTCGAGTTCGAGCGGCACGCCGATGCGGCCGGCGATCGCCTTCAGGTGGATCACCGCGTTGGTCGAGCCGCCGATTGCGGCGTTGACGCGGATCGCGTTCTCGAACGCGGCGCGCGTCAGGATCTTCGACAGCGTGAGGCCCTCGAGCGCCATCTGCACGATGCGCATGCCCGACATGTGCGCCAGCACGGAGCGCCGCGCGTCGACCGCCGGAATCGCCGCGTTGTGCGGCAGGCTCACGCCGAGCGCCTCGGCCATGCAGGCCATCGTCGAGGCCGTGCCCATGGTGTTGCAGGTGCCGGCGGAGCGTGACATGCCCGACTCGGCCGACATGAACTCGTGCAGCGTGATCGTGCCGGCCTTGACCTGCTCGGAGAGCTGCCACACCGCGGTACCGGAACCGATGTCGCGGCCGCCGTGTTTGCCGTTGAGCATCGGCCCGCCGGTCACGCAGATCGCCGGCACGTCGCAGCTGGCCGCGCCCATCAGCAGGGCCGGCGTGGTCTTGTCGCAACCGACCATCAGCACCACCGCGTCGATCGGGTTGCCGCGGATCGCTTCTTCGACATCCATGCTCGCGAGGTTGCGCGTGAACATCGCGGTCGGCCGCAGGTTCGACTCGCCGTTGCTGAAGACGGGGAACTCGACCGGGTAACCGCCGGCCTCGAACACGCCACGCCGCACCCGTTCCGCGAGCTGGCGAAAGTGCGCGTTGCAGGGCGTGAGCTCCGACCAGGTGTTGCAGATGCCGACGATGGGTTTGCCCTGGAACTGATGGTCCGGGATGCCCTGGTTCTTCATCCAGCTGCGGTACATGAAGCCGTTCTTGTCGGCGGTGCCGAACCAGGCGGCGGAACGGAGCGGGGGGCGCTGGGCGGGCATGGGAGACGTGTCGCAAACGTGGGGGCGTGCGGATAATAAAGTCATTCTTTAAGCAAGTTCCAGTGAGTGTTTTCCCTCTGATTGAGGAATCAACTGTCTTTTAGTATGACGTTATTGAGACGCCACGATCAACCACCCATGACCCCGTTCGCCCATTACCCGAGCCTCCAGGACCGCGCCGTGTTGATCACCGGCGGCGCTACCGGCATCGGCGCCTCGCTGGTCGAGGCCTTCGCCGAACAGGGCGCACGGGTCGGCCTCATCGACATCGACGCGGCCGCCGGCCAGGCCCTGGCTTTGAGGCTCAGCAACGCCCGCCACGCGCCGGCCTTCGTCGCCGCCGATCTGACCGACATCCCCGCGCTCGACCGCACCATCGCCACGCTGCGTGAACGCATCGGGCCGATCACCGTGCTGCTCAACAACGCCGCGAACGACCAGCGCCACAAGATCGAAGACACCACCTCCGAGAGCTGGGACGCCGGCGTCGGCGTGAATCTGAAACACCAGTTCTTCGCCGCGAAAAACGTGGCCACCGACATGAAGGCGGCCGGTGGCGGCTCGATCGTCAACTTCGGTTCGGTGAGCTGGAAGCTCAAGCAAGGCGGCATGCCGGTCTACACCACCTCGAAGTCGGCGGTGCAGGGGCTGACGCGCAGCCTGGCGCGCGACTTCGGGCCGTTCAACATCCGCGTCAACACGCTGGTGCCGGGCTGGGTGATGACCGAGAAGCAGATCCGCCTTTGGCTCGACGACCGCGGCCGGGAAGAGATCGCCCGCGGCCAGTGCATCAACCAGCCGCTGCTGCCCGAGCACATCGCGCGCATGGCGCTGTTTCTTGCGGCGGACGACAGCGCGATGTGCACCGCACAGGACTTCATCGTCGATGGCGGCTGGGTCTGAACCGATGGTGGCCACCCGGCCGTACGGCAGGCTGCCGGACGGCCGCGCGGTGCACGAGTACACGCTCGATAACGGGCGCGGGCTCACCCTGCGCGCGATCAACTACGGCGGCATCGTCACCGCGCTGAACTGCCCGGACCGCAACGGCCGCAGCGGGAACGTCGTGCTCGGCTTCGACAACCTGACCGACTACCTCGAACGCAACCCGAACTTCGGCACGCTGGTCGGGCGCTTCGGTAACCGCATCGCGGGCGGACGCTTCACGCTCGATGGCGAGCCCCACCAGCTCGTGCTGAACGACGGCAGCAACGCCTTGCACGGCGGGCCGGGCGGCTTCGGCAAACGCTGGTGGGCCGTCACGCCGCAGGCGCCCGCGGCCGACGGCAGCGTCGCACTCGAACTCACGCTCGCCAGCGACGACGGCGACGACGGCGACGAGCACTACCCCGGTGGGCTCCTTGTGACGGTGCGCTACACGCTGACGGTGGCGAACGAATGGCGCATCGACTACCACGCGACGACGAGCCGCGCGACGGTCGTGAACCTGACGCACCACGGCTACTACAACCTCGCGGGCCGCGGCAGCGCGCTCGACCACGCGCTGACGCTGAACGCGAGCCTGTATCTGCCGGTCGACGCCACGCTGATCCCGACCGGCATCGACGAAGTCGACGGCACACCGTTCGACTTTCGCGAGCCGACGCGCATCAGCGAGCGCATCCGCAGCGGCCACCCACAGCTGATGGCCGCGCGCGGCTATGACCACTGTTTCGTGCTCGACCGCGGCGGCAGCAAGGGCCTGGTTCACGCGGCGCGGCTGGCCGACCCGGTGTCGGGCCGGGTGATGGACATCGAAACGACCGAACCCGGCATCCAGTTCTATTCCGGCAACTTTCTCGACGGCCGGCTGCGCGGTGCGCACGGCCAGGCTTACCGGCAGGGCGACGGCGTGTGCCTGGAGACGCAGCACTTCCCCGACAGCCCGAACCGCCCCGAATTCCCGTCCACCGTGCTGCGGCCCGGCGAGACGTTCCAGAGCACGACCGTGCACCGATTCAGCACCGACTGAACACCCGCACCCCACGAGGAGACTTTTCATGAACACCCAACGACGTACCGTCATCGCGGCCCTGATCGCCGCCGGCCTGCCGATCCCTGCCGCGTTCGCGCAGGGCAAGATCGTGCTCGGCTTTTCGCAAGTCGGCGCCGAGAGCGAATGGCGCACTGCCAACACCGAGTCGATCAAGTCGTCGGCCAAAGAGGCCGGCATCGAACTCAAGTTCTCCGACGCACAGCAGAAGCAGGAAAACCAGATCAAGGCGCTGCGTGCGTTCATCGCTCAGAAGGTCGACGTGATCGCGTTCTCGCCGGTCGTGGCCTCGGGCTGGGGCACGGTGTTGCGTGAAGCCAAGGCCGCGAAGATCCCGGTGCTGCTCTCGGACCGCGCGGTCGATGAGAAGGACGACAGCCTGTGGGTCAGCTTCATGGGCTCTGACTTCGTCGAAGAAGGCCGCAAGGCCGGCCGCTGGCTGGTCGAGAAGATGAAGGGTTCGACCACGCCGGTCAACATCGTCGAACTGCAGGGCACGGTCGGCTCGGCACCGGCGATCGACCGCAAGAAAGGCTTCGAGGAAATCATCAAGGCCGACCCGAAGTTCAAAATCATCCGCTCGCAGACCGGCGACTTCACGCGCGCCAAGGGCAAGGAAGTGATGGAAGCCTTCCTGAAGGCCGAGGGCAAGAAGATCAACGTGCTCTACGCGCACAACGACGACATGGCGATCGGCGCGATCCAGGCGATCGAAGAGGCCGGCATGAAGCCCGCGAAAGACATCATCATCATCATCTCGATCGACGCGGTGAAGGGCGCCTTCGAAGCGATGATCGCGGGCAAGCTCAACGTCAGCGTCGAGTGCAGCCCGCTGCTCGGGCCGCAGCTGATGCAGGCGGTGAAAGACCTGAAGGCCGGCAAGGCGATTCCGAAGCGCATCGTCACGCAGGAAGGCGTGTTCCCGATGGAAGTGGCGGCCAAGGAATTCCCGAACCGGAAGTACTGAGCCCGTGGGAGACGTCGTTCTCGAAGCGCGCGGGCTGACCCGCCGCTTCACGGGGGTGCTCGCGCTGTCGGGCGTGGACTTCTCGCTGCGCGCCGGCGAGATCCACGCGCTGATGGGGCAGAACGGCGCCGGCAAGTCGACGCTGATCAAGGTGCTGACGGGCGTGTACCCGCCCGAGGCGGGCACGCTGACGCTGAACGGCGAGCCCGTCCACCCGGCCTCGCCGGCCGCGGCGCAGCGGCTGGGCATCAGCACGGTCTACCAGGAGGTGAACCTCTGCCCCAACCTGTCGGTGGCCGAGAACATCTTCGCCGGCCGTTACCCGCGCAAAGGCGCAGCCGGCCTCTGGCGCATCGACGGTTCGCGCATGCAGCGCGACGCGCGCGCCCTGCTCGCGCGACTGAACCTCGACATCGACGTGACGCGGCTGCTGGCCAGCTACCCGGTCGCCGTGCAGCAGATGGTCGCGATCGCTCGCGCGCTCGGTGTCGACGCCAAGGTGCTGATCCTCGACGAGCCGACCTCCAGCCTCGACGAGCAGGAGGTCGAGCGCCTGTTCGCGGTATTGCGCCAGTTGCGCAGCGAAGGCCTGGCGATCCTGTTCGTCACGCACTTCTTCGAGCAGATGTACGCGGTCTCGGACCGAATCACCGTGCTGCGCAATGGCGAGCTCGTCGGTGAGTACCTGAAAGCGGAGTTGCCACCCGCCGCGCTGATCACCGCGATGGTCGGCCGTGAGCTGAGCGCGGCCGCGGGGCGCAACGACACAGTGGCCGCGTCGAGCGGCCCGGCACTGCTCGAAGCGACCGGTCTCGGCCGGCGCGGCATGCTGAACCCGGTCGACGTGAGCCTGCGCCGCGGCGAGGTCGTCGGCGTCGGCGGGCTGCTCGGCTCGGGCCGAACAGAACTTGCGCGCTTGCTGTTCGGGCTGGACCGCAGCGACAGCGGCAGCGTGAAGATCGGCGGGCAAGGCGTGCGTTTCGACCACCCGGCCCAGGCCATTCGGCACGGCCTGGGCATGTGCCCGGAAGAACGCAAGCACGACGGCATCGTGGCCGAACTCTCGGTGCGCGAAAACATCGCGCTGGCGCTGCAGGCGCGGCTCGGCATCTGGAAGTACCTGTCCCACGCGCGCCAGAAAGAGATCGCGGACCGTTTCGTGAAGGCGCTCGGCATCAAGACACCCGACATCGACACGCCGGTCGCGCTGTTGTCGGGTGGCAACCAGCAGAAGGTGGTGCTCGCGCGCTGGCTCGCCACCGAGCCGCGCCTCTTGATCCTCGACGAACCGACACGTGGCATCGACGTCGCGGCCAAGCAGGAAATCATGAACGAGATCCTGGCACTCGCGCGCGGCGGCCTGGCGGTGCTGTTCATCTCGTCGGAGATGGACGAGGTGGTGCGTGTGTCCGACCGCATCGTCGTGATGCGCGACCGCAGCAAGGTCGGCGAGCTGCCGGGCAACAGCTCCGAGCAGGCCGTATACCACCTGATCGCATCGGACGATCGCGCATGAAGTCGCTGTTGCGCCACCGTTTGCTGTGGCCGGTGGTCACGCTGCTGCTCCTGCTCGCCGTGAACGCGGCCTTCAACCCGGGCTTCTGGCAGCTCCAGTGGCGCGACGGCCACCTCTACGGCAGCGTGATCGACATCCTGAACCGCGCCGCGCCGCTGGCGCTCGTCGCACTCGGCATGACGCTGGTGATCGCCACGCGCGGCATCGACATCTCGGTCGGCGCCACCGTCGCGATCGCGGCCGCCGTCGCCGCGCTGATGATCGGCGGCGAGCTCGTCGTGAAAGACGGCGTGCAGACGCACGTCAGCCGCTTCCCGATGAGCGTGGCGATCGTCGCGGCGCTGGCGGTCGCGGCGCTTTGCGGGCTGTGGAACGGCGTGCTGGTCGCGAAGGTCGGCATGCAGCCGATCATCGCGACGCTGATCCTGATGGTCGCGGGCCGCGGCGCGGCGCAGCTGCTGACGGGCGGGCAGATCATCACGGTCTACTACGCGCCCTTCTTCTTCATCGGTAACGGTTTCCTGCTGGGCCTGCCGTTCGCGGTGTTCATCGCCGCGGCGGTGTGGGGTGTGCTGCACCTGCTTGTCACACGCACCGCGCTCGGCCTGTTCATCCAGACCATCGGCATCAACCCGGACGCGGCGCGCCTGGCCGGCCTGCACGAGCGCCTGATCACGGTCTGCGTGTACACCTTCTGCGGCCTGGCGGCGGGCGTGGCCGGCCTCGTGATCAGCTCGAACGTGAAGAGCGCCGACGGCAACAACGCCGGCATGCTGATGGAGCTGGACGCGATCCTCGCCGTCACGCTCGGCGGCACGCTGCTCACCGGCGGGCGCTTCAGCCTGGCTGGCAGCGTATTGGGCGCGCTGATCATCCAGACGCTGACCTCGACCATCTACTCGATCGGCGTGCCGCCCGAGATCAACATGGTCGTGAAGTCGGCCGTGGTGTTCGTCGTGATGCTGATGCAGTCGGCCGAATTCCGCGCCGCCGTGCGCGGCTGGTTCGTGCGGCCGGCTGCGGGCGGCGCGCGATGAGACTCGATTCGCGCTATGTGCCGCTGCTCGGCACGATGGCTGTCTTTGCTCTCACCGCCGGCTACGGCTCGCTCGCGTACACGGGCTTCTTCTCGGCCCAGGTCTTCCTGAACCTGCTGATCGACAACGCCTTCCTGTGCATCCTCGGCGTGGGCATGACCTTCGTGATCCTGTCGGGTGGCATCGACCTGTCGGTCGGCTCGGTGATCGCGCTCACCACCATGGTCTCGGCCGCGCTGGTCGAACAGCACGGCTGGAGCGCGGCGCAGGCGATTCCGCTGGTGCTCGTGCTGGGCACCGCGTTCGGTGCCTTCATGGGCTGGCTGATCCAGCGCTTCCGCCTGCAGCCCTTCATCGTCACGCTCGCCGGCATGTTCCTCGCGCGCGGCCTGTGTTACCTGATCAGCATCGACTCGATCAGCATCACCGATGCGTCGTACACCGAGATCTCGCGGGCACGAATTCCGCTCTGGGGTTCGGACGCGTCCATCACCATCAGCGCGCTGCTGGCGCTCGGCATGGTCGCGCTCGGTATCTGGCTCGCGCACGCCACCGAGTTCGGCCGGACCGTGTACGCCATCGGCGGCAGCGAAACGTCTGCCCTGCTGATGGGCCTGCCGGTCGCGCGCACCACGGTGCTGGTCTACACCTTCAGCGGCTTCTGCTCGGCGGTTGCGGGCGTGGTGTTCACGTTCTACATGCTCTCGGGCTACGGATTGCACGCGGTCGGGCTCGAGCTCGACGCGATCGCCGCCGTCGTGATCGGCGGCACGCTGCTCAGCGGCGGCGTGGGTTATGTCGCGGGCACGCTGTTCGGCGTATTGATCCTCGGCATCATCCAGACGCTGATCGCGTTCGACGGCAGCCTGAGCTCGTGGTGGACGCGGATCGTGATCGGCGGCCTGTTGTTCGTGTTCTGCCTGCTGCAGCGCGCGTTCGAGTCACGCCGTTAGCGTGCGCCGGTTTTCGCAGCCACCAGCGGCAACCCGCGCAAGGCGTGCGCCAGTTCGCTGGCCTGCCACACCGCGATACGGTTCTCGGCGGCGAACGGCACCGCGTTGTCGCTGACGGCGCCCAGGCCGATGTACAGCGCATCGGGCGCTTCAGCGGCGTCGCGCGCAATCTGCAATGCGCGCAGCGCCTCCAGCCCGACGTGGGCCGATTTCCACCGTCGTGCGCCGACGATCATCTTGCGGCCCTTGCGCTCCAGCACGAAGTCGACCCCCTCGGCACCGCCTCGCTGCACCGTGTAGCCGTCGCGCCGGAACGCCTGCTCCAAAAGGCCAGCGAACGCCGGCCAGGCCATCGTGGCCACGGCCAGGCGGGTTTCGTCGACGCGTGCCGCGCTCGGCAGCGGCCACTGGCGCCAGGCCGCGATGCACGCGATCACCAGGAAGGGCAGGCCCGAGAGTGCGCCACCGACGCGCAATGTTTCGGGCAGCAGCACAAAACCGAGCAGGCCGACCACCAAGGCGATGAGGGCGCTCACCCACCAAGGCGAGCGCAGCAACACCGCAAAGAGCGACTTCTTCGCCATCTGAATCTTCAAACCGGTCTCCGTCGTGGGTCAAGACCCGGAGTGTGTCCTGAAAGCGGCCCACAATCGGGCGCCGTCCCGCGCCGTGAACCATCGCACACCCCCTTGACTCGGTGCACCTGAACGGGTGATTTGATCGTCTCGCCGGCTGGGCCAAGATCGATACTGATTCGCGCGCTTCGTTCTTGGGTACAGAGGACTGACCATGGCCACATTCGACGGGAAGCACCTGCAACGCAGCACACAGCGTGAGCTGGGCTACTGGGCGGCCTACGGGGTGCATGGCAACATGCTGATGTACTCGGCCACCGTGACCGACGGCGACCGCTTTCTCGAAGCCCCCGACGGCTACTTCCGCTTCAACGCGTGGGAAGGCACTCCGGAAGAAGTGGCACGCGCGCACCTGCTGCGCTACATCGATTCGACGCGCTTCGGCGAGGGTTCTTCGCCCTGCCCCGAGTTCGTGAACTCACCGTCGTGGAAGGCTCAGGCGAGCCCGCCAGCGGCGCTGCGCCGCCACGCCTGAGGGGCGTCGCTCAGCGCCGCCAGTAGCCGCCACGCTGGCGCCAGTGGCCGCCGATGTTCAGCCAGATGTGCGGCTGCCACGATTATCCGGCGCGCGGCCGATCCCAGCGCCCCGGCACCCATTGATGGCGGCCTCCGTTCCAGCCCCAGTACCCACCGATCCAGATCGCCCCCGGGAACGGGATGACAGGCACGACTTCGGCGTAGGGCGCCGGTGGCGCCACGTCGACCGCCGGGCCTTCGTAGTAGCCCTGGTCGGCCACCGCGTAACGCGGGTACGGCGCCACCACACAGGCCGACAAGGCCAGCGCAGAGAGCGCGGCCAACACGAGTTTGAGCTTGGGCATGCTGAGCCTCCATAGGATACGGCCACGAACGAGCGCCGCACCCACTTCAACTCGCTGACCCCACCCGGCGATGACCGGGCTGACCCGGCTTTACATTGTCAGCAGCCGTCAACGCGCGGTGTCAGACGCGCTCCAGCACCACCGCGATGCCCTGGCCGACACCGATGCACATCGTGCACAGCGCGTAGCGGCCCTTGGTGCGCATCAGCTGGTTGACGGCGGTGGTGGCCAGACGCGCGCCGCTGGCGCCGAGCGGGTGGCCCAGGGCGATCGCGCCGCCGTTCGGGTTGACGCGCGCGTCGTCGTCGGCCAGGCCGAGATCACGCAGCACCGCCAGGCCCTGCGCGGCGAAAGCCTCGTTGAGTTCGATCACGTCGAACTGGTCGAGCTTCAGGCCCGTGAGCGCCAGCACTTTCTTCACGGCCGGCGCCGGGCCGAAACCCATGATGCGCGGCGCGACACCGGCGGTGGCCATGCCGACCACACGGGCGCGTGGCGTCAGGCCGTACTTGGCGGCCGAGGCTTCGTCGGCGAGCAGCAGCGCGCAGGCGCCGTCATTCACGCCCGACGCGTTGCCGGCCGTCACCGTGCCTTCGGGGCGCACCACACCCTTGAGCTTGGCCAGCGCCTCCATCGAGGTTTCGCGCGGGTGTTCGTCTTTCGAGACGACGATCGCATCGCCCTTCTTCTGCGCGATCGTCACCGGCGTGATCTCGCTGTCGAAGTAGCCGCTCTTCTGCGCGGCCACGGCCTTCAATTGCGAAGAAAGCGCCATGCGGTCCTGCGCTTCACGCTCGATCTTGAAATCGGTGGCCACGTTCTCGGCCGTTTCCGGCATCGAGTCGACACCGTACTTCTCCTTCATCAGCTTGTTGACGAAGCGCCAGCCGATCGTCGTGTCGTAGACCGCGTTGGCGCGGCTGAAGGCGCTCTCGGCCTTCGGCATCACGAAGGGCGCGCGGCTCATGCTTTCCACACCGCCGGCGATCATCAGGCCCGCTTCGCCCGACTTGATGGCGCGCGCCGCGGTGCCTACGGCATCGAGCCCGGAGCCGCACAGGCGGTTCATCGTCGTGCCCGGCACATCCATCGGCAAACCGGCGAGCAGCGCCGACATGCGCGCCACGTTGCGGTTGTCTTCACCAGCCTGGTTGGCGCAGCCGTAGATCACGTCGACCACGGCGGCCCAGTCGACTTCCGGGTTGCGGGCCATCAGCGCGCGGATCGGAATGGCCCCGAGGTCGTCGGCGCGCACCGAACTGAGCGCGCCGCCGTAGCGGCCGAAGGGGGTGCGGATGGCGTCGACGATGAAAGCGTGGGTCATGGTGTTCACTCCTGATTCGGTTCGGTCACGCGGCCTGCATCGGCACGCCCGACAGACGCTGCAGTTCGGCCAGATCCAGGCCCTCGACCATGTCGATCACACGCAGGCCCTGCGGCGTGACGTCGATGGTCGCCAGGTCGGTGTAGATGCGGCTCACGCAGCCCACGCCGGTCAGCGGGTAGGTGCACAGCGGCACGATCTTGCTTTCGCCGCCCTTGGTCTGGTGGTCCATCATCACGTAGGTCTTCTTGGCACCGATGGCCAGGTCCATTGCGCCGCCGACGGCGGGAATGGCATCGGCCGCGCCGGTGTGCCAGTTGGCCAGGTCACCGCCGACGCTGACCTGGAACGCACCCAGCACACAGAAGTCGAGGTGGCCGCCGCGCATCATCGCGAAGCTGTCGGCGTGATGGAAGTACGAGCCACCGTTCAGCAGCGTGACCGGCTGCTTGCCGGCGTTGATCAGGTCCCAGTCGATGTCGGCATCGGCCGGCGCCGGGCCCATGCCGAGCACGCCGTTTTCGCTGTGCAGCAGCACCTCGCGGTCTTTCGGCAAGTGGTTGGCCACCAGCGTCGGCAGGCCGATGCCGAGGTTCACCACGGCGCCGTCGGGAATGTCGCGCGCCACGCGGGCGGCCATCTCGTTGCGGGTCAGTCTTTTCATGGTGTGTGCTCCTCAGGTCGCCGCTGCGCGCGGCAGGCAGACCACGCGTTGAACATAGAGGCCGGGCGTGACCACGGTCTCGGGGTCGATCTCGCCGAGTGCGGCGATCTGATGCACCGACGCGATGCTGAGCTTCGCCGCCGCGGCCATGATCGGCCCGAAATTGCGCGCCGTCTTGCGGTAGGTCAGGTTGCCCCAGCGGTCGCCGCGCTCGGCCTTGATCAGCGCCACGTCGGCATGGATCGGGTGCTCGAGCACGTACATGCGGCCGTTGATCAGCCTGGTTTCCTTGCCGTCGGCCAGCGGCGTGCCGAAGCCGGTGGCGGTGAAAAACGCGCCGATGCCGGCGCCGGCAGCGCGGATGCGTTCGGCCAGGTTGCCCTGCGGCACCAGTTCGAGTTCGAGCTTGCCAGCGCGGTACAGGCCGTCGAAGACGTGCGAGTCGGCCTGGCGCGGGAACGAGCAGATGATCTTGCGCACCCGCCCGGTCTTCAGCAGCGCGGCCAGGCCGTAGTCGCCGTTGCCGGCGTTGTTGTTGACGATCACCAGGTCTTTCGCGCCTTGCGCGATCAGTGCGTCGATCAGTTCGGCCGGCTGGCCGGCACCGCCGAAGCCGCCGATCATGATGGTCGCGCCATCCTTTATGCCGGCGAGAGCGGCTTCGACGTTGGGAACAATCTTGTCGATCATGTCGTGTCCTCGATTGGATCAGGCCTTGGCCTGCAGCTTGTCGCAGATGTAGTTCAGGGCCATCGAATAACCGCTGGTGCCGAAGCCGCACAGCACCGCCTCGGCGATGCCTGACAGGTAGGAATGGTGGCGAAACTCTTCGCGCTTGTGCACGTTGGAGATGTGCACCTCGATAAACGGGATCGCCACGCCGGCGAGCGCGTCGCGCAGCGCCACGCTGGTGTGCGTGAGGCCGCCCGGGTTGATCATGATGTAGGCCACGCCCTGCGTGCGCGCGGCGTGGATGCGGTCGATCAGCGCGCCTTCGTGGTTGCTTTGAAAGCACTCGGCGTCGACACCGCGTTCTGTCGCCAGCTTGGCCATCAAGGTTTCCACGTCGGCCAGCGTCGTGTGGCCGTAGACCTGCGGCTCGCGCGTGCCGAGCAGGTTCAGGTTGGGGCCGTTGAGGATCAGGACTTTGTTCATGCGATCTTTCGGTGGACCGTGATGTTAAGCGGCGTGCCGCTCAAGCGTCGACGCGCTTCAGGCGCATGCGGCCGGGCAGCGGCAGCGAGCGGTGCAGCACGTCTTCGCTCAGCCACACGGCCGAGCGGCGCGCACGCTCGGCGACGATGGGCAGCGGGATGCCCTGGTAGTCGTCGTTGAACACCTCGAAGCTGTAGTCGCCGCGGTAGCCGAGCCGGTCCAGGCGCATCACCAGCTCGGCCACCTGCTCGCTGTGCACACCTTCGCCGGGAAACACGCGGAAGTGGCGCGCGGTGTTGATGCGTTCTTCCACCGACGGGATCTCGTTCCACATGAAATCGGCCAGTTGCACGAGGAAGATCTTCTGCGGGTCGAGCATGTCCAGGTCTTCGAGCGAGGTCTTGGTCGCGAAAGCGTGGAACGAGTCGATTCCGATACCGAGGTTGGGCGCGTCGGCGCGGCACACCACGTCCCACGCGGTCGTGAACTCGTTGATCGTGCGGCCCCACGACAGGCCTTCGTAGGCGATGCGGATGCCCAGCGGCAGCGCCAGCATCGCGAGCTTGCGCAGGTCACGCGCCAGCACGTCGGGGTCGCTGCTGGCGTGGGTCGAGGTCGACGAGCAGACCAGCAGCACCTTGGCACCGACCGCGTGGCACATCTCCAGCATGGCCTTGGCGATGTCGATCTTGTAGTCGTGCAGGTGGCCCGACAAACCTTCGAAGTCACGCAGCACCTGGAAACCGGTCACACGCAGGCCGCTGGCCTTCACCACCCGCACCGCGTCTTCCGGCCCTTCGACGTGGCCCATCAGGTCGCGCGCCATCAGCATCACCTGCGTGAAGCCGGCGTCGCGAATCGCCTGCAGCTTGGCCGGCAAGGTGCCAGCGAGCGAGATCGTGTCCATCCCGAAATCGCGGATGTCGACCTGATCGTGTTTCATGGTGCCCCTGCCTCAGCGCGCGTGGTGCACCAGCTCGAACATCGCGCCGCCGAGGTAACTCTGCGTCAGCGCGCCGCGCGTCTCTGAGTGCACACCCTGCGATTCGACGAAGCCGACACCCCGCTGCCGCAACGCGGCCACACTCGCCAGCACGTCGGGCGTGCCGAAGCCGATGCGCTGCAGCGACTCTTCACCTTCGACCTCGACGATGCCGGGTTCGGGCTCGATCAGCTGCAGGTAGAAACTGCCGCACGGGCTTTGCAATACGCGGCCCTTGGGCAGGATGCCGTAGCGTTTATCGTCAGGCAGGGTCTTGAAGCCGAACAGTTCGGCGTAGAACTCGGTCCAGTCTTCCATGCGGTCGTTGCCGATGTACTGCACCACGCCGAACCAGTGCATGCCGGTGAGTGCGGGTGGTTTCGGGTCGACGGTCGGGATCAGTGTGAAGTCGACGTCGTAGATCGAGAAGTCCTTGTAGCGGTCGACGAAGTAGATGCGGCTCGCGCCAACGCCGTGCACGGCCGGGATGTTGAGCTCCATCACCTCCACGTTCGTCGGTACCGCCCAGGCACCGCGGTCGAGCGCGTGGCGGTAGGCGGTGGCGGCGTCGCGCACCCGCAGCGCGATCGCCGAGATCACCGGCGTGTCGTTCGGCTGCACCGTGCGCGGCAGGCCGCCGGAATGGGCGTTGATGATGATGTTCATCTCGCCCTGCCGGTACAGCAGCACCTCGCGCGAGCGGTGCCGCGCCACCGGGCGGAAACCCATCATCTCGAGCACCTGGCCGAGCGCCTGCGGCTTGGCGGTGACGAACTCGATGAACTCGATGCCATCCAGCCCGAGCGGGTTGGTGGCATCGGCCAGCGATTCGCGGTCGGCGGTGATTTGCATGGCTCGTGTCCTGTCGAGGAGAGTTGGGCTCAGGCGGTCGCGTCGCGTTCGGTCAGCATGCGCTTGAAGTGAGCTTCCACGCGCACCGGGTCGGCTTTCAGGCCGGTGAAGAGCTCGAACGCGCCGATCGCCTGGCCGACCGCCATGGTGCCGCCGTTGACCGTGGCGCAGCCACGCACGCGTGCCGCTTTCAGCAACGCGGTTTCGAGCGGGAAGTAGACGATCTCGGCCACCCACAAGTCGGGGCGCAGCAGCGCCTCGGGCAGTGGCAGGCCGGGCAGCTTGTCCATGCCGGTCGGCGTGGCGTGGATCAGGCCGGTGGCCGGGGCGACCGCGGCGGCCACGTCGGTGGTCGAGCCCACGCGCGCCGCGCCGTACAAGCTGTTCAGGCTCTCCGCCAGCGCCGCGGCGCGTGGCCCGTCGCTGTCGACGACCGTGAGCTGTTTCGCACCGAGCCGCAGCACCGCGTGCGCGATCGCCGAGCCGGCACCGCCCGCGCCGAGCAGCACCACGCGGGAGAGATCGGCGTTCGGCAGCGTGCGCGAAAAGCCCCAGCTCCAGCCTGAGCCGTCGGTGTTGTGGCCGATCAGCTTGCCGCCCTGGTTCACGACGGTGTTGACCGCCCCCATCGCACGCGCTTCTTCCGACAGATCGTCGAGCAGCGGAATCACCGCCTGCTTGCACGGGTAAGTGATGTTCAGGCCGGCGAAACCCATCGTGCGCGCCGCCGAGATCAGCGTGGGCAGGGCTTCGACGGTGGCGCCGGTCTCGTCGAGATCGATCAGCTGGTAGTGCAGGCGCAAGCCGTGGTGGCGCGCTTCTTCTTCGTGCATCGCGGGCGTCAGCGAGCGCTGGATGCCCGAGCCGATCAGGCCAACAAGAGCCTTGCCCCCGTGCGCGGAGCGACGAGTCGCAGACTCGGTAGCGTTCATGGCAGTTTCAATCGTGGTGGATTCGGGTGCACCTCGTGCGAGGCGCACCCCGTGGCAACGCGTCTTACTTGCGCACCTTGGCGATCTCGGCGGTCATGTCCTTGACCGTGTCGCCGAGTGCCGCGCCGTGCTTCTCGATCACCGGCTTGAGCTTCTCGCGCAGCTTGGCCTGCTCGGCCGCCGGGAATTCGCTGACCTGCATGCCGCCCTTCTTCAACGCGTCGAGCGTGGTGGCCGCGGCTTCACGCGAGACCTTACGCTGGAACTGCGCAGCCTCGACGGCTGCGTCCTGCAGGATCTTCTTCTCGGGCGCGCCCAGCGTGTCCCAGACCTTCTTGCTGAAGATCAGCGATTGCGGGTTGTACTGGTGGTTGGTGATCGTCAGGAACTTCTGCACTTCGAAGAACTTGTTGGCCAGGATCACGCTGAGCGGGTTTTCCTGACCGTCGATGGCCTTCTGTTCCATCGCGGCATAGACTTCGGGGAAGGCCAGCGGCGTGGGGTTGGCGCCGAGCGCCTTGACCCAGTCGACGTTGATCGCGTTCGGGATCACGCGCAACTTCAGGCCGGCGATGTCTTCCACCGTGTTGATCGGGCGCTTGCTGTTGGTGATGTTGCGAAAGCCGAGCTCGAAATACGCCAAGCCGACGATGCCTTTTTCGGCCAGCGAGGCATGCATCTTCTGGCCGAACGGGCCGTCGACGACGGCATCGGCCTCAGCAGCGTTGGCGAACATGAACGGCAGGTCGTACGCTTCGAAGGCCTTGACCTGCGACGCCAGGATGCCCGAGTTCAGCAACACGAATTCGATCGTGCCACCCTGCAGCGCCGACACGTTGGGCGCGTCGCCACCCAGCGTGCCGCCGGGGAAGAGGTTGACCTTGAGCTTGCCGCCGCTCTTGGCCGCCACGATCTCGGCGAACTTCTCGGCGCCGGTGGCCAGCGGGTGGCCCTTGGGGTTCTGCAACGCGAGCTTGAAGGCGCGTTCCTTGATGTCCTGCGCTTGCGCGGCCACGAAGGGGATGAAGGCAGCGAGCGCGACGACGATGGCGCGGCGGGTGAATCGGGTCATGGGAAGTCTCCTTGAATCGGTTGTTGAACTGCGGGCGAAAGTCGAAATCGGGTGGGCATGCGTGCTGATCAACCGGCAAACCACTTGGCCGGCCCGGTCACGAGCCAGGGGAAGAACACCATCAGGAACATCACGGCGAACTCGGCGATCATGAAGGGGATCACGCCCTTGGTGACCACGTCCATCTTCATGCGCCCGACCCCGGCCACCACGTTGAGCACGGTGCCCACCGGCGGGGTGATCAGGCCGATGGCGTTGTTCATGATGAAGAGCACGCCGAAGTACACGGGGTCGATGCCGGCGGCCTTGATCACCGGCATCAGCACCGGCGTCATGATCAGGATCGTGGGCGTCATGTCCATCGCGGTGCCCACCGCCATCACGAGCACCATGATCGCGATCAGCAGCAGTGTCTGGTTGCCCATGAAGGGCTCGAGCAGCGAGATCATCTTGGCCGGGATGTCGGCCACCGTGATCAGCCAGGCCGAGACCATCGCCGCGGCCACCAGGAACATGATCACCGCCGTGGTCTTGGCCGCGCCGACGAACACGCCGTAGAGCTGGCTCCACTTGAGTTCGCGGTAGATCACGGTCGCGACGAAGAGCGCGTAGACCGCCGCCACCACCGCCGCTTCGGTCGGCGTGAACACGCCGAACTTCAGGCCGACGAGAACGATCACCGGCAGGATCAGCGCCCAGGTCGACTGGCGCAATGCCGCGAGCTTCTGTGCCGTGCTGGCCTTCGGCGGCGGCGTCACGTTTTCGCGCTTGGCGACCCACCACCAGGTCAGCGCGATGGACGCGCCCATCAGCAGGCCCGGCACGATGCCGGCGAGGAACAGCTTGCTGATCGAGACGTTCGCGGCCACGCCGAAGATCACGAAGCCGATCGACGGCGGGATGATCGGCGCGATGATGCCGGCCGACGCGATCAGGCCACCGGCGCGTCCCTTGTCGTGCCCGGCGGCGACCATCATCGGCAGCAGCAACGAAGCGAGCGCCGCCGTGTCGGCCACCGCCGAGCCCGACAGCGCTGCCAGCAGGCAGGCCGCGACGATGGCGACGAAACCCAGGCCGCCTCGCACATGGCCGACCAACGTAAGTGCCAGGTTGACGATGCGCCGCGACAGTCCGCCGACGTTCATGATCTCGCCGGCGAGCATGAAGAACGGCACGGCCAGCAGCGGGAAACTGTCGGCACCGTTGATCACGTTCTGCGCCAGGATCTGGGCGTCGAACAGGTCGAGGTGCAGCATCAGCGCCACGCCCGAGAGCAGCAGCGAGTAGGCGATGGGCACGCCGATGGCCATGGCGGCCAGCAGCGAGCCGAGGAAGATGAAGACGGTCATGTCGTGGGCTCCTTCAGCGCTTGGCGGCGGGTGATGCGGCCAGGTCGGTCGCGTCGTGCGCCTGGTGCGCTTCGAGCGCGGCGAGGTCTTCCGATTCCTGAACCATCACGAGTTCCGAGTCTTTCAACTGGCCCGTCAGGTTGCGCCACAGCTCGCGCATCAGCAGCAGGCCCGAAGAGACACCGAAGAACACGCCGGCGCCGTAGAAGATCGCCACCGATGCGCCGGTGACGGGCGCTTCCACGTCGTAGTTGATACGGGCCTGCGTGAGGCTGCCCGAGATCAGCAGCCAGGTCACGTACAGCATCAGCACCTGGGCCAGCACGAGGCAGACCTTCTTGCCGGTGGGGCCGAGCTTGCCGACGAGCATGTCGGTGCCGAGGTGGCCGTGTTCCTTGAGTGCCACCACAGCGCCGAGAAACGTGAGCCACACGAACAGCCAGCGCGACACCTCTTCCGACACCGTGATACCGGAATCGAAGGCGTAACGCAGCACCACGTTGCCGAACACCAGCACCACCATCATGGCCAGCGCCAGGGCCATCAAGGCCTCCAGCGCACGACAGTAGAGATCTAGAAACTTCGTCATGTTGTCTCCTGCTTCGTTGCGACCCGGTCAAGGTGGCGGGGTCTCCAGCGCCTGCCGGAACCCTGCGCCTCGACGGCACCAGGGTGTTCTGTGCACCCTTGGGGCCGAATAATGTACGAACTAGTACGTTTATGAATCGGTGGAAACCCTGACTCAGACCAAACCGCGGCCGCGGCTCACTTGTGGACGAAGCGCGCGATCATTTCCACGATGTTCTTGCGGCGGCCTTCCATCGCCTCGGGTTCGGTCATGTCGCGCTTGAAGATCAGCGCGAAGGTGTGGCGGTTGGCCACGTTGAAAAAACACAGCGCGCTGATCGACATGTGCAGTTCGACGGCGTCGAGCCCGCGCCGGAACACGCCCGCCTTCACGCCGCGGTCGTACACCGCCTTGACGGCGTGGATGACCGGGATGTTGAGCTGCTGGATCGTCTTTGACTGCGCCAGGAACTCGCCGTTGTGGATGTTCTCCGTCATCACGAGGCGGATGAAATCGGGGTTTGCGAGCTGGTAATCGAAGGTGAAGCCGACCAGCTTGCGCAGCGCCGCCTCGGGCTCCAGGTCGTCGAGGTTGAGCGTGGCCTCGATGCTGCGGATGCGCCGGTAGGCTTCTTCGAGCACGGCCACGTAGAGGCCTTCCTTGCTCGTGAAGTAGTAATAGATCATGCGCTTGCTGGTGTGCGTGAGCGCGGCGATCTCGTCGATGCGTGCGCCGCTCAGGCCCTTGTCGGCGAACTCCTTGGTCGCCACTTCGACGATGTTGGCCATCGTGCGCTGCGGGTCGTTGGTGCGCGCGGCAGTGGCCGCCGGGCGGCCGGCGCGGCGCTTTGTTTGTACTGGTTCGTTCATGGCGCGGAGCGTACCGCAGCGCTTCGGCACAACGCAATGCACGCCGCGTGCGCCGGCACCTGCCCCCTAACTTGCCACCGTGTTGGCCTGTTTCGTGCAAGAACTCGCGCGCCGGTTCACACTCCCCACTCGAAGAGTTCGGCTCAGCACCGCTTTCAGCTCAAGGTTCAGGGTGACGCACATGTACAAGCACATCGCGACAGTCGCAGGCATCGGTCTCTCGGCGCTGTTCGTCGTGGTCTTTTTTGCCGGCCGGGCCGAGACCAAGCACCTTGCCGAAGTGGCCCCGCGGGTCGGCATGAATTCCGATGACCTGCTCGCCATGGCACCGCGGGTCGCCTCGCAGACCGGCGTCACGCTGGGCACGTCGCGGCGCGTGGTCTACCTGCTGGCCTGCAGCGGCTTGCCCACGCGCACCACGTTCGAAGAGCAGGCCACCTTGGCCGGCTCGATGGCGAAGCAGCAGCGGCTGAGCGACCGTGAGGCCGTGACCGCAGCACTCACACGCAGCGGCCACACGGCAGGGGCAGGGAAGCTGAAGGACTGCTGAGCGCTGCGGCTCAGACCATGCAAGTGCGGTTCTTGCCGTTGCGCTTGGCTTCGTACATGCCGCGGTCGGCGCGCTCCAGGGCCGCTTCGACGCTCTCGGACAGCCTGTAGGCGGTGACACCCGCCGAGAAGGTCACGAACACCTGCTTCTGTTCATGCAGGAACAGGCCCCCGGTCAAGGTGCGCTGCAGCCGCGTCAGGATAGCCACGGCTTCGTCGCTCGGCGTCTCGGGCAGCAGCACCACGAACTCTTCGCCGCCGAAGCGCGCCACCACGTCGGTCGGGCGCAGCGTCTTCGCCACCAGTGCGGCGAGCGACTTGAGTGCCTCGTCACCGGCGCCGTGCCCGAGTTCGTCGTTCAGGCGCTTGAAGTTGTCGATGTCGAGCAGGCCGATCGCCAGCGGCGCGCCGGTGCGCTCGACGCGCGCCCGCTCGGCCTCGAAAGCCTGCATCAGCCCGCGCCGGTTGGCCACTTGCGTGAGCTGGTCGGTGCAGACTTCGTCAGAGAGGCGCTGCATCTCTTCTTCGAGTTCGTTGACGCGCTGCGTCAGACCCGTGGCCTTGCTGTGTTCTTCCTGCAGGCGCGTCTGGGTCTGGCGCACCAGCGACTGCACGGTGCGGCTTTCTTCGACCATCTCGCGCACCACGCCGGCCAGGCCTTCGAGCGAGTCGGCCTTTTCGATCACGTCGGCATAACGGCCCACGCTGTCGTGGAAGTTGCCGGTCTGCGAGCCGAGCTCGTTGAGCTCGGTGAGCATCTGGTTGATCAGGCCCTTGAGCGAGTCGCGTGCGCGCGCCCGCTCGACCCGCACCTGGCTCTGCCGTTCGCGGGTGTCGCGCAGCAGCTCGCTCACGGCACGCACGCCCCGGGCCGACAGGCCTTCGTCCATCTTGACCCGCATCGCGTCGCACTGGCCCTTGGCCCAGCTGTCGTCTTCGGCCAGGTCGGCGATGCTGGCAGTCAGCTCCTGGCACAGGCCACCGAGCTGGTCGAGCAGGTGGTGGCGGTGCTGCAGCACCTGGCCCGCACGCTGGCACAGCGCTTCGAGCTCTTCCACCAGCGTCGGCGTGGCGCCTTCGGCCTGCAGGCGCTGGGTCAGCGCAGCCAGCGCCTCGGCCAGTTCGTGGGGCGCAGCTTCGCTGGCGGGCAGCGCTTGCGCAAGCGTCTGGCAGAGCGGCGCGAGCACCCGGTTCCAGTCGCCTGCCGAATCGGCCGGCAGAGCAGGCACGATGTCGGAGGGCACGGCGCTGCCGGTATCGGGCGGCGCTGCGGCTTCGGCCTCGTCGAGCCCCTCGGTGGGGGCGTCGGCGGCATCGGTCTCCCAGCTCGACACCAGCTGCGCCAGGCGCTGCTGCAGGCGTTTGGGGTCGCTGCGGCTGCCTTGCAGCACCCGCTGCAGGCCGTCTTTCTTGCGCGCCTGGGTCCAGTTGCGGCCGCCACGTTCCATGCCGCGGACGATGCGCTCGATCAGGGCGGCGATCGCCGAGGCATCGGGCGCGGGTGAATTCTGCAGGCTGCGTTCGGCCACCTCCCAGCGGCCGCGTGCGACCGCTTGCGCGAACTCCGCCGCGGCAGCGCCGCCGCCCGACGCTTCAGCGTCGAAAGCCCGCTGGGCCAGGCGCTCGACGAGCCGCTGGCCCCGTTCGGGCAGCAGCGTGGCCACGGCCGCGCCACCGGCTTCGGTGCGGTAGGCGCGCTCGTAGTTCTCGGGCGTGGGTTCGAGTTTTTCGAGCGCCAGCCGGCGCAATGCCGCCTTGGCGATGTGGGCCGGCGACGAGCCTTGCGAAGCCTCGGCGGAAGGCGGCGTCAGGGGAGCAGGTCGGGTGGTCTGCATCATGGGCTCGCCCGGTCAGCGCGGTTTGGCACGCGGATCGCGCACGTCGGGGAAGCGCAGCACCTCGGCCATGTCGGCTTCGTCGGCCTTGCCGATCCACGGCGCCTTGCGCGGCAGGATGGTCTGCTGCAGCCAAGTCTCGATGTCTTCGGGCGGCTGCGGCTTGCTGAAAAGGAAACCCTGCATCACGCCGCAGCCGAGGCGGTGCAGCACTTCCATCTGGCGCAGGTTCTCCACGCCCTCGGCCACCACGCGCAGGCCGAGCGAGCGCGCCAGCGCGATGATGGCGGTGACGACGGCCGAGCTCTGCGGCGTCATGCCCAGGTCGCGGATGAAACTGCGGTCGATCTTGAGCTCGCTGATCGGCAGCGCGGTCAGGTAGGCCAGCGACGAATAACCGGTGCCGAAGTCGTCGATCGAGATCTCGACCCCGATCTCGTTCAACCGGTGCAAAGACGGGATCACGTTCTGCAGGTCCTTCATCAACCCGGTCTCGGTGATCTCGAGTTCAATCGCGTGGTGCGGCACACCGTAGGTGGTGACGGCGTTGTGGATGTACTCGACCAGGTCGGTGCGCTCGAACAGCCGGCTCGGCAGGTTGACGGCGATCGAGTCGGCGAAGCCGAAGTTGTCTTGCCAGATGCGCGCCTGGCGCGCCACTTCGCGGATCGCCCACTCGCTCAGTGGCACGATCAGGCCGGTTTCTTCGGCCAGCGGAATGAAGTCGCCCGGCGGCACCAGCACGCCGTTGCGGCGCCAGCGCATCAGCGCTTCGGCGCCCACCATCTTGGCGCCGCGCACGTCGATCTTGGGCTGGTAGTACAGCACCAGCTCGTCGCGTTCGATAGCCTTGTGCAGCGCGCTTTCGAGCTCCAGCTTCTCGCGGCCTTGGCCCGCCAGCGCCGGACGGTACGTCGAGGCCGAATTGCGCCCCGCGCCCTTGGCGGAATACATAGCCACGTCGGAGTTGCGCATCAGGTCGGCCACCGAGGTGCCGTCGCGCGGGAACAGCGCGATGCCGACACTCGCGGTCACGAAACATTCCTGCCCGCCGACGAAGATCGGCTCGCGCATCAGCTCAAGAATGCGCTGCGCCACCCGCTCGGCGTCACGCTCGTCGACCACTTCAGGCAGCAGCGCCACGAACTCGTCGCCGCCGAGCCGGCCCACCGCTTCGAGCGTGCGGTGCGAGCGCGAACCCATCGACTCGATCGTGCTTTCCATCACCTGGTCGGAATGGCGCACGCAGGAACGCAGGCGGCGCGCCACTTCCATCAGCAGTTCGTCGCCGGCACCGTGGCCGAGCGTGTCGTTGATGATCTTGAAGCGATCGAGGTCGATCAGCAACAACGCCACCTGGTGGTTCAGGCGCCGGCCGTGTTCGAGCGCGCGCTCGGCGCGCCAGATCAGCTGGCGCCGGTTCGGCAGGCCGGTCAGCGTGTCGAAGTTCGCCAGGTGGCGGATCTTGTCTTCGGCCAGGCGCCGGTCGGTCACGTCCTGCACGATGCCGCTGTAGCCGATGAGCACACCTTGTTCGCTGAACTCGGGCTCGGCCTCGACGTGCACGATGCGCTGGCGGCCGTCGCGCAGCGTGGCCGGGATGTCGGTGGCCAGCACGGTGCTGTGGCGGATCACTTCGTGCAGCACCGCGATCAGGCCGCTGCGGTCGTCGGCCGGCAGCATGCGCAGCAGCGGCCGGAACGCCAGCGTGTCGTGGGGCGACAGGCCGAACACCCGCAGGCCTTCGACCGAGAACACCGGCCCGCCGGTGCCGCGCTTCCAGTCGAAGCTGCCCATGCGCGCCAGGTCTTGCGCGCGCGCCAGGCGCGACTTGCTGCGCTCGAGCTCGGCACGCACCCGCGCGGCACGCAGCAGGTAACGCAGGCGCCCGGCCAGCAGGCTCCACTGTGTCGACTTGACGAAGAAATCGGTGGCACCCGCTTCGTACGCGCGCGTGATCGACGCGTCGTCGTCGAGGCCGGTCAGCATCAGCACCGGCAGCGATTCACAGCCGGGCAGCACGCGCAAGGCGCGGCAGGTCTGGAAGCCGTCGAGGCCCGGCATCAGCGCATCGAGCACCACCACGTCGGGCAGGCCGTGGCCCAGGGCGACGAGCGCCGCTTCGCCGCTGGTGGCTTCGGTGATGGCAAAACCGCGTTCGCGCAGCGCGATCGAGGTGAGCAGCAGGTTGACTTCGTCATCGTCGACCAGCAGCACCCGGGGCTGCTCGGGCAGGTCGTCGGCGGCGATGTCGGAACGGGCGTTCATCGAGCGCCGTCGAGCAAATGCTGGATCGCGCCCAGGGCCGCGTCGAGCGTGCTGCGCATCCGGTGCAGCAGCGGGTCGAGATCGTCGGCCGATTCGGCGCGGATCAGGGCTTCGATCTGCGCGCAGACCTGTGACAGCTCGAGCGCACCGATGCTCGCCGACGAGGACTTCAGCGTGTGCGCCACCAGCCGCACCGTGGCGCGGTCGCCACTCAGGCGGGCGGCTTCGAGCTGCGGCATGAGGCGCGCGGCCGAAGTCTGGAAGGCGCGCAGCACACGCTCGAGCAGCTTGTTCTCGCCTTTGGGGTCGAGCTCGGTCAGGCGCGCGAGCGCTTCGGGGTCGAGGCCGGGCCGTGGGGCGTGCAGGGACAAGGGTTCGCCAGACATCATGAACCCGTGAACACCACGCAAGAAACTGAAAACAAAGTCATCAAAACCCGATTCGCGTCACCACCGGCGAGCATGCCAGAGGCCTGCAGCACCCGTTGTCTCGAACGCCAGGGCGTTCGTGCGGAAAGTTTCAGATCAGCCATTCTCGCCCAAGCGCGCGGCATATCGGCCATCGGGGTGTTGGCGACGTGCCTTCGCCGCCGGCTCCGCCCGCTGCGAGAGCTGGGCCCGTGCGTGGGCCAGCACGGCGGTCAGTGCATCGGCATCGATGCCGATCTGCAGGCCACTCAACTCGATCACCGCCACGGCGCTGCCCTGCCCCAGCACCGGCAGCGTGGCCGTGCCGGCCGGATCGACAACTTCCTGCTGCGATTCGACTGCCCGCCCCAACGCGGAGCGTTGCAGGTGCACCCGCTGTTCGGCGAGCAGGAACCCTGGCTGGGCTTCGACCAATTCGGAGAGTCGCGCGTGCGTGGTGTCGAAGCCCATCACGCGGTAGACCACGACATGCAGCGCCCCGAGCTCGGCCTTCAGGATGCGCGCCACGCCGTGCAGTGCCGCCTCGAACCCCGACGCCTCGGCGCAGCAAGCTTCGACCCTTGAAGCCGCCTCGTCCAGCGCCGACCGAGTCAACGGTTCGGCCTCGGGCAACAGCGCGTCGGCACCCCCGGTGCGGCGCAACTCGGCCAGACCGGCGCGCCAGAAGCCGAACGCTGCCGCACTGGCGGCGACGGCGAAGCCCGTCAGGCTGGTTTCCCAGCCGGTCGGGACGGCCAGCGCCACGGCCGCCGCCACGGCAGCGAGCCAGAACGCCAGACGGGACACACGCAGCAACATGAAAGTTCGATGACATCGGTTGATCCGGGGGGCCGAACGCCTGGGCGGCGCCGGGTCGCAGCCACAGCGGTGCATGCACCCCTATGCCCTGATTTCGGCAGCCGCCGGTGGAACTTGACCACCAGGCCGCACGCCCGACCCGGCCCCTACAATCGTTCGCATGAATCGTGTCAGTGGCATCGGTGTGCAACTGCAGCCCCGCTGGCGGCCCTGGGTCTGGTTGGGTGCGGCGCTCTTCAGCACCGCGCTGCTGGCCTGGGCACTCTGGGCCGCGACGGCCAGCAGGCTCCCCGCCGGAAGCCCCGAGCCCGCAACGCCGGGCCTGAACGCCGCGCTCGTGTTCCTGTTCGTGCTGCCGGCCCTGATGTTCACGGTCTTCGCTGCCCTAACGCTGCGTGCAGCCGGCCAGCGGCGTCAACTGGGCGAGGCCCTGCGCGCCACCCGGCTGCAACTTCAAAACGTCGACGAACTGCTCGACGTCTGGCAATGGCAGACCGATGCGCAGCACCGCCTCGTGCAGTTGCGCCCGCCCCACGGCGCAGCGCCGGCCGACTGGGCAAGTGCGGCCGCGCCGGTGCTGCTGTGGGAGCGTTTCAGCGTCGACAACGCGCCGGCCCTGCAGGCGCAGTTGCGCAGCGCGGTGGCGCTGGGCGGCGTCGAAGCGTGTCTCACGGGCGGCTCGGGCGCGCCACGCCGCGGCCAGCTGCGTGCGCGGGTCCGCAGCGATGCGTCGGGCGCGTTCGCCGGTTACCACGGCACCTTCCGCGAACTCGAGGCTGCGCCAGCGCCGGCTCCGCTGGCGAAGCTCGCCGCGCCCAGCCCTGGCACGGCGGCGGCGCCGGGCGTGGCAGAAGCCGAACAGGAGTCGTTCAGCTACACGATCTCGCACGACCTGCGCGCGCCGATCCGCGTGGTCGAAGGCTTCACGAAGATCGTCAAGGAAGACTACGGCCGCCTGCTCGACCGGGTCGGCAACGACCACCTCGACCGTGTGCTCGGCGCCGCCGCGCGCATGAACAACATGATCGATGCGTTGCTCGCGCTGTCGAAGCTGTCGTCGCAACCGCTCGCGCGCCAGACCGTGAACCTGTCGCAGCTCGCCGGTTACGTGGCCGACGACCTGCGCCGCCAGTGGCCGGAGCGTGTGGTGAACATCGAGATCGAACCCGGCCTGCAGGTTCAGGGCGACGCGACGCTGCTGCGTGTGGTGATCGAAAACCTGCTCGGCAACGCCTGGAAGTACACGAGCAAATGCACCGATGCACGCATCGGCTTCGAGCGCTCGCCCAAGACGTCCGACTGCTTCACCGTGCGCGACAACGGCGCCGGTTTCGACATGCGTTTTTCAGACCGCCTGTTCGGCGTGTTCCAGCGCCTGCACAGCGCCAACGATTTCCCGGGCACCGGGGTCGGGCTGGCGTCGGTGCGGCGCATCGTGCGCCGCCATGGTGGCGAAATCTGGGGCGAAGCCGAGGTCAACCAGGGCGCACAGTTCCACTTCTCGCTGCCGCAAGGCTGAGCAGCTGCGCCGCGTGCGTGGCGACCGGCTGCGCCGCGGCGTCGGCGAGCTGCTGCAGGCGCTGCAGGGCCAGCGCGGCGGTCAGGCCGTCACGCTGCATCAGCAGGCCGACCGCCATCCACTGCAATTGCTCGGGCGAATGGCCTTCGCCCGAGGCCGGCACGCCGGCCGCGTTGCGCTGCGCATGCACGTTGGCCATGGCGGTGGCCACGCTGGGCAGGATCTGCGCTATGTCGAGCGGCTTCACGAGGTAGGCCACCGCGCCCAGCGCCTTCACTTGCGCGACCGTCGCTTCGTCGCTGAACGCCGACAGGAACATGAACGGGATCTGGCAGTACTCGCGCAGGTAGGCCGCCACGTCGAAGCCACTCTTGCCCTGCATGCGGATGTCGAGCAGCGCCAGGTCAGGCCGGTGCTCGCGGGCGAGCAGGATCGCGTCGTCGCCGTTGTCGGCATCGATCACGTCGTAGCCGGCCTGCGTGAGGCCGTGCGCCAGCGTGGCGAGCACGAGCCGGTCGTCGTCGACGACGAGGATCGTGCCTTGGGGGTGTGACGTCATTGTTTTTTTGCCCGGCGCCTCACGGCCGGCCGGGCTCCACATCGAACTGCGCCGATTGTCCGTGAAGGCGGCGCCGCGCGACTGCGGATTTATCCCCCGTGGGTAAGGGAACGAAAGCGTCCCTCGTGCCGGAACGCACGCGCCTGGCGCGCCGACGTCACCCGCGCGTGACGACCGGCGGCTGCAACACCATTTCGGCCACGACCCGGTCGTCGTGCTGCTCCAGCGTGAGGCGTGCGCTGCGCCGTGGCAGCAGCGCGCGCACCAGGCCGAGGCCCGAAACGCCGCCGGGAATGCGCAACAGGTCGAAGCCCGGCGCGAGCGTGGCCCGGTTCGAGACCTTGATGCGCACGCCCATCTCGCCACCGTCGAGCGTGCACAGCACCTCGTCGTCCGGCGTGCCGGCGCTGTGCTTGACGGCGTTGGTCAGCAGCTCGTTGAGCGTGAGTGCGATCGGGATCGACTCGGCCTCGGGCAGTGTCCATTCGGTCGGCGTCGTGCCGGCCGCCGAAAAGCGGATCGTGCGGCCGAAGGTGCGCTGCACCGACGCCGTGATCGCGTCGACCACGCTCGCCAGCTGCAGCGGCCCGCCGCTGCCGACCTGCAAGCCATAAACCTGCGCGATGGCGTGCACCTGGCCCACCACCTCGGCGATCACACCCGCCACTTCGGGCTTGCGCTGGCCGATCTGCTGCAGCAGCCCGGCCACGCCCTGCAGGTTGTTCTTGATGCGGTGGTGCACTTCCTTGACCAGCATCTCGCGCTGCGCGATCGCCGCTTCCAGCCGCGCTTCCTGCGCGGCACGTTGTTCGGTCACGTCGGTCGCCACCAGCAAGAGCTGGTCGGGCGCGCGGCCGGGGCCGGCGGCCAGCGGCAGGTAGCGCGCGTCCCACACAGTTTCTTCGCCGTCGATCAAGACCGGGTACTCGCGCGTCGTCACGTCGGTGGCGCCGAGCGCGTGCGCCATGTCACGCCGCAGTGCCTGCGCGAACTCGGGCGTCACGATGTCTTCGGGTGATGCGCCGATCAGTTGCGGCGGCGTGTGGCCCGTGACACGCGCCGCCACTTCGTTGATCTGCACGATCCTCAGGGTGTGGGCGTCGTACAGCGTGATCGCCAGCGGCGCCGCTTCGATGATGCGTTGCAGCGAAGCCTGCGCTTCGGTCACGCGCGCTTCGGCCAGGCGCCGGCGTTCGATGTCGAGCAGCGCGTAGGTGAGCTGCCGGCCGGTCGATTCGCGTTCGGTCGAGACCGCATTGCCCACGACCCAGAACTCGCGCCCGTCGCGCGCCAGCACGCGGCACTCGAAGGTCTGGGCCTGGCCTTCGACCAGTTCCGTCAGGTACTGCGTGCGGCGGAACGGGTGGTCGGGCTCGGAGGTCGCCACGGTCGAGATCGGCAGGTTCACGAAGTCGGCCAGTTCGCCGGCGAACATGCGCCGCGCCGAGCGGTTCATCCACTCGATGCCCTGCGGCCCGACGGTGACGATGCCGACCAGCGCCGAGTCGAGGATCGAGCGGGTGCGGTCGGCCTGCAGCGCCACGGCACGCTCGGCGCGGTGGCGTGCATCCACGTCCACATACGACGCGATGATGCCGCCCGCCACGTCGCCCTGCGTCACCAGCCGCTTGCTCACCTGCACCCAGCGCAAGCGCCCGTCGCGCAGGCGCAGCTGGCGTTCGCCGGTCCAGCGGCCGTGGCTGCGCAGTTCGGCCTCTTCCTGCGGCCAGAAGTGTTCGAAGTCGACCCGGTCGGCGAACAGCTCGGCGATGTCGAGCATCGACAGTTCGTCGACGGTGCAGGCGGCCAGGTGGGCCAGCGCCTGGTTGGCGCGCTGGATGCGGCGGCCACGAATGAAGGCGATGCCCACGCCCGACAGGCTGAACATCAGCTCGCGGTCGCGGGCCAGGATTTCGAGCTCGCGCTGCTGGGTCTTGAGCCGGGTCACGTCCGACAGCACCGCGATGGTCTCGGCATCAGTGCCGGGCGCGCCGGTGCGGCGCAGCGAGAGCGAGTACCAGCGTGGCAGCCCGTTGGCGCCCGCGGCTGGCACGTCGAACTCGGTCTCGAAGATCGGACTGTCGGCCAACGCGGCCGCCGCATCGGTGGCAATGCGTGCGGCCTGCGGGTTGTGGGCGAACAGCGCCTGCACGCCCAGGCCGAGCGCCGCGCCTTCGGGCCAGCCGAGCATCAGCTCGAAGCGGCGGTTGCAGCGTTGCAACGCGTCACCGCGCAGGTAGGCGATGCCGGCGGTCGTGCTCTCGAGAATCGTGCTCAGCTCGTGCAGCAGCTGTTCTCCGCGCAACTGGCTCTGGTGCTGTTCGGTGATGTCGAGCGTGACGACCGAGGTGGTGCGCTTGCCCGACGCGAGCGTGGCCGGTTCCACCCGCGTGAGCAGCCAGCGCCGGCCGAGCTCGGGGTGGTCGATCGCATAACGCACCTCGGCGCGCTGGGCGCGGCGCAACGCGAGCTGCAGTTTTTCGAACTCGGGCAGCGACTCGGCCGCCACGATGTCACGCCCGATCGATTCGAGCGCGGCCGAGCCGGCGTGCTCGCTGCGCGGGGCGCGCCCTTGCGGCACCCAGCCCGAGTCCTGGAACGTGGCCAGGCCGACGCCGGCCGTGTCCATCAGCGCACCGATCTGCATCTGGGCCAGGTCACGCTCTTCTTCGACGCTGCGGTCTTCGACCACCGCCATGTAGCGGCGCTGCCCGCCCGAGGTGTTGTAGCCGCGCACGACCGAGCGCAGCAGGCGCGGCCCGCCGGGTGCCGCCTTCAACGAGCCCTGGCGCTGCAGCGCGGTGGCGCCCGCGAGCAGCTGCGTCGAGACTTCACCGTCGTCCCACGCCAGCAACTGCTGCAGGCCGGCAGGGGCGTCTGCCAGCGAGACCGGCACCGCACCAGCGAGCGTGTCGAAAGCCGGGTTGGTGCGCAGCAACAGGCCGCTGGCGTCGAACAGCACCATGCCAACGGGGCTCAGGTCGAACCAGTCGTCGAGTTCACGCAGCGAACGGTCGGCACGCTCGCGCGCCTGGTGTTCGGCGGTGGCGTCCTGCAGCACCGCGAGGTAGAGCGGCTCGCCGTCGTCGCCCCGCAGCGTGCGCCGCGCCACCCGGTAGCGCCGCTCGCGACCGCTGGCGTCGAACAGGCGGGCTTCTTTCAACCCGGGCTCGTTGACATCGATGGGGCTCGCCTGCAGGCGTTCGCGCCGCGCGGCGTACGTGGCCTGGTCTTCGGGGGGCATCAGCCGCTGCGGGTCTTGCCCGATCAGTTGCTCGCGGGCGAAGCCGGTGTAGTCGAGCATCGCCTGGTTCACATCGATCAGGCGAAAGTCCGGGCCCTGCAACGACGCCGGGAATGGCGACTCCCAGAACAGCGCCAGTGCCTCGCGCACGCTCGCCACGTTGGGCACGCCGGGCGCAGGCTGGGCGGGGCCGGCGGCCGGTGCAAGCGTCGGCGACAGGCGCAGCACCGAATGCTGCGCGTCGAGCCGGCGCCAAGCCATGCTGGCGCTGCGGCCGTCGGCCAGGCGCGCCAGCGGCGCGGCCATGCCGAGGAAAGAACCCGTCGCCGCGCGCTTGAGCCACTGCGTCGCGGCGGTGCCGAGCGCCGGCTTCAGCTGATCGAGCGAGGCACCGGCTTCGCAGGGCAGCAGCCGCAGCGCCGCGGTGTTGAGCATGACGACACGCGCCTGCGCGTCGAACACCACCACGGCGTCGGACAGCAGGTCGAAGAATTCGCGCCAGCCCGGCGCATTCGACCAGGGCTCTGCGGGTGTCACTCGATCTCGCTGGCCGCCATCAGCGCCCGCAGCTGGGCGCGGTTGATCTCGCTCACGCTCATCATCAGGTTGTCGGCCGCTTCGCGGAAGTCGAACAGCGACTCGCTCTCGATGGCGCGCACCACGTTCATGTAGGGCTCGTACGGTCCGGTGTGTTCGACCAGCGCCTGGTACACCCGCTCGGGCACGGGGATGGTGCTGAGCAGTTCTTCGAACGGCTGCTGGAACATGCGGTCGAGCAGCGAGAACACACCGCAGATGAACACCTCGTTGCGGGTTTCTTCGTCGCCGGTGCCACGCGCCAGCTCTTCCATCAGCAGGCCGCGCCGCACCGCGGCGAACATCACCGGCTTCAGGTTGACTTCCTTGCTCGCGGTGGCCAGCAGCAGCGCCAGCCAGCGCTTCAGGCGCTTGTAGCCGAGCATCATGATCGCGTGGCGGAACGAGTTGATCTCCACCCGCAGGCCGAACGCCGGCGAGTTGATGTAGCGCAGCAGCTTGAACGCGAGCGGCGGGTCGCGCTTGAGCGTGTTCTCGAGCTTCTCGATCGGCTCTTCCTTGTCGACGCGGTGGATCAATTCCATGATCACCTGCATGCCCGGCGCGGCCACCTGCTTGCCGCCGGCACCGGCCTTGCCGCTGGTGACCACCGCGTCGTCGATCGGCCAGCCGAGCACGGCCTCGGCGCCGCGCGCGAAGCTGGCTTCCATGTCGGCGATGCTGCGCACGCCCGATTGCACGTGCAGGATGCTGCGCGTCACGCCGGGCGGCGCGCTGCTCTCGGCGAGGCGGCGCTCGTCGGACAGGTCGATGATCGAATACGTGAAACAGGGCAGCACTTCGCGCGGCAGCTCTTTCAGCGGCCGGCCCTTGATCAGCAGCGTGGTGCCGCTGGCGTGCAGCGTGGTGATGGCCCGGGTGTGGGTCGGGTCGGCGGCCATGAAGGCCGGCACCTCGATCATCAGGTTGGCCGAAGGCTGGGCCTGCAGCAGGTCGTTCAGCAGGCTCTCGCTGACGATGTTGAGCGAGACCCGCGCGCCACTGGCCGGCCAGACGCTGCCCACCGCGTGCAGCAGCTGCGCCACGTCGAGCTCGGCGTCGGGCCGCAGCGGGAACACCGTCAGGCGCGTAGCCGAGACCGAACGGTTGCGGTCGATGAAGGGCGAGTAGCCGAGGGCGATCTGGCCCAGGATGGCAGGGTCACTCAAGCACGTTCCCCGGTGGTTGAAGGTGGATCGGTCCGAAGGATCAGCCGTTCACGTAGTTGAACAGCGACAGGCGCTGCACCATCGCATACGCCTTCAGCGCTGCATCGTAGCCGGTCTGCTGGTTGCCGAAGTCGGAAATCGCCTCCGTCAGGTCGAGCGACTCGGCATTCGTGCGTTCCGTCGTGGCCGCGAGCTTCTGCGACGCGAGGCGCCCGGTCACGGCTTCGACCCGGTTCATCGCCGTGCCCATCTGAGCCCGCCCGCCCTGGATCTGCCCGAGCACGGCGTCGAGGTTGGCCAGGTTGGTCGAATTGCTCTGCGCAATCTGGGTCCCGGTGCGTGACGGTGTCTTCAGGTCGGCGATGGCCTGGTCGAGCGCGTCGAACACCGAGAGGCTGCTGCTGGCCGGGCGCAGCTCGAAAGCGTCGCCGTTGGCCGGCGCGCCGGTGATGCTGGCGGCCATGCCGTCGACCTGGATCGCCTGCGACTGGCCCGGCGTGAAGGCCACGTTGGTCTGCGCCGTGGCCAGGCCGTCGCGCAACACCGAGTAGGTCGTCACGCCGGCGGCCACGCTGAACTGGATGCTGTAGGTCGACGACGTGAGCGCGCTCGGGTTCGTCACGCGCCCGCTGTCGATCCACGCGGTGCCGGTGGCGGTGGTGGGGCGGGTTTCGAACACGCCGTTGCCGGAGCGCGCGCGCATCCACGGGCCCTGCCCGTCCATGCTGAGCGGCAGCGTTTCGCCGGAGCCGGCGAGTGCCGCGCCCTCGCCGCCCTGGTATTGAACGCCGCCGCCCGCGTCGACGAACGGCCGCTGGTCGACGGCCTGGCCGGCGAACAGGTGGTTGCCGGCGCCGTCGTCGCGGTTGGCCACAGCGAACAGCTGGTTGCGGATCGCGCTCAGGTGGTCGGCCAGGATGGCGCGGTTGGCGTCGTTGTAGGTGGCGTTGCCAGCCGCCACGAGGTGCTCGCGCGCCTGCTGCAACAAACCTTCGGCATCGCCGAGTGCCCCTTCGGTCAAGGTGACGGCGTTGTTGCTCGCGTCGACGGCACGCTGGCTCGCGGTGATGCGGGCTTCGTTCGCCATCGCGCGCTCGGTGCGCGCGGCCGCGGCCGGGTCGTCGCCGGCGCGGTTCACGCGCTTGCCGGTGGTCATCTGCTCGTTGGCCTTGACCAGCGCGGTCTGCCGGTCCTGCAGCGCGTCGATCGACTGGTTGTAGGCGTTGGAAGTGCTGATCCGCATGAATTGAAACCTCTGAAGGCGCGTCAGGCGCCGCCGGTCTGCAACAGGGTCTGGAAGATGGTCTGCGCCACCTGAAGAATCTTGGCCGCGGCCTGGTAGCTCTGCTGGAACTGGATCAGCCGCGCCGCCTCTTCGTCGAGGTTCACGCCGACCTCGTTGGAGCGCGCGGTTTCGGCGTCGTCGGCCAGCACGGTCGAGATCTTCGAGGCCATGGTGCCGCCCTGCACGCGCACGCCCACGCTCGCCAGCGCGCTGGCGTAGGCGTCGGTGATGTTCATGCCGGTCTGGGTGGCGCTGCGGCCGACGAGTGCGGTCTCGCCAAGTTTCACGAACGCGAGCGCGTTGCCGTTGTTGCCGGCCGGCGACACGGTCGAGGCGACGCGCAGCGTGTCGCCGCTCTTCGGCACACCGTCGAGGCTCATCGCGAAGCCACCGAGCGAGATCGGCGAGCCCGGCGTCCAGGTGCCGGTGCCGGTGGTCACGGTCGTGCCGTCGTCGAGCGTCCAGTTGTAGTTGCCGGTGTCGGACGTGAACACGAAATCGGCCGACAGGCTCGGCACATTGGTCGCGCCGGTGGCCAACACCGAAGCCACCGTGGCGGTGCCGCGGTTGTCGGCGCCAGCGCTGCCGGTGAAGGGTGATGCCGCCGCCAGGCCACGCGGGTCGGTCAGCACCAGCCGCATGTTCTGCGCTGCGGTGGCCGCCGGTTGCACGAGGAAACGGTCGCCGTTCTGCGCCGTGCCGGCGTTGAGCTGGATCGTCAGCCCGTCGATGTTGACGCCGGCCGCCAGCGCTGCCGGCGTGAACGGGCTGCCGGTCACAGCCTGGCCGTCGGGCTGACGGGTGACGCTGTAGTTGGCGCCGTCGAACAGCAGTTCGTAGTCGCTGGCCTGCACCTGGGCCGGGTCGGTCACGCTGGCGCTCAGCTGGGCGCTGCCGGCGTTGCTCGTCGACGGCAACACGCGTGCGTCGCTGATCGCCAGGATCGGCGCGCCGCGGCCCGCCGGCTGGCCCAGGTCAAGCCCGAGCGACTGCTGCTGGTTCAGCGCACCGCTGATCGCGGTGGCCATCTGGCCGAGCAGGCGCGTGGCCTCGCTCAGGTCTTCGTTCTGGAACCGCAACAACCCGGAGATCGCGCCGCCGGAGATAGACGACGCCGGAATCATCCGGTCGCTCGCGCCGTCGCGCAAGGCGAGCTGGGCCTTGGACGGGTCGAAGCTGTCGGCCACGACCTTCAGCGAGTTCACCACGTTGCCCAGCACCAGGTTCTGGCCGCCGCCGATGAACACGCCGAGGCTGCCGTCCTCGGCCGACTGCGTGGTCACGTTGATGAGCTTGCCGATGTCGCTGACGACGCGGTCGCGCTCGTCGAGCAGGTTGTTCGGTGCCTGGCCGGTGCCCTTGAGCGCGCTGATCTGTTCGTTCAGCCGGCCGACCTGCTGCGCCAGCGAGTTGACGGCGGTGACCGACGAACGCATGTCGAGCATGACCCCGCTTTGCAACGAGGAAAGTTGCTCGCCGGCATTGCGAAAGCGCGAGGCCAGCTCCTGCGCGTTGCTGAGCGCGACCTGGCGGGCCGACGAATCGGTGGGGTTGCTCGAGATGTCGACGAACGCATTGAGCAGGCTGCCGGCCGCGGCCCCGATGCCGTTGCTGCCGATCGGGAACACACCTTCGAGCTGCGTCAACTTGTCGAGCCGGGCGCTGTCGGCGGCGGCCACCGAACTCGCGGCACCGGCCTGGATCGTGCGCAGTTCGTTGTAGGCGCGCTGCACCGTCACCACGTTCACGCCCTTGCCGAAGAAGCCCGAGCCGGTGAACTGCCCGGCCGCGTCGGCGAGCTGCACGCTCTGGCGCGAATAACCCGCGGTGTTGGCGTTGGCGATGTTGTTGCCGGTGGTCTGCAAGGCCGCGTAGTTCGCGAACATCGCCGACTTGCCGACCGAAAGAAGTCCGCTCATGGTTGGGTCTCGTTGTCAGCTGCTTCAGGCACTCGCCCGCTGCAGCCGCAAGGTGGTGTTGATCACGCGCGTGAGCTTGTCGGCGTAGGCCGGGTCGGTGGCGTAACCGGCGCGCTGCAGGCCTTGCGCAAAACCGTCGGCGTTGTTGCCGGCGGCCAGCACGCCGGCGTAGCGCGGGTTGTCTTTCATCAGCTGTGCGTAGTCCTTGAACGAGGCTTCGGCATTCGCGTAGGCGCGGAACTTGGCGACCACCTTGCGGGCCTGGCCGTCGATCACTTCGGTCGTGGTGATCGAGGTGGTGGCGCCCTTCCAGCTGGCGCCGGCCTTGATGCCGAACAGGTTGAACGCGCTCGAACCGTCGGCGTTGCGGATCTGCTGTTTGCCCCAGCCCGACTCGTGTGCCGCCTGCGCCACCATGAAGGTCGCCGGGATGCCGGTTTCCGCCTCGGCAGCCTTGGCCGCTTGCGTGTGCACACGCACGAAGTCACTCTGCGTGCTGCTGAGTTTTTCGCCGCTGGCCGGCTCGCTGCGCACCGGTGCACCGGCGGCGCCTGCGGCCGGCACGGCCAGCGCGGGCGCCGGGGCACCGTTCATCTGGCGTTCGAGCTGGCGCATGATCACGTCGCTCAGGCCGCCCTTCAGGCCGGTCATCTGGTTCGCGAACTGGGTGTCGAGCATCTCGGTGCCCATCTGCGTGCCGGCGTTGTCGAGCATGCCCGACGACACGGTCGCTTCGCGCATGCTCTTCATCAGCTGCTGCATGAAGAGCGCTTCGAACTGCTTGGCCGCCATCTTGATCGCGGCCTTCGGGTCGCTCGCGGCGCGGGCTTTCAGGGCGTTGCCGGCCGGGTCGCGCAGCGCGTCGAGCGAGGCGCTGGCCTCGATGCTGCTGGAGGGCACACGCGAGATGCCCATGTCAGATCACCTCGATCTCGGCGTTCAATGCGCCGGCGGTTTTCATCGCCTGCAGGATCGCCAGCAGGTCTTGCGGCGTGGCGCCAAGAGAGTTGAGCGCTTTCACCACGTCGGCCAGCTTGGTGCCGGCGGGCAGCTGGATCAGCGAACCGGGATCCTGCTTGATCGTGATGTCGGCCTTTTCCTTGGCCACCGTGCTGCCGCCCGACAGAGCGCCCGGCTGGCTGATGACCGGCGTGCTGCTGATCGTGACCGACAGGCTTCCGTGCGCCACCGCGCACGCGTTGAGCGTGACGTTCTGGTTCACGACCACCGAGCCAGTTCGCGCGTTGATGACGATCTTGGCGCTGGCCGCCGCCAGCTCGAGCGGCAGGTTCTCGATGTCGGCCAGGAAGGTCACGCGCGCGTCCGACCCTTCGGGCATGCGCACGCGCACCACCCGGCCGTCGAGCGCCTGCGCCGTGCCTTCGCCCATCTTCTTGTTGATGGTGCGGGCCACTTCGCGGGCGGTGTTGTAGTCGTTCGAATTGAGGTCGAGCTGCAGCGTGTCGCCCTGGTTGAGCGAATTGGGCACGGCACGTTCGACCGTGGCGCCTTCGGGAACACGCCCCGCGCTCAGGTGGTTGATCTGCACCTTCGAGCCGGCGGCCGAAGCGCCCGCACCGCCGACGATCAGGTTGCCCTGCGCCAGCGCGTAGATCTGGCCGTCGGCGCCCTTCAGGGGCGTGGCGATCAGCATGCCGCCGCGCAATGACTTGGAGTTGCCGAGCGACGACACGTTCACGTCGATCTGCTGGCCCGGCTGGGCAAACGGTGGCAGCTGCGCGGTGACCATCACGGCCGCCACGTTCTTGAGCTGCATGCTGGTGCCCGGCGGCAGGCTCACGCCCATCTGCTGCAGCAGCGCGTTCAGGCTTTGCTGCGTGAACGGGGCCGAGGTGGTCTGGTCGCCGGTGCCGTCGAGGCCGACGACCAGGCCGTAGCCGATCAACTGGTTGAAGCGCACGCCTTGCACGCTGGCCACTTCTTTCAGCCGCATCGCGTGGGCCGGGGCCGGCCACCACAGCGCGGCGGTGGCCATCAGCGTGGCCAGCACGATGAGTGCGCGGATCAGCTTGTCGGTGGCGCTGGCCGAGGGGTTGGAATGGGGGGTGAGCATGGTGGGAGCATCCGTTGATGTTCCCGATTCTGGAGAAACTTAAACCGGCATAACGCTCAAAAAGAAGCGCCCCAACCAGCCAATTCCCTGCGCATCGGCCTGCGCGCCGCGGCCACGCTGCTCGATGCGCACGTTGGCGATCTGCGCCGAGGGCACGCTGTTGCCGCTGACGATGGCGCGCGGGTCGACCTGGCCCGAAAAACGCAGCACGTCGACGTTGTGGTTCACGCCGATCTGCTTTTCGCCCGCGATGATGAGGTGCCCGTTGGGCAGCACCTCGACCACCGTGGCGGTGATCGTGCCCGAGAAATCGTTGCTGTTCTCGGTGCTGCCCTTGCCGGCGAAGGTATTGCTCGCGTTGGCACCCACGCTCGCGCGCGCCGCCGTGAACGAGTTCGCCGAGATGCCCGGAAGCGCGGTCACGCCGCCCGACAAGCCGCCGCTCTTGTCGATGGAACTCGTGCTCTTCTGCGTGGCGCTGACCTTCTCGACGATCTGCACCGTGATCATGTCGCCGACCAGGCGTGCGCGGTGGTCTTCGAACAGCGGGCGGTACTGGCCCGACTGGAAGATCGAGCCGTTGTTCGGCGCGGGGTTGGCCACGACCGGCGCAGGCCGCGCCGAGGTGGGCTGCGCAATGTCGACCGGCGGCCGCGCGTTGAGGATCTCGCAGCCGGCCAGCGCCAGCGCGCACACGAGCAGAGACAAGCGGTGCATGTTGTTCATCTTCATCATCGACCTCAGATCTGCGACAGGCGCTGCAACATTTCGTCGGAAGTCTTGATGGCCTTCGAGTTCAGCTCGTAGGCCCGCTGCGTCTGGATCATGCCGACCAGCTCTTCGACCACGTTCACGTTCGAGGTTTCGACAAAACCCTGCTGGATCTGACCCAGGCCGTTCTGCCCGGCCGTGCCGGTATTGGGCGTGCCCGATGCAGCCGTCTCGGTGTAGATGTTCTGCCCCTTCGGCTCGAGCCCGGCCGGGTTCACGAAGCTGGTGAGCGTGAGCTTGCCCACGCTCTGCGGCGTGGCCTGGCCCGGCAGCACGACGCTGACGGTGCCGTCGGCGCCGATCGTCACGCTTTGCGCGGTGGCCGGAATGGTGATGCCGGGTTGCACCGTGTAGCCGTTGTTGGTGACGAGCTGGCCGGTGGCGTTGACCTGGAACGAGCCGTCGCGCGTGAAGCCGTTGGTGCCGTCGGGCATCTGGATCTCGAAGAAGCCCTGGCCGCTCACGGCCACGTCGAGCGGGCCGCTGCTCTGCTGCAAGTTGCCCTGGCTGAAGCTGCGCGAGGTGGCCACGGCGCGTGTGCCCAGGCCCACTTGCAGGCCGGTGGGCAGGGTGGTCTGGTCGCTGCTGTTGGCGCCGGCCTGGCGCAGGTTCTGGTACATCAGGTCTTCGAACACGGCATGCGAACGCTTGTAGCCGTTGGTCGAGGCGTTGGCCAGGTTGTGGGCGATGGTGTCCAGCTGGGTCTGCTGGGCCTCCATGCCGGTCTTCGAAATCCACAGGGAACGCATCATGGTGGGGCTCCGGTCAATGGTGCCGATGATGTCGTTTGGGCTCTGGGGTGGATGCGTTGAAAAGACGGCTATTGGGGCGCTTCTTTTCCATTGATGCTGAGCTGGCGCCGCGGTCGGGCTGGCTGGTTCGCGGTGTTCTTCGTGTCTTTGGTGGTGCGGTCAGGCTGGATGCGTGCGGCGTTCGGTGGCGCGCCAAGCCGCAGCCGAGCACCCGTCGGCGCTTCGCTGTGCCGGTCGGCGAAATACGCCGACTGCCCTGCGCTGCTCGCAGCCCGAGGGCGAGCGCAGAACTCGCCCTCGCTGCGCTCGGTGCTCAAACAGCTGCACTCGACGCCGCTGCGCGGCGCAACCCTCGGGCCGCTGCGCTGCTCGGCGGCACAGAGGCGCGCAGCCGGGCGCTCGGCTGCGGCCTGGCAGGGAGAGGTGGGTTGCCAGTTCGAACATCTGCCGAACGGCCTCGCTCAACCCATGGCGGTCGTAGCCGCCAACGAATTCGTCGCCACAAAACCGCCGTCCGCAGCAATCTGGAACCCTTTGCCACCGACGCCCCGATGGGTACATCCTTACCTTCACGGCGGGTCCTTCCCCAACTCGTTCGGAGGGTCCGGAGCTCGTCGGCTGCAACTATAGAATCGGCGCATATGCGTTTCGACCGCGCTTCCCGTGTGCTGACATCCTGGATTGCCGTGCTGGCCATCCTGATGGCCGCGCTCGCGCCGTCGCTCTCGCATGCGCTGGGCGCCAAGAACGGTGCTTCCTTGATCGAGGTCTGCACCTCGCTTGGAGCCAAGTGGGTCCAGCCCGACGGCAGTTCCACGGAACAGACCCCGGCTTCGGGCAACGTTCATCCCTTCGAGCATTGCCCTTGTTGCTCGCTCCATGCAGATGCGATAGCCACCCCTGCCGCGCCGGTGGTTCTGCCGCTGATGACTCCTCCGGCTCTCCTTCCTGCCGCCTTCCTGGCGGCGCCACGCACGCTGTATGCGTGGGTGACTGCGCAACCGCGAGCGCCGCCGCAAATCTCCTGATGCCTTGATCGCCGTCCGGCGCTGAGCCCTCGAGGCTACGCCGGGCCATCGTGCATCGCCGGGCCGCGCCCGGCTTCGGGAGAACTCCCTTGAAAACCATCGAACGCGTCGTGCCGGTCATGACGCATGTGAACGTCGGCGCCACGCTCGGCATGGCCGCGTGGGTCCCGTTGTCCGGTCATCTGGTCGTCAGCGGGAAATGGACGATTCCACCAGGCCACACAACTGCGACGCCGGAACAGACAACAGGGTGGCAACAGCGCGTGGAGTTGCCGTGCTGCTTTGTGCCGGCCGCCCAACCAGCCGCGGAACCTGTTGCACACCAGCCGACGTTCATCCCGAACGCCAACAGCGAGATCGCAACTCCATGGACCTTCGACGATAAAGGCCGTGCCCGCCTCACCCAACGCTGAACCGCCAGGCGGGTGCGTCGACACACCCGCCTCATGAAACCGAATCCGGGAGCGCGCTCCCGGCTGTCAGGGGAACGACATGCATCACCTGGAACCACTGTCTTGGGACGCGGGCTCGACCAGCGCCACCTCCACCACGCGACAACAAGGTCCGCTGACCCGGGGTGCCCCGCCGAGAAGCGCGGGCTGCGCCCGGGAGCACCTGGACCACGCCCGCAGCACACTTGCGACGCACGCGATCTTCAGGCTCATCGCGAGCTTTCGTCGAGCGGTCGAGCGGTGCGCGCCGCCGACGAGTCTTGCCACGATCACCAACGCCGTGCTCGAACTGGCGCGACTCGAATTCACCCTGGTGACGCGGGAGCCGTGGTGCAGCGCGCGTCTGTGCGCCGACTGCAACCGCTGCATCGGCGAACTCGAAGGCCTGGTCGCAGCCCTGTCTGGCAACCAGCCTCTGCCGACGTTCGAACTCGTCCATGCAATGGACACGCTGATTGCACTGCTTGTGCAGGCCGAAGGTGCCAGGTGCTTCACCGGCCACAACCTGTCGTGAAGGCCTTCACCCTCTACGGCGCACCAGGGGCATGCGGCAATGAAGCGCCGCACCTGCCTGTTCGCCGCCCAGGCCGACAAGCCGCAGCGCATCTTCGCGACGCTCGATCCCGAGCGCGATTCCCCGGTTGTTCTGCGCGCTTGCACACCGCCTTTGCCCCCGGCTTCCTAGGCTTGGGCGAAGACCTGCAGACCACGAAGCAAACCGCGCAGGAACCTCCGGCCGGTGATCTGCCACGCGCAATCGGCCGAGTCGGTTGCCGCCGATGTTCGTCTGCTCTTGAAGGGCGCGTGAACGGTACGACCGCGAGCCCCCATCCGACAACCACTCACCAACACCACCGAGGCACACCATGTTGAACAAGCATCCGCTCCTGCACAGCACCCTGGCCGCGCTGATCATTGCTGCGCTCCCGTCAGCAGTCCATGCATCTTGCGGTTCGGCTTTCTGCACCTTGATGACGGACCGCTACGCCCAGGGCAGCGGTGAACCCCACTTGGGGTGGAGTTCCGATGTCCGGCTCGAAGCCGTCACCCAAAAGCAACTGCGCAGTGGCACAAGCAAGCTCGACGCGAGCCAGGTCACCGGCGAGGAGGCCATCGAGCGGCACACCAAGAACCTGAACCTCGTCACCACGCTGGGCTATGGCTTCGATGCGGATTGGTCGGTGTCGGTGCGCATCCCGGTCGTCAAACGGGACCATCTGCATGACCTCATCGACGAGCAGACCGGCCAGGCATCGACGCCCGAGCAATGGCGATTCACCAAAGTGGGAGACGTGCAGTTGCTGGCACGGCGGCAGTTCGTCGCCGGTGATGGCGCCATCTCCTACGCGCTGTTCGGTGGCCTGAAGCTGCCGACGGGTTCGACCCAGATCACCAACGGCGAAGGCAGTCGCGCCGAGCGTGCGCTGCAACCCGGTACGGGCACCACGGACGTGGTGTTCGGCATCGCTGCCCGGAAGGCCATGGGTATGGCCGACGCGTTGGTCGGGCAGGCCAGCGTGTCGCAGGCGCTGAACGGCCGCGAAGAGTTCAAGCCGGGTCGGCGCATCGAGCTTTCAGCGGGCTGGTCGCATGCCTGGTCGCAGAACGTTGGCAGCGTGCTGCAGCTGAACCTTCGCCAGCGCGGCCGCGACAGTGGCGCTCAGTCCGAGCCCGGCAATTCCGGTTCGACGACAGTGGACCTGAGCCCGGGTGTCACGGTCGGTGTCGGCCATGCGTCGACGTTGTATGCCTATGTACAACTGCCGCTCTACCAAAAAGTCAACGGCATCCAGCTGGTCCCGCACAGCGCGCTCGCGTTGGGCTGGACCTCCGACTTCTGAACAACCACACTCGAAGAGGGACCAACCATGAAAACTTCCACGCACTTGCCGATGCAGCTCACTTTGAAACACCAAAACTCGATCCCCTCACGCCATCACGCGGTGGCCTTGGCGATGGCCGCGCTGACCACGCCCGTCTTCGCGCAGACCACCGAGCTGCAACGCGTCGAAGTCACAGGTACGTCCCAGCCGTACCAGGCGCCACCGACCTCCGCAGCCACGAAGACCGACACGCCGATCTTGCTGACGCCGCAGTCCGTGCAGGTCGTGCCACGCGCCGTGCTGAACGACCAGAAGGCGCTGACGCTCACCGACGCGATCCGCAACGTCGCCGGCACCGGCGGTGACTTCGGCTTTAACGGCAGCGCGCAGCCCCTGATCCTGTTGCGCGGCTTCCAGACCGAGTCGATGACCGCATCGGGCCCGATGTCGGGCATGTCCACCTACTACATCAACGGCGTCAAGGTGAAGGGCGTGCCGGTCAACATGGCCAACGTTGATTCTGTGGAGGTGGTCAAGGGGCCGGCCTCGGTGCTCTATGGCCGTGCGGAGCCCGGCGGGTTGATCAACGTCGTGCCGCGCGCCCTGTCGGCCACACCGAGCTTCGGCTTCGAGCAGACCATCGGCCAGTACGATCTGTCGCGCACCATCCTCGAAGGCGGAGGCGCGCTGAACGGCGACAAGACGCTGCTGGGCCGCGCCAACGCCTCGTACGACACCGCGAAGTCCAACCGCGACTTCGTCGAGAACCGCATGGCCGCGTTCAGCGGCACGCTCGCGTGGGTGCCCAGCGCCGACACGCGCGTGGCGCTGGCCTACGACCGCAACGCGCAGAAATACCGCAACGATTTCGGCGTCTACGCCGATGGCGACCGGCCGGCCAACGTGCCGCGCTCGCTCCAGTTCAACAACGCGCCCGAGCTGTCGACGTTCGACAGCCAGTCGCTGTCGTTGGATGCGCGGACCCGCCTCTCGTCGGCGTGGACGCTGAAAGCCCGCGCGGTCACGATGCGCGCGAAGACCAAGGAGGTCGACATCTGGCCGTACCGCGTCGACCTCGGCGCGGGCAGCGGGCCGGCCGACAGCTGCGTGGAGACGAACCCGCTGCAGACGATGTGCCGCTACTACTTCAACGACCGACCCGATGGCCGTGTGCGCCTGGACCAGGCGACGTTCGACCTGCAAGGCGACATCACCTGGGGCGGGCTGAAACACAAGCTGCTGTTCGAACTGGATCATTACGAGACCAGCCGCACCGGCCCGCTGGTGTTCGCGCAGATCAACGCCGTGGACGTGCGCAACCCGGACTTCAGTGGCACGCCGACGATCGCGCAAACGGGGGCGCCTGGAGCCGAGTCGCGCGACATCCAGCACTGGACCAGCCTCGTCGCACAGGACCAGATCCAGCTCGGCGGCGGCTGGCATGCCGTGTTCGCTCTGCGTCACGACCGCACCGCCGGCATCTACACCTCGGACCCGACCCTGGACTTGAACCGGCAGAGCTTCACGACGCCGCGCGTCGGCGTCGTCTACGAGTTCGTGCCCGGTCAGACGCTGTACGCGCAGTACCAGGACTCGGTGGGCGCCAACAACGGCCGCAACCCGGACGGCTCGCCCCTGGAGGCCGAGCGTGCGCGGCAGGTCGAAGCCGGCTGGAAAAGCACTGCGCTCGAAGGCCGGTTGAACACCACGGTCGCGATTTTCGAGCTCGTCAAGCGCAACCGCGCCGACTACACCCTGTACCCGGTGATCACGACCATCGGCGAGGCCCGCTCGCGAGGGCTGGAGATCGACATGCTCGGCCAGCTCACGCAGCAACTCGCCGTCATGGCCTCGTACGCCTACCTCGACGCGGTGATCACCGACAAGGCCACCTATGCCGGCACGCGCCTGGCCAATGCCGCGCGCAACTCGGGCAGCCTGTGGGGCCGCTGGATGTTCGACGGGCAGTGGGCGGCCGGTGCCGGCGTGTTCTTCCAGAGCCAGCGCGAAGGCGACCAGCTGAACAGCTTCCAGCTGCCCGGCTACGGCCGGGTCGATGCGATGCTGTCGTACGCGTTCCGCGCCGGCTCGGGCAAGGGCTCGGTCCAGTTCAACCTGAAGAACGCCTTCGACAAGCTCTACTACAGTGGCAGCCACCCGGGAGCGCGGGATTGGATCCAGCCCGGCGCGCCGCGCACGGCGTCGCTGACCTTGCGCCTGGACTACTGAAGAGGAACTAAATGACGCAACCCCGACGAAACTTCCTGCGAACCCTCGCCGCGGCCGGCCTCGCGGGTTCCGCTGCCACCGCATCGACCGCGACGCCGGCCGCGGCGTCAACGGCAGCGCAGCCCGAGGTGATGCACGACATGAGCACCATGCCCCCGCAATGGCAAGGCAAGGAGCAGATCGCGATGCTGCTGTACCCCGAGTTCACGGCGCTGGACCTGGTGGGGCCGCACCACATGTTCACCAGCCTCTGGGGAGCGACGGTGCATCTGGTGGCCGCTACGAAGGAGCCCGTGCGCGGCCAGAACGGGATCACCTTCATGCCCAGCATGACCCTGGAAGAGACACCGGCCGACCTGGACATCCTGTTCGTCCCCGGAGGCGACGTGGGCACGCTGAAGGTGATGCAGGACCCGAAGCTGATCGCATGGGTTGCCGATCGCGCGCGCCGGGCCAAGCTGGTGGCCTCGGTCTGCACGGGCTCGATGATCCTCGGGCAGGCGGGCCTGCTGCGCGGCAAGCGGGCGACGAGCCACTGGGGCACGCATGCGCTGCTAAAGGACTTCGGCGCCATCCCGGTGGACCGGCGGGTGGTCTGGGACGGCAAGCTCGTCACCGGTGCCGGCGTGTCGGCTGGGCTTGATCTCGGGCTGGCCGTCGTCGCCAAGCTGCGCGACAAGACCTACGGGCAGGGCGTGCAGTTGATGGCCGAGTACGCCCCGCAGCCACCGCTCAACGCCGGCACGCCGAAGACGGCGCCGCTGGCGGTGCACCGGATGATGGATTCCATGTTCGACACCCTCAGGGCCGGCATGCGCGCATCGGCAAAGTCGGCGCTCGGCGCATGAAACGTGCGCACCGTCCCAAGCGAACGATTTGATTCCAACCCCAGCTCGAAGGAGACCTGACCATGAAGACAGCCCATCGTTTTGCACTTGCGATTGCCCTGGCAACAGTGCAGTGGACTGCCCATGCACAGACCACCGTGAAGGATCCTTGGGTGCGCGGCACTGTGCCGCAGCAGAAGGCCACCGGCATGTTCGCGCAGATCACCTCGGCGTCAGGAGGCAAGCTGGTGTCGGCGTCGTCGCCAGTGGCGAACGTGGTCGAGATCCACGAGATGGCCATGGAGGGCGACGTGATGAAGATGCGCGCCGTTCCTGGCGTGGAGCTGCCTGCCGGCAAGGCGGTTGATCTCAAGCCCGGCGGTTACCACGTCATGTTGATCGACCTGAAGCAGGCGTTGAAGGCGGGCGATAGCGTACCGGTCACGCTGGTGATCGAAGGCAAGGACGGCAAACGCGAGACCCTGCAAGTCAGTGCGCCTGTGCGGGCTCTGGGTGGCGACAAGGCCGAGCACAAGCACTGAGTCGGAAGCCGAACTGAACGGTCGAGCCAGCGAAAATAGGTTGTAGCTGACATTGCACGAAACGCGTGCGATCTTCATATCGAGCGCCGGTCAATGCAAGGGTTGACATGACGCGTGCCTTGCCGAGATGGGCGCGGTCAAGAAGACTGCGTGGCCGATCGCGGCCCCGATGGGCAACCATTCGTTGACTCCGATTCAAGATGCTTTCAAGCAGACCCTCACCAGCGACTCGTAGTGGCCGAGGCTGTGTAGAAACGCTCAGTGGCGAGTGGCGTCGAATTTGGATGTCGTGCCGGGCACCTTTGGGGCCCCGCAAGCCGATGCAGCCATCCAGT
>JBEBIB010000044.1:0-24359 GCA_040080605.1 Burkholderiaceae bacterium
CAGATTCGTAGGGGAGGTAGTTCGCGGCCATGCCGCATCAACGCACCTCACGTGCCAGCAGCTCTCAGGGACTTCCCTTCTGCCGCCCAGACTCCTAGCGCTACATCCGGCTCGGCGCTTTCAGCGCGGCGAGCTGCTTGCGTGCGCGGTGGGTGGCGCGCTCCATCAGGTAACTGCTCTCGACCGCGCGCAGGCGGCCGGTCTCGCACATGCGCGCGAGCATGCGCGAGGTCATCGAGATCGTTTCCTGGTGCTTGCTCGAGCCGCGCGTGAACACGAAGAAGCTGCGGCCGGCGCTGACGTGGGCCAGGCGCACCTTCTGCCACTCGTCCTTCAGGTGCATCTGGTAGGCGAAGCCGAGGTTGATGTGGTCGATCAGCTGCGGGCCCCGCGTCGGCTCGGCCGGCTCGCTGCTGGAGAGGTCGAGATCCAGGCCGAGGCCCAGCATCGACGAGGTCGGTGCGGCCGCGGCTTCGGCGTCGGCCTTCATCTCGGCTTCGGCACCGAGATCGATGTCGACCGTGCCGGCCCAGTCGACGGCGCTTTCCTGCACCAGCCCGACCTGCTTCGCTTCTTCGGGCGTGAAACGTTGTTCGATGACGGCCGGTTCGACCTCGGGCACGGGGTCGTTCGGCGACAAGGTTTCGGGGCGCGGCACGGGCGTGTTGAACACCGCCTCGAGCTGCTTGCTCATCATGTTGTAGTCGAGCTCGGAGAGCGACTGGCCCTTCAACGAGTCGGCATGCGCCGGCAGCAGCTGGCCGAAGAACACGCGCTGCGCGGCCTCGGGCCAGCCGACCAGCTGCATGCCTTCGTTCAGGTCTTTCATCAGCGGCGGCAACTGCATCAGGAACTTCTTGCGCAGTGCCGGCGAGCCCTTGGGTTGGACGCTCATCACCAGGTCGCGGCCGACACGCCGGAACCGCGCCGCGCGGTCGGAATCAGGACCGCCGCGGGCGCTGGCCAGCACCAGCGCCTGGCTCCACACCTGCGCCAGAAAGTCGCGCAGGTAGGCCGGCATCGACAACGGCACGAGCGCGGCCTGCAGCTGCAGCATGTAACGCTGCTGCAGGCGCAGTTCCGATTCCTTGGTGGCGAGTGTGCCGACCGCGCCGGTCTGCTCGACTTCGCCGTGGGTTTCTTCGGCGATGAAGGCTTCTAGCGACGCGAGCTTGGCGGTGTAGATCGTGATCTGGTCGAAGTCGCCGTCGACGATCTCCTGGACCAGGCTGCTGACGCGCGCCAGGAACTGCTTGCCGGGACCGGCGTCGAAGTCGTCGAAAGCGCAGGCCAGCGAGGCGATGCGGTTGACGAAGCGTCGCACCGGGTGGCGCCGCGAGGAGAAGAAGCTCGAGTCGTTCAGCGCCACGCGCAGCACCGGCAACTGCAGGCGCGCGATCTGGCGCGCCATCTGTGGCGGCACACGGGTGTCGGAGAGGATCTGGTCGAACAGGCTGCCGACCACGTCGATCACCATGTGGTCGAGCTTGCCGGTCGAGGCCTGCACCAGCTCCTCGCGGTGGGCGCGGATCAGGTTTACGGCCATCATGCCGGCGAGGCCGTCGTTGTAGGCCGGGTCGGAAGGCGACCCCGCACCGCCCGCATCGACCTGAGTCGCGCGCCCGATGCTGCCCATGGCGCCGCCACCGCTGCCGCTGGAATGCGACGCCGAGCCGCTGATCGGCGCGTAACTCGAACGGCCGGAGTGGCGCGATGCCGCCGCGTCCAGCTCGCCGGGCCGGCTGGCGAGCGAGGTGAGGCGGCGCAGCAAGGCCATCAGCTGCACGTCGGCCTGCGATGACGCGATGTCGGCGTGTGCGGTCGGGCGTCCGCCCGACGGCGGCGGCGTGCCGCGCCGCGCCGCAGGCGGCATGGGCGCGGGCGGGGCCGGGCGCGTGAAACGGCCGGTGCCGGAATCGAAGTCGGTGCCGCCCGATCGGGTGTCGAGGTCACCGCTCTGGCTGCGGGTCGAGTTCATCGACGCGTAGCCCGAGTTCACGCCCGACAGGCGGTTGCCCGGGCCTTCGACGGTGCGACCGGTCAGCGCAACCGGCTGGATGCCCTGCGCCTGCAGGCCCGCCAGGATCTGCGCGTAGCACTCGGGCATGGCCTTGGCGACAGCCTGGCCGAGTTCGCGTGCCAGCACCTTGCGGCTTTCGGGTGCGCCCGACGCAGCCTCGATCGCGCGGTAGATCGCCGCGCCCAGCGTTTCGGCGCGCAGCGGGTTGCTTTCCAGGTCGGCACGGCCGGTCTGCGTCAGCGAGCCCATGTAGGCCGCCAGGTCGCGCAGCTCGATTTCGCAGGCGTGGCCGATCATCTGGGCGATGCGGTCGGCGTGCATGCGCTCTTCCACTTCGTTGTCGTCGACCAGGCTGAGCGACTGCCAGTCGGTGGCGGCCAGCGGGCGCCGGCCGGCTTCGCGCGGGGTCAGCTGATGGTCGACCTTCTCGCGCAACACGTCGCCGACCACGCGGTGGAAGATGCCGATGTTGCGGCGCAGGTCGAACTGCGCGGCGGTCAGCGCTTCGCGCTCGGAAGTGCGCGAAGCCGACACCGCCTGCACGCCCAACGCGCCCGACGCCCGATCGACCGCCGACGTGACAGTCGCCTTGATCTGGTTCATGGCCGCCTCCAGGGCGGCTTGCATTCGGGGATCGGTCAGGGCCATCTCGAGCAGGGCAACACATCGCGCGGCGAGGGCCGGCGCCAGTCCGCTGAGCGTAACGCCAACTCTCGGCGTGCGCCTGCGGCACTCGCGGCCAAATGCGGCCGCTCGGCCGGCATTTCAGCACACAGTGGGCCAATGGCGTTGCCCACAGGCGCCGTGCGCCCCGTTTTTCAGCGCGATTTCAGCGCGTCGCGGATCTCGCGCAACAGCACCACGTCTTCCGCCGGCGCGGCAGGCGGGGCCGGTGGCGCGTCCTTTTTCAGGCGGTTGATCTGCTTGACCATGATGAAGATGATGAACGCCAGGATGATGAAGTTGATCGCCACGGTGATGAAGTTGCCGTACGCGAACAGGGGCACGCCGGCCTTGGTGAGTGCGTCGTAGGTCATCGGCCCCTTGTAGTCGGCCGGTGCGTTCGAGAGCATGATGAAATAGCTGGAGAAGTCCAGGCCGCCGAAGATCTTGCCGACCACCGGCATGATCAGGTCCTTGACGATCGAGTCGACGATCTTGCCGAACGCCGCGCCGATGATGACGCCGACCGCGAGGTCAACGACATTGCCCTTCATCGCAAACTCTTTGAACTCTGATGTGAAACTCATGCTGATCACTCCTTGTGGGGCTTTTTTTGAGGAAGCCGCAGCGTCGCGGCCACGGTGCGGCAGTATTGCCGAGTCGGCGCTGAAATCAAGGGCCGGGCGGTGCGCTGGTGCGAGGCTGCGCGAAGGGTGGCAGCGTTGTGGCTTGCGTGCCGCGCGGGGCGCGCGCATTTCACGGCGCGCGAGCGCCAACAGGGCTTGACGCGTCCGCTAGAATCCCGGGTTGACCCTGATTTGAAGTTTTGTTCGAGGAACCTCATGAGTGACCAGCAAATCGACAGCGGCAAACGCACCTGGATCATCGCTTCCAGCTGCGCCGGTGTCGCCGGCGCCGGCTTTGCCGCCGTGCCGTTCGTCAGCAGTTTCCAGCCCTCCGAGCGCGCACGCGCTGCCGGCGCTGCCGTCGAAGTCGACATCAGTGCGCTCAAGCCCGGCGAGAAGATGACCGTCGAATGGCGTGGCAAGCCGGTGTGGATCGTCAAGCGCACCCCCGAACAACTGGCCGAGCTGCCGAAGGTCGACAACCTGCTCGCCGACCCGAAATCGGCGCGCAACCCGGCCGAGCTCACGCCCGAATACGCACGCAACGAAAACCGCTCGCGCAAGCCCGAAGTACTGGTCGTGGTGGGCATCTGCTCGCACCTGGGCTGCTCGCCGTCGGACAAGTTCACCCCCGGCGCACAGCCCTCGCTGCCCGACGACTGGGCCGGCGGTTTCCTGTGCCCGTGCCACGGTTCCACGTTCGACATGGCCGGCCGCGTCTACAAGAACAAGCCCGCGCCCGACAACCTGGAAGTGCCGCCGCACATGTATTTGTCGGACACGCGGCTGATCATCGGCGAAGACAAGAAGGCCTGATCCGGCGGACACGGCGTCACAGCCCCCGCGAATATCAAGGCAACCAGACGGCACCCCAGGAGTAAGAAGACATGGCTGTTTACAAGGAAGCGCCCGCCAACGCCACGGCGCCGCAAAAGCTGCTGAACTGGGTCGACAACCGGTTCCCGCTGTCCAAGCTTTACAACGAACACGTCGGCGAGTACTACGCGCCGAAGAACTTCAACTTCTGGTACATCTTCGGCTCGCTCGCGATGCTGGTGCTGGTGATCCAGATCGTCACCGGCATCTTCCTGGTGATGCACTACAAGCCCGACGCCAGCCTCGCGTTCGCGTCGGTCGAATACATCATGCGCGACGTGCCGGGCGGCTGGATCATCCGCTACATGCACTCCACCGGCGCGAGTGCGTTTTTCATCGTCATCTACCTGCACATGTTCCGTGGTCTGCTCTACGGCAGCTACCGCAAGCCGCGCGAGCTGGTCTGGATCTTCGGCTGCGGCATCTTCCTGTGCCTGATGGCCGAAGCCTTCATGGGTTACCTGCTGCCCTGGGGCCAGATGAGCTACTGGGGCGCGCAGGTGATCGTGAACCTTTTCGCCGCCGTGCCCTTCGTCGGCCCCGACCTGGCGCTGCTGATCCGCGGCGACTACGTGGTCGGTGACGCCACGCTGAACCGCTTCTTCAGCTTCCACGTGATCGCGGTGCCGCTGGTGTTGCTCGGCCTGGTGGCGGCGCACATCATCGCGCTGCACGAAGTCGGCTCCAACAACCCCGACGGCGTGGAAATCAAGGCGAAAAAAGACGCCAAGGGCCACCCGCTCGACGGCATTCCGTTCCACCCGTACTACACAGTGCACGACATCTACGCCGTCAGCATCTTCCTGCTGCTGTTCAGCCTGGTCGTGTTCTTCGCGCCCGAAGGCGGCGGTTATTTCCTCGAGTACAACAACTTCATCGAAGCCAACCCGCTGAAGACGCCGGCCCACATCGCGCCCGTCTGGTACTTCACGCCGTACTACTCGATGCTGCGCGCCACCAACGACCTGATGATCAACGTGCTGTCGGTGCTGCTGGCGCTCGGCGCCGTGCTCGGCATCGTGCGCGGCGGGTTCGGCACGATGGGCAAGATCGCGCTGGCCGTCGGCGCACTCGTGGCCGTTGCCCTGCTCAAGACTTTCGACGCCAAGTTCTGGGGCGTGGTCGTGATGGGCGGCGCAGTCGTCATCATGTTCTTCCTGCCCTGGCTCGACCGCAGCCTGGCCAAGTCGATTCGCTACCGCCCCGTCTGGCACAAGTACGTCTACGGCGTGTTCGTGTTCTTCTTCCTCGTGCTCGGCTATCTGGGCGTTCAACCGCCCTCGACGGTCGGCAACTACGTCTCGCAGATCGGCACGCTGCTGTACTTCGGCTTCTTCCTGCTGATGCCGTGGTGGAGCCGCCTGGGCAGCTTCAAGCCGGTCCCCGAGCGCGTGACCTTCGCCGCCCACTGACGCGCACGCCGGAGCACCCACACAATGAAAAAATTCCTCCTCGCACTGCTGGTCTCGTTCGGTTGCGTCACGGCCGTGTCGGCCAATGTCGGCGGCTACCCCTGGGACAAGTTCCCGGTCGAAAAGACCACCGACATGGCCGCGCTGCAGAACGGCGCCAAGGTCTTCGTCAACTACTGCCTGAACTGCCATTCGGCGGCCTACATGCGCTACAACCGCATGCAGGACATCGGCCTGACCGAAGCACAGATCAAGGCCAACCTGCTGTTCGCGACCGAGAAGGTCGGCGACACGATGAAGGTTTCGCTCGACACCAAGGCAGCCAAGGACTACTTCGGCGCCCAGCCGCCCGACCTGTCGGTGATTGCACGTTCGCGCGCCGGCGGCAACGGCAGCGGTGCCGACTACCTCTACACCTACCTGCGCACCTACTACCGCGACGAGACCAAGGCCACCGGCTGGAACAACCTGGCCTTCCCCGACGTGGCGATGCCGCATGCCCTGTGGGAACTGCAGGGCCAGCGTGCCGCCGTGTTCGTCGAAGAAAAGGACGCGCACAACCCGGCCAAGACGGTCCACCGTTTCGACCGATTCGAGCAGCTCACGCCGGGCAAGCTCGACGAGCAGCAGTACAACCAGACCGTCGGCGACCTGGTGGCGTACCTGCAGTGGATGGGCGAGCCTTCGCAGGGCAAGCGTGTGCAGATCGGCGTCTGGGTGCTGCTGTTCCTCGGCGTGCTCGTCATCTTCACCTGGCGCCTGAACGCTGCTTACTGGAAAGACGTGAAGTGACCTCGTCACGGCCCGCTGCCTGAGTCGAATCAGGCAACGGGCACCGCGCGCAGTGGAGGGCCTCGCCGGCTGCCCACTGCGTTTTGTTTTTTGTGACCTGTGGCGCTCCCGCGCCACGATCTGCCCCCGAAAGGAGCCGCCACCATGATGGTGCTTTACTCCGGAACGACCTGCCCTTACTCGCACCGTTGCCGCTTCGTCCTGTTCGAAAAAGGCATGGACTTCGAGATCCGCGACGTCGACCTGTTCGCCAAGCCCGAAGACATCGCGCTGATGAACCCGTACAACGAAGTGCCGATCCTGGTCGAGCGCGACCTGATCCTGTACGAGTCGCACATCATCAACGAGTACATCGACGAACGTTTCCCGCATCCGCAGCTGATGCCGGGCGACCCGGTGGCGCGCGCCCGCGTTCGCCTGTTCCTGTTCAACTTCGAGAAAGAGCTGTTCGCGCACGTGAACATGCTCGAATCGCGCGGCATGAAGGGCACCGACAAGCAGCTCGAGAAAGCGCGTTCGCAGATCCGCGACCGGCTCACGCAGCTGGCGCCGATCTTCCTGAAGAACAAGTACATGCTGGGCGACGACTTCTCGATGCTCGACGTGGCGATCGCACCGCTGCTGTGGCGTCTCGATTACTACGGCATCGACATGTCGAAGAACGCCGTGCCGCTGCTGAAGTACGCCGAACGCATCTTCTCGCGCCCGGCCTACATCGAAGCGCTCACGCCGTCCGAGAAAGTGATGCGCAAGTAAGCGCGTCGCCGCGCCACCGAACCGCTGCCACGATGAGCTCGCCTCCGATCGCCCCCGCGACTGCCGGCACGTCGACGCGCCCGTACCTGATCCGGGCGCTGCACGACTGGTGCACCGACAACGGCTTCACGCCGTACGTCGCGGTGTTCGTCGACGCCAGCGTGCAGGTGCCGACGGAGTACGTGAAGAACAACGAGATCGTTCTCAACGTCGGTTTCGAGGCGACGAGTGCGCTCAAGCTCGGCAACGAGACCATCGAGTTCAAGGCGCGCTTCGGCGGCAGCTCGCGCGAGATCGTGGTGCCCATCGACCACGTGATCGCGATCTACGCACGTGAGAACGGGCAGGGCATGGCGTTCCCGATGCCGACCGACGGCCAGAAGCCGGCGGCGGGCGACACGGCTGATACCGGTCCGGCTGCGAGCAGCCCGCGCGGCCCGCGCCTCACGCTGACCGAATCGCCCAACGCCAAGGCAGAGAACACCGGCGAGAGCGATGACGACTCCACACCACCCGAGCCGCCGACCGGTGGCCGGCCGTCGCTCAAGCGTGTCAAGTAGGCGCGACGGCGGCGAGTTCTATACTTTCTTTTCCTGAAGCATCGGCCCGTTCGCGCCGCTGCGGCAGCGCCGGCTTAGCTCAGTTGGTAGAGCACCCGCCTTGTAAGCGGAAGGTCATCAGTTCGATTCCGATAGCCGGCACCATCTCTCGATCAGCACAGTTGGTTTCACTGTGACCGGTTGCGGGCCCTCAGCCCGATTGAACCTTGACCCTGACTGCGTTAACCTGCCAGCCTCGCTCTCGAAGGACCTCTTCCAGGCGCGGCTGAAGTTGCCGCAGCTTGGCAGCCACAGAGGCATTGGCCGCCAACAAGGACCAGCCCGTTTCGTCCACCGGCCCCGGCTTCACGTGCGGGGCCAAAGCGGCTGGCAGGCACGGCCTGATCGCGGAGAAGCGGGCATTCGAGTCCTGCATCAGCTGCGCCAGGCGTGCCAGCGGCGCACTGCGTTGCAGCGCTTCTTCGATGCGCAGCGCGTTGGGCGTGACCGGAGTTGGCTTTGGGTTCACCCGAAGGAGTGTAGCGATGCAGATCTTGATCACCCACGGCACGCTGGCCCGCACCCGCGTGCTGCAGTTCAACCGCTGGCAGCTCGGCGCGGCGCTGGCCGCGTTGGTCGTCGGGTTGACGCTGCTCTCGGGCACGGTGTACCACTTCGTGTTCCTGAAAGCCGCGCGCGAAGGCTGGCCGGTGGTCAGCCCGCTGATGCGCCTGGTGGTGCGCGACGAGTTCGCGCAGCGTGACCGCTTCCTGCGCGAAAACCTCGACGCGATGGCGCAGAAGGTCGGCGAGGTGCAGGCCAAGATGATCAAGCTCGAAGCGATGGGCGAACGCGTCTCGGGCATCGTCGGCATCAAGCCCGACGAGTTGAAACAGCTCGCGCCGAAGGCCGCCGCGGGCGGGCCGTTCGTGCCTTTTGCGCCGGGTTCGGGGCCGTCGATGGACCAGCTGACCGGCGCCCTGGGCTCGCTCGACGTCGAAGCCGATCAGCGCACCGACTTGTTCACGCTGGTCGAGTCGCGCCTGCTCGAAAAGCGACTTGCCGAGCTGATGATCCCCAACAGCCGCCCGGTCGAGGGGCCGATCGGTTCGGGCTTCGGGTTCCGCTCCGACCCGTTTTCAGGCCGCGCCGCGCTGCACACCGGCCTGGACTTCCCGGCCGAGACCGGCACGCGCGTCTTCGCGTCTGCCGGCGGCATGGTGCTGCTGAGCGAGTTCCACCCGGAATACGGCAACATGGTCACGCTCGACCATGGCAACGGCCTGGTCACGCGCTACGCGCACAACTCGCGCGTGCTGGTCAAAGCGGGCGACCTCATCAAGCGCGGCCAGGCGATTGCCGAAGTCGGCTCCTCGGGCCGCTCGACCGGTGCCCACCTGCACTTCGAGGTGCTGCTCGACGGTGTGCCGCAAGACCCGGCCAAGTTTCTGGCGGGTGGCGAAGCGGCTTCGCTGCTGGCCGCCAAACCGGCGCGGGCCCGCCGCTGAGCCTGCAGGGCGTGGTGCCTGGCGCACAAGCCGCCGGCAGTGCCCGAATGCTAAAATTTGCGGCTTTGGTGGGCTTTCTTCTCCCTGCAGACGCCTTGCAATGGCAGGCGCCGCCCGCAGCTTTCATCTTTCGCCGCTTCGACTTTCAGCCCAGGCCCCGGCCGGTTGAGCAGCGGTTTTCGCTCCGCGATTCAACCCGTACGCCGCATGTTGCCCAAGATTCTCACTTCGATTTTCGGTAGCCGGAACGACCGCCTGCTGAAGCAGTACCGACAGGTCGTCAGCCAGGTCAACGCACTGGAATCGCAGTTCGAGGCGCTCGACGACGCGGCGCTGGTGGCCAAGACGGCCGAATACCGCAGCCGTTTCGCGGCCGGCGAAACGCTCGACAAGCTGCTGCCCGAGGCTTTCGCCACGGTGCGCGAAGGCAGCAAGCGCGTGCTGAAGATGCGCCACTTCGACGTTCAGCTGATCGGCGGCATGGTGCTCAACAATGGCAAGATCGCCGAAATGCGCACCGGCGAAGGCAAGACGCTGATGGCCACGCTGCCGGTGTACCTGAACGCGATCACCGGCAAGGGCGTTCACGTCGTCACGGTGAACGACTACCTGGCCCGGCGCGACGCCGAATGGATGGGGCGCCTGTACACCTTCCTCGGCCTCACGGTCGGCGTGAACCTGCCGCAGATGCCGCGCGAAGAGAAACAGGCCGCCTACGCCGCCGACGTGACCTACGGCACCAACAACGAATTCGGCTTCGACTACCTGCGCGACAACATGGTGCAAGACGTGGCCGATCGGGTCGCGCGTGGCCTGTCGTATGCCATCGTCGACGAGGTCGACTCGATCCTGATCGACGAAGCGCGCACACCGCTGATCATCAGCGGCCAGGCCGAAGACCACACCGAGATGTACGTGCGCATCAACGCCGTCGTTCCGCAGTTGAAGAAGCAGATCGGCGAACTCGACCTGCGCACCGGCGAAGGCGTGATCGAGCCGGGCGACTTCACCGTCGACGAAAAGAGCCACCAGGTGTTCCTGACCGAAGACGGCCACGAGAACGCCGAGCGCATCCTCGGTGAAGCCGGTCTGCTGGCCGAAGGCGCTTCGCTCTACGACCCGGCCAACATCACGCTGATGCACCACGTGTACGCGGCGCTGCGGGCCAAGCACCTCTACAACCGCGACCAGCATTACGTGGTGCAGGAGGGCGAAGTCATCATCGTCGACGAATTCACCGGCCGGCTGATGACCGGCCGGCGCTGGTCCGACGGCCTGCACCAAGCCGTCGAAGCCAAGGAAGGCGTGCAGATCCAGAACGAGAACCAGACGCTCGCGTCGATCACGTTCCAGAACTACTTCCGCATGTACGGCAAGCTCTCGGGCATGACCGGCACGGCCGACACCGAGGCCTACGAATTCCAGGAGATCTACGGCCTCGAGACCGTGGTGATCCCGCCCAACAAGCCGACGATCCGCAAGGACGAGCTCGACCTCGTCTACAAGACCACGCGCGAGAAGTTCGAGGCCGTGATCGAAGACATCCGCGACTGCCACGAGCGCGGTCAGCCGGTGCTGGTGGGCACGACCTCGATCGAGAATTCCGAGCTGATCTCGGGCCTGCTGCAAAAAGCCAAATTGCCGCACAACGTGCTGAACGCCAAGCAGCACGCGCGTGAGGCCGAGATCGTGGCCCAGGCCGGGCGGCCGGGCGTGATCACGATCGCCACCAACATGGCCGGCCGCGGCACCGACATCGTGCTCGGCGGCAACGTCGAGAACCAGATCAAGGCCTTCGAGGCCGACCCGGCCGTGACCGAAAGCGACAAGGCCGCGCGCGCCAAGCAGTTGCACGACGAATGGCAGGGCCTGCACGACAAGGTCAAGGCCCAGGGCGGCCTGCGCATCATCGCGACCGAACGCCACGAGTCGCGCCGAATCGACAACCAGCTGCGTGGCCGCTCTGGCCGCCAGGGCGACCCGGGTTCGTCGCGTTTCTACCTCTCGCTCGACGACTCGCTGATGCGCATCTTCGCCGGCGACCGCGTGCGCGCGATCATGGAGCGGCTGAAGATGCCCGACGGCGAGGCGATCGAAGCCGGTATCGTCACGCGCAGCATCGAAAGTGCGCAGCGCAAGGTCGAAGCGCGCAACTTCGACGTGCGCAAGCAGCTGCTCGAATACGACGACGTCAGCAACGACCAGCGCAAGGTGATCTACCAGCAGCGCAACGACATCCTGGAGGCGCCCAGCCTCTCGGCCCAGATCGACAACCTGCGCGAAGGCACGATGACCGACGTGGTGCGCACCTTCGTGCCGGCGGACAGCGTCGAAGAGCAATGGGACCTGCCGGGCCTCGAGAAAACGCTGCGCGACGAGTGGCAGCTCGACGTACCGCTCGCCACCGAAGTCGACAAGAGCGCTTCCATCACCGACGAAGACGTGACCGAGCGGGTCGTCAAGGCGGCCGACGAATCGTTCAACGCCAAGGTCGAACGGGTCGGCCTGGAACAGTTCACGCCCTTCATGCGCATGATCCTGCTGCAGTCGATCGACTCGCACTGGCGCGAGCACCTGGCCGCGCTCGACTACCTGCGCCAGGGCATCCACCTGCGCGGTTACGCGCAGAAGAACCCGAAGCAGGAATACAAGCGCGAAGCCTTCGACCTGTTCTCGCAGCTGCTCGACGTGGTCAAGATGGACGTGACCCGCACACTGATGACGGTGCGCATCCAGTCGCGGGAAGAAGTGGTGCAGGCCGCCGAGGCGATCGAAGAGCGCGCCGAGCGCATCAGCAACGTGACCTACACGCACCCCAACGAAGACGGCAGCGTCTCCGAAGAGGCGGCGCCAGGCCTGCCGGCCGACGACGTGCCCAAGGTCGGCCGCAACGACCCGTGCCCTTGCGGCAGCGGCAAGAAGTACAAGCAGTGCCACGGCCGGCTGGCCTGAGAGTCGTTTGGTATGGTAGGACAAAGGGGCGCTATCCTTCGCCTCCATGACCACTGCCCCCACGACAGAAGTTTCTGTCCGACGCGAGTTGCTGCGTTTGGCGCTGCACAACTCGTCGCGCAGTGTGCCATTGCAGTTGGCTGCGGTGGCCGTGTTGGTCTTGATCGGGTTGCCCAATGGGCAAAACATGGCGACCAGTGCCGCCGCCGGGCTGGGTCTGATGATCGCCGCTTGGCGCGTGTGGATTTCGCGCCGCTACGCCGACGTTGGGTCGTTGCAAACCTCCGACATACGGCACGCGCATCACCATCTAGAAGGCAACTCGTTTCTGGCCGGCCTGATGTGGTCGATTGCCACCTTCGGCATTTACCCCTATATCGACGGCCAGACTGCGACGGCCTACCTGGTCCTGGCGTGCGGCTCGGTGTCGATCGCTGCGTTCTTCATGTCGCTGGTGGGGCGGTCGTTCCTGCTGTTGGCCGTGCCGCAACTGGGCAGCGTGGTGATTGCCAGCCTGTTCAGCAAGAGCTCGCAGTCCTGGCCACTGGCGGTGTTGGTGACACTGTTTGGATTGACGATGTACCGGGCAGCGCGCGAATTCGCGGCAACCGCGACCCGTGCGATTCGCCACGGCCTGGAGGTCGACATAGCGAACGCCTCGTTGCTGCACGCCAAAGAGTTGGCCGAGACTGCCAACGTTGCCAAGTCGCAGTTCCTGGCGACGATGAGCCACGAGATCCGCACGCCGATGAACGGCGTGCTGGGCGCGCTCGACCTGCTGCGCCGCTCGCAGCTCGATGTCGACCAGCGCCGGCTGGTGCGCACCGCGGCATCGTCGGGCGCGTCGTTGATGGCGATCCTGAACGACGTGCTCGATCACTCGAAGATCGAAGCCGGCAAGCTCAGCCTGCAGTACCAGCCGATGTCGCTGAACACGATGGCGCTGTCGGTGATCGCGCTGTTCCGCGCCAATGCCGAAAGCAAGGGGCTGACGCTGCGACTCGATCTGGATCCCGAGGTCGACGACTGGGTCATCGGTGACGCGCAGCGCCTGAAGCAGGTGCTGCTCAACCTCGTGGGCAACGCGATCAAGTTCACCGAGCGTGGTGGAGTCACGCTGCGGCTCAGCCCGCAGCGCGCGCCCGAAGGCTGGGCCGGCGTGTTGTTCGAAGTCAGCGACACGGGCATCGGCATGGAACCGGGCGCGCTGGCCAACCTGTTCCAGCCGTTTCACCAGGTCGACGGCACCCGCAACCGCCGGCGTGGTGGCACCGGCCTGGGCCTGGCGATCAGCCAGCGCATCGTCGAGGCGATGGGCAGCCACATCGACGTGAAGACCCAGCCCGGCCGCGGCTCGCGCTTCCGCTTTGCGCTGTCGCTCGAACTCGACCGCTCTTCGGAGCACGCTGCGCCCACCGATTCGGCGATGGGCGGGCTCGACGGCGCGGCGCCCCTGCTGGGGCGTGTGCTTGTGGTCGAAGACAACGACGTGAACCGCATGATCGCGCGCGAGGTGCTGCTGTCGCTGGGCCTGAGCGTGCTCGAGGCCAGTGACGGCGTGCAGGCGCTCGAAATGCTGGAATTGCAGCCGGTCGACCTGGTGCTGATGGACTGCCAGATGCCGGTGATGGACGGTTACGCGGCCACGCAGGAGATCCGCAAACGCGAAGCCCGGCTTGGCCTGCCGCGCCTGCCGGTGCTGGCGCTCACGGCCAATGCCTTCGAAGAAGACGCAGTGCGTTCACGCGAAGCCGGGATGGACGCGCACCTGGCCAAGCCCTACACGCGCGATCAGTTGCAGGAGTTGCTGAAGTCCTGGTTGTGAGGCTGAATCGCGTCGCCGAGATCAGGCCAGCGCGGCCCACTCGGTCACGCCGGTCCGCTCTTCGCCCCAGGCCGTGTCGAGCTCGATCTTCTTGATGGCCTCGACCGCGCCTTCGTCGGCGCCACCGGCCTTGCGCACCTGGGCGCGCGCGAGCCGTTCCATCAGGCGCAAGTCCCGGTCGGCCAAAGTCATAGCCGTTTCAGTCCACTGTCCGACGATTTCGACGAGCGCTTCGTAGGTGATGGGCATCGTGGAGCGCCTGGCTTCCAGCGCGGCCAGCGTACCGCGCAGGCGCGGGTTGACCGAGCGAAGCACGGCCTCGATTGCAGCTTCGCCTTCACCGTCTTCGACCACCAGGTCGACCAAGTGCCGACGGTAGAGCTGGTCAGCCGTGTAAAGCTTGCCCGACAGGATCATGTCGTTGGCGACGGAAAAACCGGCCTTGCGGATCACGAAATTCCAGGCGCCCATGCCGGGGAAAAGATTGAACAGCACTTCAGGGAAGCCTGCCTGTGCGCTTCGCTCGAAGATGACTTTGTGGAAGGGCATGACCGATTCCAGCCCGCCACCGAGCGTATCTCCCTGCACCATCACGGTCGTGTGGACACCTCGCTTCGCCGCATGTTCGAGCCACCAGACCAGGTCTATGCATCGGCGTCCGTACATCTTGAGGGAGTCGGAGTCCCGAGCGCGAACCAGCAAGACGAACAAGGCCAAGTCGCCACCAAAATTGAACACACCGGTCACATCTGAAGTCAGGACCAAGTGGCGCACTAACCCAGGGTTGGCCTCGATGTCATCAAGAACCCGTTGCATCTCGGTCAGGCCGGCGAGGCTATAACACTGGATCGGTTTGACGGAAGTGCGAACCCGCAATGCCGCCAGTTCGTCGCTCCATTCGAGCCTCAGATACTTGTAAGGTCGCGTCATGATTCCGACGAGGCCTGGCTTTGCTTCGTAGTTCATACGGCCTCAAAGAGTCGTGTCACGTGGTGGAAGTTGACGCGTGTTGATTCGGCAATGGCGTCGCGGGCTTCGTCGTCGGTGATCGTGTTGAGCAAGACGCGCAGCTCGGCCATGTGCTCGGCGTCCATCGTGGCGTGCGAGCTGATGAACGACACACCCCGTTCACCTTCGAGCAGCAAGGATTCGCGGATCGCCGAGGAGAACGGCCCGCCGTAGACCGAGGCGATCACTTCCAATGCATACATCATGCCCAGCACCGAGCACGGGTGGCGCCTGTCGGCCGACCAGTAGTTGTAGCCATTGAGTGCCAGCGTGTGCACGCCGGCCAGGTGCGCCGTGGTGGCGGCGTGCGCTACACCCACGGCTTCGAGGTCGTTCATCACCCAGGATTCATGGCCGGACTCTTCCTGCATGTGCTCGTACAGGAAGTAGCGCACCTGGCGGTGGCTGTCGGGCACGCGGCTGGCGGCCGCGGCGCACACCGGGTTGAAGTGCCAGACCACGTGGTACAGCTCGAGCAGCAGCTTTCGATAACGGTCGACCGACATGCCGTTGGCCACGGCCTCCAGCACCACGGGGTTGGTTTCGAACTCGCGGCGCGCTTCGTCGGTGCGCGTCACCAGATCGGCAAAAAAAGGCAACATTCGGTGTCCTGGAAACAGTGCAAGGACCACGCTCACCGTGCAATTTAGGGATTGACACGCATGCGCGGTGATTCGTCAACAAGTGTCAACTCTAATGCAGCGGTGTGACGTTGCACATTGGCAGGCCTTACAGGTTGGCGCTTGTTTCACGTGCCTGTTACGCCTTCGGCAACACGCCGTGGCTGCTTCGCCAACTTGTGCAAAAGCGATGCCTCGAATCGGCGCCGTTCATACAATGCCATTCCCCCTTCCCACTCTGTGCCTTCTTCCATGCCGGTCAACCTGCAAGCCCCCGACCCCCACAGCCTGTTTCCGGTGCAAGGCGTTGCGCTCGGCATCACGATGGCCGGCATCCGCAAGGCCAACCGGCGTGACCTGACGGTCGTGACGATCGCCGAAGGCGCCACGGTGGCCGGCGTGTTCACCGCCAACCGTTTCTGTGCCGCGCCGGTGCAGCTGTGCCGCACGCACTTGGCCGGCGCACTGGCGCCGCGTGCGATCGTGGTCAACACCGGCAACGCGAACGCCGGCACCGGCGAAGACGGCCTGGCGCGGGCGCGTGCCACCTGCGTGGCGCTGGGTCGGCACCTGAAGATCAGCCCCGAACAAGTGCTGCCGTTTTCCACCGGCGTGATCATGGAAAGCCTCCCGGTCGATCGCATCGAAGCCGGTTTGCCGGGTGCCATCGCCGATCTCGCCGCTGACCATTGGGGCCAGGCCGCCGAGGCCATCATGACGACCGACACGCTGCCCAAGGCGGCTTCGGCGCAACTGCAGATTGGCGGCAGGACCGTCACGATCACCGGCATCAGCAAAGGCGCCGGCATGATCCGGCCGAACATGGCGACCATGTTGTCGTTCATCGCGACCGACGCGGTGATCGACCCGGCGCTGGTGCAGGCGCTGGTGCGTGACGCGGCCGACCAGTCCTTCAACCGCATCACGATCGATGGCGACACCTCCACCAACGACTCCTTCGTGCTGATCGCCACCCAGCTCGCCGGCCACGCGCCGATCACGCAGCTCGCTTCCGGTGACGGCCGACGCCTGCGCGACGCCGTGGTCGCGGTCGCGCAGCAACTCGCGCAGGCCATCGTGCGCGACGGCGAAGGCGCCACCAAGTTCATCAGCGTCTGCATCGACGGCGGAAAAACCGAAGACGAATGCCGCCAGGCGGCCTACGCGATCGCCCACTCGCCGCTCGTGAAAACCGCGTTCTTTGCCAGCGACCCGAACCTCGGGCGCATCCTCGCGGCGGTCGGATACGCCGGAATCGCTGATCTCGACCAGACGAAGATCGACCTGTTTCTCGACGACGTGGCCGTCGTCAAGGACGGCGGGCGGCTGCCCAGCTACCGCGAAGAAGACGGCCAGCGCGTGATGAAACAGAGCGAGATCACGGTGCGCGTGAACCTGCACCGGGGCGCGGCCAGCACCACGGTGTGGACCTGCGACCTCAGCTACGACTACGTGAAGATCAACGCCGACTACCGTTCCTGAGCCGGCGCAGAGCGACCCTCTGCGCCGGCCGGCAACGCGCGGCACGGGCGCCCACGAGGTGCCCGAACAAGAACAAGGGTGAGGCCATGAGACGGGTCTTGACGAGGTGGATCGGTGCGGCCCGCGCCAGCTTCACGCTGCCCGCGGGCGACCTGCTCGCCGACCCGACCTACCGGCGCCTGTGGACCTCGATCCTGATCAGCTCCTTCGGCGGCCAGGTGACGATGCTCGCCTTGCCGCTCACCGCCGCCGTGCTGCTGCACGCCAGCCCCACCCAGATGGGCCTGCTCACGGCGATGGAGATCCTGCCCTTCGTGCTGTTCTCGTTGCCTGCCGGCGTGTGGCTCGACCGGGTGCGCAAGCTGCCGGTCTACGTCGTCGGCGAAAGCCTGCTCGCGATCGTGGTGGCCGGTGTGCCGCTCGCGTGGTGGCTGGGCTGGTTATCGATGCCCTGGCTCTACGTCACCGGCTTCGTGATCGGCACGATCTACACCACGGCCGGCACGGCCGCGCAGATCGTGCTCACGCAGGTGGTGGCGCGCGAGCGGCTGGTCGAGGCGCACGCCAAGAACGCCCTGGCGACCTCGGGCGCCGAAGTGGCCGGCCCCGGGCTGGCCGGCGCGCTGATCAAGCTGGTCGGCGCGCCGGTGGCACTGCTGGTCGACGCGCTGCTGCTGCTGATCTCGGCCGCGATCCTGCGCGGCATCATCGTCAACGAAGAGCGCCGGCGGAGCGCCGACGAACACTTCTTCCGCGACCTGCGCGCCGGCGTGCGCTTCGTCGCGCGGCACCGCCTGCTGGTGGCGCTGGCGTGCGCGGTGGGCTGCTGGCAGATGTGCCACAACGCGGCAGTCGTCGTGCAGATCCTGTTCGCCACGCGCACGCTCGGCCTGTCGGAGCAGGCGGTCGGCCTGAGCTACATGGGCATGGGCGGCGGCAGCATCGTCGCCAGCGTGTACGGCAACCGCATCAGCCGGCGCATCGGGCCGGGGCCGTGCCTGGTGCTCGGCTTTGCGGTGTGCGGTGCCGGCTGGCTGCTGCTGGCCGTGGCCCCCGCCAACGAATGGGGCGTGGCGGCCTTCGTCGCGATGCTGATGCTGTTTTCGATCGGCGCGGTATTCGTCTTCATCAACTTCCTCGCACTGCGCCAGGCTGTCACGCCCGAGCCGCTGCTCGGACGCATGACGAGCACGATGCGCTGGCTGATCCTGATCCCGGCCGGCCCGGGCGCGCTGCTCGGCGGCTGGCTCGGCGAACATGCCGGCCTGCGCTGGTCGCTCGGTTTTGCCGGCGGCGCGGCGCTGCTACTCGCTCTGGCGGCCTGGAGCACGCCGGTGATCCGCAACGTGCGCGTGCTGCCGAAGCCGGAAAGCCCCGACGACTGGATCGGCGGAGAGGCCGACGTGCGGCCCGCCCGCGACAACACCTGAAAGGCACTCGAATGACCGACCCGCTGTTGATCCACGTGCCCGAGCGCATCGTCAGCGAGCGCCTCGTGATCCGTTGTGCGCAGCCCGGCGATGGCACGCTGCTGAACGCCGCCGTGTGCGATTCGCTAGACGCGCTGCGCCCCTACGTGCCCTGGGCCGGCGCGGTGCCGACGCTGGCCGATTCCGAAGCGGTGTGCCGCAAGGCGCAGGCGCGCTTCCGGCTGCGTGAAGACCTGATGATGCTGATCTTCGAACGTGTCGGCAGAGACGCGGAAGGCGAGTTGCTCGGTGGCACCGGCCTGCACCGCATGGACTGGAAAGCGCGCCGCTTCGAGATCGGCTACTGGCGCCGCACCGGCCGCGAAGGCCGCGGCATCGCCACTGAAGCGGTGCACGCGATGGCGCGGCTGGCCTTCGACGAGTTGCGGGCGCAGCGCGTCGAGCTGCGCATCGACAACCTCAACCGCGCGAGCTGGCGGGTGGCCGAGCGTTGTGGGTTCACGCTCGAAGGCGTGATGCGCAGCGACAGCCTGGCGCCCGACGGCACGCTGCGTGACATGCGCGTCTATTCGAAAGTGCGCGGCGCCGAAGAGCCGCTGCTGCGGGAAGAGGCGCTTTAAGCGAACACCGCGTCGCCCGGCGAAAACCGGTCGACCGCGTCGGTGATGATGCCGTCAATGCCGAGTGCGACCAGCCGCCGTGCTTCGGCCGGTTCGTTCACCGTGTAGACCAGCGCCCGCATCCCTGCGCCGTGCAATTGCGTGACGAGGTCGGCATTCATCAGGGTGAACGCGGTGACGACGGCCACGCAGCCGAGCGCGTTCGCCTGCTCGAACCAGCCTTCGCGAAGTGTGTCGAGCAGCAGCGCGCGCGGCAGTTGTGGTGCCGTGTCGCGCGCGCCCTGCAGCGCTGCGGGGCTGAACGAACTGAGCAGCGGTGGCAAGGCCTCGTCGGTCCAGAGCCGCGTTGCTTCAAGGCCGACGGCGCGACCGGTCTGGGCTTCGAAGCCCGGAGTCGGCTTGATCTCGATGTTCAACGCGAAGCCGTTGCGGCGGCAATACGCGGAGACGGTTTCCAGGCTCGGCAGCGGTTCGCCCGCGAACGCGCGGCTGTGCCAGCTGCCGGCGTCGAGCAAGGACAGGCTGCTCCAGTCTTGTTCGCCGGCGGTACCCGTGCCCGATGTGGTGCGTTCGAGCGTCGCGTCGTGCAGCAGGAACAACACGCCGTCGGCGCTCAGCTTCACGTCGCACTCGAACGCGCGATAACCGTGTGCCGCACCGGCCCTAAAGGCGGCCAGCGTGTTTTCGGGTGCGAGCTTGCCCGCGCCGCGGTGCGCCACCCACAACGGGTAGGGCCAGGATTGCATCGCTGTCACGCGATGCGCTGAGTCGTCGCGGCGTCGAACCAGTGCAACTGGTCGGGCGCGGCCTGCAGCGTGACGATGTCGCCGATCTTCGGCGGCACCAGCGTGGCTTCGACGCGCACGGTGAACAGCACGCTGCCGGCGCTGCAGTAGACGAGCCGTTCGGCGCCCAGCATCTCGAGCATCTCAACCTTCAATTGCCAGCCCAGGTTGCCGGCCGGGCGCAGGCTGGCGTGTTCGGGGCGCAGGCCGAGGATCAGAGCGCCCGAGCGTGGGGCGGCGCCCGGCAGCGGCAGCGTCTGCCCATCGACGGTGAAGCGCGAGCCGTCGGCCTGGCCGTTGATCAGGTTCATCGGCGGCGAGCCGATGAAGCCGGCGACGAAGGTGGTGGCCGGGCGGTGGTACACCTCTTCGGGCGTGCCGATCTGCTCCATGCGCCCGGCGTTCATCACGATCATGCGTTCGGCCAGCGTCATCGCCTCGACCTGGTCGTGTGTGACGAACAACGAGGTGACACCGAGTTCCTTGTGCAGCTTCTGGATCTCCAGCCGCGTCTGCGCGCGCAGCTTGGCGTCGAGGTTGGAGAGCGGCTCGTCGAACAAAAAGACCTGCGGCTGGCGCACGATCGCGCGGCCCATCGCCACCCGCTGGCGCTGCCCGCCCGAGAGCTCGCGCGGCTTGCGCTGCAGAAAGGGCGCGAGCTCGAGAATCTTCGCCGCCTTGTCGACCCGCTGCTGGATCTCGGCCAGCGGCACCTTGGCGATCTTCAACCCGTAGGCCATGTTCTCGAACACGCTCATGTGCGGGTAGAGCGCATAGTTCTGGAACACCATCGCGATGTCACGCTCGCTCGGCTCGGTGTCGTTGACCACGCGGCCCGAGATCGCGATCTCGCCGCCGGAGATTTCTTCGAGACCGGCCACCATGCGCAGCAGCGTCGACTTGCCGCAGCCCGAGGGCCCGACGATGACGACGAACTCGCCGTCGGCGATCTCGGCGTTCACGCCGTGGATGACCGCGTTGGCCTTCGGCCCGTGGCCGTAGCGTTTGACGACGTTGCGTATCGAGATGGCGCCCATGTTTTCTGATTCCCGTTCGGGGTTATTTTTCGGTGTCCACCAGGCCCTTGACGAACCAGCGCTGCATCAGGATCACGACCAGCGCCGGTGGGATCATCGCCAGCACGGCGGTGGCCATCACGATGTTCCAGTCGGTCGCGGCGTCACCGCCGCTGATCATGCGTTTGATGCCGATCACCACCGGGTACATGTTCTCGTTGGTGGTGACCAGCAGCGGCCACAGGTACTGGTTCCAGCCGTAGATGAACTGGATGACGAAGAGGGCGGCGATGCTGGTGGTCGAGAGCGGCACCAGAATGTCCTTGAAGAAACGCATCGGCCCGGCGCCGTCGATGCGCGCCGCTTCCACCAGCTCGTCGGGCACGGTCAGGAAGAACTGGCGGAACAGGAAGGTCGCGGTGGCCGATGCGATCAGCGGCACCGTGAGGCCGGCGTAGGTGTTGAGCATGCCCAGGCTGGCCACCACGGCATAGGTGGGCCCGATGCGCACCTCGACCGGCAACATCAGCGTGACGAAGATCGCCCAGAAGAAGAACATCCGGAACGGGAAACGAAAGTAGACGATCGCGAAGGCCGAGAGCAGCGAGATCGCGATCTTGCCGAACGCGATCACGAGCGCGGTGATCAGGCTGATCATCATCATGCGGCCGACCGGCGCGTTCGACGCCTGCCCCATGCCCGAGCCCTGCAGCGCAGCGGTGTAGTTCTCGATCAGGTGCGAGCCAGGCAACAAGGACATCGGCGCCCGCACGATCTCGGCCGCCGTCTGCGTCGACGCGACGAAGGTGACGTAGAGCGGGAACGCGACGACGAGCACGCCCAGGATCAATACGACGTGGGCGAGGATGCCTAACGTGGGGCGGCGCTCGACCATCTCAGTATTGAACCTTCTTTTCGACGAAGCGGAACTGCACGATGGTCAGCGCGATGACGATGATCATCAACACCACGGACTGCGCTGCCGAGCCGCCCAGGTCAAGCGCCTTGAAGCCGTCGTAGTAGACCTTGTAGACGAGGATCGCCGTGTCCTTGCCCGGCCCGCCCTGCGTGGCGGCGTCGACGATCGCGAAGGTGTCGAAGAAGGCGTAGACGACGTTGATCACGAACAGGAAGAAGGTGGTCGGCGACAGCAGCGGGAACTGGATCGTCCAGAAGCGCCGCCACGGGCGCGCACCGTCGATGGCCGCGGCCTCGACGAGTGATTTCGGAATGCTCTGCAGGCCGGCCAGGAAGAACAGGAAGTTGTAGGAGATCTGCTTCCACACCGAGGCCATCACGATCAGCGTCATCGCGTGGGTGCCGTTGAGCAGGTGGTTCCAGTCGATGCCCACGGCGCGCAGCGCGTACGAGACGATGCCGATCGACGGCGCGAACATGAACAGCCACAGCACACCGGCGACGGCGGGTGCCACCGCGTAAGGCCAGATCAGCAGCGTGCGGTAGATGTGCGTGCCCTTGACCACCCGGTCGGCGAACACCGCGAGCAGCATCGAGATGCTCAGGCCGAGGCCGGCCACCAGCACCGAGAAAATGGCCGTGGTCTTGAACGAGGCGAGGTAGGTGCCGTCGTTCAACAGGTTGGCGAAGTTCTGCAGCCCGACCCATTCGGTCGTGAGACCGAAGGCGTCGGACTGCTGGAACGACTGCAGCAGCGCCTGCGCCGCCGGCCAGAAGAAGAACACCGCGATGACGATCACCTGCGGCGCGAGCAGCGCCCAGGGCAACCAGCCCGAGCGGAAGACGACGCGTTTTTCAGCGGCCATGGCTCGCGAGCTCCTTCGTCGTTTCAGGCAGCCCCCTCCCCGCTTGGCGGGGAGGGTTAGGGAGGGGTGCAGTCATCTCGGCAGCGAAGCGAACAAGTCCGTCAGGGCTTGTTCGCTTTCTCGAAACGCTCCAGCAGCTCGTTGCCGCGGGTCACAGCGCTGTCGAGCGCTTCCTTGGCGGTCTTCTTGCCTGACCACACCTGTTCGAGTTCTTCGTCCTCGATCGCGCGGATCTGCACGAAGTTGCCCAGGCGAATGCCACGCGACTTGTCGGTGGTCTTGCGGATCATCTGGTTCACCGCCACGTCGGTGCCCGGGTTCTGCTTGTAGAAGCCGGCCTTCTCGGTCATTTCGAACGAGGCCAGCGTGATCGGCAGGTAACCGGTGCGCTGGTGGCTCTTGGCCTGGGTTTCGGCGTTCGTCAGGTAGTTGAAGAAGGCCGCCACGCCCTTGTATTCGTCGGGCTTCTTGCCACCCATGATCCACAGCGAGGCGCCGCCGATCACGGTGTTCTGCGGAGCGCCCGGCACGTCGGGGTAATAGGGCAGCGGCGCGATGCCGAAGTCGAACTTGGCGTTCTTCTTGATGCTGGCGTAGGTGGACGACGACGCGGTGGCCATCGCGCATTCGCCCGAATAGAAGGGCGCGTCGGCCGCATTGCCACGGCCGCGGTAGACGAACAGGCCCTGCTTGGCCATGTTGGCCAGGTTCTCGATGTGGCGAACGTGCAGCGGGCTGTTGAAGGCCAGCCGCGCGCTGGTGCCGCCGAAGCCGTTGTTCTGCGTGGCGAAGAGTGTGTTGTGCCAGGTCGAGAAGCTCTCGAGCTGGGTCCAGCCCTGCCAGCTCGTGGTGAAGGGGCAGTTCACGCCCGAGGCCTTCAGCTTGGCCGCGGCCAGCGCCACTTCGGGCCAGGTGGTGGGCGGCTTGTTCGGGTCGAGGCCGGCCTTCTTGAACAGGTCCTTGTTGTAGTTGAAGATGGTCGTCGAGCTGTTGAGCGGGAAGCTCAGCATCTGGCCGCTCGGCGCGGTGTAATAACCCACCACGGCCGGGATGTAGGCCTTGGCGTCGAACTTGTAGCCGGCGTCGGCCAACACCTTGCCGACCGGCACCACGGCGCCCTTGGCGGCCATCATCGTGGCGGTGCCCACTTCGAACACCTGCAGGATGTGCGGCGCGGTGCCGGCGCGGAACGCGGCCACGGCGGCCGGCATGGTCTCGTCGTAGGTGCCCTTGTAGGTGGGCACGATCTTGTAGTCCTTCTGGCTGGCGTTGAAGCCGGCCGACAGGTCGAGCACCCAGTCGTTCAGGCCGCCGGTCATCGAATGCCACCACTGGATTTCGACCTGGGCCCGTGCCGGGCCGGAAAGCGCCAGCGCGGTGAAGCCGGCGGCAAGGGAAAGAGCTTTGATTTTCATGACAACTCCGTGAACGTATGAGGGGGGTTTGTGACCAACCCGGCAGTCTGCGTTTCTTTTGTGACAGCCGCGTTTATCGCTGCGAAGCGGCCACGCGGCAATCGGGACAAGCCTCAGGGTCAGGCGCGAGGGTTGTCCGACCCTTTGCTGCGGTGCCACATCGCCTGCGGTACGATTCGATCCCAAGTGCCAACACGGGCGGTCGCCCCGCGCCCCCGTACCCCATGAAC
>JBEBIB010000060.1:0-5824 GCA_040080605.1 Burkholderiaceae bacterium
CTACCGCCCCCCCCGGCCCCGACCCCTTCGTCTACTTCGTGCAGGCCGGTGCCTACGGCAAGACCGAAGACGCCGAGCAGCAGCGCGCGCGGCTGGCGATGATGGGCCTGGAGGCCAGGCTGACCGAACGCGAGCAGTCGGGCCGCACGGTGTTTCGCGTGCGGCTCGGCCCGTTCGACAAGAAAGACGACGCCGACGCCGCCAAGGCCAAACTCGGTGACGCGGGGATCGAATCGGCGCTTGTGCGGGTGCAACGTTAGGCCGGGTCGCGATGGCCTGAACTTTGCTCGACATGTGTGACTCTTTGTGTGGTGCGAACTTCGAGACCGGCTGAACCCCATGAACATGAAACGTCGTGATTTTTCTGCTGCGGTGATCGGTGCCGGCGTCGGTGCCGTCTCGATCACCACCCAGGCCCAGGGCGGCCCGGTCGAGGGCACGCACTATGTGCGGCTGAGCCAGCCGGTGCCGACCGCCGTGCCGGGCAAGATCGAAGTGATCGAGTTCTTCTGGTACGGCTGCCCGCACTGCAACGCCTTCGAGCCGGCACTGGAGCCGTGGATCAAGCAGTTGCCTGCCGACGTGGCTTTCCGCCGTGTGCCGGTCGCGTTCAGTCAGGAGCCCTTCTTCGCCCACCAGCGCATCTTCTACGCGCTCGAAAGCCTGGGCCAACTGCCGGCGCTGCACCGCCGCGTCTTCTACGCGATCCACGGTGACCGCCAGCGGCTCGACAAGGCGGCCGACATTTCCGCGTTCATGGCGAAGAACGGCGTCGACGCCGCCAAGTTCTCTGAAGCCTTCGAGTCGTTCTCGGTGCAGACCAAGGCGCGCCAGGCGGCGCAGTTGTCGGCCGCCTACAAGATCGACGGCGTGCCGGCCATCGGCGTACAAGGCCGTTATTACACCTCGGGTCCGCTGGCGGGCAACAACGAGAAGTCGCTCGTGGTCGCCGATTTCCTGATCGATCGGGTCAGAAAAGGCGCCTGATTTCGCGCGTCGGCCCGGGCTGAGCGCCTCGGGCATGCCAAGGCATGAAACTCTGTGGGCTAGAATGTCTGCAAGTTTCATGCCTTTATGACCCCCACACCTGACATTCACCATCTTGGCGCACGGTTGGCGTGCTGCCACGCCTTGGCTGCGGCCTTGCTCGGAGCCTTGTTTTCGCTGCCTGCCCAGGCCGAAAAAGCCGACCGCTTCAAGCCGCTGAACGTCGAGGCCGACCAGCCGGGCAAGATCGACCTGCAGAACCAGTTCGTCGTCTTCAACGGCAACGTGGTCGTCAGCAAGGGCACGATGCTGATCCGCGCCGCCCGCATCGAGGTGCGCGAAACCCCCGGCGGCTACCACACCGCCGTGGCGACCGGCGCGCCGGGCAAGCCCGCCACCTTCCGCCAGAAGCGCGACGGGGTCGACGAATACATCGCTGGCGAAGCCGAAAAGCTCGAATACGACGGCAAGACCGACACCATCCGCTTCGTGACCAACGCGTCGGTGCGGCGCCTGCGCGGCGCCACCGTGGCCGACGAGATCGCCGGCAACCTCGTCACCTACGACAGCACGACCGAAGTCTTCAGCGTTTCGGGCGGCGCCGCGCCCACGCCGACCAACCCCGGCGGGCGCGTGCGCGCCGTGCTCACGCCGCGCGAAGGCTCGGAAGCGGCGGCCGAAGCCGCCTCGGCCGCGTCGGCCCCCACGCCGACGCTCAAGCTCAGCCCCGCGCTCGGAGAAAAACGTTGAGCGTGGCGGAGGTGGGCGCTTCGGCGCATCGGCTCGAAGCCCGCGGCCTGCAGAAGTCGTACGGCGCGCGCATGGTCGTGAAAGACGTGCACCTGGCGGTCGACAGCGGTGAAGTGGTCGGGCTGCTCGGGCCGAACGGCGCGGGCAAGACGACGAGCTTCTACATGATCGTGGGCCTGGTACGCGCCGACGCCGGCGAGATCAGCATCGAAGGCGAGCGCGTCGACCGGCTGCCGATCCACAAGCGTTCGCGCATGGGCTTGTCGTACCTGCCGCAGGAAGCGTCGATCTTCCGCAAGCTGACGGTCGAAGAAAACGTGCGCGCCGTGCTCGAGCTGCAGATCGGCCCCGACGGCAAGGCGCTGAAACCCGCGGTGATCGAAGAACTCCTGAACGGCCTGCTGCGCGACCTCTCGATCGACAAGCTGCGCGCGTCGCCGGCGCCGGCGCTGTCGGGCGGCGAGCGCCGGCGCGTCGAGATCGCGCGCGCATTGGCGACCCAGCCGCGTTTCATCCTGCTCGACGAGCCGTTCGCCGGCGTCGACCCGATCGCGGTATTGGAGATCCAGCGCATCATCAGTTTCCTGAAGAGCCGTGGCATCGGCGTGTTGATCACCGACCACAACGTGCGCGAAACGCTCGGCATCTGCGACCGCGCCTACATCATCAGCGAAGGGCGGGTGCTGGCCGAAGGCACGCCGACCGAGATCGTCGACAACGCCGACGTTCGCAAGGTGTACCTCGGCGAACACTTCCGCATGTGATGGAGCCCCTCGTTCGTCGTGTACGCCGACCGATCCCCCGAGGGGATCGCGGGCCGGCTTGGGGCGGCCCGGCGCTCGGCCCGCTCGCGCTCGGGCGAGTCTCAGCATGAAACCCACCCTGCAGTTCAGGCTCTCGCAGCACCTCGCGCTGACGCCGCAACTCCAGCAATCGATCCGGCTGCTGCAACTCTCCACGCTCGAACTCCACCAGGAAGTCGAGCAGATGCTGGAGCAGAACCCCTTCCTCGAAGCCGAAGAAGATTCCGGCCAGGTGTTCGAGCCACTGGCCGAACGCACCTCGGCCGCCGAACGCGCCGGCGAACGCGAAACCGAACGCGCGGCCGAGACCGGCTCCGAAGGTGGCAACGACGAAGCCGCGCCGATCGACGCCGCTGACTTCGGCGGCACCGAGCGCGAAGACTGGGAAAACGGCACCGAGCGCGAAGACTTCGACGGCATCCGTGAAACGCCCGGCAAGAGCAGCAACAGCAACGACAGCGACGAGTTCGACGGCCAGGACCGCGACGCCCCGCTGCCGAGCCTGCAGGACCACCTGCGCGAGCAGCTCTCCAGCATGCGTCTGTCGCCGATGGACGCGGCCGCGGTGATGGTGCTGATCGAATCGCTGAACGACGACGGTTACCTCGACGACCCGCTCGAAGACATCGCCGCGCAACTCGTCGGCGACGACGCTTCCGAGACCGAGCGCGAAGACCTGCTCGCGCGCCTGCAATGCGGCCTGCGCTTTCTGCAGAGCATGGAGCCGACCGGCGTGGGCGCCAGCAACCTCGGCGAGTGCCTGATCCTGCAACTGCGCGCGCAGCCGCGCTGCGAAGCGCAGATGATCGCGATCATCGTCTGCAAGCAGCACCTCGAGCTGCTGGCGCGACGCGACCTGAAGAAGCTGATGGCCGCGACCGGCGCCGACGACGACCTGCTGCGCGAAGCGCAGGCGCTGATCGTGGCCCTCGAGCCCAAGCCGGGCCGGCAGTTCGCGCGCGCCGAAGCCAACATCGTGATCCCCGACGTGATCGTGCAGAAGGCCGGGCGCGGCTGGAAGGTGGTGCTCAACCCCGACGTGATGCCCAAGTTGCGCATCAACGACCTCTACGCCAATGCGATCCGCCAGCAGCGTGGTGCCGGTTCGCGCAGCAACGGCGGCGAAGGCGCGAGCGGCGCCGGTGCGGGCCTGAACACCCGCCTGCAGGAAGCGCGCTGGTTCATGAAGAACATCCTGCAGCGCTTCGACACGATCCAGCGTGTTTCGCAAGCGATCGTGGAACGCCAGAAGAGCTTCTTCACGCACGGCGCGATCGCGATGAAACCGCTGGTGCTACGCGAGATCGCCGACGAGCTCGGTTTGCACGAATCGACCATCTCGCGCGTGACGACTGCGAAGTACATGTCCACGCCTTACGGCACCTTCGAGCTGAAGTACTTCTTCGGCTCGTCGCTGAACACCGAAGCCGGTGGCAACGCGTCGAGCACCGCGGTGCGGGCGCTGATCAAGCAGATCGTCGCGGCCGAGAACCCGGCCAAGCCGCTCTCGGACAGCCAGATCTCGCAGATGCTCGACGAGCAGGGCATCCAGGTCGCACGCCGCACCGTGGCCAAGTACCGCGACGCGCTGAAGATCGCACCGACGCAGTTGCGAAAGGCGATGTAGCCATGCCGTTGCCGATCTTCCTGCCCTGCGCCGCCGGTGTCGAAGCACTGCTCGCCGAAGAAGTGCAGCGGGTGCTTCCGAAAGCACAGGTGCACACCGCGCGCGGCGGCGTGGCGCTGGCCGGCGAGCCGCTCGAAGTGATGACGCTCAACCTCGAGAGCCGGCTCGCACAGCGGGTGCTCCTCGAAGTGGCGCACGGTTCCTACCGCGACGAGAACGACGTCTACGAGCTCGCGCGCAGCGTCGACTGGTCGGAATGGATCACGCCGCAGCACACGCTGCGCGTCGACACCACGGCGCACCGCAGCCCCTTGCGCAGCCTCAACTTCGCCGCGCTGCGCGTGAAGGACGCGGTCTGCGACCTGCTGCGCGAAGCGACCGGCGAGCGCCCGAGCGTCGACACCCACCAGCCCGACCTGCAGCTCGTGTTGCACCTCGGCGAACAGGAAGCGACGCTGTATGTCGACAGTTCCGGCGAGTCGCTGTTCAAGCGCGGCTGGCGCGAAGACAAGGGCGACGCGCCGCTGAAAGAAACACTCGCCGCCGCGATGCTCGCCGCCGCCGGCTGGCGCGGCACACCGACTGACGGCGGCGCCTTGCACGACCCGTGCTGCGGCTCGGGCACGATCGCGATCGAAGCGGCGCAGATCGCCTGCGGCGTCGCGCCGGGGCTGAAACGCCGCTTCGCGTTCGAGCGCCTGTTGCCGTTCACGACCGAAGCGATGCGCGCCCAATTGCAGCGCCTGCGCAGCCTCGCGCAAGCGCGCATCCATGCGAGCGCGGTGCCGATCTTCGCCAGCGACGTGTCGTTCCGAATGGTTGACTTCGCGCGCCGTAACGCCCAGCGTGCAGGTGTCGAAGCCGCGATCACCTTCAACGGCGGCGACGCGCTGGAGCGGCCCGCGCCCGAGCTGCCGCCCGAGATGCCCGGCACCTTGATGATCAACCCGCCGTATGGCGAGCGCATCGAGGTCGGCGGCAAGGCCGCGCGTGCATCGGCCGAAGACCGCGACACGCCGAGCGACTTCTTCCCGCGCCTGGCCTCGCACTGGAAACATGCCTACACGCAGCACGCTGCGGGCTGGACGGCCTACGTGCTCAGCCCCGACATGAAGTTGCCGAGCGCGATGCGACTGAAAGAATCACGCCGCGTGCCGATGTGGAACGGGCCGATCGAGTGCCGGCTGTTCCGCTTCGATCTGGTGGCCGGTTCGGCGCGCAAGATCTGACGAGCCGCGGGCCGCAAGGTCTGCTCAGCGCCCTTGCGACAGCTGCGACAACTGCGCCAGCAGGTCGTCCATGCCACCGAGGCCACCGGCAGGTGCATGGCCTTGCGGCGTGAGCCGGTCCACCACCTTCGGCAGCACCTGCGAGAGCTGGCCGGCCGCTTCGTCGTTCGACAGGCCAAGCTGCGCCGCCAGGTCGCTGATCATGTCGGAACCGAGCACATCGGTGAGCTGGCCGCCCGAGATCGGCGCGTTCTGGCCCGGCCCGACCCACGAGCCGATCACGTCGCCCATGCCACCCCGGGTGAACTTGCCGATCAGGTCACCCAGGCCGCCGCCGGCGCCGCCCTGGCCTTGCCCCTGCCCGTTGGCAAGCATTGCGATCACCGCGTTCAGCAACGCCCCCTGCGAGTCGCCCCGGCCCTGCCCGC
>JBEBIB010000045.1:0-23571 GCA_040080605.1 Burkholderiaceae bacterium
CGGGGTCTCCGATCTCGACGCGCAGGTCGCGCGCTGTCTGCGCCACGGTGGCGGCGTCGATCTGCGTCTGCTGGGTGAGAAACCGCGAAAGCATCAGGCGGTTGCAGAGCAAGTTGATCTTTCGGGGAACGCCCTGCGTCCAGCGGAATATTTCATCGAAAGCGGCGGCGTCGAACCCCGGGTTGCCGGCCCAGCCGACCTTGCGAAGCCGGTGCTCGATGTAGCCGCCAGTCTCGGCCCGGTCGATCGGGCCAAGATGGCACGACACAACGACACGCTCGCTCAGATGCCGGAGATCACGCGATTCCACGATGTCACGCAACTCCGGCTGACCGACGAGGCAGATCTGCAGCGCGGCCTCTTCACCGGACTCCGGCGTGATCAGTGCCACCAGTTGTTCGAACGCCGCCGGGTGCAGGTTCTGAGCCTCGTCGACGATCAGTACAGCGCGGCGCTGCTCGTGGGAAAGCGATACGAGAAACTGCCTGACCGCTGACGCCAGATCGGTTTCGGGGCCGTGGTCTCCGGTGACCCCGAAGGCGAACAGAATCGCCCCCAGCAACTCGTCGGCCTGAAGTTGGGTGCTCAAGACTTGAGCTACCGCGACCCTGCCCGGATCGAGCTCGGCCAGCAGGGTGCGCACGAGCGTGGTCTTGCCCGCGCCGATCTCGCCGCTGACAACGACAAAACCCGAGCCTTCGGCAAGCCCGCGCCGGAACTCGATGAGAGCGCGGTGGTGCCCCTTGCTGTCGAAATAGAAGCTCGGGTCGGGCGTGAGCTGGAACGGCGGGCCGGTGATACCGAAGTGCGATTCGTACATTCGTGATCTACCCGCGCCCTGCAGCTGAGGTGTGTGCACCCCGGCCCAGCGGTTTAAAGCCAGTGGGTTCAGTCAGGTCGGGATTCAGGTCAGTGAGCATCGGCATCGGACAGCAGTATGCCAACCCCCGTCAGACCGACCGCGAATCGACCCCGGCTGCAGACCTCCGACTGACAGGTTGTTGCAGGAAGCAAGCGCCGGGCGAGTGCGGCTGTCATCGATCCACTGCGATCAACAGCCTTGCCAGAGTTTGTTGACTTCCGTCATGGGGGCCAGTCTTTCCAAGCATTTGGGCAGCCAAATCACAACAAATTGGCACGCCGCGAAGTCCGACCCCCAACTGAGGGGGATGCCTCGGCCAACGCCGCTGCGTAGACTTTGCCAATCGTAAGAAATGCCATTTGGCTAGCTTGTTACAGACTATTGACATGCGCTACACGGCTGCGAACACGCAGCCCATCATGAAGGTCACTCCCGTGAAAGTTTTTGAGCACTACGTACCGATGGCGACTTTGCTGGAACTGCTGGCAGACAGCGTCTTGTGCTTCGTTGCCGTCCTGTTGGCCGTGACGCTCCTGCCGGGCGGAGCCGGGCATGTGGTTCCCATGTCGCAAGTGATGCTCCCCGCGGCGGTGTTTGCCGCGGTCATGTCTTTGCTTTTCTCTTTTGTGGGCCTGTATCGCCGCGGTGCCATCACCGTCAGCTTGCAAGCAAGCTTTGGCCGCGCGCTCGTTGCATTGTTCATGGGTTCCTGCATTGCCTACTTTGCATTGCGCGCTGACGGAAGCCTTGACTATGCACTTCCGCTGGCCGCTTACGCCTTGCCGATGATGGCCTTCGGCGCCATCGCCGTTCGCAGTGTGGTCCACGTGGCACGCCGCGCATCGGTCGGCGCGCGCCGGGTGCTGATCGTCGGCACCGGTGAAGAAGCTCAAAGCGTCGCCACCGACCTTGGTGCAACGGGGTCGGCGCGCCGCACCATCGTCGGCTTCTACCCCACCTCGACCGACAACGCGCCGGCCGGTTCGCAGGCTCTCGCCGCCCCGGTGTTCGCCAAAGGCCTGTCGATCGACGAGGTTGTGCAAAAGTACCGGGTCGACGAGGTGATCGTTGCCGTGCGCGAGCAACGGGGCGGGGGTGTGCCGATGGATCAACTGCTGGCCTGTCGCATCCGTGGCATCCCGGTTCTCGACCTGGCCGGCTTCTTCGAGCGTGCCAAGGGTGAGGTGCCCACCGACAGCCTGAAGGCGAGTTGGCTGGTTTATGGCCACGGTTTCGTTCAGGGTGGTCTGCGCACCCTCGTCAAGCGGATTTTCGACCTGATCTCCTCGTCGATGCTGTTGGTCATCGCGTCGCCTGTGATAGTCCTGACCGCCGTCGCCATCAAGCTGGAAAGCCGCGGCCCCATCATCTATCGCCAGGAACGTGTCGGTCTGGGTGGCCGATCGTTCATGTGCCTGAAGTTTCGCAGCATGAGCACCGACGCCGAAAAAGACGGCGTGGCGCGCTGGGCGACCAAGAACGACTCGCGTGTGACGCGTGTGGGCGCCGTGATCCGCAAGATGCGCATCGACGAATTGCCACAGCTAATCAGTGTGCTCAAGGGCGAGATGAGCCTTGTCGGGCCTCGTCCCGAGCGCCCTAGCTTCGTCGCGCAGCTCAAGGAGCAGATCCCATTCTACGACATCCGTCACAGTGTGAAGCCGGGTGTGACGGGCTGGGCCCAGGTGCGCTATAGCTACGGTGCATCGGTCGAAGATGCACGCAGGAAGCACCAGTTCGATTTGTACTACGTGAAGAACAACTCGCTGTTCCTCGACCTTCTGGTTCTTGTCGAGACGGTCAGCGTCGTGTTGTTTCGCGAAGGCGCGCAATGACGTCTTGACGCCGGGCCGCCCGGACCTCTTGCGGTGTTCGGAAGTCCTCGACTGGATTCCCATGCATCTGATCGCCGTTGCTCGGTGATTTTCTGCAGTTTGTGGGATGGGCTGACAAACAGCGGCGAGGCTTAATGGCATCGCCGATCGTTCTCACCCGCAGTTCCATGCTCCACGGTAAAGCGAGGCCGCGTCGATGGGCGATCGGCGCACTTTCTGATTGAAATTCGTGTCGCGAACCGCGACTTCGTCGGCTGTTGCCGCTGCTTCATCCTTTGGAAAGTATGCGAGTATTGCGACCTGTATAGGAGGATGCATCATGGGTAGATTGCTCGGAACGATTGGGAAACTGCGCTGGTGTGTCGTGCTCGGCGCGGTGTGCGTCTCCATGGTCGCAGGCTGTTCCACGACCGGCAGCTATCCGCCCGCGCCGCAGGCGGTCGACTCGCCGAACCTCCGGTACAAGATCGGCCCGCTCGACACATTGAATGTCGTGGTCTGGCGTAATCCCGAACTGTCCGGGCCGGTGACGGTCAGGCCCGACGGATTCATTTCGATGCCTTTGATCGGTGAACTCCAGGCCGCTGGCAAGAGCCCATCCGAACTGTCTCTGGCAGCGCGCGCAGCGCTCTCCAAGCTCGTGGTCGATCCGGTGGTGAGCGTGGTCGTGACCGGCTTCCAGGGTGTCTATTCCGAGCAGATTCGCATCGTCGGTGAGGCGGCGCGCCCTCAGGCGGTCGCTTACCGCCAGGATATGACCTTGCTCGACGTGATGATCCAGGTGGGCGGAATGACCGATTTCGCTGACGGAAACGGTGCCGTTCTCATTCGCGGTTCGAGCGGCGGCAAGCAGTACAGCCTGCGGCTGAAGGACCTGTTGAAGAGAGGCGACATTTCGGCCAATGTGGCCGTCATGCCCGGCGACATCGTGATGGTGCCGCAGAGTTGGTTCTGAAACTTTCCGCCCGGCGCCAGTTCATCCGTGTCGGCATTCAGCTGAGGGCCAGTTGGTAGGCGCCGGAGTCGCTGCACGTATTGGCGGACGGCGATGGCGCCGCAGATACTGCGCAGGTCGGAGCGATCAATCGTGCACAGGCCGATGAGACCGGGATTTGGCTATGAATGATGGGGTCAACGCGCTAGTAGGCAAGGCGAGGTGGGTCGTTCGATCCACCTGGCGGCGCCGGTGGATCGCTGTGTCCGTGGCCTGGGGAGTCGCGATTGTCTGTGCGCTGGCCATTTCAGTCGTTCCTGAGCGGTTTGAAGCGTCGTCGCGGATCTATGTTGACACTCAGACGGTGCTGAAGCCTCTGATGCGAGATCTGGCATTCCAACCCGACATCGACCAGCAAGTGCGCATGCTGGCCCGAACCCTCATCTCGAGGCCGAATGTCGGCCGGCTGGTCGACCAGCCCGAGCTCGGCCTGAACTTCACCAGTGCAAAGGACCGTGAAGCGACTCTGAACCGCTTGATGGATCAGATCAAGGTCGTTGCGGCAGAGCGCGGAAACCTGTACACGATTTCTTATCGTGACGCGAACCCGGAACAGGCGCGCAAGATTGTCGAAGCTGCAGTCGCGCTCTTCGTGAGGACGGGGACAGATGGCAAGAAGCACGATTCGGCCGATGCCGGACAGTTCATCGACGAGCAAATTCGAACCAACGAAGCCAAGCTCGTCGAAGCCGAGAATCGGTTGAAAGAATTCAAGCTTCGTAACTTCGGTGTGACCGGGGTATCGAACCAAGATTATTTCGCGCGCATGTCGACGCTTTCTGACGAGGTGACGAAGCTGCGCAATGACTTGCGAGCTGCAGAGCAGTCGCGCGACTCCTACCGTCGCGAGTTGACGGCCGAAGACCCGCAGCTCCCGGCTGAGACTCCGGCGGTGGTGACACCCCCCGTGGTGTCGGAGATCGATGCGAGGCTTGAGTCGCAGCTCCGGCAGCTAGATGATCTGCTGCGTCGGTTCACCGATGAGCACCCCGATGTAATCAACGCTCGGCGCCTGGTGGCGCAACTTGAAAAGCTCAAGCGCCAGGAAGCGGAAGCCAAGGCACGTGAAGGCCGTGGTCAAGCGAGGGGTACCGCCGCGACCAGTCCCGTGTACCAGCGGATCCGGGTGTCGCTGGCCGAAAGCGAGGCGCAGGTCGCGTCGCTTCGCTCGCAACTCGCGGCGCAAACAGATCGGCTGGCCCAGGTCAGGGCACTGGCAGGCCGCATGCCACAAGTTGAAGCCGAGCTCGCGCAGCTCAATCGCGACTACGATGTGATGCGGCGAAATTTCGACCAACTGGTGGCACGTCGAGAGTCGGCGTCGCTTGGGGTAAAGCTCGACGAATCGTCGCAGCTGGCGGAATTTCGGATCGTGGAACCACCGCGCGTTACACCGACACCGGTTTTCCCCGGGCGGCTGCATTTGGCGGGTGCTGCGGTGTTGCTGGCGCTGCTGGCCGGCGTGGCGGTTGCGTTGGCGCTTGATCGACTGCGCCCGACGTTCGACGACGCCAAGTCTCTGGAGCAGATTTCGGGGAGGCCCGTGTTGGGCTCTGTTTCCTTGTCAAAGACATTGGCCTGGCAGCAGGGGGCCAGTAAAGACCGCCTGCGTGTCGCCGGGGCCACCGCGCTTCTGTTCACGTTCCAGATCGGTTGGGTGAGCTGGTTTGTGGTTCGCTCCCTGGCGCGTTAAGGACAAAGCATGAGCATCATCGAGCAAGCTGCAAAGCGCCTTGAACAGCTTGAACGGGCCGGCGTGACGGTTCCCTGGTCGAGCGCCAGGGCGGGCAAAGTAGGCGAGGCGGCTCAAGCGGCGACGCTTCAGGAGTCAGCGAAGCAGGCGCTGGCGCCTCGGTCTGCTGGCGCAGCTGCCCCATCGGCGGTGTCCGACCTGGGCATCGCACGCAGCGGGCAGCTCGCTGCCCGTGCCGACATCCCCCCAAGCGCGCGCCCTGAGCCGGCCACGAAGGTTTCGATCGACCTCGAGATGTTGCGCGCGGCGGGTTACCTCGTGCCAGACCAGGTACGTTCCGAAATGGCCGAGCAGTTCCGTCATCTGAAGCGGCCGCTGCTGAAGAACGCGCGGGCCGGCAACGAGGCTTCAGCGTTTCGCGAGTCGCTGATCATGGTCACGAGCGCGTTGCCGGGCGAAGGCAAGACCTTCTGTTCGATCAACCTGGCGATGAGCATGGCGATGGAAGTCGACAAGGCCGTCGTACTGGTCGACGCCGACGTCATTCGGCCCAGCATATTCACGCGGCTCGGCATCGACGCCAAACTCCCAGGCCTGCTCGACCTGCTGAGGCGTGACGATGTTCGGCTCCAGGATGCGCTGGTGGCGACCAATGTGCCGGGGCTCTCGCTAATGAGTGCCGGTGAACGCAGCGAGCGCTCGACCGAACTGTTCGCAAGCGCGCCAATGGACCGCCTCTTGAACTTGCTGGCTTCAGAGTACGCCGACCATGTGGTGATCTTCGACGCACCGCCGATCCTGCTCACGACCGAATCGCCGGTGTTGGCATCCAAGATGGGGCAGGTCGTTGTGGTGGTCGAAGCTTCCAGAACCGAGCGTGGCGCCGTGCAGCAGGCATTCGCTGCACTGCGCAGCTGCCCAGTCGTGATGTCGGTGCTCAACAAGTGCGACGCGCCCGGCGATGGTCGGCGTTACGGCTATTACTACGAGTGATGCGTGTGATCGCCTTGTCGCCGCTCGACCAAACACCGGGGTTCATTTCCGCCTGGCGCGTGCGCCCCTTCTGCTGTTCGTTGTTGCTCGCCCTGGCTCCTGCCCTCGGGCAGGCACAAACGTGGACCACTCAGGCCGCCGTGCAGGCGAATCTGACGGCGACGAACAATGCCGAACTGCTGGCCAGCGGCAGCGATCGCAAGGACCTCATCACCACGGTGCGGCCGACATTTTCGATTGCTGGCGAAAGTGCTGCGATTCGGCTCAACGCGCGTATCGGTGCAGATCTGGTCGACTACGCGCGACGCAGCCAGCCGAACAGGGTGTCACCCGTCGTTCGGGCAGACCTGAATGCGACTCTGGCCGAGCGACTCTTCTTTCTCGATTCGTCGGTCGACGTGCATCAGGCCGAAATCGACCCCTATTCGTCGAGAGCTGAAAACAGCACGACGTCGAACCGGCGCACGTCGTCGACTTACCGCATCAGCCCTTATCTGAACTACGAGTTCTCGCCACAATCGAGCGTGCTCGCGCGGCACGCAGAGGCGATATCTCGCTCCGACTCCGAACAGCTGACGAACCAGCGCTTCTCGACTTCGCAGGTCCGGGCCGACTACAAGGGTGCGCCGTTCGGCGGCTACGTGACCGTGCTGAAGGACGAGACACGTTTCGCAGATCGCAGCGAGAGTGACTGGTCACTGGAGTCGTTCAAGTCGTCGGGCGACGTGTTGATCGGCGGCGAACTAGTCGTGGGCCCGAGCTTCGGCGCCGAGCGTAGCAAGTTCCTTCTCGAAGACCAGAGCGACAGTGTCTACGGTGCCCACGTCCGATGGAACCCCGGCGCGCGCACTCAGCTGGCGGCGGAAGTCGAGAGACGCTTCTTCGGTACCGGCTGGGACCTGAGCCTGCGCCACCGCACGCCTTTCATGACATTCGCCGTGTTGTGGAACCGTGCGCCAGTGACATCGACTACTTCGGTCGGTGTCGTGCCGGCAGGCGCCGATCTGAGCGCCTTCCTCAGCTCGATTCTCACCACGCGCTATCCCAACCCGGCGGAGCGGAGCGCCTTCGTCAGCAACCTGGTGGCCAGCCGCGGGCTGAACACGAACGTTCCCGGTGCGATTGACATCATGGCGAACTACGCCCAGCTGCAGAACCGGGCGAGCGCCTCTTGGGTACTTCTCGGGCCTCGCAACACGGTGACGCTGTCGGTCTACCGGCAGACGCTGCGGCAGCTCACGCGAGCGGACAGCGTCATCGCCGGCATGACCCCGGCCGGATCTGACAACCAGCAGACCGGCGCGACGCTTTCGTTCAACCGCCGGTTGACGCCGCAGATGTCGGCCGAACTGAACTCCACATTGTCGAAGATCCGAGGGCTGGCCTTGCGGGAAGGGGACGTGACCGACCAGCAGACCCACCGCATGTCGTTGAGCCGGTCGATGTCACCGCGCTCGACGGTGTCGATGGGGCTGCAATACACCAAGTTCGATACCACCTTGATCGGGCTCGATTCGTACACTGCGATCGCGGCATTTGTCGGTCTGAATCACCGCTTCTGACGCCCCGATGTTCGAGCCTTTCTACGGCCTGCAGGCTGCCCCTTTTCAACTCAGCCCTGACCCCAGCTTCTACTTCGAAAGTCGCGGCCACGGGCATGCGCTGTCTTACCTGAAGTTCGGCGTGTACCAGCAGGAAGGTTTCATCGTGGTCACCGGCGAGATCGGTGCCGGCAAGACCACGCTCGTTCGAACTTTGTTGCAGGGGCTCGATCCGGAGCAGGTCGTTGCGGCTCAGGTCGTAAACACGCAGCTTAACGAAGGTGAGCTGCTCGCGTCGATCTGCAACGCCTTTGGCGTGCCGGTTCAGGGAACGTCCAAGGCCCAGTTGGTTTCCACGCTCGAGGCGTTTTTCACCGTCGTCGCTGCCGAAGGCCGGCGCGCCCTTCTGGTGGTCGACGAAGCACAGAACCTCGGGCGGCGCGAGATCGAGGAGTTGCGGATGCTGTCGAACTTTCAGCTCGGCAACCACGCGCTGCTGCAAAGTTTTCTGGTCGGGCAGCCTGAGCTGCGTCACATGCTGGGTTCGGCCTCTATGGAGCAGCTGCGCCAGCGTGTGATCGCCTCATGCCACCTCGGCCCGCTCACACAAGAAGAAACGCGGGCCTATGTGCAGCACCGACTTCGCCATGCCGGCTGGGATGAAACGCCGATCTTCGACGACGGCGCGTTCGCGAAGATCTTCGACTACTCGGGCGGCATTCCGCGCCGCATCAACCTACTATGCTCGCGCGCGTTGCTGGCGGGCTTTCTCGCTACACGGAGGCTCATCGACGGAGCCACTGTTGCCGCGACTGCCGAAGATCTGCAAGCGGAACTCGGCCCAAGCCGGGTCGCTGTACCAGGCTGATAGGTGCACTGGGCCATCTTTGAACTACGAAAGTTCGGCGTGGGAAATTGGCTTGAAGGAATAGTCGCGTGAGTCAGAGCGCTGCATGTGAAAAATCAGTTGGAGGCAAACTTGAAGATCTCAGTCATCGGTTCGGGGTATGTCGGTCTTGTCACTGGCGCGTGTTTTGCAGAACTTGGGGTCTACGTAACCTGCGTTGACATCGATGAAGACAAGGTGCTGAGACTTCAAAATGGGGAGATTCCAATATATGAACCAGGACTAGAAGGCCTAGTGACGCCGGCCATGCTCAATGGCCGCTTGCGGTTCACTACGAGTGTTCAGGATGGCGTAGCGGGCAGTGATGTCGTGTTCATAGCAGTGGGAACTCCCTCAGACGAGGATGGCTCGGCTGACCTGAGTTACGTATTGGCTGCGGCAAAGTCGGTGGCTCAAGCTATCGACCGTTTCACCGTTATTGTGGATAAGAGCACTGTCCCTGTAGGGACCGCAGACAAGGTAAGTCAAGTGATCCAGGAGGGGCTCGAGGCACGAGGCGTCGCCCATGAGTTTGCGGTGGTTTCGAATCCCGAGTTTTTGAAGGAAGGCGCCGCGGTGGCTGATTTCATGCGGCCGGACCGAATCGTGCTTGGCCTTCCTGCGGGGGAACTCGGCCTGCGTGCGCGTGGCGTCATGGATCGGCTGTACGCGCCGCTGCAACGTAATCATCAGCGCACCATCTACATGGACGTTCGTTCGGCTGAACTCAGCAAATATGCGGCCAACGCCATGCTTGCGACACGCATCAGTTTTATGAATGAGCTGGCGAATCTGGCCGAAGTGGTAGGAGCTGATATCGAATCTGTACGTCAGGGCATTGGCTCGGACTCACGCATCGGATTCGACTTCTTGTACGCAGGCACGGGTTACGGTGGTTCGTGTTTCCCGAAGGACATCCGGGCGCTCAGGCACACCGGCAGGGAGCAGGGTGTTGAACTGAAGGTTTTGCAGGCGGTCGAGGACGTAAACGAGCGGCAAAAGGCTACTCTGGTCCAGAAGATAGTGAAGCGCTTCGGTGCCGATCTCGCAGGTCGTCACTTTGCGCTTTGGGGGCTGGCCTTCAAGCCCAACACCGATGACATGCGTGACGCCCCGAGCCGCGAAGTCATTCGTCACCTGTTGCGAGCAGGTGCAAGCCTTGCGGTCTACGATCCGGTGGCGATGCACGAAGCGCAGCGCGTCTTAAGCCTTGACATGGCGGCTTGGCCCGGATTGCTTGACCGCCTTGAATATGCAAAGAGTCCAGATGACGCGACATTGCGTGCCGACGCGCTTGTGATCGCCACTGAATGGAAAGTTTTCCGGGCTCCAAACTTCGCCTTGCTGCGACAGCGGCTCAAGCAGCCGGTCATATTTGATGGACGTAATCTTTTTAATCCGTTGGAAATGCAAGAAGAGCAGTTCGAGTATCACGCAGTCGGACGAGCCTCTAGGGTAACCTTGCCTCTGATTTAGGCGGCGCAATCCAACTGAGCGGTGCAATTTCACCAACCTCCGCGTGGCCGTTGAGCGTTTTCGGGGCGCCGACGTTGCTTTTCGGCCGGTGTTGAGCTGATTGCCCCCTGAGGCTGGGGTACTTGAGCCTGATCGACATTCCAAGTTCGGTACATGCCGTTCCGTAGTAATCGACCAGCTATCCCGGGTGACGGCAAAGGCGTCCACTTAACTTCTCGTGAACACGAGGCTCGACGACCGTGACGTGACCTGGCCCGACTTCCCGAGTTCAGCGGCAGGAGAGTGCGCCGCTGCGCCGCGGCGATATTGGAGCTGCTACGGTGATCCGCATCGATGCAATCTGGCTATCTGGCTGAGTCAACGACGCGGAGCGTCTGGCTCGCCACCGAGCCCGTCGACCTGGGCGCCGGTACGATTCTTCGTTTTTTGCGCCCGGTCAGCCGCGAGGTGGAGTTGCTGGGTTGCTGGTTGTCGCGACACTGTTCAATTGCCGTTCTGCGTGACGCAGTCGCCAATCGATTGCATCAGCGCTGGGGAATGCGTGCGAACTCACGCTAAAGCTGCCTCGGCGAGTGCCCCTCCTACACAACGCGCTCTTATGATGGTCTAGTGCGATTGACTCTTACAAAGTAGCGGACCTTTATCGCTCGCGCCTTTGGATAGTGAATCTCGAATTTCGGCGGAGATCAATGAGTTTTGCCATTTTTATTGTCTATGTGCTTTGCACTTATCTGAGGCCGTTCGAGATTGTCGCTCCAGACTTGGCTCCATATCGGCCCATGTTGATCCTCTCGCTATTGGCGTTCGCAGTCGCGGGTACACGCGCTTTTGCTCGCAAAGAGGTAGCTTGCCGCGCTGTGCATTTCGGTCTGCTAAGCCTCTTCGTGGCGTCGATCTCGCTGTCGCAAGTTGCGAACGGATATGTCAGTGGTGCTCTCGACGCCGCGCTTGATTTCAGTGCCGCTGCCATGTTGGCAGTGTTGTGTTTTCTGAACCTCACATCGACCCGGCGTCTGCACCTCACCTGCGTTGCCATGATGTTCAGTCTTACGGCCCTTGCGGCGCTGGGTGTGCTTTCGTTTCACACGGGCTTCATGGCAGACGACCTCGTTCTGCAGCAGAATGACCCGTCATTTTCAGACGCGGACGAAACTTTCGAACCACAGGATGGTGTTGCTCCCTCTGACGATAGGTCCGGTCGTTTCCTGCTACGCGTTCGCGGTGTCGGGTTCCTGAATGATCCCAATGACTTTTCACAGGCTTTGGTCGCAGTGCTACCACTCCTATGGTGGCTATATGTTCCCGGCCGTTGGATGCGCAACCTGTTCGTCGTTTGGGGGCCGGGGGTGCTGCTCACCTACACGATTTACCTCACGCAGTCTCGAGGCGCGCTCCTCGGCGTGATCGCGATCGTCTTGCTTGTGATGCAAAAGGCGATCGGAACGCTGAGGACCATGCTGTTCGCGATTGTGGTTGTACTGGGAGTGGGTGCCTTGAGCTTTGGTGGGCGCCAAGTTTCGACCAAAGAGGAGTCGGCGGCGCAACGCATAGAAGCTTGGGAAGAGGGACTCAGCATGCTACGCAGCAAACCGATCCTCGGAGTGGGATACGGAAACTTCACGGACCACCACTACCTCACCGCACACAACTCGTTCGTGCTCTGCTTCGCGGAGTTAGGCTTGGTCGGTTACTTCGCTTGGTTGGGCATGATAGTGCTGACCTACAAAGGTCTCAATCAAGCTGTGCGCCTAGCGCCAGCGGAGGCTGTCGAGAGGCGGCTAGCCATCGCATTGCGGGCATCACTGATGGCGTTCCTTGCCTGCAGCTGGTTCCTCTCGCGCACTTACTCACCGGGCCTCTTTTTCTTGATGTCCTTGGGTGTGGCGTCATGGTTCCGAATCTGGCAAATTCATGAGTCAGGCACGCGATCGGCGTTGACGGAGCCCGTCTATTGGCGCATGTCCACCTTCATCATGATGGTGCTGAGCCTGTTTGCCGTCTATGCGTTTGTATTGGTGCAACGAATTACCGGATAAATTTCGTCAGAGAACACAATTCAAGAGCGGGAGGCGCGCCTGTGTCATGTTGATCAAGCACACTCGCACTCTGCTCTGGCTTCAGCCTAATGTGCTACTACGTCCGGCCACTGACGCTGCGCGTTTGTAGGACTCATGGTGGTGAGTTCCATTTCGTTCAGTAAGATCACCCGCGTGGTCGGCCGCAGTCATTGCGCAAGACCCTCTGTGTGCCCGTAACTCGATTTCAAAGTCTGAATGACACTCATCTACATTGGACTAACCGGCGTTTTTTTGATCGCGAGCGCGTTGGTCGTCAGCGACATTCGAAAGAAAAATGTCACTGGTTGGATCGGAAGCTACTTGCGACAAGATTGGCGTGCTCGGCCGGCGACGGGCGTTACCAAGCATCTGATGTTCTGCTTTGTCGACCACTACGAACCTGGTTGGAAACAACCGTCCTACGAGACCGAGTGCAAGCGGGTGTCGCGCTGGAGCAGCGATTATCCAAAGCTTTGCGAAGGGTTACGAGATTCCGACGGACGCTCGCCTGTTCATACCTTCTTCTACCCAGAAGAAGAATATCGCGCCGAGCATCTCGATGCTCTCGTTGACCTGTGTAGGCTGGGTTTGGGCGAGATCGAGATTCACCTCCATCACGATAATGACACTGAGACTGGCCTAAGAGAAAAGCTGAGTCGCTTTACCGAGTTGCTTGCTGACCGACATGACGCTTTGCCCCGACATCCCGAGTCCGGACAACCGCAGTGGAGCTTCATCCACGGCAACTGGGCCTTGGACAACTGTCACCCCGCGGGAACAGGTTGCGGCGTCAACAACGAACTGATCATCCTCCGGGAAGCAGGCTGTTACGCCGACTTCACCTTACCGGCTGCGCCCGATCCTTGTCAGACCCGCACTATCAATAAGATCTACTACGCCAAGGACGACCCGATTCGGGCAAAGTCTCACGATGTTGGCGTGAGAGTTCGTGTCGGCTCGCCGCCTGTCGGCGACTTGATGATCATCCAAGGACCTCTCGGGTTCATGTGGCACAACCGCAAGTTCGGAATTGTTCCGCGAATCGAGAATGGCGATGTGCGCACGAGTTCTCCACCGACTCTGGCGCGCGTAGATGCATGGGTGGAGACCGGCATCCATGTTGAGGGCAAGCCCGAGTGGGTTTTCGTCAAGGTATATACCCACGGCGCGCAAGAGCGCGACATGGACACGCTACTTGGTGCGCCGATGCGCAAGGCTTTGGAACACTTGCAGAAGCGATACAACGATGGTCTTCAGTGGAAGCTGCACTACGTCAGCGCCCGCGAGACCTACAACATCGTCAAGGCTGCTGAGGCAGGGCTCGATGGCGATCCGGGACTCTACAGGGATCATGTCATTTCTCGTCCAAAGTACACGAAGCGCTGAGTCGACAGGTGCTGACAACTCTCCAAGTCCTTGCGCCACTGTGTATCGGCGCGGTGGTCTATTCGTACGTCCTGTACCCGTTCGTGCTGACATTTGTAGCCGCAGTGGCGCAAGTCGGACGCGACATACGGTATGTATTCCAGAAGCGGGACCGGAGGAACATTCTGGGTGACGAGTTGCCTTGTGTAGCGGTTGTGATTTCCGCGTACAACGAAGAACGGCACTTGCGCCAGCGCATCGACAATCTGCTGGCGCTGGACTACCCGCGGCATCTCTTGCGCGCATATGTCGGCTCCGATGGCAGCCAAGACGCCACCGCGGCCATCCTCGAAGATTGTCAGGACGCCTGCATCTCGACGTTTGTTTTTCAGCAAAACCGCGGTAAGGCCTCAGTTCTTAACGATCTCGTCGGACGCGCCGTCGAACCCATTGTCGTTTTCTCTGATGCGAATACTTTCTTTGATCGGCGCGCTTTGCTTCACCTGGTGGCGCACTTTGCGGACGAGCGCGTTGGCGCTGTGAGTGGTGAGTTGCGCTTGATGGGGGTGGGTGGTGATAACCAAGACAGCCTCTATTGGCGGCTTGAGCAGTTTCTGAAGTTCTTCGAATCCAGAATAGGGGGCTTGCTTGGTGCGAATGGCGCGATCTACGCAATACGTCGATCCCTATGGCGTCCTCTTCCCGCCGACACAATCTGCGACGACTTTTGCGTGGCGATGAACGTGGCGGCGTCTGGTCATCGACTCGTGTACGAACCCGCTGCATGGGCCGAAGAGGAAACGCCACAGTCGATAGGTGATGAATACCAACGCCGAGTTCGGATCGGCATTGGCAACTTTCAGGCGCTGGTGCGTCATCCGGAGTACCTGTGGGCCGTCTCGGCGTCGACCACTTTTGCGTACGTATCACACAAGATTCTGCGTTGGACGGCGCCGCACCTGCTCATTCTGGGTCTGACGGCTTCGCTCGTGCTTGCACTTGACTCATTTGCATGGGGCATGCTGTCGGCGATTCAGATAGTGGCCTACGGTTGTGCCGCCTTCTGGTATCGCATGAGTCGAAGCGGGCGCACTTTGCCCGCTGCGCTGCGGGTACCCACGTTCCTCTTTGCCATGAACTGGGCCTTCCTCGTCGCCTCCAAGCGCTACTTGGCCGGCCAGTACAGTGGCTCGTGGCGGCGAAGCAGTCGTTGACACAAGTCACCACTATCTGGCGTGAAACGGGATCCCCCGAATGCCGGTCGACGATGCAGAGCTAACTACGCGAGAATATCACGGAGGTTCCGCCTGAGTGCGCGTTGTCCAAAGCCGATGAATGCATCATCAAAAAATTGAAGAGAGCAGAAAGAGGAATGTGTGCTTAGAGTTGGAGTCGTAGGGTGCGGCAAGATTGCCGACGGGCATGTGGAGCAAATAAGGGCTACTGGGAGGGGGGAAGTGGTTGCTGTCTGCGACAGCGAGCCACTCATGGCCGAACAGCTCGGTGTGCGTCTTGGCATTCCTGCCCGATACTTTGATCTGGCGGAAATGTTGCGTATTGAACGGTTGAACGTGTTGCATATCGCAACGCCACCGGATTCGCACGTCGCTATCGCGTGCGCGGCCCTGAGCGCCGATTGCCACGTCTTCGTTGAAAAGCCGTTTGCTTTGACGGAAGCACAGGCCCGAACGATTCTTGATGAAGCGGCGCTGCGTGGCAAGCATGTCAGCGTCAACTACCTCTATAACTTTGAGGCGCCAGGTTTGGAGCTGGAAAAGTTGCTAGCCGCCGGTGCTTTGGGAGAACTCGTTCATCTCGAGACGAGCTATGGCTACAACTTGGCGGGTGACTACGGCCTGGCGGTAATGGCTGATCCTGGCCATTGGGTCCACCGCCTGCCCGGCAAGCTTTTTCACAATGTTCTCGATCACGTGTTGGCCAAGGTGGCTGCACACATCGGCGATGACTTCTCAGTACAGGCTCTCGCCTTTCGTCGGCGCGCCGCCAGCGGTAATGCGGCGGTAGATGCAATGCCGGATGAATTGCGCTTCATGTTGCGTGGTGGACTGGTCACTGTGTCGGGCCTTGTTAGCGCACATGGTCGGCCGGTCGCGCACACTTTGCGCGTTGTCGGCACTCTTGACACTGTTGAACTGGACTACGCTGCGCGCACTCTGGTGCACAGCGCGCGCCAAACCCAGCCGAGCGCCATCGGCAGGCTCTTCCCGCCGTGGGTGCAGGCCCGGCAGTTCATGCGAAATGGGTGGCGTGGGCTCGGTGAGTTTCGTCGCTACGAAGCACACTATTTCCAGTGCATGCGTGTGCTGCTTGATCGCTTCTACGACTCTATCGAAGGACGTGGTGCTGATCCGATACCCCACAGCCACATCCTCCGAGTCTGTCGGGCCATCGATCAGATGGTCGAGTGCATGGAGGTCCGCGCATGAAGATTCTGCTCACTGGAGCCGGGGGCTTTCTTGGAAAGCAGATCGCCCGCAGCCTGCTCGCCAATGGCGCAGGCAACCTTCGTCTACATTTTCGCCAAAGGCCACCAGCGGGATTCGTAGAAGGATTTGGCGCGCAGTTTCCGGATGCCTGTATTGAATGGGTCGCTGCCAACTTGCTGGCGCGCGGCAAACTTGACTCTGTGGTGCACGGCGTTGACTGCATCGTGCATGCGGCTGCTGGCATGCGTGGCGCTGCGGCCGACATGTTCGCAAACACGGTGCTGGGTTCGCGGAATGTGCTGGAGGCCGCCATCGCCGGAGGTGTCCAGCGCGTGGTTCTCGTCAGTTCTTTCTCGGTCTACAACACCGAGAAGCTGGCCAGCGGAGCATTGTTGACCGAGTCCAACCCGATCGAGCAGATCGGTATTAACAAGGGACCTTACGGATACGCTAAGACGCGCCAAGAACAACTGTTCCTAGATCTGGCGCAGCAACACGGTTTGGAAACGGTAATCCTCCGGCCTGGGGTCATCTACGGGCCAGGCGGCGGTGGCCTCTCCCCTCGCGTGGGCATCAAGGCCATGGGTGTTTTCTTTAGCTTGGGTGGGAAGGTCACTTTGCCGCTAACCTATGTAGACAACTGCGCCGATGCGGTTGCCCAGGCCACACTTCATGCGCCCTCCGGCAGTACGTTTAACGTTGTTGACGACGATCTGCCGTCCTGCGCTCAGTTCTTGGCGGGTTATCGACGACAGGTTCAAGCTGTGCGGACCTTGCAAGTGCCGTATTGGGCTTTTCTTATCGGGGCGCGTTGGTTGCAGCGCTACCACCACGCCTCCAAAGGGCAATTGCCGGCCGTTTTCACCCCCTATGTCGTTCGGTCTATGTACCGACCACTGAGCTACAGCAATGCAGCCTTGCGAGCGATCGGATGGAACCAGGGCGTGTCAACGAGTGAGGCAATGGAACGCGCGTTCCACTGGCTGCGCGACCAACGCCGGTGAGCGCGCGATGCCTACATGGCGCGGCGATAAAAGTTGTCGTAGGTTGTACACAGCGCATCGATGGACGCGTGAGCAGCCACCCAGGCACTGGCCCGGACCCCCATATCTCGCCGCAGGCCTGGGTCGTCCAGCAGAGTCTGAAGGGCGTCGCCGAGGGACTCGGCGTCACCTACCGGAACCAACATCCCGGTTTTGCCATGATTGATAATTTCAGAGTTGCCGCCGACCTTTGTGGCGACAACGGCAAGCCCGCTGGCGCAGGCTTCCAGCAATGCAATCGACAGACCTTCAGTCAAAGACGGCAGCGCAAAGATGTCGAGGCCCGGGAGCAGGTCTGCCACGTCGGTGCGTGCGCCGAGGAAATCAACGTTTGCCGCGACGCCCAGAGACACTGCCTGAGCGCGCAATGTCGCTTCGAGTGGCCCCTCTCCGATCATCACCAGACGCAAGCTGGGGTGAGTACGCAGCAGACGATCAAGACTCTCGATCATGAGGCGTTGATTCTTGAGCGGGACCAAACGGCCCACGCAGCCGACCACCGGCACGTTCGCGCCAATCCCCAGCCGAGCGCGCGCGATGCGCGCTCGCTCCGGCGAACCGACGAAGCGGTCCACCGGTATGCCGTTCAGTACGGTTTCGGCCGAACTAGGCCGGACCAAGCCCGAAGTTACGTATCGGTCATGAACCTGTTGCCCGACCATTGCCACTCGTCGGGTCCTGAGGAGGGACAGGCGGTACATCCAGCGCAACTTATTGTTCCCGAGTCGATTGCCCATGTCATGGCAAGTGCTGACCAGCGTAGAGCGACTGGACACGCCGAGCAGCGCAAAAGCCGCATGGTAATTTGGCACGAAGTTGTGTGTGTGGACGATCGTGATCCCGCAGCCAACGACCGTGCGGCGCAGTTTGCCCAACGTGTTCAGGTCGAAGCTCTTCGCCTTGGCGCCGATGACTACAGGGATTCCCGCGGCTTGCAGTTCGGGCAGCAATCCGTTCGTCGAGTTGATGCTGAAGACCTTAACGTCATGACCTCGCGCATGCTGTGCGATCGCCAGATCTGTCACGACACGTTCGAGGCCTCCGAACTCAAGAGAATCAACAACGTGAAGTATTTTCAGTGGAGTGGATACGGGGGGCATGGGCACTTGATGTTCTGTGGCGGCGCACTCGGTCTTGACGAACTAGTCGCAAGGGCTGATGTCCGCGATTCCTGCTCTCGAGTTGGACTCTCGGGGGCGACTGACGATGCTACCGCAGTGTTGCAGCGCGCCATCTCTTGCGCTAGTGCCACGAGATTCTTGTTGCTCGGCGCGAAGCAAGAAAAACGGAGGGGTGGGTGCGTCCAATAAAGAACGCCTTCAGTCGCGTTGCGACGATCAATGCCGCGCTGCTGATGACAGGGTCGACATATGTTGTTGTCTTCTTGGGGCTACTGGTCAATTCAATCACCGCGCGTGCACTCGGCCCTGATTCCTATGGACACTACGCCTATATCGTTTGGATTGCCGGTCTGATTGCGATGATTGCAAACAACGGGCTCAATACAACAGGTATTCGTTTCATCTCAGAGTGCATTGGGCGGAAGAAGCGCCCTGCGGCACGGTCGGTGCACGGATGGCTGCTGCGCGCACAGTGGCTATGCTTGCTAGTTGCAACGATTGGTTTTCTTTTGGCATTGCCTCTTACGCTACCGGTGGGTTGGCGCGAGCACATCAATGTTTTCGGCATCGTCGTCGTAACAAGTGCAGCCGCGAAGACGCTCTACCTGTTTTACATCTCCGTGGGCAAGGGCTACGGCCAATATGCCATCGAGGCGTTCTCGAGCATATCGGGAAGCTTGGCGAATGCGCTGTGCATCTTGGTTCTGTTTTTTTTGGGCGCCCCGCTGGTTGCCTACTTGGGCATCTTCGCGGTCATGAGCGTGACCTACACATTGATCGCTTGGGGGATGCTGCGCAGGCGGCACATTCTTCCATCCAGTCGACCGGTGGACCACGAGTTGTCGCTGCGCGTGAAGAATCACCTCGGATGGACGGTGATACTGGCGCTTGCCGCGGCATTCGGCAACAAGGCCAGTGAAACGTACCTGTTGAGTGCCTACGTCGGTCCGGCGGAACTTGGTTTCTTTACCATCGCGGCAGGATTGGCTCGTGGCGGAGTGGAACTTCTGTCCTCGGGTGTCAACGCGGTTCTCATGCCTTTGATGGGCCACGCCTTTGGCTCCGGAGGAACCGAACGTGTCAACGCCATTCTGGCGGACTCGGTCCGCTTCTTCACGTTTGCCGGACTGCTGCTGGCTGGAGTGGGGTTCATGTGCGCCGACTTCGTCATCCTATTGATGTACGGGGCACAGTACCAGCCCGCGGTGATCGTCTTTCGTGTGATGGTGGTTGTGGCAGGGCTCACGTTATCGCAAGGGGCGTTCGGAGCGCTGTTGTCGACGACAGACAACCAGCGTATCCGCGCTGTCGCGGCGGTCGTTTCGGTGGCACTGAGTGTTGTTCTGGCGGTCCTTCTGGTACCACGCTACGGGCTGAATGGCGCAATGGTGGCAACGGCCCTCTCAAGTTTAAGTATCTTCCTTTTGCTTGGCGGTGGCATTGTCAAGTCGTTTGCCGTTCCAATCGAATGGCGTCTGCTGGGAAAGCTGATGCTGGCCGCTGCCGTAGCCGCGTTCATTGCCGCCGGGTTCCTTTGGGTCAGCCCCAACGTCGTGGTGCACTTGTTTGGTGGCGTTGTTTATTCAGTGCTGTTCATCGTTGGAACCTTCTTGCTAAGGGCTTGGACGGAGAGCGACATGAATCACTTGAAGCCGCTCGCCGCACGTTACCCACGCATTTTTGGCCGGCTCGTGCCCGCGCTTTCGCGGCGCATGCGCCGTTGAGGCCCACAGAAGTTTCGCGGACCAACATGTGACCTCACTCAAGACTCAAGCGACATTTCGTCTCACTCAGGTGGATGGCCTGCGTGCGGTAGCGGCCTTGAGCGTGCTTTTCTTCCACTACACGACGCGCTATGAAGAGGTCTTCGTCCACACCGAAGCTTTGTCTTGGGGGCTGAGCAAAGGTTATCTGGGCGTCAATCTGTTCTTCGTTATCAGTGGCTTCGTGATCTTTATGACGATCGACGCGGCGAGATCCCCAGCCGATTTTGTGTTTTCGCGGGTGACCCGTCTCTTCCCCACCTTCTGGGCCGCTGTACTCCTGACTTGGCTCTTGACTCGGGCCATTCCCTTGCCGGGCAATGTGCGGACCGTGCCGGAGATGCTAGCCAACTTGACCATGCTGCATGAAAGCTTTGGTTTCGCCAGCGTCGACGGCGCCTACTGGTCGCTTGAAGTGGAACTTATCTACTACCTGTGGATGCTGGTTCTCAGTGCGACTGGAGCGCTTGCGTTCCCTCGCCGCGTGATCCTGGTCTGGTTGGGACTGTCGACCTTGGCTGCCGTTGGCGCGATAGCGGGACTTCGTGTGCCTTGGCTCGCAATGCACTATGGCATGTTGCGCTGGATTCCATGGTTTGCCCTGGGCATGCTTGCCTACTTGGGCTGGCGTCGACCAGGCCACGCCCAAGCTAACCAGCTGTGCGTTGGATTGGCCTTGGTGACAATCACAATAAGCGGCGGTTGGCTTCAGCTGGCGACCGCCGTGGCCGCCTACTTAGCCGTGAGCATGGCCGCCCGGGGCCGATTGGCCATCATGGCCTGGCGGCCTTTGGTCGCCGTTGGTGGCATCTCGTACCCGCTCTATCTCGTGCATGAACAACTCGGCTGGTTGCTTATGCTGAAGATGCAGGCCGCGGGAATCCGTGCGGGGGTAACTATCGCCGTTGCGCTTATGGCCAGTCTCGGCGCCGCTTGGTTGTTGAGTCATTGGATTGAAAAGCCTGCCCTGAGCCGAACTCGACGATGGTGGAAGACACGGCAAGTCAACTCCACAGACCAGTCGCTTCCCCCTCAGCGAATCTTTGCCGTCGCTGGCTTGGCGGCAATTCTGTTTCTGGCTGGGGCTTCGCGGGCGGTGTCCCAGATTCGCGCCAAACCCGGCGCGCCGCTGGAGTCCATCAATGCATGGACTGCTCAGCAAGAAGTGTCGAACTGCACGGTTGGGCCTGACACCGTGGTGCTGCTGGTCCTAGGGCAGTCGAACGCGGCCAGTTTGGCTCAATCATACGGGGCTGAGGGACAGATAACGGTATTCCGCGAGGGGCGTTGCGGAATGACCTCAGACCCCTTGCCCGGGACAAGCGGCGGACAATCCAGCATCTGGACAGCGCTGATTCCTATGATGGTAGCTGCACATCCTGAATGGAAGGTGGTGGTGGCTCCACTAGCGGTTGGCGATACCCGCGCGAGCCAGTGGACACAGCCCGGACCATTGCGCGCGATGCTGGACGACCACGTATTGGCCCTAAGTCTGGCAGGCATGAAGCCCGACGCGATACTTTGGCAGCAGGGTGAGGCCGACACGCTCGCTGGTACCGAGGGCAAGGAGTATCTGACGTCCTTGTTACGGTTGCGCGAGCAGTTGGACGCCGCGTCGTTCACCGCTCCCCTGCTCGTGGCCAAATCCAGTTACTGTCGCGGGTCGGGTGCGGGTACAGTTGGTCGCACCATCAATCGCTATTTGGTCGGGGGCGGCGAGAGTCGAGTCTTGGTCGGGCCTGATACCGACAGCATGGGTGCCGCAACTCGCTACGACGGTTGCCACTTCAGCAGCGATGGGCGACAGGGCGCAGCGAATCTTTGGTTCAAATCCCTGATGCCAATGCTCGAGTCTTTGAGACGTGCCCGCTGATCAGCTTGAGTGAACGGGCCTCTTCCGCCGCGCTCCAAAGCAGTTCAAGCCGAACATGGGCGAGCAAAGCTCACCGCTCCATAGCTCCGATGTCAGGGCCGCTACCAATGGTGCTACGCGCCTTTGGTAAAAATCGCGAGTCAAGCTGAAAGTTCACGGGGTAGCTGCTGGTGGCGTTCAGTTGGGCTTGCGCAGAGTCGATTACAGCGCTTCCTGCGAGCGGCATGAGCGTTGTTAGGTCTACAGGAGCTGCACTACCTCTTATGAGATTTCCCATTCCCAGAAGCTGACCGGGAACCGTATGGTATGCGTCGCTGTCGGCGACATTGGAGTTGGCCCAATTGCGTCCGAGGTTTACGATACCGCCGGCCGTCCAGCCCGCGCCGATGTCGGTATTCGCACGCATGCTCGGATACGCGATGGTTGCAGCGAACACGAAGATGTTGTTCCAAACTTCAGCTTTTTCTTCGGTTGTTGCCAAGTGGAATAGTCGTGCGCTGGTCCCTGTCGCGTAGACAGTGTTGTTGAAAAAGTAGAGAACTCCCTTGCGGAATATCGGTTCGCCCCAAGTTGCACCCGGCGCACTACCGTAGTGGTCGCCACCGTAGTGGAAGAAGCTTCCGGTATCCCCGCTTTTGACGATCTGATTCCCGTAGACGAACGTTGTTCGATAGGCGGGGTTGGCTGTTGCCGTGACGGGGTAGTCTTCAGCTTCGACCAAATCGATCGACCGTGCACCTTCTTCGAGTCGGTTGAACCGGATCACAGTACCAACAGAACGATCCTTGATCGCATTTCCTAGTGCACCGCTGCGCAGTGCACCATAGCGGTTGAATTCATAGACCACACCCACGCTCTGCAAGTAAGAGTTGTGCTGGTGGTCATCACCCACAACGCCGTTACCGAAGATGGAATTGTTAGCGATTCGGAGGTTATTCGACACGGCAAAGTCACCGTCATCAGTGGATTTACTGAAGATTCCATTCGTGCAGTCACTGATCTCGTTGTCTGCGATGGTTATGTTTTGCCCGCGGTCAATCCAGAGGCAGGCGCCGAACCCACCGTAGATCTGAACGACGCCTGCGGAATCGGTGAACCTGTAGTTCGGATGTGCACTTCGAATTGCCAAGCCATCAATCTGGATGTAGCTCGGATAGTGAGTCCAGGCCAGATTGCCCTTGATCATGATCACTGAACGTGCTTCTTGAATGGGCGCGGCAGAGGCGCTTCCGTAGACCAATCCGCGCCGAGTGATCGCGTTTGCGCCGGTAATCACGGGTCGTTCGCCCCCGGACCCTTTAACGCCACACACTCGCACTGGCGCGGCCGACGTTCCATTCGCGGCAATGAGAATCTTGCCGGGATACGGAGCCGCTTTGTAAAAGACTCGAACCGTATCGCCTGCAGCCAAGCTCTCCCAAGGTACTTGGTCCAATGACGACAGTTGTCCGGCAGCAGGCCCAACTTGGTAGTCACGTCCGACACCCGAAGGAACGCATGCTGACAGCCCCAATATAGGCGACGGTGCTGGTGCTGGTGCTGGTGCTGGTGCTGGTGCTGGTGCTGGTGCTGGTGCTGGTGCTGGTGCTGGTGCTGGTGCTGGTGCTGGTGCTGGTGCTGGT
>JBEBIB010000016.1:0-102777 GCA_040080605.1 Burkholderiaceae bacterium
ACCCCTTCCTGCACCCGCGCCAGCACCTGCCCCAGCCCCAGCGGCACCGGCAGCGGAAACAGCAGCCCGAGCGGCCACAGCAGCAACAACGCCAGACCACCGGCGCTGCGGCCGATGAACCAGCGGTCGCGCGCCTGCTGCCAGCGCTCGACTCCGCCACGCGCGTGCACCACCCAGCCGAGCAGCACGCCGAGCAGGGTACCGCCCGCGTTGAGCACGAAGTCGATGTTGGACGCAACGCGGTTGGGCAGGAAGTTCTGCAGGAACTCCATCGTGAACGACAGCCCCGCGCCCACCAGAACCGCCTGCGTGACCGCCCGCCGCGGCGGCGTTCCGGTGCGCACGAAGGCGCCGAACACCAGCGCCCCGAGCGGCATGTAGCCCACCAGGTTGGCGACCAGGTCGAAACCGGTCCACCACTTGGACCAGGGCGCGACGACAAACGCCAGCAGCGATGCACCCGGCGAGCGCCAGCCCGAAAACGGGTACAGGCTCGCGTACACGATCAGCGCGCCGAACAGCAGCGCCAGCGGTGTGGCCGAGCTGCGGTGGCGTGGCATGGGGTCGCTGGTCAGAACGGTTTGACAACCACCAGGATCACGATCGCCGCGAACAGCAACACCGCCGATTCGTTGAACACACGGTACCAGCGCTCGCTGCGCTTGTTGCTGAACTGCTCGAAGCTGCGCAGCATCGAGCGGCAGGCGTGGTGGTAGCCGATTGCCAGCAGCACCAGCACGATCTTGGCGTGCAGCCAGCCGCCCGGCCAGGCTTTCATGTTGCTGAGCCACAGCCACAGGCCGAGGCCGACGGCAGGGATCATCAGCAGGCTCGCGAAGCGGTACAGCTTGCGGGCCATCAGCAACAATCGCTCGCGCTCGGCATGGCTGTCGGCCGGCACGCTGCACAGGTTGATGAACAGTCGCGGCAGGTAAAACAAACCGGCGAACCAGCTCGCGACGAAGACGATGTGAAAGGCTTTGATCCAGAGCATCGCGGCATTATCGGCCTGGCGCGGCGAAGCGGGCCGAGCGCCGGGCCGCCCCAAGCCGGCCCGCGATCCCCTCGGGGGATCGGTCGCGGTATTCCGCGAACGAGGGGCACCATCAATCCAGTAGAAAAGCCCTGGCCATGCGGCCAGGGCTTGAAATGCCTCAGCGCTGTCACACGACAAGGCACCTGCTCAGGGAGGAAAAGCAGGGAACGACAACCTTGCAGCTATCATTCACTGCCTACTTTAGCAGATGCGGCGTGATTTACTACCGCCCTGCGACGCCAACCAACCCGCGATACACGCCCGGTTTCGAGCGCGAAGTTCCACGACGACAACGTCGCGAGCCAGCCGGTGCGCTCTACCCCACAGGCGAGCCGATGCACACACCCGCACCCTACCCTGCCAACCGCCCGCGCCGCCTGCGCCGTGATGCGTTCACGCGCGCACTGGTGCGCGAAAACCAGGTGCTTGCGTCGGACCTGATCCTGCCGGTGTTCGTGCTCGATGGCCATGGCGTCACTCAGGACATCAAGTCGATGCCCGGCGTTCAGCGCCTCACGCTCGACCGCCTGTTCCCGGTCGCCGAAGAGTGCGTGCGCCTGGGCATTCCGGTCATGGCCCTGTTCCCGGTGCTGGAACCATCGCTGAAGACCGAAGACGGCCGCGAAGCACTGAACGCCAAGGGCCTGGTGCCCACCGTCGTGCGTGCGCTGAAATACCGCTTCCCCGAACTCGGTGTCATGACCGACGTGGCGCTCGACCCGTTCACCACGCACGGGCAGGACGGCCTGCTGGATGCGACCGGCTACATCCTCAACGACGAGACGGTGGCCATGCTGACGCAGCAGGCGCTGGTGCAGGCCGAAGCCGGTGTCGACATCGTGGCACCCAGCGACATGATGGACGGCAGGATCGGCGCAATCCGCACTGCGCTCGAAGCGCGCGGCCTGATCCACACAAGAATCATGGCCTACAGCGCCAAGTACGCGAGCGCCTTCTACGGCCCGTTCCGCGACGCCGTGGGCTCGGCCGCGAACCTCGGCAAGGGCAACAAGAAGGTCTACCAGATGGACCCGGCCAACACCGATGAAGCGCTGCGCGAAGTGGCGCTCGACCTGGACGAAGGCGCCGACATGGTGATGGTCAAGCCCGGCATGCCCTACCTCGACATCGTGCGCCGCGTGAAAGACGAATTCAAGGTCCCCACCTTCGCTTACCAGGTGAGCGGCGAGTACGCGATGTTGAAGGCCGCGGCGCAGAACGGCTGGCTCGACCACGACGCGGTGATGATGGAAAGCCTGCTCGCCTTCAAGCGCGCCGGTGCCGACGGCGTATTGAGCTACTTCGCGCTGGAGGCCGCGCGCCTGATCAAGGCCGGCTGAAGCCGCAGCGGCCGATGCGCGTCTTCCACATCGACGGTGACCAGTTCACCGAGCTCGAAACACTGCCCGAAGAGATACCGGCCGGCGGTTACCTCTGGGTCGGCAGTGCACGCCGCGAGTTCGAGGTCAACAGCGTGCTGCTGCAGGCGGCGCTGCAGCGCTGGACCGGCGGTCAGCTCGTCGACCTGCACATCTCCGACCTGCTGAACAACCAGCTGCCCTCGCACTTCGACTACACCTCGTGGTACGACCTGATGGTGTTCCGGCGCCTGGCGGCCGGCGCCGGCTCCTCGTCGATGTTCATCGACGACAACAAGGGCACCGCCAGCAGCGCGCGCGCCGCGCTGGCCGCGATCGACACCAGCCCGGTCGGCTTCGCGGTGTTCGACCGGGTGCTGCTGACCGTGCACCCGGCCGACTGCATGGTGCGCGAGTACTTCGCGAACCGGCTGCAGCAGCAGAAGTCAGGCACCGAAGCGCGCGGCAGCGCCCGCATGCCACCGAGCCCGGCCGACCTGATGCTGCGCATGGTCAACCACATGGTCGACAGTTACCTCGAGCTGCGCCGGCTGCTGACCAAGCAGCTCGACTACCTGCAGCAGGAGCTCTTCAACCCACGCAGCCACTTCAACAGCTGGCGCACGTTGCTCGATTCGCGCAACACGCTGCACATGCTCGAAGACACCTGCGAAGACCAGCGTGCCGCGATCACCGAATGGATCGACGCGCTCGACGAGTGGCCCGACGCCGCCGACAAGGCCGCCGGCCGCGAACGCGAGCTGTTGCGGGTGCGCTCGCGCGACGTGCTCGAACACATCGAACGGGTGCTGGTGCACGTGCGGCGCCTCGAATCGTCGGCCGAGAACGCGGTGCAGATGCACTTCGCGGCGCAAAGCCACCGCACCAGCGAGATCATGCGCACGCTGACCGTGCTGACCGCGATCTTCCTGCCGCTGAACCTCGTGACCGGCTTCTTCGGCATGAACTTCGAAGGCCTGCCCTTCATTCACAGCGCACGCGGTTTCTGGTTCACCGCCGGCTTCATGCTCGTGCTCGGCGTCGGCCTGAGCCTGTTCTTCTGGCGCAAACGCTATCTGAGTCGCTCGCGCTAGACACCCGCTCAGGGTTGGCCGACGAAGAAGTAGATCGACTGGTTGCGGCCGTCGCTGCGGCCGTAGGCCAAGTAGACCGGCCCGATCGGCGTGTCGAACGCGAAGTACAAGGACGCGCCGCGGTGCGAACTCGCCGGGTTGCTCGCGCTGAGCTTGTCGCCGATCCGGCCGGCTTCGAGCGACACGCCCACGTAAGCACCGTCGAGCAGGCCCGGCGTGCTGACGCGGTAGTTGTAGACCAGCCGGCCGAAGCCCATCTCGCGGCCGAGCAACTCGCCGGTGCGGTAACCCGAGAGCTGCAGGAAGCCGCCGAGCGCGAACAGTTCGTAGTCGGGCAGATCCTGGTTGCCCAGGCTGCGCGCCGCACGCAGGCCGAGCTGCACCGAGTGCGCACCGCTCGACAGCGCCGAATTGAAGTTGGCCGAAAAGCGCGTGTAGTTGTCGGTCGCGCCGAGTTTCTGGCGCGAGGCATACACCTGCACATCGGCCGCGTAACCGGCGCGCGGGAAACGCAGGTTGTCGAGCGTGTCCAGTCGCACGCGCGCGTCGAACGCGCCCATCTGCGTGGGCGGCACGAACACCGAGCCCGCCACGAAACTGGTGTCGTTGATCAACTTCAGGTGCCCGCGCACCCAGCCGATGCGGGCTTCGCCGAAGGTGCCCAGCGGCACGCCGAGGTCGATGCCCGCGCCGTAGGTGGCCCGCCGGTAACGCGCCAGCCGCGAGCCGTTCAGGTACAGGTCGAAAGGCTCGCGCGAATTCTCGGCGTGCAATGCGACGAACACCCGCTGCGCGTCGGTGAGCGGCTGATAGAACTCGGTCGCGAGCCGGTCGGTGTGGCCGATCTGCAGGTCGTTGCGCCACTCGGCGCCCAAGCTGTTGAGCCAGGTCCAGCGGTGGGTGGCGACGAGCGAGAAGAACGAGTCGCCGCTCAGGTCGGACGACAGCCCCAGGCCGAAGCGCAGGTAGTTCGGCCCCCAGGACTTTTCGGTCACGTCGGCGGTCAACACGCGGCCGACCGCGGGGTCGTCGGACAACGAATAGCTCACCCGCTCGAAATAGCCGCGGGCATAGATGCGCTTCAGGTCTTCGTCGGCCACCTGCGTGTCGAGGTCGGTGCCGGCGAGCGTGCGGATCGCGCTGGCGATCACCTCGGGGTTGACGATGCGCGTGCCCTTCACGCGCACGGCGTCGATGCGCGCGCGCTGCGCCGCCGGTTCGGCCTCGCGCGCCGCGTGCCAGGTGGCATAGGCCGGCGCGTCGATGCTGTAACGCGCCAGGTCGGCCGCGGCGGCACGCGCCGCCACTTCGCCGAAAGCCGCCGCTTCGCTCAGGCGGTCGAAGTCACCGGTTTCGACCGTGCCGAGGTCGGGCGTGATCAGCACGTCGCGCGGGCCCAGTTCCTTCAGCGACTGGTTGACATTGTTGGCCGTGAGGATGCGCGAAATCTGGTCCGACACTGTCAGGATGCCGCGGATCTCGGAGCGCGTGCGCAGCGGCGTGCCGATGTTGACCGCGATGATCACGTCGGCACCGAGCGCGCGCGCCACGTCGACCGGCAGGTTGCGCGACAGCCCGCCGTCGACGAGCAGCCGGCCGTCGAGCTCCACCGGGTCGACCACCGCCGGAATCGCCATGCTCGCGCGCACCGCAACCGCCAGGCTGCCCTTGTCGAGCACCACCATCTCCGAAGTGGTCAGGTCGGTCGCAATGGCGCGGAAGCGGATCGGCAAGCGATCGAAGTCCAGCACCCGCTGGCGCGCGGTGAGCTGGCGCAGCACCGCCTCGATCGAGACGCCCGCCACCATGCCCTTGGGAAAGGCCAGGCCCTTGGCTGTAACCCCGATCTCGGGGCCGATGTAGTTGGTGGCGTCGTTGACCTTGTCGCGCAGCGGGGTCTCGGTCCGGTCGCCGTCGCGAAACAGCATCTCGGTGCGCAGCAGGCCCATCTCGCGGTCGATCTGCGGCAAGGGCATGCCGCTCGCATAGGCCGCCGCGACGATCGCGCCTGCGCTGGTGGCGACGATCACGTCGACCGGCACGCGCAGTTCTTCCATCACCTTGAGCACACCCAGGTGCGCGCCGCCGCGCGCGCCGCCGCCCGACAGGACGAGGCCGATGCGCGGCCGCCCGAGCGGTGCCGCCGGCGCGCTGGCCGCCGGGGCCGCCGCCGTGGCCTGCGCCAGCGCGGCCTGCGGCGCAGCCCATGACAAGGCGGCCGCCATGGTGAACGCGCTGAAACAGGTGGGCGTGCTAAGCAGTCTCATGGTGCGTAAGGATCGGCGAAACCGAGGGCGAGCATCAATGCCGACTCGCGTGCTTCCATCACCCGCGCCTCGGCCTCGTCTTCATGGTCGTGGCCCTGTGCATGCAGCGTGCCATGCACCAGCAGGTGGGCGTAGTGGGCTTCGAGCGTGAGGCGCTGCTCCTTCGCTTCGCGCTGAACGACGGGGGCACAGAGCACCAGGTCGGCGGCCACGACCGGCGCGTGGCTGTAGTCGAAGGTGAGCACGTTGGTCGCGTAGTCACGCTGCCGGTAATCGCGGTTCAGCGCCTGGCCTTCTTCGGCGCCGACGATGCGCACCGTGATCTCGCCGGGCGCGTCTAACGCGGCGCGGATCCAGCGGGTCACCTTGTGGCGCGGCAACGCCGCACGATCGGTCGGGTCGGCAAACTGGAGAGAAAGCGTGAGCGGCGGACGCGGAGTTTTCATCGTCGCCCGCACCCTACACAGGACCGGGGCGCGCCGCGTCGTAGGCTTCGACGATGCGCGCGACCAGCGGGTGGCGCACCACGTCGGCCGAGGTGAAGCGCGTGGTCGCGATGCCCCGCACCCGCTTCAGGATGCGCTCGGCGTCGATCAGGCCGCTTTCTGTGCCGCGCGGGAGGTCGATCTGGCTCACATCGCCGGTCACGACCGTCTTGGTGCCGAAGCCGATGCGTGTGAGGAACATCTTCATCTGCTCGGCCGTGGTGTTCTGCGCTTCGTCGAGGATCACGAACGCGTGGTTCAGCGTGCGCCCGCGCATGAAGGCGAGCGGCGCGATCTCGAGCGTTCCTTTTTCCAGCGCCTTGGTGACCTTGTCCTGCCCCATCAGGTCGTAGAGCGCGTCGTAGAGCGGGCGCAGGTAGGGATCGACCTTCTGCGCCAGGTCGCCGGGCAGAAAACCGAGGCGCTCGCCGGCCTCGACCGCCGGGCGCGTCAGGATGATGCGCTGCACCGTGCTGCGCTCGAGCGCGTCGACGGCGCACGCCACCGCGAGAAAGGTCTTGCCGGTGCCGGCCGGGCCGATGCCGAAGGTGACGTCGTGGGCGAGGATGTTGCGCAGGTAGGTGAGCTGGTTCGGCGTGCGCCCGGCCAGGTCGGGCCGGCGGGTGCGCAGCGTCAGTTCGCCTGGCGATTCGGCACCGGTCGTATCGGCCATCACGAGCTGCAACTGCTCGGCGCTGATGGCGCGGGCAGCCTGCTCGTACAGCGTCTGCAACAAGGCCATCGCACGCTCGGCGCGTGGCTTGGCGCCTTCGACACGGAAATACTCGTTGCGCCGCGAGACCGACACGTCGAGCGCGGTTTCGATGCTGCGCAGGTTTTCGTCCAGGCTGCCGCACAGGTGGGCGAGGCGCTGGTTGTCGGGCGGTTCGAAAGAGTGGCGCAGGATCACGGTTCGCGGCGGGCTCGGGTGGATAGCGAATTGTCGCAGCCCGAGTGTGGCGCAATCGTGGGAAACGGGCGCGCTGGCGGCGGCGTGGTGCGCTGCCCATCCGTCACAATCTTTGTCGATGTTCGCTCCCCTTTCTGCCCCCCCCTGCCTGCGCTTCTGGCGCCTGGCCCTTGCGTTGCTGTTGCTCGCCAGCGCCGGGGTCTCCCAGGCCGCGCCGGCCCCGGTGCAGACGATCAAGAGTGCGCTGGCCTCGCAAAGCAACGCCGACCAGTTCCCGGTCGATGCCCCCGGTGCCGCCGTGCAATTGCCCGACGACTGGGACGACTCGCGCCCGCTGTTCGAGGGCAGCGTGTGGTACCGCGCCCGCTTCGACCTGGCCGAAGGCGGCGATCCGGACGAGCTGCTGGCGCTGTACGTCGAGCGCGCCTGCAGCAACCTCGAAGTGCGGCTGAACGGCCACCGCGTCTTCAGCGGCGGGCGCATGACCGACCCGGTGCCGCGCAACTGCATGTACCCGCAACTGGTGACCCTGCCCGCCGCGTTGCTGCGCGAGCGTGGCAACGTGCTCGACCTGCGCGTGGTCGGCCACGCGTTGCAGCGCGTCACCTCGCGCCAGCGTGCCGCCGGCCTGTCGGCACTGCAGGTCGGCCCGCACGCCGTGCTGGCGGCCGAGCATGCACGGCGCCTGTTCTGGAACGTCACCTCGGTGCAGATCGTCAGCCTGGCGCTGGTCGTGCTCGGCTGCGTGATGGTGGCGCTGAGCTGGATGCAGCGGCGCGAAGCCTACCTCGGTTATTTCGGCTGGCTCTCGCTGGCCTGGGCGGTGATGTCGCTGCGGCTGTGGTGGCGCGACATGCCCTGGGACAACGGTGTCATCGAATTCCTGTTCTGCACCGGCTTCGCGCCGGTGACGGCCCTGGCGGTTCAGTACCTGATCAGCTACACCGACCTGCGCTCGCGCTGGATCGAGACGGCGCTCGCCGTGCAGTGGGTGCTGATGCCGCTCACCCTGCTGCTGGCCGGCCCGGCCCGGCTGTTCACGATGGCGTCGGTCTGGTACGTGCTGCTGGTGGTCGAAGTGCTGGCCGCGATCGGGCTGCACCTCTACGTCACCTGGCGGCGCAAGCGCAACGAGTTCTGGCCGATGGCCGTGCTGCTGGCCGGCGCCACGGCGATGGTGCTCACCGAGCTGGCCATCCAGCACGACCTGGTGGCCCTGCCGCGCGTGCAGTGGCTGCACTTCGCGGTACCGCTGCTGTTCATCGGCATCGCCGGGCGCCTGCTGCAGGTCTTCGCGCGCTCGCTGCTGGCCGCCGAGGCCGGCCGCAGCACGCTCGAAGGCCGGGTCAAGGAGATCACCGCCGAGATCGAGCAGAACTTCGCCCAGCTCGCCGAGATGCGGGTCGAGCAGGTCACCGAAAAGGAGCGCAAGCGCATCGCCGCCGACCTGCACGACGACCTGGGCGCCAAGCTGCTGACGATCGTGCACACGAGCGAGAGCGAGCGCATTTCCACGCTGGCGCGCGAAGCGCTCGAGGAGATGCGGCTGTCGGTGCGCGGCCTCACCGGCAAGCCGATGCGCCTGGCAGACGCGCTGGCCGACTGGCGCGCCGAGACCGTGTCGCGCCTGGGCCAGGCCAACATCGAAGCCGACTGGCGCGGGCCGGCCGAAGAGGTCGACCAGCTGCTGCCGGCGCGCGGCTTCGTGCAGACCACCCGCATCCTGCGCGAGGCGGTGAGCAACATCATCAAACACAGCGGCGCCTCGCACTGCAAGGTGCGCTGCTCGATCGGCGAGCACGAGTTCGGGCTGATCGTGCAGGACAACGGCAAGGGCATTCCGATGGAGCTCGACGGCAAGCTCGACCGCGGCCACGGCATGTCGAGCATGAAACACCGCGCCAAGCAGATGCAGGGCCAGTGCCTGGTGGAATCGGGCCCGGGTTATGGCACCGTGATCAGGCTCACGCTTCCACTGTGACGCCGCGGGTTCAGCGCCCAGTCGCCACGGCCGGACTGTTACGATGTTTTCGGGCGCGCGTTCGCGCCTGAAAGCGAGGGCTTCGCATGAACAACATCCTGCTGCTCGAAGACCTGCCCGAGATCCGTTCCTGGCTCAAGGTGCTCGTCAAGGGCGTGTTCCCCGATTCGCAAATCCACGAAGCCGCACGGGTGCACGACGCGCTCGGCCTGGTCGGTGCCGTGAAGTTCAACCTCGCGCTCTGCGACCTCGGCCTGCCCGACGGTTCGGGCGTGGACGTGGTGGCGGCGCTGCGCGAACAGCAGCCCGAATGCCAGTCGGTCGTGGTGACGATCCACGACGACGACGACCACCTCTTCCCGGCCCTGCAGGCCGGCGCGTTCGGCTACCTGCTGAAGGAGCAGGCGCGCGAGCTGATCGCCGAGCAACTGAAACGCATGAGCGCTGGCGAGCCGCCGCTCTCGCCCTCGATCGCGCGCCGCGTGATCTCGCACTTCGCGTCGCAGACGCAGCGCCAGGAGCGCCCGCAGAACATGCCGCACGTGGCGCTGACCGAGCGCGAGAACGAGGTGCTGCTGCGCGTGGCCAAGGGTTACACGCTGCCCGAGATCGGCGTGCAACTCAACCTGTCGCGCCACACGATCGCCGACTACGTGAAGCAGATCTACCGCAAGCTCAACGTGAGCTCGCGCGCCGAAGCCGCTTTGGAAGCGCAGCGGCTTGGCCTGTTCCGAAGAGCATGATCGGACGGCTCACCGGCACGCTCGCGGGCAAGTCGCCACCGCAGATCCTGATCGACGTGAACGGCGTCGGCTACGAGGTCGACGTGCCGATGAGCAGCTTCTACAACCTGCCCGCGCTCGGCGAGCGCGTGGTGCTGCTCACGCATTTCGTGGTGCGCGAAGACGCGCAGCTTCTGTTCGGCTTTCTCACGCACGACGAACGCGCGACCTTCAGGTTGCTCGTGAAGATCTCGGGCATCGGCCCGCGCATGGCGCTCTCGATACTTTCCGGCCTGAGCATCAACGAACTGGCCCAGGCCGTGAGCCTGCAGGAAAGCGCGCGGCTGGTGAAGGTGCCGGGCATCGGCAAGAAAACCGCCGAGCGGCTGCTGCTCGAACTCAAGGGCAAGCTCGGCGATTCGCTCGCCGCACCGGCCAGCGTGAACAGCGGCGCGCAGGGCGACATCCTGCAGGCGCTGCTCGCGCTCGGCTACAGCGACCGCGAAGCTGCGGCTGCGCTGAAGGCGCTGCCGGCCGACGTGGCGGTGAGCGACGGCATCAAGCTGGCGCTGCGGGCCCTGGCCAAATAGGGGCTCAGCCGAGCGCCGGGCCGCCACAAGCCGGCCGAGCATCCGCCCGGCGGGTTGCGCCGGTACGCCGATGCCGGGTGCGCCGTTTCAGTGCTTCATGCTGTGGTCGGCGCCTGGCGCTTCGACCTTCACGTCCACAGTCACCTCGCCGGCTTTCTCGAACTTCAGCTTCACAGGGAAACTGTCGCCCACCTTCAGCGGCGCTTTCAAGCCAATGAACATCACGTGATACCCGCCCGGCTTGAGCTCGACGGTCTTTCCGGCCTGGAGCTCGATGCCGTCGACCTGGCGCATCTTCATCACGTCGCCTTCCATCTTCATCTCGTGCAGCTCGACGGTCTTCGAGACCTCGGCGCTCACAGACATCAGCTTGTCGTTGCCGCCGCCATTGACGAACTTCATGAAGCCGCCGCCGGTCGGCTGGCCCGCCGCCGTGGCGCGCGCGTAAGGGTGGCCGATGGTGATGGTGCCGGCCTTGAATTCATGGGCATGGGCGGCCAGGGTGGTGAACGCGAGCGCCGCAGCGCCGATCAGGGTCTTCAGTCTCATGGGAAATCTCCTTCGTCGATGGATGGGGTGGATCACAGGTCGAACTTCAGTTCGGCGCTGTAGCTGCGCTGCGGGTAGGGGTGGAAGTTCCAGTACTGGTAGTTGTTCAGATTGTCGATGCCGAAGGCGGCCGACCACTGGCGGGTGACCCGGTAGCGCACCCGAACGTCGGCGGTGAAGTACTTGCTGACGCCCTGGTAGGTGAAACCGTTGACGTCGGCGTTGTTCAGCGTGCGGTACTGCGCTCCGCTGTAGCGCACGCCAAGGCTCACCGCCAGCTTGTCGTCGAATCGGTAGCTTGCCAGCGCCGTCGCACGCCATTTCGGAATGTTCGGCTGGCGCTTGCCGATGGTGTCGCCTGGCGCGACGACGAAACCGTCGTTCTCCTTGATCACCGAATCGGCAAAGGTCAAGCTGCCGTTCAGGTCCAGGCCCTTCCGGAACACGTCGGCGCCGCTGAAAGCGAACTCGAGGCCGCGGGTGCGGATGCGCCCGACGTTCTGCACGCGGCTGATGTTGCGGTTTGCCGCCGCGTCGAACGTAGTCTGCGAGTAGAGCGAGTCGCGCGTGTTCTCGGTGAACAACGTCGCGCGCAGCAAGGCGTCACCCAGATCCTTCTCGGCCGTGAGCTCGGTCGTCACCGACTTCTCGGGTTTCAGGTTCGGGTCGTTGATGTACTGCGAGTTGGCCGTCGAGGTGGCGCCGTAGAGTTCGCCGACGGTGGGCATGCGCACGGCCCGGCCGACCGACGCCTTGAGCACCAGGTCGGGCAGCGCCTGGAATGCCAGGGCGGTCTTGGGCGACAGGTAACTCTCGTTGCGCGACGGGTAGGCCAGCGCGCTGGCCGCCGAGAACGACGTGCGGCCCTCGTATGCGTGCCAGTTTTCGGCGCGCAGGCCGAGCACGGTCTTCCAGCGCGGCGCAAAGGCCCACGCATCCTGCACGTAGGCGCTCAGCAACTGCGTCTTGCCGCCCACGCTGCTGCCGAGTGCGCCGGCGGCGTCGGAAAGCCAGTTGCCGGCGATGTTCGAGGTCTGGTACTGCAGCTTGTAGCTGTCCTGTTGAACGCCGACGTCGACGATGTGTTCGCCCTGCATGCCGTCGGGACGCCAGATGCCCTTGAGCGCGAGGTTGTTCCACCCGGTGCCGCTGCCGTCGGCGACGATCCCGGCACCGCCCGCCAGGGCGTTCGGCAAGGTGTTGGCAGCGGCGTTCTGGCGCTTGTCGTCGCGGCGGTAGTCGTAGAAGCTGGCCGCGGCCTCCCAGTCCCACACGCCCTGGGTGTGGCTCTTCACGGTGAGGCCGTGCATCAGGTGCGTCAACTTCTCGCGCGTGGCGGCGAAGTCGCCGCCCGTGAGCGCCGCGAACGACTGGCCGTTGATGTTGACCGCGCCGCTGTAGACCGGCTGGCCGTTGGCGTCGCGCAAGTAGGAAACGGGGTCGTTGTTGGAAGTGTTCTGCCACACCCCCAGCTCGTAGTTCGCCCGGATTGACGGGGTGATGTCGTAGGCGAGCTTGAGCTTGAAGTGATCCTGCTTCGTGCGGTACTCGGTGCCCGTGCCGAGCACATACCAGGGCTGATTGGCGTTGTTCGCGCCCGGCACCGCGCCGGTCGCGGGCGTGCCCGCGGAGCCCGTGGTTCCGGCGCTCAGCAGGCGCGTCGCGAAGGTCAGCGGTTGGCCATGGCTGTCGGCGTGGTTGAAGTTCAGCCACCACGAGAGCGCGCCACTGCGGTTGCCCACCGACGCGCTCGTCTCCCAGGCGCGGTAGGTGGCGCTGGTGTTGTACAGCTCGAAGGGCTGGTGGGTGTAGCCGACCTTGGCGTGCACCTCAAAGGCCTGCGGCATGCGCGTCGTGAACACCACCACCGCACCGACCGAGTTGCCCGGGTAGGCGGCCGAAAACGGGCCGTACATCACGTCGACACGCTCGATCTCTTCGGGCGTGACCATGCCCCAACGTGGCGGAAAGCTCAGGCCGCCGACACCGTTGCCGAGGTAGTTCGACAGCAGGATGCCGTCGGCATAGACGGCCGAGCGCGCGCTGTTGCCGGTGCCCGAGGCGCGGCTCGAGAGGATGGCGTGGTTGTAGTCGCCGATGTAGCGCTTGCGCACCAGCAGGCTGGGCAGGTACTTGAGCGCGTCTTCGCTGTCGGTGGCGTTGACGGTGCGCTCGAGCTGCTCGCGCGTGACGCCTTCCATCGTCGCCGGGATCTGCGTCGGCAGCGAGGTGGGCTGGCCGCCGACGACGGTGACGACGCCGAGCGACCTGACGGGCACGTTGTCCTGCGGTTCGCCGGCGGGCGCAGCGGCGGCGAGTTGAAGCGGCTCGGTCGGGCCCGACTGCGCATGGCCAGACAGGGGCAGCGCCAGGAGCACGGCAGCGGCGAGCGCCGACAGGGGGAATTGGGAGGAATGGGCGTTCATGATGTGGTTCTGAAAGTGTGTGTTGTTGGTGTCGACAGGCGCGCGGTTCAAGCCGGCGTGGCGGCCGCTGGACGGCGGCGCCAAAGGGCAACCGCAAGCTCGATGCAGACGAATGCCACCAGGCTGATGCCGAAAGCCGGCAGCGCAAACGCGAGCAAGGCGGTCAGCGCCCACAACCCGGCCGGCACGGCGCGCAGCTGTGATGCGCTGACGGGTGGAGCGCCCACCCCCTGCGCGGGGCGCCGTTTCCACCACATCACGATGCCCGTGACGAGCGCGAAGATCGCTGCGAGTGCTGCCGCGGCGATCAAGCACTGGTTCCAGACGCCGAGTTCGGCCCGGTGAAAAGGAATGCCGACCGCGGTCGCGCGGGCCAGCAGGGGCAGCCCTGCCCACCCCGAGCGGTAGCGCACCTGCGCTGTGGCACTGTCGAGCAAGAGCGTGAGGCGCTGAGTCGGGTCGCTGCGCACGAGGGCGTCCACACGCCAGTGGCGTTGGGTACCGCTCGGGGGCGCCAGCTGCAACGGTGCCATGCCCAGCCCCGCCGCAGCGAACTCGCCGCGCGCGACGTCGAACAGTTGCTGCAAGCTCGCCTGCCGAGCGTCTGCGCCCGCGAGCGCGGGCAAGTCGTTCGGCGGACGCGGGCTGCCCTGGTGCAGTGCCTGTTGGGCCGCCCGGAAGTTGTCACCGGCGTGGCGCGACCAGGTCAAACCGGTCACCAGCACCACGACCAGCAGCGCACTCATCAGCACGCCTACGCTGGTGTGCAGGTCACGCCAGCTCGCCCGGCCACGGCCCAGCCGCGGCACCAGCGCACGCCAGCCCGGCCCGCCCTGCGACCGCACGCGGGGCCACCACATCGTGATGCCGGTGGCGAACATCAGCAGCATCCAGCTCGCCGCCAGCTCGATCGGCCATCGCCAGCCTTCGCCCTGCAGCATGCTGGAATGCAAGGCACGCGCCCAGGTCTTGAAGCGTGCGGTCTCTGCAAGGCTGCCGACCACGCGCGCGGTGTACGGGTCGACATAAACGATGCGGCCCTGCGGCAGACCGCTCAGATGGGCCGGTGCAGCCGCGTGGCGAGCGTGTTCGCCCTGATCCGCACTGGGGCGAGCGAACAGCACCTGCGTGGTGTCGCCTGGCGCATGGCCCGGCACAACGCCGCGCACACGGGCGTCGGGCATCGCCGCGGTGGCGGCGGCCAGCTGCTCGTCGAGCGGGCGCACCGACAGCCCGGCCGACACCCGATCGACACGCGCGTGGAGCCGGGCTTCGATCTGCGGCGTGAACACATAGAGCAGCCCGGTGAGGGCCGCGAACAAGACCAGTGGCGCGGTGATCAATCCGGCCCAGAAGTGCACGCGCCAAAACAGGCGGTGCAGCGCGGCGCGGGCATCGCGCACGGCATCGGAGGAAGGCATGGCAATCGTCCTGAACAGGCGCCGGCAGCGAGCCGGGGCCAAACACACTGGGCTCGCGCGCGCCTTCTCAGGCGGACGTCAGCGAACCGGCGGGAGGGTGTTCAGGAAAGGATCGGGGGCCCGCGCTTGAGCCGCGCCACCCAGGTGGCGCAGGCATCGGGCGCCCGCGAAGAGACAGGGGCGCGCCCGGCAGCCGCCTCACGCTGCTGCGCATCGGCCACGGCGAGCGCAGTAGGCTCGGGCGCAGCGAGGGCAGCCAGGGCGGTGAGCAAACAATGCTCGCCGCCGTGCTGTGCCATCGGCTCCGGTGAGGGCTCTTGCCCTGACGACTCGAGTGGCACCAGCGACACACCGTAAACCGTGCAGACCTCGACCAGCGTCTTGCCCTGCAGCTCGGCCGAGGCGGTCGCGAGCAGCGGCATGGCGGCCTTGAGCAGCAACGCCATCGCGAAGGCCCAAAGGGCCCAGCGCTGGGTCAGGGTGTGGCGGATCTTCACGGCGTCGATTCTGACCCATGGCGCGCGGGCCATGTGGGACAAAAGCCGCACCCAACCCCCTCGGATCGATTGGGGACCCACCCCACCCGGCCCCGAAGCCATCGCCTGAATCGCCGCTTCGCACGCAGCCGATAATGAAGCATGTCGATCCAGACTGATGACTTCGAACCCGCGCGCCGCGTCGTCAGCGCGGCGCCTGCGTCGCCCAACGAAGAAGCGATCGAGCGTGCCTTGCGGCCCAAGGGACTGGCCGAATACGTGGGCCAGGCCAAGGCGCGCGAGCAGCTCGAGATCTTCATCGGCGCCGCGAAGATGCGCAGCGAGGCCATGGACCACGTGTTGCTGTTCGGCCCACCGGGCCTGGGGAAGACGACGCTGAGCCACATCATCGCCAACGAACTCGGCGTGAACCTGCGCCAGACCTCGGGCCCGGTGCTCGAAAAGCCGAAAGACCTGGCCGCGATCCTGACGAATCTGGAGCGCAACGACGTGCTCTTCATCGACGAGATCCACCGGCTCTCGCCGGTCGTCGAAGAAATCCTCTACCCCGCGCTCGAGGACTACCAGATCGACATCATGATCGGCGAAGGCCCGGCCGCGCGTTCGATCAAGCTCGACCTGCAGCCCTTCACGCTGATCGGCGCGACCACCCGCGCCGGCATGCTGACCAACCCGCTGCGCGACCGCTTCGGCATCGTCGCGCGGCTCGAGTTCTACACACCCGAAGAACTCGCGCGCATCGTGCGGCGCTCGGCCGGTTTGCTCAACGTGCCGACCGACGACGAAGGTGCGTTCGAGATCGCACGCCGCTCGCGTGGCACGCCGCGCATCGCCAACCGGCTGCTGCGCCGGGTGCGTGACTACGTCGACGTGAAGGCCGACGGCAAGATCGTCAAGGCGCTCGCCGACAAGGCGCTGAAGATGCTCGATGTCGACTCGCAAGGCCTGGACGTGATGGACCGCAAGCTGCTGGAGGCGGTGGTGCACCGCTTCGACGGCGGCCCGGTCGGGCTGGACAACGTGGCCGCGGCGATCGGCGAAGAGCGCGACACGATCGAAGACGTGATCGAGCCTTACCTGATCCAGCAGGGTTACCTGCAGCGCACCCCGCGCGGGCGCGTGGCCACGCCGGCGGCGTACCGGCACCTGGGCGTGACGCCGCCGAAGAGCGGCTCGGCGGACGAGCTGTTCGCCGAGTAGCGGCACCGGCCGCAAAGCGGCTTCAACAACAAGACGACAGGCGACGCCGCGCGGCTGCGCGCTGCAGGGAGCAATGATGGAACACGCCGCAGCGGCGCCCGACGACAGGGCGCAGACAGTCGATTTCAAGCCGACCCAGCAGCGCCAATGGGTGCTGATGCTCGTCTTCATGGCGGTGCTGCTGGGCCTGATCGAATGGCTGGTGTGGCGAGGCGACCGGCCACCGGCATTCCTCCCAGGTTTGATCCTCGTCGTTTTCGCCCCCGTGCTGTGGGTGTTCGCACGCCTGGCTTTCGACCGCCGGCCGGTCGTGAGCGTGTCGGGCACGGGCATCGGCTCGTTCCATCTGAAACGGGCCATTTCCTGGCACGAACTCGAAGACGTCGAACTGCAAAAGATGCACAACGCCGCTGCACTGGTGTTCGTGCTCACGCCCGACCCACGGCGCCCCGACCGGCGCCGCTGGGGAATCGGCCTCAACCCGGCGCGGCCGCAGATCAGCCTGCAGTCGCTGAAGCCGCCTGATCAGCAGCGGGCGTTCGATCTCATTCAGACACGTCTGAACAGCTTGCGTCAGGCCCGCGGCCAGGGCGAAACGGCCAGCGCTGTGGAGGCGCGTCGCGCAGTGGCGTTCGAGCAGCGGCTGGCGACGATGACACCGGTGACCTGGGCGCTGTACCTGGTGGTGGCGGCCAATGTCGTGGTCTGGTTCGCCAATCTCGCCGCTGGCATGCATGCCCTCAAGCCGGCTCCGGCCGAGCTCTTCGCCTGGGGCGCGAACTCTGCGCACGCCGTGGTCCGGAACCACGAATACTGGCGGCTGTTCACGGCGATGTTCCTGCACATCGGCCTGATGCACCTGGCGCTGAACATGCTCGGCTTGTGGGAAGCCGGGCGACAGCTGTGCCGCTGGTTAGGCAATGCGCGCTTCCTGCTGATCTACATCGGCTCCGGCCTGGTCGGCAGCGCGTTGAGCCTGCACTTCTCGTCGCAGCAATCGGTATCGGTCGGTGCTTCAGGCGCAGTGTTCGGTGTGCTGGGCGCGCTGCTGACGACGGTTTTGCAGTACCGCAGCCAGTTGCCCAAAGTGCTGTCTCAGAAGTTGCTGACCGGCCAGGGCGTGTTCATGGCCTATGCGCTGGTGCAAGGCCTGGGCAGCCACGGCGTGGACAACGCAGCGCACGTCGGCGGCCTGATGGCGGGCGCGCTGCTCGCCTGGCTGCTGCCGAACAACATCGAGGCCACGGCTTTCGACGGTCGGCGCCGCTTCGGGGCATCGGCGGCGGTGGGCGCCTGCGTGCTCGCCATCACCGCACTCATAAGCACGACCGGCGGTGCCGGCGTCGATCACCGAAATGCCTTTGCCGCCGCTATCCTGCTGCAGCGACTTGCACCGGAGCTTCAGCTTGCCGAGCAGGCGCTGCAACAGGACATCCAGCGGTCGAAGGCGGGCCAGCTGACCGATGCCGCGCTGGCCGATGCGATCGAGCAGCATCATCTGCCGGCCTACCGCGCGCTGCGCACACAGCTCGACAGCGTGGTGACCACTCTGACCGCGGCAAACGATGCACAAAGGCTTTCGGCGATACGCGACATTCAGGCGCACACGGCGATCCTGACCGAGATGCTGGAGCTTGAAATCACCAAGGCGCGGAGCACCGGCGCCGACGCCGACGTGGCAGAACAGCGTGCGAAACAACTGGCTGTCGAACTGGCCGCCGTGTCCAAACGCATCGCGCAACGCCAGTTGTCCGGCGAGGCCGGCAAGAAGCGCCTCTGAAGGCCTACCGGCTCAGCCCTTGTTGCGGCGCTGCTGCCACGCCAGCAGCTCGCCGACGAAACCACGCCGGAACGCGACCACGCAGACGACGAAGATCACGCCGATGATCACGTTGATCCAGGAGCCCACCTGGTCGGCCAGGAAGTTCTGCAGGCCGATGATGGTGAACGCGCCGATCACCGGGCCGGCGAAGGTGCCCATGCCGCCGAGCAGCGTCATCAGCACCACCTCGCCCGAGAGCGACCAGTGCGCGTCCGACAGCGTGGCAAAGCCCAGCACCAGCGTTTTCATCGAACCGGCCAGGCCGGCGATCGCGGTCGAGAGCACGAAGGCGAGCAGCTTGTAGCGGTCGACGTCGTAGCCGAGCGAGACGGCACGCGGTTCGTTCTCGCGGATCGCCTTCAGCACCTGGCCGTAGGGCGAATGCACGATGCGGATGATGAACAGGAACACCGCCACGAACACCGCCAGCACCACGTAGTACAGCAGCTTGTCGTCGGCCAGCGAGACCAGGCCGAAGAGCTTGCCGCGCGGCACGCCCTGCAGGCCGTCTTCGCCGCCGGTGAAGGGCGCTTGCAGGAACACGAAGTAGATCATCTGCGCCATCGCCAGCGTGACCATCGCGAAGTAGATGCCCTGGCGGCGGATCGCGATCAGGCCGATGGCCAGGCCGCACAGGGCTGCCACGCCGGTGCCGGCCAGCACACCGAGTTCCGGCGTGAGCCCGCCCGAGCGCACCAGCCAGCCGGTGGCGTAGGCGGCCGCGCCCAGGTAGGCGGCGTGGCCGAACGAGAGCAGCCCGGTGTAGCCGAGCAGCAGGTTGAAGGCGCACGCGAAGATCGCGTAACACAGCGCCTTCATCATGAAGACCGGGTACAGGCCGATGAAGGGCGCGATCAGCAGCAGCGCCAGGCCGATCAGCAGGCCGATCCGGCCGCGCCTGGAGATGTCGTTGGCGTTGCTCATGCTTCTTTCCCGAACAACCCGGCCGGCCGGATCATCAGCACGATGGCCATGATCACGAACACGACGATGCTCGATGCCTCGGGGTAGAACACCTTGGTCAGGCCTTCGATCAGGCCGAGCGCGACGCCGGTGATGATGGAGCCGAGGATCGAGCCCATGCCACCGATCACGACGACCGCGAACACGATGATGATCAGGTTGCTGCCCATCAGCGGCGTGATCTGGATCACCGGTGCCGCCAGCACACCGGCGAGTGCGGCCAGGCCGGCGCCGGCGCCGTAGGTCAGCATCACCATCACCGGCACGTTGATGCCGAAGGCCTGCACCAGCGCCGGATTTTCGGTGCCGGCACGCAGGTAAGCACCGAGCCGGGTGCGCTCGATCAGGAACCAGGTGCCCAGGCACACCGTGAGCGAAGCGAACACGACCCACGCGCGGTAGTTCGGCAGCACCATGAAACCGAGGTTGGTGGCGCCCTGCAGCAGCTCGGGCACCGGGTATTGCTGGCCCGACACGCCGAACTTCTCGCGGAAGATGCCTTCGGCGATCAGCGCCAGGCCGAAGGTCAGCAGCAAGCCGTAGATCGGGTCGATCTTGTACAGGTGCTTGAGCAGCGTGCGTTCGATCACCACGCCGAGCGCGCCGACGACGATCGGCGCCAGCACCAGCACGAACCAGTAGTTGATGCCGAAGCTGTCGAGCGCCACGAAGGCCACGTAGGCGCCGATCATGTACAGCGCGCCGTGCGCGAAGTTCACGATCCCCAGCAAGCCGAAGATGACCGCCAGGCCCAGGCTCAGCATCGCGTAGAACGAGCCGTTCACCAGGCCGAGCAGCAGCTGGCCCAAGAAGGCCTGGATCGGGATGCCGAAGATTTCCATGGGATCTGAAGTTTTCGCTGAAGCTGTCGCGCCGCGCGACGAGACCGCCGCGCAGCACCGATCAGCTGTTTACTTCCAGAGGGCGCACTTCGTTTCGGCCTTGCTGGTCCAGGCGCTGTCGCCCTTGAAGGTCTCGGCCACCTTGTAGTAGTCCCACGGCTCGGTCGACTCGGCCGGGGTCTTGACCTGCATCAGGTACATGTCGTGCACCATGCGGCCGTCTTCGCGGATGTAGCCGCCCTTGGCGAAGATGTCATTGACCTTGGTCTTCTTCATCTGCGCCAGCACCTTGTCGGCGTCGTCGCTGCCGGTGGCCTTCACCGCGTTCAGGTAGTTCAGCGTGGCCGAGTAGTCGCCGGCCTGGATCGACGACGGCATGCGCTTGATCTTCTCGAAGAACTTGCGGCTCCAGGCGCGCGAATCGGCGTCGCGGTTCCAGTACCAGCTGTCGGTCAGGTACATGCCCTGCGTGGCCTTCAGGCCGAGCGAGTGGATGTCGTTGATGAACATCAGCAGGCCGGCGAGTTTCATAGTCTTGGTGATGCCGAACTCGTTCGCTGCCTTGATCGAGTTGATGGTGTCGCCACCGGCGTTGGCCAGGCCCAGGATCTGCGCCTTGCTCGACTGCGCCTGCAGCAGGAACGACGAGAAGTCGCTCGCCGCAAGCGGGTGCTTGACCGAGCCGACGATGGTGCCGCCCGCGGCCTTGACGATGGTCGAGGTGTCGTTCTGCAGCTGTGCGCCGAAGGCGTAGTCGGCGGTCAGGAAGTACCAGCTCTTGCCGCCGCTCTTCACGACCGCGTTGCCGGTGCCCTTGGCCAGCGCCACCGTGTCGTAGGCCCAGTGCACCGTGTACGGCGAGCACTGCTCGTTGGTCAGCGCCGAGGTGGCGGCGCCGACCGAGATGAAGGCCTTCTTCTTCTCGAGCGCGATCTTGGCCATGGCCAGGTTGGTGCCCGAGCTGGTGCCACCGATCAGCATGTCGACACCTTGTGTGTCGAACCACTCGCGCGCCTTGGCGGCGGCCACGTCGGCCTTGTTCTGGTGGTCGGCCACCAGCACTTCGATCTTCTTGCCGTTGATGGCACCGCCCAGTTCGGCGATGGCCATCTTGATGGCTTCGGCGCCGGCCGGGCCGTCGATGTCGGCGTACAGGCCCGACATGTCGGTGATGAAGCCGATCTTGATCACGTCGCCCGAGATCTGGGCCTGGGCCGAGGTGCCGAGCAGCGAGGCGAACGCCAGCGCGCAGGCGGAAGAGATTTTGCTGAGTTTCATGGGGTCTCCTGGGGATGGGTGGGGTAGACGGGAAATCGTGGCGCGGGTTCAGACGCCGAGGTATTCGTGCAGCCGCTCCATGCGCGAGGGCAGCTCGGCCTGGGTGAATTCCTGGATCACCTGGCCGTGTTCCATCACCATGAAACGGTCGGCCAGCTTGGACGCGAAGACGAAGTTCTGCTCGACCATCACGATCGTGTAGCCCTGCTTGCGCAGCGCGATCACCATCTCGGCGAGCTTCTGCACGATGACGGGCGCCAGGCCTTCGGAGATTTCGTCGAGCAGCAGCAGCTTGGCGCCGGTGCGCAGGATGCGGGCTACAGCGAGCATTTGCTGTTCTCCGCCCGAAAGGCGCGTGCCCTGGCTCGAAGCGCGCTCCTTCAGGTTCGGAAACATCGTGTAGATCTGCTCGACGCTCATGCCGCCTTCGGCCAGTGTCGGCGGCAGCATCAGGTTTTCTTCGCACGACAGGCTCGAGAAGATGCCACGCTCTTCGGGGCAGTAGCCGATGCCGAGCTGCGCGATCTTGTGGGTGGCCATCGAGACGGTCTCGACACCGCGCACCTTGATCGAGCCCTTGCGGGTGCCGATCAGGCCCATGATCGAGCGCATGGTGCTGGTGCGGCCGGCGCCGTTGCGGCCGAGCAGCGTGACGACCTCGCCTTCGTTGACGTGGAAGTTCACGCCGTGCAGCACATGCGATTCGCCGTACCAGCCGTGCAGGTCTTTCACTTCGAGGAAAGGCGTGGCCATCAGTGCGCCCCCTTCAGCTCGACGTTCGCACTGCCCATGTAGGCCTCGATCACCAGCGGGTTCTTCGACACCTCGGCATACGGCCCTTCGGCCAGCGTGGCGCCGCGCTGCAATACCGTGATGGTGTCGGCGATGCTCGCGACCACGCTCATGTTGTGTTCGACCATCAGCACCGTGCGGCTGGCCGCCACCTTCTTGATCAGCTGGCGAATGCGGTCCACGTCTTCCAGGCCCATGCCCTGCGTCGGTTCGTCGAGCAGCATCAGTTTCGGGTCCATCGCCAGCGTGGTCGCGATCTCGAGCGCGCGCTTGCGGCCGTAGCTCAGCTCGACCGCCGGGATGCCGGCGTAACTCTCGAGGTCGACCTGGTTCAGCAAGGACAGCGCCTGCGCGTCGAGCGTGTGCAGCGACGATTCCGGCTTCCAGAAGTGGAACGAGGTGCCGAGCTTGCGCTGCAGCGCCACGCGCACGTTCTCGAGCACGCTCAGGTGCGGGAACACGGCCGAGATCTGGAACGAGCGGATCACGCCGCGGCGCGCGATGGCGGCCGGCTTCTCGGGCGTGATGTCGGTGCCGTCGAAAATGATCTGGCCGCTGGTCGGAATGAGGAACTTCGTCAGCAGGTTGAAACACGTCGTCTTGCCGGCGCCGTTGGGGCCGATCAGTGCGTGGATGCTGCCGCGGCGCACGTTCAGGTTGACCTTGCTCACGGCCACGAAACCCTTGAACTCCTTGGTCAGGTCGCGGGTTTCGAGAATGAATTCACCACCACTCATGCGTGGCCTCCGGCTCTGCGTGTCTTGGCCGCGGCCGGTGCGGCCACCTCGCCACCGAGGCGCTGCGACAGCGTGCGTGCGACCGCGAGCACCGCGTCGCGGTGTTTGTCTCCGCGGTCGGCGCCGATCAGCGCCTTGTTGATGCAGACCGCCACGCCGGCCACCACCTGGCCGGTCGCGTCGAACACCGGCGCGCCGAAGGAATAGACGCCTTCACGCACCGTTTCGTCGTCGACGCTGTGGCCGCGCTTGCGCGTGAGCGCCAGTTCCTTCAGCAAGGCCTCGACATCACGCGGGCCCTTGCGCGTCAGGTGCACGGGCAACCCTGCGGCGAAGATGCGGCGCACTTCGTCGGGCTCGCGGAACGCCAGCATGGCCTTGCCGCTGCCCGACAGGTAGGCAGGCAAACGCATGCCGACGTTGAACGCCAGGCCGAGCGGGCGCGCGCTGTTGCGCACCGCGACGTAGAGCGCGTCGGTGCCGCTGAGCACCGACAGCACCACGGTTTCTTCGGGCGCGGTGCCGGCGTCGGCCCACAGCGCGCTGAACTCCTGCGCCACGTCGGTGCCCGAGACGAAGGCTTCGGCCAGGCTCATCACGCGCGGGCCAATCAGGAAGGCGCCGTCGGGCTGGCGGCGCAAGTAACCGAACGACATCAGCGTATTGCACAGGCCGTGCACGCTGCTCTTGGGCAGGGCGAGTTCGCTGGTCAGCTGCGCCAGGCTCATCGGCTCTCGCTGCTGCGCCAGCCGGTCGAGCAGGCTCAGCGCACGCGTCACGGCCGGCACCAGTGGCGCGGCGGCGGCAGCGCGTGGCGCTCGCGGTGTGCGCAGTGGGGTGGGCGTGGCGTGCAGGGCGGTCTCCGGCGAGCGAATGTCCGGGGCACGAGGTGCGCCGGTTGAAAGACCCTTTGTTCAGCAGGTTGAACGCCGTTCAATGGATCAGGCGCGCAGTCTATTCACTCCGGGCGCTGCCGGAAACCCCGGAAAGGTCTTTATCGGGAAAACACCGAGGTGTCTGCACGGCTCTTGCGCTCGCTCAACGACCCGACGAAACACAGGCCGAGTACGACCACCGCGACGCTCGCGATCTGCTGCGTCAGCGTGAGCCGATGCGCGTTCCACAGGAACAGCGCGGCGGCGCCGAGCAGCACGAGAAAGACCACCGCAGCGAGGGCTTGTGCGGCCGCCGACATCGGGGGGTCGAAACGTTCGACGCGGCGAATGTCGAACGCTGGCTTCGGCCACCTCTCGGCCACGTCCGCCGGCCGCCAACCGGGGTGCTTGAACCAGACGCGCAGCTTGTCGCCCCATTTCTGCGCGCGCCACGAGTCGTGCGCCAGGTCGGCGTAGTTGTGCAGGTTGGCCCAGACCGGGTTCCAGCTGCGCAGCGGGCCGCGCGTGCCATAGACACAGGGCACGGCATCGTCTTCGGCCTGATAGCTGCCGAACAGGCGGTCCCAGACGAGGAAGATGCCGCCGTAGTTGCGATCGACGTATTTATCGTTCACGGCATGGTGCACGCGGTGGTTGCTGGGCGCGCAGAACCAGCGGTCGAACCAGCCCAGCTTGCCGATCTGCTGCGTGTGCACCCAGTACTGGTACAGCAGGTCGACCAGCGCGACCACCGCGAACACCAGTGGCGGGAAACCGAGCAGCGCCATCGGCAGGTAGAACAGCCAGTCGCCGAGCCAGCCGCTGCTGGGCTGGCGCAGTGCGGTCGAGAGGTTGTAGTCCTCGCTCTGGTGGTGCACCACGTGCGAAGCCCAGATCAGCGCCACGGTGTGGCCGGCGCGGTGCTTCCAGTAGTAGCAGAAGTCGTAGGCCACGAGGCCGGCGAGCCAGACCCAGGGCGAGTCGGCCGGCAGTTTCCACAGCGACAGGTGCGTGAACTCGAGCGTGTAGACACCGATCGTCAGCAGGGTCACGAACACGCCCATCAGCTGGCTCATGATGCCCAGGCCGATGCTGTTCATCGCGTCGTTCAGGCGGTAGGTGTTGCGGTTGCGGCGCCGGCCGACGAGGTACTCGACGCCGATCAGCAGCAGGAACACTGGTGTCGCCAAGACGATGATCTGCGGGCCGGTCATGCCGCGTTCCCGCGAGTCAGACGAGGCGGCCGCGGCTGTCGATCGGCCAGACCGCTTCGACCGTGCCGCTCGCCAGCCCGCCGCGCACGACGACGTAGTGCTCGTGCAGGTTGACGGTCGGGTCGCAGTGGCCGGGCACGAGCCAGACCGTGTCGCCGAGCTTCGGCAACTCTGCGAGCGTGGCGGTGGCGTTCGGGCGCAGGATGCCGTGTTCGTCGCCGCCGTTGCTGTACTCGAGCTCGTGCTGCCAGACCCGCGGCAGGCCGGAATCGATGGCGTGCGACTTGTGGCCGGCATCGACCACGGCGTGCGCGGTGCTGCGGCTCATCACCTGCGATTTGACGAACAAGGCGTGCTCGAAGCGCGGTGCATGCGAACTGGCTTCGTTGTCGGCGTAGTCGCGGTCCATGAAGAGGTAGCTGCCGGCCTGCAGCTCGCCATACACGCCGCTGGCCGCGTCGAACGCGAAGGTGCCCGAGCCCGCGCCGGTGACCAGCGGGCACACCATGCCCGAAGCCGTGATGCTGGCCTGTGCCGCGCGCACGAGGGCCACCGTGTGGCGCACGGCCGCTTCGCGCTCGTCGGCGCCACGCAGGTGTTGCGCACGGCCGTTGTAGGCCTGCAGGCCGGCGAAGCGCAGGCCATGCGAGACGACCTGGTGCGCGAGCGCACCCGCGGCGGTGGGCGCCACACCGCAGCGGCCCTGGCCCACGTCGATCTCGACGAACACGTTCACACTGCTGCCAGCCGCCTTCAGCGCCTCGGCGAGGCGGTCGATGCCGAGCGTGGAATCGACGGCCACCGCCAGCGTGATGCGCTTCGCGAGCGCGGCCAGCCGCGCCAGCTTGTGCGGCGCGATGACTTCGTTGCTGATGTAGATGTCGGTCACGCCGGCGTCGGCCAGCGCTTCGGCTTCGCTCAGCTTCTGCACGCAGACGCCGACGGCACCGGCAGCCATCTGCAGCTTAGCGATCGTCGCGCTCTTGTGCATCTTCGCGTGCGGACGCAGTTTCACCTTGTGCTCGCGGGCGAACGTGGCCATCGTCGCCAGGTTGCGCTGCATCGCGTCAAGGTCGATCACGAGTGCGGGCGTGTCGATGTGATTGACCGAGGCACCCACGGCGGCCGCCGGCTGGCTGTGTGTCATGCGGCGCGCTCCACGCTGGTCTCGCCGTCGGTCGATTCGTCGAGCGAGGCTTCTTCGAGGTGGTAGGTGTCGCTCCAGCCCACCAGCGTGAAACCTTGCGGCGTGTAGAGCAGCCGGTTGATGCTGGCGTTGCCCAGTTGCCACGAGCGCGGCGCGTCGAGCGCCACGCGCGAGGCGGCGCGGTACAGGCTGTCCATCACGCCGCCATGGGCCACGAGCGCGATCGTTTCGCCCGGGTGCGCGGCGGCAAGCCGGCTCGCGGTGGCCACGCAACGCGCGTAGAAGTCCTGCAGCATCTCGCCACCCTCGGGGCCGAATTCGGGGTCACGCTTGCGCCAGCGTTCGCTCTGTTCGGGCCAGCGTTGTTCGATCTCGCGAAAGGTCATGCCTTCGAACACACCGAAGCCTCGCTCGCGCAGGCCGATGTCGGTGGTGATGGGCCGGCCGCTGCCGCGTGCGACCGATTGCGCCGTCTCGAGCGCGCGCAACAGGTCGCTCGAATAGACCGCGCTGATGCCCTCTTCGGCGACCGCCAGCGCGAGCCGGTGCGCCTGCCAGCGGCCGGTGTCGTTGAGCGGGATGTCGAGCTGGCCCTGGATGCGGGTGTCGACGTTCCACGCCGTCTCGCCGTGGCGGATGGCGATCACGCGCGTGACCTGCTGCGCCGCGTCGTCGGGTTTCGCCTCTTGCATGTCAGAGCAGCCGCTTGTTCAAGGTGTAGGTGCCCGAGTGCGTGGCCTCGGCCAGCACGTGCGGGTAGATCGCGTGCCGCACCTGCGCGCCGGTGAAGTGGCCTTCGACCGCGACCCGCGCGACCGACAGGGCATAGACCGTGAACACGTAGTGATGGATCAGCGAATCGTTGAACGGCGGGAACGGGCCGTCGTAGCCGAAGTAGTCGCCGGCCATCTCGGGGTTGGCGGCGAACCAGCCGGTGTAGTCGTTCAGGCCGTGGCGCGCACCGGGCAGTGCGGCGACCGCGGGGCCGGGTTTGCCGCGCGCCGTGAAGCCGCGGCTGAACGCCCCTTCCTTCAGCTCGCCGAGCGTTCCCGGCAGGTCGACCATGACCCAGTGGAAGAAGTCGACGCGTGGCAGGTCGGCCGGCACTTCGCGGCCGGCCTGGTTCACGTCGTCACCGCGGCTCGGCACGTCGAAGTCGTGGCAGATCAGCACGAATGATTTCGTGGCCGCCGGCGCTTCGCTCCACGCCAGGTGCGGGCTCAGGTTGTCGGAGAAGGTGACGCCACTCGCCACATCGGGCTTGCCGGCCGCGAAGCGCTGCGGAATGCGCTCGCCGTTGACCCAGCTGTCGCTCCAGAGTTTCATGTCTTGGTTTCCCTCAAACGCCCCAGACGATCTCGGCGTTTTCGGCCATCGATCGTTTCATCATCTCGACCAGCGGCCAGGCGCGCTGGCGCAGCGAGACGCTTTCGCGCGGCGCCACCTTCTTGCCTTCGGCCCTGGCGGCGCTCTCGGCTTCGGCCCGCGAGCTTTCGTCGGCCGCGACCGCCTGCTCCAGCGCCGCGATCGCCGCGCCCATGCTCGCGACTTCGATGATGCCTTGCGCCGCGGCGCTCTTGCCGATCAGGCGCAGCACGTCGTCGCCGGCCGGCCCCATCATGATCACGTCACCGGCAGCCTTGGATTTGAACTTGTAGATCATCGGTCGGGCGCGTACATGTAGCCGCGGTTGAAAGGGAACTGCGATTGTGCGCCGCGCATCGGGCCGTCGGCGAACTCGCCGCTCGGTTTGGACGCGAGCATCTGGAACAGGCACAACCAGCCCTTCTCGAAACTCATCGCGCTGCCCGCCAGGTAGACGCGGTAGGCCCGCACCACGCTCTCGCGCGTGAGCTCACGCGCCGCGTCGAGCTGGGCTTCGAGCGCGTCGCTCCAGGCCCACAGCGTTCGGGCGTAGTGCGGGCGCAGGTTTTCCAGGTCGAGCGGCTCGAGCCCCGCGTCGCTCATCACTTCGGTCACCTTCGACACGTGCAGCAACTCACCGCCGGGGAAGATGTAGCGCTCGATGAAGTCGCCGATGCCGGCGCCGAGCTGGTGGTTGCGCGTGCCGCCGGCCGTGATGCCGTGGTTCATCAGCAGGCCGCCTGGCTTGAGCAGGCGGTGCATCTTGACGAAGTACTCCGGCAACCGGGCCCGGCCCACATGCTCGAACATGCCGACCGAGGCGATCTTGTCGAAGGGCTCGGTCTCGGGCAGCTCGCGGTAGTCGCGCAACTCCATCGTCACACGATCGGCCAGGCCCCGCTCTTCGATCAGCCTGTTGACGTGCGCGTGCTGGTTGCGGCTGAGGGTGATGCCGTGGGCGATCACGCCGTAGTGTTCGGCCGCCCACAGCAGCAGGCCGCCCCAGCCGGCGCCGACATCGAGAAAGCGCTCGCCGGGCTTGAGCATCAGCTTGCGGCAGATGTGGTCGAGCTTGGCCTCCTGCGCCTGCGCGAGCGAGAGTTCGGCTTCGCGGAAGTAGGCGCAGGAATACAGGCGCCGCGGGTCGAGCCAGAGCGCGTAGAACTCGTCCGACACGTCGTAGTGGAACTGCACCTGCGCCGCGTCGAGGTGCGGCTCGTGGCGGGCCCGCGAGCGGGCGTGAGCGAGGACGCCGTGCCACCAGTCCATCAGCACCGCGCCGGCACCGGAGCGGGTCGGGTCGTCGCCGACCATCTGGGTGGCGATCATCGCGAGATCGCGCACGCTGCCGGCGAAGTCGAGCCGCCCTTCCACGTAGTCTTCGGCCACCTTGCCGACGTCACCCGCGGCCAGGTGCGCGAGTGGCGTCATGCTGCCCAGCCGAAGCGTGATCGCCGCGGCGCCATTCGCGCCCACCCGGTTGCCCCCGGGCAGCACGACCGCCATCGGCACGGTCAGCGCGTCGAGTTTGCGTTGCAGGAATCCGTCGAAGCTCGGCATCTGGAAACCCTCCCCGACCCGACTTTACAAAAGTCGGGTCGGCCCGGAGGTCGATTGCATCAAACGCGGGTCAGATGCTGCGGGCTCAGCGGGCTGCGAATTTCGCCTCGAACGCGAGCACGTCGAGCGCCGGCGAAAACAGGAACCCCTGGTACAGGTCGCAGCCGGCCTCCTGCAGGAAGTCGCGCTGTGCGACCGTCTCGACACCTTCGGCAATGATCTCCAGCCGCAGCGCCCGGCCCATGCTGATGATGGCGCGCACGATGCCGGCGTCGCTCTCGTCCTTGGGCAAGCCGCTGATGAAACTGCGGTCGATCTTGAGCCGCCCGATCGGGAAACGCTTCAGGTAGGCCAGGCTCGAATAGCCGGTGCCGAAGTCGTCGATCGCGAGCTTCACGCCGAGTTGCGCCAGTGCCTGCAGGCGCAGCATCGCGTCCTGCGCGTCCTGCACCAGGATCGACTCGGTGAGTTCGAGTTCCAGCCATTCCGCGGCGAGCCGCGCTTCGCGCAGCACGGTGGCTACGCCGTCGACGAAACCCGGCTGCTGGAACTGCAACGCGGAAACATTGACCGACACGATCGTCGGCAAACCCGAGGCCTGCCACGCCGCGGCCTGCTTCACGGCCTGGCGCAGCACCCATTCGCCGATCGGCACGATGAAGCCGGTTTCTTCGGCGACCGGGATGAACTCGCCGGGCGAGATCTCGCCCAGCTCCGGGTCGCGCCAGCGGATCAGCGCTTCGGCACCGACGATGGCGCCGCTGCCGATCGCCACCTGCGGCTGGTAGTGCAGCCGGAAGCGCCCCTGCGCCAGCGCCTGGCGCATCGCGTGGTCGAGGTGCATGCGCGAGCGCGAACGGGCGTCGGCCTGGGCCGGCCGCGGCCGGTGGAAGCGGAAGGCGGCGCGACCAGCGTGTTTGACTTCGCGCATCGCCGATTCGGCGCGGCGCATCAACTCGTCGAAGCTGGTGCCGTCGGTGGGCTGCATCGCGATGCCGACGCTCGCGGTCACGGTGAAGCTCAGGTCGCCCTGGTTGAACGGGCGCTTCAGCGCTTCCATCACGCGCCAGGCGGCCGCTTCGGCGCCGTTTTCGTCGGCCTGGTGCGCCAGCAGCACGAACTCGTCGCCGCCCAGTCGCGCCACCGCGTCGACCTGCCGGGTGCTGCCCTTCAGGCGCTCGGCCACTTCGAGCAGCACGCGGTCGCCGAAGGTGTGGCCCAGCGTCTCGTTGATGTGCTTGAAGCGGTCGAGGTTCAGGAACAGCAGCGCAAACGGCGTGTTGTCGCGCTTGGCCATCGCCAACGCCACCTCGACCCGGTCGGCCAGCAGGCGCCGGTTCGGCAGGCCGGTCAGCGCGTCTGTGTACGACAGCACCTGGATGCGCTCGCGCGCTTCGAGTTTTTCGGTGATGTCGCGGAAGGAATAGACCCGCCCGATCGGGCGGCCCGAAGTGCACTGCGGCGTGGCCACCCGCTCCAGTACCTTGCCGGAATGCAGCTTGAGCACGTCGCTGGCCTGCAACATCGTGGCGTCGTCGATCGTCGCCAGGCGCCGCATGTAGGTGCCGGGTTCGATCACGCTGCGGCGCATCCATTCGAGCACGGCGTCGTCTTCGCGGCGCGTGAGCATCTCGTCGGGAATGTTCCAAAGCGCGGCGAAGCGCCGGTTGAAATTGCGGATGCGCCCCGACAGGTCGGTGACGAGGATGCCGTCGTCGGTCGACTCGAGCGTGGCGCGCAGGTCGGCGGCGCTGGCTTCGAGCGCGCGCTCGATGCGGAACTGATCGCTGCGATCGTGCAGCGCCACCACGTACAGCGCCGTGCCGTCGAGTTGCTCGACCCGGCTGACACGCCGCGTCACCGGCGCCGTGCCGCCGCCGAGCTTGCAGACGAAGGTTTCCGATTCGATGCTCTCGGCCAGGCCGCCGGCCACTTCGTCCCAGAAACACAGGTCTTCGGGCGTGGCCGCCAGATCGAGCACGCCGCGGCCGACGAGTTCGACCGCGCGCACGCCCATCAGCGTGCCGGCGGCGAGGTTGGCCGCCACGACCCGCAGGCTGGCGGCGTCGACGAGCCAGACCGCGTGCAGCATCGACTCGATCATGGCGCGCCAGGGCGCGAGCGCATCGCCTTCGGGCGAAGGCGTGGCACCGTGGCTGCGTGCGTTCATAGGGCGAGCGCGAGCCGCCGCGCCGGGCCGCCCCAAGCAAGGCCCGACCCCCTCGGAGGGTCGATTGCCGTACCCGGCGATCGGGGTGTTGTCATGACGCCATCGGCTCCGCGCTCGGCTCGAAAAAATAGGCGACGCGCGGGCGCGGCGCCAGGTATTCGAGCGTGGTCGGCGGCAACTGCAGCGGCTTCAGGCTGCGCCGGATGCCCAGGCCCGAGACTGTTTCCAGGTCGAGCACCAGCGCTTCTTCGCGCGGCACGGCCGGCTCGTGCACGAGCACGCGGGGTTTCAGCGGGCGCGAGGAGTTCACGCCGACGACCATCGCGAAGCGGTCGTCGGTGAGCTGCACCGTCGAGCCGGCCGGGTACACGCCCATCATCTTGATGAAGCCGCCGAGGATCGCGGTGTCGAACTTGTTCTTGCCCTGCGCGAACAGCAGCGAGAGCGACTCGTGCGGCGTGAGCGCGCGGCCCGGCAGGTGCGGGTTGCACAGGTTGTCGTAGCGGTTCACGAGCGAGACGATGCGGGCCGCCGCCGTCATGCGGTCGGCGTTCAGGCGCAGGGGGAAGCCGCTGGCGTCGGCATGTTCATGGTGCTGGGCGACCACCAGCAGCGCGCCGGCCGACAGGCCCATCTTGCGGCCGATCGTGACGCCGTGCGCCACGTGCTCTTCGTACAGGCGCGCTTCGGTGGCGCTGAAGGCTTCGTCGCGGTGGCGCATGCGCTCGGGCAACTCGATCTTGCCGATGTCGTGCAGCATCGCGCCCAGACCGAGTTCCATCATGTCCTCGGCGTCGAGGCCGAAACTGCGGCCCATCAGCAGCGAGATGATGGTCACGTTCAGGGCATGCGCCGAGGCCTTGTCGCCGGCGGCGTCCGACAGCAGGCGAATGCAGAGGTCCTGCTCGCCGAGCATCTTCTGCAGCAGCGCGGTGGTCAGCGCCTCGGCCTGCTCGCGGGCCTGCTGCGGCTGGCTCGGCACCAGCGCGGTGAGTTGCTGGCAGGCGTGCGAGGCTTCGGCGAACTGGCGTTCGCACACGACCAACGCGTCGCGCTGCTCGGCGAGGCGGCGCACGTGGCGCTCGCGGACCACGGCTTCGGGCGTCAGCGTGATCGGCTCGGCCTCGGCGTTCGAACTGTCACCGGGCGCCGTGTCGGCGGCGGCTGCCGCGAGCGACACACCCGCCTCGCCCGCAGGCCCCCAGGCTTGCACTTCGGCCTCGGGTGCTTCTGCCGGGTCGCTTTGCTGGGGGCTCCAGCGCAGCCGCTTCAGGCCGAGGGTGCGGATCGTCGCCATCTGCTCGGCGCTCGTGATCTTGAAGCTGCCGAGCGGGAACGGGTGCGACATCCACCCCATGTCGAGGTGCACGAACATGCCGACGCGCAGGGCGTCGATGTCGATCATGTCTTGTGGGGTCGCAACTTTCATCCGGGAGAGGCGTGAGCAACAGGCTCACGCGCCCTGCTGGTTTTATCGGCGCTGGCACTGGAGACTTGAATGCCGGCGCAGGCGGGCCAAAACTGCAAGAAGCGTCACAAAAAATAACGGAGCTGCCCGGCAATCGGGCAAGATCGACAGCTCCGGAAACACCGAACGCCCGCCCGAAACCCGCATGTCGCCCGCCCCTGCCCCGAACTGGAAGGCCACCATCGGCCTGCGCATGCGCAGGCACCTCGCGCTCAAACTGGTCGGCACCACCGTGTTCACCTGGCTGTTTTTCATCGGTTATTTCCACCTGTTGCGCAACCCGGTGTACCCGGTGGTCGTGATGCCGCTGACCGCGCTCGACCACCTGGTGCCGTTCCAACCGCACACGCTGGGCATCTACCTGTCGCTGTGGTTCTACGTCGGCATCGCCCCCGGGCTGCAACTGACCTTCGTCGAGCTGCTCGCCTACGGGCTGTGGGTCGGCGCGCTGTGCCTGACCGGCCTGGGGCTCTTCTACTTCTGGCCGACTGAAATTCCCTTGCTGATGCCGCACATGGCCGGCTTCGCAGGTTTCGACCTGCTGCGCGGGGTCGACGCGGCCGGCAACGCCTGCCCGTCGATGCACGTGGCCGTGGCGATGTTTTCCGCGATCTGGGTCGACAAGCTGCTGCGCCTGTCGGGCACACCGGCCTGGCCGCGCCTGCTCAACGCGGCCTGGTTCCTGGCGATCGCCTATTCCACGCTGGCGATCAAGCAGCACGTCGTGCTCGACGTGCTGGCCGGCGCCCTGCTGGGCACGGCCTTCGCTGTGCCCGCGCTGCGCTGGCGGCCCGGGCGGGTGCCCGCCGCGCGGGGCGAATATCATCCGTCTTCGCCAATGTCGAGGGCCGGTTGACGCCATGAGTTCGCTGAAAGAGTTGCAGGATCTGATCCAGGAAAAATACGGCGCCGAGATGGCCGCGCTCGACCCGCACGATTCGATGCGCGAAAAAGGCTTCGATTCGCTCGCGCTGGTCGAATTCGTGTTCGCGATCGAAGACCACTTCAGCATCTCGATCCCCGACGGCGACCCCGACGTCGACACGCTGGCGCAGCTCGCCGCGGTGGTCGACCGGATCAAGGCTGCGCAAGCATCCCCGACGTCGTGAACCTCGCCTCGGTCGTCGTCACCGGCCTGGGCGTCGTGGCCCCGCACGGCGACGTGCCGGGCGCGCTGTTCGATGCATTGATGCGCGGGCAATCGGCCGTCCAGGCCGTGTTGCCCGACCTGCCCAAACCCACCGCGGCCGCGCTGGCGCCTTTCGACGCCTCGCGATGGTTCACCAAGCTGCAGCTCGCCGGCGTCGACCGCGTCAGCCAGCTCGCCGTGGCTGCGGCCGACATGGCGATGACCGACGCCGGTGCCAAAGGCGACGTGGAGCCCGAACGCCTCGGTGTTTTCGCCGGCTGTGGCATGGGCGGCGCCGCAGCGCTGGAGCTGGCCTACCGTAACACCAACGGGCGCGCGCCGCCGCTGACCATTCCCGCTTTCATGCCGAACGCCCAGGCCTCGCAGGTGGCGATGCGCCACGGCGCGCAGGGGCCGGTGCTGACGTATTCCGTGGCCTGCGCGTCGGCGTCGGTGGCGATTGCCGAAGCCGCCAAGGCGGTGCAGCGCGGCGAGATCGACGTGGCCATCGCCGGTGGCAGCGAAGCGCTGATCGTGCCGGGTGTCGTGCTGGCCTGGCAGGCGATGCAGACGCTGGCGAGTTTCCAGCCCGGTGAAGAAGCGACGTCGGTGCGGCCTTTCGCCGCCGACCGCAGCGGCTTTTCACTCGGCGAAGGCGCGGCCTTCATCGTGATCGAATCGGCCGAACGCGCCGCCCGGCGCGGTGCACGGGTGCACGCCCGGCTCGCCGGCTGGGGCCTGAGCAGCGACGCCACCCACCTGACCAAACCCGACGCGCCCGGCCAGGCGCGCGCCTTGCGCGCCGCGCTGCGCAGCGCCGGCCTGCGGCCGCGCGACATCGGCTACTGCAACGCCCACGGCACGGCCACGCGCATCGGCGACGTGGTCGAGCGCAATGCGCTGGCCGACGTGTGGGGCGACGCGCTCGAGCACCTGCAGGTCAGCTCCACCAAGGCGCTGCACGGCCACCTGCTCGGCGCCGGCGGAGCGCTCGAAGCCGTGATCACCGTGCTGGCACTGCAGCGCCGCGAGCTGCCCCCGAACGCGCACTGCTCGACCGTCGACCCGGCCTGCAGCCTGAACCTGGTGCCGCAGGCCGGCGCCAGCGCGCCGCAGCTCGAAGCCGCGATCAGCAATTCATTCGCCTTCGGCGGCACGAACTCGGTCTTGCTGTTCACCCGCGCCTGACGGGCGCACCAACGCGGTCAGCGCTGGATCCGCGTCGACAGCACGATCGCCGAGGTCGTGCGCTCCACGCCGTCGAGGCTGCCGATGCGGTCGATCAGCGCATCGAGCTCGCCGATCGACGCCGCCGCCACGATCGCGATCAGGTCGAACGGGCCGCTGACCGAGTGCAGCACGCGCACCTCGGCGATCTTGCGCAAGGCCACCTCGATCGCGCCGCTGCGCTTGGGCGCGAGCGTGATCAGCACGTGGGCGCGCACGAGGCCGGCCTCCAGTTCGTCGGGCACCGTGATCGTGAAGCCCGAGATCACACGCTGCCGCTGCAGCCGCTCCATGCGGCTTTGCACCGTCGTGCGCGACAGGTTCAGCTTGCGCGCCAGCTCTGCGGTGGGTGCGCGCGCGTCGTCGCGCAGCAGCGCGAGCAGGGCGCGGTCGGTCGGGTCGAGCGTCGGGTTGGTCATATTCACCATCAATGACTGCGTTTTGCCGAAGTATGGACTTCGTTTCGTCGTTCATCCAGATGCGATCTGCAATCACGCGCCGGAGAATCGGCTGCATTCGGCAACCGGCCGGCTCTGGAGCACGTCATGAAGAACATCCTCGTCATCGGTGGCGGCAAGATCGGCTCGGTGGTCGCCGAGCTGCTGGTGGACACACCCGAAGCGGGTGGCTACAGCGTCACGGTCGCCGACCATTCCGCCGCCACGCTCGCCCGGATCTACGCCGACCCGCAGCGTTCGCGGCGCCTGAGCACGCTGCTGCTCGACGTGACCGACCCGGTGCAACTCAGCCGAGCGCTGCAAGGCCAGTTCGCCGTGCTCAGCGCCGCGCCGTATCACCTCACGCTGCACGTGGCCCAAGCCGCGAAGGCCGCCGGCGTGCACTACCTCGACCTGACCGAAGACGTGGCGAGCACACGCGCGATCCGCGCGCTGGCCGCAGATGCCACCACCGCGTTCATCCCGCAGTGCGGCCTGGCGCCCGGTTTCATCTCGATCGTGGCCGCCGATCTGGCGCGCCAGTTCGATTCGCTTGACTCGGTGCGCATGCGTGTCGGCGCCTTGCCGGCCTACCCGAGCAACGCGCTGAACTACAACCTGACCTGGAGTACCGAGGGCGTCATCAACGAGTACTGCGAGCCCTGCGAAGCGATCGTCGACGGCCAGGTGCGCGAAGTACCGGCCTTGGAAGAACGCGAGGAGTTCTCGCTCGACGGCGTGTTGTACGAAGCCTTCAACACCTCGGGCGGGCTGGGCACGCTGTGCGAAACGCTCTCGGGCAAGGTGCGTACGCTGAACTACCGCACGATCCGCTACCCCGGCCATGCCGCGATCATGAAAGCGCTGCTGCACGACCTGCGCCTGAAAGACCGGCGCGACGTGCTGAAGGACATTCTGGAAAAGTCCTTGCCCGCGACGATGCAGGACGTGGTCATCGTGTTCGTCACCGTCGCCGGCCTGCGCGACGGCCGGCTGCAGCAGGACACCTACGCCCGCAAGATCTACAGCCACGTGCTGGCCGGCAAGATGCACAGCGCGATCCAGATCACGACGGCTTCGAGCCTGTGCGCGATGCTCGATCTGCTGGCCGCGGGCGAGCTGCCGCAGCGCGGTTTCGTGCGCCAGGAAGAAGTGCCGCTGGCCGCCTTCCTCGCCAACCGCTTCGGCCGGGTCTACGCCGCCGAGGCGGTAGCACACGCGGCCTGAACGGCGCGCGTCACATCACTTCGAAGAAGCGCATCACCACGTCGTTCGGCCGGCGCAGGCCGGTGCCGAGGAAAACCCGCTCCATCATCCAGGCGAGCGCGGGCGCGCTCACCTCGAAGCGCGGCGCGCAGCGGAAATACACGAGCGCCGGGTCGACCGGCTCGCCCCGCACCAGCCGCGCCATGACCTCGGGCGCCGCGGTGCGCACCGCGTCGTTGTGCACGTAGATGCGGTCGCCGGCATCGGTCTCGAGCACGTAGCGCGCTTCGAGCCGCGCCATGCGTTCATTGACGATCAGCTGGAAGTCGGCGCCGCCGGGCAAGACCTTCGCGGTCCAGTCGCGCGCGGTGCAGGTACCACCCAGGATAGTGATCACGCGCCGCGTGCCATGGCCTACATTGCCGACCTCGATCGGCGCCGCCACCTGCACCGACAGGTCGGCGAAGCGTTGCAGCGCCGGCGCCGCGAGCGGGTCGCTCACTTCACCAGCTTCCACTGCCCGGCTTCGATCTTGACCATCACCTGGCTGCGTGCGTCGACGCCGTTGTGGTCCTTGTCGCTGAGGTTGAACACCCCCTGCGAACCGACGAACTCCTTCAAGCCTTCGATCGCATCGCGCAGCGCGGTGCGGAACTCGGGCGTGCCGGTTTTGCCGGCCTTCAGCGCGACCGGGATCGCGGCGTTGAGCCACAGGCTCGCGTCCCACGCGGTCGCACCGAACAGCGAGCGCGACCCGGCGCCGTACTTGGCTTCGTAGCGTTTCACGTAGTCCAGACCGGGCGCCTTCACCGGGTTCGCGTCGGGCAGTTGTTCGGGCACCAGCACCGGCGCCACCGTCATGAAGCTGCCGTCCAGGTCCTTGCCACCGACACGCAGGAAGTCGGCGGTCGCCACACCCTGGGTCTGGTAGATCAAACCCTTGTAGCCACGCTTCACGAGCTCGACGTGCGGCAGCGCCCCCGGCGTGCCGGCGCTGAAGATGTAGACCGCGTCGGGGTTGGCGGCGATCAGCTTGAGCACCTGCGGCGTGACGCTCTGGTCGGCCTGTGCGTACTTCTCGACCGCGACAATCTTCACGCCCTTGGGCGGCGCGAGCCGCTCGATCGCCTTCAGGAAACCTTCGCCGTAAGCCGTGGTGATGCCGATGGTCGCGACCGTGCTGGCCTTGTTCTTCGCCATGTGGTCGAGCACGAGGTTGATCGAGATCGTCTCGGTCGGCGCCATCTTGAAGGCCCAGCGGCGCGGCCCGTCCTGCGGCTCGACGATCGCGCCGCCGCCGGCCAGCGAGATCACCGGCACGCCGGAACGCGCCGCCACTTCGAGCACCGCCAGCGAGGTCGGCGTGAGCGACGGGCCGACGATCACGTCGACCTTGTCTTCGGTGATCAACTTGGTCGCGTTCTTCGCGGCCGTGGTCGGGTCGGTGGCGTCGTTCAGCACGAACAGGTTGACTTTCTGGCCGCCGAGTTCGGTGGGCCAGAGCTTGACCGTGTTGTCGGCCGGAATGCCGAGCGACGCGCCCGGCCCGGTGAGCGAAACGATCACGCCGACATTGATGTCGGCCTGCGCCGCGGCGGCCAGGCCGAGGCCGACCGCGAGGCCCAGCGCGTGGCGCACGAACGAGGTCAAAGAGCGCATTCCGGTCTCCTGAGTTTGTTATGAACCAGCATTAAATGCAGGCTGGCTCCGGGCGGCAATGGGTGGAAACACCGCACAGTCGTTATGCCGAAAAATCATCGACGCGAGCGTCAACGTGGCCACAAGCGCGGGAAGACCTCGCAGTCGATCGGCTGTCCGGGCTCGATGGCCGGCTTGTTGATCGTGATCGCGGCCTGGCCGTCGCGCGGCGCGTAGACCACGTCGTCGCCGGTCCAGCGCGTGGCGTAGGCGCGGCGCCGGCGTGTCGAGCTGGCGTTGCCCGGCGCGCCGTGGACCGTCATGCAATGGTGGATCAGGCAGTCGCCGGCTTTCATGTCCCAGTTCACCACCTCGAACTGGCCGCGCATCGCCTCGATGTCGGGCAGCGTGTCGCCGGGCAGCATCTTGTACATCTCGGTGTCACCGGCAAAACTCACCGGCCGGTATTCCTTGCCCCAGCGGTGCGAACCTTTCAGGTACTCGACGCCGCTGGACTCGACCGTCACGTCGTCGAGCGCGAACCAGATCGACAAAATCTGGTCGCCGCGCACCGGCCAGTACGGCCCGTCCTGGTGCCAGGGCGTGATAGCCGCGGTGCCGGGCTCCTTGACGAACAGCTGGTCGTACAGGAAGTTGACCTTCTTGCTCTTCAGCAGGCGGGCCGCGATCTCGGCGGCCGGCGACTCTTCGACGAACTTGCGCAAGCCCGGCTTGACGGCCCAGGCGCCGATGTCGCCAAGGAAACGCTGTCCCTGTTTCGTCGCGTATTCGCGCGCCAGCGGTCCGGGATTCGCCAGATCGTCTTCGACGGCTTCGCGCATGTGTTCGATCCACTCGGCGCCGAACAGGCCGCGCAGGCAGGCGGCGCCGTCGCGCCAGAAAGTGTCGACCTGTTCGTCGGTGATGGGGGCGAGCGGGTGGGCGTTCATGGGCGGGTCTCCGGGGTCGGTCGGGCGATGCCGGCAGCGTAGGCGCCCGCCGCGCCCTTGTCTGTCATCCCTGAAGACGACAGCGGCCCGCCTCGATGCGCGTTCCCCCGGGTTGCCGCGCCGGCGCGCAGCGCCGACCATCGGCCTCTTCACCGGAGTTCGCGAACCCATGCAGCTGTGGCCCGTTTCCCTGCCGACCGCCGAGGCGCCGCACGCGGCCGCCGCGGGCCTGATCGACTGCATCGCCCGGCCCGACTTCGGCCGCCGCACGCTCGCCCGGCTGAACCGCTCGTTGCCGCTGGCCTGGTGGACGGTCTACCGGGTGTTCGACGACCAGCCGCCGCGCCTGTGCGCGCACGGCAGCTTCGACGCGCCCGACATCGCGCTCGACTGCTGGCGCATCTACCGCAGCGGCGTTTACCGCGCCGACACGCACTTCCACGCCGCGCGCGCCGAGGTGCGCGCCAGTGCAGCCGCCAACGCGGTGGTCACGCACTGCGTGGCCGACGACTTTGGCCGTGCCCATCGTGAGCAGATCTACCAGGCGCACAGCCTCAGCGAACGGCTCTCGCTGATGAGCAACGACGCCGACGATGCGGGCAGCGGCGCGCTGCTCGCCGTGAACCTGTACCGCCATCGCGCCCAGCCGAGCTTCGGCACCAAAGACCTCGACACCGTGTTCGCGCTCGCCGCCCCGCTGCTGGCCGTGGCGCGCCGGCATGTGGAACTGAGCGCGCCTTTGCTCGACGACGCGGTCAACCTGCTAACGCTCGAAGCCCCCACCGACATGCCGATCCGGCAAGCTGCACAGCGCCTGCGCCGCCGCTGCCCGCAGCTCACCGAACGCGAACTCGCGGTCTGCGAACGGCTGCTGCGCGGCTGGAGCTTCGACGGCATCGCTGCCGATCTGGGCGTGTCGCCCAGCACCGCCAAGACCTACCGCAACCGTGCTTTCGGGCGGCTCGGCATCCACCACCGCAACGCCTTGTTCAGCCTGGTGCTCGAATAGCGGCGCTGTATTTCACGGCAGCGTGTGCCGGGCGAAGAAGGCGTGGATCGTGTCGTTGGCGCTGAAGTCTCTCGACACCTTGCCGACGAAGCGCGCCGGCAGGTACTGCGTGCCGCCGGGCCAGGTGTGGCCGCCTTCGTTGATGCGGTACAGCGCCACGTCGCCCGTGAATTCGAAAAGATCGGTCGTGGTGCCGTCGCCCGGGTCGGTGTCTGGCAGCGCGCGTGGCTGCGGTGCCGGCGCAGTGCCGTTGCGGCTGGCCCAGAACGCGGCCGTTTCGGGTGCCGACAGCACCACGCCACCGACCGGCCCGAACACGCGGCCACCGCCATAAGGCATCAGCGAATCGGCGGTGCCGGAGAAGATCACGACCGGCACGGCACGCGCCGGCCCGCACGACGCGGCCAGCGCCGCCGGCATGTTCGCGCCGACGGTCGCGATGGCCGCGAACCGCCCCGACAACTCGCAGGCCAACCGCATCGACATCATGCCGCCGTTGGAGATGCCGGCGGCATAGACACGCCGGGCATCGACCGCGTACTCGGCGGCCAGCGTGTCGAGCAGCGTTGCGATGAACGCCACGTCGTCGGTGTGGTCCGTCACCGTCTCGCGCCCGTCGTCCCAATGGCCACGGCGTGACTCCGGGTAGACGGCAATGAAGCCGTGCCGATCGGCGAGCGCCGAAAAACCACCGGTGCTGCGCTCGATGCCCGCGGCCCGGCCACCACCCCCATGCAGCAGCAAAACGACGGGCGCGGGCCGCGCGGCGGAATAGCTTGCGGGCACATGCAGCAGCCAGCTGCGCGTGACACCGGCCACCACCACAGTCTTTCTGAAATCGCCGGCGATGCCCGGCAGGTCGGCGCCTACAGCCGATGCGCCGGGCAGCACGAACGCCGCCAGCGCGAGCGCACGGCACATGGCGCGGCGAAGGCGGTTTGGTGCGGGGCCGGCGGCTGGCATCGTTGGCTTCACTCGTTGAACGAAGCGCCATGCTAACGAGCCGGTGCACGCAACTCTGCGCCGCAAAGCAAGGTTTTGCAAAGCAGTCGGCCACTAAACTGCGGGCTCGATCCTCGCCCCGGAAGTTCCCCCAATGTCCTACGACTACAGCTCGGAATCCAAACTGCTCGAGCTGCCCAACCCGTACCAGTTGCAGAACCGGCTGCTCTGGCTGTGCGCCGCGCTGCTGATCATCGCGGGCGTGACCAGCCTGTTCTGGGCCCGCGCGGCGATGCAGGACAACGCGTTGCGGCTCGTCGCCGCGCCGCTGCTCGCCGGCCTGGTGATGGTGGCGGCCGGTTTGATCGCCGCCGCCACCGCAGCGCGCCGGCTGCGCTTCTTCTTCGGCCGGGGCCGGCCCGCATCGCTCGCGCCGGAGATCCCGGTCGGCGCCACCGGCGGCTCGCCCGCGGCCGACCACATCAAGGAGCTGCTGCGCCAGGGAGGCCTGACCTACCCCGAGCCGAAAGGCGCGATCGAAGGCCTGCTGTACCACTGGGCGCCACGCCTGATCACGGCGCCGAACGAGGTGCAGTCTCTGGCGCGGCGCTACGTGTTCAACCTGGCCGCGTTCGCCGCCACGCTGCTGAGCTTCGTGTTCTCGTGGCTGGTGTTCGGCAATGACGCCACGCGGCCGTGGATCGGCATGTTGTACTTCGCGTTCGGCCTGTTCGTGCTGCTCAAGCCGCTGCTCTCGCAGGGCCGGGCGCGGCTCACCACCGCGTCGCTGGTCGGGCTGATCGCCGCGGCGATCCTGGCGCCGGTGGCGATCGGTCTCGTCGGTTCGAAGCTGCCTTCGCTGCACGGCTTCTCGCTCAACGTGCAGACCTTCGTGATGCTCGGCGCCGCATTGCTCGCGTGCGCGCTGGCGGTCGCCGCCGTGCTCGCGCAGGTCGACAACGCCCCGCAGACGCGTGCCAGCGTGGAGCAGAACCGCCTGTCGATGAACGCGCCGCCCGGCAGCCTGATGGACGAGCTCGACCGCACGATGCAGGCGACGTGGACCGAGCGCATCCCGAACCGGCGTTACGCCCGCATCGACCCGGTCACGCAGGCCGCCACGCCAAGTGGCAGCTTCGCCGGCGAGCTGTTCGAAGAGACGCAGCCGCTGCCGGTGGCCGGCACGAAGGCCCCGGCCTTCGGCGCCGCACTCGCGGAGCCGCGCCACCGCGCGCTGCTGCTGCTCGACCTGTACGCCACGCTGCTGGTGGTGGCTGCCATCGGCTTGGCGCTGGTGTTCGTGCGCGAATTCGACGCTTCGGCACCGTGGCAGCAGAACCGCTACTCGCTGGTCGGCACCTCGGCCATCCTGTCGTTCGTGGCGGCGTACTGCTTCCAGGCTTCGGCGCGTTTGTGGGGCCGCTTCAACTTCGAGTCCGTCTTGACCTGGGTCGAGATGGTCGGGAGTTACCAGACATCGCGCATCGGCACCGGCAACAACTTCAGCAGCCGCATGAACACCGAGAACGACGTGGTGCGCACCGAAGCGATGACGCTGCGCGTCTGGCGCGCGCGCATCGAGTCGGTGGTGTTCGGCAAGGACGACGCGCGCCAGGTGACGGCGATGTTCTCGACCGAGGAAGACGCCAAGGCGCTGGCCGCTGACCTGATGCACTTCGCGCGCAGCCAGAGTGTGCTGGTGGCGCCCTTCAGTGGCGAAGACCAGGCCCGCATCGCGGCGTTGAACGCGGGCGAGCAGGCCATGCTGCCTGCAGGCCAGGCCGCATCGGCCGCGCAGGTGCAGCACCACCTGCAGACCGCCGCGGCGCTGGCCACGTCGGCGACACCGGCCGCCAAGCGCTTCTGCAGCGCCTGCGGCACCGAGGCCGCGCCCGGCGCGCGGTTCTGCTCGAACTGCGCTGCGCCGCTGGGCTGACGCGCCGCCAGGCTAAAGCACCACGAGATGCGCGAGGTTCGCGCCGCGCACCACGCGCATCGGCATGTTCGCGTCGAAGGTGACGAAGCGCAGGCCATGCCAGACCGCCAGGCCGAGCAGCCAGGCGTCGGTCACCTGACGGTGGCCGAGCAACTGCTCGGCATCGAAGTGTTGTTCATCGAGCAGGCTCACGTCACCGGGCACGAACAGGTGGTGTTCGGTCAGCGTGGCCTCGCGCAAACGCTGCGCCACGCCGGCAGCTGGCAGCGCGTTCGGGTAACCCGGCTGCGACATGATGCGCACGCAGCCGTTCTGCGTGATCGCGCACGAAGCCCAGCCGAATTGGATGTTTTGTGCCAGCCATGCGGCGGCGCGCATGTGGTGCAGGTGGTCGGCGTCGAGCAGTGCGATCAGCACGTTCACGTCGAGCAGCGCGCAGCGCGGCTCGGCCTTGGCCGCTGCCTTCAGCGAGGGCTGCGGCTTCGCCAGGTATTTGGGCTGCGGCTCACTCACGCCGACCGACGCGCGCTTGCGCGACACCATCAGTACTCGCCCTCGTCGCGCAGTTTCTGAACCAACGCGTTCGTGACGACCGCGCCGCGCGGCGCGAACGGCCTGAACCCATGTGCTGCAGCCGGTTCGCCTTTGGCAGCCCGCGACGCGCCAGCTCCTTGTGTCAGCGCGCGGCGCGCCAACTCAGACAACACCTGCCCGGCCGTCTTGTTTTCGCGGCGCGCGATCTCTTTCGCGCTGGCGAGCACGTCTTCGTCGAGGTCGAGGGTGGTGCGCATGAAGGCTCACTGGATGACAATGCATGTGATGCTAGCACATCTGATGCGTGTTTGATGTCTGGCGCCTGCCTCCTCCAGGCGCCAACCGATACATTGCACCCACGCACCACCACGACAAACCATGCCCGTCACGCAGGAACACATCACCTCCGCCGCCTTGCGCGTTGCGCCGCACGTGCGCACCACGCCGCTCTGGGTGCTGCCGAGCGCCTCGCTGGCGCTGCCGGCCGGCACGCCCGAATTCGAGGTCTGGCTCAAGCTCGAACAGCTGCAACGCTCCGGAAGCTTCAAGGCGCGCGGCATGTTCAACCGGCTGCTCTCGAACCCGATTCCCGCCGCCGGCGTGATCGCTGCCTCCGGCGGCAACGCGGGTATTGCCACTGCGGTGGCGGCGCGTGCGCTCGGCGTGCCGGCCGAGATCTACGTGCCGGGCGTGATCACCGCCGCCAAACGCGAACGCCTGGCCACGCTGGGCGCGACTGTGGTGATCGCCGGCGACGCCTACGCCGACGCGCTCGCTGCCTGCGAAGCGCGCCAGCGCGAGACCGGCGCCTTGATGACCCATGCCTACGACCAGCCCGAAGTGGTGGCCGGCGCCGGCACGCTGGCGCGCGAGATCGAAGCGCAGCAAAGCACGCCCGACTCGGTGCTGGTGAGCGTGGGCGGCGGCGGGCTCGTCGCCGGCATCGCGGCCTGGTTCGCGGGCCGCAGCCGCGTGGTGGCACTCGAACCCGAACTGGCGCCGACCTTGTTCGCGGCCCGGGCAGCCGGCACCCCGGTGGACGTGGCCGTGAGCGGCATCGCCGCCGATTCGCTCGGCGCGCGCCGCATCGGGCAGATCGCGTGGAGCGTTGCGCAGCAGCACGTCGCCGAAGCGCTGCTGCTGACCGACGATGCGATTCGCGAGGCCCAGCGCTGGATGTGGAAAGAGTTCAAGCTCGCCGTGGAGCCCGCCGCCGCGCTGCCACTGGCCGCCTTGCGCAGCGGTGCCGTCCGGCCGCGGGCCGGCGAGCGGGTCTGCCTGATCGTCTGCGGCGCGAACCTCGACCCGGCCACGCTGGCCTGAAACGCGGGAGACTGTCGTGCAAAGCCTGAACATCCTGATCCTCGGTGGTGGCGTCTTTCTCGGCGCAGCAGCATTGCAGTCGGCCCTGTCACGCGGCCACCGGGTCACCGTGTTCAACCGCGGCCACTCGCGCAGCGTGTGGCCCGACGGTGTCGAGGTGCTGAGCGGCGACCGCAGCAAAGACCTCGGCGCGCTGCAGGGCCGCCACTGGGACGCGGTGATCGACACCTGCGGCTACGTGCCCGCCGATGTGCAGGTCAGTGCCGAAGCGTTGAGTGCCTGCGGTTGTTATCTGTTCGTCTCCAGCATCTCGGTCTACGCCACGACGACGCAGGTGCCGGTGCGCGAGACCGACGCGCTCGCACCCTTCGACCACCTCGCCCGCGACGACCGCAACCTCGAACACTACGGCGCGCAGAAGGCGGCCTGCGAGGCCGAGGTGCAGCGGGTGTTCGGCGAACGGGCGCTGATCGTGCGGCCGGGCCTGATCGTCGGGGCCGGCGACCGCAGCGGGCGGTTCAGCCACTGGCCCTGGCGCGCACTGGCCGGCGGCGACATGCTGGTGCCGAACGCGCCGCACGGCGAACCGCTGCAGTTCATCGATGTGCGCGACCTGGGCGCGTGGATGGTTCGGCTGCTCGAGGACAACGCACGCGGTGTGTTCAACGCCACCGGCCCGGTGAATGACGACGGGCCCGTGTGCGACTGGCGCGCGCTGCTGCAGACCTGCGCCGACGCGGTCGCCTCGCGCGGCCTTCCTGCTCCGCGTTACGTGCCGGTCGCCGAGTCCTTCCTCTTCGAACAAGGTGTGCAGCCCTGGAGCGAGCTGCCCCTCTGGCTGCCATCGGGAGACCCGGAATACGCCGGCTTCAACCGCGTCGACCTGAGCCGCGCACGGGCCGCCGGGCTGCGCACACGCGCATTGCGCGACACGGTAGAGGCCGTGCTCGACGAAGCCCCACCCGCGCCCGACGACAAGCGCCGCACCGGCAAGCTCGCCCGCGACAAAGAAGCGCACTTGCTGGCCGCGTGGACCGCCGCTTCGGTCGGCCACTGACGGCAGTCTGGCCATCGGCACGGGTCCGTCGCGTAGCGGCTTCGGTGGTCGCTCGCATGCCCGCCCGAAGTTGAGTGCATCATTCATTCCATGACCACATCGTGCGACCCGACAGCCCGCCCCAAGCGCATCGCCCCGCCTCGGAAGAATCCGCTCAACCCGAAAAAACTGTTGCTCAGCAAGTGGACCGCTGTTTCCCCGGCCGACAAGGAAAAGCACTTCGTCGTGACGCGTGTGATTGAACCCGACCCACCGTCGGTTCGAATCGAGTGGGTAGAGATCGAGGCCGTGCATTCCGGGCGGTCGTCGATGTTGCGGTGGCGCGAATTGACCGACGGCAACCGGTGGCAGCAGGGCTGGGCATGATGTCGCGGAATCCCGCGCCCACCATCGCAATCGATCTGCCGGCGGCGGTCAGCGGCGAGCGCTTCGAGTTCTCGAGCCCCGCCGGTCGGTTGAGTGTCTACGTCGCAGGCCAAGGGCCGCCGCTACTGCTCATTCACAGTATCAATGCGTCGGCATCGGCGGCCGAAATGCGGCCGCTCCACGAGCACTACCGCGCGAACCGCACGGTCTTTTCGATCGATCTGCCGGGCTATGGTTTCTCCGATCGCAGCGATCGGAGCTACACGCCCCGCCTGATGACCGATGCTGTGCACGCGGTGATCAAGCAGATAGGTTCGCGCTGCGGGCCGAGGCCGATCGATGCGTTGGCCCTGTCGCTCTCGTGCGAATACCTGGCCCGGGCTGCCACGGAAGCGCCGGACGACTACCGCAGCGTGGCACTCGTCAGCCCTACGGGCTTCAGAGGGCTGCGTCTCTGGCGTGGCGCTCCCGGCAGCACGCGAGGTCAGCCATGGTTGTACAAGGCGCTGCGCGGGCCCGGTTCGGGCTGGGGGGGAGCCGTGTTCCGTGCGCTGACCAAGCCAGGGGTCATCCGCTACTTTTTGTGTCGCACCTGGGGCTCGAAGAAGATCGACGAGTCGCTCTGGGCCTACGACGTGCTGACCACGCAGGCGACCGGTGCGGAGCACGCTCCGCTTCACTTCCTTTCGGCGAACCTCTTCAGCGCGGACATCCATACGGTCTACGAGCGACTCGAGATGCCTGTCTGGATGTCGCATGGCGTGCGCGGCGACTTCACCGACTACCGGGGAAAGGTGATCGTCGCGTCACGCCCGAACTGGCAGTTCACCACTTTCCCCACAGGCGCACTGCCGTATTTCGAGGCGCCCCAAGACTTCTGCAACGCCTTCGACCGCTTTCTCGACAAACCGTCCTGAGCCGGGCTTGCCAGGAGGAAGAATCCTCGCGGGCGCCTGATGCGCGCTTCTTCGGAGCCCGAACAGCGTCACCGGACCTTGGGTTTGCGAAACACCACGAGGTGCTGCCATGGGCCGATGTCGGCCACCACCATGCCGGGCTTGAGTTGAAGGGCCGTCACGAGCAGGTCGGCGCGTTCTTCGCGCTCGCGCTCTTCGCGCTCCAGCCATGCAGCGCCCTGCCAGCCCATGACTCCGGCGATGTCGCGGCCCATGTACTGCTTGCCGATGCCATCGGGGCCTGCTGGCACGCGGGTGTAGCGCTCGGGCACCTTGCCTGAGTCCGCTGGCGCCAGCGTCGCCAAGCACAGCAACAAGACAGCCACCACCGCGGCCAACGCACCCCGCGCTGTTCGATTCACGGCCCACACCTCGTGTCCAAAAAAGCGCCGCGGCCCTTTCCATGCGGCTGCATCAGGGCAAAGCCAACCAGATTTCGTTTCGCCGCATGAACCATGGCGTGAACGGCGAGTTGTAGCGCGCCAGCACAGGCTCGCCCCGGGTGGCGACGCCGTGCGCTTCCAATGACGCCTTCAACCTTGCGAGGTGCTCGCCGTCGTTGCCCTGCGACCAGGTGCCCGAGTAGCGGATCACCGCCCAGGTTGCCGCCGGCATCGCCCGCAACTGCACGCGCGGGTCGATCGGCTCGGGCGCTGTCGCCAGCGTCACCCCCTTGGGCAAGACAAACTGCACCTGTGTGCGGCCACCCATGGCGGCCTGGGTCACGGGCGCGGTCATGTCCATGCGCATTGGCGCGGCCGTCTGGGTCACCGGCGCCGTCATCGCGAGCTTCTTCTCACCCTTGTTCTTGCCGAAGATGTAGCCCGCCAGGATGGGAAAGGCCTGACTGCCAGCGTCTTCGGCCGCGGCGTCAAGCACCACCTCGGCCACGACGTAGGGCGCGTACTGGCGCAGCTCTACGTTGTCGAACTTCCTGATGATCTCGTACGCCGGTTCTTCGATCGCGTGGCTGAGCAAAGGCATGGCAGCGAGTGTGAAGGCCAGCAGGAAGCGGTGCATGGGCAAGGCGCAGGATCTCTCAAGCTTTCGCCACCGCCAGCCACCGATCGAGCTGCGCCCGGTCGGCCAGCAGTTCGGCGCTAGGCGCCGCGTGCACCACGGCACCGCGGTCGAGCACCACCGCGTGGTGCGTGATCGGCAGGATCATCCGCGGGTTCTGCTCGACGATGATCGCGCTCATGCCTTCGTCGCGCACCACGCGGGCGATCGAGCGCAACAGCTCTTCCACGATGATCGGCGCCAGGCCTTCGAGCGGCTCGTCGAGCAGCAGCAGCTTCGGGTTGAGCACCAGCGCCCGCGCCACCGCGAGCATCTGCTGTTCGCCGCCCGAGAGCTGGTTGCCCATGTTGGCCTTGCGCTCGGCCAGGCGCGGGAACATCTCGTAGGCACGCTTCACGGTCCACGGCCCGGGGCGCGCGACGGCGCTCAGGTTCTCGTCGACCGTCAACGACTTGAAGATGTTGCGCTCCTGCGGCACCCAGCCGATGCCGGCGGCGGCGCGCAGATGCGAAGGCAAGTGGGTGATGTCCTGCCCCGCCAGCGTGATGCTGCCCGCGTGGCGGCGTGTCACACCTACCAGCGTGTTCAGCAGAGTGGTCTTGCCGGTGCCATTGCGGCCGAGCAGCGCCAGCGACTGGCCTTGTTCGAGCGACAGGCTCACACCCTGCACGACCACCGCTTCGCCGTAGCCCGAGCGCAGGCCAGCGACCTTCAACAGCTCAGCCATGGGCGCCCTCGCCTTCACCGAGGTAGACGGCTTTCACGCGCGGGTCGTTCGAGATGCTCTGCACCTCGCCTTCGGCGAACAAGGCGCCGTTGACGAGCACGGTCACACGCTTCGCGAAGTTGAAGACCAGGTCCATGTCGTGTTCGATCAGCAAGACCGTCACGTCGGCCGGCAGCGCGCTGATGATGTCGAAGATCTCCTGACGCTCGCCTTCGGGCACGCCAGCCACCGGCTCGTCGAGCAGCAGCACGCGCGGCTCGCAGGCGAGTGCGGTGGCGATTTCCAGCAGTCGCCGCTTGCCGTAGGCGAGCAGCTTGACCTTCTGGTCCATCACGTCGTCGAGGTGGAACTGCGCCAGCAGCTTTTCGCAGGCCTGCACCACTCGCGCATCCCTGCCGAGCGGGCGCCACCACTGCGCGGAAAGCCCCAGGTTTGCCGACACCGCGAGCGCCAGCGACTGCAGCGGCGTGAGTTCGCTGAACAGCTGGTTGATCTGGAAGGTGCGCACGATGCCGCGCCGCACCCGCTCGTGGGGCGCGAGCCGGGTGATGTCTTGCCCGTCGAGCCAGATCGTGCCCGAGGTCGGCTCGGCCACGCCGGTCAGCAGGTTGATCAGCGTCGTCTTGCCGGCGCCATTCGGGCCGATCAATGCCTGGCGCGCGCCCTTCTCCACCTGGATCGACACGTCGTTGGTCGGCGTGATGCCACCGTAGCGTTTGACCAGCGAGCGGGTCTCGAGAACGACCGTCATGACTTGCGCCCCCACGAGCGCGGGCTCAACAGCTTGTCGCGGCCGACCAGCACCAGCAGCACGAGGAACAGGCCGAGCCAGAAGTTCCAGTACTGCGGCGTCCAGGCCGAGATCAGGTCGTGCAGCAGCTTGAACACGATCGCGCCGAAGATGCCGCCGTAGAGGTAGCCGGTGCCGCCGATCACGAGCACCAGCAGCACGTCGGCGCTGCGGTGGAAGTCGAACACGTCGAGCGAAGAGAAACCGCTGGTCTGCGCGAGCAAGGCCCCGGCCGCGCCGGCAATCGCCGCCGCAACGGTGTAGACCGCGATCAGCCGCAGGTTGACCGACAAACCGATGCTCGATGCCCGCAGCCGGTTGTCGCGCAACGCCTGCAGCGAATAGCCGAAGGGCGAGTGCACCAGCTTGCGTGCGACCAGCAGGCAGATCGCCAGTACGAACAGGGTGTAGGCATACGCGGTGCGGCCGTACAGGTCGAACTCGAACGCGCCGAAGGGCGTGCGCAGCGGGCCCATCACGACGCCTTGCAGGCCGTCGGCGCCGCCGGTCAGCCAGTCGAGCTTGTTGGCGAGTTCGTACAGGATCGACGCGACACCGAGCGTGACCATCAGCCGCGTGAGGTCGGAGCCTCGCAGGATCAGCAAGCTGCAGACCGCGCCGAGCCCTGCCGCGGTCGCGATCGCCACCGCCATGCCGACCCACGGGTCCGGCATCACGAGCTTGGCGAACAGCGCCGCCGCGTACGAGCCGATGCCGAAGAAGGCCGCGTGGCCGAGCGACACGACGCCGGCGTAGCCGAGGATCAGGTCGAGCGACATCGCGAACAGCGCGACGATCGCGATCTCGTTGAGCAGCAGCGCGTGTGTCGGCAGCAGGAACCACGACAGCAGCAGCGCGCCGATCAGCGCGAATTCCCACCAGCGCCAGGCCGCGTGCCCTCGCAGGCTCGAAGCGACGCTCACTTGCCACCCCCGGCGCGCGCGAACAGGCCCTGCGGCCGCAGCATCAGGATCACGATCATCAGCGTGTAGACGATGAAGGCGCCGAGCTTGGGCACGTAGTACTTGCCGGCCACGTCGGCAATGCCGAGCAGCAAGGCGGCGAGCAGCGGGCCGGTGATGGTGGTGGTGCCACCGACGGCACAGACGATCAGGAAATAGATCATGAACTTGAGCGGGAAGTCGGGCGACAGGCCCAGCACTTCGGCACCGAGCGCACCGCCCAGGCCGGCCAGGCCGGAACCCATGGCGAAAGTGAACAGGAAGATGCGGTTCACGTTCAGCCCCAGCCCGCCCGCCACACGCGGGTCGTCGACCGAGGCGCGCAGCTGGCTGCCGAAGCGGGTGCGCGACAGCACCCATTGCAAGGCCAGCGTCAGCGCGGCGCACACCACGATGATGAACAAGCGGTACTTGCCGATGCCGACCCACTCGATGTCGAAGCGGCCGCGCAGCCATTCGGGCAACTGGATGTTCTGCTGCGTGGGGCCGACGAAGTAGTCGACGGCGGCGACCGCCATGAACACGAGGCCGATCGAGAACAGCACCTGGTCGAGGTGCGGCTTGTTGTACATGCGCCGGTACAGCGTCGGCTCCAGAACGGCCCCGAGCAGCGCCGCACCGAGGAACGCGATCGGCAGGCAGGCGAGAAAAGGCACGCCGAGCCGGTTCATCAACAGCACGGTGATGTACCCACCGGCCATCGCGAACGCGCCGTGCGCGAGGTTGATGAAGTTCATCAGCCCCAGCGTCACGGCCAAGCCCACGGCGAGCACGAACAGCAGCATGCCGTAGGCGATACCGTCGAAGAGCAGAGTCAACATGAGGGCGAGAACCTTCGACGGCGATTCAGCGAAAGATCACTTCGTCTTGCCCGGGTCCTTCACGCCCTTGATCACATCGAACTCGACGTTGTACAGGCCGTTGCCCATCGCCGGCACGCGCTCGACCTTGCGGATGTACACGTCCTGCACGATGTCACGCGTCTGCGCGTCGATCAACACCGGGCCGCGCGGGCTCTCGAAGATCTGGCCCTTCATCGCCGCCAGCAGCGCGTCGCCACCGGCGCCCTTGCTCGCTTCGAGCGCCTTGTAGATCACGCGCATGCCGTCGTAGCCGCCGACCGCCATGAAGTTCGGGCGCATGCCCTTGTTCGCAGCCTGGAAGGCGTCGACGAACTTCTTGTTGGTGGGCGACGGGTGCGCGGCCGAGTAGTGGTGCGAGTTGACGACGCCCAGCGCCACGTCGCCCATGTCGTTCAACTGGTCGTCGTCGGTCACGTCGCCGGTGGCGATCAGCTTCACGCCGCTCTTGTCGAGGCCACGCTCGGCAAACTGTTTCATGAAGGCCGCGCCCTGGCCCGAAGGCAGGAACACGAACAATGCGTCGGGCTTGGCGTCGAGCACCTTCTGCAGGACGGGCGCGAAGTCGGGCGCACGCAGCGGAGTGCGCAGCTTGTCGAGGATCTGCCCGCCGTTCAGGCGGAACTGGCTGTCGAAGAACTTCTCGGCATCGAAGCCGGGGCCGTAGTCGGCGACCAGCGTCACGGCCTTCTTGATCTTGTTCTTGGCGGCCCAGTCGGCGATGCCGATCGTCACCTGCGGCAGCGTGAAGCTGGTGCGCACGATGTAGGGCGAGGCTTCGGTGATGCTGCTCGTGGCGGCGGCCATCACGACCAGCGGCGTCTTGCTCTGCGTGGCCAGCGGCGCGGTGGCCAGCGCCGTCGGCGTGATGCCGAAACCGGCGATCACCGCGACCTTGTCGTTGACGATCAGTTCCTGGGCGAGGCGCTTGGTGGTGTCGGGCACCGCGGCGTCGTCTTTCAGAATGATCTCGACCTTGCGGCCGGCGATCTTGTCGCCGTTCTGCGCGACCCAGAGCTTGACCGCGGCGTCGATCTGGCGCCCGGTCGAGGCTTGCTGCCCGGTCATCGGCAGGATCAGGCCGATCCTGATCGGGCCGGTGTCGGCGGCGCCCACGGTGGCACCGCTGGCTACAGCGACGAGGCCGAGCGAGAGCTTCAGGAGTTGGCGTTTGGTGGTCATGGTGTCTCCGTTTTTGGGCTGAATGCGGTGGTGAGAGCGAGCGTCAATGTAGCGGAGCCGGGCGCGCGGCGCGGCCAGGGGAATCAATCGGGTCGCCAGGCCGAGTCGAGCACCAGCCCCCCGCCGCTGACCCGCGAGACGCAGGCGCACAGGCGTTGGTTGGCCGCCTTCTCGTGCGCGCTGAAAAACACGTCGCGGTGGTCTATGGTGCCGTGCGCCGAGACGATGTCCATCGCGCACAACCCGCATTCGCCGCGTTTGCAGTCGAACAGGGTCTCGATGCCGGCGTCATTCAGCACGTCGAGCAGGGTGCGGTCGGCCGGCACCTGCAGTTCCACGCCGTGGCGCGGCAGTTGGACCCAGAAGGCCTCGTTGGCCGCCGTGCCGCTGTTGCCGAAGGTCTCGAAGCGCAGGTTGGCGGCGGGGCGAGGCGTCTGCGCCCAGGCGGCGCGCACGGCGTCGAGCATCGGCAGCGGCCCGCACATCAGCAGCAGCGCGTCCGGATGCAGCGCGTCGATCTGCGCTTTGATGTTCATCCGCGCGCCGCTGTCGTCGGTGAAGGTCTGCAGGCGATCGCCGAGTGTGCTGCACAGGGTGTCGGCGAAAACCAGCTCGTCGGCGCTGCGCGCGGCGTAGCTCATGCGCACATCGGCCCCGCGCGCGGCGAGCATCTGCGCCATGCCGACGATCGGCGTGATGCCGATGCCGCCGGCCACCAGCAGGTATTGCCGGGCCGTCAGCGGCAGTTCGAAGTGGTTGTTCGGCTCGCCGACCCGCAGCTCGGCGCCGGTCTCCAGCGACCACATGTGGCGCGAGCCGCCGCGGCCGGGCTGGGCGCGCTTCACGGCAATGCGGTAGACGTCGGCAGCCGCCGCTTCGTGCGGCAGGCCGACGAGCGAATAGGACCGTGTCTCGGGCCGGCCATCGACCAGCACCTGCACGTTGAGGTGGCTGCCGACCGTCCACGGCAACACGCCGCCCTCGGGGCGCAGCTCGAACTCGCGCACGGTGGCGCTCAGGTCACGGTGCTGGCGGACGGTGGCCGGGTGCCACTGGATCGCATTGCGCATGGTCAGACCTTCAACGAACCGAACGGCGCCGGATCAGACTCGCGCCCGGCACCAGTTGCAAGGACTGGTGGCTGCGCAACGCCTGCTGCAGGTTGCGCCGAGCAATGCGAGCGTGCTCGCGCATCAAGGCCTCGGCCCGCGCACCTTCGCGCTGCACGATGGCCTCGATCAGCATGCGGTGCTGCTCCTGCGCCACCACCAGCACGTCGCGCGCGTGCGGGCCGACCGACTGCGCCATCACGAAACCGTTGGGCGACGCGAACGGCAGCGCCTTGGTCTTCTCGAGCTGGCGCGAGACGAGCTCGCTGCCCGCCATCTCCGACAGCAGGTCATGGAAGCGCGCGTTCTGCTGCACGTAGACCGCGAAGGTCTCGTCGCTCAGCTCGGCCGAGGCCAGTGCGTCGTCGATGCGGTCGAGGCACTCGCGGGCCTCGGTGATGAGCACCGGGCTCACGCCACGCTCGGCCGCGAGCCGTGCCGCCAGGCCTTCCATCGTGCCGCGCAGTTCAATCGCGTCATGGATGTCGGCCTCGGAAAAGTCCTTCACCGCATAACCGCCCGAGGGCAACGCATCGAGCAGGCCCTCTTCGGCGAGCTTCACGAGCGCCAGCCGCACCGGCGTGCGCGAGACCTTCAGGCGCTCGACCAGCCACAGCTCGGCGATGCGCGCGCCGGCCTTCAACTCGCCGCCGAGGATCAGCTCGCGCAGCGCAAGCTGGGCCTTGACGGTCTGCGACGTGGCCTGCGGCGCTTCGGTTTCCATCAGGTCAGCCACCGTGCTCTCGACCGCCGCCATCACGCCACCGACCGCAGCGGGATCACGCGCGGCCCGGGCTTGGCTTCCGCCGCGATCATCTTGTCGATGAGCCGACGCATCCACACCGATCCGGCGTCGATGTTGAGGTTGTAGAAGCTGTAGCCGGGGTGTTCGTCGATCGCCTGCTGCTGCGCTTCGAGAATCAGTTCGTCTTCACGGAAGATGCTGGCCACACCTTCGCGCAGCTCGTGCGTGAGGCGCTGGTCGTGCAGCGAATAGTTGCGCGCGAAGGCCCAGAAGTACAGGCAGCTCTTGTCGGTCTCGGGCGTGATGGTGTTGAGCACGTAGCCGTTCACGCCCTTGCTGCGGTCACCCGGCTTGTCGCCCGATGGCTGTGCGCCGGTGCCGGCCTGCGCCACGCCGACGTCGATGTTGATGGTGGCCGGCGCCTGGAACTTGATGATCTGCCAGCGGTCGACCGGCCCTTCGTAGCCGATCCCATGGCGGATCTGTTTCGCCCAGAACGGCGGCGCCTCGATGCCTTCCATCCAGCGCGTGACGGTCGCGGTCTTGTCGCCGTGCGTCGCCACGAACGGCGCTTCGGCCACCGCCGCCTGGCCGATGCTGGAGCCGTGCACGAAGGTTTCGTGCGTCAGGTCCATCAGGTTGTCGAGCACCAGGCGGTAGTCGCAGGCCACGCGGATCATCTTGCCGTCGCCGGCCCAGGCCGGGTCGTCGTTCCAGTGCAGGTCGGGCACGAGCGCCGGGTCGGCCAGCGCCGCTTCGCCGGGCCACACCCAGACGAAACGGTGTTTTTCGGCGACGGGGTAGCTGCGCACGCAGGCCGACGGGTTGATCGTTTCCTGAGAGGGCATGTGGGTGCAGCGGCCATCGGCGTTGTAGACGAGGCCGTGGTAGCCGCAGGTCACGTCATCACCGTTCAGCCGGCCTTTCGAGAGCGGCAGCAAGCGGTGCCAGCACGCGTCTTCGAGGATCGCCACCGCGCCGTCGAGCTTGCGGTACATCACCAGCTTCTGGTTGCAGACGGTGCGCGCGAGCAGCTCGTTTTTCACCTCCACGTCGTAGGCGCAGGCGTACCAGGCGTTCAGTGGGAAGCTGCTCATGGCGACCATCCTGAATCCACGTTGTATACAGAACTATAGTTTCTCTGTTGAATCACGCGCCGAGAAGCGGGTTATCCCTGATGAATTCACCTTGACTGGATTCAATGAGCAGCTCGATGCAGTTCTATCATCGACGCAGAAGCGGCCCGATCCGGCCGTCCCCAGACTTCAGGAGACCGTGATGAGCACCCGCACCACCGCCCCGTTCCGCGCCGACCACGTCGGCAGCTTCCTTCGCCCCAAGTTCCTGCTCGACGCGCGCGAGCAGCGTGCCAAGGGCGAGATCACGCCCGAGCAACTGCGCGCGGTCGAAGACAAGGCGATCACCGAGATCGTGAAGTTCCAGGAAGACGTGGGCCTGCAGAGCGTGACCGACGGCGAGTTCCGCCGCACCTACTTCCACATCGACTTCCTCGAACAGCTCGGTGGCGTGAAGACCGACATTCCGGTCACGATCGAAAAGCCCGACGGCACGCAGGAACTGGCCCCGCCGGTGATGCGCGTGATCGACAAGGTGCGCCACGTGAAAGACATCCAGCGCGCCGACTTCGAATACCTGAAGAGCCAGGTCAGCGCCGGCCGCACGCCCAAGGTCACGATCCCGTCGCCGACGATGTTGCACTTCCGCGGCGGCCGCGCCGGCATCAGCAAGCAGCACTACCCCGAGCTCGACCCCGCGTTCTACGACGACGTGGCGAAGGCCTACGGCGAAGAGCTGCAGTCGCTCGCCGACGCCGGCTGCACCTACGTGCAGATGGACGACACCAACATGGCCTACCTGTGCGACGAGAAGATGCGCGAAGCGGCACGCCAGCGCGGCGACGACCCGAACGAGTTGCCGCACCGCTACGCTAACTTCATCAACAAGGTGGTCGCCCACAAGCCTGCGGGCATGACGCTCGCGATGCACCTGTGCCGCGGCAACTTCAAGAGCACACACGCGGCGGCCGGCAACTACGAGCCGGTGGCCGAAGCGCTTCTCGCCGAGATGAACCTCGACGCCTACTTTCTCGAATACGACGACGACCGCTCCGGCGACTTTCGCCCGCTGCGCTACCTGCCCAAGGGCAAGATCGTTGTGTTGGGCCTCGTCACGACCAAGTTCGGCGAGATGGAAAGCAAGGATTCGCTGAAGCGCCGCATCGAAGAGGCTTCGAAGTACGCGCCGCTGGAGCAGCTGTGCCTGTCACCGCAATGCGGCTTCAGCAGCACGGTGCACGGCAACAACATCGCGGTGCAGGCGCAGCGCGACAAGCTGCGGCTCGTGGTCGAGGTGGCGCAGGAGGTCTGGGGCTGAACCGCGCCCGGCCCGTCCGGCGGACGGGTCATTCGGCCCGCGTCGATAATCGTCGCGTCGAAAGGCGGGAGGCACGATGCGGCTGGCAGACGGCATTCGAAAGCACGGCTTTCGCAAGTGGTACGAGCGTGAGCTGACCCAGAGCCATGTGCGCCTGTTCCTGCTGTTGCTGTGCACCATCGGCCTGTTGAGCAGCTTCGAGCTGTTCAGCCGCAAGGAGCCGCTGGCCGACCAGCTCGACAACATCGCTTCGCTGCTGTTGTGCGCCGGCATCGGCGTCTGGGCGCTGCGGCGCTACCTCTACCTGCTGATGCACGCCGAGGCGATCGCCAGCCAGGCGGTCTGCCCGGCATGTGAGAGTTACGGGCGCCTGCTGCTCGTGCAGGACGACGAACCCCACGAGCGCGTCAAGGTGAAGTGCCGCGGTTGCGCGCACGAGTGGCACATCCTCGACTCCGACCCGGGTTGACGCAACGGCGGTCTGCCGCGTCAGAACCCCGGCCAGATCGTCTTGATCACGGCCGCATCGTCCTGTTCGCCCAGGCCAGCGGCCACGGTGGCGCGGAAGACACTCAGCGCCGCATCGCCCAGCGGCGTGTCGACGCCGGCCGCGTCGGCCATCTGAACCGCCAGGCCCACGTCCTTGGTCAGGATCGCGGCGCGGGCGCGCGGTGAGTAGTCACCGGCCAGCGCGCGTTTCAGGCGGTCGTGGCCGATCCACGACGCGCCGCTCGACGCGTCGATCACGTCGAAGAGCATCTGCCGGTCCAGGCCCAGGCGCGCGCCGAGGGCCATCGCTTCGGCCGCCGCCACGAGGTTGATGCCGGCGAGCAGGTTGTTGACGAGCTTGACGCGGGCCGCGTCGCCGACCTTCGCGCCGACGTGCACGAGCTTCGAGGCCAGGTCGCGCAGCAGGGTGTCGTGCGCGGCGGCGAGCGCGGGTTCGCACGCCAGCATCATCGACAGGCTGCCGTCTTCGGCGCGCGCCGGGCCGCCCGAGATCGGCGCGTCGAGCAGGTCAATTGCATGCTGCTGCAGACGTTCGCCGAAGCGCTCGGTGTCTTGCGCAGCGATGGTCGAGCAAATCATCACCACGAGCCGCGCCGTGCGCGCCGCGGGCTCGGCGTGCACCACGCCGTGCGGGCCGAACAACACGCTGTCGATCTGCACCGCGTCGACGACGACGATCGCAAGCACATCACTTTGCGCGGCCAGTTCGGCCGGCGAGGCGCAGGCGCCGATGCCGGCCCCGGCCCCGGCGGCGACCGCAGCGGGGTCGATGTCGCGCACCTTCAGCGGGTAGGCCTTGCGCTGCAGGTTGCGCGCCATGGCCAGGCCCATCGCGCCGATGCCGATGATGCCGATGCGTGGGAGCTTGTTCATGGGCAGCTCAAAAGATCCAGGTGACTTCCATTGTGTGGCCCGACAGGCGACGTATCAGCACGCAAACACAGTTACGTTGTGATCACAAATGTGCGATAGTTCCTCGATGATTTTGGCTTTTTCCATCACGCCTTCACTTTATATGATCACAAACGCGATCCGGGCTTTCCATGAACGCACTTTTTGACCAGCTTCTTGCTGAACACGACATCCACGAGGTCGAGTGCGTCATACCCGATTTCACCGGCATCGCGCGCGGGAAAATTCTGCCGAAAGATCTGTTTCTCCAGGCCGGCGAAATGCGCCTGCCCAAGAGCGTGTTGCTCAACACGGTCAATGGCCAGCAGCCCGACAACGGCCCGCATGTCGGTGACACCGACCCCGACATGGTTTGCCGGCCCGACCCGGCGAGTTTCCGTGTGGTGCCATGGGCGGCCGAGCCCGTGGCGGTGGTCATTCATGACTGCCTCGAATGGGACGGTTCGCCGGTCCTGCTTTCGCCGCGCGCGGTGCTGCGCCGGGTGCTTGATCTCTACACCCAGCGCGGCTGGCACCCGGTGGTGGCGCCCGAGATGGAGTTTTATCTGGTCGCGCGTCAGCAGAATCCGCACGAGCCGCTGCGCCCGCCCACTGGCCGCACCGGCAAGCCCGAGGCCGGGCGGCAAAGTTATTCGATCGATGCGGTCAATGACTTCGACCCCTTCTTCATGGAGCTGTCAACCTTCTGCAACGTGCACCGCCTCGGAGTCGAAACGCTGATCCACGAGGCCGGTGCCGGCCAGATGGAGATCAACTTTGCGCACGGCGAACCTCTGGAACTGGCCGACCGGGTGTTCCTGTTCAAGCGTACGGTGCGAGAGACCGCGCTGCGCCATGGCATCTTCGCCACCTTCATGGCCAAGCCGATGGAAACCGAACCCGGCAGCGCGATGCACATTCATCAGAGCGTCGTTGATGACGAGGGCCAGAACATTTTCAGCCGGCCCGACGGCAACGCGAGCCCGGCGTTTTTCCATTTCATTGCCGGCCTGCAAACCTACGTCCCGCAGGTGATGCCGATGTTCGCCCCCTACGTCAACTCGTACCGTCGGCTTGCGCCTTACATGTCGGCGCCGACCAACGTGCGCTGGGGCCACGACAACCGCACCTGCGGGATCCGGATTCCGAAGTCCGGGCCTGGCGCCAGGCGCGTCGAGAACCGGGTGCCCGGTGTCGACGTGAACCCGTATCTGGCGATCGCCGCCACGCTGGCCTGCGGTTACCTCGGGCTGACGCAGGCCCGGCTGCCTTCCGAGCCCGTGAGCACCAGCGCCTGGAACATGGAGCACGAGTTGCCACGCCACCTCGAAGACGCGATCGGGCGGCTGCGTGCCTGCGCCCCAATGCACGATTTGCTGGGCGCCGGTTTCATCGAAGCGCTGTGTGCCGTGAAGGAGCTCGAGTACGGCACCTACAACCGCGTCATCAGCTCATGGGAACGCGAACACCTGTTGCTGCTCGTGTGAGCCTGTGAGAGGAAATTCCATGCACATCGACCCTCTGCTCCGGTCCCACCGCGGCATAGCCCCGGCCCGCGCCAAGGCGCTGCTGCAGCAGGAACGCACCGCCTTCGTCGAGCGCAACCCGCGCTCGCGGGCACTGGCCGAACGTGCCAGCCGGCACCTGCTGTTCGGCGTGCCGTTGCACTGGATGAACGACTGGGGGACACCGTTCGCGCTCCAGGTGGCGCAGGCCGTGGGCGCCCGGCTGAGCGATGCCGACGCGCACACGCTGGCCGACTTCTGCCTCGGCGACACCGGCGCCATGTTTGGTCACTCACCCGCACCGGTGGCGCGAGCCCTTGCTCGCCAGGCCGGCTCGGGCCTCACCGCGATGCTCGCCGGCGAAGACGCGGCCGTGGTCGGCGAACTGCTCGGCGAACGTTTCGGCCTGCCTTACTGGCAGTTCGCCATGACGGCGACCGACGCCAACCGGTTCGTGCTGCGTTGGCTCCGCGCCGCCAGCGGGCGACGCAAGCTGCTTGTTTTCAACGGCTGTTACCACGGCGCCGTCGACGATGTCTTCGTCGACCTGGTTGGTGGCCGGCGGCACCAGCGTGACAGCCTGCTCGGCCAGGTACACGACCTCACTGCCCACACGGTAGTGGTCGAGTTCAACGATCTCGCCGCGCTCGAAGGCGCGCTGGCCGAGGGCGACGTTGCGATGGTGCTGGCCGAACCGGCGATGACGAACATCGGGATGGTGCTGCCCGCCCCCGGCTATTGGGAGGCGGCACAGGCGCTGCTGCGCCGCCATGACGTGGCGCTGGTGCTCGACGAGACCCACACGATCAGCTGCGGCCCCGGCGGCTATTCACGCACCCACGGCCTGCAACCCGATGCCATCGTGCTCGGGAAACCGGTCGGCGGCGGCGTGCCCTGCGCGGTGTACGGCTTCAGCGCCGACTGGGCCGAGCGCGTGATGCAGGCCAAGCGGCGCGCGGCGCCGGGTCACTCGGGCATCGGCACCACACTCAGCGGCAACCTGCTGGCGATGGCTGCGGTGCGCGCCACGCTGACCGAGCTGATGACCGAAGCCGTCTACGCGCCCATGCTGGCCGGTGCGGCGGCACTGGCCGGTGGTCTGCGCGAGCGCATCGCCCACCACCGCCTGCCCTGGTGCGTGACTCAGCTGGGGGCACGCACCGAGTTCCAGTTCTGTGCCACACCTCCGCGCAATGGTCACGAGGCAGGCGCTGCCGGGGACGCCGGACTCGAGCACCTGATCCATCTGGCGCTGCTCAACCGCGGCGTGCTGATCACGCCGTTTCACAACATGATGCTGGTTTGCCCGGCGACCAGCCGAGCCAATATCGAGCAGCTGCTCGACGCGTTTGACACCGTACTGGGCCTGATCAGCGATGCCTGAGTCGGCGGCCCGGCGCGCCGGCCCGGCCGCCACCAGCACCCAGCAGGATACCTGCCATCAGCAGCTGCGCCAATGGCTGACGGTGGGCCGCTTCTTGCCCGGGGAGCGCCTGAAGATTCGCCAGGTGGCGGCGGAGCTCGGCGTGGGACTGATGCCGGTGCGCGCGGCGCTGCAACGCCTGGCCGCCGACGGCGCGCTCGTCAACGTGCCCAACGCCGGCGTCGCGGTTCCCCTCTTGACGGGAGCCGAATTCGACGACGTGCTCGACATGCGCCTGATGCTCGAAGGCGAGGCGGCCGAGCGTGGCAGCCGGCACCTGAGCGCCGACGATCTGGTGCGGCTGCGGGTCCTGGGCCGGCGCATGGCGCTTGCGCTGCGCACCGCCGACGCCAAGGCCTACCTCGAGTCCAATGAAGAGTTCCATCTCCGCCTTTACCGCGCGGCGGGCTCGCCCACCTTGCTGGCGCTGATCGAAACCGTGTGGCTCAAGGTCGGCCCCTTGTCGAACCGGCTGTTCGATCACCCCGACGCGCTGTCAGTGCTCAACGATGCGCACACCGATGTGCTGGCGGCACTGTCCCAGCGCAACGGCGCCGCGGTCCGGCGCGGCATCGAGCGCGACCTGTTCGTCGCCGGGCAGTACCTTCGGCAGGCCTGCCAAGGGGGTTGAACCGGTCGTACCGCGCTTTGCCACGACGCGCCGTGCGGCCTGACCGGCGACGCTAAGAAAACCCTAATGAAGCGACCGCACCATCAGCGCAAAGGAATCGCCATGCACCCCCTCTCTTTCACCCGACACCTCGCAACCGCCTTGCTGGCCAGCGCAGCGATCGTCTTGCCCGGCCACGCGGCCACGCCGGCAGAACTGCTCGCCGGCTACAGCGCACAGGCCGGCGGCCCCGCGGCCGCTGAACGTGGCCGGCAGCTGTTCACCACCCGCCAGGGCCGTGAATGGAGTTGTTCTTCATGCCACGGCGCACTGCCCACCCAGACGGGAAAACACGCCTCGACCGGCAAGCCCATCGGCGCCCTGGCGCCGGCGTTCAACGCCGAGCGGTTCACCGACGCCGCCAAGACCGAGAAGTGGTTCCGCCGCAACTGCAACGACGTGATCGGGCGCGAGTGCAGCCCGGCCGAGAAGGCCGACGTGCTGAGCTGGTTGATCACGCTCAAGCCCTGACCATCGTTCGTCACGTACCTTCGAGACAAGCCCATGCACCATCCCGCCCGCTTTCCATTTCGCCGCGTCTTCTGGGGCGGCTTCGCCGCGCTGGGCCTGGCCCAGGCCGCCCTGGCCGACGACCACCGCCGCGTGCCGCTGCTGCCGAAATACCAGCAGGAATGCGCCGCCTGCCACGTGCCCTACCCGCCCGGCATGCTGCCGGCGGCGTCGTGGCAACACCTGATGAACAACCTGCCGCGCCACTACGGCACCGACGCCTCGCTCGACCCGGCCAGCGTCAAGGAGCTCTCGACCTGGCTCGCGGCGAACGCCGGCACCTACAAGCGAGTGCGCGAGGAGCCGCCCGAAGACCGCATCACGCGCTCGGCATGGTTCATCCGCAAGCACGACGAGGTGCCGGCCGCCACCTGGAAGCTGCCGGCCGTGAAGAGTGCCTCCCAGTGCGCGGCCTGCCACGCCCAGGCCGAACAGGGAGACTTCAATGAACGAAACGTCCGCATCCCGCGCTGAAGCGCCCGGCGGCGCGCCAGCACTGCAGAAAGTGCTGGTCTGGGACGCGCCGGTGCGCGTATTCCACTGGTTGACGGTGCTCAGCTTCGCCGGCGCGTACATCACCGCCGAGAGTGAACGCTGGCGACTGGTGCACGTGACCCTGGGCTACACGATGGCGGGCCTCGTGGCCTTCCGGATCGTGTGGGGGCTGGTCGGCACCCGCCACGCCCGCTTCACGAGCTTCGTACGCGCGCCGTCGGCGGTGCTGTCGTACCTGCGCTCGATGCTGCAGGGCCGCTCCGAACACCACACCGGCCACAACCCGGCCGGCGCGCTCGCCATCGTGGCCCTGCTCGCGCTGGCGCTGGCGGTCGCTGCCACCGGCTGGGCCACCTTCAACGACATCGCCGGCGAGTGGGTCAGCGAGCTGCACGAGGCGGCTGCGAACCTCATGCTCACGGTGGTCGGCGTTCACCTCGCCGGGGTGCTGCTGGGCAGCTGGCTGCACCACGAGAACCTGGTCCGCGCGATGTTCAACGGGCGCAAGCTCGGCAGCCCCCAAGACGCGCTGCGCAGCGCGTGGCGCGGCGTGGCGGCGCTGATGCTGGTGGCCGTGCTGGGCTTCTGGTGGTTCGAGTGGAAGACCGCCCCGTCGGCCAGCCCCGTGGCCATCACCGCACCGCAGCCTCCGCCCGATGCGCATCCTTCTCGCTGAAGACGACCCGCTCCTCGGTGACGGGCTGCGCGCGGGCCTGCGCCAGCTCGGCTTCCTGGTCGACTGGGTGCGCGACGGCGAAGCCGCCGAAAGGGAATTGCGCGCTCAGCCCTACGCCGCCGCCGTGCTCGACCTGGGCTTGCCGCTGCAGGACGGCCTCTCCGTTCTGGCCGCGGTGCGCCGCGCCGGCATCACGCTGCCGGTGCTGGTGCTCACCGCGCGCGACGCCGTGCCCGACCGGATTCGCGGCCTCGACGTGGGCGCCGACGACTACGTGGTCAAGCCGGTCGACCTGCACGAACTCGCGGCGCGCCTGCGCGCGCTGGTGCGGCGCTCGCACGGCCAGCCGCAGGAACAGCTCTCGGCGCGCGGCGTCACGCTCGACCCGGCCGCCCGCTCGGTGCACCTGGCGGGCGTGGCCGTGCCGGTGTCGGCGCGCGAGTTCGACCTGCTGCACGCGCTGATGCTCAGCGCGGGGCGCGTGCTCTCGCGCGAACAGCTCGAACAGGCCCTCTACAGCTGGGGCCAGGAAGTGGAGAGCAACGCGATCGAAGTCCACGTGCATCACCTGCGCCGCAAACTCGGTGCCGAGCTGATCCAGACGGTGCGCGGCGTGGGCTACACGATGGCCCGTGAAAGGCCGCCCGCGTGCTGAGGGCACCGCACTCGCTGCAGGGCCGGCTGCTGGTGCTGGTGCTCGGGCTGGTTGCGGGCGTCTGGCTCGCGACCGCGGTGCTGACGTGGTTCGACGTTCGCCACGAGCTCGACGAGTTGCTCGACGGCCACCTGGCCCAGGCCGCCGCGCTGCTGGTGGTGCAGCAGGCGCGCGAGTTCGAAGGCGAAGCGGGCGATGACGATCAGGGCCTCGACGCGCCCTCCTTGCACCGCTACGCCCCGCGGGTGGCCTTTCAGGTCTTTCATGCGGGCCGGCTGACGCTGCGCTCGGCCAACGCACCCGCTGCGCCGATGGTCGGCGCCGGCGACCGCGCGGCAACCGGGCCGGTGCCCGGCTTCCGTACCGTGCAGATCGACGGCGTGGCGTGGCGCGTGTTCTCGGCGCTGGGCGCCGAGCGCGACGTGCGGGTCTTCGTCGGCGAGCAGATCGACTCGCGCGCCTCGATCCTGTGGGCAGTGATGCGCAGCACGCTGTGGCCGATGGCGGTGGCTTTGCCGCTGCTCGCGCTGGCCGCAGGCTGGGCCGTCTACCGGGGCCTGACGCCGCTGCGCCGGCTCGGGCTCGCGCTGGCGGCGCGCGCGCCGCAGGCGCTGAACCCGTTGGTGCTGGCCGACGCGCCCTCGGAGATGGCGCCGATGCTGGCCGAGCTGAACGCCCTGTTCGAGCGCATCGCCGAGCTGATGAACTCCGAGCGCCGCTTCACGGCCGATGCTGCGCACGAACTGCGCACCCCGATCGCGGCGATCCGCGCGCAGGCGCAGGTGGCGTTGGCCGAGTCCGACGAAGCGCTGCGCCGCCATGCCCTGCTGTCCACGCTGGCCGGGTGCGACCGCGCGACCCGGCTGGTCGAGCAGATGTTGACGCTCTCGCGGCTCGAAGCGGGCGCGGCGCCCGCGCTGGCCTCGATCGAGCTCGGTGCGCTGGTGCGCCGCGTGGTCGCGGACATCGCGCCGCTGGCGCTGCAGAAGTCGCAGGGCATCACGGTCGAGGCGTCCGAGCGATGCGACGTGGCCGGCGACGCCACGCTGCTGGCGGTGCTGGTGCGCAACCTCGTCGACAACGCGATTCGCTACAGCCCGGCGCACGCCAGCGTGAAGATCGCAGTGACCCGAGCCGGTGCCGCTGTCGGGCTGTCGGTCGAAGACAGCGGCCCGGGCCTGGGCGAAACCGAGCTGCGGCGCGTCGGCGAGCGCTTCTTCCGCGTGCTCGGCAGTGGCCAGGAAGGAAGCGGGCTGGGCTGGTCGATCGTGCAACGCATCGCCCTCGTGCACGGCGTGTCGCTCAAGACCGGTCGTTCGGCCACGCTCGGCGGGCTGGCGGTCACCCTCGAGTGGCCGATGGGCGCTTGAGCCCGGTGCCCCGGGCGAGGGTCAACTCCGTTTGCCGGGCTTGCCGCCCGCCACCTTCATCAACAGCTCGATCAGCAGCGCGCGTTCGGCCGGAGAGAGCACGCGCAGCGTGGCGTGCTCCATCGTCGAGGCGATCTTCTCCGCGCGCTGCACCAGTTCGGCCCCTTTGGCCGTGAGGTGGATCTGCTGGGCACGCCGGTCCTGCGTGCTGCGCACGCGCTCGACCCAGCCGCGCTCGACCATGCGGTCGAGCGTGACCGCCATGTTGGGAGCCGAAATGTCGAGCGCGGCGCCGAGCCGCTTCTGGTTGATCTGCGGATTGGCGGCCACCAGCATCAGGATCGAGAACTCCACCACCTTCAGGTCGAGCGGCCCGAGGTGGCGTGCAAACACGCGGCGCATCGTGATCGAAGCGCGCGTCGACGCGTAGCCCACCAGGTGGGTCAGGCGCGACTGGTCGAGATCGTCGGCGCTGGAGTCGTCGGTCTTCGTGGCCATGGTCAAACGGTGGTGGACAGATGCGCCAGCGGCTCGCGGCCGGCCTGCAGCATCTGCAAGGCATGCGCCAACTCGGGCAGCACATAGGAAAAACAATGCTGCGCCGTGTCGCGCTTGGCGCGGTGGAAAGGATCGGCGGCGAACCCGGCACGCGACGATACCGCGGCCGCGCGGGCCCAGGCCTGCACGATCAGCACGAGACCGGTGGCGCGCAGAAAGTCGTCGGCCACGCGCCAGGCGAATTCGGGGTCGCTGCGCGAGGCGCCGATCACCTGCGAGGCAGCGTCGCGCAGCGCAGCCACGGCCCCGCGCGCGGCCGGGGTGTGCGGCCCACCTTCGGGCAGGCCCGCATCGATTCGGTCGAGCAGCGCACCGAACTTCGCGCCGCCGTCGGGCAGGACCTTGCGCACGAGCAGGTCGATCGCCTGGATCTGGTTGGTGCCTTCGTAGATCATCGCGATGCGGCTGTCGCGCACGCACTGTTCGATGCCCCAGTCGTGGATGTAGCCGTGGCCGCCGAACACCTGCAGCGCGTCGCTGGCGATCTGGAAGCCGTTGTCGGTGAAGTACGCCTTCAGCACCGGCGTGAGCAACGACACGTCGTCGTGCGCCAGCACGCGTTCGGCAGCGTCGGGCCAGTGTTCCGCCCGGTCGAGGCCGTGGGCCGTTTCCAGTGCCACGAGCCGCGCGCCTTCCACCAGCACGCGCTGGCGCAGCAGCGTGCGGCGCAGCGCCGGGTGCAGCACGATCGGGTCGGCCACCGCGGCCGGGGCGCCTTCGGGCCGCACCGCCACGCGCGACTGCACCCGCTCGTGCGCGTAGCGCAAGGCGTTCTGGTGCGCATTCTCGGCATGCGCCACGCCCTGCATCGCCACGTGCAGCCGGGCCGAGTTCATCATCGCGAACATCGCGCCAAGACCTCGGTTCGGCTCGCCGACCAGCCAGCCGGTGGCGCCTTCCAGGCTCATCACGCAGGTGGCGCTGCCCTTGATGCCCATCTTCTTCTCGATGCCGTCGCAGCGGATCGCATTGCGGCTGCCGTCGGGCAGGACCTTCGGCGCAACGAACAACGAAATGCCCTTGCTGCCCGCGGGCGCATCGGGCAGGCGCGCGAGCACGAGGTGCACGATGTTGTCGGTGAGGTCGTGCTCACCACCCGAGATGAAGATCTTGTTGCCGCGCAGCCGGAAGCTGCCATCGGCCTGCGGCTCGGCACGGCTCTTCAGCAGGCCCAGATCGGAGCCAGCCTGCGCTTCGGTGAGGCACATGGTGGCGAGCCACTCGCCGCTCGCCACCTTGGCGAGGTAGGCTGCCTTCAGCTCGGCCGACGCGTGCGCGCTCAGGCAGTCGTAGGCGCCGTGCAGCAGGCCGGGGTACATGGTCCAGGCGTGGTTCGCGGCGGCGAGCATCTCGAACAGCGCTGCGTTGAGCACCTGCGGCAAGCCCTGCCCGCCGTGTTCGGGCGCACACGCGAGGGCGGGCCAGCCGGCAGCGACGAAAGCGCGGTAAGCCTCGCGGAACCCCTGAGGCGTGCGCACTTCGCCGTCTTGCCAGTGGCAACCTTCGAGGTCACCGCCGGCATTGGTGGGCGCGAGCACGTCGCGCGCGAACTTCGCGGCCTCGTCGAGCACCTGTTGCGCGGTGCCGGCGTCGAGTTCGGCGAAGGCGGGCATGCGCGCCCACTGCGCGGGCAGGCCGAGCACGTCTTCGATCACGTAGCGCATGTCGCGCAGCGGTGGCTCGTAGTGCCACATGGCCGGCGTCTTCAGGCTGCGCTTTTGCGCGCGGCGCCGAGGTAGGTATCGATCACGCGCGGGTCTCTTGCCAGATCGGATGCCGGGCCTTCGAGCGCGATCTCGCCCATCTCGAGCACGTAGCCGTAGTCGGCCACTTCGAGCGCGGCACGTGCGTTCTGTTCGACCAGCAGGATCGTCACGCCGGTGCTGCGCAGGCTGTCGATGATGCGGAAGATCTCTTTGACCACCAACGGCGCGAGACCCAGGCTGGGCTCGTCGAGCATCAGCAGGTCGGGCTTGCTCATCAGCGCGCGGCCGACCGCGAGCATCTGGCGCTCGCCGCCCGAGAGCGTGCCGGCGAGTTGCGCTCGGCGCTCCTTCAGGCGCGGAAACAGCGTGTAGACGTTCTCGATCGCCGCGCTGCTGTCTTTCACGCCCAGCCGCACCTGGCGGTAAGCGCCGAGCAGCAGGTTGTCTTCGACCGGCATCGTGCCGAACAGCGCGCGTGTTTCCGGCACCAGCGCCATGCCTTGCATCACCCGTTCTTCGAGCGAGTTCAACGTGACCGAGCGGCCCTGGTAGTCGATCTGGCCGCGCGAAGGCAGCACGCCCATCAGCGCATTCAGCATCGTCGACTTGCCGGCGCCGTTGGGGCCGATCACGGTGATCACGCTGCCTTTTTTCGCACTCAGGTTCAGGCCGTGCAGAACCTCGGCGCGGCCATATCCGGCGTGAAGATCCTTGACGTTCAACAACAGGTCGTTCGACATGCTCAGTGCTCCGTGCCGAGGTAGGCCGCACGAACCGCGGGGCTCGCCTGAACCACCTCCGGCGTGCCCTCGATCAGCTTGGTGCCGAACTCCATCACAACCACGCGGTCGACCAGGCCCATCACCAGGTCCATGTCGTGTTCGACGAGCAGGATCGACAGGCCCTCGTCACGCAGTTGCCGCAGCACGTCCGCCAGGCCCTGCTTTTCTTTCAGTCGCAAGCCCGCCGCCGGCTCGTCGAGCAACAACAGCGTCGGGTCGGCGCACAGCGCACGCGCGATCTCCATCAGGCGTTGCGGCCCGAGAGCAAGGTTGCCGGCCAGCTCGTGCATGCTGGCTTCCATGCCGATGCGGCGCAGCTGTTTCTCGGCTTCCTTCAGCAACTGGCGCTCCTCGGCGCGGTCGAGCCGGAACATCGCCGAGGCCACGCCGCGGCTGCCGCGAAGGTGCGCGCCGAGCGCCACGTTCTCGAGCATCGTCATGCCGGCGATCATCTTCACGTGCTGGAAGGTGCGCGACACGCCGCGCCGCGCGATCTCGCGCGAGGGCAGGCTGTCGATGCGCTCGCCGCGCAGCGTCACGGTGCCGCGCGTCACCGGCAGCACGCCGGTTACGAGGTTGAAGGTGGTCGACTTGCCGGCGCCGTTGGGCCCGATCAGGCCGAGGATCTCGCCGGCCCGCACCTGGAAGCTCACGTCGTTCACGGCGACCAGCCCGCCGAATTCCTTGCGCGCCGCGTTCACGTCGAGCACCACCTCGCCGTGCGGCGGCCTGGTGCGCTCGGCCAAGGCCGGCGCATCGGCCCAGTCGTTCTTGCGCTGCACGCGCGGCAGGCGCGCTTCGATGAAGGCCCACACGCCGTCACGCGCGTATTGCAATACCAGCACCAGCAGGATGCCGAACACAATGATCTCGTAGTTGCCACTGCCACCGAGCAGCTTGGGCAGCAGCACCTGCAGCTGGTCTTCCAGGATCTTCACGAGGCCGGCGCCGACGAGCGCGCCCCACACATGGCCGACACCGCCGATCACCGCCATGAACAGGTACTCGATGCCCATCTTCAAACCGAAGGGCGACGGGTTCACCGTGCGCTGGAAGTGCGCGAACAACCAGCCCGACACGCTGGCCAGCAGGGCCGCGAGCACGAAGGCCGTGACCTTGGTCTGGAAGGTGTTCACACCCATCGCCTCGGCCATGGTCGTGCCGCCCTTCACGGCGCGCAGTGCGCGGCCGGCACGCGAATCGAGCAAGTGCGTGACGGCGATGGCGGCCAGCACGACGATCGTCCACAAGAGGTAGAAAAAACTTCGGCCGGTGTTGAGCTCGGTGCCGAAGAAACGCAGCGCCGGGATGCCGAGCAGGCCGTCGTACTTGCCGAGCGCATCGATGTTGCCGAGCAGGTAGTACAGGCTCAGGCCCCACGCGATGGTGGCCAGCGGCAGGTAGTGGCCCGACATGCGCAGCGTCAACCAGCCGAGCGCGAGCGCGGCCAGACCGGTGACGACCAGGCCGATCCAGACGGTGAACCACGGCGACACGCCGTGCGTGAGCGTGAGGTAGGCCGCCGTGTAGGCGCCGAGCCCGACGAACGCGGCCTGGCCGAACGAGGTGAGCCCGGCGATGCCGGTCAGCAGCACGAGGCCGATCACGACCAGCGTGTACAGGCCGATGTAGTTGGCCTGGGTGATCCAGAACTCGGGCACCGGCAAGACCGGCATCGATGCGAGCAGGACGATGAAAACGACGAGGGAAGTGCGGCGCATGTTCATCGCGTCACTCCTCTTCATCGTGGTGACCGTGCTGGAAACTTCTCCACAGCAGCACCGGCAGGATCAGCGTGAACACGATCACTTCCTTGAACGCGCTGGCGTAGAACGAACCGAAGCTCTCCAGCAGGCCGACGAACAGCGCGCCGACGGCGGCGGCCGGGTAACTCGCCAGGCCACCGAAGATCGCGGCGACGAAGCCTTTCAGGCCGATCAGGAAACCCGAGTCGTAGAACATCGTCGTCGCGGGCCCGATCAACAGCCCCGACAGCGCGCCCATGAACGCAGCCAGGCCGAAACTCAGGCGCCCTGCGCCCGAGGTCGAGATGCCCATCAAGCGCGCGCCGAGCCGGTTCACCGCCGTGGCACGCAGGGCCTTGCCCCGCAGCGTGCGCTCGAAGAACAGGTAGAGCGAAATGATCAACGCGATCGACACCAGGAAGATGATGACGGTCTGGCCCGACAACGTGAGCGCGCCGGCAGAGAAGCGCGCGTCCCAGAAGCTCGGGTTGCGAAAGCCTTCGGCGCCGAAGAACACCAGGCCGAGGCCGGTGAGCGCGAAGTGCACGCCGACCGAGACGATCAGCAGCACCAGCACGGTCGCGTCGGCGAGCTTTTCATACGCCAGCCGGTAGACCAACGGCCCGAGCGGCGTGACGATCGCGAGCGTGAGCAGGCTTTGCAGCAGCAGGGGCAGCTTCTGCGGCGCGGCCCACCAGGTGACGGCGGTCACGACCACCGGCAGCACCAGCGCCTTGCCGGCCGAGCCTAGCACCTTGGCCGCAGGCAAACCGCGCCGCAGCCCGGCGACCACGTCGAGCACCGCCACCAGCACGGCCAGCGCGAGCAGCAACCAGACGGTGCCCGGAACCTTGCCGAGTTGCAGCAGCGCGAGCGTGAGCGCGCCGTAGGCGACGAACTCGCCCTGCGGGATGAAGATGACCCGCGTGACCGCGAACACCAATACGGTGGCCAGGCCCAGCAGCGCGTAGATCGCACCGTTGGTGATGCCGTCCAACATCAGGATGCTGGCGATTGAGAAGTCCATGGCGGCGGGTGCTTCCGAGGCAGGGGCAGGGCAACGAACAGAACTGACCGATCGGTCGGCTATAGCGGGCCGAATCATACAAGCCGGCGACGCCGCAGCAAGCCCTGCGGCACGCCTGCAAACCCTAAGCCGGCACAGCGCGCGCCGGCTTGTCGGGCCGCCGCTTTGATCAGTTCGGCACCACCTGCCATTCGCCGCCGACGATCTTCAGCATCACGCCGGTCTCGGGCAGGTAGCCGAAGTGGTCGGTCGCGGTGAAGTTCAGCACGCCTTGCGAAACCGGCGTGCGGCCCATCGTTTCGAGCGCTTCCTTCAGCGCGACGCGGAATTCCTTGGTGCCCGGCTTGCCCTTCTTCAGCGCCAGCGGCACGGCCTTCTCGAGCACGATGACGACGTCGAACGCGTGCGCCGCAAACTGGTTGGCCATGCCCTTGCCGTAGACCTTCTCGTACTCGCTGATGTACTTGACACCGAGCGCCTTGCTGGCGTTGCTGTCGGGCAGCTTCCCGGCCACGACGGCCGGGCCGGAGACGACGAAGGAGCCTTCGACGTCAGCGCCGCCGACGCGGATCAGGTCGAAACTCGCCGCGCCGTGGGTCTGGTAGATCTTGCCCTTGGCATAACCGCGTTCGACCAGGCCCTTGTGCGGCATGGCCGCACCGCTGCCTGAAGCGACGACGAGGATCGCATCCGGGTTCGCCGAGATCAGCTTCAGTGCCTGCCCGGTCACGCTGGTGTCGGAGCGCGCGAATCGTTCGGTGGCCACGAGCTTGATGCCGGCCTTCTCGGCCAGCGGCGCCAGGTCTTTCAGCCAGGCTTCGCCGTAAGCGTCGGCGTAGCCGAGGAAGCCGTAGGTCTTCACGCCCAGCTTCTTCCACTGCTCGATGATCGGCAGCGCCATCACCGCGGTCGACTGCGGCATGCGGAACGACCAGTCGCCCTTGCCCGGCGGCAGGTTCACCGGCGACAGCATCAGCTGCACGGTCTGGCCTTCGGCGGCCACGTCGGACATGGCCGCCGCGATCGGCGTGGCGGCCGAGCCGACGATCACGTCGACCTTGTCTTCGGTGATGAAACGGCGTGTGTTCTTGACCGCGACCGTGGGGTCGGTCGCGTCGTCGAGGATGATGACGTTGAGCTTTTCACCGGCGATGGTCTTGGGCCAGAGCTCGATGCCGTTCTTGGTGGGAATGCCGAGCGCCGAGGTCGGCCCGGTGAGCGGAATGCACACGCCGATCGTGATGTCGGCGTAGGCGAACGAGGTGCCGAGCAAAGTGGCCAGCGTGGCCACCAGGGTGCGGATCTTCAACATGCTTGTCTCTCCTTGGAATTTGCGGGGGCGGTGAACAGGTTCAGGAAGGCATTCACGAACAGAGCGCGCGAATGTCTTCGGGCACGGGAATGGCGCGCAGGCGGTCGGGGTCGTGCTCGTCGCGCCGCACGAAGGCGCGCACTTCGCGGCCTTCGCAGATCAGGTCTTCAGCAGCGCCGTCCTTGCCGGCGCGGGTCACGCGGTGCAGTTGCACGATGACCTTGTTGCGCCACTCTTCGACATGCGTCGTGACCGTCAACGTTTCGCCGTAGGTCGCGGCCTTGTGGAACTTGGTGTTGATCTCGAGCAGCGGCGTGCCAACGATGCCGCGGGTCTTCACCAGTTCGCGCCACGGTGGCACGCCGCACTGCACGAAGAATGACAACGACGCCGTGTCCATCCAGCGCAGGAAGTTCGGGAAGAACACGATGCCCGCAGGGTCGCAGTCGCCGAAGGCGATGTCGACACGGTGGGTGGTGGAACGCGGCATGGTGCGTGCGGGCGAATGGGTGCGGGGCTGATCAGCGCGGCGCCATGCGCAAGGCGCCGTCGAGGCGGATCACTTCGCCGTTGAGCGCGAGGTTCTCGACGATAGTGGCGGCGAGGTGCGCGAACTCTTCGGGTTTGCCCAGCCGCTTGGGGAACGGGATGCTCGCGGCGAGCGACTCCTGCACCGGCAGCGGCAACTCGGCCATCAGCGGCGTGAGGAACAGGCCCGGCGCGATGGTGACGACACGCACACCGAACTGCGCCAGGTCACGCGCCAGCGGCAGCGTGAGCGAGACCACACCGCCTTTCGACGCGGCATACGCCTCCTGCCCGACCTGCCCGTCGAAGGCCGCGACCGACGCGGTGTTGACGACCACGCCGCGTTCGCCGTCGGTCAGGGCTTCGAGTTTCACCATCTCGGCGACCGCCAGGCGGGTCACGTTGAAGGTGCCGATCAGGTTCACCTCGATCACGCGGCGGAAGTCTTCGAGCGGCATCGGCGTGCCGTCTTTCCCGATCAGGCGCTTGGCGGTGCCGATGCCGGCGATGTTCATCAGGATGCGCGCGGGGCCGTGCGCTTCACGGGCGGCCTGCAATGCGGCAAGCACGCTGTCGCTCGAGGTGATGTCGCAACCGACGCCGATGCCGCCGATCTCGGCCGCCACCGCCCTCGCGCCTTCCGCATTGCGGTCGAACACCGCCACCTTCGCGCCGCGCTTCGCCAGCTCGCGCGCGGTCTGCGCGCCGAGGCCGGAAGCACCGCCGGTGACGATCGCGGCTTGTCCTTGGATGTTCATGGTGTCGGTCCGAAACGTTTCAACGCCGCGGCAGGATGACGCTGTCGTCACCGCCCGCGTACAGATGCTCGACCAACTCGTCGCGGTGCGTCAGCACCGCGCGCTGGTTGATCGAGCCCTTGTCGGTGATCTCGCCGCGGTCGATGCTGGGCGGGTCGACGAGCACGAGGCTGCGCGCCACGCGGGTGGCGCTGCCGGTGCCGCTGCTGAACAGTTCGTCGGCGAGCTTCTGGAAGAACGCGCGAACCTTGGGTACGGCCAGCACGTCGAGCGTCGGCGTGTTCGGCGCGACGCCGGCGAGTTCGCGGCAGGCGTCGAGGCGCGGGAAGATCAAGAGGCCGATCTCGTTGCGGTTGATGCCCGCGACCACCGCGTCCTGCACACACGGGCTGCCGGCCGCGATGACCTTCGCGCGCAACGGGCCGACCGAGACGAAGGTGCCGGTCGCGAGCTTGAAGTCTTCGGCGATACGCCCGTCGAACGCGAAGCCGAGTTGCGGGTCGGCCACGTCGATGTACTTCAGCGCGTCACCGCTGCCGTAGTAACCCTCGGCGTCGAACGACTCCACCGTCTGCTCGGGCGCGCGCCAGTACCCGGGCGTGACGTTCGGGCCGCGGTAGCGGACTTCGAGCTTGCCGTCGACCGGTGTGAGCTTGAGTTCCATGCCGGGCGCCGGCAAACCGATGTAGCCCGACTTCACGACCGGCCCGTTGGCGCAGATCGCGAACGGCGCGGTTTCGGTCATCCCCAGGCCGGTCAGCATGCGGATGCGCTCGCCACAGGCCAGCTCGGCCATTCGGTCGAGCTTGTCCCAGACCGGTTGCGAGAGGCCGGCGCCGGCGAAGAACAGCATCTTCACGCGGCTGAAGAAGCGGTCGCGCAGCGCGGCGTCGGTTTCGAGCGCGTTGGCGATTTCCTCGAAGCCCTTGGGCACGTTGAAGTAGACCGTGGGCGCGATCTCGCGCAGGTTGCGCAGCGTCTCGCCGATCAGCGCCGGCGTGGGCTTGCCTTCGTCGATGTAGAGCGTGCCGCCGTTGTAGACCGTGAGCCCGACGTTGTGGTTGCCGCCGAAGGTGTGGTTCCAGACCAGCCAGTCGATCAGCACCGGCCGCTCCTGCCCGAGCGACGGAAAACATTGCAGGATCATCTGCTGGTTGCTGCACAGCATGCGCTGCGTGTTGATCACGCCCTTGGGCAACTTGGTCGAGCCCGAAGTGAACAAGAACTTGGCGATGGTGTCGGGGCCGACCTTGGCGTGCGCTTCGTCGACCTGCGCGGTCGGCACCGTGGCGAGCAGGTCGTCGAAGCTCAAGGTTTTGCGGCCTTCGATGCTGCCGCTGGTGAGCACCACGGTCGTGTCGGCCGGCACCGTCGCCGTGATGGCCTTGCCGAAGGCCGAGGCGCTCGACGCGAACACCAGGCCCGGCGTCAGCACGCCGAGGATGTGCTTGAGCTTGCCGTAGTCCTGCGACATCAGCGAATACGCCGCCGAGATCGGCGCGAACGGCACGCCGGCGAGCATGGCGCCGAAGCCGAGCAGCAGTTGTTCGAGGTCGTTGTCGGAAAGGATCGCGACCGGCCGGTCGGCCGAAAGCTTCATGTCGATCAAGGCCTGCGCGATGCAGCGCGCGCTGTGCAAGGCCTGCGCGTAGCTGATGCGGCGCCAGTCGCCGCCCTGGTGGCGCTTGGCGGCGAGCGTGTGGTCGGGCTCGACGGCAGCCCAATGCAGGAGGCGGTCGGTCAGGCGTTTCGGATAAGGCTGGAGCGCTTCGGTGGACGTGACGAGCGTGCTGCCATCGGCCGCGGTCGCGAAGTTCGCCGACAGCGAGCCGCCGAGCGGCAGGTCACGGTACTTCGGCGCGGCCACTGCGTTCATGACTTCGCGACCTTCGCCGCCTTGCCTTCGAGGAAAGCACGCATGCGCACTTTCGCGGCCTCGTCGCCGCTGGCGATCGCGGCCATCAGCGATTCGGTGAACAGGCCGTCGCTCTGGCTCATGTCGGCGATGCGCGGCAACGCGTGCATCACCGCGAAGTTCGAGAGCGGCGCGTTGGCGGCGATCTTCTCTGCCAGGGCCAGGGCTTTCTCCAGCCCCTTGCCGTCTTCGACCAGGTACTGCGACAGGCCGATGCCCAGGCCTTCGGCGGCGTCGTAGACCCGCCCGGTCAACATCATGTCGGCCATGCGCGCCACGCCGATCAGGCGCGGCACACGCGCCGAGCCACCGCCGCCCACGAACAAACCACGCTGCCCTTCCGGCAGCCCGTAGAACGCGCTCGCTTCGGCCACGCGCACATGCGCCGAGCTCGCCAGCTCCAGGCCACCACCGACGACCGCGCCGTGCAACACCGCGATCACCGGCACACGCCCGAACTGGATCTGCTCGAACGCCGCGTGCCAGGAGCGCGAATGCAGCACGCCTTCGGCCACGCTGCGCTCACCCAGCTCCGACAGGTCGAGCCCCGCGCAGAAGTGATCGCCCTCGCCGCTGATCACCACGGCGCGCGTGGTCTCGGGCAGGTTGACGAAGGCGGTTTGCAGCTGCGCGATCAGCGCGTCGTTGAGCGCATTGCGCTTGGCCGCCCGGTTCAGCCGCACATGCGTGACAGTGGCGCTGTGCTCGATGCGCAGCAGGTCGAGTTGCGCCAGCAGGCCGGTCGCGGCGGCAAAAGGCTGAGACATGGGAGTCCTGATCAAAGTTGATTAATTGTATTAACCAGTTTGATGAGCCGCATCTTGGTACTAACCCTAGCCACAGAGCGCTGGCGGCCGCCAAGTCTTCTGCAGATTCTGAAGAACAGGAAGCAGCCGAGGGCTACGGGAAAGCCATGAGAGCAAACGCCCATATAGTTATTAAAGTTAATCAACTTGAACAAGGTTCCCTCACCTCCGCGCGCGCCGGCAGACCGCCGCGCCGGCCACTTTGCAAAGGAAGACAGCGCATGAACCACCCCCTCCGAGCCAGCGTCGGCGCGATCGGCCTGCTGACACTGATGTCCGCCTGCGGCGGCAACGACGACCCCAAGCCGCTGCCACAACTCGGCTCCGCAAGCGGCGCGGCCATCGCTTACTGCACCGAGCTGGCCACGCGCATCAGCTTTGCGAACACCAGCATCACCGCGGCCACGCCGGTCGCGGCCGGCACGCTGATGGTTGCCGGCACACCGGTCGGCGCGCACTGCCAGGTCACCGGCAAGATGAACCAGCGCACCAGCACGGTCGACGGCAACCCCTACGCCATCGGCTTCGAGATGCGCCTGCCGAACGCATGGAACGGGCGCTTCTTCTATCAGGCCAATGGCGGCATCGACGGCAGCGTCGGCACCGCCACGGGTGGCGTGAACGGCGGCGCCGGCCTGACCAACGCACTCAACATGGGCTTCGCCGTGATCAGCTCCGACGCCGGCCACGTGGGATCGTTGGGCCCGGCCTTCGGCATCGACCCGCAGGCCCGGCTCGACTACGGCTACCAGGCCGCGGCCAGCCTCACGCCGATGGCCAAGAGCGTGATCAACAACGCCTACGGCAAGGGCCCCGACCGCTCCTACTTCGGCGGCTGCTCGAACGGCGGGCGCCATACCTTCATCGCCGCCACGCGCATGCCCGAGCAATACGACGGCTACCTCGCCGGCGCGCCGGGTTACCGCCTGCCGCTCGCGGCCATCGCCAACATTTTCGGTGCGAAGCAGTACGCGTCGGTCGCGAGCAACCCGGCCGACATCTCGACCGGCTTCACCGCCGCCGAACGTGGCCTCGTCTCCACTGCCGTGCTCGCCAGGTGCGACGCGCTCGACGGCGCCACCGACGGTATCGTGCAAGACACCAGCGGCTGTCAGAAAGCCTTCAGCCTCGCGCGCGACGTGCCCACCTGCACGGCCGCGCGCGACGGCACCTGCCTGTCGGCCGAGCAGAAGACCGCCATCGCGCCCATCTTCTCGGGTGCGACCGACAGCACCGGCAAGTCCTTCTATTCGAGCTTCCCGTACGACAGCGGGCTGGCCGGGGGCAGCGTTCCGTTCTGGGAGTTCACCGCGCCGCTGGTGCTCGACTCGGGCGGCGTGGCCATGATCTGGGGCGTGCCCCCGGTGAGCCCGGTCGGCTTCAACGGCCCGGCCTTCACGCTCGGCGGCAACATCGACGACATGCTGGCGAAGATCGCGGCGACGAACACGACGTACACCGAAGCGGCCCTGTCGTTCATGCTGCCGCCCGACCCGACGAACCTCGCCAGGCTGAAGAACCGCGGCGCCAAGATGATGGTCTATCACGGCGTCAGCGACACGATCTTCTCTTCCGACGACACGACGAGCTGGTACGAAGGTGTGGCCAAGAACAACGCCGGCGACGCCAGCAACTTCGCGCGCTTCTTCCGCGTGCCCGGCATGAACCACTGCTCGGGCGGCCCGTCGACCGACCAGTTCGACATGCTCAGTGCGCTGGTGAACTGGGTCGAAAAAGGCCAGGCGCCCGACAGCGTGACCGCCAGCGCCCGCGGTGCCGGCAACGCGGCCGGGGCGAACGCCGATGTGCCCGCAGCGTGGTCACCGACTCGCACCCGCCCGCTCTGCCCTTACCCGAAAGTGGCAAAGTACAAGGGCAGCGGCGATATCGAACTGGCTGCGAGCTTCAGCTGCCAGTAGACGCCCAAGCGTTTTTGCCGAGGACCCCATGGACATCCAGAACCTGATCGCGATCGACACCCACACGCACCTCGAAGTGTCGTGCTGGAACCCGTTCGACAACTACGGCGAAGAGTACGACCGCGCCGCCGACAAGTACTTCCGCTCCAGCAAACGCCCGACGATGGCGGAGTCGCTCGCGTACTACCGCGAAAAGAAGATCGGGTTCGTGATGTTCACGGTCGACGCCGAAACCCAGATGGGCCGGCGTCGCATCCCCAACGAAGAGATCGCCGAAGCGGCGATGGCCAACCCGGACATCATGATCGCCTTCGGCAGCATCGACCCGCACAAGGGCAAGATGGGCGCGCGAGAGGCGCGCAAGCTGATCGAATCGCACGGCGTGAAGGGCTTCAAGTTCCACCCCACGGTGCAGGGCTTCGAGCCCTACGACAAGATGGCCTGGCCGCTCTACGAAGTGATCGCCGAATACAAGCTGCCCGCCATCTTCCACAGCGGCCATTCCGGCATCGGCAGCGGCATGCGCTGCGGTGGCGGCCTGCGTTTGCAGAACTCGAACCCGATGCTGCTCGAAGACGTGGCGATCGACTTCCCCGACATGCAGATCGTGGTCGCACACCCTTCGTGGCCGTGGCAGGACGAAGCGCTGTCGCTGGCGATGCACAAGCCCAACGTGTGGATCGACCTTTCAGGCTGGAGCCCGAAGTACTTTCCGCCGCAGCTCGTGCAGTACGCCAACACCTTGCTGAAGGACCGCATGCTCTTCGGCAGCGACTTCCCGCTGATCCAGCCCGACCGCTGGATGAAGGACTTCGCCGAGGCCGGCTTCAAGCCGGAAGTGCACCCGCTGATCCTGAAGGACAACGCGGTGCGTTTGCTGGGGCTCGGGCCTCAGCCCACGGTCACGACCTGATTGCGCCCGCCGAACTTGGCGGCGTACAGGCGCCGGTCGGCGAGCGTCAGCAGCGACTGCCCATCGGGGGCCTCGACGGCCGCAGCCACGCCGATGCTGACTGATACTTTCAAGCCTTCGGCCACCGAACCCCAAGGCTCGGCTTCGACCGACGCGCGCAGCCGGTGCGCCACATCGGCAGCCGCGTCGTGCGCCACGCCGAACAGCGCGAGCACGAACTCTTCACCGCCGTAACGCACCGCGAGGTCGGCGCTTCGGCAGTTCTGCTGGATCAGCGCAGCCACGCGCCGCAACACCTCGTCGCCGACCGCGTGGCCGAAGCGGTCGTTGACCTGCTTGAAGTGGTCGAGGTCGAGCAGCAGCAAGGTGATGGGTTCGCCCTGCTCGACCCGCGGCAGGCTTTCGCTCATCCACAGGTCGAGCGCGCGCCGGTTGCCCAGGCCGGTGAGCGGGTCGAGCGTGGCCTGGCGCGCCCAGGTGCTGGTCAGGCGTGCGAGCTCGATGCGCAATTCACGCTGCGCCATCGTGCTGGCGGCGGCTTCGTCGGATTTGCGGCGGTCGATCGCGCGCACTTCCTTCAGCGCGTCGAGGGCCGCCTTGTGGTCGCCGGCGGCCTCTTCCGCGCGCGACAAACCTTCGGTCGCTTCCTGCAGGTCGGGCAGCGTGCCACCGTCTTTCAGGATCTCGATCGAGCGCAGGTAACTTTCGCGCGCCGCGCCGAAGTGCTGCTGCGCCTCGTAGCAACGCCCGATCTCGCAGAAGCACAGCCCTTCGTTCGGCCGCATGCCGAAGGCGCGATAACGCGCCAGCAAGGCCTGCAGTTCGACGATGGCTTCGTCGTGCCGGCCGCATTGGCGCAAGGTGATCGCGTGGTTGCCCATCGCCATCACTACCAGCGTGGCCAGGCCCGCCGCGCCGGTCTGCGCGACGAGCGCCTGCCAGTCACCGAGCAGCGCGTGCAGCTCGGTGCTGCGCTCGTCGGAGGTTTCGGGCAATGACATCGCCCGCCGGTTGCGCGCGTTGTTCAGCGACAGACGCGCCACGAGCCGGTCGTAGGGCGCGCCATCGGGTTCGAGCAGCGCGCAGGTTTCGGTCAGGCTCGACAGCGCCTGCTGGTGCCGCCCGACCAGCGAGCAGCAAACACCGACGTTGCGCAGCACATCGGCCAGGCGCTTCGGGTCGTCGATGTCACGCGCGACTTCTTCGGCACGTTCGAGCGTCGTGATCGCCGAAGCGTGGTCACCGGCCGAGCGCAACGAGGCGGCGATGCGCACCATCGCGTCGCACACGCCGGGCATCGATCGGCAACTTCGAAAGGCGTCACCGGCCGACACGGCTGCCCGCAAGGCGTCGAGGTTGTCGCCGGCGTTCCAGCAGGCGGTCGACAGCGCCAGCAGCACCCGGCCACGCTCTTCGCCGGCGAACTTCGGCAGCTCGCGGCGCGCCGCTTCGATCGCCTGGGCGATCGCCCCCTCCTCGACCCAGCGGAGCAGTTGAGCGGGGAAATCGGGTGGCATGGTCGGTTCGGCGGGCCTGGGGTGCGAGGCAATATATCAGCCGCTCGCCAGCCAGTTTCTGGGCCGAATAGTGCAGTATCTTGCACCGCCGCAGTGCCCGACCGGCGGCGCCAGCGGCGTCAGGGCCGCGCCGCGCCCGTGTCGCGCAACAGCTCGCGCAAGGCCTCGAGCGCGGCTTCGGCGCTCATCTCGCTGGTGTCGAACACCGCGTCGGCTTTCGAGTAGAACGCGGCGCGGCTTTCGAGAATACGGCGCAGGTCGTTCATCGCCTCGGCGTTGCCGGTGTGGCCGGCCATCGGGCGTGTATCGCCCTGTGCCAGCACGCGGCCCATGTGCTCTTCGGGCGTCGCGCGCACCCACACGGTGTAGCAGTGCGCGAGCAGCAGGTTGAAGGTGGCGGGGTCGGAAACGATGCCGCCCGGCGTGGCGATCACGGCGCGCGGGTAGCGCTGGATCGCATCTTCCAGTGCGCGCTTTTCGTAGCGCCGGTAGGCAGCCGGGCCGTAGAGCGAGTGGATCTCCGACAAGGTGCAGCCGGCGAGCGCTTCGATGCCCCGGTTCAGCTCGACGAAGGGCACTTTCCAGCCCTCGGCGAGCGCCCGACCGAGCGTGCTCTTGCCGGCACCCCGCAAGCCGATCAGGGCGATTCGCTGGCGTCGCGCGGCCTGGCTCGCCGGCTCGCCGAACATCGAGGCCAGCGCACTGCGCGCCTGCACCAGCTCGGCGTCATTCCGGCCCCGCAATATCTCGCGAATCATCAACCACTCGGGCGAACTGGCGGTCTCGTCACCGACCAGTTCGGCCAGCGAGCAGTTCAGGGCCTGGGCCAGCTGGCGCAGGAACTGCACCGACGCGTTGCCGACGCCCATTTCCACGTTCGCCAGGTGCCGCTCCGACACGTCGGCGGCCCTGGCCAGGCCCTTGCGCGTGAGGCCGCGCCGCGCACGCAAGGCGCGCGTGCGCTCGCCCAGGGCAATGAGGAACGGGTCCTTGATCTCGGTTTCGGCAGGTTCGTTGGCAGACAGGTCCACGTGCGCAGCCTTCGGGTTTGCGTGGTGATCGCGCCGAGAGATCGGCGCTATAGTGCAGTCAACATGCAACATATTACATCACATGTCGCAAGCGCAGCCCCCGCAGGTTAACCCGCCGCCGGAGCGCTTCAACGCCGCGGCGCACCTGCTGGCCTTGAACGCCGGTCGGTCGGGCAAGCTCGCCTACATCGACGACACGCAGCGCCTGAGTTTTGGCGAGCTGGCCGAACGTGTGCGCCGCTGCGCGGCCGGCCTGCTCGCACTCGGGCTGCGCCGCGAAGAGCGTGTGCTGATGGTGATGCACGACAGCGTCGACTTCCCCGTCGCGTTTCTCGGCGCGCTCTACGCCGGCATCGTTCCGGTGCCGGTGAACACGCTGCTCACGGCCGACGACTACGCTTTCATGCTGAAGCACTGCGGCGCGCGCGCCTTGCTGGTGTCGCGCGCGCTGTGGCCGAGCCTGCAGGCCGCGGTGGCGGGCGCGTCGATTCCGGCGATCGTCAGTGGCGAAGGCGCAGCCCTCGAAGGCACGCTCCCGTTCGCGAGCCTGCTCGGCGCATCGCCACTAGGCGCGCCCGCCGACACGCTGGCCGACGACTTCGGCTTCTGGCTCTATTCCTCCGGCTCGACCGGCCGCCCCAAGGGCACGGTGCACACCCACGCCAACCTGTACTGGACGGCCGCGCTCTACGGAACGCCGGTGCTTGGCCTGCGCGAGAACGACATCGGCTTCTCGGCCGCGAAACTGTTCTTCGCCTACGGGCTGGGCAACGCACTGACCTTCCCGATGAGCGTGGGTGCCACCACCGTGCTGATGGCCGAGCGGCCCACTCCGGCCGCCGTGTTCAAACGCTGGACCGAACACGGCGTGACGGTCTTCTTCGGTGCGCCCACCGGCTACGCCGGAATGTTGGCGTCGCCCGATCTGCCGTCGCGCGCGCATGTGAAATTGCGCCTGTGCTCGTCGGCCGGCGAAGCCCTGCCCAGCGAAATCGGCGAGCGCTTCACGGCCCACTTCGGTTGCGAGATCGTCGACGGCCTGGGCTCGACCGAGATGCTTCACATCTTCCTGTCGAACCGCCCTGGCGACGTGCAGTACGGCAGCACTGGCAAGGTGGTGCCCGGCTACCGCCTCAAGCTGGTCAACGAAGACGGCGCCGAGGCCGCAGCTGGCGAGATCGGCGACCTGTACGTCAGTGGCCCGAGTTCGGCGCTGCTCTACTGGGCCCAGCGCGAGAAGAGCCGCGCGACCTTCCAGGGCGAGTGGACGAAGACCGGCGACAAGTATTCGACCGACGCGCGCGGCTGCTACGTGTACGCCGGGCGCAGCGACGACATGCTCAAGGTCAGCGGTGTCTACGTGTCGCCGTTCGAAGTCGAGGCCACGCTGATGCAGCACCCGGCCGTGCTCGAATGCGCGGTGATCGGCATCGTCGACGCCGACGGCCTGACCAAGACCAAGGCCTGCGTGGTGCGCAAGAGCGGCCAGCAGGTCAGCGAAGAGGAATTGAAGGCCTTCGTCAAAGAGCGCCTTGCGGCCTACAAGTACCCGCGCTTCATCGAGTTCATCGACGAGCTGCCGAAGACCGCCACCGGCAAGATCCAGCGTTTCCGCTTGCGTGACGCGGAACGCGCGCGCAGCGACGGACCGGCCGCGTCGTGAGCGCGGCGCCGAACCCGCACGCGCAGTTGTCGTGGCGCGGGCAGCCCTTGGAACTCGAATACCAGTGGGTCGGCGACATCGGCTCGACTGCGCCGGTCGTCGTGTTCCTGCACGAAGGCCTGGGCTCGGTCTCGATGTGGCGCGACTTCCCCTCCAACTTCTGCAGAGCGCACGGCTTCAAGGGCCTGGTGTATTCACGTTACGGCTACGGCCGCTCCACGCCGAAACCCGAAGACGAACACTGGGCGCCAGACTTCATGCACCGGCAGGCGCACGAGGTGCTGCCGATGCTGCTCGCCCACCTGCGCATCGAACGCCCCTGGCTGTTCGGGCACAGCGACGGCGGCTCAATCGCGCTGCTGTACGCGTCGAAGTTCGAACCCGCCGGCATCGTCGTCGTCGCACCGCACATCCTGGTCGAAGACGTGTCGATCACGAGCATCGAACAAGCCCGCGAGGCGTATGCCACGACCGACCTGCGCACGCGGCTGGCGCGCCATCACGTTGACCCCGACTCGGCCTTCCGCGGCTGGAACGACGTGTGGCTGAGCCCGGCGTTCCGCGCCTGGAACATCGGGGCCGAACTTGGCAGCATCACTTGCCCCGTACTCGCGGCGCAGGGCGAAGACGACGAGTACGGCACACTCGAACAAGTCCGCGGCATCGCGCGGCGCGTGCCGCAGACCGAATTGCTCGTGATCCCCCGCTGCGCCCACTCGCCGCACCGCGATCAGCCGGAAACCCTGAGCCGCGCGGCCGGCCGCTTCATTCATCATTCCAACCTTTCCTGAGCAGGAGCCTCGCATGTCGTTCAAGTCCACCCTCGCAGCCGCCGCCGTCCTTGCCTTGTGCGCCGGCGCGGCCCACGCGCAGAACACTGCCCCGATCAAGGTCGGCCTGATGCTGCCGGCCACCGGCACCTTCGCCGCGCTGGGCAACATGATCGAAAGCGGCTTCAAGCTCTACGTGCAGGAACAGGGCGGCAAGCTCGCCGGCCGCGAGATCCAGTACTTCAAGGTCGACGACGAGTCCGACCCGTCGAAGGCCACCGACAACGTCAACAAGCTGATCAAGCGCGACAACGTCGACGTGCTGGTCGGCACGGTGCACTCCGGCGTGGCGCTGGCGATGGCCAAGGCCGCAAAAGACAACAACACGCTGCTGATCGTGCCCAACGCCGGCGCCGACGGCATCACCGGCGCCATGTGCGGCCCGAACATCGTGCGCAGCTCGTTCTCGAACTGGCAGCCGGGCTACTCCACCGGCGTGGTCGCGGCGCAGAAGGGCTACAAGCGCGCGATGACCATCACCTGGAACTACGCCGCCGGCAACGAGACGGTGAAGGGCTTCACCGAAGCCTTCGAGAAGGGCGGCGGCAAGGTCATGAAAGACCTGACGCTGCCGTTCCCGAACGTCGAGTTCCAGGCGCTGCTGACCGAGATCGCGGCGCAGAAGCCCGACGTGGTGTTCGCGTTCTTCGCCGGTGGTGGCGCGGTCAAGTTCGTCAAGGACTACGCGGCGGCCGGGCTGAACAAGTCGATCCCGCTGTTCGGCTCGGGCTTCCTGACCGACGGCACGCTCGAAGCGCAGGGCGCCGCCGCGCAAGGCCTGTTCACCACGCTGCACTACGCCGACAACCTCGACACGCCGCGCAACAACGCCTTCCGCAAGAGCTTCGCGCTGACCTACAAGGCGAACGCCGACGTGTACGCGGTCCAGGGTTACGACGCGGCGCAGATCCTGAACGCCGGCCTGAAGGCCGTGAACGGCGACCTCGGCAAACGCGACGCGCTGACCGCCGCGATGCGCAAGACCACGGTCGACAGCCCGCGTGGCAAGTTCACGATCTCACCGGCCGGCAACCCGGTGCAGGACATGTACCTGCGTGAAGCCAAAGGCGTGAATAACGAGTACCGCTCGGTGGCCGTCAAGGGCTTGGCCGACCCGGCGCGCGGCTGCAAACTCTGAGTGCCTCGGCTCGGCGCGGGCCGCTGCACAGGGAGAACATGCGATGGACAACACCACGCTCGAATCCACCCCGGTGAAGGCCGCGCCGCTGGCGCCGGCCCTGCGCCAGATCAGTGACCTGCCGGGTCCGCGCGGCCTGCCGGTGGTGGGCAACCTGCTGCAGCTCGACACGCCGCGGCTGCACCAGCAGCTCGAAGGCTGGTGCCGCGAGTTCGGCCCGTATTTCAGGTTGCAGCTCGGCAGCCGCCGGGTACTGGTGGTGGGTGACCACAGCGCCGTGGCGTCGATCCTGCGCGACCGGCCCGAGGGTTTTCGGCGCACCGTGCGGCTCGAAGAAATCTGGACCGAGATGAAGCTGCAGCCCGGCGTTTTCGGCGCCAACGGCGACGTGTGGAAACGCCAGCGCCGCATGGTGATGGCCGGCTTCGACCCCGCGCATGTGAAACGTTATTACCCCGCCATGCTGACGACCGGGCAGCGGCTCGGCAAACGCTGGGCGCTGGCGGCGAAGAACAACGCGGCGATCGACCTGCAGGCCGACCTGATGCGCTACACCGTCGATGCGATCGCCGGCCTGGCGTTCGGCGCCGAGGTCAACACGCTCGAGTCCGACGGCGACGTGATCCAGCAGCACCTCGACAAGATCTTCCCGGCGCTGTTCAAGCGCCTGCTCTCGCCGCTGCCGACCTGGCGCTACCTCAAGTCGCCGGCCGACCGCCGGCTCGATCGCAGCGTGGCCGCCGTCACCGAAGCGGTGGCGGGCTTCATCGCGCAGGCGCGGACGCGCATGCAGGCCGACCCGGGCCTGCGCGAGCGGCCCGAGAACCTGCTCGAAGCGATGATCGCGGCCGCCGACGCCGAGGGCAGCGGCATCGACGACGCTCAGGTCGCCGGCAACGTGCTCACGATGCTGCTGGCCGGCGAAGACACCACCGCGAACACCGTCGCCTGGATGATCGACCTGCTGTGGCGCCACCCCGAAGCACTGGCCCGCGCCACCGCCGAGGTGCGCAGCATCGTCACCGACACGCGCGCGCCGACGCTCGAACAGTTGGCGCAGCTCGACTACGTGGAAGCCTGTGCCCACGAAACCATGCGCCTGAAGCCGGTGGCGCCGATGGTGGGTGTGCAGGCGCTGCGCGAGACGGCCGTCGGCGACGTGCACGTGCCCACAGGCACGGTCATCTTCAACGTGATGCGGCGCGACAGCGTGAGCGAGCAGCACGTGCCGAACGCCGCCGCGTTCGATCCCGAACGCTGGCTCGTGCCGGGCGGGCCGGGGGCGCAGGCGAGTGCGGCCAAGCGCACCTCGATGCCCTTCGGCGCCGGGCCGCGCATCTGCCCCGGGCGTTACCTCGCCCTGCTGGAGATGAAGCTTGCGATGGCCACGCTGCTCGGCCGTTTCGACATCCAGAGCGTCGACACGCCCGACGGCAAGGCAGCGCGCGAGCACCTGTCGTTCACGATGACGCCGGTCGGCCTGCGCATGCGCGTTCGAGAGCGAAGCTGAGCGCGCGCCCAACCTAGAATCCGGCAGCCTTTCGCTGCCATGCACTGACTGACTTCCCTTGGACCTTCCGACCTTTCTGGTTCAGTGCCTGAACGCCGTTCAATACGGCCTGCTGCTGTTTCTGGTGGCCAGCGGCCTGACGCTGATCTTCGGCATCATGGGCGTGATCAACCTCGCGCACGGCAGCTTCTACATGATCGGCGCCTACATGGCGTTCGTGCTGGCGCCGTATTTCGGCGACTGGTTCATCACACGAATGGCGGTCGGCGTATTGCTCGCGGTGCTGTTCGGCTTCGTGCTCGAATGGATTTTCTTCAGCTTCCTGTACCAGCGCGAGCACCTGCAGCAGGTGCTGATGACCTACGCGCTGATCCTCGTGTTCGAAGAAGCGCGCAGCCTGCTCGTCGGCAACGACGTGCACGGCGTGCAGCCGCCACCCTGGCTCACCGGCGGATTCCAGCTCGGCGAGCTGATGTCGTACCCGTGGTATCGCGTGTTCGCCTCGGTCGCCTGCATCGTCGTCGCGCTGGCACTCTACTTCGTCGTCAACCGCACGCGGCTGGGCATGATGATCCGCGCCGGCGCGAGCAACCGCGACATGGCGCGTGGTCTGGGGCTCGACATCAAGCTGCTGTACCGTGTGGTGTTCGCCGGCGGCGTGGCGCTGGCGGCACTGGCCGGCATGATCGCGGCGCCCTTGTCTTCCGTGTACCCCGGCATGGGCGGGAGTGTGCTGATCATCTGCTTCGTCGTCGTCGTGATCGGTGGCATCGGTTCGATCACCGGCGCGCTGATCGCGTCGCTGCTCGTGGGCTTCGTCGACACTTTCGGCAAGGTCTTCTTCGCCGAGTACAGCGGCATCGGCGTGTACCTGCTGATGGCGGTCATCCTCGTCTGGCGGCCCGAAGGCCTGATGAAGCGGGCCTACTGAGATGGCCCGCACCTGGATCGTTCCGGTCGCGGCAGCGTTTGTGCTGCTGATGCTGCCACTCGGCTTGTCACCGTACCTGCAGGAGACGGTGCTGAAGATCGCCGTCTACGCGATCTTCGCGCTCAGCCTCGAACTGCTGGTCGGCGTGACCGGCCTCGTGAGCCTGGGCCACGCCGCGTTCCTTGGCATCGGCGCCTATGTCGCCGTGCTGGCGTCGGGTGACAGCGGCGGCTCGATCGCCAAGGTCGCGCCGCTTGCCGTATTGGCCGCGGCCGCCTACGCGCTCTTCGTCGGCGCATTGAGCCTGCGCACCAAGGGCGTGTACTTCATCATGGTCACGCTCGCGTTCGCGCAGATGGCCTACTTCGTGTTCCACGACACCAAGCTCGCCGGCGGCAGCGACGGCCTGTTCCTCTACGCGAAGCCGACGCTCGGTGCGCTGAACCTGGACGACAAGCAGCACCTTTACTACGCCGTGGTCGGCACGCTGATCGCCACCTACGCGCTGCTCGCGCTGCTGATGCGCTCGCGCTTCGGCCACGCGCTGGCCGGCATCCGTGTCAACGAGCAGCGCATGCGCGCGGCCGGGTTCAACACCTACGTCTACAAGCTCGCCGCGTTCGTGATCGCCGGTGCGCTCGCTGGTCTGGCCGGCTTCCTGCTCGCGGTGAAAGACGGCGCGGTCAACCCCGAACTGCTGAGCTGGCACGAGTCGGGCGCGGTCTTGCTGATGCTGATCCTCGGCGGCATCGGCAGCCTGCGTGGCGCGGTGATCGGCGCGATCGCGTTCACGCTGTTGAAGGAATTGTTCCAGCTCGAATCGCTGCTCGGCCCGCTCGCGAGCCACTGGCAGATGACGCTCGGCTTCACGATCATCGCGTTCGTGGCGCTGCTGCCCAAGGGCCTGATCGGGCTGCGCGCGCGGCTGATGGGAGCGGGGCATGGCTGAGGCAAGTGCCCTGCTGCGCGCCAGCGGCCTGACGCGCCGCTTCGGCGGCCTGACCGCCGTGAACGATGTCTCGCTCGACCTGCACATCGGCGAAGTGCATGCCGTGATCGGCACCAATGGCGCCGGCAAGTCGACGCTGATCAACATGCTCTCGGGCGAGATGCCGGCCAGCAGCGGCCGCATCGAACTCGACGGGCACGACATCGGCGCATGGTCACAACCGAAACGCGCGCGGGCCGGCGTGGGCCGCAGTTACCAGCGCACCACCATCTTTCCGAGCTTCAGCGTGCTCGAGAACTGCCGGCTGAGCGCGCAAGCCGCTTTGCCGCGCGCCTGGGCGGTGTGGCAGTCGGCGCAGCGGTGTGCGCAGAGCACCGAGGCCGCGCGCGCCGCACTCGACGCCGCAGGTTTGACCGACGACGCCGCGCGCCCGGCCGGCCTGCTGAGCCACGGCGGCCAGCGCCAGCTCGAGATCGCGATGTGCCTGGCCACGAAGCCGCGCGTGCTGCTGCTCGACGAGCCGCTCGCCGGCATGGGCGCCGAAGAAACCGGCCGCATGCTGGCCTTGCTCACCGAGCTGAAACGCCAACACGCGGTGCTGCTGGTCGAACACGACATGGACGCGGTGTTCCGCATCGCCGACCGCATCACCGTGATGGTCAACGGCACCGTGATCGCGAGCGACGTGCCGGAACGCATCCGCACGAACCACGACGTGCAGGTCGCGTACCTCGGCGAAGGTCACTGAAGATGACCATGCTGCAGATCGACAAGCTCAACACCTTTTACGGCGACAGCCACATCCTGCGCGGCGTGAGCCTGGCGCTGCCCGCCGGCACCGCGCTCGGCCTGCTCGGGCGCAACGGGATGGGCAAGACGACGCTGATCCGCTCGCTGATGGGTTACGTGCGCGTCGCCGAAGGCAGCGTGAAGTGGCACGGCACCGAGGTAACCAACGCGGTGCCCGAACGCATGGCGCGGCTCGGCATCGGCTACGTGCCCGAAGGGCGCGGCATCTTCCCGAACCTGTCGGTGCGCGAGAATCTCGTGATGACAGCACGCGCCGGCGTCGACGGCAAGAAGGACTGGACTTACGAGCGCGTGCTCGCCACCTTCCCGCGCCTGACAGAACGCCTGTCGCACGGCGGCCAGCAGCTCTCGGGCGGCGAACAGCAGATGCTGTCGATCGGCCGCGCGCTGATGACCAACCCGCAACTGCTGATCCTCGACGAAGCGACCGAAGGCCTGGCGCCGCTGATCGTGGCCGAGATCTGGCGCGTGGTCAGCGAGATCCGCGCCACCGGCATCAGCACGCTGATCGTCGACCGCAACTACCGCGCCGTACTGGCCCACACCGACCGCGCGGTCGTGCTCGAAAAGGGCCTGATCGTGATGGCCGGCGAGTCGGCCGCGCTGGCCGCCGACACCGAAGGGCTGGCGCGCTGCCTGGGTGTTTGAGGCGCTGGCGCTGCCGGCAGCGCGCCGCTTGTAGACTGGCGCCCACTCGCAACGGAGCCGCCCCATGATTCTCGAACTCGCCGACATCCGCATCCCGCCCGGCAAACAGGCCGAATTCGACGCTGCGATCCAGCACGGGGTCGAAAGCGTGATTTCGCAGGCCGAGGGCTTTCGCGGCTACAAGGTCAACAAGGGGGTCGAGTCGCCCGAGCGCTACATCCTGATGATCTATTGGGAAACGCTCGAGAACCACACCGTCGACTTCCGCGGCGGCCCGCTGTTCCCGCAGTGGCGCGCGATCGTCGGGCCGTTTTTCGCGGTGCCGCCGGTGGTCGAGCACTTCACGCTCGTCGCCAAGTCGGCCTGAGTGCGTACCATGAGCGCCACGCTGCCCCGCCTTCTGCTCGTTACCCTCGCGTTCTGCGCGTCGTTCGGTGCGGCGCTCGCCGCGCCCACGCCACCGCAGATCGTGCCCGTGGTCTTCGCCGAACGTGTCTTGCCCAACGGCCTGCAGGTGATCTCGGTGCGCAGCCAGAGCAGCCCGACGGTCAGCGTGCACGTCTGGTACCACGTCGGCTCGAAGGACGACCCGGCCGGCCGCTCCGGCTTCGCCCACCTCTTCGAACACCTGATGTTCAAGAGCACGCGTTACCTGAAGAGCGAGCAGTTCGACCGCCTCACCGAAGACGTGGGCGGCTCGAACAACGCGTTCACGAGCGACGACGTGACGGCCTACCACGAGGTCGTGCCGTCGAACCACCTGGAGACGCTGCTCTGGGCCGAAGCCGAGCGTTTGTCGAACCTGAACGTCGACGAGGCCAACTTCGTGTCGGAGCGCGGCGTCGTCAAGGAAGAGTACCGCCAGCGTGTGCTGGCCACGCCCTACGGCCGCTTCTACAACGCGCTGGAGCCGGCCGCCTACCTGTCGCACCCGTACAAAAGGCCCGGCATCGGCAGCATCGCCGACCTGGAAGCGGCGTCGCTCGCCGACGTCGAGGCCTTTCACCGCAACTACTACCGGCCCGACAACGCGACGCTCGTGGTCGCCGGCGACTTCGACCAGAAGCAGCTCGACGCCTGGGTCGAAAAGTACTTCACCCCGATCGCCAGGCCCGCAGCGGCCGTCCCGCGCGTGACGGCCACCGAGCCGGCCTGGCCGAGCGACCGCAGCGTCAACGTGACCGGCCCGGCCGTGCCGCTGCCCGCGGTGGCGATGTTGTGGCTCGCCCCGCCGGTGACCCACCCCGACAACGCCGCGCTGCAGATCGCTTCGGCGTTGCTCAGCGGCGGTGAGTCCTCACGCCTGAACCAGTCGCTCGTGTACCGCCGGCAGCTCGCCAGCCAGGCCGGTTTCAGCGCCGACCTGCGCGCGGGGCCTGGCCTGCTCGCGGCCACGGCCGTGGCCGCCGGCGGAAAACGCCTGGCCGACGTGAAAGCGGCCCTGCTGGCCGAAGTGCGGGCGCTGGCGGCGAAGCCGGTCGGTGCCGCCGAGCTGGCCAAGGTCAAGACGCAGTTGCTGACGAGCACGCTGCTGGCGCGCCAGACGCCCGACGGTCTGGCGCAGGCGCTGGCCGGCGCCGCGGTGCTCGAAGGCGGCCCGGCACAGGTCAACGCCGGGTTGCAGGCGCTGCTGAACGTGACGCCGGCCGACGTGCAGCGTGTGATGCGCCAGTACTTGGTGGGCGCGCACAAGGTGAGCGTCGAATACACCCAGGAAGGGGCGGCGAAATGAAGCGGCATCCGATGATGAAGAGCCCGCTTCGCCGTGGCGCCGCGCTGGCCGTTGCGGCCACGTTGCTCACTCTGATGTTCGGCGCTCGTGCGCAGCCCTACGACACCCCGCCGCCCCCGGCCGCGCCGCGCGAGCTGCGCATCGGCGCGCCGATCGAGCAGTCCTTGCCGAACGGTCTGCGGGTCGTACTGGCCGAACGCCGCGGCGTACAGCTCGTCAGCGCGCAGCTGCTGGTCCTGTCGGGCAGCGAGGCCGACCCGAAGCAGCGTGCCGGGCTGGCATCGCTCACCGCCGGACTGCTGACCAAGGGCACGCGGCGCTACAGCGCCTCGGACTTGGCGCAGGCCGCGGAAACGCTGGGGGGATCGCTCGAAAGCGCCGCCGGCTGGAACCAGTCGACCGTGGCCATCACGGTCGCGGTGCCCCAGCTCGATGCGGCGCTCGGGCTCGTCGGCGAGGCGGTCCTGCGCCCCACCTTCGCCCAGGCCGAGCTCGACCGCCTGCGCACCCAGGCGCTGGACGAGATGAAGGTGGCTTACTCGCAGCCGGGCACGCTCGCCGGGCTGGCTGCCCAGCACGTGCTGTTCGGCACCGGCCCCTACGGCCACCCGGCCAGCGGCACACCGGCGTCCTTGCCGCGCATCCAGCGCGCCGAGCTTCAGGCCCTGCACGCGCAGCGCTTCCGGCCCGACAACGCGGTGCTGGTGCTGTCAGGTGACCTGGACGCCGCCACCGCACTGAAGCTGGCGGCCAAACATTTCGGCGGCTGGAAGAAGCCGACCGCGGCCCTGCCAAGCGTGAGCCTGGCGAGCGCCGGGCTGCCGCAGCAGTTGACCGTGATCGACATGCCCAAGTCCGGCCAGGCGGCCGTGGTCGTGGTCTTGCCGATTCCCGACAGCGAACGCGACCGCGCCACCCGCGACGTGATGAACTCGGTGCTCGGCGCGGGTTATTCGTCGCGCCTGAACCAGGAAATCCGCATCAAGCGCGGCCTCAGCTACGGCGCCGGCAGCCGCGTCGACGCGCGCCGCGAAGGTGGTGTGATGCGGATCTCGGTGCAGACCAAGAACGAGTCGGCGGCCGAGGTGCTGGGGCTGGTGCAGGGCGAACTCGACGGGCTGATGAAGGCGCCGGTCGGAAGCGACGAACTGGCGGCGCGCAAGGCCACGCTGATCGGCAACTTCAGCCGCAGCGTCGAAACCACCGCCGGACTGAACGAAGCCGTAGCCTCGTTGATCGTCGCCGGCCGCTCGCCGGCCGAGTTGCAGCGGCGCATCGAGACGCTGGTGGCGGTGAGCCCGGCCGAAATTCAAGCCTACGCCGCGGGCACGCTGCTGCCGGCGCGCCGGCGGGTGGTGGTGGCCGGCGCGGCGGCGCAGTTCATGGAGGCGTTGAAGGCCCAGGGGGCCGCCGTCACGGTCGTGCCGCAGGACGCGCTCGACCTGGAGAGGGGCGACTCGCTGACGCGGCGCTGAGCGACTGGCCGGGCGACCCGGTTCTACCCTGATCCCGGGCCAAAACACAATCCCTTGCCTGACCCCGGCCCTGCCTTGCACGCGGGCTCGCGAATGCTGGGACAATACATGCCTTCGCGGTCTGGCCACCCTCCCGGCAACCCGACCGCTCGCATACCTTTTCAGGGACCGCCATGGCCACCCGTCGCCCTTCTCCCGCTTCCACCACCCCCGACACCTCGCAGAAGCTGCGCCAGACGCAAGCCGAGTACGTGGCCGCGCGCCCGGCCGGCGAGCCTGGCGTGAAGCCGATGATGTCGAGCTCGAAGATGTACGTCTGCCGCCGCTGCCAGGCGAATTTCAAGACCGGCGACGGCAAGCCCGACGCGCGCCTGCCCGGCCTGGGCAAGTGCAACAAGTGCCTGGCCGCTGCCACGGCCGCGCTCGCCGCCTGACCTGAACCGCTTCGCCGCGGCCTGCCCGGGCGCGGCCAGCATCTTCAGTGCACCGCGCTGCGGCCCGGGCTCAGCCGCGCCAGCACGTGCGTGGTCATGCCGAGCGCCAGCTCGTGCTCGCCGATGAAGATCTTCCCGACCTGTTCCTGTTCGAGCAGGGCCGCGTCCACCAGGTCGTGGCTGCGCACGACGAGCTCGACCGCCGGGTTCAGCGCCCGCGCCACCTCGGCCATCTTGCGCACGCCGAAGCTGTCGGGCGTGGCGATCACCAGCAGCGCGGCGCGTGCGATGTGGGCCTGGATCAGTACCGCGGGGTCGGAGGCATCTCCACACACCGCCGGCACCCCTTCTTCACGCAGGCGCTCGACGATCTCGCGGTTCTGCTCGGCCACGACGAAGGGCACCGCCCGCTCTTTCAGCGCCTGCGCGATGCGCTGGCCCACCCGGCCGTAACCGACCAGCACCACCTGGCCCGTCAGCAGGTTCTGGTCGACCGACATCGGCAGCTCGGCCAGCGGGTCGTCGGGCTGTTCGAGCCGCCGCGCCAGCGGCGAGCGCTTGCGCAACCAGGCCTGCAGCGGGTCGATGGCACTGAAAAGCAGCGAGTTGAGCGCGATCGAGATTAGCGCGCCGGCCAGGATCAGGTTCTGGCCCTCGATCGACAGCAGTTTCAGCGCCACCCCGAGCCCGGCCAGGATGAACGAGAACTCGCCGATCTGCGCCAGGCTGGCGCCGACCGTCAGCGCGCTGTTCAGCGGGTAGCGGAAGGCCACCACCAGCGCGATGGCGGCGAGCGTCTTGCCGACGACGATGATGGCCACGACCACCAGCACCTTGAGCGGCTCGTCGACCAGCACCATCGGATCGAACAGCATGCCGACCGAGACGAAGAACAAGACCGAGAACGCGTCGCGCAGCGGCAGCGATTCTTCGGCTGCGCGGTGGCTGAATTCCGACTCGCGCATCATCATGCCGGCGAAGAAGGCGCCGAGCGCGAACGACACGTCGAAGAGTTTGGCCGAGCCGTAGGCCACGCTCACCGCGCCGGCGATCACGCACAGCGTGAACAGCTCGCGCGAGCCGGTGCGGGCCACCAGCCACAGCAGGCGCGGGAACACGCGCCGCCCGACCACCAGCATCAGCGCGATGAAGGCACCCACCTTGGCCAACGTGATGCCCAGCGTGGCCCACAGTCCTTGGCCCTGTGCCGCGTCGGCGCCGGCCCCGCCGAGCAGCGGCGCGAGCGCCGGCAGCAAGACCAGCACCAGCACCATCACCAGGTCTTCGACGATCAACCAGCCGACCGCGATCTGACCGTTCACCGAGGCCAGCACGCCGCGCGATTCGAGCGCCCGCAGCAGCACCACGGTGCTTGCCACCGACAGCGACAGCCCGAACACCAGCGACGCGCCCAGGCCCCAGCCCCACCAGGTGGCCACGCCCATGCCCATTGCGGTGGCCACCACGATCTGCAGCAAGGCGCCGGGGATCGCGATGCGCTTGACCGCGAGCAGGTCGGCCAGCGAGAAGTGCAGGCCCACGCCGAGCATCAGCAGCATCACGCCGATTTCGGCGAGTTGCCCGGCCAGCGCCACGTCGGCCACGAAGCCCGGCGTGGCCGGGCCGATCACGATGCCCGCCAGCAGGTAGCCCACCAGCGGCGGCAGCTTCAGGCGCGCTGCGACGTAGCCGAAAATCAGCGCCAAGCCAAAACCGGCGGCGATGGTGGAGATGAGGCTGACGTCGTGGGGCATTCTTTCCGGTTTCTGCGCGGCGTGGATCGGCGCGCAGAGTCTAAAGGCAGGCCTTGCCCCCGGACGGGCAAGGCCGCTGTGCCTTCACATCAGCAGGCCAGCAGCTCGCCGCGCTTGCGGATCGCTTCCTGCGCCTTGTTGATGGCGTAGGCCAGGGCCGCGTCGGCCGATTCCCAGCGGTGGCCGCAGGCCAGGCCTTCGTCGCGCAGCACTTCGCGCGGGCCGCCGGGGGCGCCGTGCACACGCTGCACGATCATGGTGGCGGTGTAGCCGTCACCCTTGGGTGCTTCGAGGGCCCCGGCGAAGATGCGGTAGTCGCCGATTTCACGTTCATCGAATCGCATGGATGTCGCTCCGGCCGGCACCTTGCCCGCCCATGCGACGAATGATCGGCGGCAGCACGCCCTTTTGCCATCCACCACAAGGGGGAGCGCTGACGAAGGTCACTTTCCGTATGAGGTTCAGCGCACCACGCCGAAACGCGCCTCGCCTTGGCGCCGGAACTCCTTCGGCGTCATGCCCTTGATCTCGAGGAAACGCCGGTTGAAGTTGGCCACGTTGTTGAAGCCGCAGTCGTAGCAGACGTTGCTGATGTAGCGGTCGGTCTCCATCAGCAGCTGGCAGGCGCGCGAGATGCGCAGGCGGTTCACGAAGTCGGTGAAGGTGTTGCCGGTGGCGCGCCTGAAGTAACGCGAGAACTGGCTTTCGCTCATGCCCACCCGCTGGCTCAGCTCGGCCATCGAGAAGGTCTCGGTCGCGTGCTCGGTGATGTGGTCGACGATGGCGCTGATCTGCGCCAGCGACTTGTCGTCCTCGAAACTCTGCAGCGGCGTGCTCGACAGCAGCCGGTAGTCGGTGCACTCGGCCAATTCGCCGAGGAAGTTCAGGAACTCGGTGAAACGCTTCAGCCCGTGCAGCTGCTTGATGCGGTCGAGGTTGATGCGCGCCCGATCGGTCATTCCGAAAAATTCGATGCCCAGGCGGGCGCGCTCCAGCAGCGGCAGCACGTCGCGCAGTTCGGGCACCAGCTCGGCGGCGCGTCGCAGCGGCTCGTCGCTGAACTGCAGCACCACGTCGCGCTGGGCCACGCCTTCGGGGCCGACGTCGCTGGAGATCCAGTTGTGCGGCAGACGTGGGCCGGTCAGTACCAGGTGACCGGGCTCGAAATGGCCGATGTAGTCGCCGACGAAGACCTTGCCGTGGGTCTGCACGATCAGGTGCAGCTCGTATTCTTCGTGGTAGTGCCAGCGCACCAGTGGGTTGGGGAAACCGTGCTCCAGGCAGCGCACGTAACCGTAGCTCCCTTCGGGCTCGTAGCCGAGTGTGGCGTCACGAACGAAGTCGTGTTCGAGCTCGGGGGTGCGGGATCGTTTGAGGTTCATGCGGGTCGGTGGCGCGGCGCTTTCGTCGCGCCATTTTCAGCTCATCACGTTGCCGCCGTCCACGTTCAGCGTCTGCGCGGTGATGTAGGCCGAGGCGGCGCTGGCCAGAAAGACCGCGGCGCTGGCGATGTCTTCGGGCAGGCCCATGCGGCCGAGCGGCACGGCCAGGCCGACGGCCTTCTTCTTCTCGCCGAGTTGCAGCCCTTCGGCCTTGGCGAACAGCGCGTCGACATGCGCCCACATCGGCGTATCGACCACGCCAGGCGAAATGCCGTTGACGCGGATGCCGTGCGGCGCCATCGCCAGCGCCGCCGACTGCGTGTAGCTGATGACCGCCGCCTTGCTCGCGCAGTAGTGCGCGACCAGCGCTTCGCCGCGCCGCCCGGCTTGCGAGGCGAGGTTGATGACGCTGCCTTTCGCGCCATCGGCCACCATCTGCTTCAGCACTGCCTGCATCGTGAAGAACATGCCCTTCACGTTGACGTCGAAGATGCGCTGGTAGCTGCGCTCATCGGCTTCGAGCAGCGGGGCGAGGTCGAACACGGCCGCGTTGTTGAAGAGCACGGTGATCGTTCCGAAGCGGGCGCGCGCCGCCGCTACCATCGCCGCCACGCCTTCGGCCTCGGCGACGCTGGCGCCGATGTAGTGCAGCTTCTGCGGGTGGCGGTCGATCAGTGCCTGCAGTTCGGCCGACGGCGCGGCAGCGATGTCCGCAGCGCTGCAAGTCGCACCTTCTTCGAGGTAGGCCTTCGTCACCGCGAGGCCGATGCCACCGCTGGCACCGGTGATCAGCGCGTGGGCCGAGGCGAGTTGTTCAGCCATGGGCATTCTCCTGAAGGAACTGCAGCACTTCGCGGCGCGCCGCGGCGATGGCCGCGGTCAAGCGTTCGTTGCCGGCCAGCGGCCCCCACAGAATCGGGTCGCGACAGAAGGCAGCCAGCGGGTCGGGCGCGTCGAACAGCGCGTGCGCCGCCGCCACGTCCATGCCTTGATCGTGATACGCATAGGCCAGCTCGCCGCGGTGCCAGCGGCCGAGGAACTCGAAGAACAGCGCCGGCAGCTTGGCGGTCTTCATGATCGACGCATTGCGCGCCAGGCACTCCTGCAGCGTCGGCCACAGAAAGCCGGGAATCTTCGCGAAGCCGTCCATCGCGACACGCTGGTTGGTGTCCTGCAGGTACGGGTTGCTGAAGCGGTCGATCACCACGTCGCGGTAGGCGGCCAGGTCGAGCGGGTACGGGTTCATCGAGGCGTGCAGCGACGGCATCACGTCGTCGGTCACGTAGTCGAACGCCATCTTGCGGATGGCCGGGTGCGCCACGCCTTCGTGGATGTATTGCAGGCACAGCAAGGTGCCGGCCCAGGCGAAACAACTGTGGCTCGAATTGAGGATGCGGATCTTCGCTTCTTCATACGGCAGCACCGAGGCCACCATCTCCGCGCCGGCCTGTTCCCACGCGGGGCGGCCGTTGATGAAATGGTCTTCGATCACCCACTGGATGAATTTTTCGCCCATCACCGGCGCGCCGTCATCGATGCCGGTCGCGGCTTTCACGCGCACTGCCACGTCGGGCAGCGGCCGCGGCGTGATGCGGTCGACCATGTCGTTGGGCGTGCTGGTGTTGTCAAACACCCAGTCGAGCAGCGCTTTCTCGCCACGCCGTGTCAGGAAGTCGGTGAAGCCGGCCTGGAAGCGCTCGCCGTTGCTGCGCAGGTTGTCGCAGTTGAGCAGCGTGACCGGGCCGCCCCCGCGTTTCAAACGTTCGGCGAGGATGGCAGCGAGCGCACCGTAGATCGTGCTGCGCGTCGTGCCGGCGAGGTCGGACGCGAGTTCGGGGTAACTCGTCTCCAGCCGGTTGTCGCTGTCCAGGTAGTAGCCTGCTTCGGTCACGGTGAAAGAGATGATGCGGGTGTTGGCATCGGCGCCGATGGCGATCAAGCCTGCGAGCGAAGGTTCGTAGGGCACGATCTGGCGGATCGACGTGATGCGCTCGTAGTGGCGATCACCTGCGGGCGACACCGTTTCCAGCGTGTACGCGCCACCCTGCTTCTGCAGCGCCGTGATCGTGTCGGCCATGTCGGGCCGCAGGTTGCCACCGGCCAGCACCCAGGAGCTGTCGCCCTGGTCGATCAGCCGCTGCAGGTAAACCGCCTGGTGCGCACGGTGGAACGACCCGAGCCCGAGGTGGAGGATGACGTGTGGAGTCGTGACCATGATGGATCAGGCGGCTTGTTGCACCGGTCGCAGGACACGGCCTTGTTTGTCGAAGAAGTGCAGCGCGTTCGGGTCGATCTCGACACTCACCGCGTCACCCACACGCAGCGTCGTGCGCTCGGCCTGGCGCGACACCAGCGGCGCGCCCGAGGCCACGGCGGTGTGGATCAGCGTGTCGGCGCCGAGCGATTCGATCAGCGTGACCTTCGCGCTGATCTCACCACCCGCCGGCAGCACGCGCACGCCTTCCGGGCGCACGCCCACCGAGCCGTCCGCCGGCAGGCGGTCACCGGCCACGCGTGTGAGTTCGGGCAAGGCACTCGCCGGCATCACGTTCATCTGCGGCATGCCGATGAACTGTGCGACGAACTGGTTGGCCGGCCGGTCGTACAGCTCCAGCGGCGTGCCGACCTGCTCGATCAGCCCGTCGCGCAGCACGACCACGCGGTCGGCCAAGGTCATCGCCTCGATCTGGTCGTGCGTGACGTAGATCGTGGTCGCGCCGAGCGCGCGGTGCAGGCTGGCGATCTCGACACGGGTCTGGCCGCGCAGCGCGGCGTCGAGGTTCGACAGCGGTTCGTCGAACAGGAAGACCTTGGGCGCCCGCACGATCGAACGCCCGATGGCCACGCGCTGGCGCTGCCCGCCCGAGAGTTCCTTCGGCGTGCGGTGCAGGTAGTCGGTGAGATTCAGGATCTTCGCGGCGCGCGAGACCTTCTCGTTCATCACCGCCTTGTCGACCTTGGCGAGCTTGAGTGCGAACGACATGTTCTCGAACACCGTCATGTGCGGGTACAGCGCGTACGACTGGAACACCATCGCGAGCTCGCGTTTGCTGGAAGGCAGCTCGGTGATGTCGCGCCCGTCGAGCTCGATGCGGCCCTGGGTCACGGGCTCGAGCCCGGCGATGATGCGCAGCAGCGTCGATTTGCCGCAGCCCGAGGGCCCGACGAAGACGACGAACTCGCCCTTCTCGATCGAGAGGTCGATGCCCTTGATCGTGCGCACCGGGCCGAATTCCTTGACGATGCCCTTGAGTTGCAGGAATGACATGGTGGTCTCCGTGATCTCTTGATTACTTCACTGCGCCGAAGGTCAGGCCCTGCACGAGCTGCTTCTGGCTGAACCAGCCGAACACGATGATCGGTGCGATGGCCAGCAGCGAAGCGGCCGAGAGCTTGGCCCAGAACAAACCTTCAGGGCTCGAGTACGACGCGATCAGCGCGGCCAGCGTGCCGGCCTTGGCGGCCGACAGGTTCAGCGACCAGAACGCTTCGTTCCACGACAGCACCAGGCACAACAGGCCGGTCGACGCGAGGCCGCCCATGCCCAGCGGCAGGATCACGTAGCGGAACTCGTTCCAGATGCCGGCGCCGTCCATGCGCGCCGCTTCGAGGATGTCGGGCGGGATGTCCTTGAAGTAGGAATACAGCATCCACACCATGATCGGAAGGTTCGACATCGTGAACACGATGGTCAGGCCGGTCAGCGTGTCCAGCAGGCCGCTGCTCTGCGCCATCACGTACACCGGCACCAGCGCGCCCACGGCCGGCATCATCTTGGTGGAGAGCATCCACAGCAGCAGGTCGCGGGTCTTGCGGGTGCGGAAGAAGGCCATCGAGTACGCGGCCGGTGCGGCGATCAGCAGGCCCAGCACGGTCGACAGCACGCTCGTGACGAGCGAGTTCTTCGCGTACAGCAGGTAGTCGCTGCGCACCTGCACCTCGGTGAAGTTCTCGAGCGTGGGCGTGAAGGTCAGCAGCGGCGGCACGCTGATGGCCTGCAGTTCGGTCTTGAACGAGGTGAGGAACAACCAGAACAGCGGGAAGAAGATCAGCAGCGTGATGGCCCACGCGGCGATCGAACGGATGACGAGCGGAAGGTGTTTCATGGCGCTCATCCTTCAGTCGAGGTTCTTGCCGATCATGCGGATCAGGAACACCGCCGCCACGTTGGCCAGCAGCACCGCGAACAGCGCGCCGGCCGAGGCTACGCCCACGTCGAAGTTCATCAGCGCCTGCTTGAAGATCAGGAACGCGATGTTGGTGCTCTCGTTGCCGGGGCCGCCGCCCGTGGTCGTGAAGATCTCGGCGAACACGCTCATCAGGAAGATCATCTCGATCATCACCACGACCGCGATCGGCCGCGCCAGGTGCGGCAGGTAGAGGTACCAGAACTTCTGGAACGCGTTGGCGCCGTCCATGCCTGCGGCCTCGAGCTGGTCGCGGTCCATCGACTGCAGCGAGGTGATGAAGATCAGGCAGGCGAACGGCAGCCACTGCCAAGCCACCATCGTGATCACCGACGCGAGCGGGAAGTCGGTCAGCCAGTCGACCGGCTGCAGGCCGAAGAAGATCCAGACCTGGGCGAGCACGCCGTAGATCGGGTTCATCATCATGTGCTTCCACAGCAGCGCATTGACCGTGGGCATCACGAAGAACGGCGAGATCAGCAGCACGCGCACGATGCCGCGGCCGGGAAACGGGTCGTTGACCAGCAACGCCAGCAGCACGCCGAAGACGACCGTGATGATGATCACCGCACTCAGCAGCAGCAACGTGTTGCCCACGGCCGGGCCGAAGTCGGGGTCGGTGACGAAGAAGTGGTAGTTCGCGAAGCCGTTCCACTCCTTCTCGCCCGGCTGCATCAGGTTGTAGCGAACGAGAGAGAAGTAGATCGTCATCACCAGCGGCACGATCATCCACAGAAACAGGGAGATCACGGCCGGCGCGAAAAGCACGCGGGGCAGGAAGCGTTTCATGGCGGCGGCGCTGGTGCGCGGTTGGGGGAGCGGGGTTCGTTCGGGCGACACGGGT
>JBEBIB010000017.1:0-102386 GCA_040080605.1 Burkholderiaceae bacterium
AACGAACGTCAGCAGCACGAAGTTCGAACTGAGGCCACCGCGCCTGCGGCAGCCTCGCGGCGCGGCTTACTTGTAGTAGCCGCCCTTCTTCATCTCGCGGTCGGCCGCGAGCTGCGACGCCTTCAGCGCCGCGTCGACGGTGGCCTTGCCGGCGAGTGCCGAGCTCATCTGCTGTCCCACGGCCACACCGATCGCCTGGAATTCGGGGATCGCCGCGTACTGCACGCCCACGTAAGGCGACTTCGGCAGCGTCGAGTCGTTCGGGTTGGCGCTGTCGATCGCCTTTTTCTCGGCTTCGGCAAAACGCGCCGCCTTCAGGAACTCGGGCGTGGCGTAGGTCGACTTGCGCGTGCCGGTGGGCACCGCCGCCCAGCCCTTTTCCTTGGCGACGAGCTGGATGTAGGCCTTGGAGGTCGACCAGTTGATGAACTTCTGCGCCGCGTCGGTGTTCTTCGAGCCGGCCGGAATCGCCAGCGCCCAGGCCCACAGCCAGTTCGCGCCCTTGGTCGTGGCGGAATACGGCCCCTGCGCGAACGCCACCTTGTCGGCCACCTTGCTCTGCTTCGGGTCGGTGATGAACGAGGCGGCGATGGTCGCGTCGATCCACATGCCGCACTTGCCTTCGTTGTAGAGCGCCAGGATCTCGTTGAAGCTGTTGGCACTCGACCCGGGCGGGCCGTACTTCTTCAGCAGGTCGACGTAGAACGTGACCGCGTCCTTCCAGGGCTTGGACTCGAGCTGCGGTTTCCAGCCCATGTCGAACCACTGGCCGCCGAAGCTGTTGACCATGGTCGTCAGGAAGGCCATGTTGTCGCCCCAGCCCGGCTTGCCACGCAGGCAGATGCCGTAGACCCCGGCCTTCGGGTCGTGGATCTTGGCGGCCGCGTCGCGCACCTGCTCCCAGGTCGGGCGCTCTTCGAACTTGATGCCGGCCTTGTCGGTCAGGTCCTTGCGGTACATCAGCATCGAGCTTTCGCCGTAGAACGGCGCAGCGTAGAGCTTGCCGTCGACCGACAGGCCGTTGCGCATGGCCGGCAGCAGGTCGTCGACGTCGTACGTGGCATCGGCCTTGATCTCGTTGAGCCAGCCCTTCTTGCCCCAGATCGGGGTTTCGTACATGCCGATCGTCATCACGTCGAACTGGCCGCCCTTGGTGGCGATGTCGGTCGTGACTCGCTGGCGCAGCACGCCTTCTTCGAGCGTGACCCACTTCAACTTGATGTCGGGGTTGGCGGCTTCGAAGTGCTTGCCGAGTTTTTGCATTTCGATCATGTGGCCGTTGTTCACGGTGGCGATGACCAGGTCGAGCGCCGAGGCAGACGCCGCCGCCACGACACCGAGCCCGAAAGCGAGTGCAGTCCTGAACTTCATGTGCTTGTCTCCTTGTTGTCGGAAGGTGCGATGTGGTGTGCACACCTGCAGACCGGAAGATAGGCGTATCCAGTTGCCGAATTTGGTACGGGCTGCGCGACTGCTGGTACTCAATTGCGCCGGCCGACCGGGGTTTTCCTGTATTGGCGGCTTGGCAGCGTCGGACCTCCCGGTCCGAGCGCCGACTCAGTGAAAGAGCACGGGGCGATCGAACGCGGTGTTCTGAAAGCCTCGCGAGGTCTTGGCCGCAATGCGTTCCAGCAGCGTCGTCACGAGTTCGGCCGGCAGCGGCCGCGAGAGCACGTATCCCTGGCCCACATCGCAGCCCATGTCGCGCAGCTGGTCGAGCTGCGACGGGGTTTCGATGCCTTCGGCGATCACCGACTTGCCGAGCGACTTGCCGAGCTGCACGACGGCCCGAACGACCGCCGCTTCCTTCGAGCCGACCTGCATCTTCTGGACGAAGGACCGGTCGAGCTTCAGGCTGTCGATCGGCAGGCTCGACAGGTGCGCGAGCGACGAATAGCCGGTGCCGAAGTCGTCCACGCTCAGGCCCACGCCCAGGCGCTGCAGTTCGATCAGCGCTGGCAGCGCGCTCTCGAGCCGCGCCATCAGGATGTTCTCGGTGAGCTCCAGAATCAGGTGCTGCGGTTGCAGCCGCGCTTCGACGATCGCGCGCGTGATGCGCGGCACGAAGCCGCTGTGGGCGATGTCGTTGCCCGAGATGTTGATCTGCATTGTCAACTCGGCGAAGCCCGCGCCCAAACGCTGCCACTCCTTCAGCCGGCCGCAGGCGCGGCCGAGCACGAAGTCGCTGAGCGGCACCATCAGGCCGGCCTCTTCGGCGATCGGGATGAAGGTGAGCGGGCTGATCACGCCGAGCTCGGGGTGGTTCCAGCGCGCCAGCGCTTCGAAGCCGCTGAGCTGCCCGTCGGCCAGCCGGTAGAGCGGCTGGTAGGCGACCGACAACTGCCCCGCTGCGAGCGCGCGCCGCAGGTCGCCCTCGAGCCGCACGCGTTGCGAGACTTCGGCGTGCAGGCCCACGTCGAACAGCGCGTAGCGCGCCTTGCCTGCGGCCTTGGCCTTGTACATCGCGGTGTCGGCATCGCGCAGCACGTCTTCGGGCCGCGCATAACCCGCGGTGCTGATGGTGATGCCGATGCTGGCGCTGGTGGTGATCTCGGTACCGGCGACCGCGAAGGGCTTGCGCAGCACGTCGAGCAGCCGCTCGGCCAGGTGGGTGCAGTAGTGTTCGCAGTCGCTGTCTTCGGCCAGGATCGCGAACTCGTCGCCACCGAGGCGGGCCACGATGTCGCCGGGCCGCACGCTGTCCTGGATGCGGCGCGCCACGCGCACCAGGAAGTCGTCGCCCACGGTGTGGCCCATGCTGTCGTTGATCAGCTTGAAGCGGTCGAAGTCGAGGAACAGCACACCGAACTGCAGGCGCGGCGTGCTGCCCACCCGCTCGATCGCGCGCACCAGGTGCTGGTGGAAACGGCGCCGGTTCGGCAGGCCCGTCAGGCTGTCGTGAAACGCCAAGTGCTGCAGGCCGGCTTCGGCACGGCGCCGCGCGCTCACGTCCTGCACCTGCAGGATCAGGCAGGGCGCGGCGGCGCCGGGCTCCGAGAAGAAACTGCAATGCACGGCCACCGGCACCACGGCGCCACCGGCTTGGCGCACCCGCAACTCGATGGCAAAGGACTCGATCTCGCCGGCGCGCACACGGGCCAGCGGTTGTTCGAGCAAGGCGGCGTCTTCGGCGCTGACGAACTCGCTGAAGTCACGCTGGGTCGGCTCGGCAACACCCAGGCCCAGCAGCGTGCGCAGCGCCAGGTTGGCCTGCACGATGCGGCCGTCGAACGACACCAGCGTCATCCCGATCGAGGCATGCGTGAACGCGCTGTGGAAACGGCGCTCGCTGGCTTCGAGCTCGCGCACGTGGCGCGCCGCCTGCTCGGCTTCGCGCTCGCTGGTCTCGATGCGGCTCAGGCGCACCAGCTCGTCCGATTCCTGCTGGCGGAAGAACAAGTGCAAGGTCGCCAGCAGCATCGCCAGCAAGGGCGCAGCGGCCATCAACACGCCGATGCCCGAGCGCTGGTAGGTCATGAAGAGCAGCGCCGCCACCGAAGCGCTGCCGGCGAAGGCGATGCCGATCCAGCCGAAGTTGCCGGCCAGCGCGCTGACGCGCAGGCGCTCGTTGCGCTTGAGCAGCGGCACGGCGGTGGCCAGCACCGTATTGAGCGCGAAATACAGCAGCGCGACACCCATCGCCACGACCATCAGCGTCGCATCGCTCAACAGGCCGTGCGCCTGCAGCACACCCAGTGCCGCCTGCAGCAGCGACCCGGCAGCGAACATCGCCACCGCCGCCATCGCCGGGCTGACGATGCGGCTGGTCCAGCGCCGCGAGGTGCGCCACGAACTGACCGCCGCTTCGCCGGCGGCCGCCAGCGTGGCTGCGGCCGGGCCGTGCATCAGCAGCACGAGGAAGATGAAGACCTCGCCGGCGGCGAACGAATTCTTCGAACGCGGAATGCGCACCGGGAAAAAGCCCGCGAGCATCGCGATCGCCGTTCCTGCAGCGATCTGCCACCACGCGGTTGCCGGCGCCGCGGCCAGGGTCTTCAGCGACACGAACAAGGTGAACCCGCCCAGCAGCACCACCGACCACCAGTAGGCCGTGGCCTTGCCGTTGTAGTCGGGCATGAAAGCACGGTGCAAGCGCAACCATGCCGACACGCCAGGGGTGGGCTCGGTCGCAGCGGGGGTCGTGGGCGTCATGTGGTTTTCCTCGTGGGGAACGAGTGCGTTTCGGGCCGGCGACCTGGGCTTCAGGGTTCCCCCCGCGCCACCGCCTCGCTCAGCACGATGCCCTCGCTGAGCACGATGCCTTCACTCAACACGATGCCCTCGCTCAACACGATGCCTTCACTCAACACGATGCCCTCGCTCAACACGATGCCTTCACTCAGCACGATGCCCTCGCTCAAGACGATGCCTTCGCTGAGAACGATGCCCTGCGCCAGCGTGGTGCCGCTGCCCACCACCACCCAACCCGACAGTGTGGCCGTCGGGATGAACGCGCCGGTCTTGCCGACCTTCGAGCTGACGCCGGCGAGTGCCGTGGCGGACAACACACCCGAGCCGACGAAGCTCTGGCTTCCCGCGGGTGCTTCGGTGACCCACTTCGGGAAGGTGCGCGCCGGCACGCCGGTGGCCGCAGGCCAGTAGTTCACCGTGCCGCGCAACGCCTTCCTGCCACCCCACACCAGCCGCGGGTCGTAGATCGGCTGGTAGTTCGTCAGCAGCGCCGTGCCGCCGAGAATCTGGCTGCCGCCGGCGAAGACCAGGCGGCTCCACTTGACGGTTTCGCCGTTGAGGGTGGAGCTTGGGGTGGGCAGCGTCTTGCCGGCGGCGAGGATCGACGCGCCGGGCTGGATCGTGCCGGCGGCGATGGCGCTGGCAAGGTCGGTGCGCACCACGCTGGCCAGCTTGACCGCGGCTTCCACGTTGAGCAGGCCCGCGCCCTGCTGCAGCAGGTTCGCCCCGGGCAGCGGCTGGGCCGAGTACTGCAGCATCGCCTTGATCAGCGGCGGCGTCAGGCCCGGGTTGGCCTGCAGCATCAGCGCCACCGTGCCGCTCACCACCGGCGCCGCGATCGAGGTGCCCGACAGGTTCATCAGCCCCTGGTTGGGCAACTGCATCCTGCCCCCATAACCCGACGAGAGCGAAGCGTTGTTCTCCGCCAGCGTGTTCCAGTCGGTGCCCAGCAGGCCGAGCAGGCTGCCCGACGGGGTGGCGAGCGCGCCGACGATCTTGTTGCCCGGCGCCACGAGGTCGGGTTTGAGCAGGTTGTCGAAGCGGCGCACACCGCCGGCATCGACATACGAGCCGCGGGTCGGCCCGCGCGAGCTGAAGAAGTTGACGCTGTCGTCGGCGCGGCTCGCCGTGCCCCTGGTGTTGACCGCACCGACCGTGATCACCGACGGGTCGTTGCCCGGCGCGCCGATGCTGCCGTAGCGCTCGGCGCCGGCCACGCTCTTGCCGTAGTTGCCAGCGGCCACGACGACGGTGATGCCGGCCGCGGCCGCGCTGCGCACGGCGCGGCACAACGGGTCGGTGAGATAGGTCTCGGAAGAATCGGCCGCGAGGCTCAGGTTCATCACGCGGATGTTGTATTCGGCGGCGTGGTAGATCACCCAGTCGATGCCCGCGAGCACGTCCGACAGCTGGCCGTTGCCCTCGCCGTCGAGCACCTTCACGTCGAACAGGTTGGCGTTCGGGGCCACGCCGGTGGAATCGACACTGCGCCAGGCGCCGCGGCCGGCGGCCACGCTGGCCACGTGCGTGCCGTGGCCGTACACGTCGGAGCGGTTGGCGCCATCGGACTTGATCGCCGCTTCGTAGGTGGCGCTGGTCGCGCTGCCGGGCGCCATGGCGGCGGAGACGTCGATGCCCGGCGTCCAGTCGCGCACGCCGACGGCGCTCGCGTCACCGACCTTCAGGAAGTCGACCGCCCGCTTGACGCGTGTGCCGAGCAGTGCGGTGCGCATCGCGTAGTGGTTCCAGGCGATGCCGGAGTCGAGCACCGCGATGCCTACGCCGCTGCCGTCGAACCTGCCCGTACTCGTTCCGGAGTGCACGCCGCCGGCGCCGGTGGCGGCTTCCAGGCTGCTCGCGGTGCGCGACGTCGCCCGGTTGGGCGACACGCTTTGAACGTCGCTGCGCGCCGCGATCTCGTTCAGGCGGCTGAGCGGCAGCATGACCGATAAGGCCCGTACCGAGATGAAGCGGAAGTACACCGAGCCGCCGGCAGCAATGACGCTGCGGCGCAGATCCACAAGGTCGGGGTCGCTCGAGTCGCTGACCAAGAGCACCTTCACGTAGCGCACGCCGTTGACGTCCTTCGCCCAGCTCGGCAACGCGGCAGTCGTCGTCGCAGTGGAGGTCGTAGCACTGGTGCGTGCCATCGGCGACAACAGCGAGCCGACCGGGTTCAACACCAGGTCTTCGGCGAGCTTCGAGATCGACCCGAATTGCGCGCGCGCCGGCTGCGCCGTGAACAAGGCCCCGATCAAGGTGAGCGACAACAGGGCGGAAACAAGGATGCGGCGTGGCGAAGATAGCCCGGCGATCGGGGTCAATCGGTTGCGGTGAATCACTTGTTTTCCTCGGCCCTGGAGTGCGGGCTGCCGGCCGAAGGGGCCGTGCCGAAGCACGGTCACAATCAGTAAGCAGATGTATGCAGGCAGTCTAGGCAAGGCTGTTGCGCGCTGACCGCGGGCGCGCACGGAAGTGCGGCAAATGCACGGCTCTTTTCCACGGACAGCAAGCACCGACCTTCGGATCGGGGAACCGTTCGCGGTGGCCCGATCGGGCCCGGGCGGTGGCTCTCAGCCCGCGGCGATGAAGCGATCGGTGCGGGCCGCCTGCAACACGTCGGGCAGGCTCGCGTCGAGCAGATCGACAGGCCTGGCGCCATGCAGCAAGTCGTTGGGCTGGGCGAACCAGAGCGCCAGCGCCCAGCCGTCGAATTCGCCTGCGAGCTCGGTCAGCACCCTGCGTGCGTTGGGGTTGGGCTTGACCCACAGGTCGCGCAGATCGAACTGGAACATGGGCACCCAGAAGGCCTGCTGCCATTGAAAAGCGAACAGTTCACCTTCCAGGATCGACATCGCCAGGCTGACGAAGTCACCGCTGTGATGCTCGTTCAAAAAGCGCGCCAGATCATCGCCGCGGGCGATGCCGCCCGAGGCGCGGTAAGCCGTCCGCAACACGGCGAAATCGCGGTCACAAGGCTCTGCACCGGCTTGTACGGGCGAACGGGAAGCGACAGCAGGCATGGCGACACCTCCTGCCGTGAGCTTGCGCCCGGAACGCCGCGCCGTCTGTTCGTTGGCGAACAGAACGGGCATCTTCATTGGCGGGTGGCAGCCGGCGTTTCGATGTCGAGGCCACGCTCGGGTGACTCGAACACCTGCGCTTCGCCGGGCGCCTGCTCGACCAGCTCTTCGATGATGAAACGGCCGTAGCGTTGTGCCGCCACCGCCTTCATGGTGCGGGCGACCACGGTCACCCGCTCGGCCAGATCGTCGTCGGGCGCATGCACCACCAGGAAGCTGCACCCGCTTTCGGCCGAGGCCGTGTGAGAACGCAATTGCGACGAGCAGGTTGTCGCCGCCAACGCGAAGCCGAGCTTCGACCAGAGGCGGTGTCTCCACATCGATCGCAGCAAGCCGTTATTCGACTCAAGCAGGCCCTCAGGTCATGCCACGGCCTGTTCAGTCATAAAGAGGCGCTCACGCGCTCACCCGCCCACGAGCTTCATTGCCTTCATCGTTTTGGCGATGCCAAGGATGCTCATGACCCGCTTGAGGTTGTAAGCCAGGACCTGCAGGCTCATTTCGGTGCTCACATGGGCGAGCGTGCGGGTCAGGAAGTGCGCTGATCCCATCCAGTGCTTCAGCGTTCCGAAGACATGCTCGACGGTGCTTCGCCGACACGTCATCGCCTCGGGCATTCGGTCAAGCCTTCGCTGCATGGCGTCGACCACCGCCTCGTGCTCCCACCGGCGCACGCGACGTACCCTGCTGGTGGTGCATTGCTCCTTGAGAGGGCAGTGTGGACAGATGTATGTCCAATACGTATGTACCCGCAGTCCGCCTTCCACGGTTGTTTGATGTCGTCTCAGCGGCTGCCCTGCCGGACATCGATATTCATCATCGCGAGCGATGTAGATGAAGTCGGCTTTGCTGTACCGTCCCTCGGCCTTGGCATTTGATGTCATCGGCTTGGGCACCAGCGGCGTGATGCCGGCGTCGCTGCACGCCTTGATCTCCGGGCCGTTGAAGTAGCCTCGATCTGCCAGGGCTTGCAGCTTGCGCTTGCCCATTGCTTCGCGAGCGGCCAGCGCCATCTTCGTGAGCTGCGAACGATCGCTGCCGATGTTGGTCACCTCGTGCGCGACGATCAGGTGGTGCTTGGCGTCGACAGCTGTCTGCACGTTGTATCCCACCAAGCCTGTGCCCTTGGCCTGCGAGATCATCGAGCGAGCATCGGGATCGGTCAGCGAGAGTTGTTCGTCGGGTTCGCTCTTCAAGCGTTCCTTGACCCCATCAAGCTGATGCATCTGCTGGCGTAACTTCTTGATCTTCTCCTGCAGTCGTTCGGTTCGAGCTTCAATCTCCACGGGTTGTGTTCGATCGGCAGTCTCCAGGGCGTCCAGGTAGCGCTGAACGCTCTGCTCGATCTGCTCCTTGCGCTTGTCGATCTTGCCGGGCGTGAAGTTGCGGTCCCGGCTGTTGACTGCCTTGAACTTGCTGCTGTCGATGGCCACGATGGCTTGTGAGAACAGCTTCAGGTCTCGGCATAGCACGACGAAGCGACGACAGACGTTGCGGATGCCGGCGCCGTTGTCGCGCCTGAAGTCGGCAATGGTCTTGAAGTCCGGCGTCAGGCGGCCCGTGAGCCACATCAATTCGACGTTGCGCTGCGCCTCGCGCTCCAGGCGACGGCTGGACTGAATGCGGTTGAGGTAGCCGTAGATGTAGATCTTGAGCAAGACCGCCGGGTGGTAGGAGGGTCGGCCGGTCACGGCCGGCGCAGCACCCTCGAAGCCCAAGTCTCGCAACTCGAGTTCTTCGACGAACGCATCGACGACCCGCACAGGGTTGTCCTCGCCAACATAGTCATCCAGACACTCCGGCAACAACGTAACCTGGTTCCGATCTTCACTCTCTATGAATCGCTTCATGTCGCAGCCCGCTCAAACGAGTTGCTTCAACTTAGGCGATCAACCTCAAGCGATCAACGCGTTTTCACACAACCTCGGCCAGGGCGCGGTGTGCCTTCACGAGGTTCAGTTCCTGGCCGATCGAAGCCAGCGCACTCGCCGCCTTCATGTCGGCGTCGACCTGCGTTTTCATCTCTTCGGGTGTGAAGCGCACCAGCGCCGACGCGGCGAAGCCCTGCTGCAACAGCGCCTGGGCGGCGGCCTGCTGGTCGGTGGCCGATCGAAAGGCGATGACGATGTGGCCGACCGGTTTGAAGACGCCGAAGGCTTCGGGAAGATCGTTCTTTTCCATGCGGTTCTCGTGGGCACCACAGCCGGTGTGGCCGTGCTGAACTCATGGTGGCCTCGTGCCGGGGACGACATGGCCGGACGAGCGCGCGTTCGCCTGTCAGAGAACGCCGATACGGCGCCCCAGCAGCTTGCGCAACTCGCTGAACCACAACACCACGCTGCCCATCGCGGCGCACAGCAGCCACTGCCCGGGTGAGAGCGGCACCGTGCCGAACGCCAGGTTCAGCAAAGGCACGTGAACGACCGCCACCTGCAGCGCCGCCGAGAGAGCCACCGCGCCCCACAGCCATGGGTTGACGAAGAGGCGGTGGAACGCGCTGGTCGTTTCCGAACGCGCATTGAAACAGTTGAACAGGTGGGCGCACACGAGCACGGTGAAGCCCGCGGTGCGCGCCGTGGCGAGATCGCCCTCGCCTTCGATCAGCCCGCCGGGCAGCAGCATGTCCATCGTCAGCAGCGTCACCAGCGCCACCACCAGGCCGATCTCGAACACGCCGGCCCACATGCGCGCGTCGATCAGGCGCTCGTTGCGGCCGCGCGGCGCGCGCGCCATCACGTCGTCGGTGGCCGGGTCGACGCCCATCGCCAGCGCCGGCCAGGAATCGGTGATCAGGTTGAGCCATAGGATCTGCGTGGCGAGCAAGGGCAGCACCACCGCATGGCCAGGCCCGGCGCCCTGCAGCCCGATCACCCCGGCGCCGACCACGCCGAGGAAGACCGTCAGCACCTCGCCCATGTTCGACGACAGCAGGTAGCGCAGGAACTTGCGGATGTTGTCGAAGATGCCGCGGCCCTCGCGCACCGCTTCGACGATGGTCGCGAAGTTGTCGTCGGCCAGGATCATCTTGGCCGCTTCCTTCGTGACCTCGGTGCCGGTGATGCCCATCGCCACGCCGATGTCGGCGGCCTTCAGCGCGGGCGCGTCGTTGACGCCGTCGCCGGTCATCGCGACGATGGCGCCGCCCGCCTGCAGTGCGCCGACGATGCGCAGCTTGTGCGCCGGCGCCACGCGCGCGTAGACCGATGTCGTGCGTACCGCTTCAGCGAAGCCCGCGTCGTCGAGCGCGTCGAGCTCGGCGCCGGTCAGCGCGCTGGCGCCCGCGTCCACGAGCCCGAGGTCGGCGGCGATGCGCGCGGCCGTGCGCGGGTGGTCGCCGGTGATCATGATCACGCGGATGCCGGCACGCCGGGCCTCGTGAATCGCGACCGCCGCCTCTTCGCGCGGCGGGTCGATGATGCCGACGGTTCCGACGAACACCAGGTCGTGTTCGAGCGCCGCCGCGTCGCCTTGGCCTTCACTTGGCCCGAGCGGCCGGTAGGCGACGGCGAGCGTGCGCAGCGCCGCGTCGGTCAGCGTGTCGACATCGGCCAGGATGCGCGCACGCATCGCGGCGTCGAGCACCACGCTCTCCAGCCCGACCCGCACGCGTGTGCAGCGTTGGAGCAGCACGTCGGGCGCGCCTTTGGTGATCAGCACGATCTCGCCGCCGTGTTCGTGGTCACGCTCGACCGTCGACATCATCTTGCGTTCCGACGTGAACGGGATCTCGCCGACGCGCTCGAAACGTCTCTCGCGCCGCTGCGTGTCGCCGAGCTTGTGCTCGGCCACCAGAAACGCCGCTTCGGTCGGGTCGCCGTGGATCGCCCACTCGCCGCCGGCCGACTGGCGCAGATCGGCGTTTCCGGCGAGGCTGCCGCCGCTGAGCACGACACGCTGCTCGTCACGCAGAGGCCCGTCGGCCAGCGGTTCCCCTTCATGCTCGACGCGGCCGTCGGGCGCGTAACCGACACCGGTGACGCGGGTGCCGCCCGATGCCGTCATCACCCGCTCGATCGTCATCTCCGAGCGCGTCAGCGTGCCGGTCTTGTCGGAGCAGATGACCGAGGCCGAGCCCAGCGTCTCGACCGACGACAGGTTCTTGACGATCGCGTGGTGTTTCGCCATGCGCTGCACACCGAGCGCCAGCACGACCGACAGGATCGCCGGCAGCCCCTCGGGCACGGCCGCCACCGCCAGCGCCACGCCGAACAGCAGCACGGGGATCACGTCGGCGGCACTGCGCAGCTCCGACATCGCGAGGATGGTGGTCACCACCACGACCGTGATCACCACGACCGCGATGCCCAGCCCACGCCCGACCCGCGCCACCTCGGTCTGCAGCGGGGTCGGTGCCTGCACCGTGGCCTCGAGCATCTGCGCCACCCGCCCGACTTCGGTCTGCATGCCGATGGCCGTGACCACGGCGCGGCCGCTGCCCTGCGCCACGGCCGTGCCCTTGAAGACCATGTCGAGCCGGTCGCCGAGCGGCGAGCGCTGCGCCAGCGTCGCGGCGTCCTTCAGTACGGCCTCGCTTTCGCCGGTCAGCGAAGCTTCCTGCACGCGCAACGAGGTGGCCTGCAGCAGCCGCGCGTCGGCGCCCACCGCGTCGCCTTCGCCGAGCACCAGCAGGTCACCGCGCACCAGTTCACTGCTGGGCACACGATGCAGTTGCCCGTCGCGCAGCACGGCCGAGGTGGCGACCGTCATGCGCGCCAACGCGGCCACGGCGTTCTCGGCCCTGGACTGCTGCACGTGGCCGAGCACGGCGTTGAGCACGACGATCACCGCAATGACGATCGCGTCGACCGGCCAGCCGACCCGCCCTTCGATCAGCCAGGCCACCAGCGCGATGACGATGGCCGCCAGCAAGAGGTAGATGAGCGGGTCGTTGAAGTGCCGCAGAACGCGCCGCCAGGTCGGCACCGGCGGTTCGGCCTGCAGGTCGTTGGGGCCATCGGCGGCGAGGCGGCGGGCCGCTTCCTGCGCCGTCAGGCCCCGTGCAACGTCGGCGCCGAGCGCAGTCGCCACGTCTCCTGCACCCAGCACGGACGGATCTTCACACGGCTTCTCATCCATCGGCGCAGACCTCCTTGCCGGGCCAGCGCCGCAGTATGACTTCACCAAGGCACGATGTTCGGCGCGCGCACGCGCCGACCGATTGACGAAGATCAATCGATGACCGCTGACGCAGGCTGCGCCGCGCCGCTACTCGGTGACGGGCACGTCGGCGCTGACCCCTTCGGCGAAGAAGGAATAGCCCGTGTTCTGCCGCTTGGCCCGGTACATCGCCTCGTCGGCGCTCTTGAGCAGGGCTTCGGCGCTGGCGCCGTCGCCCGGGCAGATCGCGATGCCGATGCTGGCGTGAATGGTCAGCTTGAGCAGGCCGATCTTCATCGGCGCGCTGACCGCGTCGAACATCTTGCAGGCCAGGTGGCTGAGCTGCTCGCGGCTCGGCACGTCGGGCAACAGGCAGGCGAACTCGTCGCCGCCGACCCGGCTGACCATGTCGTCGGTGCGCACGCTGCGCGCCAGCCGCGCCGCGACGATGCGAAGCATCTCGTCGCCGGCATCGTGGCCGTGTTCGTCGTTGACGGCCTTGAAACCGTCGAGGTCGAGGTAGAGCAGCGCCAGGCCCTGGCGCCGCAGTTCCGGGTCGGCCAGCGCGTGTTCGAGCCGCTCGTGAAAACAGCTGCGGTTCGGCAGCGCCGTCAGGCTGTCGTGCGAGGCCAGGTGGCGCGCGTGCTGCTCGTCGGCCCGCGTGGCGGTGAGCTGGTCGCGCGCCCGGGCCAGCACCGCCTGGGTTTCGGCGACTTCACGTTCGAGTTGCTCGCGCCGGGCGAACTCGTGCCTCAGCGTGAGGTGCAGCTGGTCGAGTGCGTTCACGCACTCCAGCACGCTGGCCTGGATCTTCTGCGCCGCATCGGGCAGCCGGTGTTCGGGCAGCACGGACAGCAGTTCGCCGACCGTCAGCCGCAGCCGCGACTTGACGGCGCTGAGCAGGTCGTCCCAGTCGCCGATCGCGACATCGGAGGACACGGCCGGCAGGCTGCCGTTCAGCGACAGTGCCGGCGCGTCGGCAGCTGCCGTCGGCCTTGGCCGCAGCGTGCGCGGGAGGCCGGCGCCGCCAGGCGTTTGGGTAGGGGAAGATTGGCTCACGGTGAGCCCTCGGTCAGGTGGAGTCGGTGGCAACGCGGTGGTTGCGGTCAGGCAAAGCGAACACGGGCCGGCTCACGAGCCAGCCCACCTCTGCTTCTACCCCTCCGCGCGCACTCCGTCTGTACGCCACCGCACACGTAACAACGGCGCGCTTGTGCCCGCCCTACGGCCTGAGCGGATGCTCGAAGAAAAACCGCAGCATCTCGCGCGTGGCGTCGGGCCCCGCGGCATCGGTGTACGAGCCCGCGGCACGGCCGCCCGACCAGGCGTGGCCGGCGCCGTGCAGCAGCCAGTGTTCGGCCTGCGTCGTGCCGTCGTCGGCGGCGTGGCTCGAGCGCGTGTAACGCCGGCCCTGGCCCGCCGTGCCCTGCTCGACGCGCGCAGCACCGGCCACCGTACCGCCGAGCGCGGCCGCGAGCACCTGCTCGCCATTGCGCGGGTGCACGGTGCGGTCCTGGTCGCCGTGGAACACGATGGTTGGCACCCGCACGGGCGCGGCATCGTCGATACGGCCTGCGCGCGGCTGCGGGGCGTTGCCCGCCACGCCGGTGCCCATCACCGATAAGGCTTCGGGCACACTGCTCGCCGCACCGCGCGGCAGGCCCGAGTGCACCCCGACCGCGGCAAAGAGCTCCGGGTAGGCCTCGGCCACGATGATGGCCATGGCGCCGCCCGCCGACAGGCCGGCGATGTAGACCCGGCGCGGGTCGATGCTGTGTTCTTTCATCACGGCACGGGCCATGTCGGCGATCACGGCCGGCTCGCCGCGGCCCCGCTGCTGGTGCGTGTGCTTGAACCAGTTCCAGCAACGCGACGGGTTGGCGTCTTGCGCCTGCGCGGGGTAGAGCACGACGAAGCCTTCTTCGAGCGCCGCGTCGTTCATGCCGGTGCCGGCCGCGAAGTCGTCGGGGTCTTGCGTGCAGCCGTGCAGCATCACGAGCAGCGCACGAGGCTTGCCGGCCCGCGCCGGGGGCACGAAGAGTTTGTAGCCACGGGTCAGCCCGGCGTGGGTGTGGGTGCCGTTGATGAACGTGGCGTGGGCCGACTTTGTGGCGGCCGGCGCGGGCGTTTCCACCTCGAACACGCAGCCGTCGAGCACCTCGGCCGACGACTCTGGCCGGGCCGGTGTCGCCGCCGGGGCGGCGCCGCGCAGCGCGCGCTGGATCGCCGCGGTGGCTTCGTTCAGGCGGCCGGCCTGCGTCAGCCTCGTGGCCGAGCGCATCAGGTCTTGCAGGGTTTCATTCATGGGGTCTTTCTGGATCTGGAGGTCAGGGCGGCTTTCACCGCCGGGCTGGCGTGCAGGGCGCCCAGCACGTCAATCGATTCGATGGTGGCCAGCGCGAGCTCGGGGCTCACGTCGTGGGCGATCGTGGCCAGGCCGAGCACGCGGATCTGCAATTTCTGACCTGTCGCCTGCAACGCGCGCAACTCGGCCGCGCTGAAGTGCTGCAGCCCGAGCACGAGGGTCTTGCGCGCCACCACCTGCTTGACGGCATCGGCGTGCTGGCCGAGCTGGTTGCGGATGGCGGTGCGGATGAAGTCGCTGCGGTTGCCGTAGAAAGCTTCGGCGACCAGCAGGTCGATCTGGCCCAGGTCGACGAAGCCGAGGTTGATCGTGATCTTCTCGGAGTCGGCCGTTCGGGCCGGCGGTGTGGCGGTGTGCTGTGTCATGAAACCATCCTCTCACCATCCATATGGATGGTTCATGGCTGGTTTCAAGCCCTCAGGCGGTCAGAAACCGGTCGAGCGCAAACTTGCCCGCGGCCGCCGACACGGTGCTGACCGTGACACCCCAGGCCATGTCGATCAGCGACATTCCGACCGGCCAGCCCTTCAGCGTGGCCAGGTTGGTCAGGTCGTAGGTGGCATACGCGAAGAAGCCGAACAGCGCGGCCGAGAGCAAGGTCTTGCCCCACGCATCGCCGGGCGGATGCGCGGCGACCGCGAAGTAGACGATGCCCGCCGCATACAGCGCATAGAACAGCACGGCCACGCCGATCTTCGGCGCGTCGGCCATCAAGTGGCCGATGCCTTGCTGGTAGATCGGCTTGGCGATCAGGCCGAGCCAGAGCAGATCGAGCGCGACCATCACGGCCAGGGTGGCACCATAGGCGACAAGGTACTTGGTCATCGGCTAACGCTGGAGTTGAACGGATTCGTCAGTATGGCCGGGCTTGGCGGTCACGGCTTGGCGGTCACGCGCCAGACCACGTTGCCCACATCGTCGGCCACGAGCAGCGCGCCCTTGCGGTCGATCGCCACACCCACCGGCCGGCCATACGCCGCGCCCTCTTCGCTGAGGAAACCGGTCAGCACGTCGAGCGGTTCACCCGCCGGCTTGCCGGCCACGAACGGCACGTAGATGACCTTGTAGCCGCTGTGCGGGCGGCGATTCCACGAACCGTGCTGGCCGATGAACATGCCGCTGGCGAACGGCGCGGGCAGCGTGGTGCCGAGCGACGACGCCAGGCCGAGCGACGCGGTGTGCGGGCCGAGCGCGTAGTCGGGCGCGATCGCCTTGGCCACCATCTCGGGCCGCGGCGGCTTGATGCGCTCGTCGACGTGCTGGCCGTAGTAGCTGAACGGCCAGCCGTAGAAGGCGCCGTCGCGCACCGAGGTCATGTAGTCGGGCACGAGGTCGCTGCCGATCTCGTCGCGTTCGTTGACGACCGTCCACAGCGCGCCGCTCGCCGGCTCCCACGCCATGCCGTTCGGGTTGCGCAGGCCCGACGCGAAGATGCGGCGCGAACCGTTCTTCACGTCGACTTCCCAGATCGCTGCGCGGTCGGCTTCGGCGTCGAGGCCGCGCTCGCCGACGTTGCTGTTCGAGCCCACGGTCACATACAGCTTGCTGCCGTCGGTGCTCGCGATCAGGTTCTTGGTCCAGTGGTGGTTGATCGGGCCGGCCGGCAGCTCCAGCACCTTCAGGCCCGGCGCCTTGATGCGCAGCTCGCCTTCGGTGTACGGGAACTTCATCACCGCGTCGGAGTTGGCCACGAACAGGTCACTGCCGATCAGCGCCATGCCGAACGGCGAATTCAGGTTGTCGAGCAGCACCGAGCGCAGGTCGGCCACCCCGTCACCGTCGGTGTCGCGCAGCAGCGTGATGCGGTTCGCGCTGGGTGTTCCGGCACCGGCGCGTTTCATCACCAGGCCCATCACCCAGCCCTTGAGGCCCTTGCTGTCTTCGGGCTTGGGCGGCGCGTTGGTTTCGGCCACCAGCACATCACCGTTGGGCAGCACGAGCAGCCAGCGCGGGTGGTCGAGCTTGTCGGCAAAGGCCGCGACCTGCGTGCCCGCGGCCGCTTTCGGCGTCGCGCCGTGGGCCCAGCCCTTGGCCTTGGCGATATTGACGGTCGGGATAAGCGAAGGCGCCGGCGCCGGCAGCGTCGGCTGCGGCCCGGTGCCGGCCGAGACCGGCAGCGTGGCCACCTCGCTGCAAGCGGCGAGTGTGGCCAGCAGCACACCGGCGGCCAACACACGCGCCGCCGTTTTCAGCGGCGTGCGCAGATCAAAAACGCCTGGCTTCAAATGCGCCCCATCAGCAGCAGCACGATCAGCACGATCACGACGAGGCCGAGGCCTCCGCTCGGGCCGTAGCCCCAGTTCTTGCTGTGGCCCCAGCTCGGCAGCGCGCCGACCAGCATCAGGATCAGGACGATCAGCAGAATGGTTCCCAGTGTCATGGTGTTCTCCTCGTTGTTTTGGATGTGGACTGCGCGAGCGCGATCAGTTCGCCGGTGCCGAAGCACCCGGAACCACGATCACGGTCGTGCCAGAACCGGTCTTGCCGGTGGCACCGGTGTCCCCGGTGGCGCCGGTATAGCCCGTGCTGCCGGTCGCACCCGTGCTGCCCGTCGACCCGGTCGAGCCCGTAGAACCGGTGGCACCCGTCGCGCCTGCGGGGCCGGGCACGGCCACAGGCACCGGAACGGTGACCACGGTCGGCTTGTCGCATGCCGTGACGGCGAAGGCTGCGAACAGCGCGGAGATCAGAAGGGTCTTGTTCATGTGTTTTCCTTGGAAGGTTGTGCGTCGGTCAATGCGCCGACAGGTCGGTGAGGGTGGCGTGGTCGCCGATGCCGATGGGTTTGCCGGCGACCACCGAAGCGGCCATCGCAAACATGCGCACCATCTTGCTGTTCGGTGCGTCCCAGTACTCGGCGGTGTGCGGCACGAATTTCAGCAGTGCCAGGTTGGAGGAGGCCGGTCCCTCGGGAAACCAGGGTTTGGCCATTGGCGTCCACAGTCTTTCGACATGCGAACGGTCGGAGCGAACTTCGCCGCGACCGGACAGCGACACATAAGTGCCGTGTTCGGCATCGACAAAACTCAGGTTGACGACACGCAGGAACTCCACACGTGAGGAACGCAGGTCCACGAAGAACCACACCGCGCCGGCGGCATCGACTTCGAGCACCGCCATCGGGCGGCTGACGAGCGCACCGGCGGCGTCGATGTTGCCCAGCATCGCGACCGGGATCGGCTCGATCAGCTTGCACAGCTCGGCCATCTCGGGGCTGTTCTGGGTTTCGATGTTCATCGGGTTCTTTCGGAACAAACCCCCCGCGGCGCAGGGCGCACCGCGGGGGGTCGAAGCGGGTGCGCCGTGGCGCTCAGACCTTGTCTTTGGCCTTGGGCTCGAACCACTTGTCGGTGGCGCTGCGCTCCCACTCGGCCACATGGCGCTCGGCTTCGTCCTTCGCGTAGCCATAGCGCTCCTGCAGCTTGCCGGCGAGCTGGTCGCGGCGGCCGGCCACGACGTCGAAGTCGTCGTCGGTCAGCTTGCCCCATTGCTCTTTCACGTTGCCCTTGAGTTGTTTCCAGTTGCCTTCGATGCGGTCCCAGTTCATGTGCAGCTCCTTGCGCTCAGCGCGTTGGTGGGTGGGTTCGCTTCGAGCGCTGGCGGGTGGCCTGCAGCTCGTTGCGTTGGCGGGGAGACCCCGTGACCGAACTTTAAAAACCGGGCCACGCCACGCCCATCAGCCGCAGGGCCGCGGCCTTGTAGGAAAGGCGGCCATCGATGCGATCGGCCTTGTATATGCGCCGCGGCTGCTCGGACATGTCCTACCCAGCTGCCCGCTCTCAACTGACAGGTTGGCCCGCGGCCGCGCTCGACACTGCTTGATCTTCACTGGAGAGCCCACCATGCCCTCGCTGCACGACCTGTTGCCCGCCCGCTTCGAGCTGCCCACCGCGCACCGCCCGCTGATGGCTTTCGCCGCCATCGTGGCGGTCTCGCTGCTGTCGTTCTATGTGCACCTGCTGCACGAGTCGATGGCGCTGGGCGAGCAGATGCGCGAACGGCAACGCAGCGCCACGAGCGTGGGGCCGATGAAGGCGACGGCGCGGCGTTCGCCGGCGCTCAACGTGGACCGCAGCAGCGCGCGGTTCAACGACACCAAACCCTGAAGTCCGCGCGCTGTCTCGATGGCCGAACGGCAGGTCAGAGCGCGTTCTGAAGCACTGACGCGCGGGTCCGTGATACGGGGCAACCCCTAGTCGGCATTTCCGAATCGTTGACCGCGGTCAAGCCCGATTCAGAAGCCCTGGTCGCAGCATTGAATGGTTGGAATCTCTATTGGCATTCCAAAGCAACGTGCACCTTAGACCCACAGGAGACAGCATGATCAAGAACCTCTTTTCGCCTACGCGCATCTGCGCAGCCGCCGCGCTGGCGCTCGCGTTCGTGGCACCTGCCCACGCCTGGGAGCCGACCAAGCCGGTCGAGTTCGTCGTGCCGGCGGGCACCGGCGGTGGCGCCGACCAGATGGCGCGCCTGGTGCAGGGCATCGTCATCAAGCACAAGCTGATGAAAGAGCCGCTCATCGTCGTCAACAAGTCGGGCGGTGCCGGCGCCGAGGGCTTCCTCGCCGTCAAGGAAGCCAAGGGCGACCCGCACAAGATCATCATCACGCTGTCGAACCTGTTCACGACCCCGCTCGCCACCGGCGTGCCCTTCAACTGGAAAGACATGACGCCGGTCGCGATGCTGGCGCTCGACCAGTTCGTGCTGTGGGTCAATGCCGAAACCCCGTACAAGACCGCCAAGGACTACCTGGCCGCTGCCAAGGCCGCCGGCCCCAACAAGTTCAAGATGGCCGGCACCGGCTCGAAGCAGGAAGACCAGATCCTGACCGTGGGCCTGGAAAAAGCCACCGGCACGAAGTTCATCTACGTCCCGTTCAAGGGCGGCGGCGACGTGGCGGTGCAACTGGTCGGCAAGCACGTCGACTCCACCGTCAACAACCCGATCGAGGCCGTGGCCCAGTGGCGTGCCGGCTCGCTGCGCGCCTTGTGCGTGTTCGACGACGAGCGCATGCCGTTCAAGACGAAGGTGACCGAGACGCTGTCGTGGAACGACATCCCGACCTGCAAGGAAGCCGGCGTGCCGACCGACTACACGATGCTGCGTGGCATCTTCATGGCACCCGGCACCACGCCGGACCAGCTCGCGTTCTACGTCGAGCTGCTGAAGAAGGTGCGGGCCACGCCGGACTGGGCCGAGTACATGGAAAAGGGTGCCTTCAATCCGACCTTCCTGACCGGCGCGCCGTTCACGAAGTGGCTTGAAACCGCCGAAGCCACGCACCGCACGCTGATGACCGAAGCCGGGTTCCTGGCTCCGAAGTAAGGCCCCGCCACACCCGATATCGGGCCACCCGCCGCGCCGCGCGCGGTGGGTGGGTGGGCCGCCGCATTTCCTGACGCAACAACACACATGGGGGGCTCCATGGAGCACGAAGAAAACGCCGGTGAAGAGACAGGCCGGCCTGTCATTGCCACGAACACGGTCGAAGCGGTGGTCGCAGCGATCCTGCTGGTCATCGGCATCGTGGTCATCGTCGAAAGCCGCCGGCTCGGCGCCGGCTGGACCAGCGACGGCCCGGGCTCGGGCTACTTCCCGTTCCTGATCGGCACGATCGTCGTGATCGCGAGCCTCGGCATGCTGTTCGAGGCGCTGCTCGGCAAGAAGAAGAACACCAGCACTTTCGTCGACACGGTGCAGCTCAAGCGGGTGCTGTCGGTGCTGGTGCCGGCGCTGGTCTACGTGCTGGCGGTGGCCTTTCTCGGCCTGTATGTCGCCTCGGCGGTCTACATCGCGCTGTTCATGGTGATTCTCGGCAAGTACTCCTGGGTGAAGAGCGTGCTCATCGCACTCGCGGTCAACACCCTCTTCTTCTTCATGTTCGAGGTCTGGTTCAAGGTGCCGCTGTTCAAGGGCTCGCTGGACCCGCTTCAATTTCTCGGCTACTGAGCCCTCGGAGCACCAAACAAATGGATGAAATCAGCTCTCTGCTGCACGGCTTCGCCGTGATCCTGACACCGATGAACATCGGCCTGATGTTCGTCGGGATCATTCTCGGCGTCTTGATCGGCGTGTTGCCCGGCCTGGGCGGCGCCAACGGGGTGGCGATCCTGCTGCCGCTCACCTTCACGATGTCGCCGACCTCGGCCATCATCATGCTGAGCTGCATCTACTGGGGGGCACTCTTCGGCGGGGCGATCACCTCGATCCTGTTCAACATCCCCGGCGAACCCTGGTCGGTGGCCACCACCTTCGACGGTTACCCGATGGCGCAGAAAGGCCAGGCCGGCGCGGCGCTGACCACAGCGTTCACCTCGTCGTTCATCGGCGCATTTGTGGCGGTGGTGATGATCACCTTCCTGGCGCCGCTGGTCGCGAAGTTCGCACTCAAGTTCGGCTCGCCGGAGTTCTTCGCGGTCTACCTGCTGACCTTCTGCAGCTTCGTCGGCATGGGCAAGGGCTCGCCGTACAAGATCCTGGTGTCGATGGCGCTCGGCTTCGCGCTGGCCGCCGTGGGCATGGACACCGTGACCGGCCAGTTGCGTCTGACCTTCGGCCAGACCGAGCTGATGCGTGGCTTCGACTTCCTGATCGCGGTGATCGGCCTGTTCGGCATCGGCGAGATCTTGTTGTCGATGGAAGAGGGCCTGAACTTCCAGGGCAAGAGCGCGAAGATCGACCCCAAGGTCGTGTGGCAGACGTGGAAAGAACTGCCGAAGTACTGGGTCACCTCGCTGCGCAGCTCGCTGATCGGCATCTGGATGGGCATCACCCCGGGCGGCGCCACGCCGGCTTCGTTCATGAGCTACGGCCTGGCGAAGAAGATGTCGAAGAACGGCAAGAAGTTCGGCACCGGCGAGATGGAAGGCGTGATCGCCCCCGAGACCGCGGCACACGCCGCCGGCACCAGTGCCTTGCTGCCGATGCTGGCGCTCGGCATCCCCGGCTCGCCGACCGCCGCCGTGCTGCTGGGCGGCCTGCTGATCTGGGGCCTGCAACCCGGCCCGCTGCTCTTCGTCGAGCAGAAAGACTTCGTCTGGGGCCTGATCGCCAGCATGTACCTCGGCAACGTGGTCGGCCTGATCGTGGTGCTGAGCACGGTGCCGCTGTTTGCGTCGATCCTGCGCATTCCGTTCTCGATCATCGCGCCGGTGATCATCGTGATCTGTGCGATCGGCGCCTACACCGTGCACAACGCGATGCTCGACATCTGGTTCATGATGGGCTTCGGTGTGGTCGGCTACGTCTTCAAGAAGCTCGACATCCCGCTCGCCCCGCTGGTGCTGGCGCTGGTGCTCGGCGACAAGGCCGAAGACTCGTTCCGCCAGGCCATGCTGGTCTCGCAGGGCGACGTGGGCATCATGTGGGCCAACCCGCTGGTGGGCACGATCACCACGCTGGCGCTGACGCTGCTGTTCTGGCCGCTGATCTCGAAAGTGATCGCGCTGGTCAAGCCGCCCAGGGCCGACGAGTTCGCGGCCGAGCGGCCGGTGGACTGACGCCGTATTGCTGCCGAAGGCCGGTGCCGCGCCGTGAGCTCAGATCTTGCCGCTCTTTCTCAACCGGCTCAGCGTTTCGGCCGAGAGGTTGAGGTAAGAGGCGAGCTCCTTGCTCGGAATGCGTTCGACGAGCTCGGGGTGCTTGCGCAGGAACCGGTGCACGCGGCCCGGCGCGTCGAGCAGGTGCAGCGTGATCGTGTGGGCCATGATCTCGCTCATCAGCTGCATCACGGCGTATTCGAAGAGTTCCTTGGTCGGCAGGTGGCGCTCCAGGAATTCGATCCAGACCAGCAGCGGCAGGCTCGCCACGCGCGCCTTCGTGACGCAGACGATGCCGTAGGGCGTGGGCGTGCCCAGGCGCATGGCGGCGTAGCTGGTCTCCATGTCGGTCTCATTGGCGAAGCGCAGGATCATCTCCTTGCCTTCGGGGTTGGAGACCACGCGCTTGAGGATGCCGTCGAGGATGAAGTACTGCTCCATCTCGCGCACCCCCTGGTGCAGCAGGAAGTCGCCCTTGTTGCCCTCGACGATGACCAGATGCGGTTCGAGCTCGGCGCGGTCGTCTTCGCTGAGGGCCCGCAGCACAAGGTTCTGCTTGAGTTGCAAGCGGATGACGTTGCGTTCGGGGTGCTGGGCGAGCAGTGTCATGGCCGACGCGCGGGGTCCAATTTTCGAAAGTTGACCGCGGTCAAGGGGTGGAACAAGGATCGATTCCTATGATACCGCGCAGTGCAGTCCACGAGTGACGCGGGACCTTTGTACAGGTAAACGAAAGAGACATCTCAACATGGCAAACGACACACAAACAGCCGCAATGACCGACGGTTTCCACCTGGTCATCGATGCACTCAAGCTCAACGACATCGACACCATCTTCGGCCTGCCCGGCATCCCGGTGACCGACCTGTGCCGCATGGCACAGGCCGAGGGCATGCGCGTCATTTCCTTCCGCCACGAGCAGCACGCCGGCAACGCCGCAGCCGCCGCTGGCTTCCTGACGCAAAAGCCCGGCATCTGCCTCACGGTCTCTGCGCCGGGCTTCCTGAACGGCCTGACCGCGTTGTCGAACGCGACCGTCAACTGCTTCCCGATGATCCTGATCAGCGGCTCGAGCGAACGCGAGATCGTCGACCTGCAACAAGGCGACTACGAAGAGATGGACCAGCTCGCGATCGCCAAGCCGCTGTGCAAGGCGGCCTACCGTGTATTGCACGCGCAAGACATCGGCATCGGCATCGCGCGGGCGATCCGCGCTGCTGTCTCGGGCCGCCCGGGCGGGGTGTACCTCGACCTGCCGGCCAAGCTGTTCGCGCAGACGATGGACGCCGCGGCCGGCCGCGCCTCGCTGGTCAAGGTCGTCGACCCGGCGCCGCGCCAGATCCCGGCACCCGAAGCCGTGAACCGCGCGCTCGATCTGCTCAAGGGTGCGAAGCGCCCGCTGATCATGCTCGGCAAGGGCGCGGCGTATGCGCAGGCCGATGCCGACATCCGCGCGCTGGTCGAGAAGACCGGCATCCCCTACCTGCCGATGTCGATGGCCAAGGGCCTGCTGCCCGACACGCACGTGCAGTCGGCCTCGGCCGCGCGTTCGTATGTGCTGGCCGAAGCCGACGTGGTGCTGCTGATCGGCGCGCGCCTGAACTGGCTGCTGTCGCACGGCAAGGGCAAGACCTGGGGCGCTGCGCCGAAGAAGTTCATCCAGATCGACATCGCACCGACCGAGATCGACAGCAACGTCGCGATCGCCGCGCCGGTGATCGGCGACATCGGCTCCTGCGTCGCCGCACTGCTGGGCGGCATCGACGCCAAGTGGGCCAAGCCGCCGGCCGAATGGACCGGCGCCATCGCCGAGCGCAAGGACAAGAACCTGTCGAAGATGGCAGAGACGCTGGCGGCGCGCCCGTCGCCGATGAGCTTCCAGAGCGCGCTGAGCGTATTGCGCGACCAGGTGAAGGCGCGTCCCGATGCGATCGTCGTCAACGAAGGTGCCAACACGCTCGACTTCGCGCGCAGCATCGTCGACATGTACGAGCCGCGCAAGCGCCTCGACGTGGGCACCTGGGGCATCATGGGCATCGGCATGGGCTTCGCCGTCGCGGCCGCGGTCGTCACCGGCAAGCCGGTGATCGCGATCGAAGGCGACAGCGCCTTCGGCTTCAGCGGCATGGAAGTGGAAACCATCTGCCGCTACAACCTGCCGATCTGCGTTGTCGTGTTCAACAACAACGGCGTGTACCGCGGCACCGACGTGAACACGTCGGGCACGGCCGACGTGGCGCCCACCGTGTTCGTGAAGAACGCGCGTTACGACAAGCTGATGGAAGCCTTCGGTGGTGTCGGCGTCAACGCCACCACGACCGAAGAACTGGCCAAGGCCCTGACCGAAGCCGTGGCTTCGGGCCGGCCGACGCTGATCAATGCCGTCATCAATGAAGCCGCCGGCACCGAAAGCGGCCGCATCGGCAACCTGAACCCGCAAAGCGCAGTCAAGAAATAAAGCAGCGCAGAATTTCCCCCGCCAACTCAAGGAGCACTCATATGAGCACCAAGGCACTAGACGACATCAAGATCATCGACTTCACGCACGTTCAGGCCGGCCCGGCCTGCACCCAAATGCTCGCCTGGTTCGGCGCCGACGTGATCAAGGTCGAGCGCCCCGGTTCGGGCGACGTGACGCGCAGCCAGCTGCGCGACATCCCGAACGTCGACGCGCTGTACTTCACCCAGCTCAACAGCAACAAGCGCTCGCTGACGCTCGACACGAAAACGCGCGAAGGCAAGGAAATCCTCGAGAAGCTGATCAAGGTCTCCGACGTGATGGTCGAGAACTTCGGCCCCGGCGCGCTCGACCGCATGGGCTTCACCTGGGAACGCATCCTCGAGCTGAACCCGAAGATGATCCTGGCGTCGGTCAAGGGTTTCAGTGACGGCCACCACTATGAAGACCTGAAGGTCTACGAAAACGTGGCGCAGTGCGCCGGCGGCGCCGCGTCGACCACCGGTTTCTGGGACGGCCCGCCGACCGTGAGCGCTGCTGCGCTCGGCGACAGCAACACCGGCATGCACCTGGCCATCGGCATCCTGACCGCGCTGCGCCAGCGTGACAAGACCGGCCGCGGCCAGAAGGTCGCCTGCTCGATGCAAGACGCGGTGCTGAACCTGTGCCGCGTGAAGCTGCGCGACCAGCTGCGCCTCGACCGCCTCGGCTACCTGGAAGAGTATCCCCAGTACCCGCACGGCAAGTTCACCGACGTGGTGCCGCGTGGTGGCAACGCCGGCGGCGGTGGCCAGCCGGGCTGGGTGCTCAAGTGCAAGGGCTGGGAAACCGACCCCAACGCCTACATCTACTTCACGATCCAGGGCCAGGCGTGGGCGCCGATCTGCGACGCCATCGGCAAGCCGGAATGGAAGACCGACCCGCTGTACATGACGCCGAAAGCGCGCCAGCCGCACATCACCGACATCTTCGCGACCATCGAAGTCTGGCTCGCCGACAAGACCAAGTTCGAAGCGGTCGACATCCTGCGCAAGTTCGACATTCCCTGCGCGCCGGTCATGTCGATGAAGGAACTCTCGGTCGACCCGTCGCTGCGCGCCAGCGGCACGATCGCCGAAGTGCAGCACAAGGAACGCGGCACCTACCTGACGGTCGGCAGCCCGATCAAGTTCTCGGACATGAAGGTCGAGATCACCGGCTCGCCGCTGCTGGGCGAGCACACCGACGAGGTGCTGTCGGAGCTGGGTTACAGCGCCGACAAGATCGCCACGCTGCACGCCGCCAAAGCGGTCTGAGCTGAAAGCGCCCGTGCAAACCAGCGTGGACCTGGCTCAACTCGTCGGCGGCGCCGGCGACGCGATCATGGTCTGCGACGCATCGGGCGCGATCACGCTCTGGAACGCGGCCGCCGAGCGCATCTTCGGCTTCACCGAAGCCGATGCGCTCGGCCAGTCGCTCGACATGATCATTCCCACCCGGCAGCGTGGCCGGCACTGGGAGGGTTACCACAAGACGATGGAAACGGCCGTCACCAAATACGGTGCCGACGTGTTGCGCGTGCCGGCGCTGCACAAGGACGGCCACACGCTCTCGATTGCCTTCACCGTTTCGATGCTTTTTTCCGAAGATCACAAGGTCACGGGCATTGCCGCTATCGTTCGCGACGAGACCGCCCGCTTCACCGAAGAACGCAAGCTGCGTGCTCGGTTGATGGAAGCGGAGGCCAAGACCCAAGGAGAAAAGTGATGAGCAAGGCACTCGACGGCGTTCGTGTTCTCGATTTCACCCATGTGCAGTCCGGCCCGACCTGCACCCAGCTGCTGGCCTGGTTCGGGGCCGACGTGATCAAGGTGGAGCGCGCCGGCGAAGGCGACGCCACCCGCGGCCAACTGCGCGACATTCCCGGTGTGGACAGCCTCTATTTCACGATGCTGAACCACAACAAGCGCTCGATCACGCTCGACACCAAGAAGCCCAAGGGCAAAGAGGTGCTCGACACGCTGATCAAGACCTGCGATGTGCTGGTCGAGAACTTCGCGCCCGGCGCGCTCGACCGCATGGGCATCACCTGGGAACACATCCAGAAGCTCAACCCGCGCATGATCGTGGCCTCGGTCAAGGGTTTCGGCCCGGGCAAGTACGAGGACTACAAGGTCTACGAAAACGTCGCCCAGTGCGCCGGCGGCGCGGCCTCGACCACCGGTTTCGACGACGGCCCGCCGGTCGTGACCGGCGCGCAGATCGGCGACAGCGGCACCGGCTTGCACCTGGCGCTGGGCATCGTCGCCGCGCTGCACCAGCGCCACACCACCGGCCGCGGCCAGAAGGTGCTGGCGCCGATGCAGGACGCGGTGTTGAACCTGTGCCGCGTGAAGCTGCGCGACCAGCAGCGCCTGGAGCGCACCGGCACGCTGCATGAATTCCCGCAGTACCCCGACGGCAAGTTCGGCGAAGCCGTGCCGCGCGCCGGCAACGCCTCGGGCGGCGGCCAGCCCGGCTCGGTGCTCAAGTGCAAGGGCTGGGAAACCGACCCCAACGCCTACATCTACTTCATCACCCAGGCGGCCGTGTGGCCGGCCGTGTGCAAGGTGATCGGCGAAGAAGGCTGGATCGACGACGAAGCCTTCGCCACGCCGGCGGCGCGGCTGCTGCACCTGAAGCCGATCTTCGCGCGCATCGAGAAGTGGACCATGACCAAGACGAAGTTCGAGGCCATGGAGATCCTGAACAAGTACGACATTCCCTGCGGCCCGATCCTGTCGATGAAAGAGATCGCCGAAGACGCGGGGCTGCGCCAGACCGGCACGATCGTGGAGGTCGACCACCCGAAGCGTGGCAAGTACCTGACGGTCGGCAACCCGATCAAGATGTCCGACAGCGCGACCGAAGTGACGCGCTCGCCGCTGCTCGGCGAGCACACCGAAGAAGTATTGACCCAGCTCGGCTACAGCGCCGACGACCTGGCCCAGCTGCGCGCCGAGCGCGTCATCTGACCCTGAATCGAGGCGTGCCTTGTGCACGCATCACCGCGAGCCTTAAACCAGAATGAACAGCCAAGTCATCCCCCTCGCGGTCCTGAAGGTCGAAGTCTCGAAACAGCGCAAACGCCAGGCGCCGAAAGGCCGGCGTGTCGACCCGGGTGCGCTCGAAGACGTGCAGCGCCTGCTCGGCAACGAGTCGCGCCAGCGTGATTTGCTGATCGAACACCTGCACAAGATCCAGGACAGCTTCGGCCACCTGTCGTCGGCGCACCTCGCCGCGCTGGCGCAGGAGATGCGCTTGCCGCAGACCGAGGTCTACGAGGTGGCGAGCTTCTATCACCACTTCGACATCGTGAAAGAGGGTGAAGCGGCACCGCCCGCTTTGACCGTCAGGGTGTGTGACGGCCTGTCGTGCGAGATGGCCGGGGCGGGCGACCTGCTGGCGCGTTTGCCGAAGTTGCTGGGCAAGGAAGTGCGCGTGATCGCCGCCCCCTGCATCGGCCGCTGCGAACAGGCACCGGCGGTGGCGGTCGGCCAGACCGCCGTGCCGAACGCGAGCTGCGAGAAGGTGGCCGCACAGGTCGCGGCCACGCCGAAGCGCGACCTGCCCGAAGGCCACATCGACTATGCCGCCTACCAGGCGAGTGGCGGCTACGCGCTGCTGAGAGCCTGCGACGCCGGCGAGCGGGATGTCGAAGCCATCATCACCACGCTCGAACACTCCGGCCTGCGCGGCCTGGGCGGCGCGGGTTTCCCGACCGGGCGCAAGTGGCGCATCGTGCGGGCTGAAACTGCGCCGCGCCTGATGGCGGTGAACATCGACGAAGGCGAGCCCGGCACCTTCAAGGACCGTGTGCTGTTAGAGGCCGATCCGCACCGTTTTCTCGAAGGCATGTTGATCGCGGCCTGGGCCGTCGGCATCCAACGTGTCTACGTCTACCTGCGCGACGAGTACCACGCCTGCCGCGCGCTGCTCGAAACCGAACTCGAGAAGTTGCGCGCCCACCCGCCGATCGCCGCGATGCCCGAGATCATCCTGCGCCGCGGCGCAGGCGCCTACATCTGCGGCGAAGAGTCGGCGATGATCGAATCGATCGAAGGCAAACGCGGCATGCCACGCCTGCGCCCGCCTTATGTGGCGCAGGTGGGGCTGTTCGGCCGGCCGACGCTGGAGCACAACTTCGAGACGCTGTACTGGGTGCGCGAGCTGGTCGAAAAAGGCGGTGAATGGTTCGCCTCGCACGGCCGAAACGGCCGCAAGGGGCTGCGCTCGTTTTCGGTCTCGGGCCGCGTGAAGAACCCTGGCGTGAAACTCGCGCCGGCCGGCATCACGATCCAGGAGCTGATCGACGAACACTGCGGCGGCATGCAGGCCGGCCATAGCTTCTACGCCTACCTGCCGGGGGGTGCGTCGGGCGGCATTTTGCCGGCGACGATGAACACGATCCCGCTCGACTTCGACACGCTGCAACCGTATGGCTGCTTCATCGGCTCGGCCGCGGTGATCGTGCTGTCGGATGCCGACACCGCCACCGACGCAGCGCGCAACATGATGCGTTTCTTCAAGCACGAGAGCTGCGGCCAGTGCACGCCCTGCCGCAACGGCACGGCCAAGGCTTCGGCCTTGATCGAACAGAAGAGCTGGGACGTCGACCTGCTCGCCGACCTCTCGGCCGTGATGCGCGATTCGTCGATCTGCGGCCTGGGCCAGGCAGCGCCGAACCCGGTCGACTGCGTCGTGAAGTACTTTCCGCAAGAGCTGGTCTGACCCTCGGGCAAGAACATGAACGCGATCACCAAATACGAAGCCCTTCACCTCGAAGCGCCGCTCGTCGAGTTCCAGCTCAACGGCCGCGACGTGCAGGGCCGCGCCAGCGAAACCATCATCGAGATCGCGAAGCGCGAAGGCGTCGAGATCCCGCACCTTTGCTACAAGGCCGGCATGGAAGCGGTGGGCAACTGCCGCTCGTGCATGGTCGAGATCGCCGGCGAACGCGTGCTCGCCCCGTCGTGCTGCCGGGCGCCGACCGCCGGCATGAAGGTCACGACCGACAGCGAACGTGCCGTCAAGTCGCAGAAGCTGGTGCTGGAACTGTTGCTCTCCGACATGCCCGAGACGGCCTACACGCGTCACAACGAAGTCGACGAATGGGCGCGCAAGCTGGGCGTGGGCAAACCGCGTTTCGAAGCGCGTGCGAAGGTCGTGCAAGACCTGTCGCACCCTGCCATCGCGGTGAACCTCGACGCCTGCATCCAGTGCACACGCTGCCTGCGCGCCTGCCGCGACGAACAGGTCAATGACGTGATCGGCCTGGCCTTCCGCGGCGACCACGCGAAGATCGTGTTCGACATGGACGACCCGATGGGCGCCTCGACCTGCGTGGCCTGCGGCGAATGTGTGCAGGCCTGCCCGACCGGCGCCTTGATGCCGGCGCGCGAGGTGGCGCTGGCCGTGCCCGACAAGCAGGTTGCGTCGGTGTGCCCGTACTGCGGCGTCGGTTGCCAGCTCACCTACAACGTGAAGGACGACAAGATCCTCTTCGTCGAAGGCCGCGACGGCCCGGCAAACCAGGAGCGTTTGTGCGTGAAAGGCCGCTACGGCTTCGACTACGCGCACCACCCGCACCGCCTCACGGTGCCGCTGATCCGCCGCGAAGGCGTGCCGAAGAACGGCGACTTCGTGATGGACCCCGACCACGTGATGGACGTGTTCCGCGAAGCGACGTGGGAAGAAGCGCTCGAGTTCGCCGGCGGCAAGCTGGCGCAGATCCGCGACACGCACGGTGGCAAGTCGCTCGCCGGGTTCGGCTCGGCCAAGGGCAGCAACGAAGAGGCCTATTTGTTCCAGAAGCTGGTGCGCACCGGCTTCGGCAGCAACAACGTCGACCACTGCACACGGCTGTGCCACGCGTCGTCGGTCGTGGCGCTGCTCGAAGGCATCGGCTCGGGGGCAGTCTCGAACCCGGTGATGGACGTGACCAAGGCCGAGGTGGTGATGCTGATCGGCGCGAACCCGACCGTGAACCACCCGGTCGCCGCGACGTGGATCAAGAACGCGGTCAAGAACGGCACCAAGCTGATCGTCTGCGACCCGCGCCGTTCCGACTTGGCGCGCGTGGCACACCGCTTCGTGCAGTTCAAGCCCGACACCGACGTGGCGCTGCTCAACGCGATGATGAACGTGATCGTGACCGAAGGCCTGGTCAACGAAGCGTTCATCGCCAGCCGCACGATCGGCTACGACGAGCTGCGCAAGAACGTCGAAGGTTATTCGCCCGAGGCGATGGCACCGATCTGCGGCATCGATGCCGACACGATCCGCGAGGTGGCGCGTTTGTTCGCCACCTCGAAGGCTTCGATGATCCTGTGGGGCATGGGCGTGTCGCAGCACGTGCACGGCACCGACAACGCCCGCTGCCTGATCGCACTGTCGCTGATGACGGGCCAGATCGGCCGCCCTGGCACCGGCTTGCACCCGCTGCGTGGCCAGAACAACGTGCAGGGCGCGTCGGATGCGGGTTTGATCCCGATGATGCTGCCCGACTACCAGCACGTCTCGCAGCCGGCGGTGCGCGCGAGCTTCGAGCAGGCCTGGAAGCTGCCGGCCGGCACGCTCGACGCCGAACCCGGCCTGACGGTCGTGGAAGTGATGCACGCGATCAAGGCCGGCGGTGTGCGCGGCATGTACGTGATGGGCGAGAACCCGGCCATGTCGGACCCCGACGCCAACCACGCGCGCGAGTCGCTCGCCGCGCTCGAACACCTGGTCGTGCAGGACATCTTCCTGACCGAAACCGCCTACCTCGCCGACGTGGTGCTGCCGGCCAGCGCCTTCCCCGAGAAGAACGGCAGCTTCACCAACACCGACCGGCTGGTGCAGATGGGCCGCCAGGCCATCAACCCGCCGGGTGATGCGCGGCAAGACCTGTGGATCATCCAGCAGATCGCAAAACGCCTCGGCCTCGACTGGCAGTACGGCCACGTGTCCGAGGTCTTCGACGAGATGCGCCACACGATGCCCAGCATCGCCGGCATCACCTGGGAGCGGCTCGACCGCGAGCACGCTGTCACCTACCCGTGCCGCAACGAGGGCGACCCGGGCGACCCGGTGGTCTTCACCGAAGATTTCCCGCGTGAAGGTGGCCGTGCGCGCTTCGTACCGGCCGACATCATCCCGGCCAACGAACGGCCCGATGCCGACTACCCGATGGTGCTGATCACCGGCCGCCAGCTCGAACACTGGCACACCGGCAGCATGACACGCCGCGCCACCACGCTCGACACGCTCGAGCCCGATCCGGTCGCGCTGGTGCACCCGCTCGACCTGGCGGCGATGGGCGGCCAGCCGGGCGACGTGGTGACGATCGAGTCACGCCGCGGCGAGGTGGTGCTGTACGCCCGCGCCGACGAAAGCTCGCCGCGCGGCGCCGTGTTCGTGCCCTTCTGCTACTACGAAGCGGCGATCAACCGGCTGACCAACGCGGCGCTCGACCCGTTCGCGAAGATCCCCGAATTCAAGTACTGCGCGATCCGTGTGTCGCTCGGCGGCGTGGCGCCGGCCCAGGGCAGTTACGGCGGTGGCATCGCCTTGCAGAACGTGCTGGACGCTGCGGCCGTGTGAGCTGGCGAAACCATCACGCTTACTGAATGATTTTCATAAAATAGTTTGACTATCACTTATCGATCACCGAGCCTACATTTTGAACACGCCGACGCGAATTGCCCGGGGCGGGCAGCGCGGAAACCCAGTTCAAGGAGCAGCTCATGGTCAACGATTTCCCTTTCCAATACCGCCTCATTGAGGCCGAACGCAACGCCTACAACGCCGCTTTCCACGAGCTGGGTTTTCGTTGGCACTGGGATGCAGGCACCTACAGCCAGCTCACGCGCAGCGGGCTGAACGCCGAGCAGCAGTTGCGCCACTACATCGAAACGCAGCAGGCGCATTTGCTCAAGGCCTATGACACCGACTTTCTGGTCGGCGTGATCCAGGAAAAGCAGGCGGTCCACCGCCAGCGCACCGCGGCCTCGGCCGCACGGCCGGGCCGGCATTTCGACTGGGCCCAGACCCTGGGCGGCGAACTCGGCGCCTGACACCGGGTTGGCGGAACAGTTCGCCGACAATCGATCGATCCCCGTCGTGAAACCACACTGAAGGGAGCATTTGCGGACAATGCGAAAACCGCGCCGGCCTGAAACCCCGGCGCTTTCGCAGCAGACAGAAGAGAGCACGTCATGCAAAACCGTTGGGTCCGCTTCGAGCACGCCGGCAAGATCGGTTTTGGCACGCTGGCCGGCACCCAGGTGCATGAACACGCCGGCGACATGTTCGGCGACCCGCAAGCCACCGGCAGCGTGCTCGAGCTCGGTGATGTGCGCCTGCTCTCGCCCACCGCGCCGAGCAAGGTCATCGCAATGTGGAACAACTTCCACGCGCTGGCCGCCAAGCTCAAGCTCGCCGACCCGGCCGAGCCGCTCTATCTGCTGAAGTCGCCGAACTCCTTCGCCGCCCACGGCGACCTGATCCGCCAGCCGCGCTGTGACGGCAAGGTCGTGTTCGAAGGCGAACTCGGCATCGTGATCGGCAAGACCTGCAGCGGCGTGGCGGAAGCCGACGCACTGGCCCACGTGTTCGGCTACACCTGCGCCAACGACGTGACGGTGGCCGACATCCTGAACCGCGACGCCTCGTTCGCGCAATGGACACGCGCCAAGGGCTTCGACACGTTCTGCCCGATGGGCCCGGTGGTCGCCACCGGCCTCGACCCCACCACGCTCACGGTCACGACCACGCTCAACGGTGAAGTTCGGCAGAATTACCCGATCAGCGACATGCGCTTTTCGGTACAACGATTGGTCAGCCTGATCTCCCTCGACATGACGCTCCATCCCGGCGACGTGATCCTGTGCGGCACATCGGTCGGTGTCGGCTCGATGAAGCCCGACAGCGTGGTCGAGGTCGAGATCGGCGGCATCGGAAAGCTCGTCAACCGCTTCGGCTGAGTTACTCGCCAGCGCTTGCGCAACGGATTCAACTACCGGAGTTCGACATGAAGATAGCAGTGATCGGCGCAGGCGCGATCGGCGGGTTGGTGGGCGCCAAGCTCGCCCTCGCCGGAGAAGACGTGACCTTCATCGTGCGGGGCGCCAACCTGGAGGCGATCCGCAACAACGGCTTCACGCTGATCGCGGCCGACGGCTCGCGCCAGACCACGCGCAACGTGAAGGCGACCAACGACTACGCGCAGGCCGGGCCGCAAGACGTGGTGATCCTGGCGATGAAAGCGCACCAGGTCGAGGCCGTGGCCGCCGACGTGCCCAAACTGTTCGGCCCCGACACCGTGGTCGTCACGATGCAGAACGGCGTGCCCTACTGGTACTTCCACCAGCACGGCGGCGCGCTCGAAGGCACGCAGGTGAAGAGCGTGGACGCGAGCGGCGTGGTCGGCAAGATGATCCCGGCCGAACGGGTGCTCGGCTGCGTGGTCTACCCCGCTTCCGAGCTGGTGGCGCCGGGCGTGGTGCAGCACATCGAAGGCGACCGTTTCCCGCTCGGCGAGCTCGACGGCTCGATCAGCGAGCGCGTGAACCGCGTGGCGGCGTGTTTCACCAACGCCGGCTTCAAGGCGCCGGTGCTCGACAACATCCGCTCCGAGATCTGGCTCAAGCTCTGGGGCAACCTGACCTTCAACCCGGTCAGCAGCCTGAGCCACGCCACGCTGGTCGACATCTGCCAGTTCCCACTGACGCACGCGCTGGCCGCGGCGATGATGACCGAGGCACAGGTCGTGGCCAACAAGCTGGGCGTCACCTTCCGCGTGTCGATCGACAAGCGCATCGCCGGCGCCGAGAAGGTCGGCAAGCACAAGACCTCGATGCTGCAGGACGTGGAAGCCGGCCGCGCGCCCGAGATCGACGCGCTGGTCGGGGCCGTGGTCGAGCTGGCTCGCCTGACCGACACGCCCACGCCGTACATCGACACGGTCTACGCCCTCGTCAAGCTGCTCGCGCAGACGATGGAACAGGAACGTGGCCAGGTGCGCATGCAGCCTGTGAGCTGAAGCTCGTGGTCGCGCGCGCCGCCCGATGAAACACGCCACGCTGCGCCAGCTGAAGGTGTTCGAGTCGGTCGCACGCAACCTGAGCTTTTCACGTGCGGCCGAAGAGCTGCACCTGACGCAGCCTGCCGTGTCCACGCAGGTCAAGAAGCTCGAAGAGCACGCCGACAACGCACTCTTCGAGCAGTTCGGCAAGAAGATCTACCTCACGCCGGCCGGCACCGAGCTGCTGCAGATCAGCCGCGCGATCATCCAGCAGTTCGAAGCGGCCGAGATCGCGATGACGCAGTTCAAGGGCGTCTCGGGTGGCAAGCTCAACGTCGGCGTGATCAGCGCCGGCGACTACTTCTTCCCGCACCTGCTGGTCGAGTTCGCGAGCCGCCACCGTGGTGTGACGCTGAACTTCTCGGTCCACAACCGCGAAGGCCTGCTCACCCACATCAACGACAACCTGACTGATCTGGCGATCATGGTGCGCCCGCCGACCGACATGGACACGGTGAACGCACCGTTCGCGCCGCACCCGTATGTGATCGTCGCGGCGCCCAACCACCCGATGGTCGGCAAGGCCGCCATCACAGTGGCCTCGCTGATGCGCCAGCCCTTCGTCGTGCGCGAGCGGGGCTCCGACACCTGGCACTCCATGGAAGAAGGTTTCGGCCGCGCGCTCGACGACATCAACATCACGATGGAGATCCGCAGCACCGAGACCATCAAGCAGGCGGTGATCGCCGGCATGGGCATCAGCTTTTTGTCGGCCCACACGATCAGCCAGGAGCTGCAGAACGGCCACCTGCGCGTGCTCGACGTGCGCGGTTTCCCTTTGATGCTGCACTGGTACGTGGTGCACCGGCGCAACAAGCGCCTGCCGCCGGTGGCTCAGGCCTTCAAGGACTTTCTGCTCGGCGAAGGCGCGGCGCTGATCGAGCGCATCGTGCCATTCGAGGGCTTGCCGCCGCCCGCCTGACGGCCAAGCCGCGTCAGGCCAGCACCGCGCGGTGCAGGCTGATCGCCTCGGCCACCATGACGTTCAGCTCGGCCGTGCCGGCTTCGTCGACATGCGTGAGCAGCGCGCGCCGCATGCGCGGTTCCCAGAAACGCTTGATGTGCATCGCCACGCCTTCGAGCGCTTCGGCACGGTCGGGCATGGCTTCGAAGAAGGTGCCGATCTGGTTGGCCATGCGGATCAAGGAATCAGTGTGCATGCGCGGTTTCCTGTTCGAGCGCCAGGCGCTCGGGGTTGCAGTAGACGACCAGGTCTTGCGCACGCGCAAAGCCCACCAGCGTCATGCCGGCCTTCTGCGCCGTGGCGACCGCGAAAGAGGTCGGTGCCGACACGGCCGCGAGCAACGACACACCGGCCATCGCGGTCTTCTGCACCATCTCGAAACTGGCGCGGCTGGTCACGGCGATGAAACCGCCGGTGGCATCGATGCCGTTGTTCGCCAGCGCACCGATCAGCTTGTCGAGCGCGTTGTGGCGGCCCACGTCTTCACGCAGCCAGCGCACTTCGCCGTCGGCCGAACACCAGGCGGCGGCGTGCACCGCGCCGGTGGCCTGCTGCAAGGTCTGCAAGGCGCAGAACTGTGCCATCGCATGCGCGATCGCCTGGCGGCTCGGCAGCGTGGTGTTTCGCAATGCCGGCAGGTCACGCGAGACCTGCGACAAGCTTTCGGTGCCGCACAGGCCGCAGCCGGTGCGGCCGCTCATCGAACGGCGCCGGTCTTTCAGGCGCGCGAACGCGGAACTCGCCACTTGAAGATGCAGCGTGATGCCCAAGGCCGACGGTTCTTCTTCGACCGCATAGAGCTGGTTCGCGTCGTCGACGATGCCTTCGCTCAGCGAAAAACCGAGCGCGAAGTCTTCCAGGTCGAGCGGCGTGGCCAGCATCACCGCGTGCGAGATGCCGTTGTATTCGAGCGCGACCGGCACTTCTTCGGCCACCCAGTCCTGCACGGCGAACGGCCGCCCTGCCCTCACGCCGCGCACTGGCAGCGAACGTGCGCCTTCGCAGAACGGCACGGTGTCGATGAGGCTCATGTCATTTCGCTCCCACCGTTTCGCCCGCTTCGCTGGCCGACTTCAACAAATCCTGCTGCACGCGGTTGAAGCGGCTGTATTCCTGCTGCCAGGCCGAAGGCTGCATCACCGGCATCACCTGCACGGCCGTCACCTTGTACTCGGGGCAGTTGGTGGCCCAGTCAGAGTTGTCGGTCGTGATCACGTTCGCGCCCGACTCGGGGAAGTGGAAGGTCGTGTAGACCACGCCCGGCTGCATGCGCTCGGAGACGACCGCGCGCAGCACCGTTTCGCCGGCACGGCTGCCGATGCCGACCCAATCGTCGGTCTTGATGCCACGCTCTTCGGCGTCGTGCGGATGAATCTCGAGCCGGTCTTCGCTGTGCCATTGGTTGTTGTCGGTGCGGCGAGTCTGCGCGCCCACGTTGTACTGCGACAGGATGCGCCCGGTCGTCAGCAGCAGCGGGAACTTGCGCGTCACCTTCTCGTCGGTGGCCACGTACTGCGTGATGATGAACTTGCCCTTGCCGCGCACGAAGGCGTCGATGTGCATGGTGGGCGTGCCTTCGGGCGCTTCGTCGTTGCACGGCCACTGGATGCTGCCGAGCTGGGCGAGCTTCTTGTAGCTCACGCCACGGAAGGTCGGCGTGAGCGCGGCGATCTCGTCCATGATCGCTTCGGGGTTCTTGTAGTTCATCGGGTAGCCCAGCGCGTTGGCGAGCTTGACCGTCACTTCCCAGTCGGCCAGGCCCGCCTTCGGCGGCATCACCTTGCGCACCCGCGAGATGCGGCGCTCGGCGTTCGTGAAGGTGCCGTCCTTTTCCAGGAAGGATGAGCCCGGCAGGAACACGTGCGCGTACTTCGCGGTCTCGTTCAGGAACAGGTCCTGCACGACCACGCACTCCATCTGCATCATCGCCGCAGCCACGTGCTGCGTGTTCGGGTCGGATTGAACGATGTCTTCGCCTTCGCAGTACAGGCCCTTGAAGCCACCGCTCAGCGCTGCGTCGAACATGTTCGGGATGCGCAGGCCGGGCTCCGGGCTGATCTGCACACCCCAGGCCTCTTCGAACGACGCGCGCGCCATCGCGTCCGACACATGCCGGTAACCCGGCAGCTCGTGCGGGAACGAGCCCATGTCGCACGCACCCTGCACGTTGTTCTGGCCGCGCAGCGGGTTCACGCCCACACCTTCACGGCCGACGTTGCCGGTGGCCATCGCGAGGTTGGCGATACCCATCACCGCGGTCGAGCCCTGGCTGTGTTCGGTGACACCCAGGCCGTAGTAGATCGCGCCGTTGCCGGCGTTGGCGTACAGCCGCGCGGCGGCGCGCAGCTCGGCCGCCGGCACGCCGGTGCGGGCTTCCATCGCTTCGGGCGAGTTCTCTGCGCGCGAGACGAACTCGCGCCATTCGTTGAAGGACTTGGCTTCGCAACGCTCGGCCACGTAGTCTTCGGCGACCAGCCCTTCGGTCACGATCACGTGCGCCATCGCGGTGACCACGGCCACGTTGGTGCCGGGTTTGAGCTGCAGGTGGTGCTGGGCCTGCACGTGCGGCGAACGCACGATGTCGATGCGGCGCGGGTCGACCACGATCAGCTTCGCGCCCTTCTCGTTCGCAGTTCCCCGCAGGCGCTTCTTCATGCGCGACGCGAACACAGGGTGGCCGTCGGTCGGGTTGGCGCCGATGACCATGATCACGTCGGCCTTCTCGACCGACTTGAAGGTCTGCGTGCCGGCCGATTCGCCGAGCGTCTGCTTCAGGCCGTAGCCGGTGGGCGAGTGGCACACGCGCGCGCACGTGTCGACGTTGTTGTTGCCGAAGGCCGCGCGCACCAGCTTCTGCACCAGGTAGGTTTCTTCGTTGGTGCAACGTGACGACGTGATTCCGCCGATCGAATCATTGCCGTACTTCGCCTGCAGGCGCTTGAACTCGCTGGCGGCGTGGCCGATCGCCACGTCCCAGCTCACCTCCTGCCACGGGTCGGTGATCTTGGCGCGGATCATCGGCTTCAACATGCGGTCCTGGTGCGTCGCATAACCCCAGGCGAAGCGGCCCTTCACGCACGAGTGGCCGTCGTTGGCCTTGCCGTCTTTCCACGGCACCATGCGCACGACCTCCGTGCCTTTCATCTCGGCCTTGAAACCGCAACCCACGCCGCAATACGCGCAGGTGGTGATGACGCTGTGCTCGGGCTGGCCGAGCCAGATCACCGACTTTTCCTGCAGCGTGGCGGTGGGGCAAGCCTCGACGCACGCGCCGCAGCTCACGCATTCCGATTCCATGAAGGGCTCGTTCTGGCCCGGCGACACACGACTCTCGAAGCCGCGCCCGCTGATGGTCAGCGCGAACGTGCCCTGCGTTTCTTCGCAAGCCCGCACGCAGCGGTTGCAGACGATGCACTTGCTCGCGTCGTAGGTGAAGTACGGATTCGACTCGTCTTTCGCGCTGTCGAGGTGGTTCTTGCCATCGAAGCCGTAGCGCACGTTGCGCAGGCCGGTCACGCCCGCCATGTCCTGCAGCTCGCAATTGCCGTTGGCCGAGCAGGTCAGGCAGTCGAGCGGGTGGTCGGAGATGTAGAGCTCCATCACGCCCTTGCGCAAGTCTTGCAGCTTCGGCGTTTGCGTGCGCACCTTCATGCCGGCTTCGGCCGGCGTGGTGCACGAGGCCGGGTAACCCTTGCGGCCTTCGATCTCGACCAGGCACAGGCGGCACGACCCGAAGGGTTCCAGGCTGTCGGTGGCGCAGAGCTTGGGCACCTTGATGCCCGAGTCCATCGCGGCGCGCATCAATGACGTGCCCTTGGGCACGCTCACTTCTTCGCCGTCGATCTCGAGCGTGACGTACTCGGTGGACTCGCGCAGCGGCGTGCCGAAGTCGGTTTCTTTCAGATGGTCGAGCATGGTGCTTCTTCCTTCAGGCGGCAACGCGGTCGGGAACTTCTAGGCCGAAGTCCTGCGGAAAATGATTGAGCGCAGAGATCACCGGGTACGGCGTCATGCTGCCCATCGCACACAGCGAGCCGTGGACCATGGTGTCGCACAGGTCGCGCAACAAGATCACCTGCTGCTGCCGGTTGTTGTTGGCGCGGATCTTGTCGATCACTTCCACGCCGCGTGTCGAGCCGATGCGGCAGGGTGTGCACTTGCCACACGACTCCAGCGCGCAGAACTCCATCGCGTAACGCGCCAGGCCCGAGAGGTCGGCCGTGTCGTCGTGCACCACGATGCCGCCGTGGCCCACGGTCGCGCCGATCGCGGCGAAGGATTCGTAGTCGAGCGGCGTGTCCCATTGCGATTCGGGCAGGTAGGCGCCGAGCGGCCCGCCGACCTGCACCGCCTTGATCGGCCGGCCCGAGGCCGAGCCGCCACCGTAGTCGTACAACAACTCGCGCAGCGTCACGCCGAAGGCCTTCTCGACCAGGCCACCGTGTTTGATGTTGCCGGCCAGTTGCATCGGCAGCGTGCCACGCGAGCGGCCCATGCCGAAGTCGCGGTAGAAGCCCGCGCCACGCGCCAGGATGATGGGCACGCTGGCCAGCGTGATCACGTTGTTGATCAAGGTCGGCTGGCCGAACAACCCTGTGATGGCTGGCAGCGGCGGCTTGGCGCGCACGATGCCACGCTTGCCTTCCAGGCTTTCGAGCAAGGCGGTTTCTTCACCGCACACGTAGGAGCCGGCGCCCTTGCGCACCTGCAGCGAAAAACTCTTGCCCGAACCGAGAATGTCTTTGCCCAGAAAACCCGCCAGCTCAGCGCGATGGATCGCCTCGTTCAGCGCCGCGATCGCGTGCGGGTACTCGGAGCGCACGTACACATAACCCTGTGTCGCGCCGGTCGCGATGCCCGCGATCGTCATGCCCTCGATCAGCATGAACGGGTCACCTTCCATCGTCATGCGGTCGGAATACGTGCCCGAGTCGCCTTCGTCGGCGTTGCAGACGACGTACTTCTGCGCGGCCTTCGTGCCGAGCACGGTCTTCCACTTGATGCCGGCCGGGAACGCAGCGCCGCCCCGGCCGCGCAGGCCGGAGTCGAGCACCTGCTGCACGATGGCTTCGGGCGCCAGCGCCAGCGCGGCGCGCAGGCCGGCATAACCTTCGTGCGCTTCGTAGTCGGCGAGCGAGAGCGGGTCGGTGACACCCATGCGCGCGAAGGTCAGTCGCTCCTGGTTCTTCAGGTACGGGATCTGGTCGGTGAGGTCGAGGTTCAGGCTGTGCGCGGCGCCACTCAGGAAGCCGGCGTCGAACAGGCCGGCCACGTCATCGACCGCGACCGGGCCGTAGGCGACGCGGCCATTGGGGGTGACCACCTCGACCATCGGCTCCAGCCAGAACAGGCCGCGCGAACCGTTGCGCACGAGTTGTACGTCGAGGCCACGCTTCGCGGCTTCTTCGACGATGCGGCGCGCGACCCTGTCGGCGCCAGCCGCCAGCGCAGCCGAATCACGCGGCACGTAAACCGTGGTGCTCATGCGGCACTCCGCGCTTCGGCGACCAGCCGCTCGAACACCTTCGGCGTGACCCGCGCATAGGGCTCGTCGTTCAGCGTGATCGCCGGCGACGAAGCGCACAGGCCCAGGCAGTACGCCGGCTCCAGCGTCACGCTGCCGTCTTGCGACGTGCCGTGGCCGTCACACCCCAGGTGCTGGCGGGCGTGCGCGAACAGCGCTTCCGCGCCCATCGCCTGGCAGGCTTCGGCGCGGCAGATCTGCACGACGTGCTTCGCGGCCGGCTCGGCGCGGAAGTGGTGGTAGTAGGTGACGACGCCGTGCACCTCGGCCCGCGACAGGTTCAGCGCGTTCGCGATCTCGGGCACCACATCGCCGGGCACACAGCCCAGCGCGTCCTGCACGTCGTGCAGGATCGGCAACAGCGCGCCGGGCTCACCGGCGTGCGCGGCCAGCACGGCCTGCACGGTGGCGAGCGCGTCGGGCGAAGACATGGGGTGAGCGACTGACATGCGGGCCTCCTTCGTCGCCGCAACGCGACGCAGGGGCGCAGTGTCGGCAGCGCGGCCGGATCAGTCCAATTGACTCGGTGAATGAATCGATGCGATCCGAAAATGATGGCGGGCCAACGCCCCGCGATCAGCCCGCCAGCAGGCCGGAGTGCAAGGCCGCGTGCCCGAGCCAGGCCGGGTCTTGCGCAAAGGCCAGCGCCGCTTCGAGCGTGCGCGAGGGGCGGTTGCTGTCGTGCACCATGAAGGCGATGGGTACTGCCACCTGCGGCTCGACCAGCGGCAGCGCTTCCAGATCGGGCTGCCCTTGCATCGCACCGACGAGCGCGCCCGGCATGACAGCGCACACCCGCCCCGCCGCCACGCTGAGCACCAGCGTGAGGATCGAGTTGGTTTCGATGGCCGGCGACGGGTGGGCACCGGCCGCGGCGAACGCGCGGTCGACGATGGTGCGGTTGTGCATCTCGGCGCTCATCAGGCACAGCGGCAAGGTGGCGGCGTCGACCCAGCGCATCGGCGCGCCGATGCGCAGCGGCCGGTCCGCCGACCCGGCGGACTTGCGCAGCAGGAAATAACGCTCTTCGTATTGCGGCACCACACGCAGCTGCGAGCGGCTGCCGTCGAGCCGCTCGGTGTAGCCCAGGCCCATGTCGAGCGCGAGCGTTTCGAGCCGCGTTTCGAGCTCGACCGAGCTCATCGAGCGCACGCTGGGCACGATGCCGGGGTGGCGGTCGTGCAGCATGGCCGCGAAGCGCGCGGCCATCGGCGTGGCGGTGGGCACCGCGCCGATCAGCAGGTGGCCCTTGGGCTCATCGGCCGCGCTGCGCAAGTCCTGCTCAAGCAGCTCGTGCTCGTGCAGCATGCGGCGCGCACTGACGAGAATGCGGTCGCCCTCGGTCGTGAAACCGCCGAAGTTGCGGCCGCGCTTCACGATGGCCGCGCCGAAGTGTTCTTCGAGCGCCTTCAGCGCATTCGACAGGGCCGGCTGCGTGACATGGCAGGCCAGCGCGGCGCGGCCGAAGTGCCGGTGGTCGTCGAGCGCGACCAGGTATTTGAGCGAGACGAACAGGTTCATTCGCCGCGAGTCTATGCGCGGGGTGGCTAGGAAAGCATTTGCATACGGGCTTCGCGGCGCCGGCACGGCACACTCGGCGTCGCCGGTACCGTGACCGAACCACCGAGGAGTCAACACCCATGAGCCGCAAACTTCGCCGGGCCGCCCTGTGCGCCACGCTCGCAGCCGCCAGCATGGCGCAGGCCGCAGAGATCGTGCTCGAACGCTCCGCCGTCGACAAGCTCGTGACGCAGACGATGTTCATCAACGCCGGCCGCTACGACATTCAGCGCGGCGCTTGTTATGCCTACCTCGACAGCCCGAGCGTCGAGCTGAAAGACGGCCGCATCCGGATCCGCTCGCGGCTGTCGTCGCGCGTTGGCCTCGACACGGGCAACACCTGCGTCGGCGTCAGCGTCGTCACCTGGGCCGTGGTCTCGGGCCGCCCCGCGGCCAACGGCGGCAGCGTGCGGCTCGAAGAACTGCGCATCGACAGCGTGGACGACCCGACCGTGCGCCTGGTGCTGGAATCGGGCCTCATGCCCGCGCTGCCACGCGCGATCGAACTCGACGTGTTGAAGGCGGTGCGCTCGATGCTGCAGAACAGCGGTGCGCAGTTGCAGACGACGGTGGACGCGTTTCAGATCGAGTCGGTGCTGGTCGGGGATGACCGGCTCACGGTCCGGTTCAATTTCAGGCTGGTGGGTCGGTAAGAGCCGATAGGCCCGTTGACGGCAAGCCAGGTTCAAAAGAAGCCCGCACACGAATGACATCACTCGACCCGAGCCTCGTCGAACACGCAGCGGAGCTCATTGCGCAGGCCGACGCGCTGGTCATCGCCGCAGGCGCCGGCATGGGTGTCGATTCCGGCCTGCCCGACTTTCGCGGCAACACAGGCTTCTGGAAGGCCTATCCGGCACTCGAACAGGCCAGGCTCGACTTCACGCGCGTGGCGTCTCCGCGAACGTTCGAAACCGACCCCGCGCTGGCATGGGGCTTCTACGGGCACCGGCTCGACTTGTACCGGCGCACTGTGCCCCATGCGGGCTTCGAGCTGCTTCGGCGTTGGTCCGAGCGCGTGCCCCTGGGCTCCTTTGTCTTCACCAGCAACGTCGACGGTCAGTTTCAGCGCGCCGGCTTCCCTGAAAAGGACATCGACGAGTGCCACGGCTCGATTCACTGGCTGCAATGCATCCATCCATGCACCGACGATATGTGGCCCGCAGACGCGCTGAGCCCGGTCGTGGATGCCAACGAATGCCGATGGATTGGAGAGTTGCCGAAGTGCCGCCACTGCGGCGCCCTGGCGCGCCCGAACATCCTGATGTTCGGTGACGGCGACTGGCTGGAACGGCGTACCGCTGTACAGCAGTCGCGCATGGACGCGTGGTTGGGCCGGGCACGTCGACCCGTCGTGGTCGAGCTCGGTGCGGGCTCGTACATCGTCTCGGTGCGCCACTTCAGCGAGCAAGTCATTCACGGGCGCGCTGGAAGGCTCGTTCGAATCAACCCACGGGAGCCCAATGTGCCGACGCGGTGGGACGTGGGGCTCGCGGCCGGCGCCCTGGCGGGGCTGATGGCCATCGACTCCGCGTTGGATGAACTCTAGGACGGCAGCAGCAAGTCAACGCCCGCTCCGGGCCGGACGGCGGCGCCTGAGCCGGTTCAGCAGGTTCAGGCACTCTGCAAGCGAACTCAAACCGACGATGTCATCGGCAGCCCATGAGATCACCCGGCGCTCATGCAGCACGTTTTCGACAATGCCCTGCAGTTCCTGAGGTGCGACATCGCGCAGTGCGCGCAGGGCCCCCGAGTCGGACGAACTGAACGACGCTCGAACCCATCCAGCCAGCGCCTGGTACCGAGCCGGGTGCATCGAAATCGCACCACTGGCGAAGCCGCCGAGGAGGTCGTCGACCATCAGCATCTGCTCGGCCATGCGTCTGGGGTTTGATAAGGGGCACATGCCAAGGTTATCGGCAACGCCGCGGGAATCTGAGATGTGCCCGGCAGATCGCATCGCAGACGCTGCAGCTGCGCAGAATGAATCAAGGACTTGGCGCTTTCGCGCCAAGTCCTTGATTCAACTGGTGGCCTGGGGCTCTATCGAAAGATGGTCTGACGGGCGCTTCTATGCCCGGGGCGAGTGTGTCCGGCTGGACAAGTTACTGCTGGAGTTACTCCATTCAGACCTGCGTCGACAAGTCCTTTCGTCGCGAGACTGATCCCAGAAGCTCGGCGTCGAGACGCGCGCCGCAGCCGCAGCCGCAGCCGCGGCCATGGCCATGGCGAGCCGCGAGTTGGGGGGGCCGGCTACAACTGCACGCCCTTGGTCAAAGCCCCGTCGACGACGAGGTTGGTGCCAGTGATGAAGCTCGCCGCCGGGCTCGCCAGGAAGGCGGCGGCGTTGGCCATTTCCTGTGGCGTGCCCATGCGGCCGGTCGGGTTCATGCCCAGCGCCATCTTGAAGAACTCGGGGTTGCCGGTCTCGATCTGGTTCCACACGCCGCCGGCGAAATAGGTGTTGCCGGGCGACACGCTGTTGGCGCGGATGCCCTTGCCCGCCAGGTGGTAGGCCAGGCCTTGCGTGTAGTGGACGATGGCCGCCTTGAACGCGCCGTACGGGCCGGACGCGAAATCGATCTCGCGGCCCGAGACGCTTGAGATCGTCACGATGGCCGCTTTGCCGCTCTTCTCGAGGTGCGGCATCGCAGCGTTGACGAGCCGCACCGTGCCCATCATGTCGACCTCGAAACCCCGCTGCCACGCCGCTTCGTCGGCGGCAATGGCCAGCGCACTGACGTTGGCCACCACGATGTCGATGCCGCCGAATTCGGCGGCCACGCCGTTCACCCACGCCGCCAGCGCCGGGCCGTCGGCCACGTCGACCACGTGTCCACTGATCTTCACGCCGTAGTCGGCGAAATCTTTGACCGTCTGCGCCACCTCGGCGGCGTTGCGCGCGCAAAAGGCGACATGCGCGCCTTCGGCGGCCAGCGTCTGCGCAATCGCGCGGCCGATGCCCTTGGTGCCGCCCGTGACCACGGCCTTCAGGCCCTTCAATCCGAGATCCATTGCAACTCCTTGTTGAGGTGATGAGGGGGGGGGGCCGCTCAGGCCGGCGCCAGATACTTCTTGCTGATGCCCGCGCCGACGGTGTATTTCGGGTCGACAAAATTGCCCAGGCGCACCTGCCCGCACTGGCTGAGCATCATGTAGGCGTCCCAGCGGTCGTAGCCGTACTCGGCTTCCATCCACAGGATCAGCTCTTTGTAGGCGATGCGGGTGGCGTCTTCGAGCGGGCGCGCGCTGCCGATGGCCATGATGACCGCTTCGTTTTCAAGGCGCGGCCACTCGAGCTGCCAGCCTTTGATGAGGTCGACCTGAATCGTCGTCGTGCTGGCGAATTCGACTGCGGTGCCGCAGACCTCGCCATCGCCCTGGCAGGCGTGTGCGTCACCGATGAACAACCGCCCGCCCTCGGTGCGCACCGGCAGGTAGGTGATGCTTCCCGGGCCCATGTCGGGCAGGTCCATGTTGCCGCCGTGCGAGTCGGGCGTCAGCGTGTTGATCGAGTCGATCTCGGGGCTGCAGCTCAGCGTGCCGATGTGTGGCCGGTAGGGCAGCGTGACACGCTTGCTCCAGTAAACGCCCTCCTCGTCGAGGTCGATCTTGCGAACGATCTCGGGCAGGTCTTCAGCGAGCAGCGCCGTCAGCGAGGTGCCACTGAGCGCACCGAACTGGGGGATCATCGCGCAGGTGCCGCGCGGGTTGGCGCCACGCGGTGACATCTTCTCGATGTACACCGCCAGCACATCGCCCTTTTGCGCGCCTTCCACCAGGATGGGTCCGTTCTGCGGGTTGACAAAGGGCATGCTGAGCACGCGCGAGGGCAGGTCCTGTTCGGTCTTGACCTTGCCTTCGAAGGCGTCGCGCGTTTCCACCATGACGCGGTCCCCGGGGCGGATCTTCAGCACGGGGTCGGAATACGGGCCGATGGTGTAGTGGTACTTGCCCTGCAGCGCTTCGGTCAGCGCGTGGGTGTCGGGCGTGCGGCCCTGCGCCATGCCGCGCTGGCGCATGATCGAGTGCTTCAGCCAGTCCATGAGCTTCCTTCAAGTGTGCAAGGTGGTTGGAGCTGGCGCGTTGCCGCGCCAGGCGACGAGATCGATCTCGATGCGTGCGCCCTTGGCCAGCCCGGTCACGCCGATGCAGGTTCTGGCGGGTCGCCGCCCTGGCGCGAAGTGGCTGGCGTACTCGGCGTTCATCGCAGCGTAGTCCTCATCGAAATGGGTGAGGTAGATGCGCACCGACAGCGCGTGCTGCAGGCCAAGGCCGCAACCGGCCAGCACGGTCTGCAGGTTCTTCAGCACCTGGCGCGTCTGCGCTTCGATGCCCTCGGGATACGGCTCTTCCAGCGAGGTGCCGACGAAGGGCATCTGACCGGTGACGAAGACCCAGCCATCGGCTTCGACGGCGTGGCTGAATGGCGCGACCGGGTCGGGCGCGCCGGTGATCATGTGAAAGACAGGAGACATCACGGGGCGTAGGGGTGGGTGGAGTCAGGCGCGGGCAGAGCGTGTGGCACGTGTCTTGCGCTTCCTGGCCCAGCAACCAAGAAGTGGCCGACATGCAGACGGAACAGTTTACGACCGACGCCTACCCGGCGCGTCAGCGGCCTCTTGCCTGGCGCGAGGCCTTGCATCTGCACAGCCTGCGGCCCGAAATGGCGCCCACCGCCGAACCACTTTATGGCACCTTGACCGCAGGGCGCACAGCGCGCGGGGTTGGTTTGGCGCGCATCACATCGTCGCCGCAGACCATCCAGCGGCTGGGCAACGAGGCCGATGCGATCTGGCTGGCGCTGCACCTGGGCGGCGATGCCGGCTTGCGCGATGGCCAGCAGACCATCGCACTGGCGCCAGGTGACATCGTCCTCGGGCCGGCGCAGGCGCAAGCCGGGCTGGACTTCCGGTCCAATTTTCGTCAGTTCATGGTGTCGATGCCACGAGCCAGCTTGAAAGCGCCGCTGCCCAGTGGGCCTGCGCTGGCGCTGGGCCACATCAGCGGCCGCGCGGGCCTGGGCCGCATGTTCGCGGGCACGCTCACGACGTTGGCCGACACATTCGATACGCTGAGCGACGACGACATCGCGCCGGTCGAGGCCGCGCTGTCGGAATTCATCGCAACCAGTCTGGCCGCGCAGCGTGACCCTGCCGCGCCCACTGTCGGCAGCAGCCAAGCCGCCACCGTGCGCCGGCTGTGCGCGTATGTCGACGCCAACTTGAGCGACGCTGCGCTGACGCTGTCGGCCTTGGCGGCTCACGAACATGTATCCGAGCGCCTGGTGCAAAAGCTCTTCGAAAGCCTGGGCCAGAGCTTCACCGGCTACCTGCGCCAAAGCCGCCTCGAACGCTGCCGCGCCGACTTGGCAAACCGCCAGTATGGGCACCTGTCGATCTCGGACATCTGCTTTCGCTGGGGATTCAACGACCCTGCGCATTTCAGCCACTGCTTTCGCGACCGTTACGCGATGTCGCCACGGCAGTACCGGCAGCAGGCCAACGAAGCGAGCCAGCAATCTCTGCGCAAGCGCATCCAGCGCGGCTGGCCCTCGGGCTATTTCGAGACTCCGGCGGTGGAAGCGAAGAGCGAGACCCCTACAGCCGTGGCGGACACGACGACCAGCCAAGCGAGTGGCCAAGGTATCGGCGCAGGGCGCCACCACCACCTGCCGGCCACCGCGCAGACCGTGCACTGGGGCTACTTCAGCCGCGAGATCCCGCCGGTGCTGAGCATCGCTTCCGGCGACATCGTCACCATCGAGACGCTGACCCAGCATGCCTACGACGACCACGAGCGCATGATCAAGGGCGATTCGGGCGCCGAAAGTGTCTTCCACTGGACGCCGGATCGAAAGGCCGTGGACCGGCGCGGCGCCGGCCCCACCGATGCGTCGATCTACGGCCGCGGCAGCGGTGAAGGCTTCGGCGTGCACATCTGCACCGGCCCCATCTTCGTGAATGACGCGCAGCCCGGCGACGTGCTGGAGGTTCGCATCCTTGACCTCGCACCGCGGCTGGCGGCCAATGCCAAGTACGAGGGCCGGGCTTTCGGCAGCAACGCCGCGGCCTGGTGGGGCTTCCACTACGACGACCTGATCGAAGAGCCTAGGCAGCGCGAGGTGGTGACCATCTACGAGGTCGACTGCAGCCAGGACCATGCCTGTGCCCACGCGGTCTACAACTTTCGCTGGACCCCGCAGCGCGATCCGAACGGTGTGCTGCACCCGACCATCGACTACCCCGGCATCCCGATCGACCGCGCCTCGATCGTCGAGAACCACGGCGTGCTGGAAGGCGTCAGCATCCCGGTGCGCCCGCACTTCGGCGTCATCGCCGTGGCGCCGGCCGAGACGGGTCTTGTCGACTCGGTGCCGCCTTCGTGCTTCGGTGGCAACCTGGACAACTGGCGCATTGCCAAGGGCGCGACCCTGTACCTGCGCGTCGGGGTCGACGGCGCCTTGCTCTCGGTGGGCGACCCACATGCGTCGCAAGGCGACAGCGAGCTGTGCGGCACGGCGATCGAATGTTCGTTGACGGGTGTGTTCCAGATCGTGCTGCACAAGGCTGCCGATCTGCGCGACCAGCCGTTCGCCGACATCAACTACCCGCTGGTAGAGACCGCCGACGAGTGGGTGATCCATGGCTTCAGCCACCCGGACTACCTGAAGGAATTCGGCGACAAGGCGCGCAGTGCCGTCTACGAAAAGTCCTCGCTCGACCCAGCGATGCGCGACGCCTTCCGCAAGACCCGCCGCTTCCTGATGACCGCGATGGGGCTGACTGAAGACGAGGCGATCTCGCTGATGTCGGTGGCCGTCGACTTCGGCGTGACGCAGGTGGTCGACGGCAATTGGGGCGTGCATGCGGTGATTCGCAAATCGATGTTCGCGGGTCGTCAGCGGCGGACTGTTTCGGGAGCGGTCAACGGTCCTTGAAGATGCTCTTGCGGATCGAGCCGTGGATGCCCCAGTTGGCGTCCACGACCTGCGTGACGCCGAAGTCCGCCCCCACCGACAGCAAGGCAATGGCCTCGTCTTCGCACAGGCAGTGCACCGTCATCAGGAAGCGGCGCAGCTTGCGGAATGCGTCGCGCATGGCCGGGTCCAGCGACGAATGCCCAGCCACCAGGGTTTGCGCGTCGGGCCCGAGCGCGGTCAGGTAGTTGGGGTAGGTGAAGCCGTATACCGACCACAACTCGTCGGTTTCCAGCAGCGGGTGGTCCAGGCCTTCGAGAATCGTGCCGCCCAGCTCCGACTGCTTGTGCAGGATGAACTCGAAGTCGCCGGTCAGCGAGGTCTCGATCGCAGTGCCGCCGAGTTCGCTGTCGCCCTGCGCTGCATGCGGATCGCCCACCGAGAAGAAGGCGCCCGGCACGGCCACCGGGTAGTACATGCGCGCGCCCTTGCCGATGCGCCAGTCGTCGATGTTGCCGCCCGTATAACCAGGCGGAATGGAGCTGACGAAGTCGGACTCCGACGGCGCCAGGCCCATCGTGCCGAAGTGCAGTCGGGCCGGCACTTTGATGTTGCGCAGGATGTCCTCGCGCTTCTTCACCAGCGTGTGGTCGACGCGCACGCCGGGGTAGTCGATGTTCGTGTGGACCACGCCGTCCGGATCGGTCTGTGGTGTCCACACGTAGTTGTAGACCGCTTTGGCAAAGGGCTCGCCCGAGGTGTCGAGCTCGAAGATCGTCACCACCTCGCGCGGCTTGGGCTCTTCGATCAGGTCGCGGTAATGAAAGCCCCAGGACGCGGCGGCGTTCGAGCCAAAACAGCGGCCCGCGTAGCAGTGGTTGCAGCTGGGGCGTGGGCGCACGTCCAGGATGCGCACTTCCAGCACGTCGCCGGGCTCGGCACCTTCGATGACCACCGGCCCCGTCAGCAGGTGCACGCCCAGGCCCTCGCCCTCGCCCAGCTTGAACGGCCCCGTCACCGAGCCCGCGCCACGCCGCGACACCGCCTTGTGTTCGCGCGTCCACGCGAACACCGACTCGGCGCCCGGGTCGCCTTCGATCATGCGTTCGTGATCGTCGTTGGCATGGTGGGTCAGGGTCTCGATGGTCACCTGGTCACCCGATTTGACGACCAGCGAGGGCGCGACCGCCTTGCTGAAATAGCCCCAGTGCACGGTCTGCGGGGAGACGCTCAGGGTGTGGTGCTTCATGCTGCGTCCTTGGCAGAGGTCGGGAAAAGTGTTGAAGCGGGCGGCAGCACGTCGGCCGCCATCACGCTGAGGAAGCGGGCCAGCTCGGGCGCGCGCGGGCGCTGAAGCACCTCCAGCGCCGGCCCGCTTTCGACGACGCGGCCGCCGCTGAGAAAGACCACCCGGTCGGCCACCTCGGCGGCAAAACGCAACTGATGCGTGGAGATGATCATCGTCAAGCCCTCTTCGACCGCCAGCCGGCGGATCACGTCCAGCACTTCGTTGACGAGCTCGGGGTCGAGCGCCGAAGTGGGCTCGTCCAGCAGCAGCACCGTAGGCCCCGGAGCCAGCGCACGCGCGATGGCCACACGCTGTTGCTGCCCGCCGGACAGGTGGCGCGGCAGCGCCTCCATGCGCTGCGCGAGGCCAACGCGGTCAAGCAGTTCCTCGGCCCGCCGGTCGGCTTTCTCGGCTGACCAGCCGTGCACCCAACGCAGCGGCCCGGCCACGTTCTCGCGTGCCGTCAAGTGGGCGAACAGGTTGAACTGCTGGAACAACATGCCCACGCCCAGCCGAGCGCGTTCGCGCGCCAGGTCGCTGGGGCTCATCAGCCGGCCATCGCCTTGGTAGCCCAGGCGCTGGCCACCGACGTGAACCTGTCCGGCGTCCCAGCTTTCGAGGTGGTTGATGCAGCGCAACAGCGTGCTCTTGCCCGAGCCGCTGGGACCCAGCAAGGCGACCACTTCGCCGGCCTGCACGGAAAGGCTCAGGTCATTGAGCACGGCGTGCGGGCCATAGGCCTTGGAAACGCCGTTGATCCGCAAAGCCACTGGCGCGTTCAGCAACCGGGCCGCGCGCGCCGAATGATCGATGGCCGGCAGCGCTGGCATCACTGGCGCCACCAGCGCAGCGGCCACTGCGCCCTCGGGCGCGGCCGCCAGCGCGGCGCCTTGCAAAGTCGAAGGGTTGACCACCGACGGCGCGGCGCGGCGCCACGGCAGCCAGCGCGCCAGGCCGCGCAGCGTGGCCTGGCGGTCCAGGTCGAAGCGCGCCTCGAGGGCCAGTTGAACCACGCCGATGGCGCCTGTCAGAACAAGGTACCAGACGCCGGAGGCGAAGAAGACCGGGAAAAAGTCAAAGGTCGACGAGGCCAGCTGCGAGCTGCGCAAGGTCAGGTCCTGCACCGCGATCACCGAAACCAGCGACGAATTCTTCAGCGTGCTGACGGCCTCGTTGCCCATCGCCGGGATCATCGCCCGCAAGGCCTGCGGCGCGACGATGCGACGCATCAGCACCCTCGGGGTCATGCCCAGCGCCTGCCCGGCCAGCACCTGCCCGCGCTCGACACTGACCACGCCTGAGCGAAACATCTCGGCGATGAAAGTGGCCTCGTTGAAGGCGAGCGCCGCGCCGGCCGCCAGCATCCCCGGCAGCTTGATGCCGACCTGCGGCAGCGCGTTGTAGAAGAAGATCATCTGCAGCACCAGCGGCGTGCCGCGAAAGACCACCGCATAGCCGCGCGCAAAGGCGGCCAGCGGCTTGAAGCGGCTCAGCTGCATGGCCGCCAGGAGCAGCCCCACCACCACCCCGCCGGCCAGCCCGATGGCCGTGGCCAGCAGCGTGAAGACGATGCCCTGGATCAGGTAGGGCAGCGTCAGGTAGTGAAGGAACAGCTCCATGGCGTGGGCCTACTTGGCGACCAGCAGGCGCGGTGCTTCGAGGTTCTCCGCGGGCATGCCGTGCTTCTTCAGCAGCGCGGTGTGGATGCCGTCCTTTTGCAGCAGGATCAGCGCGGCCATCACGGCGTCGCGGAAGTCCGTCTTGCCCTTGGGCACCGCGATGCCGACCGAATAGGGGATCGTCACGGCGATCGCCTTCTCCAGCTTGTCCGGGAAGGCCTTCACGGCGGCATCGACCGTGTTGACGTCGTTGACGTAGGTGTCGGCGCGACCGGCCAGGATGGCCTGGATACAGTTCTGGTTGTTGTCATAGAGCTGGATTTCCGGCTCGGGCTTGCCCATCGCCTTGCACTGCGGCGCCAGTGCCTGGATCAGCGGCACCTCGACATAGCCGGTGTTCTCGGCGGCCACCGTGCCGCACATGGTGGTATTGATGCCGGTGATTTTTTTCGGGTTGCCCTTGGCCACCAGCACGCCGTCGAAGACCTTCGAGTAGGTGATGAAGTCGGCCGCCTTGGCGCGCTCTTCGGTGGCGTAGATGTCGGAGATGACGATGTCGGCCTGGCCGGCTTGCAGCGTCGTCAGCAGCGCCGCGAAGGTCACCGGCTTGTAGCTGAGCGTGAAGCCAAGGCAGGCGCCGATGGTTTCGCCCAGGTCGATGTCGAAGCCGATGTACTTGCTCGGGTCCTTCGGGTCGATGGTCTCGTAGCCGGGGGTGTGCGGGTTGATCGCGTTGACCAGCGCCTTGCCCTTGAACTGCGGGTACTTGGCTTGCAGCGCGGCGCACTCGGCCGGGGCCTTGAGGGCCTCGGCGCGGGCCGAAGTGGTGGTCACCGCGAGTGCCGACAGGCTCAGCGCGGCGATGGCCACGGCGCGCAGGCGGGCCCTTGCGAGAGGGCGGGGCTGGACGCAGCGTCCGGCCGGGAAGGGGGTGTGTTGCATGGTCCGAAGCTCCTGAGGAGGCGATGCGCGCCGGCTGGCACCACGCCAACCTTGCTGCACCGCACCATCGGAGCTTAGAAGGTCGTCTGCCGGTGCACTTGTGTGCAGACGCACGACTGCTTGTGCGGACCGCCGGGCGACCGGGGCCGCGTTCCGGCGCAACGTCGGCTCAGCGCGCGGGCGCTGCGGCACGCGAAGCGCCGCCGAAGATTCGGCGTCACTTTTCGACCGTCAGCGGTGCCGCGACCTCTTCTGTGGACGGCAGCAGTGGAGGCGGGTTGGGCGCCGATCGCCAACGCCGTCGTTCAGGCGATCGAAGGAACGGGCGCGCGCAAGGGGTGCCAGCAGGCCAGCGCCCGGCCCGCATCGCGCAACAGCGGCGGCTGCTCGACGTCGCAGCGCGCGCTGGCAGCGGCGCAACGCGGGGCGAACGCGCACCCGCTGGCGGTGCTGGAAAGGTCCGGCGGCGCACCGGCGATCGTCGTCAGCGGCCGGCCGCGGTGCTCGGCGCCGACGGTCGCGGCGAGCAGGCCGGCACTGTACGGGTGGCCTGGCGCGGCCATCAGCGCGCCGACCTCGCGGTCCTCGACGATGCGGCCGGCGTACATCACGGCCACGCGGTCGGCGATTTCCACCGCCGCGCCGATGTCGTGGGTCACGAAGATCACCGCCAGACCGGTCTCGCGCTGCAACTCGCGCAGCAGCAGCAGGATCTGGATCTGCACCGTGGCGTCCAGCGCCGTGGTCGGCTCGTCGGCCAGCAGCAGCTGCGGCCGGCAGGCCAGAGCCAACGCGATCATCGCGCGCTGACGCATGCCGCCGGAGAGCTCGTGCGGGTAGGCGTCCAGTCGCCGCCTGGCCTGCGGGATCTGCACCCGCTCCAGCATCTCCAGTGCACGTGCGCGCGCCGCAGCGGCGTCCAGCGGCTCGTGTGCGCGCACGAATTCGGCGATCTGCTGCCCCACCGTGTAGACCGGGTCAAAGGCGGAGCCGGCTTCCTGGAAGACCATCGAGACCACGCCGCCACGGTAGCGCTGCAGCGCGCCGCGTTCGAGCGACAGCACGTCCTCGCCGGCGACCTCGATGCGGCCACTGACACGCGTGCGCTGCGGGTTGTGCAGGCGCAGCAGGGTGCGCAGCGTGACACTCTTGCCCGAGCCCGATTCGCCGAGCAGGGCCAGCACCTCGCCAGCGGCCACATCGAAGCTGAGGTCGCGAACGGCATGGACGGTGCTGGCGCCCGACCCACCGCCGGTGAACTCCACGCAGAGCTCCCGTACCGAAAGCAGAGGCACGCTCACGCCACGCCCTCGTCGAAGTGGCAGGCCGCCCAGTGACCCGAGGTCGTCTCGCGCAGCACAGGCACCTCCATCGCGCAGCGCGCCTGGGCCTGCGGGCAGCGGTCGCGGAAGCGGCAACCGCTGGGCGGGTTCACCGGGTTCGGCGGGTCGCCCGAGAGTGGCGACCGTTGCGTGCGCCGCGCCGGATCGAGCGACGGCACGGCCGACAGCAGCGCCTTCGTGTACGGATGGCGAGGTGCGCGATACAGCACCTCGACCGGGCCGGTCTCGACGACGATGCCCAGGTACATCACCATCACCCGGTCGGCGAGGTAGTGCACCACGTGCAGGTCGTGGCTGATGAACAGGTAGGTGAGCCCGCGTTCGGCCTTCAACTCCTGCAGCAGGTTCAGCACCTGGGCCTGCACCGACTTGTCGAGCGCGGCCACCGACTCGTCGAGGATCAGGAGGCGCGGCTCGAAGGCCAGTGCCCGGGCGATGTTCACGCGCTGACGCTGCCCACCTGAGAGTTCGTGCGGGTAGCGCTGCGCGAACACGGCGGGCGCGAGGCCGACGCGGGCCAGCAGGTCGTGCGCACGCGCGCGCGCGGCCTGCGCCGGCATGCCGTGCACTTGCGGCCCGTAGGCCACGGCCTCGGCCACCGGCATGCGCGGGTTCAGCGAGGCGTAGGAGTCCTGGAAGACCATCTGCAAGCTGCGGCGGAAGTCTTTCAGTGCGAGGCCGGTCTGGGCGCCGACGGCCTCGCCGTCGAACACGAGTTCGCCGGCATCCGGCTCGATGAGCCGCGCCACGAGCCGCGCGGTGGTGCTCTTTCCGCAGCCCGATTCGCCCACCACGCCAAGGGTCTCGCCCTTGGACACGGTGAAGCTCACGCCGTCGACGGCGCGCACCTTGGCGGCGCTGCGCTTGAGCAGTCCGCCGGGCAGCGCGAAGTGCTTGCGCAGCCCCGTCACGCTGAGAAGCGGCTGCGCTGGGCCGCCTTTGTCGGGCAGGGCCAGGCTGATGATCGGGTCTGCGCTCACCGCTTGATGTCCATCGCCGAGCGAATGCCGTCGGCAAGCAGGTTGAAGGCCATCGAGGTGACGAAGATCATCACCCCGGGCAGGGCGGCGAGCAGCGGCTGGCTGTAGATGGCAGAGCGCAGGGTGTTGAGCATCAGGCCCCACTCGGGCTCGGGTGGTTTGACGCCCAGGCCGAGGAACGAGAGCCCGGACGCGAGGATCATGCTGACACTGACCAGGCCGGTGGCGTAGACGAACACCGGCCCGAGCACGTTGCCCAGCACGTGGTGGCGGATGATGCCCAGGGCGCCGTCACCCGACAGGCGTGCGGCATCGACATAGTCGAGGTGTCGCACCTGCGTGGTCACGCTCTCGGCCACGCGCACCACCTGCGGAATGAAGACCATGGTCAGCGCGATCATGCTGTTGCTCATGCCCGGGCCCAGCGCCCCGGCGATAGCCACCGCCAGCAGCACGGACGGGAACGCGTAGAACACGTCGAGCGTGCGCATGATGGCCATGTTCAGCCAGCCGCCGACGTAGCCCGCCACCAGGCCGATGCCGGTGCCGATGACGAACGCGGCGAGCACCGGCGCGACGCCGATGACCAGGGACATGCGGCCGCCGTATATCAGCCGCGTCAGCATGTCGCGGCCGAGTTCGTCGGTGCCCAGCCAGTGCCCGGGGCTGCCCGGCGGCAGCAGCCGTTTCAGCATGCTGGCCTTGTAGGGGTCGGCGGGCGAGATCCACGGCGCGAGCAGCGCCGCGGCCACCAGCAACAGCAGCACGGCCGCGGCGGTCATGGCCACCGGGTCACGCCGCAACTGGCGCAGCACCAGGCCCCAGTAGCCAAGGCCCTGCACAGGCGACGCGGGCGCAGAGGCCTCGAGCAAGGGCACAGAGGCCACGGTGGAGTTCATGGCGTGACGCTCAGGCTCTGGCGATGCGCGGGTCGAACCAGGGCTGAAGCATGTCCACCAACAGGTTGAGAACAACGAAAAAAAGGCACAGCACGAGGATGGTTCCCTGAAGCAACGGGATGTCGCGCTGGAAGATCGCGGTGTTCAGCAGAAAGCCGGTGCCCGGCCAGGCGAACACCGTTTCAACGAGGATCGAGCCGCCCATCAGGTAGCCCACCTGCAGCCCGGTGACGGCGAGTACGGTGGGGGCGGCGTTCTTCGCCACATGCCGGAAGATGCGCGACGCGGGCAGGCCGCGGGCGCGCAGCGAGACCACGAACTCCTGGCTCAGCGTGTCGGCGACCAGGGCACGCACGGTGCGCGTGATGATGCCCATCGGGATGACGCTGAGCGTGGCCGCCGGCAGCAGCAGGTGGCGCAGGTGGGCCATGTCCCAGGCCCAGCCGTCCGAGTCGCCGGGGCCGGCGCCCATCGCCGGCAGCCACCCGAGCTTGACCGAGAAGACGATGGTCAGCACCAGGCCCAGCCAGTAATGCGGCACGCTGACGCCGACCACGGACACCGCGCTGGCCACGCGGTCGACCACGCTGCCGATGCGGTACCCCGCCAGGGCCCCGAGCAGGCAGCCCAGCGTGACGCCCACTGCGGCGGCCGCGCCGGCCAGCAGCAGCGTGTTGGACACCGCCGCGAACACCTCGGACCGCACCGCACGCCCGCTGGCGATGGAAGCGCCGAGGTCGCCATGCAGCGCGCGTTCCAGCCACAGCCCATAACGCACCGGCAGCGGCCGGTCCAGGCCGTAGGTGGCTTTCAGCGCCGAGATGACTTCGGCCGGTGCATCGGCGGGCGCGATGGCGTTGAGCGGGTCGCCCGGCGCGATGGTGACGAGCAGGAAACACAACACCGTCACGCCCAGTGAGATCGGCACGGTCGCCAGCAGGCGCTTGAGCAGGTAGGTGAGCATGGCGGCGGTGTCGGCTTGCGGCTCCGGGCTACATGCCGATGGTGGTCAGATCCTGGAACCAGTGCTGGGCCTGCACGAACTGCTTGACTTTCGGTGACAGCGCGTGCGGGTTGGTGTCGTGCACGACCCACAACATCAGCGAGTCGTCGACCATGCGCTGGTGCACGTAGGCCAGCAGCGCATCCTGCTTCTTGACGTCGAACGTGCCCTTGATCTGATCGATGGCCTCGTTGACCTTCGGGTCGTCGTAGCCGCCCCAGTTCACGCCGTTAGGTGCGATGTACTTGCCGTAGGCAAAGCGTGTGAGCGCGTAGAACGGGTCGGCCGTGACGTACCCCAGGTTGATGCCGGTGATGCCCTTGCCGGCGTTCAATTCGCCCTTGGCGCCGTTGCGCCAGTGCAGGTACAGGGTCTCGAGCTCGACGACCTGGAACTCGACCTGGATGTTCACCTCGGCCAGGCTCTGCTGGATGAACTCGTTCATCGGCAAGGACAGCATCTGCCCGGTGCCGCCCTGGGCGATGATGATCTTCGCCTTCAGCGGCTTGTCCTTGGTGTAGCCGGCCTGGGCCATCAGCGCGCGCGCTGCCGGCAGGTCGTACTTCAGGTCGAACGTGGGCTTGCCGAACCAGGGGCTGCTCTTGTCGAGCTGGCCCTTGGCGACCACCGCCTGGCCGCCGAGCAGCTTGACGATCGCCTCTCGGTCGACCGCCAGGTTGGCGGCCTTGCGCACGCGGATGTCGGTCCACGGCGAGCCCGGCTGGGTGCTGAAGTGGTAGGGCCACACATGCGGTGTGACGTTCTGAACGATGCGGAATTTGCCCGCCGCCAGCTGCGGCAGCATGTCCGGCGGCGGTGTCTCGATCAGGTCGACCTGCCCGTTCAGCAGCGCGTTGGCGCGCGTCACGGCGTCGGGGATGGGAACGAGCACGATGCGGTCGGTCTTCGGGATGCGCCCCTTGTCCCAGTAGGCCGCGTTCTTGACCAGGTCGGCGCGTTCGCGCGGCACCAGCTTGTCGAGCTTGAAGGGGCCGGTGCCCGAAGGCTGCATCGCGACCTTCGCCCAATCCTTGCCCAGTTTCTCCCACTGCGCCGGGCTGCCAACCAGGAACCAGGGCAACTGGTACGGGAACAAGGCGTCGGTGTCCTTGGTGGTGATCTCGACCGTGTAATCGTCTATCTTCTTGTACGACGCGATCGACGGGATGCGCGGCTTGACCTGGGCAGCCTGCTTCGCGTCGAACTGCGGCGACTTGTCGTTGAGCACCTTGTCGAGGTTCCACACCACGGCGTCGGCCTTGAAGTCCGAGCCGTCGTGAAACTTGACGCCCTTGCGCAGCGTGAAAGCCCAGACCTTCGAGTCGTTGGCGTCGACCTTCCACTCGGTCGCCAGCCCCGGGATCAGCTTGCCCGGCCGCGTGCCGATGTTGGCTTCCCAGGCGATCAGCGGGTCGTAGATCGTGTGGCCGGTGAACTGGTAGGCGCCGGCGCCGCGGTCGGGCTGGCCGCTGGTGAGCGGGATGTCGGCCATCGAGATGCCGTAGCGGGCCACGGTTTCGGCGTGCAGCGCACCCCCCAGGGCCAGCGCCAGCGGCGCGACCAGCCCCCAATGTTTCAAGTGCTTCGAGAACGGAACCATCGCGATACCTCCAAAGGAATGACTGCAGCGGTAATCGCACGTAGCGTGCCAGTCCAACGTCGCAGGTGCGGGCCGGGAAATTGCGAGCCACGCGGCCCATGTGGCCGGCCCAGAACGACGACGGTTCAGCCTGGCTACGCGATGGTGCGCGCAGGCCAGCCGGTGGTGCAGCGGAGCACCTCTCTTGTGCAATGACTTGATTTCAGCTCAAATGACTTTCCAATGAAGAAACCCAGCGCGAAGACTTCGACGAACAAGGCGGGGGCCCCGGCGCGGCGTGGCTCGATGCCACCTGCGCCGCCTGCGGTGGCGTCGGCACCGATGGCCATCGGTGCCCGGCTGCGCCATGCGCGGCTGGTCAAGGGCCTGCTGATCAAGCAGCTCGCTGAACGGGTCGGGGTGTCGATCAGCCTGATCTCCAAGTACGAAAACGACAAGCTGCTCCCGCCGCTCACGGTGCTGCACAGCCTGGTCACCGAACTCGAGACCAACATCGGCGCCCTGTTCGAGCTGAACTGGACCGGCGTCGACTATGTTGCTCATGCCGGCGGCCGGCCGCGCATCTCGGCCGGCGGCGACAAGGACGCCGCGGGAGTCATGCTGGAGCGGCTGGTGCCCAACGGCAAGGGCCATTTGCTGCAGGGCAACATCCACATCGTCGCACCGGGCGGTGGCAGCATGGGGCCGATGCGCCATGAAGGCGACGAGTTCGGCTATGTGCTCGAAGGGCGCCTCGAGCTGAGCATCGACGACGCCGTGCACGAACTCGGGCCGGGCGATTCGTTTTCGTTTCCCTCGAACCTCGCCCACACCTACCGCAACCCGGGGCAAGAAGTGACTCGCGTCATCTGGATCAACACGCCGCCGACCTTTTGAGGCGAATGCCCGCCTCGACATGGCACACCGCTTGCAGCGGTGGTTGCTTGAAGTTCAATTGAGTTGCACGAAACGTCGCCCTCGCTGCCGCCTCCCCATCCTTCCAACTTCTCTTCAGGAGCTCCCGATGACCGCCTTCCATCGCCGCCTGTTCGCCGTGCCGCTGTCGCTGGCACTGCTGTCCTGCGGGGGCCTCGCGGCCGCCAAGGACACGGTCAAGATCGCCTTCATCGGCCCGCTCACTGGTGGCGTGGCGGCCAACGGCATCGGCGGGCGCAACTCGGCCGACCTGGCCGTCAGGCTTCACAACGAAGACCCCAAGTCCAGGTACAAGATCGAGCTCGTCGTGCTCGACGACGAGTGCAAGCCCAACGTCGGCGTGCAGGTCGCGACCAAGGCCGCCTCGGACAACAGCATCATTGCCGGCGTCACGCACTACTGCTCGGCGGTGGCGATGAGCACGGTCGACGTCTATCACAAGTTCGGCATGCCGGCAGTGGTGTGGGGCGCGGTGCTGCCCGAGGTCACGTACGGCAACGAGTACAAGGAGATTCACCGTGTCAACGGCACGATGATCAACCAGAACGACGTGGCCGCCCGCTTCATGACCGGCTTGGGCTACAAGAAGTGGGTCGTGATCCACGACACCACCGACTACGGCAAGGGCCACAACAAGTATTTCAGCCAGTTCGTGGGCAAGGCCGGCGGCCAGATCGTCGGCACCTTCGGCGTCACTGCCGACCAGCAGGACTTCACCGCCGAACTCACCAAGGTCAAGGAGCTCAAGCCCGACGTCGTCTACTTCGGCGGGCTCACGCCGATCGGCATCCGCATCCGCAGCCAGATGGACAAGCTCGGCATCAAGGCCGCGTTCGAAGGCACCTCGGGCATCAAGTCGGCGGCCTACCACGACGGCCTGGGCAAGGACCTGGCCGAAGGCTCGCTCTCGTTCATCGAAGGTGCGCCCTGGGAAAAGCTGCCCGGTGGGCTGAACTTCATCGCCAAATACAACCAGGCCAAGTACGCCGAGCCGGCCGAGGCCTACGGCCCGTTCGCCTTCGCCGCCGCCACGTTGGTGATGGATGCGATCGAAAAAGTGGGCCCGGACCGCAAGAAGGTGCGCGAGCTGCTCAACGCCACCAAAGACGCCGACACCATCATCGGCAAGGTCAGCTTCGACGATCACCGCCAGAACATCGTGCCGCTGATCTCGAAGTACGTGGTGCAGGACAACAAGTGGGTGCTGTGGGAAGACAGCGAGTACGCCACGAAGAAGCGCAAGCTGCCGGGCCTGTGAAGCGCGCCTTCGCGAACTGACACCGCACGCCGACGCCGGACACTCGACCGATGGGCTTCGACATCCTCAGCCAGTACGTGATGAACACGCTGATGCTGGGCATGATCTACGCGATGGTGGCGGTCGGCTTCACGCTGTTCTTCGGCGTGCTCGACGTGATCCAGTTCTCGCATGGCGACGTGCTGATGCTGGGCGGGTTCACCGCCCTGGCGAGCTACCTCGGCGCCAGCGCGGCCGGGGTCGCCAACCCCTGGCTGCTGCTGGCGATCATGCTGCTCGCGTCGACGGCGGTGACGGCCGCACTCGGCGCATTCGTCGCGCGCTTCCTCGTGCTGCCACTGAAAAATGCACCGCCGCTGAACACGCTGCTGGTCACGCTGATGTTCGGCCTGGCGGTGCGGGAGGCGGTGCGCCTGTTCTACCCGAACGGCTCGAACCCGAAGCCGTTTCCGCGCCTGCTGCCCGACACGAGCTTCGAGCTCGGCACGCTCGCACTGCGGGCCGACAGCCTGATCCTGCTCGGTGCGGGCCTCGTCGTGGTGGTCGGCGTGCACCTGCTGATCACCCGCACGAAGCTCGGCCTGGCGATCCGCGCGGTCGCGCAGGACGGCGAGACCGCGCGCGTGATGGGCATCAACTTCCAGCGTGTCGTGCTGTTCACATTCGGTCTCGGCTCGGCCCTCGCCGCGATGGCCGGTGTGATGAACGGGCTGTACTACAACGAGATCAATTTCGGCCTCGGCCTGCTGCTGGGTGTGATCGGCTTTTCGGCGGCGATTCTCGGTGGGCTGGGCAACTTTCTGGGCGCGATCATCGGCGGTTTCCTGTTCGCGGCGCTGCAGACCTTCGGCGCGGTGGTGCTGCCGATGGTCGCGCCGGCCATCACGAGCGCCTACAAGGACGTGTTCGCATTCGCGATGGTGATCCTGCTGATGGCCTGGAAGCCCACCGGACTGATCGCCGAACGTTCGAGCGAGCGGGTCTGACATGGCCAAGTTGCTTCCGGCCGTGAGCACTCCGCGTGGCCGCGTCGCGTTGGGCGCCTCGATCGCGGCGGCCTTCGCCTACCTGTGGGCACTGCTGCACGCCGAGAGCCAATGGGCGGTCGGCAGCCTGCTTCTGCTGGCGGCGCTCGTGATGTTCGGCCTGCGCCGCCTGCGCTGGGCCGAACCGCTCGGCGCTGCAGCGAGCGCGTCGCCGCGCGCGCTCGGTATCGGTTCTGCGCTCGGTGTGCTCGCGCTGGCCGCGGCCTTTCACGACGTGCACTTCGCGTTGCTGCTCATGTGCACCGTGCTGCTTTACGCGGTCGTCTGCCTGGGCCTGAACATCCAGTTCGGTTATGCCGGTGTCGTCAATTTCGCCGGCGCGGCCTTCTTCGGCGTCGGCAGCTACACCGCCGCGACACTGGCCACGCACACGGCGCTGCCGCATGCCCTGGTCTTGCTCGCTGGCGGGGCCGTTGCTGCCGCGATCGGCTCGCTGCTGATCTGGCCGGTCTTGCGCACGCGCGGGCATTACGCGGCGCTGGTCACGATCGCGTTCGGCATCCTGTTCAAGAGTTTCCTCGAGGTCAACGACACGCTCGGCGGCCCGCAGGGCCTGCGCATTCCGGGCATGAACCTGTTCGGCTGGAAGTTGGGCGACGGCTTCGAGCTGGCCGGCATCGAAGTTTCGTTCTACGCCAACTACGTGCTGCTGAGCCTCGTGTTGTGCCTGGCCGCATTCGTTTTCGTGCGCCGGATCGAGCGCTCCTGGATCGGCCTGGCGATGGACATGATCCGCACCGACGAGGTCGCGGCCGCGGTGTTCGGCGTCGGCATCGCGCGCTGGAAGGTGCTGGCCTTCACCTTCGGCAACTTCCTGGCCGGGCTGGCCGGTGCGGTCTACGGAATGATGACCGGCTACGTGGCGCCGAACAACTTCACCTTCGCCGACTCGCTGATCCTGGTCTCGATCCTGATCCTCGGGGGCATTGGCAACCCGTGGGGCATCCTGCCGGCGGCGACCATTGTGCTGATCCTGCCGGAGAAGTTCCAGTTCATCCAGGAGTACCGCTTCCTGCTCTACGCGTTGCTGGTCATCTTCATCCTGCTGTTCCGCCCCGACGGCCTGCTGCCCCGCACCGTGCGCGACTACTTCCCGGGCCGCGCACCCAAGGACGCCGCATGACGGCGCCTTTGCTCGAGGCCCGCGCGCTGACCATGCGCTTCGGCGGCGTGACCGCGCTCGATGCACTCGACCTGGTCGTGCACGAGCACGAGATTCTTGGCCTGCTCGGTCCGAACGGCTCGGGCAAGACGACCTTCTTCAACGTCGTCACCGGCCTCTACGCCGCGAGCGGCGGGCAGGTGTTGCTCGACGGCGCCGAGATCACGCGCCAGTCACCCCAGGCGGTGTACCGGGCCGGCGTCACACGCACGTTCCAGCGCTCGCGCCTGTCGCTGCCGCTGACGGTGTTCGACAACGTCGCCCTCGGCCAGACCCAGCACATGAACCCCGGGCTGGTGTTCAACCTGCTGCGGCGCCAGGCGCTGCGCCGCCAGGTCGACGAGACGGTCGAGCAGGTGCATGCGCTGCTGCAAACCTTCAGCGCCGCCATGGCCGCCAAGCTGTGGCAGCCGGCGGGCGCGCTGAGCATGATCGACCGGCGCCGGGTCGAGGTGTGCCGCGCCCTGGTCTCGAACCCACGCCTCGTGCTGCTCGACGAACCGTCCGCCGGCATGACGCACGACGAGACGCGGGAGCTGATGGACGACATCCTGCTGGTGCGTTCACGCCTGTCGCCTTTCACCATCGTGATCATCGAACACGAGATGGGTGTGATCCAGCGCATCACGCAGCGCTGCGCGGTGCTCAACTACGGCAAGAAGATCGCCGAGGGCAGCTTCGACGAGATCACCCGCGATCCCGAGGTGCAGCTCGCCTACCTGGGGCAGGACGTGGACGAAGGGGCAGTGCAATGAGTGTGCTGCTGTCGGTCGAAGGCATCCACACCGCCTACGACCGTGTCGATGTGCTGCACGGTGTTTCACTGACGGTCGAGGCCGGCACCATCACCTGCATTCTCGGCTCGAACGGCGCGGGCAAGTCGACCTTGATCCGCTCCATCCTCGGCCTCACGCCGGTGCACACCGGCACGATCCGTTTCGACGGCCAGGCGATCAGCCAAATGCCCACGCACCGCGTCATCGCCTGCGGCATCGCCTGCATTCCGGAGGGCCGCAAGGTGTTCCCGAAGATGACGGTCGAAGAGAACCTGCGCGTCGGTGCCTACCAGCAGCGCGACGCCCACGAAGTGGCGCGCCGCATCGAGCAGACCTACGCCTTGTTCCCGCGCCTGAAGGAGCGGCGTGCGCAGCTCGCCGGCACGATGTCGGGCGGTGAGCAGGCGATGGTGTCGATCGGCCGCGGGCTGATGGCGCAGCCGCGCCTGCTCATCATCGACGAGCCTTCGCTCGGTCTGTCGCCGCTGTATGTGAAGGAAAACTTCCGGATCATCGGTGACATCAACCGCCTCGGCATCACCGTGCTGCTGGTGGAGCAGAACGTGCGCCAGACGCTGGCCATCGCGCACCATGGCTATGTGCTGTCGCAAGGCCGGCTGGTCGCGCAAGGCACGGCGCAGGCGCTGGCCGACAGCGAAGAAGTGCGCGCCGCGTACTTCGGTTGAACCGGAACCCTGCATGACCGCATCCACCGCCACAACCGCGCCCGATCCCGTGGCCCTCACGCAGGCGCTCGTGCGCATGGACACCGTCAACCCGCCGGGCCTGGAAGACCGTTGTGTCGAACTGCTCGCCGACCTGCTGTCGGGTGCCGGGTTCGCCTGCCGCACGCACGAGTTCGCGCCGCACCGGGCCAGCCTGGTCGCACGCATCGGCGGGCGGCCGGGCGCCACCGGCGCGCGCGCGCCGCTGTGTTTCACCGGCCACCTCGACGTGGTCCCGCTCGGCCGCGCGCCGTGGAAGCACGACCCGTTCGGGGCCGAGATCGTCGACGGGCGCTTGTACGGCCGAGGCTCCAGCGACATGAAGAGCGGCGTCGCCGCCTTCGTCAGCGCCGCCATCGCCCGGGCCGATCGGCTGCGTGGCCAGACCGATGGCCCCGGACTGAGCCTGATCATCACCGCGGGCGAAGAGACCGGCTGTGAAGGCGCGTTCGCGATGGCCGCGTCGGCGCAGGCGCGCGAACTGCTCGGCACCGCTGGTGCCCTGGTCGTCGCCGAGCCGACTTCGAACGCGCCCGTGCTCGGCCACAAGGGCGCATTCTGGGTGTCGGCCAAGGCCTCGGGCACAACCGCCCACGGCTCCATGCCCGAACGCGGCGACAACGCCGTCGTCAAGATCGCGCGTGCTGCCCTGGCGCTCGAAGGCTTCGAGTTCGAGACCGGCCCGCACCCGCTGATGGGCGCACCGACGCTCAACGTCGGCACCGTCTGCGGCGGCCTCAACATCAACTCGGTGCCCGACGCTGCCGAACTCGGCCTCGACATCCGCAGCGTCGCCGGCCAAAGTCACGCCAGCGTGCTGCAGTGCCTGTGCCGGGTGCTGGGGCCGCAGATCAAGCTGCGCACCCTGCTCGATGTCGGCAGCGTCTTCACCGAACCCGACGACCCGTGGATGCGCCGCGTGTTCGCGGTGTGCGCTGCGCGCAGCCACGAACTGCACGTGCGGCGCACCGCTTCCTACTTCACCGACGCGGCGGCGCTGCGTCTGCCCTTGGGCATGCCACCCGTGGTGATCCTCGGGCCGGGCGAGCCCGAGATGGCGCACCAGACCGACGAGTATTGCCGTGTCGACCGCATTCACGACGCAGCGCATCTGTTCACCGACCTGATCGACGACTGGTGCGGGGCAGGCGCATGAACGCATCGCGCCTGAACCAACTCGATGCCTGGCAGGCTGCGCGCGCGCTCGCCCGGCGCGAGCTGCGTGCCGAAGACCTGGTGCGTGCGTGCCTCGACCGCGTGGCTGCTCGCGACGGCGACGTTCGTGCTTTTGTGCACCTCGACCCCGATGCGGTGCTGGCGCAGGCCAGGGCGCTCGACGCCGGCCCGCTGCGGGGCGTTCTGCACGGCCTGCCGCTCGGCGTCAAGGACCTGTTCGATACCGTTGACATGCCGACCGCGTACGGCTCGCCGATCTACGCCGGGCACCGCCCGGCCGCCGACGCGGCCGCGGTTGCCTTGTGTCGCGAGGCCGGCGCCCTGGTGCTCGGCAAGACCGTGACCACCGAGTTCGCCTACTTCCACCCCGGGCCGACGTGCAACCCGCACAACCTCGCCCACACGCCCGGCGGATCGTCGAGCGGCTCGGCCGCGGCAGTCGCCGACCACATGCTGCCATTGGCGCTGGGCACACAGACGGCGGGCTCGATCGTTCGACCCGCGGCGTATTGCGGTGTGGTCGGCTACAAGCCGAGCCTCGGCCGCGTGCCGCGCGCCGGCGTGAAGAGCCTGTCGGAAGCGCTCGACACGGTCGGTGGCTTCGGGCGCAGCGTGCGTGACGTGGCTCTGCTGGGCGCGGTGCTGACCGGCGACACGCGGCTGCTCGAGGCCGGCGCGGCCGCGCCGCCGCGAATCGGCCTGTGCGGCGGCCCCGACGCGGCGCAGGCCGATGCCGACACGCAGCGCGCGCTGCTGGAAGCGAGCGCGGCGCTCGCGCCGCAGGCCGCGGCGTTCGCCGATGCGCCGCTGCCTGGCGAACTGCCCGACCTCGTCGGCTTGCAGAAGGCCGTGATGGCGTTCGAGATGGCGCGTGCGCTCAGCCACGAACGCTTGCAGCACCGCGGCCGCCTGAGCGAGCGCTTGAGTGCGCTGTTCGACGAAGGGGTGTCGATCCCGGGTGCGCTGCACGCCACGCACCTCGCGCAGGCGGCCGCCGCGCAGCGCCGCGTCGATGCGATGTTCGACCGCTTCGACGTGCTGCTCGCGCCCAGCGCCACCGGCGAAGCGCCACTGGGCACGATGGCCACCGGCGACCCGCTGTTCTGCCGCGGCTGGACGCTGCTCGGTCTGCCGTGCATCCACCTGCCGTTCAGCACCGGAGAGCAGGGCCTGCCGATCGGGCTGCAACTGGTCGGCCGCTTCGGTGAAGACCACCGCCTGCTCGCGGTCGCGCAGTGGGTGCACGAGAGGCTGACACGATGACCTGGTCGATCCTCGCGCGTGACTCCCACGGGCGTTTCGGCGTGGCCATTGCGAGCCGCTTCTTCGCGGTCGGCGCGTTGTGCGTGCACACGCGGCGCGGCGTCGGTGCGCTCGCAACGCAGGCCTTGATGAATCCGCTCTACGGGCCCGCGGGCCTGGAACTACTGAGCGCAGGGCGCGGCGCGGCCGAGGTCGTGGCCACGCTCGTTGCTGCCGACGCCGGCCGCGAACAGCGCCAGGTGCACGTGCTGCCCGCCAGCGGGCCGGCGGCTGCCCACACCGGCGTGAACTGCATCGACTGGTGCGGTCACCTCCTGTCCGAGGACTTCAGCGTTGCCGGCAACATGCTCGCCGGGCCGCAGGTGATCGAAGCGACCGCGCAGGCCTACCGTGCTGCCGAAGGGCTGCCGCTGGCCGAGCGCCTGCTGGCCGCGATGGCTGCCGGCGAAGCCGCGGGCGGTGACAAGCGTGGCAAACAAGCCGCGGCACTGCGCATCCACGCCGACGAAGACCATCCGCAGCTCGACCTGCGCGTCGACGACCATGCCGAGCCGGTCGTCGAGCTGCAGCGCCTGTACCGCGTGAGCCTGCAGCGCTACCAGCCGTTCATGGCCTGCCTGGCCGGGCGCTTTGATCCGGTCGGCCTGACCGATCGCGCCGAGATCGAGGCACGCATCGAGGCTTTCCACGCCAGGCACGAGGCGCGCAGGTCATGAGCGCATTGCTCGAAGTGCGGGATCTGCGCACACGCTTCAGCACCGACGAGGGCGACTTCTTCGCCGTCGACGGCGTGAGCTTCACTGTGGAGGCCGGCAAGACCCTGGGTGTCGTCGGCGAGTCGGGGTGTGGCAAGAGCGTGACCTCGCTGTCGATCATGGGCCTGGTGCCGAGCCCGGCGGGGCGCATCGAAGGAGGTTCGATCCGGTTCGAGGGGCACGAGCTCGTCAGCGCAACGGCGCAGGCGATGCAAGACCTGCGTGGCAACGGCATCGCGATGATCTTCCAGGAGCCGATGTCGTCGCTGAACCCGGTGTTCACGATCGGCGAGCAGATCGTCGAAGGCCTGTTGCGCCACCTCTCCATCAGCCGCGCACAGGCAACCGAGCGCGCGATCGAGATGCTGCGCAAGGTGCGCATCCCCGCGCCCGAGCAGCGCCTTCACGAGTACCCGCACCAACTTTCCGGGGGCATGCGCCAGCGTGTGATGATCGCGATGGCGCTGGCCTGCGAGCCGCGCCTGCTGATCGCCGACGAGCCGACCACCGCGCTCGACGTGACCATCCAGGCCCAGATCCTCGACCTGATGCGCGCTCTGCAGCGCGAGACCGGCACGGCGATCATCCTGATCACCCACGATCTCGGCGTGGTCGCCGAAGTGGCCGACGACGTGGTCGTGATGTATGCGGGACGGGTGGTCGAGCAGGCGCCTGTCGGCACCTTGTTCGACGCGCCGCAGCACCCGTACACGATCGGGCTGCTGGGCTCGATTCCGCGCCTCGACGCGCAGCGCCCGCGGCTGTCCTCGATCGAAGGGCAGGTGCCGAGCCCGCTGCGGCGCAGCAGCGGCTGCAGCTTCGCCGAACGCTGCCCTTTTGCCGATGCGCGCTGCCACGCCGAAGCGCCCGTGCTGCGCGAGGTCGGCACCCGGCACCTGTCGGCCTGCTGGAAGGCGCCGCTCGATCCGCAGGTGTTGATGGCCGACCAGGCCGAGGCGCTGGTGCGATGAGCGCGGCACTCCTGCAGGTCGAAGGCCTGGTCAAGCACTTCCCGGTGCGCAAGAGCCTGCTCGGCAGGATCAGCGGTGCCGTGCGCGCGGTCGATGGTGTCGACCTGCAGATCGCGGCCGGCGAGACGCTCGGCGTGGTCGGCGAATCGGGCTGCGGCAAGTCCACGCTCGGGCGCCTGGTGCTGCGGCTGATCGAGCCGACGGCGGGCAGTGTGCGCTTCGACGGTTGTGATCTGGGCACGCTCGACGCCGCCGCATTGCGCGCGCAGCGGCGCGCGATGCAGATCATCTTCCAGGACCCGTACTCTTCGCTGAACCCGCGCATGACGGTCGGCCAGACGCTCGCCGAGCCGCTGATGCTGCACGGCCTGCACCGTGGCCGTCACCGCGAGCGCGTCGCCGAGCTGCTGCAGACCGTCGGGCTCGCGCCCGAGCACGCGCAGCGTTATCCGCACGAGTTCTCGGGTGGGCAGCGCCAGCGCATCGGCATCGCACGCGCGCTGGCGGTCGAGCCGAAGCTGATCGTCTGCGACGAGGCGGTGTCGGCGCTCGACGTCTCGGTGCAGGCGCAGGTCGTGAATCTGCTGCAGGACCTGCAGCGCCGCTTCGGCCTGGCCTACCTGTTCATCGCCCACGACCTGGCGGTGGTCAAACACATCGCCACGCGCGTGGCGGTGATGTACCTCGGGCGCATCGTCGAAGTCGGCGACAAGGCCACGCTGTTCGCCGCGCCGCGCCACCCCTACACGCAGGCCCTGCTGTCGGCGATTCCCTTGCCCGAGCCGGGGCTGCCACGCCAGCGCGTTCTGCTGGCCGGCGATGTGCCGAGCCCGCTGAACCCACCGCCGGGCTGTCACTTTCACACCCGCTGCGTGCACGCGCGAGCGCGCTGCTCCGAAGAAGCGCCGGCGCTCGAGGGCGACGCCGGGCAGCGTGTCGCCTGCCACTTCTGGCGCGAGATTGCGGCGCCCGCGGTGCTGCCCGGGCCGTCTGTCGTGTCGCCCGCCCGGGCCCGCCTCGATCGCCTGCAGTCGGCCTTCGTCACGCCGGCTCCGGCCGCATGAAACGAACACTCGTTCATCCACCTTGTTTACTCCGGAGGCTCACGCCATGAAACTCAATGTCCGATCACTCTGGCCCGTGCTGCTGCTGGCGCTGGCTCCACTGGGCGTCTCTGCACAGACCTTGCGCATCGGCCTGGCCGAAGACCCCGACGTGCTCGACCCGTCGCTCGCGCGGAGCTTTGTCGGCCGGATCGTGTTCACGGCGCTGTGCGACAAGCTCTTCGACATCGACGAAAAGCTTGCGATCGTGCCGCAGCTCGCCACCGGGTACGAGTGGTCGGCCGACAGCAAGACCTTGACGCTGAAACTGCGCCCGGGCGTGACGTTCCACGACGGCGAGAAGTTCGACGCCGCCGCCGTCAAGTTCAACATCGAGCGCCACAAGACCCTGCCCGGTTCGAACCGACGCGGTGAGCTGGCGCCCGTGGCGAGCATCGACGTGGTCGACGCTGCCACGGTGCGGCTGAACCTGTCGGCGCCGTTCTCGCCGCTGCTGGCGCAGCTTGCCGATCGGGCCGGCATGATGGTCTCGCCGAAGGCCGCGCAAGCCGCCGGCGACAAGTTCGGCGCGCGGCCGATCTGTTCCGGCCCGTTCAAGTTCGTCGAACGGGTCGCGCAGGACCGCATGGTGTTCGAGCGTTATGCGCAGTATTGGAACAAGGACACGATCCACTTCGACAAGGTGATCTACACGCCGATCCCCGACGCGACCGTGCGCCTGGCCAACCTCAAGTCGGGCCAGCTCGATTTCATCGAGCGGGTCGCGTCGAGCGACATGGAAAAGCTGCTTGCCGACAAGAAGCTGAAGACCTCGCGCATCACCGAGATCGGCTACCAGGGCATCACGATCAACACAGGCAAGAGCGAGCAGGCGCAGAAGAACCCGCTCGGCCGCGACGCCCGCGTGCGCGAGGCCTTCGAGCTCGCGCTCGACCGCCAGGGCCTGGTGCAGGTGGTGATGGACAACGAAGCGACGCCGGGCAACCAGTGGGTTGCGCCAAACAACGCCTACTACGCGAAGAACGTGCCGATGCCCAAGCGCGACATCGCCCGTGCAAAGGCGCTGCTGAAGGAAGCCGGCGTGCCGAACCCGAGCTTCACGCTGGTGACGCCGACCACGTCGGACGCGCAGCGCCTGGCACTCGTGGTGCAGGCGATGACCCGCGAGGCCGGCTTCGACGTGAAGATCCAGGCCGCCGAGTTCGCGACCTCGCTGAACATGGCCGACAAGGGGGAGTTCGAGGCCTATGTGCTGGCCTGGAGCGGCCGTGCCGACCCGGACGGAAACCTGTTCAGCTTCCACGGCTGCAAGCAGCCGCTGAACTACTCCGGCTACTGCGACGCCGAGACCGACAAGCTGCTGAACCAGTCGCGCTCCCTGCGCTTGCCCGAAGAACGGAAGAAGGTCTTCGAGCAGATCAGCGCGCGGGTACTGAAAGAGCGCCCGATCGTGTACCTGTACCACCGCAACTGGCTCTGGGCCTACAACGCCAAGCTCGGCGGCGTGCGCAACGTGCCCGACGGCTTGTTGCGGGTCAGCGGCCTGAAGCTGGCGCCGTGATCCGCACACGCTGAGCCACGCCACCCCGAGCCTTTCGCACGATGTTCGAATACCTCGTCAAGCGCCTCGCCACGATCGTGCCCACACTGGTGCTGGTGTCGATGCTGATCTTCGGGCTGCAGCAGTTGCTGCCCGGCGATCCGGCGAAGATCCTCGCCGGCGAAGACCAGGACCCGACCGTCGTGGCCTACCTGCGCACCAAGCTCCACCTCGACGAGCCGCTGCCACTGCGCTATGTGTACTGGGCTGGCGGGGTGTTGCGCGGTGACCTGGGCGAGTCGATCCGCACCCAGCAACCGGTGCTCGACCTGATCGTGCAGAAACTGCCGGTGACGGTCGAGCTCGCGCTGCTGGCGTTCATGATCGCGCTGGCCATCGGCATCCCGTCCGGCATCGTCGCGGCGATCGGGCGTGGCACGGCGTGGGACGTCGCCGCCAACGTGTTCGCGCTGTGGGGTCTGTCGACGCCGAACTTCTGGCTCGGTATCCTGATGATCCTGCTGTTTTCGGTGCAGCTCGGCTGGCTGCCGGCGTCGGGTTACGTCAGCCCGTTCGAGGACCTGGGCGCGAACCTGGCCGCGATGATCATGCCGGCCTTCGTGCTGGGCAATGCGATCGCCGCGGTGTTGATGCGCCACACCCGCAGCGCGATGCTGCAGGTGCTCGGCGCCGACTACGTTCGCACCGCGCGCGCCAAAGGCCTGAGCGAACGCACCGTGGTCCTGAAGCACGCACTGCGCAACGCGCTGACACCGATCATCACGCTCGGCGCGCTCGAGCTCGGCACGCTGCTGTCGGGGGCGGTGCTGACCGAGCAGGTGTTCACGATCCCGGGATTCGGCAAGCTGATCGTCGACTCGGTGTTCAACCGCGACTACTCGGTCGTGCAGGGCGTGGTGCTGGTCACCGCGACGACCTACATCGTTCTGAACCTGCTGGCCGACCTGGCTCAGTTCCTTGTCAACCCACGGCTGAGGCGCTGAACCGATGGCTGCTGTACTTGCTGCTTCGACAGGCGTGGCGCCTGCGCCCACCGGCCCCTGGCGCCGCGCCTGGCGCCGGTTGCGGCGCCGCCGCGGTGCGCTCGTCGGCCTGGTCGTCGTGTTGCTCTTCGTCACTCTGGCGCTGTTCGCGCCCTGGATCGCGCCGCAGGACCCGATCGCGACCAGCTGGGGCGCGATCCGCAAGGCGCCCAGCGCAGCACACTGGTTCGGCACCGACGAGATCGGCCGCGACGTGCTCTCGCGCGTGATCTGGGGCACGCGCGCTTCGCTGCTCGCCGGTGTGGTGTCGGTGTCGATCTCGCTGCTGCTGGGCGTGCCGATCGGCCTGGCCGCGGGCTTTCTCGGGGGCTGGGTCGACGGCGTGATCTCGCGCGTCACCGACGCTTTCCTGGCCTGCCCGTTCCTGATCCTGGCGATCGCGCTCGCGGCATTCCTCGGCCCCAGCCTGACGAACGCGATGATCGCGATCGGCGTGTCGGCCACGCCGATCTTCGTGCGGCTGACCCGCGCGCAGGTGATCAACGTCAAGGTCGAGGACTACATCGAGGCCGCGCGGGCGGTCGGCAACCCGCCGCTGCGGATCGCGCTGCGCCATGTGCTGCCGAACATCACCGCACCGGTGATGGTGCAGGCCACGCTCGCGATCGCCGCGGCGGTCATTGCCGAGGCCAGCCTGTCGTTCCTGGGTCTGGGCCAGCAGCCGCCGGCGCCGAGCTGGGGCAGCATGCTCAACACGGCCAAGAACTTCATCGACAACGCACCCTGGATGGCTGTGTGGCCGGGCGGAGCGATCTTCCTGCTGGTGTTGTCGTTCAACCTGCTTGGTGACGGCCTGCGCGACGCGCTCGACCCGCGCCAGCGCTGACCTTTTCACTTCAAACGATTCGAGCTCCCATGAACTTCGACTGGAACAACCCCTATCCGACCATCCGCAGCCCGCTGATGGCGCGCAACGTGGTCGCCACTTCGCAAGCACTGGCCTCGCAAGCGGGGCTGCGCATGCTGCTCAAGGGCGGCAACGCGGTCGATGCGGCGATTGCCGCAGCCGCTGCGCTGACCATCGTCGAGCCGGTCTCGAACGGCCTGGGCAGCGACAACTTTGCGATCCTGTGGGATGGCAAGGAACTGCACGGAATGAACTCGTCGGGGGTGGCACCGGCAGCGTGGAACCCGGCGTACTTTCGCCGCAAGCACGGCGACGCCATGCCGGTGCGCGGCTGGGACACCGTCACCACGCCCGGCGCTGTGGCAGGGTGGGTCGCGCTGTCCGAGCGCTTCGGCAAGCTGCCGTTCGCCGACCTGCTCGAACCCGCGATCGAGCTGGCCGAACGCGGTCACGGCGTCGGCCGCATCGTGGCCGACAAGTGGGGCCGCCAGGTGCCGCTGCTCAAAGACCTGCCGGGCTTCGCCGCCGCCTTCATGCCGCGTGGCCGCGCGCCGGAACCGGGCGAGCGCTTCGTGTTCAGCGAAGCGGGTGCGACGTTGCGGCGCATCGCGCTCACCAAGGGCGAGGCGTTTTACCGCGGCGAGATCGCGGAGAAGCTGGTCGCGCATTCGAGCGCGAACGGCGGCGGCATGGCGCTGGCGGATCTGGCGAACTACCGCCCCGAGTGGGTCACACCCATCCGGAAGAACTTTGCCGGCCACACGGTGCACGAGATACCGCCGAACGGGCAGGGCATCGCTGCGCTGATGGCGCTGGGCATGCTCGAGCGGCTCGATCTCGGGCGTTTCCCCATCGACAGCGCCGAGTCGCAGCACCTGCAGATCGAGGCCATGAAGCTGGCCTTCGCCGACACGTATCGCTGGGTCGCCGACGCTCGTTTCATGACCGAGGTGAGTGCTTCCGACCTGCTGAGCGACGGCTATCTCGCCGAGCGGGCGAAGATGATCGACGCGAATCGCGCCACCGACTTCGCCCACGGCACCCCGCCCAGCGGCGGCACGATCTACCTGAGCGCTGCCGACGAGAGCGGCATGATGGTCAGCCTGATCCAGTCGAACTACATGGGCTTCGGCAGCGGTGTGGTCGTGCCGGGCACCGGCGTGAGTCTGCAAAACCGCGGCCACGGTTTCACGCTGAACGACAAACATCCGAACGTGGTGGCCGGCGGCAAGCGGCCGTTCCACACCATCATCCCTGGCTTCCTGACACGCGAGGTCGACGGCGAAACGCTGCCGCAGATGAGCTTCGGCGTGATGGGCGGCAACATGCAGCCGCAGGGCCATTTGCAGACCCTGGTGCGCATGCTCGTTCACCGCCAGCAGCCGCAAGCCGCGTGCGACGCGCCGCGCTGGAAAGTGGCCAGCGGACTGAACGTTGACTTCGAGTCGACGATGGCCCCTGCGCTGGTCGCCGACCTGTCCGCACTGGGCCATCGCTTCGAGGCGACGGCCGACGCCTACATGGACTACGGCAGTGGTCAGTTCATCTGGAAGCTGTCTGATGCGCTCGACGACGGCTACGTGGCCGCGAGCGATTCGCGTCGCGATGGCCAGGCGGCCGGGTACTGAACGTTCATGAAGAACATCTGACCGATGACCGCAGGCTGCGGTGGCGGATTCGCATGGCCAGTCCGTCTGGGGCGAGGGATCAACATTCGGGCGGCGCATTGAATTGCAGGTAGAAGACATACCCTCACCTCGTCTTGAGGAACGCAGGGCGATCCGACGCGAGGGCCGCCGTACTTCGCGGGCACCGCCAGCTGCCCCCGGTGCAGCGTCATCAGCGGCACGATCTCGGAGGCCTCCAAGCTGGGGTTGTCGCGCTGGTTTCTGCCGGCCAATGTAATTGTCGTCAACCAATTGCCGCTGCGCGGCTCACATGTTCAGCTTCGGGTGCTTGCGGTGCCAATCGGTCTCGCGCTGAAACACACGCCCCGCACGCACCAGCAGCGCCTCGTTCAGATGCGCCGAGACGAGTTGCACCGCCACCGGCATGCCGCCTTGCGTGAACCCGCCCGGCAAGGTGATCGTCGGGCAGCCGCTCATATTGAACGGCGCCGAGAACTTGATCAGCCGCGCGAAGCCCTCGGGGTCGACACCGAGCGTGTCCATCTGGGCCTGCGTCGGCGAAGCCATCGACTGGGCCGGGATCAGCAGCAGGTCGATGGTCTCGAACAGCGCCGCGACGCGGCCCGAGAACGCGCGCCGCCGCAACCAGATCTTCTGCTGGTCCATGGCGCTCACCGAACGCCCGAGGTCAATGAAACCGGCGAGGCCCGGGCCGTACTCGGCACGCCGCGACGGAAAGGTCTTTTCATGCGCCACCGCCGTTTCCACCGCGCAGTGCGGTGCCCAATCGTTGATGGCATCGCTCGTGTCGGGAAAGCGCACCTGACGAAACTCGGCGCCGAGCCCGCGCAACACCGCGGCCGCCCGCTCGACTGCGGCCAGGGTCACCGCGTCGACGCCGTTCGAGCCGTACGCCGGGTCGATGCCGATGCGCACGCCGTGCAGGTCACGGTCGCTTCCGGCGAGATAGTCGGGCACCGGCGCCTGCAGCGCGCTCGGGTCGCGCGGGTCGGCGCCGGCGATGATGCCGAGCATGGCGCCGGCGTCTGTCGCGCTGCGGCACATGGTCCCGATGTGGTCGAGCGAGGCCGCGAGTTCGTAAGCGCCGTTGACCGACACGCGGCCCCAGGTCGGCTTCAGCCCGGTCACACCGTTGGCCGCGGCCGGGTAACGGATCGAGCCGCCGGTGTCGGTGCCGATGGTCGCGAAACACAGGCCGGCGGCGAGCGCCACACCCGAGCCGCTCGACGACGCGCCCGACCAGTGATCGGCGTTCCAGGGGTTCACCGGTGGCACGATGCTCGGGTGGTGGTCGGCGAACGCGCTCTCGGTCATCTGCAGCTTGCCGAGCATCACCGCGCCGGCTTGGCGCAGGCGCGAGGCAACGGTGCCGTCGAAGCCCGGCACGAAGTCGCGGTGGATCGGCATGCCGGCTGCGGTGGGAACCCCCTTGGTGAAACAAAGGTCCTTCAGTGCGATCGGCACGCCATGCATCGGGCCGAGGATGCGCCGCTGCATGATCAGCGACTCGGCTTCGCGGGCCTGTACGAGCGCGAGTTCGGGCGTGACGACGACATACGACTTCAGGCGGCCGTCGAGCCGCTCGATGCGCCCGAGCATCGCCTGCGTGAGCTCCACCGGCGAAAGCTTGCGCGTGTGCAGCAGCCGCGCCAGCTCGGCCATGTCGAGCCAGTGGAGCTCGTCGTCGCTCATGCCGTGGCCGCGGCTTTCAGACCGAGCTCGCGCACCATCGTCTCGCGCATCACGAATTTCTGCGGCTTGCCCGTGGCCGTGACCGGAAACTCGGTGACGAAGCGGACGTGGCGCGGCACCTTGTAGTGCGCGATCTGGCCCTGGCAAAACGCGCCGATCTCTTCCTTGCTCGACGCCTGCCCCGGCTCGAGCACGATCCAGGCGCAGATCTCTTCGCCCAGGCGCGCGTCGGGCACACCGAAGACCTGCACCGCCTGCACTTTGGGGTGGCGCTGCAAGTACTCCTCGATCTCGCGCGGGTAGACGTTCTCGCCGCCGCGGATCAGCATGTCTTTCACGCGCCCGACGATGTTGCAGTAGCCCTGCGCGTCGAGCGTGGCCAGGTCGCCGGTGTGCATCCAGCCGGCGTCGTCGATCGACTCTCGAGTGCGTTCCGGCTCTTCCCAATAACCGCGCATCACCGAATAGCCGCGCGTGCACAGCTCGCCTTGCCGGCCGAGCGGCACGATGCGGCCTTCGACATCGACGATCTTCACTTCGACGTGCGGGTGGATGCGGCCGACCGTCGACACACGCCGCTCCAACGGGTCGTCCACACCCGACTGGAACGAGATCGGGCTGGTCTCGGTCATGCCGTAGCCGATCGTCACCTGGGCCATGTGCAGCTCGTCAACCACGCGCCGCATCGTCTCGATCGGGCACGGTGCCCCGGCCATGATGCCGGTGCGCAGGCTGGCGAGTTCGTGCTGCGGCAGGCTTTCGTCGGCGAGCATCGCGATGAACATCGTCGGCACGCCATGCAGCGCGGTGCAGCGGTGGCGCGCGACGGTCGCGAGCGTCTGCCGCGGCTCGAAACTCTCGCCGGGGAAGACCATCGTCGCGCCGCTCGCCACGCAGGCCAGCACACCCAGCACCATGCCGAAGCAGTGGTACAGCGGGACCGGAATGCACAGCCGGTCGCGCTCGTCGAGTGCCATCGCACGCGCCGAATAACGCGCGTTGTTGACGATGTTGAAGTGCGACAGCATCGCGCCCTTGGGCGAACCGGTCGTGCCGCTGGTGAACTGGATGTTGATCGTGTCGTCGGGGTCGAGCGTGGCAGACAAGGTCTTCAACCGCGCGTGATGTGCCGGACCGGCGTGGCGCACAAAATCGGCGAAGCGCTGTGCGCGCGCAGGCACGGTCTGCTTGCCCGATGGCTGTGCGTCGTCGAGCACGATCACGTTCTTCAGGTGCGGCAGGCGGCGCGATTCGAGCACCGGCTCAACGCCCGGCCGATCGATCTCGGGCGCCAGCCCCTTCAACATCGCGAGGTAGTCGCTGCTCTTCAGCGAGCGCGCCATGATCAGCGCGCGGCAGCGCACCTTGTTGAGCGCGAATTCGAGTTCGGTGGCGCGGTAGGCCGGGTTGATGTTGACCAGCACCGCGCCGATGCGTGCGGTGCCGAACTGCGCCAGCAACCATTCGACCCGGTTCGGCGACCAGATGCCGACCCGGTTGCCACGCCGGATGCCGAGCGCGAGCAGCGCCGCGGCCACTTCGTCGGCACGCTTCTGCAGGTCGTACCAGCTCAGCGTGACGGCGCTCTGCCCCGGCGCGCTCGCGGCGAAGATCACCGCGTCGCGCGAGCCGTGTTTTTCTACCGCTCGGTCGAGCAGCTGCGGGATCGTGCGAAAGCGCAGGGGGTCGTCGGTCGCACCGGAAACATACGACAGCGTGCCTTGCGGGCGCAGCCGCTCGTCGACGCCGCCGCGCACCCAGCCCGAGCTGAACGGATTGCTCATGAGCCCGTCAGAAATCGCGCCAGTCGCCCGACTGTTCGAAGGCGTGCGCCGCGCGGTAAATCGTCGACTCGGCGTAGTGTTTTCCGATCAGCTGCAAACCCACCGGCAGGCCGTTGGACAGACCGCATGGAATGCTCATCGCCGGGTGCCCGGTCACGTCGAACGGGCAGGTGTTGTTGACCATCTCGAGCGCGCGCCCGACCCAGAGCGCGAGCGGTGCGCTGCTCGGCGGGATCGGCGGCGCCTTCATCGGCTGGGTGGGCGTGAGCAGCAGGTCGTAACGCGACAGCGCGTCGTCGTAGGCCGCGCAGAGCACGCGGCTCAGGTTCTGCGCCTTGGCGTAGAAGTGGCCGCGGTAGTCTTCCATGAAGTAGGTGCCGGCGATCATGCACAGCTTCAGCGACGACGAGAGTTCATTGGCGCGCGCGCGCCAGTTGGCGTGCGCGTCGAGCAGGCTGGTGGTGTACAGGCCCTTCCAGTTGAAGCCCATGCCGTTGCCGTTCATCATCTGCGCCTGCAGGCCTTCGATCGCGATCGCGGTCCAGATCGCGGGGCCGTCCTTGTGCATCGGCACCGACACGTCTTCGACGACAGCGCCGAGCGCGCGCAGCCGGTCGGCCGCGGCGCGCACCTTGGCATCGACGTCGGGCTCGCTGTTGTCGTGGTTGAACCCTTCGAGCATGACGCCGATGCGCAGGCCCGCCACGCCGCGGCCGAGCGCGGCGCTGTACCGGTCGACGCGCACGTTGTACTGGCGCGGGTCGAGACCGTCGGGGCCGGCCAGCACTTCGAGCAGCAGGGCGTTGTCGGCCACGTTGGTGGTGATCGGGCCGACGTGGTCGATGGTCGCTTCGATCGGCATCACGCCGGTATAGGGCACGAGGCCGTGCGTGCCTTTCATGCCGTAGGCACCGCACCAGCTCGCCGGCATGCGGATCGAGCCACCCTGGTCGCCGCCGATCGCCATCTCGACCTCGCCGGCGCCCACCAGCGCGCCCGAACCCGACGACGAACCGCCGGCCGAATACCCGTAGCGGTACGGGTTGTGCACCGGCCCGGCGGAGTTGGTGTGGCTGCCGCCCGAGAGGCAGAAGTGCTCGCAGTGCGCCTTGCCGACGATGGTGCCGCCGGCATCGAGGATGCGCGTGACGATGGTCGCGTCGACATCGGGCACGTAGCCTTCGAGCGTGGACGAGCCGTTCATCATCGGCACGCCGGCCAGGCACACGTTGTCCTTCAGCACGATGCGCTTGCCCGACAGCGGGCCGTGCGCCGCGCCTCGCACCTCGGCCATCACGGCCCAGGCGTTGAGCGGGTTCTGCGCCGCGCTCGGCCTGAAGCCGGGGGTGCGCGGGTAACGCACCGGCGGCAGGTTGTCGGGCAGCTGCGTGAGCCGGTCGTAAGCCTGGAAGGTGCCTTCCATCACGTCGCGGTACTCGGCGACTTCGCGCTCCGACATGCTCATGTGCAGCGAAGCCACGATGTCCTGGAGCTGGGCCACTGTGGGACGTTTGACCGTGGACATGGTTTCCCCTGCTGATGCGGCCGGTGTGGCCTGACGGTGATCGGTGTGCGATGTGCGCGTGGGCGCTGTGCCGGTGCGAGCCGGCGGTGTGTGGGCAACGGTAGGCGCGGCCACCGCGTGGGGTCGTTGTGCCGGCATCGACGGAATCGGCGGCCGATGTGGGGACGATCCGTAGGCAGTTACGGTTGCGACCGCAGGCACGCCGCGCGCGCCCGCATGGCCCGCACTCGCGCGCACCGGCCCCATGCCGAGCAGGTCGGCGATCGCACCGCCGCGCAGCCCTTCGGCCGGCATCTCGCGCACGATGCGGCCACGCTCCATCACGAGCACACGCTCGGCCACGTCAAGCACGAGGTCGAGGTTCTGCTCGACGATCAGCATCGACAGGCCCTCGCTCGCACGTAGCGCCGCCAGCGTGACACCGATCTCCTGCACGATAGACGGCTGGATGCCTTCGCTCGGCTCGTCGAGCAACAGCAGCCATGGCCCGGGCACCAGCGCACGGGCCAGCGCCAGAATCTGCTGCTCGCCGCCCGACAGCGCGCCGCCGCGCCGGTCGAGCAGGCGCGCCAGGCGCGGGAAAGCGTCGACGACCCGCTGCACCGCCTGCGTTTCGCTCTCGCCGTTGCCGGCCCGCCAGGCCAGCCGCAGATTGTCGTGCGCGCTCAGCGCCGGCAGGATGCCACGCCCCTGCGGCACGTAGGCGATGCCCATGCGGCTGCGCAGGTGCGCGGGCGTGTGGGTCACGTCGACACCATCGAGCGTGATGCGCCCTGCGCTCGGTGGCAGCAGCCCGATCAGCGTCTTCAGCAGCGTCGTCTTGCCCATGCCGTTGTGGCCGACGATGCCGATCGCTTCGCCTTCGTGCACCTGCAGCGACACGCCGTGCAAGACCGGCACATGGCCGTAGCCGGCGCGCAGCTCGGCCACGTCGAGCACGAGGTCGCGGCCCGGTGGCGGATCGGCCGGTGTGTCGATCAGCGAGGGTTGCGGGTCACGTTTCATTTCGCTCGGCTTCCGATGTAGACCTCACGCACCCGGGCGTCCGACAGCACCTGATCGGTCGTGCCTTCCATCAGCACCGAGCCCTGAGCCAGCACCGTGACCTTGCCGCCGAGCATGCGCACGAAGTGCATGTCGTGGTCGACCACGACCACGGCGGCGGTCTGGTTGATGCGCTGGATCAGCTCCACCAGCCGATCGGTCTCGCCACCGGTGATGCCGGCCGCCGGCTCGTCGAGCAGCACCAGCCAGGGCCGCTGCGCGATCACGAGGCCGAGCTCGACGATCTGGCGCTGGCCGTGGCCGAGCTCGCCGACCTGGCGGCGCGCGATAACCGCCAGACCGAGTTCGTCGATCACGCGCGTGACCTCGTCGGGCGCCGCGGCGCGGCCGTGGATGCGGCGCGCCGCAAGCCAGAGGTTTTCCCAGACGCTCAGGCCGTTCATCACCGACGGCACCTGGGTCTTGATGCCGACGCCGAGGCGCACGATCTCGTAGGGCCGCCAGCCGGTCACGTCCTGGCCGCGGATCAGCACACGGCCGTTCGAGTGGTTCAGGCTGAGTTGCCCGGTCAGGCATTTGAAGAGCGTGCTCTTGCCCGCGCCGTTCGGCCCGATCAGGCAACGCAACTCCCGCTCGCGCAGCGTGAAGTTGACGTGGTTGACGGCGAGCACACCGCCGAAGCGCATCGACAGGTCGCGCGTTTCGACCACCGGCTCGCTCATGGTGCTTCGGTGCTGGGCACACGTCGGCGCCTGCGCGATCCGGCGCCGGCTTCGATGCGTGTGCTGCCGCGCTCGCTGCGCGAACGCCAGCTGGTCAGCGCCGCGAACACACCGCGTGGCAGCAGCAGCACGACGAGGATCAGGATCACGCCGAGCACCAGCGAGTTGTCGATCAGGGTCTGCTCGCCGAGCAGCAGCTTGAGCATGCCCAGCACCAGCGCGCCGATCATCGGGCCGGCCAGCGTGCCCAGGCCACCGGCGATGACCCAGATGATCACCTCGACCGACTGCCCGAGGCTGAACACCGAAGGCGTGACGATCTCGGCCCAGTTCGCGAACAGGCAGCCGGCCAGGCCCGCCATCGCCGCGGTCAACGAGAAGATCGCGGTCTTGTGCGCGGGGGCGTTGTAGCCCAGCAGCTCGGCACGCGCTTCGTTCTCGCGGATGCAAAGCAGCACGCGGCCAAAGGCGCTGGCCAGCACCCAGCGCGCGAGCAAGTAGCAACCGAGCAGACAGAAGACCACGAAGTAGTAGTACGGCAGGCCGTAGATCGTCAGGCTCGGTTCGCCCGGCACGTTGAGGATCGGGAACGCCGGGATGCCGTTGAAGCCGCCGAGCCGCGCGTCGCCGATGCGGTAGGCGTCGCCCGCGGTCGCGCTCATGAACTTGAACAGGATCAGCGTGATCACGAGCGTGATCACGCCCATGTAGACGTCGCTGATTCGGCCGTAGAACATCATCGCGCCGATGACCGCCGCCACGAAGGCCGGCAGCAGGACCGCGAGCAGCAGCGGCGCGGTGCTCTCGCCGATGTTGATCGAGCTGATCGCGTAGGTGTACGCACCCAGCCCGAAGTAGGCCGCGTGGCCGAAGCTCAGGATGCCGGCGTAACCCCACATCAGCCCGAGCGAAAGTGCGAACAGCGCCCAGATCGCCAGCAGTGTCGGAGTGCTGGTGTTCGTCACCGCGGGCAGCAGCACGAGCACCAGTGCGAAGGCGATGAACCAGCCCCAGCGCATGCGGCCGGCGGCCTTGAATTCATCCGTCATGCCGAGTTCCGGAAGAAGCGGCCGGTGATGCCCTGCGGCATCAGGCGCAGCAGCACGATCGCCAGCGCCAGCATCGCGATCTCGCCGAACACCGGCGTCGAGCCGAACGAGACGAGCTGGTTGATGGTGCCGAAGATCACCGAGCTCGACAGCGTGCCGGCGATCACCGCCGCGCCGCCGGTGATGACGGTGATGAAGGCCTTCGCGATGTAGGCCCCGCCGGACGACGGCAGCAGCCCGGTCAGTGGCGCCAACACGCCACCCGCCAGGCCCGACAGCGCGGCGCCGGCGGTGAAGGTCCACATGTAGACCAGCTTCGGGTTGTAGCCGAGCGAAGCGGCCACGTCGGCGCTCTGCATCGCGCCACGCGCGATCAGGCCGACGCGGGTGTAGCGCAGCAGCAGCCACAGGCCCAGCACCGTGAGCGTGCCGACCGCGATGATGAACAGGTTGTAACCGCCCATCTGGAAGCTGCCGAGTTGGTAGCCCGGGATCGGCGCCGGCACGCTGACCGCGGTGTTGCCGAAGATCAGCGTGACCAGGCCCACCATCAGCAATGAGACACCCCAGGTCGCGAGCATCGTGTCGACCATGCGACCGTAGAGGTGGCGCACCACGACACGCTCGACGATCAGCCCCCACAGCCCGACCACCAGCGGCGAGATCACCAGCATCGCGAAATAGATGTTGATGCCGGCCTTCGCACTGGCGATCGTCGCGTAGCCGCCCAGCATCACGAACTCGCCGTGGGCGAGGTTGATGACCCGCATCATCCCGAACACGATCGCCAGCCCCGCGCTGGTGAGCGCGAGGAAGGCGATCATGTAGACGATCTCGAGGGCGACGACGGCGGCGTAGTCCATGGGGCTCTGCGCACTCGCCTCAGATCTTCACTTCGTACTGCTTGTTGTCGTTCGGGTTCTTCGCCAGATCACAGAACTGTGCGGTGTCCGACGGCTTGCGGGCCTTGAACTGCTGCTTGATCGTGAGCTTCTGGCCCTTGACCTCCATCACATTGATGTCGAGGATCGCGTGGTGCGTCTTCGGGTCGAGCGTGACGTTGCCACCCGGACCGACGATGCTGACGCCGGATTCGATCGCGGCCAGCATCTTCTCGCGGTCGAGCGAGCCGGCTTTCTTGACACACGCCGCCCACAGCATGATCCCCTGGTATTGCGAGACCGCGATCTCGTGCACGATCTTCGCGTCGCCGTACTTCTTCGACCACTTGGCAAGGAATTCCTTGTTCGACGGCGTGTCGGCTTCCTGGCTGTAGTTGCCGGCGATCAGGATGCCGTCGCCTTCGGCGGCCGAGAGCGCCAGGTGTTCGTTGCCGACGCCGAAAGTCGTCGAGCACAGCGGGATCTTCTTGTTCATGCCCGAAGCCGCCCACTGGCGGAAGAACGACATGTGCGCGCCACCGACCAGCGCCGCGACCACGAAGGCCGGTTTCTCCTGCTGGATCTTCGCGATGGTCGAGCCGAAGTCGGCCACGTCGAGCGGGAAGAAGTCGGTCTTCAGCACCGAACCCTTGCCCTGCGCGATGTAGTGCGCCAGCCACTTCGCGGTGATCTGGCCGTAGTTGTAGTCGGCGGCGAGGATGTAGGCGGTCTTGCCCCACTGCTTGAGCGCCACTTCGACGATCGGCTCGACCGCCTGCGCCGGCGTGGTGCCGGTGCACACGACGTTGCGGTCGCACACACCGCCTTCGTAGAGCACGTTGTAGAAGTACAGCGTGTTCGAGCGCTTGAAGGTCTGGCGAATCGCTTCGCGCGAGGCCGAGGTGATGCCGGCGTGGACCACGTCGACCTTGTCATCGCGCGACAGCTGCTGCGCGTACTTGGTGTACAGCGCGATGTCGGACTGGGAGTCGTACTGCACCACCTGGATCTTGCGGCCGAGCAGGCCGCCGGCGGCGTTGATCTCGTCGGCAGCGAGCGCCGTGGCCATCACCATCGCCTTGCCGTAACCGTCGAGGTTGCCGGAGTTGTCGAGCACCGAACCGAGTTTGATCGGCCCGCTCTGCGCGAGCACGTCGTCGACCAGAAAGCCGGTGCCGAGCGCGCCGAGCCCGGCGGCCGAACCCGTGGAGGCGAGGAAGTGACGACGTGAAAAGCTCATGGGGAATCTCCTGGTTGGCCCGGTGCCGGGCAGGTTCACGAAACGAGGTTGGGCGCCGCGTGGCGCACGGCGTGACGGTGCGGTCAGTGGGACGGGCCGCTCCCGGTCTTGGGGCCGGCGGGCAGCTTGTGCACGGTCGTCATGTCGACAGCCGATGAGAAGTCAACACCGATCTGGTCGCCGATGCTTTTGAGCGCCGGAAGCTGCAAGGCCATGCCGAGGATGCTGTCCATCACCTGCGTGACCGGCGCCTTGCCACCGCCGTTGCCCGCCGCGTCGCCACTGCCACCCGCCGCGCCGCCGCCACTGCTGGAGCCGAAGCCGCTGACCTGGTGGATTCGGATGCTGTCGATCTTCTCGACCGGCTTCATCATCTGCGAGACGATCTCGGGGATGCGGTCGAGCCGGTACTTCTCGAGCTTCATCTTCATCAGCGCGTCGCTGAGCGAGTTCTCCGACGAGATCAGCGCGCGCGAACCTTCCGACTCGGCCAGCATGCGCGACTTCTCGGCGTCGGCGCGCGCGCAGGTCGCGTCGGCCTCGGCCTTGGCGCGGCGCAGCAGCACGGTGGCTTCGGTGTCGGCGTTGGCTTCGGCCACTTCGCCGGCTTCCATCACGCGCTTCATCGCCATCTCGCGCGAGCGGTCGGCGACGGCACGTTCACGTTCGGTCTGAACCTTTTCCTGCGCCAGCACGACCTGCGTGCGGGCCGATTCGGCAGCCGCCTGCGCATGCGCTTCTTCGACCTGCTTGCCAGAGAGCGCGATCGAGGAATCGACCTTGCGGATCTCGGAGCTGAGCTGCGCTTCGATCTCGAGCCGGCGCAGCTCGCGCTGCTTGCCGATCTCGCGCGCGCGGGTTTCCTGCTCGCGGCCGATGCGTGCGTTCTCGGAGGCGACCATCGCTTCTTCGCGCGCGCGGATCGTCTCGGAGTCACTCGAGGCCTTGATCTTCTCGATCTCCAGACGCTGGCTGATCTGCGCGTGTTCTTCTTCCTGGCCCAGTAGCAAGCGGCGCTTGGTCGCGTCGAGCAAGGTCTGGCGCACCGAGATGTCGGCGTCGGCCTCGACCTCGGCACGCTTCTTCTTGTTGACCGCGATGATCTCGGCCAGGCGCCGCATGCCGACCGCGTTGAAGGCGTTGTTCTCGTCGAGCGAAGCGAACGCGGCCTGGTCGAGCCGCGTCAGCGAAACCGAGTCGAGCAGGATGCCGTTCTGTGCCAGGTTGTCGCGCAGCAAGCCCGCGACCTTGGCGACGAACTCGGCGCGTTTTTCGTGCAGCGTGTCCATCTTCTCGCTGGCGGCAACCGACTGCACCGCGTCGATGAAGCGGCCTTCGAGCATGTTGCGGATGCCGTCGGGCGTGAAGGCTTTCGACCCGAGCGCCTGCGCCGCCGTGGCCACACCTTCGACCGAAGGCTGCACGCGCACGTAGAACTCGAGTTCGGCGTCGACACGCATGCGGTCTTCGGTGATGAGCGACTTTTCGCCGGCGCGGCGCACCTCGACGCGGATCGTGCGCATGCTGACCTCGTCGACCTTGTGCAGGAAGGGCAGCGCCAGAAAGCCGCCCGAGATCATCGTCTTCTGGCCGCCGAAACCGGTGCGGATGATCGCCACGTCGCGCGTCGACTTGCGGTAGAAGCGGTTGAGAAACACCACCACGATCGCGACCACGACGATGGCGACGATGATTCCGAAGAGCCAGGCAAGCACGACCATGTTGGTTCCCGTTCCGGATTCGGCGCGGTGACCATCGAAGTACCTGAAACGGCGTACTGCTCCGACTCACCGGCCACTGGACAACGAAGTGGCGGCCGGCAGACAGCCGGCTTCATTCGTGAATCGAGTGTGCCGGCGAATATTTTCCAAGTCAACTATTTTGTTTGACTTGGAAATTAAATTCGGCGCGATGCCGCGACCCTTCAGAAGCGCTTGATGACGCGAAACGAAAGATCTTCGGCCCGCGCCAGGTACATCGGCGCGTGGTTCACGCCGCCACCGAGTTGCACCGCGTCGCGTGCACTCGAATACGCCTGCGGTGCAGCCGCGTGCGCGCTCTGGCGGCCGGTGCCGTCGAGCAGCGCGGCCAGGAAGTGCATGCCTTCGTAGAGCGACTGGCCGATCGAGTTGAGCGCCGGCGCGCGCTCGCCGAAGCGGCCCTGATAGCGTTGCTTGAAGGACTGGTTGGCATCGGTTTCGAGCGCCGCGAAGTAGCCCAGCGCGACGTGCAGGTTCTCGGTGTTGCCCGCGCCGATCGCGAGCAGCTGGTTCTCTTCGATCGCGCACGACAGGCGCAGCACCTTGCCCGACAGGCCGGCGCGTGCGAAAGCGCGGTTGAACTCGACCGCGTCCTGGCCGACGATCGAGATCAATACCGTGTCGCAGCGCGTCTTGCGCAACAGGTCGAGCACCTCGGAGTAGTCGGTCACGCCGAAGGGCACGTAGGTTTCGGCCGCGACCTCACCGCCGAACTCGGCGATGCACTGGCGCGCGATGCGGTGCGAGACACGCGGCCAGACGTAGTCGTTGCCGACCAGCATCCAGCGCCGCGGCCGCGGGCGCTCGCTCAGCCACGCGATCGACGGGCGCAGCTGGCGCGCCGAGGTCTCGCCGATCGCGTAGACGCCCGGCGTGGTTTCGCCGCCTTCGTAGAGGCAGGTGTAGACGTAGGGAATGCGCCCGCCCACGGCACCGGTGATGCGCTGGCGCACCGAGCTGATGTGCATGCCGACGAGGGCGTCGACCTCACCACCGTCGACCAGCTCGGACAAACGGTGCTCGATGCCCTCGGCGGTGTTCGAAGCGTCCATCGGCACCAGTTCGCAAGCGCGACCGGCAATGCCGTCGAAGCGGTTCAGCTCGGCTTCGGCCAAGCGTGCCGAGGCCAGGCACGATGGCCCCCAGATGCCGTCGGACCCGCCCATCGGCACACACAGCGCGATGCGGAACTTGTTGTCTCTGGCACGGCTCAACACGCGGTCTTCGGCAGCGCGCAGGGCATGCCGAGCCGGCCCACCGGGGCGGAACCGGCCCGGCGCGTCAAACGCCACCGCAGTGGCCGAGACTCTCCCGATCTGCCCCATACACGCCCCTCCGCGCTGGCACCATTGCGGTGTTTCCGTGATCGATGCGGCGCGGCTGCGCACTCATACTTTCCACGGAAAGCGTTCGATCATAAAATGCGACCCACGCTTTGCCCTTAAGTGCAAATACCATGCCCGAACAAGACCTGTCCCAGTACCTGTCGTACCTGCTGGCCTCGGCCAACCGGCACATGCGCATCGGGCTGACGAACTCGATCGGCGACGAAGAGTTCAGCGAAGAGCACTGGCGCATTCTGCAGGTGCTGTCCGATGAGCAGGGCCGTTCGATGGGCGAGCTGGCCGAGCGGGTGTTGATGAACGGCCCGGCGCTGACGAAGAACATCGACAAGCTGGTCAGCCGCGGCGTCGTGCAGCGCGCTGCCGACGGCGTGGACAACCGCAAGGTGCTGGTATTCATCAGCGACTTGGGTCTGGAAACCGTGGCGCGGCTCAAGGAGCGCGTCGACGCGCACCACGACAGCCTGGAAGAAGCGCTCGGCCCGCGCAAGACGAGCCAGCTCAAGAAGCTGCTCGAGAGTTTCATCGCGGAGAGCAGGGCCGGCTGATCCAAAGGGCTGCCTTTGCCCTCGCGCTTGCCGAGATTGGAACCGCCGTCACGACTGACTGCGCCAGATAATCCTGCAGGGTGACATCGAGTCTGACCGCGATCCGGTGGCGAGGCGGCGCGTTGCGCCGAGACCTGTTCTGCGATGACGACAAGAAGGCTTACCTGCTCGATGCGGCCGGCCACCGGCCTCGGCCGCTCGACCATCTATCTGCTCGTCGCCAACGGCGCTTTCCCTCCACCGGTGCATATTGGCCCGCGCGCGGTCGCCTAGCGTTAGTCCGATCTTGATCGCTGGAGTGAGTCGCGCCGAGTCGATTCCCGTTCGATGACTTGCTCCGGCGCAACGCACCGAGTCAAGGGCGGGCTCAGCCCTGCGCCAGCGGACCCTTGACACGGCGCGCTGCGCACCCATGCTCGCGGGCTCGGGCAAACGGTTCTTGGCCGGCCTGCCCTCGAGCCCGTCCGGCGGCGAGGACACCTCTCTTCGTCGTTCTGACCTACCGCTCGATCTCCGGCGCACGGCGCTGTATCGATGGCGTCATCACCGGTGATCGGCTCATGCCCGGCAGCCCGCGCTGCTTTGCGTGCTCGCGAACAATGGCCTGAACCGCTGGCATGCGCCCAAGGTACTGATTGATGGACTGAGCGAGATTGCGATCCGACACTTCCGGCGATGCCGCGAGCGCGCGCATGAGCTCCGCCCAGGCCTGTAGGGCTTGTCGCCTGATGTCAGTCGGCAACGCATCCGCCCTTGCTGGGCGTTCCTCGCGCGGAAGAGCGGTCTTGCGCTCCCACACTCGCTCGTTGCGACGCCGCGTCCCACGCGTGATCTGAGACGAGGCCTGGGCCTCGATGCCCCAACCGCGCAGCCGCTCCGCGAAGGTCTCGCGCCAGCGGCGCAGGTCTTCCTTGCGTGGGTTGAGGCGCTGTCCGTCCCGCCCTTCGGCCCGCACGCTCAAGTGCACGTGCGGGTTGGCCTGATGGGTGTGCAACACCATCACGTAGCGGTGATTCGCCAGCTCGGCCTTGGCGAACTCACGCGCGGCGCTCCGCACGATCTCGGCCTTCGTGCCCGCGGGCATCGACAGCATGATGTTAAAGGCCTCGCGGCGTTCGCTGATCTCCGGGATTCGCGAGCCACCCAGGCGCCACTGGTCCACCAGGTCGCGCAGCGCTTCCTTGCCTTCGCGCTCCTGGCCTCGGTCGTCCTCGATCGGCAACCGGCCACCCTTGCTGATGTAGCGCAAATGCGCTGCGATGGCCGCCATCCCTCGCCCGCCGCCGGTCACCTTGACCATCACCTGCGGCGCACGGCGAACCACGGTGGCAAGTATGCGCTGGCGTATGGCATGGGCACGTTCCTGGACTCCAGCCCCAGTCAGCTTGGGCGTACGCGCGCGCACGACGCGATTGGGCGGATAGAAGAGTCGGTCGCCCCATTGGACGAGAACGCCATCCAGGTTGCTCGGTGTCGGCATGACGAACTCCCTTCTCTATGCAGCAGCGATCAGTGCCGACACCCGGTCGAGGTGGCGACGAATGTCGAGGTCGACGGCCTGGATTCGCGCTCGGTACTTCTCGACATCGGCCGACTTGCCCATGCGCAGCAACCGCATGAAGGCGGCCAGGTCCACTGACAACGCGGCCAGGTTGTCGCTGGAAGCCATCAGCGCGGCGCGATCGGCTGCGCGTTCGGCGGCCGGCATCGGCAGCGGTGTCTGCCTCACGAGCCGGGCGACGTACTCGCCATACGACAGACCGAGGCCGGTGGCGTTCAGGATCAGCGCTTCGGCCTCAGGCTCGCGCAAACGCAGCGTGAGCTTGACGATCGCCGCCCGACCGAACTCGGCGCCGACGACTTCCGGGAGCGTCGAAGGTCGGCCGATGGCCTCCATGAGCGCCTCTCGCGCGAACGCTGCGACCGTGCTGTGTCGCGCGCGTGCCGCCGCGCGCACGGCGTCGCCGATGCCGCGCAAGTCGACACCGACCCGGTCACGAGAAGTGAGTGCCATGCGCTACATGCCTCCGACCCGGCACTGGTGTCCATTCACTGGCGGCCAGCCTATCCTGCCATCTGTCCTTTCTCATCACCTTCACTCCACTCTCAATTGGATCGGCGTTCGGCCTGCGAAGGGGTCTGACGGTCAGACCCCTGCAGCCAACGTGTGGTGATGGCTTCGACCCGGCCTCGCAAGGCAATCAGCTCAGGCGCCGCGATCGAGCTGGCGTCGGGCGGCTTGATGCGGCTGAGCACTCGCTCCAGCCGATCACATGCCGCGTTGGCATGGGCAACCCGCGTGTCGGGCGAAGACCCGTTGGACACGGTCGGCGCGGCCTCGCCGGAAGCGGAACGGATAGCGGACACCGCCGCCCGCGTGATCTCTGCCCCACTGGCCAGCAGAGCCTGAACCTGGTCGGGGCTGTCGGCGTGCAGCTTGCTGAGTTCGTGAAGCGTGCGGGGCGATGTGCACCGGCCAGACTTCAGCGCATCGTCGATCACAGGCGGAAGCTCCAGCAGCGACAGATGGTGGGCTACCGCCGTCAGGTTCATTCCGAGCTGCCTCGCGATCGTCGAGTTCGAGTCGCCCGCATCGACCTGTGCACGGATGAACCTCGCCAGTTCGAGCGGGGTCAGCCCATGTCGTTTCTGGTTCTCGGCGACCTGGGCGTAGCGATCGGCGGGTAGGTCGCGTACGACGACAGGCACTTCGCGCAAGCCCGCGCGAATCGCGGCGCGCAGTCGCTTGGCGCCGAAATGGACGAGATGGCGGCCGTCGCCATCCGCAGGATGTACGACGAGCGGTTGGAGGAGGCCGCGTTGCTGGATGTCCGCAGCCAGTTCTTCGAGCGCGGCCTCGGGGAACTCGGTACGCGGGTTGTTCGCATCCTCATGCAGCAGCGTGACGGCAACGAGCATCGGCCTGCCGTCAGGAATGCCTGGCTCTGAGGTGACAGATGGGACCGCCACCTGGAAGGACGCTGCTGCGTGCGCGGCACCTGCTGCGACCCGATCTCGCGCGTCCGCGTCTGCCTCTGGCTCCGCGTCGAGCAGATCGAGCTGAAGGTCTTTGGATTTGTGCCACGGCATGCGCATGAAGGCATCGTGCCGTTGCGGAACGCCTGGCGATCGTCCTGCGCCGTTCACACGCCATCGTGTCTTGAAGTACCTGGAGGTCTCGGGCGATTCCGCGATGTCTCAAGAGACCCTCGAGCGCGACACGGATGGTTTCAACTTTCGTCGTCGTCAACGAGTGCGCGGGCTAGAGATGCTCCAGGAAGCTGGACTTGAGCAGCACGTTGTCCCGGTGGGACTGCAGGAAGCGCCGCTGCCCTGACGAAATCACGCCAGTGATTCGACAGGCGTGTTCGATCTTCATCACGCGCTTCTTGAAGAGCCCTTGGCCTCGACGTGCAAAAACGATGGCCTGCCGAGCAGTCTCCTGCAAAGAGGTGTCGGCCTTCACCTCGCTCAATTCATGTTCTTCCCATTCGACAAGCCCGATGGCCGAAGCAATCGGCGCCTCTTCGGCCACCCGGTAGCTCAAGACCAGGTCGCGCGCCTCGGCACCGAGCAGATCGACCAACGCTGCGGCGAGTCGATCTGGAACCCGGGTCAGGTAGACGTTCTGCAGACCTGCACCATTGGTTCGAAGCGGCGCATATCGATCGGGCAACAGCGGCTTGAGTACCTCCATGTGGGCCGCCGGTTTGATCGGCAGCCGGAGTTCGCTGAACCGCATGTCGAGGCGCCAACCGATCTTGTCCCAATACGCGCCGGCCTGCCCGAACTCCAGCGGCTTGGGCGCTTCGTACGCATGGGACGCGGCGATGCCGATCGCACGGATCAGAGTGTCGGCAAACGAGAACACAACATCGCCCGGCGCCACCTCGCGCATGAAGTCGTAGAACGGGTTGGCTGCGAGATTGGTCTTGCGCTTGGGCGACCAGAGATAGCCGCCGCGCACTTCATGGCGATATGTCTGGTTTTGGTTCACCCACCAGTAGCGCATTGTCAGATCAACGCTGCGGCCTCACGCAATCGTTGCGCGGTCAGAACCAACGCGTTGCGTTCAAGGGCGTCGGCAAATGCCGATGGCGTGTAGGCCGGGTTCTTGAGCCGCGCTCGTTGCTCCTTGAATGCAGCCAGCACGATCAAAGGGTCCAAATCCATCTGCGCGATCAGAAACTCGTCGGGGTGGATGACCTGAATGCCGAACGGCGCCAACGCATCCTCGGGAAAATCCTTCAGGTTGGCCGTGACGATGCAGTCGGCGTGGCCCGCAATCGCTGCCGCAAGAACATGCACGTCGTCGGGATCGGGAAGCTGAAGACACGGTGCGATGCGCATCCAGGCTTGCTCGGGCACCTCCCAGTCTGGCGCCGCGTCGCGCATGGCATCTCGCCTGACGTTGTACGTGCCTGGTGGCCGCCCGCTCTTCTGCTCCAGAGACCGCGTCCATTCGTCCTCGATGCGATGTGTCCACTTGGGCGCGTACAGGCCGGTGGCTGCAACGCTCATCAGCGAGTCGCACACCGCCACCGGGAACAGCACGCACGCGTCGAGCAACGCCGTGTAGCGAGCGTGCCCCGCCATGTCAGTAGTCCAAGCCGAGCTCGCGTGCGTTGTCGGCCATGCGCTGCAAGGCGCCCTTCTGCTCGGCCCGCATCTTGGATGCGTAAGCCTGGAGGTCATCGAACGCGATGCGGCGATGGCTGCCGACCATCCGGCAGGCCAGCCGCTTCGATCCGATTTCCTTGATGACGAACGGACGGGACACGTTCAGGTAGTTCGCCGCCTCCACGGTGGACAGCTCCTGCTTCGTCGGCATCAGCACCACCGGCTTGCGCTCGCTCAGGGCGCCGAGCAACTGCGCGATGAAGCGCAGCGCCTGTGGCGGCAACTGGATCGCCGGCTGGGAACCATCGTCGCTTTCCAGCGTGATGGTCGCGGCCTTGGAATGGTCCAGCGCGGCCATGATGCAGCGTTGCGCCGCGCGCGCCATTTCGGCCTCCTCGGCCGTCAACTTCGGCGGGAGAATCGGTTGCTCGCGTTCTGCTGTGGTCATGTTGAAGCTCCGTTTGAGGGGTCAATGCAGGCAATCAACCTGCGCAAACATCCTTTCCGGCATCTTAGTTGACAAGTGCAATAAACGCAGCAAGTGTTTTTTCTGCAGCGCATTTTGTACGGATTCACACGAGCTGCCAGGCCCGCTGCCGGCTCAGCGCACTCGGGTGCCGTGCACGCCTTTACTCCTTGGGTTTCCGAAGTTTCACAACCTCGGCACCCAGCCGCAACTTGTCCAGGTAGTCAGCCCACTTCTGCAACATCGCCCGCCGCTGCTCGACAAACTCCGTTCGGTTGTAGGCTCGCCCGAGGCTGTCGCGGACCGAGTGAGCCAGTTGCGCCTCGATGACGTTCGGGTCGAAGCCCAGACGTTCGTGAAGCATCGTTCGAGCCGTCGCGCGGAAGCCGTGCCCGGTCACTTCGTCGGCCGGGAAGCCCATCGCGCGCAGTGCCGCATTGATCGTGTTCTCGCTCATCGGCCGGTCGTGGTGTCGTTCGCCGCGGAAGATGAAACGCCCGCCGCCGGTCAGCGGCTGCAGCCCGCGCAGCGCGGCCACCGCTTGCTTCGGCAGTGGCACCAGATGTGGCGAGCCTTGCAACTTCTCGCGCAGCTCGCGCTTCATGCGCACGGCGGGCACCGTCCACAGCGCCGCGGCCAGGTCGATCTCCACCCACTCGCCGAAGCGCAGCTCGCCGGGTCGCAACAAAAGCATCGGCGCCAGTTTCAATGCAGCGCGCACCACCGGCGTGGCGGCGTAGGCGTCGGCGGCGCGCAGCAACTCGCCGAAGCGCTTGGGATCGATGATGGCGGGGAAGTTTCGCGGATCGGGGCGCTTGAGTGCGTCCTTCAGATCGCGGGCCGGGTTGGTCGAGTGCTTGCCCGTGGCCACCGCGTAGCGAAAGACCTGGCTGCAGTTCTCCAGCGCCCTGTGCGCGGTTTCAACGACGCCTCGAGACTCGATACGCCGCAAGACTTCCAGCAACTGCGGCGGCGTGATGCCAGCCACCGGCACCTGACCGATCCACGGGAACACATCGGCCTCGAGGCGGGCGATGATCTTGTCGGCATAGCTTGGAGCCCAGCCGCCGCGCTTGACGGCGAACCACTCGCGTGCGGTCGCTTCGAACGAGTCGAGCGGCGGCAAACCCTGCTCACGGCGCACCTCGACCGCGCGAGCCTGAACGTAGGCGGCCTTCTCCGCTTGCCGCTTCTTGCTGGGGTCGAAACCCTCGGCCACCAATTCGCGGGCCGCCTCCGCCTTGCGCCGAGCCGCGGCCAATGAAGTGTCCGGGTACGTGCCCAGCGACAGCATCTTGCGCTTGCCCTCGATGCGGTAGTCGAAGCGCCAGCCGTGCGAGCCGCCTTTGACGAACAGCAACAGAAGCAATCCATCGCCGTCACTCAGACGCTTGCGCGGGTCACCTTGCTTGATCGCCTTGATAGTGGCGTCGGAGGGGATGAGATTGCGAGCCATGGAGTAACTCCCGCTTTTGGCCCTCGCCGACGGGCGAGTTACTGCCAAAGTTACTCCACGGAAGGGAAGAACTCCAAGGATTTCATGAAACCGATTGAGACATGGAAAAAGCCCTAGAGCGTTGATTCTCAAGGGCTTTCGGGACGCTCTGGGACATCTTGGGATTCCCTGAAGCAGTAACTTGGTGGCCTGGGGCGGAATCGAACCACCGACACGCGGATTTTCAATCCGCTGCTCTACCAACTGAGCTACCAGGCCGTGAGCCGATGATTATAGCCGGCTCGGCGAAGCCGCCCTTTACAGCATCCCGCTGCGCTTGTTGCGCGACAGGTCGACGCCCAGTTGTTTGAGCTTGCGGTACAGGTGGGTGCGCTCCAGGCCGGTCTTTTCTGCCACGCGGGTCATGCTGCCGTTTTCCTGCGCGAGGTGGAACTCGAAGTAACTCTTCTCGAACGCGTCGCGTGCTTCACGCAGCGGGCGATCGAGGTCGAAGCTCTGCTCCGGCTGCGGCCCGAGCATCAGCGGCGCGGTGGGCAGCATCACGCCGCCGGTCATCGCCGACTCGACTGTCAGCCCGGCGTCGTTGTGCAGGTTGTTGCCGGTGTTCGCCGCCGTTCCGGTGCGCGATGCGGGCTTGGCCAGGCCTTGCTCTACCGCGCGCAGCAGCTTCTGCAGCGTGATCGGCTTTTCCAGAAAGGCCATCGCGCCGAACTTGGTGGCTTCGACCGCGGTGTCGATCGTGCCGTGGCCGCTCATCATGATCACCGGCATGTTCAGCAGCGAAGTGGCGCCCCATTCCTTGAGCAGCGTGATGCCGTCGACGTCAGGCATCCAGATGTCGAGCAGCACCAGGTCGGGCCGCAGCCGTTCGCGGCAAGCGCGGGCCTGCGCGGCGTTTTCGGCCAGTTCGATCGTGTGGCCTTCGTCGGCCAATATTTCCGACAGCAGCGCGCGGATGCCGAGTTCGTCGTCAACTACAAGAATGGTCGCCATGGATGCTCAGTGCGCTTCGGCCCGGTCGTTTGCCGCGGGTGCGCGGGTCGAGTCGGCCGATGCGAATTTCGCGAATGATAGCGAGACTTGCGCCCCGCGCGCCACAGCGGGTTCGCCCTCGCCCTCGCCACTGCCGCCCAGGTTGGTCACTCGCACCCGCGCGCCATGCTCGTCGGCGATCTTTTTCACGACCGCCAGGCCGAGGCCTGTGCCCTTGCTCTTGGTGGTGACGTAGGGCTCGAACGCCCGCTTGAGCACCTTGTCAGAGAAGCCCGGGCCGTTGTCGATCACGTGCAGGCGCACCACGCGTGGCAGGCTCTGTTCGTTGCGGGCCACCTCGGTTTCGATGCGCACCCGGCCGTCGGCCTGCTCGGCCACCGCGTCGAGTGCGTTCTGCACCAGGTTGTGAATCACCTGGCGCAGTTGCGTGCCGTCGCCCACGATCGCCGGCAGCGCGGCGTCGAGCTTCGTGCTCAAACGCCCGGCCTCTTGCGCGTTGCCGTACAGGCCGAGCACCTCGCTGACAAGCGCGTTCAGGTCGAGCGGCGCCAGGTGCGCGGCCGGCAGGCGCGCGTAGTCGCGGAATTCGTTGACGAGCGTCTTCATCGCCTGCACCTGATTGACAATGGTGTCGACCGATCTGGCCAGCATGGCCTGATCGGCGCCTGCTAGCTTGTTGCCGAGCTTGTGCTGCAGGCGTTCGGCCGAGAGCTGGATCGGCGTGAGCGGGTTCTTGATCTCGTGCGCGAGGCGCCGCGCCACTTCGCTCCAGGCTTCGCTGCGCTGCGCCGAGACGAGCTCGGTGATGTCGTCGAACACCATCAGCCGAGCGCCGTGCGGCATGGCGGCACCACGCACCAGCAGCGTGGTCGAGTTGCGGTCGCGGCCGTCCATCGTCTGGGTCTGCAGCTCGAACGAGTCTTGCCAGTGGTCACGCTCGCCGGCCTCGGGGCTGGCGGCGTGCAGCTCGAAGCGTTGCCACACGGCCTGCGCGAAGGCGCCGATGCCCGGCACGTCGGTCAGCGGCCGGCCGCGGTAGGCCGAGAGTGGCAGCCGCACGATGCGGGTGGCGCCGGGGTTCACGGTGTCGATGTTGCCGTTGCGGTCGAACACGATCACGCCGGCGGTCAGGTTGTCGAGGATGGTCTGCAGGTTGGCGCGCGCACCTTCCACCTGCACCACGCTGCGCTGCACCAGCGAGCGGGCGTCGGAAAGCTGCTCGGTCATGTCGGCGAACGAACGTGTCAGGCCGCCGAGCTCGTCGCCGGACGCGAACACGGCCTTGGTGCTCAGGTCGCCCTGCGCCACCTGGCGCATGCCTTCGGCCAGCAGCAGCAGCGGCCGCGCGAGCTGGTTGCCGAAGGCCACCGCCATCAGCAGCGCGCCGAACACCGCCAGCACGAGCGCGAGCGTGAGCGTGCCGATGTACATCTGGCGAAGCCCCGTGCGGGCCAGCGCACGCAGCTGGTATTCGCGGTAGGCCGCCTGCACCGCGAGCGCATTGGCTGCAAGCGCGGGCGGCAGCAATTGCGTGACGAGCAGGTAGTGGTCTTCTTCGCCGAGCGCGAAGCTGGTGCTCGGGATGTAGGCCAGAGCGCGCACCCGTGCCGCGCTGGCGCCGGGGTTGGCGCTGGCGTCTTCGTCGAGCCCGACCAGTTCGCTCACCACCCGCGCGCCACGCGCCTGGCGCAGCAGCGCGGCGGCCGGGCGCTCGGGCATCCAGCGTTCGGCCGTGGTGCCGGTGGTCAGCAGGGTCTGGCCGGAGGCGCCGACGATCGAGATGTCTTGCGCCGAGAGCTGCTCGCGCAGCCGCTCCAGCGCCAGCGGCTGCGCCGCGCCCGGGGTGTCGCCCAGGCGTTCGGCGGCCAGCCGGGTCTTGGCGGCGACGTCGCCGACGATCGAATCGAGCGTGCCCTTGCCGAGCTTCAGGCCGGCGTCGAGCGCGGTTTCGACCTTCACGTCGAACCAGCTCTCGATGCTGCGCGACACGAACTGGTAGCTCACGGTGTAGATCAGCACACCCGGTACCACGCCCACCAGCGCGAAGATCGCCGCGAGCTTGAGCAGCAGGCGGCTGCCGAACTTGCGGCGCCGCACCCGCAGCAGCAGGCGCACCGCGGCGATCGCGATCACCAGCACCAGCAGGCTGGCGACCGTGAGGTTGACCCAGAACAGCCAGACGTAGTGGCGCTCGTACAGCGCCGGGTTGTTGGTGGCGATCGACAGCAGGAACGCCAGCACCAGGCCGGTGCCGGTGGCCGCCACGGTGGAGATGATCCACGCCCAGCGTGTCGCTTTTTTCATGGCTGCCAGCGGCGGTGGGCTGTCAGTTGATGCGCTGGACGCGCTGCACCGAATAGTTCCAGTCGGCCTGCCCGCCGATGCCGATCTGCATCGGCCGCGGCAGCAAGGTCGTGTCGAGCCGGTAGCTGAACTCGACATAGTGCCGGCTGCCGTCGGCCACCTGGCCGGGTTCGGCGATCTTCCAGCGCGAGGTGCGGCTGATCGCGGCAAAGGCTTCTTCGCGGCTGTTGTAGTTCTGGCTCAGGCCGCCGAAGGTGACGCGGTAGGTCGAAGTGAGCGGCTGGTAGACGATGCGCCAGACGCGCACCGCAGTGGCCACGCGCGCGTCGCGCCAGTACCAGCGGTCACGGAACATCTCGGCCTCGGCCACGAAGTACAGCGGCACGGCCTTGCCGAGCGCGTCGTCGACGCTGCGCGACAACTCGCCGTTGACGGCGTAGGTCAGCAGCACGCCTTCTTCGTTGCTCACCACCTCGAAGCTGGCGAGTTGCGGGTCGGCGGCGCGCGCCGCAGGCACGAGCCACAAGGCCAGCAACAACAGCGCGTGCAGCAGCACGGCCACGCCCCGCCGGCTGCGCTGCCATGCGCGGGGCCGGGAAACAGGGTGTGCTGATACCGCGCTGCGCATGGGGGCCGTGAACCTCAGGTCTTCTCTAACAGGGCGTAATAGAACCCGTCACCCGGCGCCGGATGAACCGGCGCTGAGTGCTCGCTTCCATTGTCGGGCAGTGGCAGCAGATGGCCGGGCGATGGCGGGCTGGCGGCCAGCTTGGCGCCGGGCTGGCGTTGCAAAAAAGCGTCGATGCGCTCCTGGCCCTCGGCCTTGAAGACCGAACAGGTGCAGTACAGCAGCCGGCCGCCGGGTTTGAGCAGCGGCCACAGCGCCTCAAGCAGCCGGCTCTGGGTCTGCGCCAGGGTGTCGATGTCGGTCGCGCGGCGCAGCCAGCGCACGTCGGGGTGGCGCCGCACGATGCCGGCGGCGCTGCACGGGGCATCGAGCAGGATCGCGTCGAAGGGCTGCCCGTCCCACCAGCCCGGCGGGTCACCGGCGTCGGCGGCCACGCTCTTCGCCGCCAGGCCCAGCCGTGCCAGGGAGTCGTGCACCCGCTGCAGGCGCTGGGCGTCGCTGTCGAGCGCCAGCACCTCCAGATCGGCCAGCTCCAGCAGATGCGCTGTCTTGCCGCCAGGCGCGGCGCAGGCGTCGAGCACGCGCGCGCCGGGCGGCAGGCCGGCGCCGATCAACAAGGGCGCAGCGCGCTGCGCGGCGGCGTCCTGCACCGACACGTCACCGGCCGCGAAGCCGGGCAGCTGCGTCACCGGGCACGGCTCGGCCAGCGTCACGGCCTGCGGGCCGCTCGCTTGCGCCAAGAGGCCGGCCTCGGCGAGCCGGGCCACATAGGACTGGGCCGTGCTTCGGCGGGCGTTGACCCGAAGTGTCATCGGCGGGTGTGCGTTGTTGGCCTCCAGGATCGCCTGCCACTGCCCGGGCCAGTCGGCCTTGAGCCGGTCGATCCACCAGCGCGGGTGGTTGTAGCGTGCCACGGGATCGCGCAGCGCCGCTTCGACCAGCGCATCGCGTTCGCGCAGGAAGCGCCGCAGCACGGCGTTGACAAAAGCCGCGCTCTGCCGGGCCCGCTGGCGCGCTGCGTCGACCGCCTGGTCGACCAGCGTGTGCTCGGTGTAGCGCGACTCGGCGGCCGGCCACAACAGGGCCAGCGCCGTCAACAACAGGGCGTCGACCGCCGGGGCCGGCGCTTTGGGGGCCAGCAGCGAGCGCAGCGCCTGGGCCGCACCGAGCCAGCGCAGCGCGTGGAAGCTCAGCGCCTGTGCGCCGGGGCGCGCCGCGACCGGGCAGGCGGCGAGCGCCGCGGTGAGCGAACGGCCGGCGCGCACCGCCTGGACCGCGTCGGCCGCATGGTTGAGCAGCCGGGCCAAGGGCAGCGAAGCCGGTGGCGGGTTCGAGGGGGTGGGGGCATTCACCGCGCGCAGTCTACGGTCTGGGGTGCGACCCACCCTCCGATTCCCTTGGCTGGGGTACGCTCTCTGGCTGATCACCCGTGAAAGTGCCCCATGCGTGGCGACAACCCCACCCCGATTTTCAGAAGCGAAGAAGACCTGTCGCGCCTGGCGGCGTCAGAGCGCATCCGCTACCGCCTGGTCGGCGCCGAGTGCCGCTTCCACGCCAACGACAACATCTCGGCCTTCATCGAAGAAGGCGAGATCGACGAGTTGCGCAGCGAAGTGGAGGCGAAGATGCAGGAGGTGCTGCGTGCGCTCGTCATCGACACCGAAAGCGACCACAACACCAACGAGACGGCCAAGCGCGTGGCCAAGATGTTCCTGACCGAAGTGTTCCGCGGGCGCTACGTGCCGATGCCGGCGGTCACCGAATTCCCGAACGCCGAGCGGCTGAACGAGCTGATGATCGTCGGCCCGATCAAGGTGCGCAGCGCCTGCTCGCACCACCTGTGCCCGATCATGGGCAAGGTCTGGATCGGCATCATGCCGAACGAACACTCGAACCTGATCGGCCTGTCGAAGTACGCGCGCATCTGCGACTGGATCATGAGCCGCCCGCAGATCCAGGAAGAAGCGGTCACGATGCTGGCCAACGAATTGCAGGGCCGGGTCAAGCCCGACGGGCTGGCCATCGTGATGGAAGCCGACCACTTCTGCATGCACTGGCGCGGCGTCAAGGACGACGAGTCGATGATGACCAACAGCGTGATGCGCGGCGCATTCCTGAAAGACGCGAACCTGCGGCGCGAATTCCTGTCGCTGCTCAGCAAGAAAGTTTGAGGAGCAAGACCATGCTGGTACGACTGATGTACGCGAGCCGCGCCACCGAGCCGGTGCGCCACGATTCCCTGCAGGCGATTCTGAAGAAGTCCACGGGCAACAACCCCGGCGTGGGCATCACCGGCGTCTTGTGCTTCTCGGGAGACATCTTCCTGCAGGTGCTCGAAGGCGGGCGGTCGCAGGTGAGCGCGCTCTACAACCGCATTGCGCAGGACCCGCGCCACCGCGACGTGGTGCTGCTGAGCTACGAAGAGATCGAGGAGCGCAGCTTCGCGGGCTGGGCGATGGGCCAGGTCAACATGAACCGGCTGAACCCTTCGCTGCTGCTGAAGTACTCCGAGTCGGCCGTGCTCGACCCGTTCTCGGTCTCGGGCAAGGCCTCGGCGGCGCTGTTCACCGAACTGGTGGCGACCGCTTCGGTCGTCTGCCTCGGCTAGGAGTCTGGGCGGCAGACGCCTTGATGCCAGTTTGATGGAGGCAACGCAGACGGCTTGGCGTCGTTTGCGTTATCGGCGCACCCCGTGGCGC
>JBEBIB010000046.1:0-22226 GCA_040080605.1 Burkholderiaceae bacterium
GCGGGTGCAGGCGGCGGTGGGGGCGGGACCGGAGCCGGCGCAGGCGCCGCGGTGTTGCCCGTGACCACGATCCGCTCGTTTGCCGTAACCAGGTCGTACACGCCGTCCGGTGCCCGCGATGCACGTGCGTAAGCCTCCTTCAGATCGGCGTGGCTGGAGATCGTGACGCCTGCAGCGTTCCTGAGAACGTGCAAGCCGATGCGGGTCGTGTCGATGGGCATGGCGGCTCCTGCGCGGTGTGGTGGGGTCAGCCGGTCGGCGTGGCGGCGGCGATCGCAGCCTGCAGGTCGGCGCGCGCGTCTTCCGCGAGCTGCACCAGCTGGGGCTGCAGGTTCACCTCGGTCTCGCCTTTGTGGGCGGCTTCGCCGATCGCGGTCTGCAACACGGCGACGAGCAGGCGGGCTTGGTCAATTTGCACGGGGCACCTCCATCAGTCGTTTGATTTGCGCGCGCTTGGCGCGCACCTCAGTCATCGGCGCGGGGTCGAACTTGCCGCGGTTGCAGGCCTTGCCGAGCAGCGCGATCACCTCGCCGCCGAGCGCGTCGATCTGGCGCGCCGCGTCGACGGGCAGTTCCTTGGCGCGCAGCTTCCTGGCGGCCTGGCGCATCTCCACGGTCACCCCGGTGTAGTCGGGCGCGGTCTGGGCATCGCAGTCGCCCACGGCCAGCGTGGCCACGGCGTCCATCTGCAGGCGCGCGCCGGGCGATTGCAGGGTGACGGGCACCGGCGCGGCACAGCCGGCCAGCAGGCCCAGCGCCAGCGCGATGAGCAGTGCGAGCGTTTTCATTGCAGCGTCACCGTGATCGAGCCGATGGGGAAGCTCACCGTGTCGCCGGTGTTGATCGTCTTCGAGACGGTGAGCGCCTGGCAGATGATCAGGTTCGAGCCGTTGATCACGAAGAAGTGCGTCACCAGACCCCAGCCCGCAGAAGGTGTGGCGAAGCTGATCGCCACGTTGTTCGAGGTGACGCCGCCGGTGCCCGAGCTGGCCGTGGTGCTACCCGCACTCTGCGTGCCGGCCCAGTTGGCCATCGACCGGGTGTACGTGGCCCGCGCATAGCTGCCATTCGTGACTTCGGTACCGACCGAGCTGTCGCTGCAGGCCGACGTCGAGAGTCCTACGCTGTCGCTCGCACCCAGCGTCCAGGTCTGCGCCCGGAAGATGTAGTCGATCGCGTTGTTCTCGACATAGTCGCTGAGCGCCTGCGCCTGTGCAGGCTGCGGCGCGAGCGCGGCGACCGAGAGCAGGCCGACCGGCGCCAGCGCCGAGATCGCCAGCAGCGAGGCGGCCAGCAGTGATGCCAGGCCGTGCTTGAGTTTCTGGAACATGGTGTTCTCCGTCTTCATGGTGTTGCTCCGGGTGAAAGGGTCTTGAGAATTCAGGCAGCGGCCGGCGTCGGTGCGGGCTCGCGTTTGACGATGCCAAGGATCGAGCGGCGAATCTCTGCCGATGTCTTGGCGTCGAGGCCGCCCTTCTTCAGCAGCTTCCCGACCTGGTCGGCGGCGGCCTTGGCGCGGGCTTCGACTTCGACGTTCCAGCGCGACTGGTAGACACGCGATCGGCTCAGGCGCGAGAGCAGCAGCGCGGCCTCGCTCATGTTGGCCAGGCGCACGGTGTCGTCTGCCTCTGCGCTCTCGCGCATCTTCAGCAGGATCTCGAACACCTCGCTCTGCACGATGGCCATCGCGCCCGCGCTGCGGTTGTCGCCGGCGTCGGGCGAGGCCTCGTTGATCAGCCTGGCCGCCTCGGTCGTCGCGCGGATCGCCTCCTGCGCGCGCTTGACTTTCTGGCTCTCGGCACCGACCGCGCTCTTGCCGATCGTGATCGCCACGCCGGCTTCCTTCATCAGGCCATTCACCTCTTCGGTGATGGCCTCGATGTCGCCGAAGCCGCGCGCCACGAAGGCCTTGTGCAGCCACTCGCGGATCTCCGCCGGCATCTGCGCGATCTTGCTCACGGGCGGCATCTCAGGCACCCGGTTGCGGTTGCTGCACGCCGGGAACCTGCGTGCGGCCGGTGGCCACGTCGAGGCCTCGCTCGGTCAGCCTGGCCAGCGTCACGTCATTGGCGCGCGAGCGCTCCACCAGGCCCTGCTCGTCGAGCCAGGCGATGTCTTGCTCGATGCGGTCAGCACCCACCACGTGGCCCACGGCGTCGCAATAGCGCCGCAGCAGGAACGCGTTGGCGCGGTACTGCGCCGAGTTCTCCAGGCCTTTGAGCAGCACCAGGCGCCGATCTTCGGTCTGGAAGTCTTTGTACGTCTTCATCATTTCGGGCGGTTCAGCAGGAAGGTCTCGATGCGGTTCAGCGTGCTCGACTGCGTGTTCTGCGTGGTGACCAGGTGCTTGAGCTCGGCCTTGATCGCCTTCACGTCACCGGCCACCTCGACCACCTCGTCGCGGCCGGGCATGTGCAGCACGCGCTCCTCCAGCGTGTCTTGCACGCTGCGCAGTTCGGAAACCTCGCGGCTCATGCGGTCGCCCATAGAACGCAGCTCGACCATCACGTCCTCCCGCAGCTTCGTCACCGCCTGGCCGGCCTCTTCGCCGGGCCTGCGCAGGTAGACCACGATGCCGATCGCCAGCCCGTAGACGGTCAGGCCGAAGTTCCACCAGTTGAAGTTCATCTCGTTCATGCGGGCTCGGCCTCAGCAACGGTGCATCACTGGCCCTCGCCCAGGATCACCACGATGGTCTGTGCGCCCACGAGAGCGAGCGTCGCGATGTGCGTGGCGCCGCCCTTTGCGAACGTGCGGGCCTGGCCGGCCGGGATCAGCGGGCAGGTGTTGTCCGCCGTCACGCTGTTGTCGCCGACGACGAAGTGCACGGCGTTCGGGCCCGGGTTGCACACCAGAACGTCTCGCGCGGCTGCGACCTTCTCGGCAGCGCCAGCAAGCGCCACCGTGGCGGTGCCCGTCGCGGCCGCGATGCTCTGGCCCTTGTTGTAGGCGGGGAAGTTCATGTCGGCGCGGCCTCAGATCACCGCGTCGGGCTTGTTCGCTTCGGCGACCGCGTAGGCCTTCTTCAGCGTCACGGCGTCGAGCAGCTGCTTGCGCTCGGCATCGGTCCAGGCACGGCCGCCTTCGGCCACGCGCTTGGCGACGATGGCGCTCACCTCGTCTTGTGCGCCAGCGCTGTTGATCAGCAGGGTGACCAGCTTCACGCCGGCGTCGATGCCTTCGATGACTTCAAGGGGGGTCATGAGCGTCTCCAGGGGTTGATGGGTGCAGCCAGGTCGAGCGTCAGCTCTTCGGCTTGGGCTTCAGCTCGCTCTTGATGAGCAGCAGCGCGGCCAGCGCCAGCTTGGCTTTGGCCTGCGCGGTGCTCAGGTCACCGCCACGCATCAGCCCGTCGGCCAGCTCGAGGTCGAGCTCGATCTTCTCGGTCTTGGCGATCGCGCTCTTCGCCTGCACCTGGGTGATCTGGCCTTGCGCCTTCAGGTCGCCGATGGTCTGGTACACGGCGCCGACCTGCGCCTGCGCACTGCGCAGGTAGTCTTCAGGCGACACGAGCTTCGTGGCGCACGCAGCGAGCACGCTCACGCAGACGGCGAGCACGCACAGCAGCATGGTGCTCAGGGGGTGGCGAAGGTGTTTCGTCATGGCGGGTTCCTCAGTTGGCTTTGGGGGTGGTGGTGGGCGCCTCGTTGGCGTCGCCGGTCTTCGGCGTGCCGTCGAACAGGTAGGCCGACGAAGCCTTCACCTCGGCCACGAGCGCCATGAAGGCGACCATCAGGATCGACTGCTGGTACTGGTCGAGGCCGCGGCCGAAGAACAGCATCAGCCCGGCCAGAATCACCAGCGCGCCGAGCGCACCGACACCCAGGACGAAGCGGAATTTCATGAGGGACATGGCTGGGGTTCCTGGTTGAACGGGCTACACCAGCCCTTTGACGTAGCGCGGCTTGCGGCCTTGCTCGAACACGGCGGTGAGCACTTCGCGGCGCGGCTCTTCGTCTTCGCGCGCGATGCCGTAGTGCACCCAGGTGCCTTCGAAGATCAGCTGGTCGAAGGGCAGCGATGTTTCCCGCAGGCGCGCGACGATCTCGCGCGGCGTGCCGAACCGCGGCGCGGTGAAGTCCATCGCGCGGCCGTCCTTGTGGGCTGAGGTGTCGGCCCGGCACTTGCGCACCAGATCGTCCCGGACAGAGAGTTCCTGCACCTGGTCGACGCTGATGATGTTTTTGACCAGCGCGTTCACGATCCACGTGCGCAGCCCGCTGCTCACGAGGATGGGCACGTTGTCGAGGAAGCCTCGCACGTCTTCGCCCTGGTGCGCCAGGCGCTTCAGGTTCTTCAGCGCGACCGAGTCGGCCTCGTTGCGCAGGCCCGCGCGCGTCGCCGTTGCCGACAGCGTCAGTTCGCTGAGGTGAAAGTGGGCGGTGAGACGCTGGTCGGGTTGCATGACGAGGGCAGTGTTGCCCCCGCGCGCGCGAACCTACAGATGAACCGGTTCAATGGTTGGCTACTTGTCCGCGCGCTGAATGTCGGTCTTGCCGTTCGCGTCGATCGACAGGCGGAAGTGCTTCGTCTCATCCTGGCGGATGATCGTCTCGCGCTGGGTGCGCTCTTCGGACATGACGCTGCACAGGCCCCTGCCCATTGGATCTCGGCTTGACCTGAGCAGGATCTCTCCCGGCTCAACGTAGAAGGTCGCGCTCTCACCTACGGCCAGGCGAGCGGCGAGCTTGCCATTGATGCTCACGGCGTAGAAGCACTGGCCTCCAAGGAACCCCGAGTCTCGAGTGACGACGATCCGGCCCGACGGCCCTTGCGGCTTCTCCTGGTAGGCGAGCAACCGATCGCCGATCGCCGCTGTCGCTCGGTCGGCCCCAGTTGGCGTGGTGGCACAGCCCGCAAGCGCGACCAGTAGCAGCGTGGCGATCGAAGTCTTCTTCATGGCTTTGTCCTCTTTGCAGCAATCGGTTGATCGGTGTTGAACTTTTGCGGCGGCTACCTCGTCGCCGCGTCCAAACTCTTGACCGCCAGCATTGCGAGCAATGCTGCGCCGGCGAAGACGAACGGCTGCACGCTGTGGCTCGCCAACATGCCGCCGAGGGCCAGGGTCGCCGCACCGCCAGCAACCCCGAACCCGAAGCGCATCAGCCAGCCCTTGGCGCGCACCTGTCGCTCCTTGCCGTACCAGGCGAAGAGATCGAGGCGACAGTGAATGCAATGCCGGCTGTAGCGCCAGCTCAAGCGGTGGCACTGCGGGCACTGTGTGGACACCTCTGGATCGTCGGGCGGCTGAGCCTCTGGCCAATGGTGGTGGTTGTGGATGTCGTTAGCCGCAACCTGCTCTACGGGACCGTGGAACTGCTGAGTCACTACGTTTCGCTCCGATGATTTTTCGGAACGTTTATTCTGCATTTCGAGCGCCGCCGCGAGGCCATGTAAACCCGACCCTCAAACGGGTGTCACCCCTTCGGGCGCTTGTTGAGGTTGAGCGTCTTCAGGTCGCCGGCAACGGCAGTGCCGACCTTGCCGTGAAAGACCTGGCGCGGAGCGCCTGGCTGCGCACCTATGAGCACGCCCATCGCGGCGTTGCGAATCTCGCGCGACGCTGCACGGTAGTAGTCGAGCAGCACCTGCTCGTCGGGCTTCAGCCCTTCAGGGGGTTCGTAGTCCCGTGAACCCGTGATGACGTAGCGCACGTCGACGCCCAACTCCGCCACCTGTGCCAGGAAGGCGGCGTTCGGGAACGCCGTGCCCCGCTCCCAGCCGATCACCGTGGTCTTGCCCGCGTCTCCGACAGCACCGAACGCGGTCTGCGAAAGACCGAGTCGCTCGCGCTCCGCCTTCAGGCGGCTAGCGATGTCCACTTTTCGGCACCAACAAACATCTTGCGTGGTTCATTTTTTTGAACCATACTTCACCACATACCTCATCGAATACCCCTCAACTGCCATGAACCACCGCGACCCAATGACTGCGCAAATGCACAGCCTGTACGTCGTTACTCACCACTGATTGACACATTCTGACATGAGCAAAACCACCAAAACCGCAGAGCAGGTGCAGCGCGAATTCCGCGAAGCCGGCATCAGCCTGGCCGAGTGGGCGCGGGCACATGGCTTCGAGCGCATGACGGTGGTCGACGTGTTGCGCGGGCACCGCCTCGGCAACTACGGCGAGGCCCACCGCGTGGCCGTCGCGCTCGGCCTCAAGGACGGCACCGTCGTGAACGTGAAGAAGTTCAAACCCGCCAAGGCCGCCGCCTGAGCAGCGCGCCTCCTCATCCCACCAACGCAACCGGAAGGACCCCATGAAAACAGCACTGATCCTGGCCGTCGTCGTCGCGGCCTACTGCCTCACCGCCTGCGGCGGCAGCGACGACGAAGACTGCGACGCACCGCCCGCCGCCGAGCAGGGCATGGACAAAGCGCCCACCGAACCCTGCCGCGCCGCAGCGCAATGACGCCGCTCTCCGAAGCCGTGATCGAGCTGCGCATCGTCGTCAGCCGAGCCGAGGCGGCAGCACCGCCGCCGAGCGCGAGCCACGACCGCTTCGTCGACTTCCGCACCGCGACCGTCGCCGACCTGATGGACGCGATGGACCGCTTCGACACCGGCCTGGGCACGCGACTTCTGCTCGCCATGTACCCGCACGCCAACTCGCAAGGAGCGCGCTGATGAACACGACCCTGATGGTGAAGCACACCGTCTCGCACAAGGACGAACCGCTGGCCGTGCTGGCGAACCTGCCGGGCGGCCTGTGCGAATCGTCGCCGGCCCAGATGCGCCGCCTGGCCGTGGCGTTGATGAACGCCGCCGACGACTGCGAGCTGCTCGTGAAGGACTCACGCCGCTACGGCCCGATCCGCCGCGAATACAGCCTGCGCGAAGGCATCCAGTCATGAGCACCGACTACACCCACGAAGGGCAGCAGCGCGTGCTGCGCCTGGTCAGCCTGCTGGCCGGCAACGAGATCACCGGCCTGGCCCCGGCCGACATCGCGCGCCAGCAGGGCTGCAGCGCCTCGATGGTCACCCGCGACCTCGACAACCTGCGCACCGCCGGCTTCGCCGAGCAGGTGCCCGAGACGATGCGCTGGCGCTTGGCGCCCGAGGTGATCCAGATCGCCACGCGCCACATGGCCGCACTCGACCGGGCCCAGCAGCGCCTCGACGAAACGCGCAACCGGTTCAGCCGCGCATGACTGACAGCCTGCACACGGTCGCGCTGACGGTGCCAGGCACGCAAACCCGCGTGCTGGTCGAGCGACTGCTCGGCACGCAGGCCGAAGCGATCGGCTTGGCCCGCGAGGCGCTCGGCGAGATCGTCAGCTGTCGCCAGCAGATGGTCGCCCAGGTCGTGCGCAGCGACGAAGTCACTGACCTTCCCCTTTCCCCTCTGGAGACAACCTGAATGGCACGCAAGCCCACGCCCGCGACCCCTCGCGCGGCAGATACGACGGACGCAGCCGCTGCGAAGAAGGCAAGCGCCGCCCTCACCGAGATGAGCAAACGCAGCGCCGAGGTGGCAGAGCGCTTCGCTGACGGCCTGGCTTATGACCGCGAACGGGTCGTCGCCGAGGCGAAGTTCCTGATGTCACAGAGCGCCGAGGCCATGCTCGAGGCCGGCAAGCGGCTGGTGCAGATCAAGGAGAACGAACCCTTCGGCGAGTTCATGTCGATCGTGCAGGACCGTCTCGGCCTGGGCGAACGATCGGCCCGCGCCATGATGCAGGCGGCGGTGAAGTACCTCTCGCCGGCCCTGGAGTCAAAACGGCAATCGATTGCCGTTTTGGGCAAGTCCAAGATGTTCGACCTGATGGTTGAGGCCGACGAAGCCCTGGCCGACCTGGCCGAGGGCGGCACCATCGCCGGCAAGACGCTCGACGACATGCAGGCCATGTCGCGCCGCGAGCTGCAGGCAGCTCTCACCGATGCCCGGCAGACGATCGACGCCAAAGAGAAGGTGATCGCCAAGCGCGACGCCAAGCTGGCGAAGCTCGAAGAGAAGGCCGAGCTGCCGCAAGAGGCGGCGATGCTCGCCGACATCCAGGAGCGCATTCGTGCCCTGGTGGCGGCGGCCCTGCAGCTCGGCAACCTGGTGGTCGAACTCGACGGGCGCGAGATCTCCGAAGAGCTGCGCACGATGGTCAACGCCGACTGCGAGTACGCGGCGCAGACCTTCGCCGACATCCTGATGCGCGCCGGCATCCCGGTGCAGTTCCAGGAGATGGTCGACCCCTCGTGGATGAAGAAGGCCGGCAAGACCGGGCGCAAGGGCTGAGCCATGCACGAGCACCAGCCCCACTCAAAAGACGGCCACGCCTACAGCGTGCGCCTGCCCAGCGGCGTGCAGGTCAGCGTGATCGTCGAGCCACCGCCCGGCGGCAGCGCCTGGCGTGCGCAGCAGATCGGCATCGAGCGGCTGGTGCTCGAGCTGCTGAAGAGGGTGGCCAACACATGAACGCCACCGAGTGGGAAACCCTCATCGCGGCGCGCGACGCGCTGCTGAAGGCCGGCCACGGCAACAAGGCCGAGGTGACCGCTGCTGCCGCCGCCACGCTCGGCTGCAGCGTACCCACGCTCTACCGCAAGCTCGAAGCCGCAGGCCTGGACACCGGCCGCAAGCGCCGCAAGGACCACGGCGCCACGGCGATGAGCGCCGACGAAATCGAGCTGGTCGGCGGCATGCTGTTTCACAGCCGGCGCGACAACGAGAAGCAGCTGCTCACGGTCGAAGACACGCTCGACATCCTGAGTGCCAGCGGCGCGATCGGCACGGCGCTGAGCCCCGGCCGCGTGGGCCAGCTGCTGCGGGCGAACTTCCTGAATGCCGAGCAGCTCGCCCAGCAGCGGCCGGCCACCGCGCTGCGTTCGCTGCACCCGAACCACGTGTGGCAGATCGACAGCTCGACCTGCGTTCTCTACTACATGAAGAGCGGCCAGCTCGCCACGATGGACCGCGACGAGTTCTACCGCAACAAGCCCGAGAACTTCGGCCGCGTGATGAACGATCTGTGCACCCGGTACGCGGTGAGCGACCACGCCAGCGGCGCCTTCAAGCTGCGCTACTTCCTGGGTGGTGAGAGCGCGCGCAACCTGGTCGACTTCTGGCTCTACTCGGTGACGAAGCAGCCCACATCTCCGATGCACGGCGTGCCGCTGATCGTGATGCTCGACCCGGGCGCGGCGAACAAGGGCCACCTGTTCACGAACCTGTGCCGTCGCATGCAGGTGAACGTGATCATCAACCAGGTGGGCAACGCCCGCGCCAAGGGCCAGGTCGAGAAAACGCACGACCTGATCGAGCGCCACTACGAAGGCCGCTTCCGCTTCATGCCGGCCGGTGACCTGACGCTCGACGCCATCAACCGCATGGGCGAAGAGTGGGCCGCCGGCTTCTGCGCCACGCGCCAGCACACCCGCACCAAGCAGCCGCGCTACAGCGTGTGGATGACGATCACCACCGAGCAGCTGCGCGTGCCGGCGTCGCTCGAAGTACTTCAAGAGCTGGTGAGCAGCGAGCCCGAGACGCGGCGCGTCGACAACATGCGCCAGATCAGCTTCGCGGTGAAGGGCTTCGGCCAGCAGTTCTACGACGTGTCGCTGGTGCCCAGCGCGGTGGTGGGCAGCAAGGTGACGGTGGTGGTCAACGCCTACCGCGCGCCGGCGATCGACGTGCGCATCGTCGACCCGGCCACCGGCGAAGAGACGTGGCAGACGGTCGAGCCGATCGTGCGCAACGCACTCGGTTTCAACGAAGGCGCCACCGTGATCGGCGAGGCCTACCGCACCGCTGCGAACACGGCCGTGGAGGTGCAGCGCAACCGCATCACGCAGGAAGCCTACCGCCCGCTCGGCGAAGCGCTGCCCACGATCGACGACGCGAAGAAGGCCCGCAAGCGCCACGAGCAGGCCTATGCCGGCCTGGTCGACGCGATGGCCGACGTGAAGGCCACACCGGTGCCGGCCTACCTGCCGCGCCGCGGCACCGCGATGGACGCGCCGCCGGTGCGCAACGTGGTGGCGGTGGTGCTCACGGTGGTCGAGGCCTGCAAGCGCCTGCGCACCGACCTGGGCGAGGCCTACAGCCCGCAGGTGTACGCCTGGGTGGCCGCCAAGTTCGCAGACGGCGTGCCCGAAGACCAGATCGCGAGCATCTGCGCGCAGTTCACGCAGACCTGCGTGAACGATACGCAGCAGCTCACCGGCACCGATTCCAGCAACGCGGGCGGCCTGCGGGTCGTCGGCACCAACCAGTGACCAAAGGCCAACCATGACAGTGAAGACGAAGCGCGAGGTCGACGTGACCCAGCCTCGCGCGGGGCAAAAGCTGCAGCTCGGTGCGATCGCGGCCGAGCTGGGCATCACCTTCCAGGTGATGGCCGACGCGGCGCAGGTGAGCCGCACATCGCTCTACCGCATCGCCGACGAAAACATCTGGCCGGTGCGCTGCGATTCGAGCGCGCTGCGCGGCGCGCTGCGGCTGCTGTTCGAAGCACGCGGCGCAAGCGACGAGCAGATGACTTCGATGTTCCACGCGCAGGTGACGAAGCGCAACCCGGCCCAGCGTGCCGGCAAGGCGCCTGCACCGGCACCCACGCCCCCCGACTACGTGCCGCCGAAGGCGCACGACGATCAATCCGATACCGATGAGGAGACCGACATGCTGCCCTCCAAGCAGATCCTTTCTTTCGAAGCACGCAAGGCCTTCGGCCTGATCGTCAACCCGTTCGACGGCGAGGTGATCGAAGACCCGCAGATGTTCACCAGCGGCGAGGTGGCCTTCGTGCGCGAGGCCTGCCTGCAGGCGGCGATCGGCGGGCGCTTCGTGGCGCTGGTGGGCGAGAGCGGCGCCGGCAAGACCACGGTGCTGGCCGACCTCGAGGCGCGCATCGAGCGCGACAAGCGGCCGGTGATCGTGATCAAGCCCTGGGTGCTGGGCATGGAGGGCAACGACAGCCAGGGCAAGACGCTCAAGGCGAGCGACATCCTGGCCTCGCTGGTGACCACGATGAACCCGACGGCCACGATCAAGCAGACGCTGCAGGGCCGCAGCAACCAGGTGGAGAAGCTGCTGGCCGAGAGCACGGCAGCGGGCAACAAGCACCTGCTGGTGGTCGAGGAGGCGCACTGCCTGCCCGACGCCACGCTGAAGCACCTGAAGCGCCTGCACGAAATGCGCCTCGGCCGCGCGCCGATGCTCGGTATCTTGCTGCTCGCGCAGCCGGAGCTGAAAGACAGTTTCAGGCACCGCGCCAGCTACCTGCGCGAGGTGATCCAGCGCTGCGAGGTGATCGACCTGTTGCCGCTCGACGGCGACCTGGCGGCCTACCTCACCACGCGTGCCACCGCGCACGGCCGGAAGCTGAGCGAGTTCATCGACCCGAGCGGCGTCGACGAGATCCGGGCCCGGCTGACGACCAAGCGCGGCTCGCGCCCCGTGAGCCTGTGCTACCCGCTGGCCGTGAACAACCTGATCACCGCCGCCATGAACACGGCCGCCGATCTGGGCGCGCCACTCATCACCCGCGACGTGGTGCGCGCGGTCTGACCCTCTTCAACCCGAAAGGAGCCTTCCATGACGACGAAGTTCAATCGCAGCCGCTACACCGACTTGCGCACCGACGAGAGCCCGTGGTCGCTGAAGAGCTTGGCGCTCTTGGGCGCAGGCGCCGTCGCCGCGATCTTCTGCCTGTTCGCGATGGCGATGCTCACCAACGCGATCGACCAACGCGCGGAAGTCGAGCAGCAGCAGCTGCTGCAGCTCACCAAGGCCGAGAGCACCAGCCAGGCGCTGCCCACGAACCTGGTGCAGGCCTACGAGCGCGGCCTGGCCGATGCAATGGAGTCGATCAACGGCACGCCGCAAGGCGTGGCGCTGGCGCAGGCATGCCTGGCGGCGGGAGTGGGAGGCCGGCCATGAGCCGCGTGCTCGAAGAGCGGGTGCGGCAGGTCTGGCGTGCCGTGGTGGCGGCCGGCGTGTCAGGCATCAGCAGCTCGGCCTTGCACGACAAGCTCTCGGCCACGATGGACAGTGAGGTGATCACCTCCAAGTGCCAGAGCCTGCTGCGTGGTGGCTACATTGCCCGCAACGGCGTGAACCGCTGGGGCCAGTGGCTGATCACCAAGGACTGCAAGGCGCCCGAGGGCGAAGTGTTGCCGGTGTGGTTGTACGAGCCACAAGACGAGGCCGGCGCCACCCCCGTGCACGCGTGGTCGGTCGCGAATGGCAACACCGAGGTGAAGCTGCCGGCCGCGCCTGCGTCGGTGTTTAACCTGGCGCCCGGCGTCGATTGCAAGCCGCCGGCGGCCGAAGAAGAAGCGTTTGTCGCCGTTGCGAGCGTGACTCGGCAGCAGCTGGGCGAACACGCGGAAGATGCGGGCTTCCTCTGTGCCCTGTACAGCGATGGCGTGCTGTGGCTGCAGGCCGATGGCAAGCAGTTCGACCTGCCGCTGCTGTACACCCGCCAGCTGTTGCACTACCTCGACCACATGCGTGCGACCGAGCTGGTAGCCAGCATCGCCGAGGCCACGTCATGAGCTTCGGTCTCACTGCCACCCTGCTCGTGCGGCTCGACGCGCACATGGGCCTGTGGGTCAGCGTCAACGACCTGGTCGAGCACACCGCGACGAACCGCCATGCGGTGCTGGCCGAGCTGGAGACGCTGGTGGCCAACCGCCAGGCGCGCGCGCTGCGTCACCCGCACACCGGCGAGATTCAGTCGGCCATGTGTCAGCCGGGGAACGGTCTGTGAACGCGCCCGAGCTGCTGAACCTGCTGGCCCATCACCAGGGCAGAGAGAGCGGCATCAGCGCCGCCGATCTGTCGCGCCAGGCCGGCATCAGCACGCGCCAGCTGCGCGAGCTGTGCAGCCAACTGCGCGAGCAGGGCATCGCGATCTGCGCCATGCCGAACACCGGCTACTTCCTCGCCGTCACGCCCGAAGAGCTCGGCCAGAGCTGCAAGTTCCTGCACCACCGCGCGATGAAGAGCCTGCGCCTGGCCAGCCAGATGCAAAAGATCAGCATGCCCGACCTGTTCGGCCAGCTGCTGCTCAACCAAGCTTGAAAGGTCACACACATGAGCACCTGCGCCGTTTGTTCCAAGGTCATCCGCACCGGCCTGCTGATGTGTGCGCACCACTGGCGCATGGTGCCTGCCAACGAACAGCAGCGCGTCTACCGCGCCTATGCCCGCTTCACGCGCGCCAGCATCAAAGACATGCCGGCCTGGGCGAAGGCCCGCGCCGACTACGAAGCCGCGCGCGACGCAGCGCTGGCCACCGTGCACGCCCAACAGAACGCCGGCCGCGTGCTCGACACGCTGGCCAGCGTGACCACCCATCACCACACCGAAGGAGCTGCTCTGTGAGCACGAACCCCACGCCGAAGGGCTACATGCAAGACCCGCAGGGCCGACTGGTGCCCGACAGCATGGTCAAGGACATCGACAAGCTGCGCGACCAGACCGTGCAGCAGATCGTGTGCCAGGCGCGCGACCTGAGCGCGGTGCTGCTGAAGTTCAAGCTGCTCGCCTTCAGCGACATCGCCGCCTTCGTGCAGACCAGCGCCGAGCAGTACGACGTGAAGCTGGGCGGCGACAAGGGCAACGTCACGCTCTACAGCTTCGACGGCCGCTACAAAGTCATCCGCCAGGTGCAGGAGTTCATCAAGTTCGACGAGCGCCTGCAGGCCGCCAAGAAGCTGATCGACGAGTGCATCACCACCTGGTCGGCCGGCAGCAGCGACGAGATCAAGGTGCTCGTGAACGATGCCTTCAAGGTCGACAAGGAAGGCGACGTGAACGTGAACCGCGTGCTCGGCCTGCGCCGCCTGAACATCAAGCACGAGAAGTGGGAGCGCGCCATGCAGGCCATCGGCGACAGCTTCACCGTGGTGGGAAGCCGCAACTACGTGCGCGTGTACGAGCGTGTCGGCGACACCGACAAGTACCAGGCCATCTCGCTCGACCTGGCCAGCGTCTAGATCTCGCGGAGCGGAGCGATACGACCCACCCCGAGCGATCGGGGGCGCAAAGGGTCGGAGGTGCCAGCAGAGGTTGCACCAGGGGTGATGCCCATAAGCACTGCAGGCCGCTGATCGAGCTTAGGTCCTTTCGATCGAGGCAGCGCCCGGTTCCCCGGTGACCGAACACACCGGGACCCTCACTCACAACAACAGGAGGCCGCAATGGATCATCACGTCATCTCTCCCGCCGAATACCGCGAGCTGCTCGCGGCCCGCGCAGAGCGCGATCGGCTGCTCGCGCTGGTCAACACGCCCGAGCTGGTGAACTTTCCGAAGGCCGTGCACCTCGAGGCTGTGCACCAGCTCGACCGCTGGGGCACTACCGACCGCCAGGGCAAGGAGGCGAACGACTGGTTCTGGCTCGTTGGGCATCTGGCGTCGCGCGCGCTCGAGCACCACAAGGAAGCGGAGCGCCTGGCCGTGCGGTTGATGCCGGACGACGCTCTGCATGCGTACATCCTCAATGACATCGACCATCACCGCGAGAAAGCCGTGCACCACTGCATCACGGCTGCTGCAGCGCTGAACCACTGGCACGCCAGCATGCTCGGCAAGAAGACAGCGATGCAGCCGGGCCACGCGCCGGCGATCGCCGCTTCCGAAGCGTTGGAGGCCTGATGAGCGTGACGATTCCGGCCGCTCTTGCCGCGCGCGGCCTGCGCCCGGTCGCGGAGCTTGCGTTGACCCGTGAGCATGGTGATCGCCTGCGCTACATGGCCGGCTGCCGATGCTTCCATTGCAGGCGCGCCAACAGCGCCTACGAGGCAGCGCGCAAGGCCGCGCGAGCCGCCGGCGACTGGAACGGCATAGTCGACGCTGCCGCGGCGCGCGCGCACATGGCCAGGCTGTCGAAAGCAAACGTCGGCCGCCGCGCGGTCGGCGACGTGGCCGGCATCGCCGACTCGGTGCTTACCGAGATCAACGCGGGCCGCAAGACGCGGATTCGCGCGCGCACCGAGCGCGCGATCCTCGCGGTGACGGTGGCCGCCGCGGCCGACCACGCGCTGATCGACGCCAAGCCGACCTGGCGCCTGCTCGACGAGCTGATCGCTGACGGCTACACCAAGGCGGAACTCGCGCTCGCGCTGGGCAACAAGACGCCGGCGCTGCAGATCAAGCGCAGCCAGGTCACGGTGCGCACCGCACACGAGGTCGCGAAGCTGCACGCCCGGCTGCGCTGCTGCGACGCGCGCGCCACGCTGGCGCTGCTCGAGGAGCTGTCGGATGAAGGGTTCCACCGCGACCGCCTTGCGAAGTACTTGGCCGACCTGGCTGCGAAGAAGGGCGTCGAAGCGCCCGACCTCACCGTGCTCCGTCAGCTTCGCATTCGCCAGAGCACTGCGCACCTCGTCGAGCAGTTGCACGCGGAGCTGACGGCATGACCGCGCCCCGCCGCTCGGTGGTCGACAAGGATGGCGGCCGCAAGGCCGACCTGGCTGCGATCCACATCGCCAAAAAGGATCTCGGCTGGGACACTGACCACTATCGAGACATCCTGTTCAGCATGTGCCACGTCAAGTCCAGCGCCGAGCTGGACTTCACAGGGCGCAAGCGCTTCCTGGCCCATTTGCGGGCCTGCGGGTGGAACGGTGGCACCAATGCCCCGGCCGGCGCCCGAAAGCCCGCCAGCGCGGCTTCTCGCAAGCCGTTGACCGCCCCACAGCGCAAGATGTGGTCGCTTTGGCAGACGCTGGCCGACGCCGGCCGCGTCGAGAGCCGCAAGATGCCCGCGCTGGTCGCCTTCGCGCACCGCCAGACTGGCGTCGACCGCCTGGAATGGCTCATCGGCGCCCAGGAAGACCTGGTGATCGAGAGCCTGAAAGCCTGGATTCGCCGGCCGAAAGGGTTGCCCCCATGAGGCGCGGCGGCAAGCGCACAGCCGAACTGGTGCTGCGCCTGGTCGAACTTGGTGCGCGCGAGCTGGTCGAGCAGCTGCAGGTGCCCGAGCCACAGTCCCGCGAGCTGATGCGCGAGATCGCGCACAACCTGGCCAGGCACTACGGCGGCCAGTTCATGTACGTGCCCAAGGATCAGGAGTTCGCCCTGACCAAGCGTGACCTGATGATCTTCGAGCGCTTCAACGGCTCGAACGTGCAGGAGCTGGCCCTCGAGCACGGCCTCACCGCCCGCCAGGTCTACGCCATCCTCGGCCACGTGCGCGACCAGCAGCTGCGCAAGCTGCAGGGCGAGCTGCCGGGGTTCGATGATCCTGAAGTGGAGGTCACAAAGTGAGCTACGTGCCGATGAAGGGCCCCTTGTCGGGCCGCAGGTACATGCCGAGCAACGGCACCGAGGGCGAAGCGTTCATCGCGCACTGGTGCGGCGACTGCGCGCGTGACAAGGCAATGAGCCAGGGCATCGCGATCGACGAGTGCGACGATGACGAACGGTGCGAGATCCTGGGCGCCTCGTTCCGAGGTGAAGCCCAGGAGTGGCGCCGGCTCGGCAACGGCCACCTGACCTGCCTCGCCTACGTCCCGGCCGGTGAGGCCGTTCCAGCGCCGCGCTGTGCGTTCACAGCGGACATGTTCACCGGCGGCTGACGACGGTTTCGCGCAAATTTTTCGCGCGGCCAAAATTTCCACCCACCGCAAGCCTGTTTAGATTCGGGGCTGGTTCTTCCGCCCTCATCCGGGCACTTCCGCCCACTTTTCTCAATTCCGTGCCGGGTTTATCTCAGAGCCGGTCACCCTTTCGACACTCCCCCTCGCGCTGGCAGCAACGCTACCGTCCCCCTGGGGCGAGCTTCCCGAGCAGAAAACCGAGACAAGGACCGACCCCATGCCACCCCGAACCCAAGCACGACTTCAGCGCCATCACCAGGTCGGATTCACCCTGCTCGAGCTGCTCGTGGTCATGGTGATCATCGGCCTGCTGGCCAGCATCGTCGCGCCGCAATACTTTGCCCAGATCGGCAAGAGCAACGCGAAGGTGGCACGCGCCCAGATCGAAGCGTTCGGCCAGGCGCTGGACCAGTACCGGCTCGATGTCGGCCGCTACCCCGACAGCGAACAAGGCCTCGCCTCGCTGCGCACCGCGCCCACCAACGTGCCGTCGTGGCGCGGGCCGTACCTGAAGCGGGATGTCCCGAATGACCCCTGGGGAAAGGCCTACCAGTACAAGTCCCCGGGCCAGCACGGAGAGTACGACCTCGTCAGCCTCGGCTCCGACGCGCAGCCCGGCGGAGAAGGGGAGGCCGGCGATGTCGCGTCCTGGTAAGGCACTCGCCGCCACCCGCCATGCCGCGATGGCGAGACCCGCGCTCCGTGGCCGCTCGGCGCGGCCGGCAGCGGTGGTCGACGAGGAGCAGTTCGCCGACGACGTGAGCCTGATGCTCAGCTCAGGGCTGTCGCTGATGGACAGCCTGAAAACGCTGCGCGAGCGCGCCGCCGGCGGTGCAGCGCAACCCCTGGATGTGCTCACCAAGAGACTGACCCAGGGCGAGTCGCTGTCACAGGCCATGCAAGCGTGCGGTGCGTTTCGTCCAGCCTTGCTGGCCTGCGTGCGCGCCAGCGAGCTGACCGGCGACATGGCCGACAGCCTGCGCCGCTATGCGGCCAACGCGGCGCGCGTGAGGATCCTGCGTGCCCGCATGGTGTCGGCGCTCGTCTACCCGGCCCTGCTGGTCAGCGTGGCCACGCTCGTGGTCGTGTTCCTGCTTGTCTACGTCGTGCCGCGCTTTGCGCTGGTGCTCGAGACCAGCGGCCGCGAGATGCCGGCCACGTCGCGCGTGCTGATCAGCGTCGGCCGGGCGCTCCATGCGGTGCCGAACGCCGCCTGGCTGGCCCTGGCCGGGCTCGTGATGTGGGTCGTCTTTCTGGCCGTGCGCGCAGCGCGCGAGCGCCGCCTCGAAGCGCGGCTCACCGACCTGGCCTCGCGCATCCCGGGCATTCGCGACATCGTGCGTGCGTTCGGGCACAGCCAGTTCGCGCGCAGTGGCGCGATGCTGGTGCGCTCCGGCGTGCCCGTGTTGAAGGCACTCGCCATGTGCCGTGACTTGCTGGTCGGCGGCGACCGCATGGCGCTCGACCGGGCCCTCGTCGTCTCCTCGGCGGGCGCCCCCCTGGCACGGGCACTTTTCGATGCCGACCTGGTGGACACGCTCGGCCTGCGCGTGTTGCGCGTGGCCGAACAGACCGGTGCGCTCGAAGCCTCGCTCGAGCGCCTGGCCGATGTGCACGACCGTGCCCTGGAGCGCACGCTCGACCGCGTCGGCCGCCTGATCGAGCCCTTGCTGATGCTGGGCATCGGCCTGGTCGTGGGCGGCATCGTGGTGCTGATGTACCTGCCGATCTTTCAACTCGCCGCGAGCATCTGATGGACCCCTTGTCGCAAGTGGCCGAGCAGGCCATGCCGGCCCATGCGCAGGAGGTCGCCGACCAGCTGCTCCGGCGATTCACGGCGTCGATCGAATCCGCCCCGGCCGGTAGCGTGGTGCCCGACCTGCCGACCTGGCTGTCGCACCGCAGCGGCATGCCCGGGGTCGACCTGTCGCGCTGGAAAACAGAAGACGTCGACGTGGCGCTGGTGCCGTTCGCCGAAGGTCAGCGCCGCCTGTGCGCCGCGCTGCGCACCGCGGAAGAGCCGCTGCAGATCGTCATCGCCGATCCCTTCGATGCCGGCACGCGCGTCTGGCTCGAAGCCCGTATCCGCGCCGCCGGCCACCCTGCCACACGCTGGTCGGTGGCAGCGCCCGACGACCTGATGGCGTTCTTCAACCGGCTCGAACGCGAGATGCGTGCACTCGATGCCCAGGTCAACGAACTGACCGACGCGGCCGGCACCGAAGGCGAGCCCGACGTGATCGAGCTGTCGCTGGCCGACATCAGCGCCGACGAGAGCCCGGTGGTGCGCTTCGTCAACAGCACGCTCTACGACGCCTTGAAGGCCCGCGCCAGCGACATCCACCTCGAAAGCGGGGCGCGCGGCCTGGCCGTCAAGTACCGGCTCGACGGCGTGATGCAGGCCATCACCCGGCCCGACGGGCGCGAGTTCGCCGACCGTGTGATCTCGCGCATCAAGGTGCTGGCCGATCTCGACATCTCGGAGCGGCGCATTCCGCAGGACGGCCGGCTCAAGCTGCGGCTCGGCGCCCGCTCGATCGACGTGCGGGTCTCGATCATGCCGAGCATGCACGGCGAAGACGCGGTGCTGCGCATCCTCGACCGTTACCAGATCGCGGCCGACGAACGGCTCAGCATCGAACACCTGAGCTTCGGCGCTGAAGAAGCCGACTTCATCCGCCGCATGGCGCAGTTGCCCTACGGCCTGTTCCTCGTCACCGGCCCCACCGGCAGCGGCAAGACGACCACGCTGTACGGCGTGCTCACCGAGGTCAACACCGGCCTCGACAAGATCATCACGATCGAAGACCCGGTCGAGTACCAGGTGCCCGACATCCTGCAGATCCCGGTCAACGAGGCCAAGGGCCTGACCTTCGCACGCGGGCTGCGCTCGATCCTGCGCCACGACCCCGACAAGATCATGGTCGGCGAAATGCGCGACGCCGAAACGGCGCAGATCGCGATCCAGGCCGCGCTCACCGGCCACCAGGTTTTCGCCACCGTGCACGCCAACAACGTGTTCGACGTGATCGGGCGGCTGTCGACGATGCAGGTCGACCCCTACAACCTGGTCTCGGCCCTGAACGGTGTTCTGGCGCAGCGCCTGATGCGCCAGATCTGCACCGCCTGCTCGGCGCCCGAAACGCCGGACCCCAAGCGTCTCGTCGCATCGAAGCTGCCGCCCGAATCGACGGGCTGGAATTTTCGGCGCGGCATCGGCTGCGCCCACTGCCGCGGCACCGGTTACCGGGGCCGCCGCGCCATCGCCCAGACCCTGGCGATGGACGTCGACCTGCGCAGCCTGATCGCCGAACGCGCGAGCCCGGCGCGCTTGCGGGCCGCGGCCCGCGAGCGTGGCCTTCGCACCCTGCGCGACGCCGCACTGGCACTCGTTGCCACCGGCATCACAACCCTCGAGGAAGCCAATCGTGTCACTGCTCTGGAAGAATGAACTGCGGCTGCGGGTCGGCCCGCGCCACAGCGAGGCCAGCATCTGGCGCGCCGGTGTGCAAACGCGCTGTGCCGGCCGAGCACGCGTCGCCGGGCACCACCAGGCGGCCGTCGAAGAAGTGCTCGGCGTGCTCGTCGCCGAAGGCCATGTGTTGCCCGATGCCGCGTCGATGTGCGTGGACGACGAGTACCTCTACTACACCACTCTGCCTGCGGGCGGATCATGGGACGACGCGCAGGCGGCGGCGGTCGACTACTTCGCCGAGAAGGTCGGCGAGCAGAACCTGCTCGTCGAAACCAGCCTCGCACCGTGCGGCCGCTCGTGGGTCGCCGTGGCCATCGACGCAGCGTTGGTCGTCGGCTGGCGTGAAACGCTCGCCGTGCTCGACGTGCGGCTCGGCCAGGTGCGCGCGGCCCTGTTCGAAGATCTCTGGACGCTGCGCGACGACATGTCGCTCGACGACGGTGTTGCCGTGGTGATTCGAAGCGAAGGCGCCATGCTCGTGGGCCTGCACGCCGGCTGCATCACCGACCTGGCCTGGGAACGCTGCAACGTCGCCGACCCCGAAGCGATCGCTGCGCGTGTGCAGGGCTACAGCGCACGCCTTTCCGAGCAGCTCGGCATCGCCGGGACTCCCGGAGAACTGCCCGTCTTCGTGGTCCCGGCCGACGCGGCCCAGCACGCCTTGATCCGCCCGCTCGCCAGCTCGCTCGGCTGGCGCTTGGGCGCCGCCCTGTTCGAGTCGGAAACGAGCGTGTCGGCATGAAGCTCGACGTTCGCATCGACTTCATCGCGCGCCGCCGCAAGCCGGTGCTCGGGCTGTGCCTGGCCCTGCTCGCGCTGGCAGCCCTCGGCTGGCAGGGCACGCTGGCCCTGCGCGAGGCCGACCTGCTGCAGAGCCAGCGCGACGGCCTGGCGTCGCTGCAGCGCCAGGCGAGCGGTGCGGCGCGCCCGACGATGTCGGCCGACGACGTCAAGCGCCATGCGCAGATCGACGCATTGGCGCGTTATCTCGCCACGCCGTGGCCGCAGCTGCTGGCACTGTTCGAGGAACATGCCACCTCACGGGTCACGCTGCTGAAGTTCGAGCCCGATGCGGCCGAAGGCCGCATCGAGGTCACTGGCCGCGCACCGGGTTCGAAGGCGCTGGCGAGCTACCTCGTCGAACTCGAACGCGACCCGCGCCTGAGCGGCGTGATGCTGCACCAGCACGAGGTCATGCGTGGCGAGGCCGGCGCACCGGTCGAGTTCACCTTCGGTGCGGTGTGGGTCGCGGCCAGCCGCGCCGGCGCCGTCGCACCCGTTGCCGCAGCCGCGTCGGCACCACGCCGCGAGGCCGCACGATGATGCTCGCCCTGCCCGCCGCTTCGAGCGCGCGTGCGCGCATCAACCGCGTGCGCTGGTGGTGGCAGCGCCACATGGGCTGGCCGGGCTTGCTCGCCGTGCTGGTCTTGATCGGTGCCGGGGCGACCACGTGGATCGCCCGCCCCGCCATCGCCACAGCGCAGCGCGACCTGCTGCGCGCCCATGTGGCACGGCTCGACGCCGCCAGCCGGCTGCGCGCGGCCGGGCCGGTCGCCGGCACGCGCGATCCGCGCGACACGGCGCGCGATGCACTGCCTTCGGCGAGCCGGCGGTCCGAGTCGATCGCCACCTTGCTCGACGTGCTGGACAAGGGCAAGGTCGCCGCCGACCGTGCCGAGTACACCGCCGAAGACCAGGAGCCCGGGCTCGTGCGGGTGCGCGTCGTGGTGCCGATCGAAGGGGGCTACGGCCCTTCACGCCAGATGATCGCCAGCATCCTGAACGCGCTGCCGAATGCTGCACTCGACGGCGTGGACCTCGAACGGCCCGCAGAATCCGCCGAGTCCTTGACGGGGCAGTTGCGCTTGAGCCTCTTCTTCCGCAGGGAGGCCCCGTGAGCCCGCGTATGCGCCTGGCGGCGCTGATCGCGGCGGCCGCCGTTCTCTGGTTTGCACGCGACGCGCTGCTGCCGGTCGGCCCGGGCGCGGCCGACAGCGCACGCGCGGTCGTGCCGGCGCGCAGTGCGCCAGTGCAGGCGCTGACCCAGGCCGATGCCGACGTCTGCACCGTGCCCGCCGCGATGCCCGAGCGCGGGCTCTTCGCGGCGGCGTTCGACCTGGACCCTTTCACCGGCCCGCGACCGGCTGCGGCACCGGCGGCACGGCCCGCGCCACCGGTGCCCGCTTTCGTCGGCCCACCCGC
>JBEBIB010000018.1:0-98373 GCA_040080605.1 Burkholderiaceae bacterium
CCCCTTTCCCGAGGTGCGCGATGACCTATCGCCTGTTCCTGGCCGACGGCCACTGGCTGATCCGAAAGGGCCTGCGGGCCGCACTGCAGCAGGTCGACGACCACGAAGTCATCGGTGAAGCCGCCGACGTGCCGTCGACCGTGGCCCGTGCGACCGAACTGTCACCCGACATCGTGTTGCTCGACGTGCGGTTGCCGGATGGCGGTGGCATTGCCGCAGCACGCCAGATCAAGGAGCGCCGCCCGGGGCAGAAGGTGCTGCTGCTGAGCGACCACGGAGGCGAAGACTCGGTGCGCGACGCATTGCGGGCGGGTTGCGACGGCTACGTTCGCAAGGACTCTTCCGACAGCCTGCTGCTCGAAGCAATCCTCTGCGTCCGCGCTGGCAACGTGTACCTCGACGCCGACCTGTCACGCCAGCTCGTGCTTGCCGACCACCGCCGCGAGAAGCAGGGTGACTCCGGCCCGCTGGCGGGCCTGTCACCCCGCGAGGTGATGGTTTTCCGCCTGATCGGCGCAGGCCACACCAACCGGGGCGCCGGCGCCTGCATGCAACTCAGCCCGAAGACGGTCGAGAAGTACCGCGCCTCCGTGATGCAGAAGCTCAAGCTGCGCAGCGCCGTCGACCTGCGCCTGCTCGCGCTGGAACTGGGTGTCGAACAGAGCAGCGCCCTGGCTCAGCCTGCGATCGCGCCGACGCCCGGCTGAGCCACCGTCTCCCAGGGTATCGCGTTGCGGACCGCGGGATCGGCCCTGCGCGACTCTTTGAATTTAAGCAGAATTAATATTAGTCGATATTAATATATTGAGCCTGAGTGTTGCCCATCATCTTAATTTATTCCAAGAAACCAATTCACCCTGGTTCACATCCCATCAAGCTCGATTTCAATATCCTAAGCGCACCTTAAGACACCCCGACGGAGCGCTTGAAAGATTTTTCTTAATCCATTTCAGCGTTCTGCAAGGGCAGATCCCCAACGAAAAGGTCACCTCCTCCCAACGCCTTGTGGAAGGCCGTCCGTCCTGTGACATTCACGCGCGGAAGCTCTCTCTTCGTGCCATTCGAAGGTGCGCGATCCCCGCACGATGCGTTGAAAAATTCACACGTGCTTCGGCACAAGTATTTTCCGAACCATCGTACATACCCATTCGATGGGTACATCCACCCAATTCAACCGGGGGGATCGGAGTTATTTACAGCTCGCAACGTATTTCGGAAACTCCTCTTCGGAAAAAGGTTATCTGGCACGGGTCAGATATCGAAATCCCGGTCATCGCCACGGCATGCCGCCAGACCGACCCGATGGGTCGGCCAACGGACGTCAAGCAGTGACCGAATCCACAGCACATTCGGCCCACGTCTGCATGACGCGTGGCCTAAAACAAAGGGCAACGCCATGCGCAGGAACTTCAAACTCAATCGACTGACCGCCGCCGTCATGATGGCCACCGCCGCCCTGGTTCCTGCCCAGCGGGCGTTCGCAGGGCCGGGCTTCGTCGACGCCACGGCGACCGACGGGGTCACGATTTTTCGCAGCCCGACGTACTTCACGTACAGCCCCTCAGGCGTGCGAGTCAATCCGGTGGTTGAGGGCGTGGCTTTGAACCTGACCACAGACCCGCTGGGTGCTGGCATCAACACCGGCACGGCATTGCGCAAGTTCGTTGACCCGCTGGCCAAGCCGATGACGGCCGCCCAGGTGCAAGCCGCCACGGCAGCCGGCACGCTGCCCGCCAAGTACATCCCCATCGCTCAGGTCACCAAGTGGGTCAACCCGCAAGGTGTCGTGACCGGCGACGACTACTACGAGATCGCCGTTGTCGAATATACCGAGCGCTTCCATACCGACCTGCTCAAGCCGACCACGTTGCGCGGTTATGTGCAGATCGACCACGAGGCCAGCAACGGCCGCACGCCCATTGCCGGCAGCCAGTCCTTCCCGCTGACCTACCCGGTGCCGTTGGGTTCGGCGCCCGGCACGGTGGCTGCGCCCATCATGATCAAGGCCACCGACGCCAACGGCAAGATCATCCCAGGCTCGATGGTGCCGGCGCTGTCCGTCGACAAGCCGCGCTATCTCGGCCCCGTCATTGCGTCCACAAAGGACGTGCCGGCCCGCGTGAAGTTCCTGAACCTGCTGCCCGCCGGGCGCATCCAGTACAACGGCGACGGCAGCGTCAAGCAGCGCAACGGCGACCTGTTCCTCCCTGTGGACCCGTCCATCGTCGGCGCCGGCTTCGGCCCCGATGGCCTGACCATGTACACGCAGAACCGCGCCAACATTCACCTGCACGGTGGCGACACACCCTGGATCAGTGACGGCCTGCCGCACCAGTGGCTGACGCCGGCTGAAGAAGCTAACCCGGCATCGCCCACCGGCAGCCTGGCGGCCGAATTTGCCGCCGACCCGCTGCGTGACCCGGCCCTGCTGCCCGAATTCCTGCGCGGCGCCAGCACGCAGGACGTGCCCGACATGAACGAGCCCGGCGCCGGTGCCTGGACGCTGTACTTCCCCAACGCCCAGACCGCCCGCATGCTGTGGTACCACGACCACTCGGTCGGCACCACACGCCTGAACGTCTACGCCGGCATGGCCTCGGCCTACCTGCTGACCGACGCCACCGAGCAACAGCTGGTCACCAGCGGTGCATTGCCGCCGGCCGACCGCACCATTCCGCTGGTGCTGCAAGACCGCACCTTCGTGCCTGCTGACATTGCGCTGCAAGACGCCATGTGGAGTACCCAGCACTGGGGCGCGGAAGGCGACAGCTGGTTCCCGCACGTGTATGAAACCGTGCAAGCCCCGAACCAGCTCAACAACACCAACGCCACAGGCCGCTGGCACTATGGCCCGCTGTTCTGGCCGATTTCCCCGGCCCTGTACCCGCTGCCCAGCGGCGCCTACGGCGACGTGACCACCACGCCGGAAGCCTGGATGGACACGCCCATCGTCAACGGCGTGGCCTACCCGACCATGGAGGTGGACCCCACCACCTACCGCTTCCGCGTGCTGAATGCGTCCAACGACCGCATGATGACCTTCAACATCCTGAAGGCCGTGGACAACCCCACCCTGGCGGACGGCACCGTGCTGACCGGCAACACCGGCAACTTCAGCGAAGTGGACATGGTGGCCGCAGGCCCCGCCAGCACCCTGACGGCCTGCGCACCCGGCCAGTTGCGCCCATCGCCGCTGTTCAATGCCAACGGCACGCCGATGTTGAACGCCCAGGGCAAGCAGATGTTCTGCCAGCCCGAGCTGTGGCCTGCTGACGGCCGCCTGGGCGGCATGCCCGACCCCAACAGCGTGGGTCCGGCCCTGCACCAGATCGCCAGCGAAGGCGGCTGGCTGCCGGCGGTGCACAGCATCGAACCCAACCCCGTCACCTACATCGTCGACAAGGGCCGCATCAACGTGTTCAACGTGAACACGCCGTCGCTGCAGTTGGCGCCGGCCGAGCGTGCCGACATGGTGATCGACTTCTCGCAGTACGCCGGCCAGACCCTGATCGTCTACAACGACAGCGGCGCACCCGTGCCTGCCGGTGACCCGCGCAACGACACCTTCACCGGGGTGGGCGACCAGTCCGGTGCTGGTGGTGCCGAAGACACCAAGCCCGGCTTCGGACCCAACATCCGCACGATGATGCAGATCAAGGTCAAGGCCTTGGCGGCGGGTGTTCCTGCCCCTGCGCCGCTGAACGTGGCCGCCCTCAACACTGCCGTCAGCACCGCCTACCTGGCCACACAGGAACGCCCGGTAGTGGCCCAGCCCGCCTACGCCGGCTTCGACCCCACCTGGGCCGGCCTTAACGAGAACCAGAGCTACGCCCGCATCCAGACCGGCTCGCTGAAGGAACCGGTGTTCAATTACACCCCGGGCACGCCCAGCAACACCATCAACAGCGTCCAGGTGTTGAGCAAGGGCGGTGGCTACATAACGGCCCCGGCCGTGACCATCACGCCGCCGGCCGATCCCACCGGCCGTGCAGCAACCGCCAAGGCCACGCTGCAGCTGGAACGGGTCAATGTCGCCACGGCCGGCAGCGGCTACATGACCGCGCCCACGGTCAGCATCGTGGGTGGCGGCGGCAACGGCGCCACCGCCGAAGCCAAGCTGGGTGCGCAGGCGGTGGTGATGACCGCAGGGGGCGCGGGTTACACCGCCGCTGCCACGGTCACTTTCACCGCCCCGCCGGCCGGCGGCCGCCGTGCTACCGGCACGCCCATCGTGACCGCCGGCGCCATCACCGGTGTCACCATCACCGACCCCGGCACCGGTTACGTGGCCTCACCCCTGGTGTCCTTCACCGGCGGCACCGGCGCCCGCGCCACCAGCCGTGGCATGGTCACGCAAATCGTTCTGTTGGCTGCTGACCCGCAAGCCCCTGCCTCGGCCGGCGGCGGCGGCTTCCTCAGCCTCGACCCTGCCGCGGTCGCCAACCCCTTCACCATCACCCTCACCGGAGGCCTCGCCGCAGGCGGTGTTGGCGCCACGGCCACGGCCACCGGCAAGGTGTTCGACATCACGCTGGACTACGCGGGCCGTGGCTATGCGGCAGCGGGTGAGGTCGTCACGGTCACCGTGGCCGCCCCGGCCGCTGGCACCGGCACGCAGGCCACCGCGCGGTCCGACATCGCGGCCGGCACCGGCCCGATGGGGGGCAACCTGATCCGGCCGAAGGCCATTCAGGAACTGTTCGACGCCACCTACGGCCGGCTGAACGCCACGCTGGGTGTGGAACTGCCCTTCACCAGCGCCATGACGCAGACCACCGTGCCGCTGGGTTATGTGGACGAGCCGACCGAGCGCTTCGCCGACGGCGAAACCCAGATCTGGAAGATCACGCACAACGGCGTGGACAGCCACCCGGTGCACTTCCATCTGCTGAACGTGCAGCTGGTCAACCGGGTCGACTGGGCTGGCATCATCATGCCGCCCAAGAAGAACGAGCTGGGCTGGAAAGAAACCGTGGTCATGAACCCGCTGGAGGACATCATCGTCGCCGTGCGGGCCACCACGCCCAAGCTGCCTGGCTTCGGTGTGCCGCTGAGCGTGCGCGCCATGGACCCGTCACAACCGCTGGGCTCCCCGTTTGGCTTCACGCAGGTTGATGGCACCACCGGCACGCCCAAGACCGTGGTGAACGACATCATGAACTACGGCTGGGAGTACGTGTGGCACTGCCACATCCTGGGCCACGAAGAGAACGACTTCATGCGTCCGGTGGTGTTCAACGCCCGTGAAACCACGGCTCTGGCCTCCACTGGCGTGACCACCACGCTGACCGGCAACACCGTCGCCATCAACTGGGTGGACGCCACGCCGGCCGCTGCAGGCGCCTCGGCGTCGAGCGAAGTGGGCTTCCGCGTCCAGCGTGGCCCGTCTGGCAAGGGTGTGTTCGAAGACCTGGCCACCGACCTGCGCACCGTCCCCGGCCTGCCGGGTGCCATCAACACGCTGGCCAATGCCCAGACCTACAGCGACGACGTGACCGCCCTGATGGCCGCTGCCGTTGGCGCCACGCCACCGGCCGCACCCACCGCGCCGACCACCGGCCTCCCGACGTTCACGTCGGTGACGCTGAACTGGACCAGCCCCGCACCAGCCGTTGGCCAGCCCGCGACCACGGGCTTCGACGTGATGCGTGAGGAACTGGACGCCGCCGGCCTGCCGTTGGTGCCAGCTGTGGTCACCAAGCTAAACGCCGCCACGCTGGCCGCCACCGTGCTGACCTACACCGACGCGACGGCAGTGACGGGCAGCAAGTACCAGTACACGGTGGTGGCACATGGCACCGGCGTCAACGCCATCGACTACCGCGTGGTCTCGGTCAACGTCGTCGGCGAAACGCCGTCGGCGGTATCCACGGTGACGCTGGGCAATGCCGACAGCTCGGCCACCTCGGCGCCGGGCCTGGCCACCACGCCCATGATGGCGGCCACCCGCCAGGGCGTGACCTACACGGCCAGCGTCGCTGTGGCCAACGCCTACGACGTGGCGTTTACCTGGAACGCGCCGACCAACGCCGCCAACTACATGGTGCGCAGCCGCACCGGTACCACGGCCGCCAATGGCACCTTCACGGCCTGGGCACCGCAGACCACGACCACGTTCACCGCGACCGTGCCGCTGCTGCGATTCCTGACCGTGGAAGTGCAAGCGGTCAGCACCGACAACGTGACCTCGGCCACGCTCAGCTCCGGCGCCATGCAGGTGGCCACGCCGACGGCGCCCAACGGCCTGACCTTCACGGCGCTGGCGACCACGGCCAACAGCCTGACGCTGAACTGGAACCTGCGTCCGAACGCCACCAGCTACACGGTGGAGTACGCCACCGACGCCACCTTCACCGCCAACCTGGTGACGGTGCCGGGCGTGGCGACCAACACCTACGCTGCCGTCGGCCTGAACCCCAACACGCGGTACTACTTCCGCGTGCGGGCGGTCAACACCATCGGCACCAGCAATGCGTCGGCCACGGCCAACAGCTGGACGCTGGCCAACGCCGTCGCCGCCGCGCCCACCGTCGCTGCCAACCTCACGGGCACGACGCTGACGCTGAACTGGACCGGTTCTGTGGGCGGCGCCGCGGGTTATACCGTGCAGCAATCCACCGACGGCGGCGCCACCTGGGCGGCATCGACCGCCACGGTGACCATGCCGGTGGCACCGGCCACCGCGGCCAGTGCCGCGGTGCGCGGCTTGCTGGGCCTCACGGACTACCAGTTCCGCGTGGTCGCTCGCAACGGCGCCAATGTGCTGACCCTGCCTTCCCCGGTGCTTGCAGTGACCACGGTGCTGGCTGCGCCCTCGGCCATCACGGCGGGCAACGGCATCGCAGGGGGCATCATCACCGGGGGCCTGAACTTCACCGGCAACAACAGCGCCAATGCCCGCTACGAGATCCGCTACCGCAACACCCTGGCTGGGTCGCCCTACATCGGCCCCATCGTGACGATCCCGGGCGAGCAGGTCAACGTGGGTGGCGCGGCACGCAACATCTACATGCAGGTGCGTGCGGTGAACAACGCCACCGGTGTGGCCACGGCCTGGCTGCCAACGCCGGCCGCCAGCGGTCAGTTGGTCAGCGCCCGTTGATCGCCTGAAGGACCAGGGCGCGTCGGGCGGGAAAACCGCCCAGACGCGCCCTATTTTTAACAGACAACCGCTGGTGGTTTCCCTCATCATGGCCGACATGAACACATCCTCCTCCCCCCGCCCACTTCGCATGCTGGCGCAAGCCCTGCTGGCGCTCGGCCTATTGACCAGCCTGGGCAGCCCCCAGGCGCAAACAGCGCCCAAGCCGGCGGCTTCCGCTCCCGTGCTGCTAACGCCCAACCTGGTCGACAACAAGGCCAAGCTCAGTTATGCCACCGGCGTGCAAGCGGTGCGCAATTTCACGAGAAACGACATCCCCTTCGACGCCGATCAGATCATCCGCGGCATGCGCGACGCCATGGCCGGCGGCGACCTGGCCATGTCCGAGAAGGACATCCGTCTGGTACTGAACGCGTTGCAGACCGATCTGCGCCGCAGCATGGCCGCCAACCAGAAAGCGCTGAGCGAGAAAAACGCCAAGCGCGGCAGCGAGTACATGGCCGCTTACAAGACCAGGCCCGGCGCGCAGATCCTCGGCAATGGCGTCGCCTACCGGGTGCTCCAGCAGGGCGGCGGCCCCAAGCCGTCCGAAGCCGAATCGGTGATCGTGAAGTACCGCGGCAGCAACATCGACGGGGTGGAGTTCGACGCCACCGAAGACGGCAAGACGGCGATCCTGCGAGTCAACCAGGTCATCATGGGCTGGCGCGAGTCGCTCAAGCAGATGCCCAGCGGCGCCAAGTGGGAACTGGTGATTCCGCCCAACCTGGCCTACGGCGAGCGCGGCGTGGGCGCCAGCATCGGCCCCAACGAGACGCTGGTGTTCGAAGTGGAACTGGTGGGCATCAAGCCCTGAGCCCGGATTCACCACAGGTCATGACGCTCGAGTCCCGGTTTCAACGTGTTGCGCCCATGTTCTGGGCGGCGGCGGTCAGCGTTTGTGCTTTGGCGCAAGCGTGGGCGGCGCCAGCGGCAGTCAGGCCCGAGCTGCGCGTCGGCCCGGGCGGCAGTGAAGCCATGTTGAGCCAGACCGCTTCTGCGGACGAACTGGCCCTGGGCCAAAGCATCTACCGGCACGGTCTGGGTGAAGGTGGCAAACCCATCACCGGGCTGCGCTTCGGCGGCGTGCAAGCGCAGGGCGCCTCCGTGGCGTGTGCCAACTGCCATCGCCGCAGCGGCCTGGGCGCGGTGGAGGGCACGGAGCAAGTGTCTCCGGTGGCCGGGCGCTTCATCTTCACCGACGACCCGCGGGCCGTGGTGTCCATGAACTTCCGCACCATCAAGTCCTTCAACCAGCGCCACCCGGCGCTGACGGACCAGGAATTCGTTGCCACCGTGACCAAGGGCCTGCATCAGAGCGGCCGCGAATTGAGCCCCATCATGCCGCGCTTCGAACTGAGCGCCGCGGAAACTCGCGCGCTGCAGGCCTACCTGCGAACCTTGTCGGCCGGCTGGTCGCCGGGCGTCGACGCGCGGCGTCTGCGCCTGGCCACGGTCATCACGCCCGACGTGAGCGCCGAGCGCCGCGCGACTTTCCTGGCCACCATCAAGGCTGCGGTCAGGCAGAAGAACGGCAACTACACACCCGGCCAGCGCACCATGAGCAGCGCCGCCGAGATGCTGTTCCGCAGCGACCGATTTTGGGAACTGGATGTCTGGGAACTGAGCGGCCCACCGGCCGGATGGGCCGCCCAGCTGGACGAGCGCATGCGCGCGAACCCGGTGTTTGCACTCGTGTCTGGCCTGGGCCGCGGGGAATGGGCACCCGTGCACGAGTTCTGCGAACGCATGCAGACACCGTGCTGGTTTCCCAGCGTGGACAGCACGCCGGCGCTGGCGGGCAAGGACTTCTATTCGGTCTACTTCTCTGCCGGCACCATGCTGGAAGCGGACGTCCTGGTATCGCACATTCGCCATCAGCGGCCCGGCGGCGGCAGGCTGGTTCAATTGCATCGCGGCGATGCGGCCGGCCGGATGGCCGCATCGCGGCTCGAGGAGCAACTGTCCCGGAACATGCCGGGGCTGAAGTCCGAGATCCGTGAGGTCACGGCGCCGGACCCGGCCCGGTTGAGTGCAACGCTGCGTGGGCTGGGCCCTTCCGACACGCTGGTTCTCTGGTGGCCGGCCGAAGACATGGCGTCGCTTTCCGCCGTGCCGGCGCACGCCGGCCCCACCTACCTTTCTGCCCGCATGGCTGGGCAAAACGTGTCTGCGCTGCCGCAGCCCTGGCGCGCGCGTGCGGAGTTTGTGTACCCCTACCAGGCGCCCGAGCAGCGCCACGCGACGCTCTTCTACTTCGAGTCCTGGTTGAAGACGCAGAAGATGGAACTGAGCGACGAAGTCCTTCAGTCGGAGGTGTTCTTCGCGATGAGTTACCTGGCTGAAACCCTGACCGAGATGATTGACAACCTGCACCGGGACTACCTGATCGAACGTGCAGAAAACATGTTGAGCCTGCGCGAAGGCCAGAAAGCCGAAGACGAAGCGCGGGAGACCATCGTCGCCCGTCACCACAAGGGCCCCGGAGGCACCCAGGGCGCGAGAGAACGGCTGGCCGCGCAACCAGAGTTCGCCCGGACACCGCGCCCGCTTCCGGGCGTGCAGGCGCAGGTCGCCATCAAGCGCGAGGGAACCTCGGTGTATCCCCGCATGAGCTTGGCGCAAGGCCAACGGTTTGCTTCCAAGGGCGCCTACCTGGTCAAGTTGCAGCCTGACCCGGCCCGACCGGTTGTCGCCACCACCCCATGGATCGTTCCCTGAACCCGTCAACACCATGAACAATACCCTGAACACCGGCACTGACCGGAACCGTCGCAGTCTCATTGCGGCGCTCTGCCTGGCAGCCGTCTGCGGTGCGGCCCTGTCCGCCCCAGGGCAGGCCGATCACAGCCATCACGCCGCGCCGGGCGCCGACCTGCGGCGAAACGAAATTCAACTTCAAATGCCCACGGTCGCGGTTCAGCGGCAGGACGGCCAGAAGCAGGACTTTCGCCGTGTGGTGGATGACGGTCGCCCGGTGATGCTGAATTTCATCTTCACCTCCTGCACCGCGATCTGCCCGGTGACCAGCCAGGTGTTCAGCGAGGTGCGCGAACGCCTGGACAAACTGCGCGACGAGGTTCACGTCGTCTCGATCTCGATCGACCCCGAACACGACACGCCCCAGCGACTCACCGAATACGCCAAGCGTTTCAGCAGTGGCGGTGCGTGGACCTTCCTGACCGCCAGCCAGGGCGACGCCACCACCATCCAGAAGTCGTTCGCCGCCTACCAGGGCGACAAGATGAACCACGTGCCGGTGACCTTCCTGCGCGCCGCGCCCGGCAAGGCCTGGGTCCGGCTCGACGGCTTCGCCAGCCCGAGCCTGCTCGTCACTGAAATCAAGGCCCTGCTTGCGGCCCGAGCGGCGCCGGCCGGGCAGGCTGCCCTTCTTGCAAGCACGACCCGGCGCTCGCCGACCCAACCCTGAACCAGAACCGGTCGAGGCCCTCCATGCCCGACAACCAACCGAGGATGAACACCATGATCAAGAAAATCGCCGCCATCGTTTGCCTGTCGTTGCCGCTGCTCGGCACCGCCGCCACCGACAAGCCGGAAGGCAAGGCCGCCAACGCGGCCGCGTCTGCTCCGAAGGCGAAAGCGCCTGCCGCGCGCAAGCCGGCTGCACCGCAAACGCCCCAGGCTCCGACCCGCACCAGCAAGGAAGAACAGGCACGCATGCAATCGCGTGGCGCACTGATGGGTGCCTGCCAGAAGAAGGCCGCTGATCAGCAATTGAGCGGCGTGGAGCGCAAGCGGTTTCTGGGCAACTGCATGAACGGAAAGTAATCCCCATCGGGGAGTTCGCCTTTCGATCCCCGCTTCGCCTGGCCCCGGCGGCTCGCGCTGCGACACAATCAGGCGCTCGTGGGCGCTCGACCGCGGTGGTTCCGCGCCTCCCTGGCGATGTGGAAGATCGGCCAAACGGATGGAAACTCGCCCGCCCCCCTCCGTCTCGTTCGGAGACGTGGTCTTCGAGTCGATCTCGGGCGACCTGCGCCTGGACGGACAGACACAACGGCTGCGGCCGCAGACAGCGGCCGTTCTCGCGCATCTTCTCGCCCACGCGGGTGAGCTCGTTTCGCGCGACGAACTGTTGCAGGCCGTGTGGGGCGAGGTGCTCGTCACCGAGAACTCGCTGAGCCAGTGCATCGCCGAGATCCGCCGAACCCTGGGCCCGCAGCGCGAGTCGTGGCTCAAGACCCATGCGCGCAGGGGCTACCGGTTCGACGCACCACCGCCCGTGCCCCCAGGCGCAGACAGCGCTTCAAGCGCCGACGCACCCATGCCGGCAGTCGCGGTCGGGCGCGTTGCGAAGCGTGCAGTGGGCGGCTCCAGGCGCGCATGGATCGCTGCGGCCGCGGCCCTCACACTGGCACTTGCCCTGGGCTGGGGCTGGCGCGCTTTTCATGCCGGGCCGCTCGCGCAACTGTCGCTGGCCGTGCTGCCCTTCGATGTCGCTGGCGCCAACGCCGACACCAGCTGGTTCGCCGAGGTGGTGGGTGAAGACATCAGCTTCAACCTGGCGCGCATTCCCGGCGCACGCGTGATCTCGCGGGTCTCGACACAAGCCTACCCGGCACGTGGCGCCGACCTGCGCCGCATCGGCAGCGATCTCGGCGTGCGCTACGTCGTCGCCGGCTCCGTCGAGCGCGACGCCGGGCGCGTGACGATGCGCCTGCAACTCATCGACACGGCGAACGGGGCGATGCGCTGGAGCGAGCGCATCGACACCACGCTCGCAGACCTGCACGACGCCGAACGCGATGTGGCCAACCGGGTCGCCAACGCGCTACATGTGAAGCTCGTCGACGAAGAGGCCGCGCGGGTGCGCCGCACCGCGTCTGCCAACCCGGTGGCCGACGACCTGGCCCTGCAGGCCTGGGCCGCATGGAACCGCGGTTCGGCGGCCGACGTCTCGCGTGCGCACGAACTGGCGCAAAAGGCGCTCGAACTCAACGACCGCTCGGTGATGGCCTGGAAGACGATGGCCAGCTGGCACCTGCGCGCCCGCATCAATCAGTCGATGCCGGCCGAACAAGCCGAAGCCGGCGCCGAAAACGCGGCCAACCGGGCGCTCGCGATCGACCCCGACCATCCGCTCGTGCACACCGTGTGGGGCGCGGCCCAGGTGCTGCGCGGGCGCTATGCCCAGGGCCGCACTGCCCTGGAGCACGAGATCAGGACCAATCCCTCGCACCCGGTGGCGTACTCGTACCTCGGGGTGGCGCACCTGATGCAGGGCGAGCCCGGGCTCGCGATCGAACGTTATCGGCAAGCGCTGGCGATCAGCCCGCGCGACCCGCGACTGTCACGTTTCGAGCGTCTCCTGGCGCTGTCGTACCTGCACGACGGCAACCCGGTTGACGCCGTGAAGCACGCGCGCAACGCGACCCGCGCGCCACAGGTCGACCGTGCCTCCTGGGCGGTGCTGGCGGCTGCGTGCGCAGCCGCCGTGGACCCGCCGTGCCTCGAAGAAGCGCGCGCCGGCTTGCAAAAGGCCTGGCCCGGCGTCAGCGTGGCCGCGGTCGAGTCGGAGTGGCCGCCGCAGACCGCGGTGTTCCGCCAGCAGCACGAGGTTTTCGTGCGCGGCCTGACTCAGGCCCTGGCCGCGCCTTAACCCGTTGCGGCTGGCCTATTTCTCCGGCCCGGGCAAGGCCGCGAGGCGTTTGAAAATCGGGCTGTCGTTCACGAAGCCGACCTTCTCGGCCGTGTGGCATGCGACGCAAGCCTGCAGAACCGTCTGAAACGCTGCGCTCGACCTTGTGGGGTCTCTGGCCTTGAGCGCGTCGTTCATGGCTTGCGACGGCCCGGCTTCAAGAAACAGGACCTCGATGTTTTGTGTTCGCGTCGGCCGTTTCATCGAGGCCACGTTCATCCGGCCCAGAATTTTCTCCCAGTGGTAGGTGGCCAGATCCCAGCTGCCTTGCCGAATGGCAGCGTGCAATTCTTCGAAGCGGTGGGCAACGATCTGCATCTCTGCGTCGATCGAGCCGGCCCAGCTCTCCACGCGCCGAAAGCGCTCGGCGTCGTCGTTGGCATCTAGCAACCAGTGCCGCGAGGCCGGTTTTGTCTGTTTCGCCAGTTCCCTATCGTTCTTCAGAAAGCGTGGCGCGATGCCGGTCGGCGGCACGACGCTCACCTGGCCGAACGCCACGCTCCAGGCCAGCGCCAGGACCGTGACAACGATGAATTTCTTCATGTGGCTTCTCCCGAGTCGAACCAATCGGATGGCGGTGCGCCAGACAAGGTGCGGCCACGTCAAGGCCGCTTCGGTGCGTGCGCCGGGTCGACGAAGCGCGTTGCGGACGGCCCGCTGCCGCTGATCTGCACAACGACGGCCTCGTCCTTCGTCAGCCAGAAGTGGCTCACGTTGGCCGGTTCGGTGTAGAAGCTGCCCGGCGGCAGGGCCTTGAGCTTGCCGGGGTCGTAGCTGTCGCCATAGCCGACATGCCAGGTGCCCGAGATCACGGTGTAGCTGCGGTCTTCCGGGTGGGAATGCGGCTGCGAAATGGTCTGCGCGGGGAAACGCACCCGTTCGACGTAAGCGCCGGGCTTGTTCGACGCCCCGATCAGCGGCGCGATGTCGTGCCCGGGAACACGGCCGGGGCCCCAGCGCAGCTCATCGGGGGTGATGCGCAAGGCACCCGGTGGCAGCTCCGACTGCGCCAGCGCGGCCGGCACGATCAGCAGCACGGCCCAGGCGGCCGCGGACAGGAACGACGAGTGCAGGAGTTTCATGGTGAGCCTTCAGTGGTTGAAAGTGCACCAGAGCGTGACCCTGAATCACGCGGCGGTCATGAGAGAACGGTGAACCCTCGGTGAAATCGGATGAATTCACACGGCAAAGGAACACCCGGAGCACCCGCCCCGGGAGGCATTCAACGGCGCGCCGAGGGTTCCGCCCACAACCGGTTGGCCTCGAGTTCGAGCCGGTGCTGCGAGACCCACGCGTCGACCGCGGCCCCGGCTGCCGACAGTTGCTGTTCGTTCGCCAGCCGCCTGGCCGAAAGCACGTCGCCGAGGTTGCCCGAACCGAGCTGGTAGCCCCGCTGCAGGCTGTCGGCCGCACGTGCCAGGCGCTGCGCGGCGTCGGCGCTGCCTTGCCAGAACGTGTAGGCCGTGCGCGCCTCGTGCAGGCGCTGGGCGGCATCGGCCTGGGCGTGCAATTCGGCGTCGACGCGGCGCAGCGCTGCGGCAGCTGAACGTGATGCGGCGGCCGCGGCACCGGCCGCACGGTAGTCGCCCCCGATTGGAATGCTCAGCACCACACCGAGCAGGTTCTCGGCCCCGTTGCGCGCCCGCCCGTAACGCAGGCCGAGCGTGGGGTCGGCGCGGGTTTCGGCCGCATCGAGCTTCGACTGCGTCTCGGCCGTTGCACTTTCGGCCCGGGCCAGCTCGAGTTCGGGATGGGCTTCGAGCTGGGCTGCGATCCACTGCGCATCGGTTTGCTCCAGGCCCTGGGGCGCCGGCAGCGCAGCGTCGGGCGCCAGGTCGATGCCGGGAAAGAGACGCTCCAGCCCGGTCCGCGCCGCGGTGGCACGACCCGAAGCGGCCTGGGCCTGCGCCTGCGCCTGCACGAGCGCCGCTTCGGCCTGCTCTTGTTCGATGCGGGCTGCGTCACCCAGGCGCTGGCGTTTCGCGACCGTCTCGAGCTGCTGCTGGAACAAGCCCACCTGCACCGCCCAGACCCGCGCCGATTCGCGCTCGCGCAACCAGGTGCCCTGCCGCTCCAGCAGCAGCCGCGCCTGCTCGCGCCAGACCTTGTGCGCAGCCGCCCGCGCCTGTGCCACGCGCGCCTGCCCGGCGCGGTCGAACGCCTCCGACTTGCCCGGCAGGCGCAGCGCGCGCTCCAGGCCGACTTCCCATTCGGTGCTGCGCTCCGGGGTCGGGCTGCTCTGGGTGCGGCGCGCCGCGCTGACGGTTCCGGTCCACTCGTGCGGGCCGATCAGGTACTGGCGGTGCACCGACTCCTCGGCACCGACCGCGCGCCACGCCGCCTGGTACGCCGGCGCGCTGGCCAGCACGTCGACCGTGTTGCCAGACCGCGGCCAGACCGAGCCCGATTCGGCGGCCGCAGCGAAGGAGCCGCCCAGCAGCAATGCCGGCAGCACACCGGCAACGACGCGCCACTTCCACGCCCCGTTCATCGGTTCGAGCCCGGTTGCACGGCCGCCTTGCCGAAGGCGGAAAAGCGCTCCACAGGCAAGACCCAGTAGCCGCCGTCCACACCCGCGAGCAGGTTCTCGAAGGCGTGGATCAGGGCATCGAGCTGGGCCCGCGCGATGATGAGCTTCAGCTCGACACGGTGCGCGAAGCCACGCACGCGCTCCTCGCTCAGCGCCAGGTGAACGAGCGGACCGCGGGCCGCGACCGCGTGCACGCTGAACTCGATCTGCCAGTCGGCGTGCGTCAGCAGCCAGTCGACGGCACGGTCTTCGACCGCCGCGGGAATGAGCACCGTCAGGCAGACCTGCGGCGAAGGGAGGATGGTAAGTTCATGCATGTTCGATTTCCAGGGAAGTGGATGCCGGCGCGGCGAGGCCGAAACGCTGGAACAGCATCGGCAGCAGCAGCAGCGTCAGCACGGTGGACGTGACCAGCCCGCCGATCACGACGATGGCCAGTGGCTTCTGGATCTCCGAGCCCGGCCCGGTGGCGAAGAGCAGCGGCACGAGGCCGCCACCGGAGATCGCCGCGGTCATCAGCACCGGCCGCAGGCGGCGCTTGGCGCCCTCCACGACCGCCAGTCCGAGCGCCATGCCCTGGGCCAGCAACTGGTTGAAGTAGCTCACCATCACGACACCGTTGAGCACCGCGATGCCGAGCAGGGCGATGAACCCCACCGACGCCGGCACCGACAGGTACTCGCCCGACACGGCCAGGCCGATCACACCGCCGATCAGCGCGAGCGGCACGTTGGCCAGCACCAGCAGGGCCTGGCGCACCGAGCCGAAGGTCGAGAACAGGATGAAGAAGATCAGTGCCAGCGCCACCGGGATCACCATCGCCAGGCGGCGCGCGGCGCGCTGCTGGTTCTCGAACTGCCCGCCCCAGGTGACGGAATAACCGGCCGGCAGCGGCATCTGCGCGGCCACGACCTGTTGCGCTTCTTCGACGAAGCCGACCAGGTCACGCCCGCGCACGTTGGTCTGCACCACGACATAACGCTGTGCCTGCTCGCGGTCGACCTTGACCGGACCGTCGACGCGGCGCAGCTTCGCGACCGACTGCAGGGGCACCGACTGCCCGTCGGCGCCGGTCAGGCGCAGCGCCTCGAAGTCGGCCGGCGAAGCGCGCAGCGCTTCGCTGCCGCGGATCACCAGCGGCGTGCGCCGGCCCGGCTCGTGCACGGTGCTGATGGGCTGGCCCTCGACCCAGCGCCGCAGGTCGGCCTGGATCTGCTCGGCGTTCAGGCCGAAGCGGCCGGCCGCGAGGCGGTCGATGTCGATCTGCAGGTACTGCACACCGTCGTTGCGCACCGTCAGCGTGTCGGTCGCGCCCTTGAGCTGGGCAATCAGGCCTTCGGTCTTGGTCGCCAGCCGGTTCAGCTCGGCCAGGTCGGTGCCGTAGATCTTCAGCGCCACGTCACCGCGCACGCCGGTCAGCATTTCCGACACGCGCATGTCGATCGGCTGGGTGAAGCTCGGGTCGATGCCGGGGAAGTCTTCCATCACCGCGCGCAGTTGGCCGGTGAGCCATTCCTTGTCGGGCTTGCGCCACTGGTCGCGTGGCTTGAGCACGAGAAAGCTGTCGGTCTGGTTCAGGCCCATCGGGTCCAGGCCGAGTTCGTCGGCACCGCTGCGTGCGACCACGCTGGCCACCTCGGGCACCCGTGCGAGCAGCGCCTTCTGCACCCGCAGGTCGAGCGCGACCGCGTTGTCCAGGCCGATCGACGGCAGCTTTTCGAGCTGCATGATGATGTCGCCCTCGTCGAGCGTGGGCATGAACGACTTGCCGATCACGCTGAACAGCACACCCGCGGCCACCAGCGCGGCCACCGCCCCGCCGATCATCATTCGCTGGTGGCCCATCGCCCAGGCGAGCAACGCGGCGTAATAGCGGTTGAGGTGGCGCACCAGCCAGGGTTCGTGCGCCGGCCCCACGTGCAGCAGCCACGAGGCCAGCACCGGCACCAGCGTGAGCGAGAGCACCAGCGACACGGTGAGCGCGAACACGATCGTCAGCGCGACCGGTGCGAACAGCTTGCCTTCGAGCCCTTCCAGGCTCAGCAGCGGCAGGAACACGATCACGATGATCGCGATGCCGGCGGCCACCGGCACCGCCACTTCGCGGCTGGCGCGGTACACCAGGTGCAGCGGCGACTGGCGCTCGGCCTGCGGCCCGGTGAGCGCGGTTTCGATGTTCTCGACCACCACGACCGCACCGTCGACCAGCATGCCGATCGCGATCGCCAGGCCGCCCAGGCTCATCAGGTTGGCCGACAGGCCGAACTGGCGCATCAGCACGAAGGTGCCGAGGGCAGAGAACGGCAGGATCAGCGCGACCACGATCGCCGCGCGCAGGTTGCCGAGGAACGCAAGCAGCAACAGCAGCACCAGGCCGACGGCTTCGAGCAAGGCCCGGCCGACCGTCTTCACCGCCCGGTCGACCAGGTTGCTGCGGTCGTAGAAGGGCACGACCGACATGCCCTTGGGCAGGCTCGGCGCGATCGCCGCCAGGCGCGTCTTGACCTGCGCCACCACGTCTCGCGCATTGGCGCCGCGCAGGCCGAGCACGAGGCCTTCGACTGCTTCGCCCTCGCCGTTGCGCGTGACGGCGCCGTAGCGCGTGAGTTCACCGAAGCGCACCTGCGCCAGGTCGCCGACACGCACCACGCGGCCGTCGGCGGCGCGCACTACCGTCGCGGTCACGTCGTCCAGTGTGTGGATCGCGCCTTCGGCGCGCACGATCAGTGCTTCTTCGCCGCTGGCCAGCCGGCCGGCGCCGTCGTTGCGGTTGCTGGCCATCAAGGCCGTTTCGAGCTGCGCGAGCGTGACGCCGCGCGCCAGCAGCGCGGCCGGGTCGGGCACCACCTCGAAGGTGCGCACCCGCCCGCCCAGGCTGTTCACGTCGGCCACGCCGGGCAAGGTGCGCAGCGCCGGGCGCACCACCCAGTCGAGCACGCGGCGGCGCTCTTCGAGGGTCTGCGGGCCTTCGAGCGTGAACATGAACATCTCGCCAAGCGGCGTCGTGATCGGCGCCAGGCCACCGCTGGTGTTCGGCGGCAGGTCTTTCATCACGCCGGCCAGGCGTTCGCTGACCTGCTGACGGGCCCAGAACACATCGGTGCCGTCTTCGAAGTCGAGCGTGATGTCGGCCAACGCGTACTTCGAGGTCGAGCGCAGCATCTTCTGCTTCGGGATGCCGAGCACTTCCTGTTCGATCGGCACGGTAATGCGCGACTCCACCTCTTCGGGCGTCATGCCCGGCGCTTTCAGGATCAGCTTGACCTGGGTGGTCGAAACATCGGGGAAGGCATCGATGGGCACGCCGAGGTAGGCCACCACCCCCGCGGCCACCAGCATGGCCGACAGGATGAGGATGAGCACCCGCTGGCGCAGGGAAAAAGAGATCAGTGCGGACAACATGGCAGTTAGAGGCTCCGCTGCATCACTGCGCCGGCGCAGCGCGCAAGGACTTCAGCGAAGCCATGCCCTGCACCACCACCTTGCTGCCCTCGGGCAGGCCACGCACCGACGAGGCGCCACCGGCACTGGTCACGGCGGTGACGGGCACCGCGCGGTAACGGCCGGACCCGATTTCGACGAAGACGATCGTCGTGCCGGCGTCGTTCACGAGCGCGGCCGAAGGCACCTGCGCGAGCCCGGGCACCGCCCGCTCGAGCTGCGCCTCCACCGCCTGCCCGGGCCGCAGGTCGGCCAGCGGGGCGCTCATTTCGGCGCGCACCAGCACGGTCTGGCTCGCTGCATCGACGGCGTGGCCGACCGCGATGACGCGGCCCCGGGCCTGGCTGCCGGTGACCGACACCGCATCGCCGATCCGGGCCGACGAAGCCTCCTTCGCCGGAACCTGCATCTCCAGCCACAACGGTGCCAGCACCGCCAGGCGGTAGAGAGCGGCGGCCGCATCGACACGCTGGCCCACGACAACCTGGCGTTCCAGCACCACGCCGCTGATCGGCGCGGTGAGCGTGATGCCGCCGCCTTCCTTGCTGGCCGACCCGCCGGCCTGGCGCAGGGCCAGCTCGCGTTCCTCACGCTGCTCGGTGGCCAGGCCGGCCTGCGCACGGCTCGCCTCGATGCGTGCCGAAGCGATCAGGCCTTCCTTGAAAAGCTGTTCGTCGCGGGCCAGTGTGGCGCTCGCCAGCGCCGCATTGCTGCGCGACACGTGCACGTCGTGTTGCAGCTCCTGGGCCTGGGCGCTGCGCAACACCGCGATCACCTGGCCGGCACGAACCGTGTCGCCGACGCTGACGCGCAAGGCCTCGACGAGCGCCGGCAGCGGTGCGGCCACGACACGTTGCTGGCTCGACGGCACCAGCACCGTGGCGGGGTAGCGCGCGCCGGTGCTTGCCGCGCCCGGTGCGATGAGTTGGGTCTGCAGGCCGAGTGCCACGACCTGCGCGCGCTTGACGTTGATCTCCGCATCGGCGGCCCATGCCTGGCCCGTGCTTGCCACGACCGAGAGCAATCCTGCGACAAGGCGAATGGAGGGAAGACGGGTCGGATGCATGGCGGTGGCCCGGCACGGGTCCGGGTGGCAGGTGTTGGCGAGCCCGCAGCTTCGTTGACGAACCTGAAGCCAGCGTGAAACACCCTTGCGCAAGCCGGTGATACCTTTGCATCCAGTGAAAGGGAACCCATGAGACTGCTGCTTCTTGAAGACGACGCCATCCTCGGCGAGGGCCTGCGCGACTTTCTGCAGACCGAAGGACACATCGTGGATTGGTGCAAACGCCTGAGCGAGCTGGTCGCGCTGCGCGAAGAGCCCTACGACGCCTTGCTGGTCGACTGGCAATTGCCCGACGGCTCGGGCCTTGACTGGGTGCGTTCGATCCGGCGCCATGGCGACTCGACCCCGGTGCTGATCCTCACCGCGCGTGACCTGCTGAGCGACCGCATTCACGGCCTGGACACCGGCGCCGACGACTATCTCGTCAAACCCTTCGATCCCGAAGAACTGTCGGCACGGATTCGCGCCATACGCCGGCGCGTTTCCGGATCGGCCAGCCCGCGCCTGGTCTTCGGTGCGGTGCAACTCGACCTGAACGGCAAGATTGCCTACGTCAGCGGCGTGCGCGCCAACCTGACGGCACGCGAGTGGGCGCTGCTCGAGGCCCTGGCACTGCGCTCCGGCAGGCTCGTCTCGAAGAGCGATCTCGACGCCCTGGTGCTCGGGCTGGAAAGCGAGGTCTCGAGCAACTCGCTCGAAGTTCACATCTCCAGCCTGCGCCGCAAGCTCGGCCGCCACCTGATCGAGACCGTACGCGGGCTCGGATACCGGATCGTCGAATGAAGCGTCTGCCCTCGATCCGGCAGCGCCTGTCGCGCACGCTGGTGCTGATCTCTCTCGTGTGGGGCGTCGCCGTGTCGGCGGTCGTCTGGCTCGCGGTGCGCCACGAGGTCGACGAACTGCTCGACAACACCTTGCAGGAGTCGGCAGAGATCCTTTACGGTCTGCTGCTGTTCAACGCGACGCAGTTGCCGATGCAGGGCGGCGGCTCGCTGCCGGCACCGGCACACGACGAACACACCGTGTGGCAGATCGTCAGCGCTGGCAACGAGGTTCTGCTGCGATCGCACCAGGCGCCGCCGCTGCCGCTTGCAGCGCGGCACACCGCCGGGCTGTCCAGCCGGGGCGACGAGTGGCGCGTCTTCGGCATACCGTTCGATGCCACGGGCCGCATCCTGTACGTCGCCCAGCGCGGGTCCGAGCGCAACGAAGCCCGCCTCGAAGCCGCCGAGCTCACGGCCGGCGCGGCGCTGGCCGTCGGCCTCTTGTGCGCCCTCTGGCTGCGCTCGCGGGTGCGCCGGGAGCTGGACCCGATCAACGAGATGTCGGCCTCGGTGGCCCACTTCGACCCCTTGCATCCGGAGCAGATGCTGGCCACGGCGACCCGCGCCGAACTGGTGCCGATGCACGACGCGATCCAGGAACTGGGCGAGCGGCTGGCCCAGCGCATCGCCAACGAACGTGCTTTCTCCGACCACGCGGCACACGCCTTGCGCACGCCGCTGGCCGGCATGGTGGCGCAGCTCGCGGTGGCGCAACGCAAGTCCCCCCCGGAGGCGCAGCCTTACTTGAAACGCACGCGCGAGGCTGCCGACCGGCTGGGCCGCGTGGTCAATGCCCTGCTGACCCTGTTCCGCACGGGCGCCGAGGTGCGCTGGCAACAGGTAGACATTGCCGACCTGGTCGCCCACCTGCCCTTCGAGACCTTGTCGATCACCGCGAGCGACCACACACAAACGCACTGCGACCCCGATCTGCTCGCCGCAGCGCTGATGAACCTGCTCGACAACTCGCAGCGCCACGGCGCCACGATGGTGACGGTGAGCGCCCGAGCGGAACCGCAGGGCACCAGCATCATCGTCAGCGACGACGGCACCGGCTTGCCCGATTCGGAGCTGGCACGCCTGCAGGCCGCGCTCGACGAACAGGCCTACGAGGACCAGATGGGTCTCGGCCTGATGCTGGCCGACCTGGTGGCCCGCGCCCACGGCGGGCGGCTGCGCCTGATCCGCTCGGCCGCAGGCTGCACCGTCGAGATCGGTCTGGGCGAACCAGCCGCTGCGGGTGTGCGGCCCAGCCTCGCGGTCTAACGGGTCGGCAGGGCCGCCGCGCTGGCGACCTTGCGCACGCTCGCCAGATCGTCCAGCGTGTCGACGTCGAGAAGGACACCGGCGTCGTCGACCTCCAGGCCGTGGGCCGGGTAACGTGCGATCAGGCGCCGCGCGCCTTCATCGCCGCTGAGCGTGGCGAGCTCGGAATACAGCTCCGCCGAAAACCCGACCGGGTGGCCACGTCGGCCCTTGTATTGCGCATAGGCGACCGCGTGGTGCGCCAGCTCACCCGCCACAGCTCGCAGCGTCGCTGGCTGGATGAGCGGCATGTCGCCGGGCAACACCAACCAGCCGCTCGCGTCGGGCCGGGCGTTGACGCCGGCGCTGATCGAGTACCCCATGCCCAGCTGCGTCTGGCCCGGCGCGTCGGCCTCGGGCAAGACGATCACGTCGCGCGCCGCGACGCTGCGGCGTGCCACGTCGGCCAGGGCTTCGGTCGTGACCACCACCACCTGCAACTGGCTGGCGATCGCATGACCGAGCGTCGTGCCGAGCACGGTAGACGCCCCCAGGCTTTGTTCGAGCTTGTGCTCGGCCCCGAGGAAGCGCGAACCCTTGCCCGCTGCCAACACGATCACCGCCGGCCGCGAAGCCATGGCGTTCCCCTTTGATTGATGCACCGCCCGACCGTGCCGACGCGGCACGCTCACGACAACAAACCTTGTCGCTGCCTTAAGCCGAGGATGGGATGCGCAACGCCTTTGAGCCAGTGGGGGCTTCACCTAAGGCCTACTACGTAAGCAAGTCTCACAGGTTCCACACCGGACAAAAGCGACTTCCTATACTCGGGCCATGGACGACATCGCCAATCTGCGCAAGAGCTACGAACGTGCCGAGCTCGACGAGAGCGCTTCGGCACCGGCCCCGCTCGACCAGTTCAGCCTGTGGCTGCAGCAGGCGCTCGACGGCCAGCTGCCCGAGCCGAACGCGATGACGCTGGCCACGGTCGGCGCAGACGGCCGACCCTCGACCCGCGTGGTGCTGATCAAGGGCTTCGACGCACGCGGCATCTGCTGGTACACCAACTACGCGAGCCGCAAGGGCCGCGAGCTCGCCGGCAGCCCGTTCGCGGCACTGCAGTTCCACTGGGTCGAACTGGAACGTGTGGTGCGCATCGAAGGCCGGGTCGGGAAAGTCTCGGACGAAGAGTCCGACGCGTACTTCAAGTCGCGCCCGCTCGATTCGCGCATCGGCGCCTGGGCTTCCCCGCAGAGCGAGGTGATCGCTTCGCGTGCGGTGCTGGTCGGCAATGCGGCGAAGTACGGCGCGAAGTTTCTGCTGAATCCACCGCGCCCGCCGCACTGGGGTGGCTACCGGCTGGTGCCCGATACGTGGGAGTTCTGGCAAGGCCGCCAATCGCGCCTGCACGACCGGCTGCGTTACCGGCTGGCGGGCACCGACTGGGTGCGCGAGCGCCTCGCGCCGTAGCCGCGACTCAAGCGGCCGGCGCGGCGCCCGCCAGCGCGTCGAGACCGGCGAGAAACCGCTTGAAGTCGATCGGCTTGGTCCAGTAGTCGTCGAAGCCCGCAGCGCGGGCGCGAGCGATGTCTTCGCTCATGCCGTTGGCCGACAACGCGATCTTCACGCAGTGCGCCAGTGCCGGTGCCGCGCGCAACCGGCGCAGCACCTCGAAGCCATCGATGTCGGGCAACTGCATGTCGATCAGCAGCACGTCGGGGTGCTCTTCGAGCGCGCGCGCCACACCCGAGAGCCCGTCCCGCGCGCAGCTCAGGTGCAGGTTCGGGCGCATCGCGATGAGCTCTTCGACCAGGATCACGTTGACCGGGTTGTCTTCGATGTAAAGCAGCGACAGCGCGCGCAGCGGCGCGCGAACCGGCGGCGCCTCGGGCACGGCCGCCGCGTCACCCTGCGGCACCGGCACATCGGCACGTGGCAACCAGACGCTGAAGGTGCTGCCGCGGCCGGGTTCGCTCTGCACCGTGACCCGCCCGCCCATGAAGTCGGCAAGCTGGCGCACGATCGCAAGACCGATGCCGGTGCCTTCGATGCCCTCGCGGTCAGCGCCGAGGCGGTTGAACGACTCGAACAGGTGCTCGCACTGCTCGGACGTGAGGCCGCGGCCGTCATCTCGCACGCCGATGCGCCAACCCGCGTCGAGCGTGGCCTGCGCCGCGAGCCAGACCTGCCCGCCGGCGCGGTTGTATTTCACCGCGTTGCTCGCGAGGTTGGCCAGGATCTGCCGCAAGCGGCGTGCATCGGCCCGCACCCAACCGGCGCACAGCTCGACATGGAGCCGCACATTCGTGGCGTGCGCCGGCGCCGAGACCCACTGCGCCACGTCTTTCAGCACCGCGTCGATCGCCACCGCTTCGATCAGCAGCGGCAGCGTGCCGGCTTCGATCGCAGCCAGGTCGAGCACGTCGCCGATCAGCGCCAGCAGGTGTTCGCCGGCCGAGCGGATGCGCGCCACCCGTTCGAGTTGCACACCCGGCAGAGGATGGCTCGCGTCGTGTTCGATCAGCTGAGCAAAGCCGAGCACCGCGTTCAGCGGCGTGCGCAGCTCGTGGCTCATGCGTGCGAGGAACTCCGACTTGGCCTGGCTCGCGCGTTCGGCCGTCTGTTTGTCGCTGAGCGCCTGCTCGGCAAAAAGACGCTGGCGGATCGACTCGGTGATGTCGAGCTGCACGCCCACATGAACCACGCGGCCATCAAGCAACTCGCGGCGCGAGCGGCTCACGACCCAGCGCAACGAGCCCTCGGGGCGCTGCACCCGCAACTCGATCTCGAACACCTCGCGTTGCGCTTCAGGGCCGTCTTCCCGCAACGCCGAGATCCAGCCGCGATCGTCCGGGTGCACCAGTTCGCCCAGCCAGGTCGACAGGTCCGGCGCGCCCTGCCCGGCCGGCCGGCCATAGATTGCAAACATCTGCGCGTTCCACTCGACCGCGCCGCTGGCCGGCTCCACGCTCCAGATGCCCACCCCCGCGGCGTCGGCCACCAGCTCGATGCGCCGCGCCAGGACGCGCGCGCGCTCGCGCTCGGTGATCTGCGCGGTCTGGTCCATCGACATGCCGAGCAGCGCGATCACGCGGCCGCTGGCATCACGTTCGGCGACGCGGCGCGTCAGCATGTGGCGGTACTCGCCACTCGAGCGCCGGTAGCGCGCCTCCACGTCGACGACGCCCTCCCCCTGTGCAGCCTGCGTCGACGCCGTCACCAGGCCTTGCACATCGTCGGGGTGCACCAGCGCCAGGTTCTCTTCGATCGAGGTGGAGTCGACGCGCGGGCCGCGACCGCCCGGGCCGTAGCCGGCTTCATTGAAGTGGATGCGCTGGGTTTCGAGGTCGATGCGCCAGACCGAGATCCTGGCCAGCTGCAAGGCCTTGCCGAGTTCAGCGCTGATGGCTTCCTGCGCCCGCTCGCGGCCGGCGCCCTCGGTGCCGTCGACGATCACGCCGTACATCACCGAAGGCCGGCCGTCGCTGCCGGCACGCACTTCAACCATCGACTGCAGGTCGCGCACGCTCGTGTCGGGCAACACCACCCGAAACCGGATCGTGTAGCGGCCCGGCTCACGGATGAAACGAAGGTGCTCCGTTCTGAACCGCTCGCGGTCTTCGGGGTGAACACGCTGCAGTGCCTTGCCCATGTCGGGTGTGCCGACGGTGGGCTCCAGGCCGAACAGGCGGAACATGTGCGCGTCCCAGTGGCCTTCGCCGGTGCGCACGTCACGCTCGAACAAACCGAGCCGGCCGAATTCCTGGACCATGTCGAGCTTGTCGGCGGCCGTGCTCAGCACCACGCCTTTGGCGACGGCGCGCGTGTCGTCGGGCACGAGCCAGACCAGCCAGCCGGCCTCGAACGGCACCGACTTCCAGGCCAGTCCGAGCGACGCGACACGCCCTTCGGTGCCCGTCGCAGGCACCTGTGCGGCGAACAGCTGAGCGGCCAGGGCGTGCAGCGCCGCATCGTCGAGCCCACGGCCGCGCGACCAGATCAGCGCGCCGGCATTCGCGCGCCAGCCGGCGGCACCGGCTTCGGGCCACAGCTTGATCGCCGGGCCGGGGGCCGAAAGCCAGAGTTGATCCATGAAGGCCAGGGTCGCTGCGGGTGGGCATGCGCGAGCTGCGCGCAGCCGAGTGTATCGGCCGCGCGCAGGCGCAAATGTGGGCAAATGTCAGCCCACGCCACAGCGCGCGCTGGTCAGAAGCTCACGCGCAGCCCTGTTTTCAACGCCCGGCCCGGCAGCGGCGCCAGTCCGCGCACGGTGTCGATGGTCGAGGCGTTGTAGGCCAGCGTGTTGCCCACGTTGCCGAGCTTCAGGAACCACAACGCGTGGCTGCTGCCCAGTTCGAACTTGCGTGTCAGCGACAGGTTGACGATGCTGTACGAGCCCGTCGCCGTGTCGTTCGCCGGCACACGGTTCTGGCGTGCCGCGTGGTCGAGGTCGATGCGCGCCGACCACGGCCCGAAGCCGGCGTCGAGCCCGAGCGCCAGGCGCATCGGCGCCACGCGCGGCAGTGGTTCGCCGGTGCTGCTGTCGGTGGCTCGTGTCAGGTCGAGCTTGCCCGAGAGATCGAGCGTCCACGCGCCGTCGATCAGGCGATGCCTGCCGTCGATCTCGAAGCCGCGCAGGCGTGCCGGCACCGAGCGGAAGGCGTACTCGGGGTAGGTCGACACGTTGCCGTCGCCGTCGGTGACGGGGATGTCGGCGCCGGTCGCTTCGAGCGCGATGAACCGCGAGAAGCGCGCGCTGAACACACCCATGCGCCAATGGTCGGCGCCCGACTTCCACTCGACGGCGAGATCGACATTGTTGCCACGCTCGGTTTGCAAGGCCTGATCACCACGTTCGAACGCGCCGGTGGCGGCGTGCAGCCCATTGGCGAACAACTCGAACGAAGTCGGCGCGCGTTCGCTCGCACTCAGGGTGCCGGTCAGGTTCCAGGTCGGGCTGAGCTTGTAGACGTTCGACAGCGACGCGCTGCGCAACGAGAAACTGCGCTGCGCCGCCGGGCCGAACTTCGGCGCGCCAGGGTCGGCGTCGCCTTTGGAGCTGACCCTGGCATGCTCGACGCGCAAGCCCGCGCTCAGCGTGCCGAGCGGCCAGGCCATTTCTTCGGTGACGAAAAGCGCCTGGCGGCGCGTGCGCGTGGTCGGCACGAAGGCTTCCTCGCCGAGCGCCGAAAAATCGAAATCTTCGGCCTGCACACCCACCAGACCACGCAGCGGGCCGATCGGTGCGTGCTCCATCTCGACGCGCGCCTCGCTGCCCGAGGTCTTGAAGGTCGTGCCGATCGCGCCCGTGCCTTCGACCTCTTCGTGCTGGTAGCGCGTGTCGTTGAGCTGAACACGGAGCGTGCGTATCGGCCCGTCGATGTCACGCAGTTCGCCGGCCACACCGATGTGGTCACGCTTCATGCGGATCAGCACGTCGGGCTCGGCGACCACGCCGTAGCGGCTGTCGTAGGTGTCGGCCGAGAGGCCGACATATCCGCGGCCGAAGGTCAAGGAACCACCGAGCGCACCGCCCCTCGTGCGCGCGGCCGAGTTGCGGATGCGCTCGGCCGGGTCCAGCGCCACGCCGCCTTCGAGCGGCGTATAGCGGGGCACTTTCAGGTCGGAGGTCTGGCGCCCGAACACGTCGGCGTGGATCGCGAACTGGCCGTTGCCGGCTTCGACGAGTGCCGCACCACCACGCTCGCGCTCGGCGCCGCCGAAGCGCACTTCGGCGGCGCCCGAGACGCCGCTCAGGGCTTCTTTCGGAATCCGGTTGTCGAGCGCGTTGACCACGCCACCGACCGCGCTGCCGCCGTAGAGCAGCGCCCCCGGCCCGCGCAAGACTTCGATGCGCTCGATCACCAGCGGGTCGATCGGCACCGCATGGTCGAAGCTCAGGCTCGAGGCGTCGAGCGACGCACCGGCGTTGCTGAGCACACGCACCCGGTCGCCGTCGAGGCCGCGGATCACCGGCCGATTCGCGTTCGGTCCGAAGTAGCTCGACGACACACCGGGCAGGCCGTTCAGCGTTTCACCGAGCGTGCCGGCGCGGCGCAGCACCAGCTCGTCACCACCGAGCACCGAGACCGGCGCGGCGAGCTCGGTCGAACGCAGCGGGTTGCCGGTGACGACGATCTCCTTGAGCGTCGCCACCCTGGGTGGTGCCGACGCCGCCGCGGCGGGTTCGGGGGCGCTCGTTTGTTGGGCGTGAAGAACGGGCGCAAAAGCGGCGCCCAGCGCGATCACCAGCGCATGGCGCTGGAACACAAGAGTCGGGTTCATGAAGAAAAATCCTGGCGTGGGCGTCAAGCCCGTGGTCCGGGCCCGGCGCACGCCGGCGCGATCGAACGCGCGGCGTGGCGGGCAGCAACAAGGCCGCGCAGCGCGCGGCTGTTCGGTCAGGCCAGCGCGGGGGGACCGCGCGCGAGGAAGCCCGCGGCCTGGGCGGCGAGTTGCCAGCCCGGGTGAATCACATCGGCGGTAGCGCTCGGTCCTTGCAGCGCCATGCTCGGCACGTCGCCACAGGCCAGATCGGCGTGGCTCGACTGGTCGTACAGGTCACAACCCCGCTCGCTGTCGTGGCCCGCGAACAGCGCCTTGAGCCACGACACGCCGCCCTGCGGCACCTCGGCCGAGGCCTGCGCGACATCGTGCCCCACGAACGGCGCGTGAACCACGCGGTGCATCAGGCCCAGCGCTTGTGCCAGCACGAACGCAAGCAGCACACCGGTGATCAGTGCGCGCTTGAAGCGAAGCGTGGGTGAGCGAAACGGCATGGGCCGAGTTTAACAACAGCCCCGCCTCTCACGGCGGGGCCTTGACCTCGATCACGAGCGAGGCATACCACGCAGCCAGGGCAGCAATGTCTTCATCGCTCAACGACTTGGCCATGACCGACATCACCTCGTGCTGGCGTTTGCCACTGCGGTAGGCACGCAGTTGCAGCGCTAGGTAGAGCTCCGGCTGGCCCGCGAGGTTGGGCGCATCGGGTGCGCCGCTCAGGCCAAGAACCCCATGGCAAACGGCGCAGGCCTGGGCTTTCTGGCGCCCGGCAGCGGTATCGGCAGCGGCGGCCGAAACCGCCGCCGCGCCCAGCACTGCGGCGCACGCCGCGGTCACCCAGGCCGTGCGCCTGCTCATCACGGTGCGCTGTAGCTGATGCGGTAGAGGGCTCCGGCGAAGTCGTCGCTGACCAGCATCGAGCCGTCCTTCATCATCGCCACGTCGACCGGCCGGCCACGGTAAAGGCCGGTGTCGCCGTCGAGCCAGCCATCGGCGAAAACTTCGGTCTTATCGGCCGTGCCGTCGGCCTTCAGGCTCGTGAACATGATGCGCGCACCGATCGGCTTGGTGCGGTTCCAGGAGCCGTGCTGGGCCGAGAACAAGCCGCCCTGGTACTTGGCCGGGAAAGCCTTGCCGGTGTAGAAGGCGAGGCCCAGATCGGCCGCATGGGCATCCATGTAGACCTGTGGGTCGGTGATGTTCGCGGGCAGCGGATCCTTGTCGTAACCTTCATCGGTCATCCGCGTCTTGCCTTGCTTCCACGGGTAGCCGAAGAACTGGCCGGCCTTGGTGGCGCGGTTGATCTCGCCGGCCGGGATGTCGTCACCCATGCCGTCGGTCTGGTTGTCGGTAAACCACAGGGTCTTGTCCTTGGGGTTGAACTCCAGGCCGACCGAGTTGCGAATGCCGGTGGCATAGACCTCGCGCTTGGAGCCGTTGAACGCGTCCATGCGCACGATGCCACCGATGCCGACCTTGTTGAACAGGTCGAGCTTGCTGCGCGGCGGCACGTTGAAGGGCTGGCCGAGCGTGATGTAGAGCATACCGTCAGGGCCGACACGGCAGGTGCGCGCGTGGTGGTTGTACGACTCCTCTTCAGGCGGGATCAGCTTGCCCTGCGGCACAGTCTCGATCACCGCTACGTCGCCGCCTTCATAGAAAAATTCAGCGGCCGGAAAGTTGAGCACACGGTTGTGCTCGACGACGACAAGAAACCCGTCCTTGGTCCAGCACACGCCGTTGGGCACGTGGAATTTGGCCGACGGCGCAAACGGCTTGACTTCGGTGGCCACGTCGCCGCTGTTGCGGTTGGTGACGGCCCAGACGGTGTTCTTGCGGGTGCCGACGAACAGCATGTTGGTGCTGGGGGCCACAGCCATGTGGCGCGCGTCGGGCACCACCGCGTACAGGTCAATCTTGAAGCCCGGCGGCAGCTTGATGCGTTTGAGGTTCTCACGCAGCGCAGCCGCGTTCTTGCCCTCTTGCGGCACCGACGGCATGCTCGGGTCGACGCCGGACACCTTCATCTGCTTCAGGTTCTCGATGTTCGGGGCCTGGGCCTGCACCGCGCCTGCGACGAACAAGGCCACTGCAGTGGTCAGCGTCGCCAGTCTCCATAGGGGTGATCTCTTCATACCAGTCTCCATCATTATTTTGGGTTGTCTGCACCGCCGATGCAGTGGGGCGCCGGTGGTGTTCTCTGTTGCCGGCAGCGGAAACGCCGTGCCGGCCCTTCGATTCTGTAGCGAGCGCGGCCGCAGTGGAAGACTATATTCTCGGCGCGGCCAGAAACAGACACTCGCCCGGCAGGCCCTTGCAGCGCCGCGCGCCGCGCGTCGCGCACCGCGATGCCGTCTTGCAAGTCCACATCGGATCGCCTTGTCGTCGCGTCGGGCGAGTCGATCTTCTCGCCGAAGCCGAGCGCGTTCAGGATCACCCGATTCTTCACGCTCAAGGCTCACCGTCCCAGTAGTCGAGATCGTCTTTCTCGCGGTGCATGCGGCCGAAGGCGTGCGGTGCGCCGTCGAGCGTGCCCTGCGCCCTCGCGAGGTACTTGCCGGAGTCGGGGTACTCGACCACCTCGGGGCTTTCGCGCGTGCTGATCGACAGGTACTTCAACGGCGCGGCCGAAGTGTTGATCAACTGGTGCGGGTACTGCGGCCCGGGCGGAATGAAGATGGTGTCGCCGGCGCCGACCGCGAGCATTTCGCCGGCCACGCGCAAGGTGCCCTCGCCTTCGAGGATCACGAAGGCTTCTTCCTGCGCGTAGTGAAAGTGGTACGGGCAGCTTCGTTTGCCGGGGTCGACGATGTCGATCGTGATGCCGAGCTTGGTGGCCGCCGTGCCGCGCGCCAGCCGCGCGGCCGCACCGGCGTAGAGCGGCGCGCGCTCGTCGCGGTTCATCTCCGCGCTGTTGAAGTTGCGCACCAGCGTGTCACGCAGTTCCTGCTCTTTGGGATTCATGGGGCTTTTCCGGTGGGGCGTCACGCTGGATCATGCCTTGGCGCGCACTCGCACCCCGGTGGTGCGCCCGCGGGCAGGCGCTGCGGCACAATCGCGCCGCATCGCACACCCCCCGAGAGCCCACCTGTGAACGGTCTTTTTGTCATGTTCGGCATCGAAACCTGGAAGCCCGTGCTCACGGCCCTGCTGCTGCCGCCGGTGCCCTTCCTGTTGCTGTTGCTGCTCGGTGCGCGCCTGCTGCTGCCGAGCCGGGGCCTGGGCTGGCTGGTCATCCTGCTCAGCGTGGCGATGATGTGGCTGAGCGGCACCACCGGCACGGCGCAGTTCCTGTCGCAGTTCGTGCTGCACCCACCGGGCGCGATGGCCTCGAGCCGCATCAAGGAACTGAAGGCCGAAGCGCCCCGGCCGGCGGCGATCGTCGTGCTGGGCAGCGGCATGGAACCCTATGCGCCGGAATACGGCGTGAGCAACCTGACACGCTACTCGATCGAGCGGCTGCGCTACGGCATCTGGCTCGGCCGCGAAACCGGCATCCCGGTCGCGTTCAGCGGCGGCGTGGGTTGGGCCTCGCCCGACGAAGGCAAGACCGAAGCGCAGGTCGCTTCGCAGATCGCCGCGCAGGAGTTCGGCCGGCCGCTGAAATGGCTGGAAGACAAGTCGCGTGACACGCGCGAGAACGCGGCCTTCACGGTGGCGCTGCTCAAGCCGCTGGGCATCAAGCGCATCGTGATCGTGACGCACGGCTGGCACATGCCGCGGGCGGTGCGCGCCTTCGAAGAAGCCGCCGGCAAGGACAGCGGCATCGAGATCGAAGCCGCACCGATGGGCCTGGCGCGGGCGGTCGAATCGGCGTCGCTGACGTGGATCCCTTCGACCCACGGCATCACCGAAGTGCGCAACATCGTGCGCGAACTCTACGGGCGCATCGCCGGCGCCTGAGCGGCGGCCGACCTACCAGGTTTCCATCCACGGCCGCAGGTCGAGCTCGAAGGTCCACGCGTCGCGCGGCTGCGTGTGCAGGTGCCAGTAGTTGTCGGCGATGTGCTCGGGGTTCAGGATGCCGTCCTGGTCCTTCATCGCGTAACGCTGCGGGAAACTGCTGCGGATGAACTCGGTGTCGATGGCGCCGTCGACGATGACGTGGCCCACGTGCACGCCCTTCGGCCCCAGCTCCCGCGCCATGCTCTGCGCCAGCGCCCGCAACGCGTGTTTGGCCCCGGCGAAAGCGGCGAAACCGCTGGAGCCGCGCAGCGACGCGGTGGCGCCGGTGAAGATCATGGTGCCGCGCCCGCGCGCCACCATGCGGCGCGCCACTTCGCGGCCGTTCAGGAAGCCGCCGAGGCAGGCCATCTCCCAGATCTTGAAATACTTTCGCGCCGTTTCATCGAGGATGCTGCAGGGCACATTGGCGCCGATGTTGAACACGAACACCTCGATCGGGCCGACCTCGGCCTCGATGCGCTCGACCAGCGCCACCACGTCTTCTTCCTTGCGCGCGTCGCTGGCAAAACCGTGCGCCTGCAAGCCTTCGGCGCGCAGGCTCTGCACCAGCGGCTCGAGCTTGTCGGCGCTGCGGCGGGTCATGCACGCCACGAGCCCCCCACGCGCAAACCGCCGCGCGATGGCGCCGCCGGTGGCATCGCCCGCGCCGACGATCAGCGCGACGCCGGGTCTTGAATCTGGGTTCGCCATGGTGGCCCTTCTGCAGCGCGGTGGAACACGCCGTATGCTGCACCATCCGCACAGTGTTCGCCTCGGGCCCACCACCATGACCAAGACTGTTGAATTCCTTTTCGATGTCGGCAGCCCGACCGCCTACCTCGCCTGGACGCAGCTGCCGAAGATCTGCGCCGAGACCGGCGCCACCCTCGTCTACAAGCCGATGCTGCTCGGCGGTGTGTTTCAGGCCACCGGCAACGTGTCGCCTGCGGCGATTCCACCCAAAGGCAACTACATGACGGCCGACCTCACCCGCTTCGCGAAGCGTTACGGCGTGCCGTTCGCACACAACCCGTCGTTCCCGATCAACACGCTGGTGCTGATGCGCGGCGCGGTCGGTGTGCAGCTGCGTTTGCCGGAGCGCTTCGACGCCTACCTGAAGGCCGTGTTCACCGCGCTCTGGGTCGAGCAGAAGAACCTGAACGACCCGGCCGTGCTGATGGCCGTGCTCGCCGCCGCCGGCTTCGACCCCGCCGCGATGCAGGCGCTGGTGGCCGAGTCCGCGGTCAAGGACCTGCTCCGCGCGAATACCGAAGCGGCCGTGGCCCGCGGCGTGTTCGGCGCGCCGACCCTATTCGTCGGCGAGACCATGTTCTTCGGCCAGGACCGGCTCGACTTCGTGCGTGAAGCCCTGCTTTGAGTTCGCCAGCCGACAGCTCCACCACCGCCGCGCCAGAACCCATTCCCGCCGGCGCGATTCTTTGCCTGTCGCTCGGCGCCTTCGGCAGCGGCGTGTCGCTGCGCGTGAACGATGCGCTGCTGCCGCGCCTGTCCGAACAGTTCGGCGTTCCGCTCAGCACGGCCGCGCAGGTGATCAGTTATTTCGCGATCGCCTATGGCCTGTCGCAACTGCTGTTCGGCCCGCTCGGCGACCGCTTCGGCAAATACCGCGTGATCGCCTGGGCTTGCGCGGCCTGCGCCGTTTCGGCAGTGCTGTGCGGCGTGGCGCCCGGCTTTCCGATGCTGACGCTGGCACGTGCACTGGCCGGCGCCACGGCCGCCGCGATCATCCCGCTGGCGATGGCGTGGATCGGCGACGTGGTGCCTTACGAGAAGCGCCAGCCGGTGCTCGCGCGTTTCCTGATCGGCCAGATCCTCGGGCTCTCGGCCGGCGTGTGGCTCGGCGGCTTCGCGGCTGATCACTTGAACTGGCGCCTGCCCTTCTTCGCCATCGGCGCGCTGTTCGCCGCGGTGAGCGTGGCCCAGTTCATGATCAACCGCAGGTTGCCGGCCCACGCACGCAAGATGCAACACGCCACCGGCTCGGCGCTGCGCCGCATCGTCGACGACTTCGGCCACGTGCTGGCGCGGCCCTGGGCGCGCAAGGTGCTGGTCACGGTGTTCCTGGAAGGCGCGTTCCTCTACGGCCCGTTCGCGTTCATCGCCTCGCACCTGCACCACGACTTCGGCGTCTCGCTCTCGCTCGCCGGCTCGCTGGTGATGCTGTTCGGCTTCGGCGGCGTGCTCTACGCCGTGTCGTCGACGCAGTTCGTGAAGCGGCTCGGTGAAGTGGGCCTCGTGAACGGCGGCGGCGTGATCCTCGCGGCCGCGATGCTCGGCGTGGCGCTGGCGCCCGCGTGGGGGTGGGCCATTCCGTCGTGCCTGTTCGCCGGCCTCGGCTTCTACATGCTGCACAACACGCTGCAGATCAACGCCACGCAGATGGCCCCCGAGCGCCGCGGCGCGGCGGTGTCGGCGTTCGCGTCGTGCTTCTTCCTCGGCCAGTCGGCCGGCGTGGTGCTGGCCGGCGCGCTGGCCGATCACATCGGCACGGCCTACATGATCGCCATGGGTGCACTCGGCGTGCTGGCCGTGGCGCTGAACTTCGGGCGGCTGCGCTCGAACTCGACACTGGCGCAGCACCGCTGAGCGGGGCGCGCCGCTGCCTCAGAGCGAGGTTTCGAGCATCTCCCGGTAATCCTCGGCCGACGCGATGCGCGGGTTGGTCTTGTGACAATGGTCGGCCAGCGCGCCGCTGACGATGCGCTCGAACAAGGCGTGCTCCACGCCCATCGCCGCCAGGCCTGAAGGCAAGCCGAGGCGTGCGTTCATTTCGCGGATGGCTTCGGGAATGTCACCACCGCCACCCAGCCCCATCGCCCGCGCCATGCGGTCGAGGCGACTGTCGCGAACGACCGTCGGCGCGCTCGCGTTGAAGCGCACAACCGCCGGCAGGAACATCGCGTTGAGCGTGCCGTGGTGCAGGCGCGGGTTGGCGCCGCCCAGGCTGTGCGAGAGCGAATGCACCGCGCCCAGGCCCTTCTGGAACGCCATGGCGCCTTGCACCGAGGTGCTCATCATGTTCAGCCGCGCGTCGCGGTCCTGCCCGTCGCGCGTGGCACGCTCGATGTGGGCCCAGCCACGCTCCAGGCCGTCGAGCGCGATGCCGTCGGCCGGCGGGTTGAAGGGCGCGGCCATGAAGGTTTCCATGCAGTGCGCGATCGCGTCCATGCCCGTGGCGGCCGTGAGCCCCGGCGGCAGGCCGAGCGTGAGCTCGGGGTCGCAGATGGCCGAGCGCGGCAGCAGGTGCCAGGAGTGGAAGCCGAGCTTGCGGTGGTCGTCGGTGATGACGATGGTGCCGCGCGCCACTTCGCTGCCGGTGCCCGAGGTGGTGGGCACCGCGATCAGCGGCGCCACCGCGTCGGTGATCCGGCCGCTGCCGCCTTCGATGGTGGCGTAGCCGACCAGCGGGCCGGAGTGCGTGGCGGCGATGGCCACGCCCTTGGCGCAGTCGAGCGACGAGCCGCCGCCCACGGCGATCAGGCCGTCGCAGCCGTGTTCGTTGAACATCGCTGCGGCTTCGCGCACCGCCGCTTCGGTCGGGTTCGACGGCGTGCGATCGTAGATGGGGCCTTGCAAAGACGCGGGCAGCGCATCGAGCACCATCTGCAGCACACCGGCGGCGCGCACGCCGGCGTCGGTGACGATCAAGGGCTTCTTGATACCGACACGCTCGCATTCGGAGTCGAGCAGCGAGCGGCTGCCGAAGTCGATGTGGACGTGGGTGAGGTAGTAGATGAGGGACATGGCGGGGCTTTGGGAGTTTGGCGAGAACAGCGCTACGGTAACCGAGAGGCACGGACAAGTCCGCTGTCGACCCAAAGCAGCCCGACGCTTCCCGAGGAAGCGGACATCGCTGCCTGTGGGCCTCGCCGCGTACGACCCGTGTAGGCGTCTTAGGATTCGCGAGCGTTGGCGAGCGCGTAGTCCACGAATGCCTTCAGTTTCGAAGGCTGCTGCCGCCGGCTTGGGTAATACAGGTAGAAGCCGGGGAAGGTCGGCGAGAACTCGGCCAATACTTGCCTCAACCGCTTGCCTTGGAGATGGGGACGCGCGAGCTGCTCGAACGTGTATGCCAGCCCGATCCCGTCCAAAGCAGCTTCGGCGGAGAACAGCGAATCACTGATCGTGAGACTTCCGGCGATCTCGTACTCGACGATGCGACCGTCGACCTGCAGTTCCCACTTGTGGATGGCCCCGCTGCCGGTGAACCGGAAGCGCACACAGCGGTGATGAACCAGGTCGGACGGGTGCCGCGGCGCCGGATGGCGCTTGAAGTAGTCCGGCGAGCCGACGATGGCCACCGACACCGGGCCCCCGAGCGGCACGGCAATCATGTCCTTCTGGACGCTCTCTCCGAGCCGAACGCCGGCGTCGAAACCCCGTGCGACGATGTCGACGTAACCCTCGTCATTGCTCAGCTCGATCTGAACGTCCGGATGGGTCTTCAAGAAGCCGGCCAGAAGGGGCTGCAGCACCATGGCCACGGAAATGCGGGCCGCGTTGATGCGCAGCACACCCGATGGCCGGCCCTGGAGCGCACGGAGCTGTTCACCGGCGTCCAGCACGTCGCCAAGCGCCGGCCCGATGCGTGACAGATAGGCTTCACCAGCTTCCGTGAGGCTGACGCTGCGCGTCGTCCGGTTCAGCAGCCGGACACCGAGCCGGGCCTCCAGCGTGCGGATGGCCTGGCTTAGCGCCGAAGGCGATACCTCGAGCGCAGCGGCGGCGGCGGAGAAGCCGCGGTGCTCCGCCACCTTCCAGAAGGCGAGCAGTCCATCGAGCTGATTGAGCCGCATTGTTTGAAGAATACCTTCATACGGTCTTCAGAGTTAGGCCATTTTTCTTCTCAGTCGTTCTCCCTAGAGTGCCGACCAACGAGAAGGAAACCTGCACCGTGCCCCACCTGTTCGACCCCTTCACGCTCCAGGGCGTGACCCTTCGCAACCGCATCGCCGCGTCGCCGATGTGCCAGTACATGGCCAGTGCCGGGCTCGTGTCCGACTGGCATCTGCCGCACTACACGAACCTGGCACGCGGCGGTGCCGGGCTCGTCGTGGTCGAGGCCACCGCCGTCTCGCCCGAAGGGCGCATCACCCCGGGCGACCTCGGCCTGTGGAGCGACGAACATCTGCCTGGCTTGGCGTCGATAGCAGGCGCGATATCAAAGGCGGGGGCCGTCCCCGGCATTCAGCTCGGCCACGCCGGTCGCAAGGCAGGCTGCCTGCCGCCGTGGGAAGGCGGCGCACCGCTGCCGGCCGATCACGCCGAGGCCTGGGAGCCGATCGCGCCTTCTGCCTTGCCGTTCATGCCCGAGCAGCCGCATGTGCCCAGGGTCATGACGATCGCGGAGATCCAAGGGGCGCAGCAGAACTTCGCCGCCTCTGCCGAGCGGGCAGCGCAGGCCGGCTTCCAGTGGCTCGAGTTGCACTTCGCGCACGGCTTTCTTGCCCAGAACTTCCTGTCGACACACTCGAACCAGCGCGACGACGCCTACGGTGGTTCGCTCGAGAACCGGGCGCGCTTCCTCGTTGAGGCGGTTGCCGCGGTGCGGTGCGTGTGGCCGAAGTCCTTGCCGCTAACGGTGCGCCTGGGCGTGGTCGAGTTCGACGGCCGCGACGAAGAGACGCTGGCCGAGGCTATCCAGGTCTTGAAGTGGCTGAAGGCCGGAGGCGTGGACCTGGTCGACGTCGGCATCGGCTTCTCGACCCCTAGCGCGGTGCCATGGACGCCCAACATGCTGGTGCCACTGGCCGCACGCATCCGCGCCGAGACCGGGCTGGCGGTCACGACCAGCTGGCTGATCACCGACGCCCGCCAGGCGGACAGCTTCATCCGCGACCGCCAGGTCGACCTTGTGATGCTGGCCCGGCCGCTTCTGGCCAATCCGCATTGGCCGTATACCGCGGCCCGCGAGTTGGCGATCGACCGACCGGCCTCGGTTCTGCCCACCCCCTACGCGTTCTGGCTGCAAGGCTGGAGCGGCGCGTGAACAACCACCAACCCAAGGACATCTCGATGCACAAGCACAGCACAGGCGCCCGATCGGCGCCAGCGATCCAGCACCCTCTCAGCCGCCGCGACCTCATGGTCAGGACCGCCGTTGCGGGTGTAGGTCTGGCCTTTAACGCTTCGTCATGGGCCGCATCCCCTGATCAGGCCAAAGCCAACACCTACCGGAGCTCGTCTATGCGCACACGAAAGCTCGGCAAGCTCGAAGTCTCGGAGATCGGCGCCGGATGCATGAGCATCAGTGCCAACTACGGGCCGCCCGCCGACATGCAGCAGGGCATCCAGGTGATCCGCAGCGCCGTCGAGAAGGGCGTCACCTTCTTCGACACCGCGGAGGTCTACGGTCCGTACACGAACGAGGACCTGGTCGGCGAGGCGCTTGCGCCGTTCCGCAATCAGGTGGTCATCGCCACCAAGTTCGGCTTCAATCTGAAAGCAGGCGGTCTCAACAGCCGGCCGTCGCACATCAAGCAGGTGGTCGAGGCGTCGCTCAAGCGCCTGAGGACCGACCGTATCGATCTCTACTACCAGCACCGCGTCGACCCCAGCGTGCCGATCGAGGACGTGGCGGGGGCCATCAAGGACCTCATTGCGCAGGGCAAGGTCCTGCACTTCGGCCTGTCCGAGGCGAGCGCCAAGACCATTCGCCGTGCGCATGCGGTGCAAGCGGTGACGGCCGTGCAGACCGAATATTCGTTCATGGAGCGCGACGTGGAGCGCAACGGCGTGCTCCAGGCCTGCGAGGAACTCGGCATCGGCTTCGTGCCCTGGGGCCCGGTGGGCATGGGCTACCTGACCGGCAAGGTCGATGCGCGGGCGGTGCTTGACCCGAAGACTGACTTCCGCAGCGGGTTCGACCGGTTCTCAGCCGAGAACTTGGCGGCGAATCAGGGCATCGTCAATGCGTTGCGGCAGTTCGGTGCCAAGAAGAACGCCACGCCGGCACAGGTCGCACTGGCATGGCTGATGGCGCAGAAGCCTTGGATCGTGCCTATCCCTGGGACGCGTCGCCTGGATCACCAGGCCGAGAACCTGGGCGCGGTGACCGTTCAACTCACGCCGCACGAACTGCGTGCGCTCGATGCTGAGTTCGCGAAACTGAAGGTGCACGGCGGACGCATGAACGCCGAGCAGATGCGCATCGTCGACCAAACTGTGTGATCAGCGGCCGCAGGCTGTCGGTTCAACTGACCGCTGTGTGGCTGCCAGGGCGGCGTCACCGCTCGGCCGCGTCCGACTGTTGGCAGTCGCATCTGTCAGCGGCCGTCCAAAGCGGCTCGCGGTGGACGGTCGATCTCCGAGGCATTGAGCAGACCATCGCGACCCATGGCGGTCGGCCCTGCAGTGCAGGGCAGCCGTTCATCCTCCCGCCAGAGACCTACGCGCTCTGAAGGCGCTTGGCTGTACGGCTCGCCACGTCGTGCACCCAGGGCTGCCGAGCCCAGTGTGCTTCGGCAAACGCCTCGATGCGGTCGCGGTAGGTCAGCGTCAGGCCGATCACATCGAGCCCTTCGAGGAACATGCGGCGGTGACGCGGCGACAGGCTGAACGGCGCGATGAGGTCGCCGCAGGTCACGGTCATCGTGCCCACATCGACGCGCACCGACGAGGTGTTCGGATCGTCAGCGGCCTTCATCAATGCCGCCACCTGGTCTTCGGGCAGTGCTACCAGCAGCAGCCGATTGTTCATCGCGTTCGAATAGAAGATCTCGGCGAAGCTGGGCGCGATCACGGCTCGGATGCCGAACTGCTGCAGGCCCCAGACCGCATGCTCGCGGCTTGAGCCGCAGCCAAAGTTGGATCCGGCGACGAGCACGCTGGTGCCCGCGTGCTCCGGCCGGTTGAGCACGAAGTCGGCGCGCGTCTGGCCCTGCGGATCGAATCGCAGGTCGTAAAGCACGCCCTTGGCGAGCCCCGACTTGTCGATGCCCCACAGGAACTGCTTGGGCATGATCTGGTCGGTGTCGAGGTTGTCGATGCGCAGCGGCGCCATGCGCCCTTCGACGATGGCAGATTCAGACATTGGTGCTCTCCAGCTTGCGGACATCGGTGATGCGGCCGGTGACGGCAGCGGCGGCTGCCATCGCCGGGCTCATCAGGTGCGTGATGGCGCCGCGCCCCTGGCGGCCTTCGAAGTTGCGGTTGGTCGTCGACGCGCAGCGTGTGCCGGCGCTCAGGATGTCGCCGTTCATCGCCAGGCACATGGAGCAGCCCGGCTGGCGCCACTCGAAGCCTGCGGCGATGAAAAGCCGGTCGAGCCCTTCGGCCTCGGCCTGCGCCTTCACGGCACCCGACCCGGGCACCACCATCGCCCGCACGCCGGCTGCCACCGCACGACCGCGCACGACGTCGGCCGCGGCCCGCAGGTCTTCGATGCGTGCGTTGGTGCACGAGCCGATGAACACATGCTGCACCGGCGTGCCTTCGATCGCCGCGCCCGCCGCCAGGCCGGTGTAGCGCAGGGCCTGTTCGGTGCTGCGGCGCTGCGGGCCTTCTTCGCTCTGCAGCGGGTCGGGCACAAGGCCGTCGACGGCGATCACCTGGTCGGGGCTGGTGCCCCAGGTGACGTGCGGCGCGACATGGCTGGCATCGAAGCGGTGCTCAACCTCGAACGCCGCTTCGGTGTCGCTGTGCAACGTAGCCCAGTGCACCAGCGCCTGGTCGCGCCACGCGCCGGTGATGTCCGGCGCACGTTGCAGCACGTAGTCGATGGCTTTCTGGTCAGGCGCGATCAGAGCGCCGCGCGCGCCGGCCTCGACCGTCATGTTGCACAGCGTGAAGCGAGCCTCGATCGACAGCGCATCAATGGCAGTGCCACAGAACTCCACCACGAAGCCACGCGCGCCCTGGGCGCCGATGCGGCCGATGATCATCAGGATCAGGTCCTTGGCGGTCGTACCGACCGGCAGGCGGCCGTCGACGCGGATGCGCATGTCGTGTGCCAGTCGGTACACGAGCGTCTGGGTCGCGAGCACATGCTCGACCTCTGAAGTGCCAATGCCAAAGCCCAGAGCGCCGAGCGCGCCGTAGGTGGTCGTGTGGCTGTCACCACAGATCACCACCATGCCGGGGCGGATCATTCCGTGCTCCGGCGCGATGACGTGTTCGATGCCCTGCAGCGCATCGTTGGTGTCGAACAGCGGAATGCCGTGTCGGTCGCAGTTGCGCTTCAGGTTGCTGGCCTGCAGCGCCGGCGCGGATTCGTGGATCACGCGCAGCTTGACTGGCTCGGTGGGGATCACGTGGCTGACCACAGCGATGTTCTGGCCAGGCACCGGAACGCTGCGCCCCTGCTCGTCCAGCCCGGCGAATGCCTGCGGGCTGGTGTATTCGTTCATCAGGTGCAAGTCGCAGAAAAGCAGCACGTTCTGCTCATCGAGTTGGGCTACCGAATGCGAGTCGACCAGCTTGCGGTAGAGGGTCTTGGAAGTCATCGTCGTTCTCTTCTCGATCAGGCCGCCGTCAGGAACGGCAGCACTTCGGCCAACAGGGCATCGGGCGCTTCCTCGGCGATGTAGTGGCCGCAGGACAAGGGGCCGCCGCGCACGTCGGTGGCGACGCGGCGCCACTCGTCGAGGGGCTTGAAGCAGCGGTGCACGACGCCGTCGCGGCCCCACAGCGCAAGCAGCGGCATGCCGAGACGCACCTGGCGTTCGCGGTCAGCGCGGTCGTGTTCGAGGTCGATGCCGGCCGCTGCGCGATAGTCCTCGCAAATGCCGTGCGCCGTGCCTGGCAGCGCAAGCGCACGCGCGTACTCGGCCAGCGCACGCGGATCGAACGGCGCGAGGCCGGCGCTGCGCCTGCCCATCACGTCCCGCAGGTAGGCGGCCGGGTCGGCCTCGATCAGTCGCTCGGGCAGCGGCGCCGGCTGGATCAGGAAGAACCAATGCCAATAGGCACGCGCAAAGGCCTCGGTGGTCTGCTCGTACATCGCCAGCGTCGGCGCGATGTCCAGCAGCACCAGGCGGCGCACCGCCTTCGCATGATCGACAGCGAGGCGGTGCGCGACGCGCGCGCCGCGGTCGTGCGCCAGCACGTCGAATCGCTGGTGACCCAGCGCGTGCATCACGTGCTGCATGTCACGCGCCATCGTGCGCTTGCTGTAATTGGCGTGGTCAGCGTCGCCGGCCGGCTTCGAGGAATCGCCGTAGCCGCGCAGGTCGGCGAGCACCAGCGTGAAGTGGTTGGCCAGCGCGGGCGCCACCTTGTGCCAGATCGCGTGCGTCTGCGGATGGCCGTGCAGCAGCAGCAGCGGGCTGCCGTGACCGCCAACACGGACGCGGATCTGCACGCCGGCGCCGGCGTCGATATCGCGTGTGACGAACCCGGGAAAGAGAACGCTGCCGTCCATGGTCACTCCGCAGTGATGCCGCGCTCCTTGATCAGCTTGGCCCACTTGGGCATCTCTGCCACGATGCGGGCTCGGGCTTGTTCCGGTGTGGAGGGCGTCGGCTCGAAGCCTTCTTTGGTCATGCGCTCCTTTACGGTGGCAGACTGCAGCGTTGCCAGCAGCGTGGCGTTCAGCTTGTCGATCACGGGCTTCGGCGTCCCGGCCGGCGCGAACACGGTGAACCAGGTCTCGAACGCGTAACCCGGAAGGCCGGCCTCAGCAATGGTCGGCACGTTTGGCATCAGCGGGGAGCGCTTCGTGCCGGTCACGCCCAGCGCGCGCAGCTTGCCGGCCTGCACGTGACCCTGCGCCGCCGACAGCACGGGGAACGACATGTCCACTTGGCCGGCAATCGTGTCGGTCAGCGCCGGGCCGCCGCCGCGGTACGGGATGTGAACGATGGCCAATCCCGCCTGTGCCTTGAAGAGTTCGGCCGACATGTGGAAGGTGCTGCCGCCGCCTGCCGAGCCGTAGGTGAGCTTGCCGGGCTTGCCCTTGGCCAGGGCCAGCAGTTCTCTCAGGTCCTTGGCCGGCAAACTGTTGTTGACAACCAGCACGTGCTGGGACGCCGCCACCATGCCGATCGAGCTCAAGTCCTTCAGCGTGTCGTACGGCATCTTCGCGCTCAGGGCCGGGTTGATCGCCAGCGACACGGTTTGCAGGCCGATCGTGTAACCGTCGGCCGCAGACTTGGCGACCGCGTCAACGCCAAGATTGCCGCCCGCACCCGCCTTGTTCTCGATGAACACCGACTTGCCGAGCGCCTTACCCCACTCGTCGGCGATCAGGCGCGCGACGATGTCGGCACTGCCGCCCGGGGCGTACGGCACGACCAGTTTCACCGGTCGTTCGGGGTAGCCCTGCGACCATGCGGCGGTGCAGAGGGCGGTGAGTGTGGCGAAGGTCAGCAGGGAACGGCGTTGCATCTTTGTCTCCTTGATCGGAAATGCTCAGTTGATGCCGACATCCTATGCGTGAATGTGAATCGCATAATGTAGATTCAGGAAGTTCTTTCGGTCTCCTCAGTTATCAATAAGGCGCCCCATGGACGGCTTCTCGGACCTGAGCTTCTTCTCGCTCCTGATCAAGCACGGCAGCCTCGCTGCAGCTGCTCAGCAGATCGGCGTGACCCCACCAGCCGTCAGCAAGCGCCTCGCAGCAATCGAACGCAGACTCGGCGTGCGCCTGCTGCAGCGGACGACACGGCGCATCAGCCTCACGCCCGAGGGCGAGACCTACCTCGTCGAAGGCGCCCGCGTGCTGGAGGAACTGGAGGCCCTGGAGCGCACAGTGGCCGGCAGCCGGGCATTGCCCAAGGGCCTGCTGCGCGTGTGCTCGACTCTGGGCTTCGGCCGGCGGCACGTGGCGCCGGCACTGTCGAAGTTCTCCCGCCAGTTCCCCGATGTGGAGGTGCAACTGCATCTCACGGATCGGCCGGTCAATCTGGTCGAGCAGGGGTTCGACCTGCAGCTTCGATTTGGTGAGTTGCCCGATGCGCGCCTGACTGCGCGACTGCTGGCGCACAACCGGCGCGTCCTGTGTGCCTCGCCGGCCTACTTGCGCCGCGCCCGTGAACCAGGATCACCGCGTGAACTGGCGCAGCACGCCTGCCTCTTCATCCGCGAGAGCGACGAGACCTTCGGCACCTGGCACCTCAGTTCGGGGGCACGAACGGAAACGGTGAAGGTGCGCGGTCCGTTGGCATCCAACGACGGCGAGTGCGTGCTGGGGTGGGCCATGGACGGGCACGGCATCCTGATGCGCTCCCTGTGGGAGGCCGCGCCGATGCTGCGCTCCGGCAAGCTCAAGCCCGTGCTGGCCGACTGGAATCTTCCGCCGGCCGACATCTATGCGGTGTTTCCGACGCGCAGCCACCTCTCTGCGAAGACGCGGGCGCTTGTTGACTTCCTGTTGGTAGCCTTCGAGACGCACCGTGCAGACGAGGACGGTGCCTGGTAGGTGCCTGCGACCGGCTGCTTTTGGGCGTCAAGCCGAGCGTCTCTTCATGGCCGACAGCGGGCCACCTGCGCGAGTTGTTACGTGCGGCGGCCGCCGCTGCAAGTGTTCGACATCGCCGGCCAACCCCGCAAGTCGCCTTGACTTCATCGCAATTTGGGAAAACAATCCCAAATATGAGCCCAGCCCTCGATGCTGCCCTGATGCGGCTGTTGCGCCCCCTGATGCGCCTGATGCTTCGCCACTCGATGCCCTTCGCCGCTTTCGAAGAGTTGGCGAAGCGGGTGTACGTGGACGTGGCCATGAACGACTTCGCGCTGCCCGGCAAGAAGCCTTCGATCTCGCGCGCGGCCATCCTCACCGGCCTGACGCGCAAGGACGTGCAACGCCTCGTCAGTTCCCCCGACGAGCCGGCTGACGCGCCCGAAGATCGCTACAACCGCGCAGCCCGTGTGCTGACCGGCTGGATCCGCGACCCCGCTTTCCTGAACGCCGACGGGGAGCCGCGCCCACTCGAGATCGACGGCGACACCGGTTTCGCCGCGCTGGTGCGGCGCCACAGCGGCGACGTGCCGGCACGCGCCGTGCTCGACGAACTGCTGCGCGTGGGTGCGGTCGTGCAGCACCCGGACGGCCGGCTCGAGCCGGTGTCACGCGCCTACGTGCCGCGCCAGGGCGAGGCGGAAAAACTCGACATCCTCGGCACCGACGTCGCGGCCCTGATCGACACGATCGACCACAACCTGGAACACGGCGCCACCGACCCGCGCTTCCAGCGCAAGGTCCAGTACCGAAGCATCGCGGCAGAGCACCTGCCCGCCTTCCGCAAGCTCAGCACCGCGCACGCGCAGTCGCTGCTTGAAAAGCTCGACCGCTGGCTCGCCGAACACGACGAGGTCGGGCCGGACGACACCCACATTCCCCGGGCCCAGGTGGGCCTGGGCATCTATTACATGGAAGAGCGCCTCGATGGCGCGCTGAACCTGAAGGAACGAGCATGAATATCCTGCGCATGAGTTCGGCGCTGGCCCTCGCGGCTTCGTTCGCGCTGGCGGGTTGTGGTGGCGGGGGTGGTGGCGGTATCGGCGGCACGGGTTCGCCGCAGGGCACGCTGCGCGTGGCCATCACCGATGCGCCTTCGTGCGGGTATGACGCGGTCAACATCACGATCGAGAAAGTGCGCGTCCACAAGAACGCGGATGCGGCCGACCTTGACGCCGGCTGGTCCGAGATCGTGCTCACTCCGGCCCGGCGCATCGACCTGCTGACGCTCTCGAACGGCGTGTTGCAAGACCTGGGGCAGACCACGCTGCCGGCCGGCAAGTACACCCAGCTGCGGCTCGTGCTCGCCGCCAATGGCACGGCGTTGCCGCCGCCGAATTCGGTGGTGCCGACCGGCGAAGCCGAAACCGCGCTGACGACACCGAGCGCGCAGCAGAGCGGCATCAAGCTGAACACCGACATCGACGTGGCGAGCGACCAGATCGCCGACTTCGTGCTCGACTTCGACGCCTGCAAGTCGGTCGTGAAGCGCGGCAACTCGGGGCAATACAACCTGAAGCCGGTGATCAGCGTGATACCGCGGCTTTCGGATGCGGGCATGCGTGTGGTCGGTTATGTGGACGCCTCGATCGCCGGCAGCGCGTCGCTCGTCTCACTGCAGCGCAACGGCGTTCCGGTCAAGGCCACCGCGCCCGATGCGAATGGCCAGTTCGTGCTGTACCCGGTGCCGGCCGGCACCTACGACCTGGTGGTGAGCGCGACCGGGCGTGTCACAGCCGTCATGACCGGCGTGCCGGTGGTTCTGACCGCCTACACCCACGTCAGCAGCAGCGCGGTGGCCATCGCGCCACCGGCGGCCGCTTCGGCGCCGCGTGCCGTGGCCGGCACGGTGACACCCGCGACCGCCACCGTGCGCGCCCTGCAGACGCTCACCGGCGGCCCGACGATCGAAGCGGCCTGGGCGCCGGTCGATGCGCTGAGCGGCGCGTATTCGTTCTCGCTGCCGATCCAGGCGCCGGTGCGAACGGTGTACGCGGCGAACCCCGTGGCGCTGGTGTTCACGGCCGATGCCGGCGCGGCGGGCAAGTACACGGTCGAAGCGGCGTCGGCGGGGGCCACGAAGACGCTGCCGATCGACGTCAATGCGGCCGTGCCGCCCCTCAGTTTTTCCTTCCCGTGAGATCACCCATGAAAACCACTTTCGCCACCACGCTGGCCCTTCTGTTCGCCGCCACCTCGGTCGCGGCGCAGCCGTCCGTCGGCGTTTCCATCGGCATCAACCAGCCCGGGGTGTACGGCCGCATCGACATCGGCAACCTCGCACCGCCGCCGCTCGTTTACGCCCAGCCGATCATCATCGCACCGCCGCGCGTCGTGGTTCGGCAGGAGCCGGTCTACCTCTACGCACCGCCGGGCCACCAGAAGAACTGGGCCAAACATTGCGCCCGGTATTCGGCCTGCGGCCAGCCGGTCTACTTCGTCCAGGAGCGCTGGGTTCGTGAACGCTACGAAGCGAGCCATGACGGCGAGCGCCATGGGCAGAAGGACAAGAAGGACAAAAAACCGAAGAAGGGGCAAGGCCATGATTGAACAAGCCGACACGGGTGACGAGCAGCATCGCAACCTCCTCGACAGCGGGCCGGTGCCGCTGGCCTGGTACGAACCCGAGACTTACGACGACATCAAGGCGCTGATGACCGACGGCCGCGCGTTCGCCGCCAGCCACGAAAAGTGGGAGGGCCACGCCAAGCAGGTCGAGGCCTTCTTCGTCGCCAAGGGCGTGCCGACGGTGCGTGTGCACGTCGACCCGCGTGACTTCGGCCGCTGGTGTGACACGCACGGTCGCGCGCCCGACGCGAAGGGGCGGCTCGCGTTCAGCGAGTGGGCCGCGCATTCACGGGCGCTGGCCAAGCCCGAAGCCTGAACCGTTGCTGGTCGCGCGGCGCATGCTCGCGCTTGACGGCAGCCCCAGCTGGCGGCTGTTCCGGCAACGCTGCGGCTGTACCCGCAAGCGGGGCGAGAAGATGAAGTGCATGCCTATCTCGCCGAACTTTCCCAGCGGCTGGCAGAAACGCCGGGATTGCTGGGCGGGCACCTGTTGCGCACCGAGACACCTGCGATCGCGATGACGACCGAGCAGGCGATCCGCGGTGGCCCCGACCCGGCGGCGGACTGGGTCTGTGTCGTCACGGCTTATTCAGAAGAAGCCCTGCGCGTGCTGAGGCACGAACAGGTCGCCGACGATACCTTGTTCGCCCAAGGCGCCACGCAGAACATCACCTCGGGCTTGTACCGGCTGGCGTGCGCAGTGACGCCGGCCGACTTCGCATGAGGCCGTGACACGGCCGGCCTGCGGCGGGCATCGGCGCCCGGCTCAAGCTCCCTGCGGTCTTTCACCGCGCCGCGCGGGAATGTGAGACCGCACCGTCTGCGCGAACGAGCCCACGTCGAAGGGCTTGGCGATGTAGCCGTCGCACCCCGCCGCGCGCATCCTCGCCTCGTCGCCCTTCATCGCGAACGCGGTGAAGGCCACCACCGCAATGTGTTGCATCGAAGGCTCCGCCTTCACCTGCCGGGTCAGCGCGAGGCCATCGATGCCGGGCATCTGGATGTCCATCAGGATCAGCTCTGGCGCGAAGGTCGAGATCAGGAACAGGGCGTTGGTCGCGTCGGTCGTCGACTCGACCACGAAGCCGGCGGCGCCGAGCACGAAGTTCGTGAGTTCGACCGTGGCCAGGTGGTCGTCGACGATCAGAACCCGCGGCGCACTCACGCCCAGTCCTCGAAGGCCGCCACGGCAGCGGCCGGGCCCGGGCACAGGCCGTCGGCCTCGTCGTCCTTCGCCTTGTCGGTGCCGTGGATGCGGTTCAGCACCAGGTGAAACACGCTGCCACTGCCGAGCCTGCTGCGCACGCCCACGGTGCCGCCTCGCGCCATCACCAATCGCCGCGTGAGGGCCAGGCCCAGGCCCGAGCCTTCGTGCTTCTTGGTGGCGCCGGCATCGAGCTGCTGGTAGGCGGTGAACAGGCGCGGCAGGTCGGGCTCTGCGATGCCGACGCCGGTGTCTTCGACCTCGATCCGGAAGTGGCTGGCACCCGAGGCCATCGCCCGCACGAAGATCAGGCCACCTTCGGGCGTGAACTTGATCGCGTTCGACAGGTAGTTGTAGAGCACCTGCTTCAGGCGCGCCGGGTCGAGCAGCAGGTTCCCCAGCGACGGCTCGACGTCGGCGACGACACACAGCTGCTTGCGCAGCGTCTCGCTCTGCAGGATGTCTTGCACGTCCTTCACGAGCACCGTCAGGTCGAAGGTCTCGGGGAAGAACTCGAACTTTCCCGACTCGACCTTCGACAGGTCGAGCACGTCGTTGATCAGGCGCAAGAGGTGGCGGCCGCTGCTGCCGATGTGGCCCAGGAACTTCTGGTATTGCGGCGCGCCCTGCGGCACGGCGCCCATCTGCAGCAGGTCGGCGAAGCCGATGATGGCCGTCAGCGGCGTGCGCAGCTCGTGCGACATGTTGGCCAGGAACTGGCTCTTCAGGCGGTTGGCTTCCTGGATCTGCCGGTTCTCGCCTTCGAGTTGCAGTGCCTTCTGCCGCGAAGCGTCGGCCTGGCGGCGTTGCTCCTGAAGAGCACGCGCCATGCCGAGGCGTTCGATGGCGTTCTCGACCGCCTGCGTCAGGGTTTCCGGGAGCAGCCACGCCTTGCCGACGTAGTCCTGCGCGCCGGCGCGCAGTGCGGCCCGGTTGAAGCCGAGCTCCACGGAGGCGGTGAGCACGACCACCGGAACCTCGAGCAGTCCGTCGTCGCCGCGCGGCAGGCGCCTGAGCACATCGAGATCGTCGGCGTCGGGCAAGCCGAGGTCGAGCACGATGCAGTGGGGCAGCGGCCGTTGCGCGCACAGGTGCAGCGCCTCTTCGGCCGACGAAGCCTCGCTGAACTGGTAGATGCGCTTCGAGCCGTTGAGCAGTGCGGCCTTGGCTTCGGCACGGTCGAGCGGGTTGTCGTCGACGATCAGCACGCGCATCGTCTCGTAGCGGCGGATCATGCAGTCGTCCCGTTGAGTGACGACACCGCAGCCCTGTTCGGCGTCGGCGCGCTGTTCAGCCAGTGCCCGAAGATCGACTCCAGGGTGTCGAGGCAAACGGTGTACTGCACACTTTTCACATGGAAGGCGCTCGCCCCTGCCGCGAAGAAGAGCGCGCGGTCGCGGGGGTTGACGCTGGTGGTGAAGACCACGACCGGCACACCGGCCAGCGACCCGTCGCGGCGAGCCTCGTCGAGCAAGGCCAGCCCGTCCGCGCCGGGCAGGTTGTGGTCGAGCAGCACGAAAGCGAACGAGCCCGCCGCGCAGTCGGCCAGCAGGCGCCGCGCGCCTTCGGCGTCTGCGGCGCGGACCAGCGGGTTGCCGATCTCGGCGCGCGCCGCGGCGACACGCACGGTGTCGAAATCGTCGTCGGAGTCTTCGACCACCAGCACGGGCCGCAGATCGGCAACGGTGGCGTCAGGCTCCACGGGCTTGGCCGGCGGTGGCTTCGAAGCCGGGCAGCGTGAAGTAGAAGGTCGAGCCCTCACCGAGCTGCGAGTCGAACCAGATGCAGCCGCCGTGCTGTTCGACCATCTTGCGGGCGATCGTCAGCCCCGCACCGCTGCCGCCGCCGAAGGCGTCTTGCGCGTGCAGGCGCTTGAAGATCGCGAACACACGGTCCTTGTGGCGCATGTCGATGCCGATGCCGTTGTCGCGCACGTAAAAGAGCGTGTGGCCCTCGGCCTCCGTCGGGGCCGAGGCCGGCGCTGTTTCGCTCTGGCCGATGTGTCCGATCTCGACCCAGCGCTGCGCCTTGTCGTTGTACTTCGCGGCGTTCGAGATCAGGTTGGAGAAGACTTCGCGCACGCGCACGCGGTCGCACAGCGCGTGCGGCAGCGGCCGTAGCACGCGCACATCGACATGGCTTTCCGCCAGGCGGGCGCCGAGCATTTCGATCGCTTCGACGAGCACGGGGGCGAGGTCGGTGTCTTCCAGCTCCAGCGACATGCGCCCCACTCCGGAAAAGTGCAGCAACGCGTTGAGCAGCGTGTCCATGCGCACGGTCAAACGAAGCAGCCACTCGATCCGCGCGCGGTCGGGAACGCGGCCGGCCTGCGCGTCTTCCAGCAGGCCGTTCGCATACTTGTTGATGCCGCGCAGCGGCTCTTTCAGATCGTGGCCGGCCACGTAGGCAAAGGCATCGAGCTCGGCATTGCTGCGCGCCAGCTCGGCGTTGGACTCGGCCAACTGCTCTGCGCGCACGACCACCAGGTCCATGACCATGCGGCGCATCTGCTGAGCGGCCTCGACCTCGACCTTTCGCCACGGCGTGGAGCGCCCGCGCACCTGCTCTTGCCACAGATCGAAACTGCGGCGCGGCGTGAGGCGCGGCCCCAGCGGGCCGACCGACATGGGCTTTTCGTGCGGGTTGCCGGCCCAGTTGAAGGTCTGAAGCTGTTCGCCCCGAAACCAGAGGATCAGCGGGCTGTCGGCGTGCCGCGAGATGGCGGTGGCCAGCACGCCGCTGCCCCGCTCGGCGAACCCGGCCGCGGCCGGATACGCGGCGCCAAGGGCATCGGTGGCGTAGGCCCGAAACCCGTCGGGCATCTGCTCGATGCGCTCGCGCAGCCACGGGGCCAGCAGCTTCAGCTGCGGCTCGTCGGGCACCACGCCGGCCGTGGTCCAGCGGCCGCGCTCAAAGACCGCGACGCCGTCGGCCGCGATGCCTTCGAGCAGGTTCGGCGACGACGGGCCTGCGGCCAGCAGCAGGCCGTCGCCGGCGGCTCGGGCCAGCACGGCCAGGTGCACGGCGTCGAGGTGGATGCGGTACTGCAGGTGCTCGCGCAACTCGGCCTGGGCGATCTCGAGCGAGGCGATCTGCGCCAGGAACTCGGCCGCAGACCGCAGCGGATAGGGCAAGGGCTTCGGCGTGTAGTGATGGCAGGCGATCAGGCCCCAGAGCGCGCCGTCGCGCAGGATCGGCATCGTCAGCGTGGCGGCCACACCCATGTTCTGCAGGTACTCGGTGTACATGACCGATGCGCCGCGCAGGGCGCAATAGGTCATCTCCAGCGGCCGCTGCGTGTCGGGGTTGAGCAGGGGCACCATCTCGCACAGCGCGCCCTGGGCGTCGGGCAAGGGCCGAACGCCGATGCGTTTGAAGATCTCGCGCGCCGGCTTCGGGATGTCGCTTGCCGGGTAGCGCAGCCCCTGCCACGAGGGCAGGTCTTCGCGCCGCGCGTCGGCCATCACTTCGCCGCTGTCGTCGGCGTGAAAGTGGTAGACCATCGCGCGGTCCAGGCCGGTGATGCTGCGCGCCTCGCGCGCGACCACCTCGCAGAAGTCGGCGAGCGAGCGCGTGCTCTTGATGCGGCCGATGGTCTGCCTGACCATCGAGAAGTAGTCGCCGTCCTGGCCCACCACGGGCGGGCCCCGGCCGCTCGGCTCCATCTCGAGCAGCAGCACGCCGTCGGCGGTGTGGATCGACATGTCCATGGCAGGGCCGCCCGCCGGCGCGCCGGGCAGCCTGGCTGTCAGCGCGTGGCAGGGGTTGTGCTCCAGCGCTTGGCTGCGGGCGAGCGCCTTGATGCGCTCGGACGCGGCCGCGCCGACGACTTGCGACAACGGAGCGCCCAGCGCCTGCGCGACCGACAGCCCGGAAAAGTGTTCGCAGTTTTCGCTCACCTGCGTGATGGTCAGGTCATCGAAGCGCAGCGCCAGCAGCAGGCCGTGCGCCTGGATGCAGCCGGGCGTCTGGACCGGCTCGTCGTCGCAGTTGCGAAGCGAGATGCCGTGGCGCTTGATGCTGTACGGAACAGGCAGCGGGGTCGCGTGCGTCATGCGCGCCTCAGGGCCAGACAAGGTGGCTGCCGCGTGCACTCGCTGGCCCTTCGAGCCAGAAGCGAACCATTGCGCCGAGGGTCATCACATCCACCGGTTTGGCGATGAAGCCATTGAAGCCCGCCGCCTGCAGCAACGCCGAGTCGCCTTTGAGTGCAAACGCCGTGAAAGCGACGATGACGATGTGCCGGATCGCCGGGTCGGCTTTCAGATGCCGCGTCAGTTCGATGCCGTCCATGCCCGGCATCTGCACATCCATCAGTATCAATTCGGGGCGGAACACCGGGATCTGCGACAAGGCCCGGCCCGCATCGGAAGCCGACTCGACCTCGAAGCCGCCTGCGGCGAGCGCGACACTTGCCATCTCGATGAACATGGGGTTGTCATCGACGATCAGCACACGCGTCGGAGTCATGTTCGGATCCTGTCCTGATGAAGAGGGCTCGCGCCCGTGGGTCACCGGGCCAGGACGGGAGCCGGTGCAGGGCCGAGTCTGGTGGCGTTGGTGAGCGCTGTCTGTACGCCAGCGAACATGGGCGGCGCAATTGCCGCCGGTCTCAAGCCCTTTCGCGCGTCAACAGCCTGCGGCCGATGTCCGCCAGCAACCGGGCCAACGCACCAGCGGGTTGCGTCAAGGGCGCGTCGGCGCGCGTGTGCAGGCCCACCGTCAGCCCGGGCAGGCGCTCCGCGATCGGCACCCGCTGCACAAGCTGGCCCACCTGCGGCATGTCGAGAAAGGGGTGTGGCACCACCGCCAGCATGTTCGATTCGGCCAGCAGCGTGAGCATGGCGCCGAAAGACTCGCACTCGGTGATCTGCTGCGGTTCGGGGGCGCCGAGCGCACGCAAGGCCTCGGCCGTCACGTCGCGCCGCAAGCTGCACAGCCATTCGTCACTGGCCAGGGCGGCGGCCAAGCGGGCTTTCGCCAGCGGGTGGCCACGGCGCGCCACCACGATCTGGTCGAGATGCGCGATGGGCTTGAAGCGGATGGCCGGGTCGTCGAGATCGCGCGGCGCACGCGGCGCCAGGGCCATGTCCAGGGTCGCGTCGCGCACCATCGGGCCGGTGGCGTGGCGCAGGCCCTCCACGAGGCGAAGCTGCACGTCGGGAAACTTCTCGCGGAAGCGTTTCACGGCCTGCGGCACGATCTGCGCCGCGAAGAACGGGCCGAGGCCGAGGGCCACGTGGGGCCGGGCGCCGCGCCCGAGTTCCTCCTGCGCTTTCGCCAGCTCGGCGTAGCCGGCGCGCGCACGCACGTGGAAAGCCTGGCCCTCTCGGGTGAGCGTGACGCCGGTGGGCGTGCGCTTCAGCAGCGACGCACCGAGCTCCGCCTCCAGCGAGCTCAGGCTCTTGGTCAGCCCGGGCTGCGACACGCCGAGCTTTCGGGCGGTGGCGGAAATGCTGCCGGACTCGACCACGGCCAGAAAGTCGCGAATCTGCGTCAGCCTCATCCATAGCTCCCGGTTATGGCCCACGTGCCGTGGCCATCTTACGGTGCAGGCGCCGCTCTGCTCTACTGCGCTTCATGGCCCCACCGGAGATGCCCATGCGTTCCACCTCATTCGTTCTCGCCGCAGGCCTCGCGCTGGCCGCATCCGCCAGCGGCAGCGCCTGGGCCCAAAGCTACCCCAGCAAGCCCGTGACCGTGATCTCGGCTTTTCCGCCGGGCAACAACGACGTGATCGTGCGGCTGGTCGACGGGCCTTTCCAGGCGGCGTTCAAACAGCCCCTGATCATCGAGAACCGGCCGGGCGCGGGCGGCAACATCGCCGCCGAGGCCGTGAGTCGGGCCGCACCCGATGGCCACACGCTGCTGGTGACGGTGGACACCGTGGCCACCGTCAACCCGCACATTTATCGGAACCTGAAGTTCAGGGCCGACGTGGACCTGGTGCCCGTGATCTACCTCGCGAACTCGGCGCAGACCCTCGTGTGCCACCCGTCGGTGCCGGTCAGGTCGGTGCAGGAACTGGTGGCCTGGGCCAGATCGCATGACATGTCGTATGCCTCGGGCGGGCAAGGCGTGCCCGGCCATCTGGCGGCCGAGATGTTCCTCTCGGCTACGGGCCTGCGCATGACGCACATCCCGTACAAAGGGCCCGTTGCCGCCTTGCAGGACCTGATGGGCGGCACCGTGCAGTGCGGCTTCCTGGCAACACCCACGGTCATGCCCCACGTCAAGAGCGGCAAGCTGACCGGCCTGGCCGTCACCACGGCCAAACGTTCGCCGATCGCGATGGAGCTGCCGACGATGAGCGAGGCCGGCATCACCGGCTACGAAGCATCGTTCGGCCAGCTCCTGCTCGCACCCAAGGGCACGCCGCCCGCGGTGGTCACCGCCTTGAACGAAGCCTTCGGCGCGGTGCTCGCGCAGCCCGACGTGCGGGCCAGGATGCTCGCGATGGACCTGGACTTCATACCGAACACGCCCGAGCAGGCCGCGGCACGCCTGCGCCGAGAGGCGGACAAGTGGGCGCTGATCGTGGACCGATTGGGGTTGCGGGCCGAGTGACCGGCAGCACGCCGGAGTGGCGTCAGCGCAGCGACGGGTGGCTGCGCTCGATCCACGCCCGGGCAGTTGCCACCGAATCGAAGATTCGCTGCGGCGACTTGACGAACCCGAGCGCGATGAATTCGGAGACCGAGGCCACCAAGGCGGCGTCCACCGCCACGGTGGCAATGAGGATTCTCGGGTTGGTCCACACCGGCCCGATGTGCAGCGCCGCGAGCTCGCTGTTGGCCTCTTGCGAATAGTCGAAACTGTCGATGCCGAGGTAGTCGGTGATCGTGTACAGCAGATCGTCGAAGCGGCGGTCGGCGCAGATCGCCTCGAGCGACTGCCGACGGTCTTGCACGGTCACATGCCCGCGGAAGGCGCGGTAGACGCCCCTCGGCTCCCAGTTCAGTTCAAACCCCATAAGCGACCTCGAACTCGCAGCGTTGTTGCCGAGGCGCGATTCTGTCGCAACAACGCGGGACGCACGTCGCGACGCCGACGCACTCGCCCGTCAGGCCACGGCCACGCGGGCCAGCATCTGCTCGCCGATGCGCCTGAACTCTTCGTGCGGCGATTGCAGCAGCGCGCGCCCCGCTTCTTCGCGGAAGCCCGGGGTGGCGGTCAGCGGCACCTTGCGCAGCCAGGCCAGGGCCTGCTCGGTGCGGCCCTGCGCCGCCAGCATGCCGGCGAGGCAGAACTGGCCGCGGAAATCACCACCCCGCGCGGCCCTTTCGTAGCAGGCGAAGGCGGCTTGCGCATCCTTCGGCACCACCAGGCCGTCTTCGTGATAGCGGCCGATCTTGGTCATCGACTTCGCGTGGCCCAGCTCCGCCGCTTGCTGGTACAAGGCCAGCGCCTGCGCATGGTCCTGCGCCACGCTCTTGCCGGCGGCGTACTGGTTCGCCAGGTTGTACAGGCCGGCATCGAGCCGCTGGGCTGCCGCCTGCCGGTACCAGGCGAGCGCCTTCGGCAGGTCGACAGGCGTGCCCCAGCCGTTTTCGTGGCAGCGCCCGGCCATGTTCATGCCCATCGCGTGGCCTTGCCGCGCTGCCGATTCGAACCAGCTCAGCGCCGCGGCCGGGTTGCGTGGCGTGCCATGGCCGTCGAGCAGCCACTGGCCCCACACGGCCTGCGCCTCGGCGTGGCCGAGGCGGGCTGCCACGACCATCCAGCCGGCCGCACGCGCCGGTTCGGCCAGCAGCACGGCCGACCATTGAGCGGCGCTGAGTTGCGCGAGGTCGCGAAGCGAAGCAGGCATTTCGGGAAGGGGCGGGATCGTCATGAGGCGGCGGAAGTCGGGGTCGAGAAGTTGCATTGTCGACGCTGCACGATCCGGCCGCCGTGGCGCCCGGTGGCCGATCAGCCCGCCAGACCGCTCACGCGCCGCGCACCATCGCGAGCACCTTGCCGGCGTCAAGCGTTCGGGCCCGGTCCTGCATGGCGGGCAGGTATTGCGACTGCAGGTTGCGGGCCTCGCTCACCACGCTGGCATAGGCTTCCTTGAGCATCGCGGTCGAGAGTTGCCGGCCGCCGGCGTAGTAGCGCTTGGCCACGTGGCCCAGCGCGTAGGTGCTGGCGAAGCTCATGCCCGAGCTGACGGCCTGGTTGCCCAGCCCGCGGCCAAGCCCGCCGCCCAGCTTGCCCAGCAGGCCGCCGAGCAGCTTGCGGCCGGCCTGTTCGATGAACTGCGAGGTCATGCCGACACCGGCGGTGGCGAGAAAGTCTTTCACGTGACCGCGGTCGAGTTCGTAGCCGTACTCCTGGCCGATGCGGTAGACCAGCTTCATCTGCAGCGGGATGATCGCCATGGTCGACAGCGTTTCGGGCAACAACTCGAGTGCGCCGTTGAGAATCGAGGCGTTGAGGATCGCGCGGTCGAGTTCGGCGTCGTCGGGTGCGGCACGACCGGGCAACGGCGTGGCGGCGGCTGTGCCGCCGGCCGCGAGCGGCACTGCGGCGAGTTCTTCGGCGCTGCGGGAATGCGCGGCCGCGGCCGGCGCGGCAATGGCCAGGGCGGCATGCACCTCTTCCAGAAAGCGCTGCTCGGGCACCGACTGCACACCGTCGGCGTCGCACACGCACACCGCCATCTCGTAGGCGAGCTGTCTCGACTCCAGGCTGGGGAGCTCGCTCGCCACCGAGGCGATCGAGACGCGCTTCATCAGCACGTCCTGGTAAAGCGCAGGCCCCTGCAGGCTCTCGTCGGCAGAAAGCCCTTCGGCAATGCGCTTTATCTCGGCCCGTTCACGCTCGTGCTTGTCGCCATCGGCAAAAGCGGCGAGCAGGCTCAGGCTGAGGATGGCGCGGGTCTCTTGTGGGGTCATGTCGGTCGCTCTTTCAGTGGCAATGCGGATGTGATCGCAGCGATGCGCAGAGGTTCAATTGGCTTCGGCGGGGCGTTTGGCACCCCTACAATTTCAGACGGATGTTCAGCCTGACCCGACTCACGATCCGCCGTGCCCGCACGGAGCGCCTGGCCCAGATCGCCGGCAGCCTGACGTTCACGACCCTGCTGTCGATCGTGCCGTTCCTGTCGGTGAGCTTCGCACTCTTCACGCGCTTCCCGATGTTCAGGCGCTTCGAAGACGCGCTCGAAGAGCACCTGCTGAAGAGCCTGCTCCCCGCCGACATCTCGCGCACGGTGCTCAAGTACCTGGGCCAATTCGCCGCCAACGCGGGCAGCCTGACCTTGTTCGGCTCCCTGTTCCTGCTGGTGGCGGCGATGGCGATGCTGCTCACGGTGGAAAACGCCTTCAACCAGATCTGGAACGTGAAGAAGACCCGCCCGCTGCTCAAGCGGCTGGGCCTGTACCTGCTGATGCTGGCCGCAGGGCCACCGGCCCTGGGCGTGAGCCTGTGGGCGACGTCGTATGTGGCGGGCGCGTCGATGGGCCTGATCGGGGCCTTGCCACCCTCGGCCAGTTTCGTGCTGACCCTGGGCCCGGTGCTGCTGGGCTGGGTGGGGCTGGCCACCCTGTATTACTTCGTGCCGAACACCACCGTGCGGCGGCGTGATGCGCTCGTTGGCGGACTGCTCGCCAGCGTCGCGCTCGAGCTGGGCAAACGCGGCTTCGCGGCCTACCTCATCAAGATCCCGACCTACAAGGCCGTCTACGGCACGTTCGCGGCCTTCCCGGTGTTCCTGCTCTGGATGTACTTCTCATGGCTCGTGACGCTGGCCGCCGCGCTCGTCACGGCCAACCTGGGGCACGGCGTTTCGCGCCGCGCCGGCCGAACGCCGCGCCCCTAGTTGCGGTAAGTCGGGTCGATGCGGTCGACGATGCGCTGCAAGGCATCGAAGGCGTCCTGCCCTGCCCCGAAGCGCGGGTCGAATTGCAGCGAATCGCGCACGCAGCCTTCGAGCACCGGCTGCGCAATGGCGCGCGGCCTTCCCATCGACAGCGTGGCCAACTGCACTTCGCAGGCGCGGTTCAGCAGCCACATCAGCCCGAAGGCCTGCGCGAGGGTGTGGCCGATGGTCACCGGGCCGTGGTTGCGCAGCAGCAGCACCTGTTTGCCCCCGGCGCTGGCCAGAATGCGCTCGCCTTCGTCGGCATGCACCGTGATGCCCTCGAACTCGTGGTACGCAACCTTGCCGAAGAGTTGCGCCGCGTAGAAGTTGGTGAAGCTCAAGCCCTCGTCGAGGCAGCACACGGCCATGGTGGGCGTGGTGTGCACATGCATCACGCAGTGCGCGTCGGGCAATGTTTCGTGGATCTTGCCGTGGAAGGTGAAGCCGGCCGGGTTGATAGGCCAGTCGCTGTGGCCGATCACGTTGCCACGCACGTCGACCTTCACCAGGTTCGAGGCACGCACTTCGCTGTAGTGCAGGCCGAAAGGGTTGAGCAGAAAGTGCGCGTCGGGGCCGGGCACGCGCATCGAGATGTGGTTGTAGATCAGCTCGCCCCAGCCCAGGTGGTCGAAGATGCGGTAGGCGGCGGCGAGCTGCACACGCGCAGCCCATTCGGCTTCGCTGAACTTGTTCGTGGTGGTGTTCATGCGGCGTGCCCCGGCTCTCAGACGAAGCGGAATGCGACCGAGCCGAGCGGGCCATAGTCGGTGTGGAAGTTGTCTCCGGCTTGTGCCGTGGTCGGACGCGTGAACGAACCGGCCAGCACCACGTCGCCCGCGTTCAGCTGTTCGTCGAAAGGTGCGATCTTGTTGGCGAGCCACGCCACGCCATTCGCAGGGTGATTGAGCACCCCGGCGGCCAAGCCGGTTTCTTCGATCACGCCGTTCTTGTAGAGCAGCGCGCCGACCCAGCGCAGGTCGACTTCGGTCGGCTTCACCGGCCGGCCGCCGAGCACGATGCCGGCGTTGGCGGCGAAGTCGCTGATGGTGTCGAAGACCTTGCGCATCACTTTCGTTTCACGGTCGAACTGCTCGATGCGCGCGTCGATGATCTCGATCGCCGGTGTGACGTAGTCGGTGGCAGAGAGCACGTCGAACAAGGTGGCGCCCGGCCCCTTGAGCGGCTTGCCGAGAATGAACGCCAGCTCGACCTCGACCCGCGGTGCGATGAAGCGGCTGATCGGGATGTCGGTGCCCTGGGCGAAGAACATGTCGTCCATCAGCGGCGCGAAGTCGGGTTCGTCGATCTGGCTGGCCTGCTGCATCGCGCGCGAGGTCAGGCCGATCTTGCGGCCCTTGACCGTGCGGCCGTCCTTCACTTCGAGCGCGACCCAGGCGCGCTGGACCGCGTAGCCGTCATCGACCGTCATGTCGGGAAATCGCTTCGAGAAGTGCCGCACCTGCGTGCGGCTTTTGCGCGCTGCGTAGAGCTCGCGGGCCAGCTCGTTGACGGTGTCTTGCGACAGCATGTTCAGTCTTTCTTGAAGAGCGGGTGGATATTGTTCAGCTTGCCGTCGAAGACCTCGTTGCCCACGTCGATCTGCAAGGTCACGCCGACCAGGCGGCGCGCCTGGATCGGGTCGAAGAACTCTTTCGCCGTGGCGAGCAAGGCCTCGCCGATGCGCTGCTGCGTGGCCTCGCTGCGGCCACGGCCCATGCGCAGGTTGAGGTAGGCGAAAGCGTAATCGTGCTTGCCGTCGGCGATGGCGAAGCTGCGCGCCGGAAAGGCCAATACGCGCGTGCCACCGGGCGGGAACACCGCCACACCGGCGTCGTCGACCTGTTCGAGCATGGTGTCGGCAAGGCTGCGGCACAGCGCCCCCATGTTGGCCTGCGAGTCGAGGTTGCCGCTGTAGTGGATGGTGAGGTGCGGCATGGTGTGCGTTCCTTGTGCAATGTTCAGGCGGTGAGCGGTGTCACCGGGAAGATCGCGTTGATCTGCCCCGTGCCCGAGCTGCCGAAGTATGGCGTGACGATCTCGGCGCCCTGCGTGTAATGTTCGCCGCCCAGCAAGCCGAGCAGCATCGCTGTGTCGTGCATGCCACCTTCGCCCCAGCACTTCTCGTTGTACATCGGCAGCATCTGCAGGAAGGCTTTCCACTCGCCGCGCTTCCACATCTCGACTACGTTGCGGTCGGTCTGCTCCAGGAACGGGTCGAACACCTTGTGCATGAACTCGGGTGCGCGCCCGTTCGGCGCGAAGTGGTGTGACAAGGAGCCGCTGGCGAACACCGCCACCGTGCCCTCGTAACGCTCTTCGATCGCCTTGCGCACGGCCAGGCCGAAACGTTCGCTCGTCGCCAGGTCGTGCCACATGCACCAGCCCGACACGCACACGACCTTGAAGTGCTGGTCGGCGTTCATGTAGCGCATCGGCACCAGCGTGCCGTATTCGAGCTCGAGGGTGGTGTCGCTGTGGGCGCGCGTGGCCACGCCCATCTCGTTCGCCATGTCGGCGATCAGCTGCCCGAGCTGCGGGTTGCCGGGGTAGGCGTAGGGCAGGTTCTTGATGAAATGCGGCAGCTCGTTGCTGGTGTACACGCCCTCGAACTTCGGCGCGCAGTTGATGTGGTACTCGGAGTTGACGAGCCAGTGCACGTCGAACACGACGATGGTGTCGACACCGAGTTCGCGGCAGCGGCGGCCGATCTCTTTGTGCCCGTTGATGGCGGCTTCACGGCAACCCTTGTGCGGGCCATCGAGCTCCGACAGGTACATCGAGGGAACGTGCGTGATCTTCGCGGCGAGTGCCAGTTTGCCCATGGTCAGACTCCCCAGTGCGGAATGTGGTGCGAGCCCAGGCTCACGGCCACGTTCTTCGGCTCCAGGAACACCTCGTAGCTCCAGGTGCCCCCTTCGCGCCCGGTGCCGCTCGCCTTGGTGCCGCCGAAAGGCTGGCGCAGGTCACGCACGTTCTGGCTGTTGACGAAGCACATGCCGGCTTCGATGGCCGCGGCCACGCGGTGCGCGCGGCCGAGGTTCTCGGTCCACACGTAGCTCGACAGGCCGTATTGGATATCGTTGGCCTGCGCGATGGCATCCGCCTCGTCGCTGAACGGGATCAGGCAGGCGACCGGGCCGAAGATCTCTTCCTGTGCGATGCGCATGCGGTTGTGCACGTCGGCGAACACGGTGGGGCGCACGAAGTTGCCTCGTCTCATCGCTTCGGGGAGGTCGGGCGCGTCGAGCCCGCCGGTCAGCAGCGTGGCGCCCTCCTTCGGGCCGAGCTCGATGTAGCTGCGCACCTTGGCCAGGTGGGCCGGGCTGATCATCGGGCCGATCAAGGTGTTGTCGTCGAGCGGGTCGCCGACCTGGATGCGGCTCGCTCGCTCGGCGAAACGATTTGCGAATTCGGCGTAGATCGACTTCTGAATCAGGATGCGCGAGCCGGCGGTGCAGCGCTCGCCGTTGTTCGAGAAGATCATGAACACGGCGGCGTCGAGCGCACGCTCGAAGTCGGCGTCTTCAAAGACCACGAACGGGCTCTTGCCACCGAGCTCCATGCTGAACTTCTTGAGGCCGGCATTCTTCACGATGCGCTGGCCGGTGGCGGTGGAGCCGGTGAACGAGATCGCGCGCACGTCGGGGTGGCTGCACAAGGGTTCGCCGGTGTCTTTGCCGTAGCCGTGCACGATGTTGAGCACGCCCTTCGGCAAGCCCGCTTCCGTGGCCAGTTCGCCGAAGCGCGAAATGCTCATCGGCGATAGTTCGCTCATCTTCAGCACCGCCGTGTTGCCGAAGGCGAGACACGGCGCGATCTTCCAGGTGCCGGTCATGAAGGGCACATTCCACGGCGAGACCAGCGCACACACGCCGACCGGGTGGTACAGCGTGTAGTTCAGGTGCGTCGGCGTGGGGTAGGTGTGGCCGTCGACACGGGTGCACATCTCGGCGAAGTAGTAGAAGTTGTCGGCCGCGCGCGGGATCAGCTGCTTGCCGGTCTGCGAGATGGTCTGGCCGGTGTCGCGGGTTTCGATCTGCGCGATCTCGGGAACGTGTCTGGCGATCAGGTCGCCGAGGCGCACCATCGTCTTCGCGCGCTCCGTGGCCGGCAGCGCGGCCCACTTCGGGAACGCGGCTTTCGCGGCGGCGACTGCGGCATTGACTTCATCGGCACCGCCAGAGGCCACCTCGGCCAGCACCTCTTGGGTGGCCGGGTTCACGGTCTCGAAATAGTCGCGGCTTTCGACACTCTGGCCGTCGATCAGGTGCTGGATGCGCATGGCGTTGATTTCCTATCGTCCGAAAACATCATCACCGACGATGGTGTTGACCAGGCGCCCGATGCCGTCGATCTCGGTCACCACCTCGTCGCCGACATCGACGTTGACCACACCTTCGGGCGTGCCCGTCAGGATCACGTCACCGGGCGAGAGTGTCATGAAGCTGCTCAGGTGTTCGATCAACGCCGGCACGTCGTTGATCAGGTCGCGCGTGTTGCCTCGCTGCGTGATCTTGCCATTGACGAGCGTGCGCAGCTCGAGCGCGTGCGGGTCGGGCACATCGGCCGCGTCAACCAGCCACGGGCCGAGCACGGTGCCGCCGTCGCGGTTCTTCACGCGCAGGTTCGGGCGGTACCAGTTTTCGAGGTAGTCGCGCACCGCGTAGTCGTTGGCGACGGTGTAGCCGGCCACACAACGCATCGCATCGGACCGCGCCACGTTCTTCGCCGTCGCGCCGATCACGACCGCCAGTTCACACTCATAGTGCATGAAGGTCGCATCGGCCGGCCGACGAGTGAAACCACGGTGGCCGATCAGCGAGTTCGGCGCCTTCAGGAACGCGAGCGGCTCGTCCTTCGCGCCGATGGTCAGTTCTTTCGCCAGCTCTTTCGCGTGGTCGGCGTAGTTGATGCCGAGCGCGATGATCGTGCCGACCTCGAACGGCGGCAGCCACACGACCCGGTCTTCGGCCAGCACCCGGCCGTCGGCGAGCTGGATGCCTCGGGCGTGTGGTGCGGCTTCGTGAACGGCGCCGCCGAACGCGACACGGGCGACGCGGCTCATGCACTCACCTCGTCAGCCACCAGCGTGTTGTCGAGCCGGCCCACCCCGTCGACGAGGATGCCCACACGCTGCCCGGCCCGGGCGCGCGGCGCGCCGGCCGCCACACCGAGCATCAGCACGTCACCGGGCGAGAGCGTCATGAACTCGCTGACCTCGGCAAGCAGCCGCGCAGCCGGGCGAATCAGCCCCGTGGTGCGGCTGCGCTGCACGAGCACGCCGTCGACTTCGACCTGCAGTTGCAGCGCATCGGGCGAAGGCATGCCGGTCAGCGGCACGAACGCCCCGATCGGGCAGAAACCGTCGCGCACCTTGAAGCGCAGCGACGGGCGGTAATACGAATCGTGCGGCACGCTCACGTCGTTCACGATCACACAGCCGGCCACAAACGTGAGCGCCTCGGCCTCACTCACCCGGCACGCGCTGCGGCCGATCACCAGGCCGACCGTGGCGCCGATCTCGAGTTCGCTCACGCCAGCGGGCACGACGATGGCATCACCGTTGCCGGCCCAGGTGTTGCGCGGCTTGATGTAGAGCACCGGCGCTGTCGGTGGCGCCTTGTAGGGTGGCGCGTGCACGGCCGAGCCCAGCGCGGCCAGCGCGTCGGCATGGTTGAGCAAGCTGCCGTAGACGGTGCCGCGGCGCGGGGGACTTTGCATGCAGCAATTGAATCACTCACACATGAGTAATGCAAGCGATGCGCGCGAAACGCCTCTCGGTAGTTTCATCAAGTGCGCGGTAGAGACACGAGCGCTTTACACTGAGATGTGAGCAAACCCACCAGTGCCCCCGCCGCCCTGCGCCACCGCAACCTGCCGCACCTGCTGCTGCGCGCACGCGAAGCGCTGATGGCGCATTTTCGCCCGCTGCTGGGCGAGTTCGGCTTGACCGAGCAGCAGTGGCGCATCCTGCGCGAAGTGGTCGAGCAGGGGCCGCTCGAGCCGCGCCAGCTGTGCGAGGCCTGCTCCATTTCGAGCCCGAGCATCGTCGGCGTGCTGCTGCGCATGGAAGAGACCGGCCTGATCACACGCGAGCGCATGGCGCACGACCAGCGCCGCGTGCGCGTGTCGCTCACGCCGAAGAGCCGCAGGGTCGCTCAGCAGCTGATCCCGCTGGTCGAGCTGCGCTACCAGGCGCTCGAAGCGTCGCTCGGCCTGGACGCCATGCAGAAGGTCTACGACACACTCGACGCGCTGCTGGCGCGCACGCCCGATCAGAGCCCCTGAGCCGGCAGGCCTTGCCGCACCGGCAGCTTCCAGTCGGGCCGGATGAAGTGGCAGGTGTAGCCGTGCGGAATGCGCTCCAGGTAGTCCTGGTGCTCGGGCTCGGCCAGCCAGAACGGGCCGGCCGGGGCAAGCTCGGTCACCACCTTGCCGGGCCACAGGCCCGACGCTTCCACGTCGGCGATGGTGTCGAGCGCCACCCGCTTCTGCTCTTCGTTGGCGTAATAGATCGCCGAACGGTAGCTGAGGCCGCGGTCGTTGCCCTGGCGGTTGAGCGTGGTCGGGTCGTGGATCTGGAAGAAGAATTCGAGCAGCTTGCGGTAGCTGATGCGAGCCGGGTCGAACACGATCTCGATCGCCTCGGCGTGCGTGCCGTGGTTGCGGTAGGTCGCGTTCGGCATGTCGCCGCCGGAGTAGCCCACGCGCGTGGCGAGCACGCCGTCGTAACGGCGGATCAGGTCTTGCATGCCCCAGAAGCAGCCGCCAGCCAGGATGGCACGTTCTTCACTCATCGGATGTCCTCCATGGGATCAATGTAGTCGTTATGGCGCCGGTGTGCATGCCGCCACGCCGAGCGCGTAGCAGCGCAGCGCCGCATCGTGCTCAGCGAACCAGCGCGACGATCTGGCCTGCCTGCAGCGCACCCGATTGACGCGACTTCTCGCGCCCGGCGTCCAGCCTCACCAGCGTGGGAATGCTGCGGATCCCGAACCGGCTCGACGTTCTGGGGTTGTCGTCGCTGTTGACCTTCACGAGGATGGCACGGCCCTTCAGTTGCCGGGCCGCCAGGTCGAACTGCGGCGCCATGCCGACACACGGGCCGCACCACGGCGCCCAGAAGTCCACCAGCACCGGCAACTCGGTGCGCTGCGTGAAGGCGTCGAAGTTCGAGTCGGTCAACTCGACCGGCTGGCCGGCGAGCAAGTCCTTGCCACACCGTCCGCAGGTCGGGTCTTCGGCCAGGCGCGCTGCGGGCACCCGGTTGGTTGCACCGCACTGTGCGCAGGCCACGTTGAGCTTGGTCGTTTCCATTTCGATGAACTGGAGGCGCGAGCTCGGAAGTCAAGGTTCATCTCAACGCTCTTGCAACCTGGCCGAGCACAAAGACAAACGGCCTGCCATTTCTGGCAAGCCGTTGTTTTTACTGGTGGGCCCTGAGTGACTCGAACACTCGACCTACGGATTAAGAGAAGTCGACGGCAGGCCCCGCCGTAGCGCTATCTAGTGCTACCTAGTGCTACCACCTGCGAAAGTCGTGCCCTGACAGGCACTTGCGAATCCTGCCGATTCCGCCCTGATACCACCTAGGACCATACAATTTTGCTTACAGCGCACCGACAGGGGCGCTGTCAGTAGGTGCGGCCGACGCACTGCGCTAACAGCGCTCGGCCGCGTGGCTTCATCCTTACGCAGCAAGGAATCCGCATGTACATCGTATCAACCGCCCGCGAGGGGCGGTCAGGCTTCGTCGTGTCCGCAACGGCAGGCCCTGTCGCAAAACACAGTGATAGAACTCTTGCGCTGATCTTCCCGTACCGTGCCCGGCCATGTGCAGTCACTAGCCCGTCAAGGAGGGCACGGGCATGAGCAAGGTCAAACTCACCATTCAGAAAGTTCGTGACCACAGTTGTCCGGCCGGCAAGACGCAGTCGTTCCTGTGGGACACCGAAGTGCGCGGACTCGCGGTGCGAGCGCTGCCAGATCGCAAGGTCGGCAAGACCACGGTCGCCGGCGCCAAGAGCTTCATCTTTCAAGGCCGCGTCAAAGGCGCCGGCCAGGAGGTCCGCATGACGTTGGGCCGCGTCGATGAACTACCGTTGACCGGCGACGACACCCACTCTGATGAAGCGCGGCATGGCGCCAGAGCCCGCGCGCAGACCTTGCGACGCATGTTGGACCTCGGCCGCAATCCGATGGAGGAACGCGCGCTCGCGCTGGTCGCGAAGACGGAGGTAGAAGAACGCAGCAAGGCCGAGGCAGTCACCTTGGAAGACGTGCGCAAGCACTACGCCGCGAACAAAAAGACGAAGAACGGGCCGCTGAAGGCGAAGACGCTTGCCGATCTGGAGCGGCACGTATCGAAGTCGTTCGCGGCGTGGCAGCACATGCCGGTGAAGGACATCACGCGGGACATGTGCGAGCAGCGATACCGCGAACTTTCAACCGGCGGCCTGCACGGCAAGCGCCCTGCCCCGGCACAAGCGGTGCAGGCGTTCGTCGTCCTCAGAGCGTTACTTAACTGGGCTCAGGAGAAGTTTCGCGCGAACGGCAAGCCCATCATCGAGGAGAACCCGGTGCGCGTCCTCAAGGGCACGCTACATCCTGCGAAGGTTCGTACCGGCCGCGTCCCGATTGATCGAGTCGGCGCGTCGTGGGTCGCGCTGCGCGCTCGTCGCATGGACGAAATGCGGCTCGACAGTGACCACACAGGCGCCGACCTCGTGATGTTCCTTCTGCTTACTGGCGCGCGCATCGGCGAGGCCACCGCGCTAACTTGGGATCGCGTGGATTCGGGTGAAGACGCTGGGACGTGGCATCTGCCAACGCCGAAGAATGGGAATCCTGTCTGGCTGCCGTTGTCCGCACCAGCGCGCGCGATGCTCGCGGCGCGCAAGCGAAAGCCGGGTTCCAACTTTGTCTTCCCTGCTCGCAGTGGCGATGGCCACATGGTGGACGTTCGCGGGCCGATGGAACTGTTGTCCGAGGCCGCAGGACTTCGGCTGACACCTCACGATTGCAGGCGGTCCTTTATTTCAATCGGCATCAAGCTCGGAGTCGAGATGTACAAGCTGGAGCTTTTGACGAACCATGTACCGACGCAGAGCGTAACGCTCGTTCACTACACGGAACGATCAGACCTGCGCTACCTCGCGTCCGAGGCCGAGCGCATCGGTGCATTCATCGTCGAGCAGGCTGCGCTTGCAGCGGCTGGCAACGTGGTCAAGCTACGAGCCTGATCACTTGGCAAATTATCAAACTCTGAGTCTTAGGAATAGGTAGCATTTGTTCATGCAAGGCCGGCGCACATAGTTGTGTGTCGGAATCGCCGGTGATTCAGAAGCTCTTCGGAGCGGGTTCGATCGCCGAATAGTCAGTCAAGAGAGGGGCTGGCGGCGAGCTTTTTGGTGGCGCACGGAAACGGGCCATCGAATCGCTCCCCGCCAGCCCCTTTGCATTTGGCGCGGTGAGCAAGTCCAGAAGGATTGCCCATGAATGCCAGCACCATCGCAGAACGCGACCCCACGCACGACGAAAATGAACTCGCCGCGCGCTTCCGCATAAGCGTCAAGACCGTCCAGAGCTGGCGGCAGACCAATCGCGGCCCGGCCTATCTCAAGGTCGGCCGCCTCGTCCGCTACCGCGAGTCCGACATTCAAGACTGGCTGGACAAGCAGACGCGGACCAACACCACGCAGAAGGCCCGGCCGCAACTCGCAGCCGCGTGACCTCGCTCGACTGCAACGGATTCAAAGACCGTTGCGCCCACCTACGCAAATCCCGCCGTGCGTGCCTCGCTGTACGTGCGTCGTCAGTCTCAAGGACAAATCGACATGACCCATCGGTCAAAAGAAAGGGCCGGTAGCCACACTACGGCACCGGCCCCAATCACTACCTACGCAGTTGCAATTTTGGCGGCGACCTCACGCGAATGGCTTGATGAATGCGCGATGCCAGCGGCGCGCCGCAGCGCCACGCGGCCGGGTTCCCCAACCCTACCCCCTGCCACCAGGGCAAACGTGCGCCAGCGGGCCGCTGCGCAGGCCGGCGCGGCGCTGCCGCAGGCACACGCCGCAGGGGATGCCGCATGAGCATCAACAAGGGGGCCCTAACGCTATTTGAAGTGCCCAAACCCTCGGAGAAGCACGCGCTCGAACTCCAGCCGCTGCGTCCGCTCGTGCCGAAGTTGGAGGAGGAGCCATTCCCGACGGGCTTGCTGCCACGGCTCATTCGCGAAGCGGTAGAGGAAGTGGTGGCGATCACCCAAGCCCCTGTCGCAATGGTTGCCAGTTGCGCCCTCGCCGCTGCGGCCACGGCCGTGCAGGGCCATGTCAACGTGGCGCGCAATAAGGTGCTGATTGGCCCTGTGTCGCTCGCCGTGTTGATCCTCGCGGCAAGCGGCGAACGAAAGACCACCGTAGACAACCTATTCACGCAGGGGCTGCGCCAATGGGAGGCCGACGTGGCGAAGTCGATAGCGCACGCCAAGCTGCGCCAAAAGGGGCTCGTCGAGGCGTGGGCTGCGCAGGAGGCCGGATTGAAAGAGGCGCTAAAGCACGCTGCTCGCAATCACGAGCAGCACGCCATCGACACGCTGACGCAGGAGTTGACTGACCACGCCGTGAAGCGCCCGCCTGATCTACACGTGCCCAAGTTGCGGCGCCAGGACGACACGCCGGAGCGCTTGGCTACCGCGCTCACCGAGTGGCCGATGGCCGCAATCATCAGCAGCGAGGCCGGGCTCCTGTTTGGTGCCCACGGCATGAGCGATCAAGTTGTGATGCGCAACCTCGCCCAGTTCAACATCTTCTGGGACGGCGGCACGGTCCAGCGGGGGCGGGTCGGCGGTGGGGATCTGGATGTCAGCGGCATGCGCGTAACGACGTGCCTACAGGTGCAGCCCGAGGCATTCCTCGACTTCTACGAGCGAGCGGGAAAGCTGGCGCGCGGTATGGGGTTCTTTGCCCGGTACCTCATCACCCAACCGGATTCAACTCAAGGCGGGCGGTACTACGAAGAGCCGACCGGCGGCACGCCAGCGCTCGACAGGTTCAACCGGCGTCTCTACGACTTGCTCAGCGCGTCGGTGAGCAATGTTGATGCCGATGGGCAGTTGCACCTCCGCACGCTTTCCTTGGACACGGACGCAGCGGCGAAGAAGGTCTGGACCGGCTACTTCGACAGCGTAGAGGAAGAACTGGGCAAGGATCGCGAATACTACGAAGTGCAGGACGCCGCGAGCAAGTCGGGCGAAAACGCGGCGCGCCTGTGGGCCAACTTCGTGGTCTTTCAGGACGACGCCAGCAACAGCTATTCCCACATGGTGAGTGCGACGCTTGTTGCGCGCTGGTATCTCAACGCGCAGCTCCGCTTCATAAGGACCACAGCGATTCCGCAAAGCATTCGACGCGCGCAGCAGCTCGAAGAGTGGGCGTGCAAGCAGTGCATCGCCGCCAAGACGCCATTCGTGACGCTAAGGAGCATCTCCCAGTACGGTCCCAACTCCGTGCGCTACCCCGTGTCCGTGCGCAACGAGGCTATCGAAACCCTTGTTGACCACGGCCGCGCCACGCAGGAGAAACTCGACAAAACGGACGTGCTGCTCGTGAAGATGGAGGTTCTATACGAGAACGGGCTGTGGCGACCGCAGGACAGCAACGTTTCGACGCAAGAGGCGTAGCAAGCGTAGCAACAGTAGCAGTAGCACGTGTAGCCAAAGCAGCAATTTGGCTATGTGAGTTCATACATCAACTTTCTCTTCTCTTTCCCACAGGGGCCAATGCACTGCCTTGCTGGGACGTGCTACTGCTACACCTGCTACACCTGCTACAGCTCGGCGCATCCACCTGTGGTCATCCTCAACCAGCGTTCACGCTATCCGTTGCGTTGCACCTGTGATTCGCTTGTTTATCAAACACTTGCAGGCCAAGTGCATGCAGCATGCAGGCTGTTGTCAGCGCCCTGCACGCCGCAGCAGGCAACCATCCACCGGAGCAAGCCCTTGAGCACCACCGAAACCACCGCAGACACGCCCGTCGCCGACGAGCACGACACCGACACCGAACACAGCGAAGCGCTGCAGCCGGCGCGTCCGCCCAGCGCGCTCGATGCTTCTTTCGCGCGTGGCTCGCAGCGCCCCAAGGTGCAGGGCGACCACTCCGTGTGGATGCGCGACGCGCTGGCACTTGCGCCCGTTTCCACCGATCCTGGGAACGTGACCAGTCTGGATGACTACGAATATTTCAACGGTCATGGGCTCGAGCTGGCGGTCGATGCGATGGGCGTGCTGCACAGCACGTTGACCTCGATCATCGAAGCCCGCGCGGCCGTGCTCGCGGACGGCTCAATGCCAGAACATGCTCGGGCATTGGCTGTCGCAGACGTTGCCGATTCGCTGTCGTCACGCGCGACCAAGAAGGCTGATGCCGCACTGGCAACGCTGCACAAGGCGATTGCCTTCGAGCGCAATCAGTTGGACCAGCCGGTCGCCACGGCGGTGAGCCCGGCCATGGCTCAAGAGCTGCGGAGCTATGTGAGAGGCCTCAAGGACACCGAGCGCCTCGGCTTCCTGATGCGCTGTGCCCGCGAGGGCGACGCCGAAACCATCGCGTCGGTGGTCAAGGCGAAGGCGTTCCTCTCGGGGATCGACCAAGCAACGCAGGCCAGCATCGGCCAGCAACTGAACCGCGTGCTGAACCCCGACTCGACGCGCAAGCTCGCGATGTACGAGAAGGCAGCCGAGCGACTCACACACGCCGGCAGCGTCTTCGTCGCCAACATGGAGCGGGCGATGGGCGTGCCGCAGCAGACCGTCGCGAAACTTCGCGCGCAGCGGGGTAAGACGCAGAAGAGCCTTGCCGTCATCGGCGGCCGGATGCCCGCTGTCTAAAGCTCCCAGCGAATCGCGCCTGCATCAACCAGCTGAAGAACAAGTTCTATGACCACACCAAGCATTCCGCCGCCATGGGCCACTGGCGCGACACCCGCCGCTCCTTCGACCTACGAATCGACAGAGCCACTTCCACCGAAGGACGGCAAAGGTCGATGGCTCCCCGGCGTGTCTGGCAATCCGCGCGGCCGTGTCGCCGGCGTGCCGAACAGGCGCAGTCCGCTCGAAGCGCGCGTTGCCGAGCATGGCGAGGCCATCATGGACAAGGTCATCGAGGCCGCCCTCGCCGGAGACCTTCAGGCCGCGAACATCGCATTGCAGCGCATCAGCCCGCCTCTGCGTGCGCGGGCCGAGAAGGTGGCATTCGAGTTGGACCCGGACGCGCCGTTCGCTCATCAGGCTTCGGCCGTTTTGCTTGCTGTGTCGCGCTCCGAGATCGACCCTGACACTGGCAAGATGTTGATCGACTGCATCACCGCTGCTGCCGGCTTGCGCCGCTTTGACGAGTTTGCCAACGAGCTTCGCGAACTGCGGGCCGGCATGGCGCAGCTCGTGCAGGCGCGGGGCGGCCGAGGCGGGGTGCTCGAAGTGGCCTACACGCCATGAACGCCTTCCCCTACATCGGCGCGGAGTGGGACCACGCGCCCGGAGCGGTGCGCATCCTGGCCCGCGCCAGTGAGAAGCGCCCAGCGCACCAGCGGTCGCTGATGCGCGAGCGGTACGAAGACGATCACGCCTTCCATCTGAGATGTCAACGCGAGGGCTACGGCATGTGGCTACGAACGGGGATGGGGCCGCAAGTGATCGTGATCGAGTGCCACTACACGGACCCGAACGACGACCACATCTTCAACGACGAACTGCAGAACACCAAGCACACGCTCAGACACCACGTGAACGCCGAGAACGTGGACGTTGCGCTCGCCGCGATTCGCTCGCTCAACAGGTTGAACGGTGCGGTCCCAGCTGACACGCCTTGGTGACCACACATGGCCCGCTCACTCACGCCCTCCTCCGCCATGCTCCGCGAACTGCAAGAGCTGAAGGCCGCACGACAGCCGGTGCAGAAGCGAAAAGAGCTTGTCGCAACCGGCGTCATGATCGTGCCGACCGGGAGTGCCGAGGAATGGGAGAAGGCAGCCATCAAGCAGCAGGCCGATCTGATTGCACGAAGCGCACAGGATCGCCGATGAACGCCCCCGACTAGGTTTTCCAGGCACCCGCGCGTCTCAAAGGCCACCGTCAGTCGCGCGGGCCAACGCCCACCCAACGGGGCCAGCAGGTGCCGCTATCTCCATGGCGGTGAGCCTGCACTCGATGCCCGTCCCATGCGGGCATCGTTTTGAGCGACGGATGCCCTATCCGTTGGGCCACCCAGTGTCGGCACGACCCGTTCCGCTCGGCTGTAAGCGATCTGCTTGTCCTGGCCGCACGGGCGGGCCGGCAACGCGCTGGCCGGGTTTCCCGCTGGGGTTGTCGCGGCGCGGGCGCTACAGGCCCGCCACGGCCCGGATTCCGCGCCCGCTGGGCACGCGCCACACGCGGTCACGGCCCACCAATGCAAAGCGGCCCCGAAGGGCCGCCGATGCGCTGGGCGAGGTGTGGTCAGGCCGCTAGCTAGGCGCGAGCCGGGCAGCGCGCCAGCGGTTGAAGCGGATGCCGGCGCTGGTGCGGTTGAGGCCGTGGGCTTCTGCCAGCGCCTGCGCGAAGGGCAGGCACAGCGCGTCTGCGCCGACCTGATCAAACAGGGCGTCGAGTTGCTGGGTGACGTTGGGTTGCTTGGCAGTGTTGGCGGCTTGCTTCGACATGATGCGGCTCCTCGGCTGCGGGTTGCGGTGCCACCATTACGCACATCGTCGAAGTGCCCCGTCTATCCGAAGCCCTCTGCGGTGGAGGACGATTCAGCGCGCCGCAGGCGGGTACAGCCGCTCTCTGACGTTCCGCGCTTCGAGTGCGAACGCCTCGTTGCCGAGGTACTCGGTGTACACAACGTCGGCGCCAGCGCCGTAGAGCGCGTCCACAACCTTTAGACATGAAGCCGCAAAGGCTTCGAGCGTGTCGCCAGACGCGAAGATCAATTGCTTCGACATTTCCAGCGACACGTTCGTTCCCATGACCACATATCGAGCGGCCCGCACCTTGCCGTCCAGCATCTTCAGCATGTCCGGCGGCAACGACCGTGAGCACACCTCGCGGCACGCGGCCCACGTGTCCGCGCGCGTATCGCAGAGGTATGTGAAACCGAGGCAATGCCCAGCGCCATAGTCGGCGTTGCCCTTCTTGTCGAGCGGAATGAAGGAAAACTCGTCCATGCGTCGAAGCGCCGTGCATGTGAGGATGCCTTCGCGTTCCGCAATTTCGGCCGCCTTCTTGCCGAGGGCAATTACCTCGGGATTGTTCGTTCCTTGATGTGTGGTCATTCCTGGCTCTCATAACTCGGGTAGAGGTCGCATGTTGCCGTCGAACGCGGGCGCATGTTTGATGCGCCCGCTCCGGCCCTACTTCAGTCCAGCCGCCAGCGGCTGGTCACGGCCCCATGGTTGCGGCTCCACATCCCACAGGTGCACTCTGCCGAGGCAGTAGCGCCGCGTCCCGTCTGGCAACAGCCAAGACTCGGGCACGGGGCCTGTATTGCCGGTTTCACGAATCACGCCATACAGGCGAAGCTCGTCAAAGGCAGCGCGCACATACGACGGTAGGTCGCGCTCATTGGCGAAGACGCCCAATTCGTAGCCGCCCTCCATGTCGTCTCGACAATACTGGGTGCCGGGCAATGGCCCTGGCGTCCACCACCGCCCAATCTCGTCGAGAGAGTAGCCGTCCCTCGCCAAGTCTTCCAACGTATCTTCCAAGCTCATGGCATTCACTCCAAAAGTGCCTCTGCCACCAGCACAAACGAAGAAGGCCGGCGGGCGTCGGGCGAGTTGATAAAACATCGCTTGCGACCACCAGCCGGCCATGCCGACCCGTTCAGTGTCTTCGCAGCGCCATGGCTGCGGGACGGGTAGTGCGTGAACGGTGAAGAGACTCTATCTCAAGCGCGTGCGGCAGAGTTATATAAGTCGGGAGAAGAGACCGCGATCAAGTGTAGAGCTCGTCCCAGTCTTCCCCGAGCGCCCACCGTAGAGCCGAGAGCTTGCCGTTGATCATCCCCCACTCGAAGTCACTGTACGGGCCGTAGTTGCCTTCGCCGAGTGTCCTTTGAGCCTTTGCTCTGGCCTTCAAAGCACCCTTCCAGATGTAGTCCACAGTGTGCTTTTGACCGAACATTTTGTTCTTGGCAACACCGGCCTCCCATTCGGCCTTCGTCACGATCTTGTGCCGGCCGTGGTCAAGCGCCCACTGCGTGTTCATGTTCCGGTTGTGCCAGACCTGAGTAGTAAGTCGGTCCATCCAGTACAAGATCTCCGACAGGTCGCGGGGCTCTTCCTCGAACGAAAGTTCCATCAGCACGTCGCGCACGAAGGCTGGTTCGATACGATTCAGGCACGCGCCCAGGTTCGTGAAGTACAAGCTCTTGATCTTGCTGAACCCTGCGGCAAGGTCTTTGTGCGGAAGCTTTTCGTCGCCACCGGCTAAGCTGAAGTCAATCTTGTTGTGCGTCACAAACGCGAACCGATCTCCTTTCTTGCCCGCTCGAACACACTCGAAGTACGTTTCGATCAGCAGCGCATCAGCCATCGCGTTCTTGTTGTTGTGGCAAGGCCCGAGGCGGTTTAGGGCGCGGTCTGCAGCTTTGACCTTTGCAGCGTCCGAGATCGGGATCTTGGGCATGGCGTCAAGAATCTTCTCGATGCGGTCGAGAGCAAGCTTCGCGTTCCCACCGACCTGCGGCAGCTTGTGATCCACGTCGGACAGGTACTGCAGAACCTTCGCCTTCTGCGCCTTGTTCCCGGTGCTGCGTCGGATCGCATCCTTGACGAGGTTGAAGTGCGTCGCAAGGCCTTTGGTGCTCTTCTCAGCAACGCGATTCCTGTTCCGCTTGAACTCGTCGGAGACGATCTGAGGCACGAGCAGGTTGATGCCTGCGTACGACAGCAGGCCTTCGATGGGGTCGAGCAGCGGCGTCTGCTGCGGCTTATCGGCAAGGTCCAGCCAGACACTGGTGTCTATGAGCACGTTGAACATGTGGTGACTGCCTCCCGGCGGGATTATCGGTCGCGGGTTTGTGACGCCCGGCGTGCGCGCGGAGTGCTTACACCAGCGCTGACAGCGCGCCCTACAAAGCAAAAAGCACTTAGCGCTGATGTGCGCTAAGTGCTTGTTGTGCTTACTTAATTTTGGTGGGCCCTGAGTGACTCGAACACTCGACCTACGGATTAAGAGTCCGCTGCTCTACCAACTGAGCTAAGAGCCCCACATTTCTTCTAAATCTGCGCTGAATATTTGGTGGGTTGTGCGGGGCTCGAACCCACGACCAATAGATTAAAAGTCTACTGCTCTACCAACTGAGCTAACAACCCGGCAAGCCTTCAATTATATCCAGCTTTTTCGGCTGTCCTACTCACAGCAGCGCGCATTCTAGCGCAAGGCTGGCGGCCACCATGCCGAAGGCGGCTGTCACGGCCACGCTGGAGCCATAGCCGTGGCAGTTCAAGCTGCCGTCGGCATCGCACACGTCGACTGGCGCCTGCACCGCTTCGCGCGAGAACACGCAGCGCAGGCCGAGCTTGCCGCTGCGCGCCGCACCATGGTGCTGGCGCAGCCGCTGGCGCAGCGAGGCGAGCAGCGGGTCGTGCGTGACGAGCGCCAGGTCGTCGGTCTGCAATGCCTGTGGCTGGCGTTTGCCACCGGCCGCGCCGGCGATCACGAGCGCAGTGCCGGTGTGCAAGGCCCACGCGGCCACCACGGCCTTGGCGCGCACCTGGTCGCAGGCATCGATCACCACATCGATCGGCGCCGTCAGCAACGCTGGCCAGTTGCCCTCGTCGACGAACTCTTCAACGGTCGTCACTTCGCAGCCGGGGTGGATGTCGGCGATGCGCTCGCGCAGCGCCTGCACTTTCGCCTGGCCGACGGTGGCGCCGAGCGCCTGCACCTGGCGGTTGATGTTCGACTCGGACACATGGTCGAGGTCGATCAATGTCAGTGCCGCGACACCGCTGCGCGCGAGTGCTTCTGCTGCCCACGAACCGACGCCCCCGACGCCGACGACCGCGACACGCGCCGCACGAATCCGCGTGTAGCCCGCTTCGCCATACAGGCGGCGCAGGCCGCCGAAGCGGCGCTCGAGGTCGGCCTCGCCGAGCAGCGCGGCGGTATCGGCAAGCGCGTTCATCTCACCCACTGCGCTCGATGCGCCAGATCTGGAACCGCAGCGCCGCCACGGCCCCGGCCACGATGGCGAACATCGCGACGAAACTCGTCAGGCTGAGTGTCGACATCCCCGACAGGCCCTGCCCGATCGTGCAGCCCAGCGCCGTGACACCGCCCACGCCCATCAGCACCGCACCGACGAGGTGGCTGGCGGTGTCGCCGGCATCGCGAAAGCCTTCCCAGCGAAAACTCTTCGTGAGCAGCGCGTACGCGGCCGAACCGACCACCACGCCGAAGACCGACACGATGCCGATGGTCAGCAGCTTGCCCTTGTCGCTGAAGAACATCAGCCAGTCGAGCGTGTAGGCCACCGGCGCCACGAAACTCAGCGATTCCATGCGTCGCGAATTGGTCGCGACGAACGCTTCCTGCAGGGTGTTGGGGTCTTCGGCGACGAAGCCGAGCCGGCCCGACACCCACCACATCGCGGCGACGACGGCACCCACGCCCAGGCCCGCCAGCAGGTTGTCGGCCGAGCGGCCTTCACGGCGCGCGAGTGCCCACATGATCAACAAGCCACCGATACCTGAGCCGAGCAGCGCGGCAAGCGTACCCTTGCCCAGCCCGGTGGGCGCGGCGAGCAACGAAGGCAGGTCTTGCGACGAAGCGAGCGCGATCGTCACGGCATCGACGGTGGCCACACGCGCGACCGCGGTGATGCCCTTGAGCGTGGCGAACGCCGCCACCCCGAGCACGATGAACACGACGAGAGACTTCAGGTTGCCACCGCCGATGCGCACCAGCGTCTTGCTGCCGCAGCCCGAGGCCAGCACCATGCCGAAACCGAACATCAAGCCGCCCACGAGCGCCGAGAGCCCCATGAATTGCGGCCCGCCGTAGACGCTCTTGGCGGCGTCGAGCCAACCCAGCGCCACCATCACATTGAAGCCGACCATCGCCACGCCCATGGCCATGACCCACATGCGCATGCGGGTCCAGTCGCCCATGTTGACGATGTCGGACACGGCACCCATGGTGCAGAAGTGGGTGCGTTGGGTGATGGCACCGAACAGCACCGACAGGCCGAACGAGGCCCACAGCACGAGTGTGGACAGGGCCTTCAGATCGATTTCTTGCATGCCCGCATTCTAGGCACGCGGTGTCGGGCGCCCCCGGCACGGCGGCCGGGTGCGGGCCTCACTTCAGCGAAACGAGGCGTTCCTTGCCGGCCTGGGCGGCTTCGGACTTCGGGTAGCTCTTGATCAGCTCTTCGATCGTGCGGCGCGCGGTCTTCCCGTCTTTCAGCTCGGCGTAGCAGTTGGCGATCGCGAGCAGCGCTTCCGGCGACTTGGGGCTTTCGGGCGAAGCGCTCACGAGCGCACGGAAGGAACCGATCGCGTCCTTGTACTGGCGGGAACCGTACTGCGCGTTGCCAAGCCAGAACAGCGCCGCTTCGCCGTAACCACTGGTCGGGTAACGCCGGCGGAACGTGGAAAGCAGGGTCGAGGTGCGCTCGAAGTCGCTCTTGCGCAACGCGTCCATCGCTTCGTCGTACTGGCGTTTTTCTTCGGGCTCGACGATGAACTCGCGGCCTTCGAACGAGACCTTCTGCGGCTCCATCTTGCGGATGCGGTCGTCCACGCCGGCCTGCATGTCTTTCTGCAGGCGCTGCACTTCCGACAGGTCACGCGCGAGCTGCTCGTTCTGGCCGCGCAGCTTCGCGTTGTCGCCGCGCAGCAGTTCGATCTGGTTGTTCAGGTCGAGCAGGCTGCGCTTGAGCGTGTTGATCTGCTCGGTGAGCAGCGCCGTCTGCTCGGCAGAGCGGGTGCGCTGCAGCTCGTTGCCCTGCTCGATGCGCTGGCGCAGGTCGAGGATCGCCTTGCGCGCTTCGTCGTCGTCGAACAGCCCGGCGTGGGCCGCCGGTGCGAACAGCGCGGCGGCCACGCTCAAGGCGGCGAGCCGCCCCTGCACGCCACGCGGCGAACGCCACATCGCAGCACCCATCACTTGTAGTTGATTTCGGCGCGGCGGTTCTTGGCCCAGGCCGCTTCGTCGCTGCCCTGCACCGCCGGGCGTTCCTTGCCGAAGCTCACGGCCTCGACCTGGGCATCGGTGGCACCGAGCAGCGTCATCGCACGGGCCACGACCTCGGCGCGCTTCTGGCCGAGCGCGAGGTTGTATTCGCGCCCGCCGCGCTCGTCGGTGTGGCCTTCGATGGCGACACGTTTCTTGCGGTCGGCCGACAGCGACTTGGCATAGGCATCGACGGTCGGGCGGTATTCGTCCTTCAGCGCGAAGCTGTCGAAATCGAAGTAGACGACCCGGCCCATGCCCGCGTCACTGGCACTCTTGCTCAGGTCGACCGGCGTGACCGCGCTCTGGCTCGTGCCGGCGGTGTTGGCGCCGGAGCTGCTGCCCGAACCGGCGCTGCTGCCGGTGCGCGACTCGACCGGCACCGGCGTGTCGAGCTTGGTGGTGGAGCAGCCGGCCAGCGTGGCGAGTGCGGCCGCGGCCAACACCGACATGAGCGCTCGGCGGCTCGAGAGCGATTTTTGTGTGTTCATGGGTTCATCCTCTTCGTCGTAGAAAACTTATCGGCCGTACGGGCCCCACACGGGCTCACGCACATCGGCCGTGGTGGAAATGAGCCGCGCCTTGATCTTGCCATCGAGCGTGGTCGTCATCAACACGTCGCGCCCTTGCGCGCGCGAGGCGTAGATGATGAGCCGGCCGTTGGGCGCGAAGCTCGGGCTCTCGTCGTCGTTGCTGTCGGTCAGCGCCTGGGGTTGGCCGCCGCTGCCGAGGTCGAGCGTGTAGAGGCGGTACCCGCCGCCCTGGCGCGAGATGTAGGCCAGGGTGCGCCCGTCGGGGCTGATGGCCGGGCTGATGTTGTAGGCGCCGCCGAAGGTGATGCGCTCGACGTTGCCGCCGCTCAAGCTGGTGCGGTAGATCTGCGGGCCGCCGCCGCGGTCGCTCACGAAATAGAGGCCGCGGCCATCGGGCGCGAACGCCGGCTCGGTGTCGATCGCCGAGCTGGTGGTCAGGCGCCGCGGCGTGCCCCCGGTGCTGGCCATCAGGTAGAGCTGCGAGCCGGTGTCGCGCGAGAGCGTCACCGCCAGGGTCTGCCCGTCGGGCGACCAGGCCGGCGCGCTGTTCGAGCCGCGGAAGTTGGCGATCGCACGGCGCGCGCCGCTCGACGCGTCCTGCGTGTAGACGACGGCCTTCTGGCTCTCGAACGACACGTAGGCGAGTTGTTTGCCGTCGGGCGACCAGGCCGGCGAGATGATCGGCTCGGGGCTGCTCAGCGCCACCTGCCCGCCTTCGCCGTCGCTGTCGGCCACCCGCAGCGTGAAGCGCCCGCCGCCCTTGGTCACGTAGGCGATGCGGGTCGAGAACACACCCTTGTCGCCGGTGAGTTTTTCGTAGATGTAGTCGGCGATGCGGTGTGCCGCCAGGCGCAGGTCGCTCGCGTCGACGGCCTGGGCCTGGCCGCCGAGTTCGGTGCCCTTGACCACGTCCCACAACTTGAAGCGCACGTCGAAGCGGCCGTCGGCCAGGCGGCCGATAGAGCCCGCCACCAGCGCGTCGGCGGCGCGGCTGCGCCACTCGGTCATCACCGGCCGCGCGGCTTCGTCGAGCGCGCCGGGCGCGTCGATGCTGCGAAAGGCGCCGCTGCGTTCCAGATCGGCGCGCACGATGGCCGAGAGCGACAGCGACGGCGTGGCGCGGTCTTCGTCGCGAAACTTGACGATCGCGATCGGCAACTGGGTGGCGCCCACGCCGGAGATCTCGACCCGGAACTGGGCCCAGGCCGGCAGCCCAACGCCGGCCATGGCGAGGCCCGCGCCGGCGGCAGTGTGGGTGCGGATGAACTGGCGTCGGTTCAGCATGGGTGTCGGCATGAGTACTCGTGATCCTGTTTTCGCAGCTTGGTTCAATCGAATGGCGGTTTCGGTGGGTTCGTCAACAAACCCATTTTCAGATAGCGATACCAGGTGCCCTCGGCCACGTACACGGCCAGCACGAAGCCGAGCCGCCCGTCGAGGAATCCGCGCCGCACCAGATACGAGCGCACGAACGCCCATGCCGCGTGCGTGAACGCAGCCAGCAAGCCGCCGCGCCCACCGGCACGCACCTTGTCCAGCGCGCGCCCGCTGCTGTAGCGGTTCATCTTGTCGAGCGCGCCTTCCAGCGTGGGCATGCTGTCGTGAAGCAGGTCGCCATCAAGCCTGCCGACCGGGCCGCTGACCATCAGCCGTTCATGGACCAGGTCGTCGGAGAAGCGGCCGTTCTCGCGCAGGAACAGGCGCAGCACGCGGTCGGGGTACCAGTCGCCGTGGCGCATCCACTGGCCGCAGAAGTTCGACAGTCGGGACAATTCATAACCCGCGAGCTTGCCACGGTCTGCGGGCGATTCGAGGCTTTGAACGTGACCGTTTGTCTCTGCACCGATGGCCAAACGAATGCGCTGCGCCAGCGCCGGCGTGACGCGCTCGTCAGCGTCGATGCCCAGCACCCAGCGCCCACGCGCAGCGGCAAGCGCGCGGTTCTTCTGCACCCCGAAGCCGGGCCAGTCGTCGGTGGTGATCACGGTGGCGCCGTGTTCGCGCGCGATCTGCACGGTGGCGTCGGTGCTGCCGGAATCGACCACGATCCACTCGTCGGCGAACGCGACCGAGGCCAGGCAGCCGGCCACGTTGGCCGCTTCGTTCTTGGTGATCACGATGACCGAGAGCAGAGGTTGGCTCATGCAGCGCAGGAAGTCGGGGCTGCGCGATTGTAGGGATGGCCCGCGCGAAGCCCGCCGGCGCGCCCCGATAATGCCGCTCCATGACCGCCCCCGAGCTGCCTTTCAAAGCGCGCCTGCTGCGCATTGCGCCCTACTTCCAGGGCAGCCGCTTCGGCTTCATCCTCGCCTTCGGCGGTGCCGCTATCGGCGCGGCCACCGAGCCGGCCATTCCGCAGTTGCTCAAGCAGTTGCTCGACTCCGGCTTCCAGGCCGGCAAGCTGCCGCTGTGGCTGGTGCCAGTGGCCATCATCGGCTTGTTCGCGCTGCGCGGCGCGGCCGGCTTCGTGGCGCAATACGGGCTGGCCTGGGCCGCGAACCGCGGCACGCTGGCCTTGCGCCAGGCCATGTTCGAGCGCCTGCTCGACGCCCAGCCGGCGGTCTTCAGCCAGCACACCGCGAGCAGCCTCGTCAACACGCTGAGCTTCGAGATCCAGGGCGGCGCGAATCAGCTCGTGTATTCGGTGCAGTCGCTGGTGCGCGACTCGCTCACGGTGGTGGCCCTGCTCGCCTACCTGCTCTGGCAGAACTGGCAGCTCACGCTCTTCGTCGGCGTGTTGTTCCCGGCCGTGGCGCTGGTGATGCGCGTGCTCAGCAAGCGCCTGCACCGCCTCACGGTCGAAAGCCAGAAGGCCACCGACGAACTCGCCTACGTGGTCGAAGAGAACGTGCTCGCCTGGCGCAGCGTGCGCCTGCACGCCGGCGAGGCATTCCAGGCCGCGCGCTTCGGCCGCGTCAGCGACATGCTGCGGCGCCTGTCGATGAAGTCGGTGGTGGCCGCGGCCACGATGACCCCGATCACGCAGATCCTCGCCGCCTGCGCACTCTCGGCCGTGATCGTGGTGGCGCTGTGGCAGGCCGGCCAGAGCGGCGGCTCGGTCGGCGGCTTCGTCTCGTTCGTGACCGCCATGCTGATGATGGTCGCGCCGATGAAACACCTGTCGGAAGTGGCCGGGCCCATCACGCGTGGCATGGCCTCGATGGATCGCGGCGTGTCGCTGATCGAAAACGCGCCGCGCGAAGTGGGCGGCACCCACGCCCCGGCCCAATGCAGCGGCCACATCGAGATGCGTTGGGTCACGCTGCGCTACCGCGAAGACCAGGCGCCGGCGCTCGATGCCGTGACGATCGAAGTCAAACCCGGCGAAACCGTGGCGCTGGTCGGCCCCTCGGGCGCGGGCAAGACCACGCTCGTGAACCTGCTGCCGCGTTTTCTGGAGCCGACCTCGGGCGCGGTCTACCTCGACGGGGTGGCCTTGCCCGAATGGAACGTGGCGACGCTGCGCAAGCAGTTCGCGATGGTGAGCCAGGACGTGGTGCTGTTCAACGACACGGTGGTCGCCAACGTGGCGCTCGGCGCCGAAGTCGACCGCGAACGGGTGCGCGCCGCGCTGATCGGCGCGAACCTGGCCAGCTTCACCGACACCCTGCCCTACGGCATCGACACCGTCATCGGCCACAACGGCGGCGAGCTCTCGGGCGGCCAGCGCCAGCGCCTGGCGATCGCACGCGCGATCTACAAGAACGCGCCGGTGTTGATCCTCGACGAAGCCACTTCGGCGCTCGACTCGGAATCGGAGCGGCTCGTGCAGCAGGCGCTCGAGACGCTGATGAAAGGCCGCACCAGCCTCGTGATCGCGCACCGCCTGTCGACCATCGAGCGCGCCGACCGCATCATCGCGCTCGACGGCGGGCGCGTGATCGAACAGGGCAGCCACGCCGAGCTGCTGGCCCTCGGAGGTTTGTACGCACGGCTGCACGCCCTGCAATTCAGGAGTTAGTCCATGACCATCGCTGCACCCCGATTCCCGTTCCCGGACATCGAGAACCTGCCGGAAGACCTGCGCACCAAGATCCTCGAAGTGCAGGAGAAGGCCGGCTTCGTGCCCAACGTGTTCTTCGCGTTCGCACGCCGGCCCGACGAGTTCCGCGCGTTCTTCGCGTACCACGACGCGCTGCTGCTGCGCCAGTCGGGCCTCTCGAAGGGCGAGAAGGAAATGATCATCGTCGCCACCAGCGGCGCGAACGGCTGCCTATACTGCGTGGTGGCACACGGTGCGATCCTGCGCATCTACGAGAAGAACCCGCTCATCGCCGACCAGCTCGCGGTCAACTACCTGAAGGCCGACATCACGCCGCGCCAGAAGGCGATGCTCGGTTTCGCGATGAAGGTCTGCAACGCGTCGTATGCGCTCGGCGACGAAGACTTCGCAGCGCTGCACGAGCACGGCTTTACCGATGAAGACGCCTGGGACATCGCCGGCATCACCGCGCTCTTCGGCCTGTCGAACCGCATGGCCAACTTCAGCGGCATGCGCCCGAACGACGAGTTCTACCTGATGGGCCGCGTGCCCAAAGCCAAGAAGTGAGCGGGCAAGCTGCGGCGGCTTTCGAGCGCCACCTCGACCTGGGCTGCGGCACCACGCCGCGCAACCCCTATGGCAAACGCGCCCTCTACGGCGTGGACCTGCGCCGGCTCGAATCGAACGCGCAGTTCGAGTTCGCGGCGGCCAACCTCGCGTTCGAACCGATCCCTTTTGCAGCCGACATGTTCGGCTCGGTGTCGGCCTTCGACTTCATCGAGCACATGCCACGCGTGTTGAACGGCACCGAACCGAACACCACGTGTTTCCCGTTCGTGCGACTGATGGACGAAGTGTGGCGCGTGCTCGCACCGGGCGGCCTGTTTTACGCGCTGACGCCGTGTTTCCCGAGCCGCGAGGCTTTCCAGGATCCGACCCACGTCAACATCATCACCGAAGGCACGCACGCCTACTTCTGCGGTCAGACGCCGCTCGCACGCATGTACGGCTTCAACGGCCGCTTCAACGCAAAGCGCGCGCAGTGGGTGATCCCCGAACATTCGCAGAGCGCCGTGCCGCTGAGCTGGCAACAGGAATGGAAGCGCCAGCGCAAGGCCAGGAGCGGGCGGCTGGCCTACTTCCTGTGGGAACTCGAAGCGGTCAAGGCGGCCGGCTGAGACACGCATGTCGGCGGCACCGCGCATCAGCCTGATCCTGCTGGCGTGCAACCAGCAGGCGACGGTGCGCGCCGCTGCGGAAAGCTGCCTCGCGCAGACCGGCGAACCGCTCGAGATCGTGTTCTCCGACGACGCGTCGAGCGACAACAGCTTTGCCGAACTGCAGGCCGTCGCCGACGCCTACCGCGGCCCGCACCAGGTGCGCGCGCGGCGCAACCCGGTGAACCTGGGCATCGGCGCGCACTACAACCAATTGATGCTCGAAACCTCGGGCGCCTTGATCGTCACCGCGGCCGGCGACGACCTCTCGGTGCCGCACCGTGTGCAGCGCCTGGCGCAGGCCTGGGACGCGTCGAAACAGTGTGCCGACCTGATCGCCAGCCACTTCGTCGAGATGTCGCCCGAAGGCCATCTCGGCACGCGCATCACGACCGACGACCTGGCGCGTGTCACGCTCGACGGCTGGGTGAAGAAGACGCCGTACACGGTCGGCGCCACCCACGCCTTCACGCGCCGCATCATGCGGCGCTTCGGGCCGTTCATCGACGACGTCTGGTACGAAGACCGCATCATGGTGCTGCGCGCGATCACGAGTGGCGGTGCGCTCACGGTCAAGGAGCCGCTGGTGCAGTACCGCGTCGGCGGCAGCTCGCACCAGCCGCACACCCACAGCGGCGAACGCCTGCTGAGCTGGACCCGCACGCAGAACCGCCGTGTGCTCGCCGAGATCGCGCAGTTGACGCAGGACTCGCGCATCGCCGGCTGCGAAGCCGAAGTGGCGGCCTCGCTCGCGCCGACGCTGCACCGTGAGACCTATCTCCGCGCGATGCTCGACGCCCAGGGCCGCGGCGCCCGCTGGCGTGCCGCGATGTCCAACACACAACTGCCCCTGGGCTGGCGCGTGCGCAAGTTCATGACCTTCTCGTTCACCGAACAGGCGGCGGCCATCAAGCGGGTGAAAGCGCGGCTGCGCGGCAAATGAAACTCTGCCTCAGCAACCACGGCCTGCGCCACAGCGGCGGCATCGAGCGTTATGCGGTGACGCTGGTGCGCGGCCTGCACGCACGCGGCGTGCGCCCAACGGTCATCGCCAAGGCCTTCGACACCACGCTGCCCGAATACGCCTGGGTCGACGCGCTGCCGGTGCGCATGACCGGCGTGCCTTCGAAACTGCGCGACCTGTACTTCGACTGGCGCATCCGCCGCTTCAAGCAGCGCCGCGATCTCGGCCCTTTGATCGCCTGCAACCAGACCGGCGCGGCGGACATCGCGATCTGCGGCAGCACGCACCCGGGTTATCTGGCCGCGATGGGCGAAACCGCGCGCCGGTCCGACGGCTGGAAGATCGCGCTCGAACGCGCGCACCTGACGAACTCCCAATTCATCGTGGCGCACTCGCGGCGCATGGCCGACGAGGTGCAGCGCTACTACGGTATCAACCCCGACAAGATCCGGCTGATGTACCCGCCGGTCGACGGCGAACGTTTTTCACCGGTGGCCGATGCCGAACGCGCGCGCCTGCGCGCCGAGCTGAAACTGCCCGACGACAAGGCGGTGTTCCTGCTCGCCTCGACCGGCCACCGCCGCAAGGGGCTGGATTTGCTGGCGGAGTATTTCGCGAACACTGACCTGCCCGTCTGCCTGGTCGTGGCCGGCCGCCCCATCGACATCGATGCACCCCACATCCGCTACCTCGGCTACCGCAACGACATGCACAACGTGTTCCGCGCGGTCGACTTCACGGTGCTCGCGTCGATCTTCGAACCTTTCGGGCTGGTCGGCGTGGAATCGGTGCTGTGCGGCACGCCGATCGTGGCGGCCGACAACGTGGGCTGCGTCGAGGTGATCCGTGCGCCGGGGCAGTTCGCGTTCAGCCTCGGGCGGCCCGAGAGCCTGGGCGAAGCGGTTAGCCACGCTGTGGCCGCCTGGCACGCGAAGACCCACCGCATCGCCGACCCGCTGGCCGCACTCGGCTACGACCCTTCCGTCGACGTGCACGTGAAGGCGCTGCTCGCGCTGGCCGAGCAGGTGCGCGCGCGGTGAGCGGTGACGCGCCGCTGGCGAGCCTGCTGCTGATCGCCTACCAGCAGGAGAAGACGGTCGCCGAGGCGGTGGCCGGCGCCCTGAGCCAGACGTATTCGCCGCTCGAGATCATCCTCTCCGACGACGCGTCGAACGACGGCACCTTCGCTGCGATGCAGGCGGCCGTGGCCGGCTACACAGGCCCGCACCGGATCGTGCTGAACCGCAACCCGCACAACCTGGGCATCGGCGCGCACCTCAGCCACCTGGTGAGTTTGTCAAAGGGCGAGATGCTGATCGTGGCCGCCGGTGACGACGTGTCGCTGCCGCAGCGCTGCGAGCGCGTGATGCAAGCGTGGCGCGCATCGAACCAGCGCCTCGACCTGATCGCCGCGGCACTGATCGACATCGACGAAACCGGCAAGGCGGGCGCAGTGATCACGCCGAGCGACCTGTCCACTTGCCGCAACGCCGCCGACTGGCTCGCGCGCCCGCCTTTCGTCGTCGGCGCCGCGCAGGCCTGGACCCGGCGCGTGTTCGAGCGCTTCGGTCCGCTGCCGAAAGGCGTGGTCGCCGAAGACCTGGTGATGGTGCTGCGCTCCGTGATGAGTGGCGGTGCCGTCACGCTGGCCGAGCCGCTGGTGCGCTACCGGCGCGGTGGTCTGTCGTTCCGCCGCCGGGCGCAGACCGCCGGCGATGTGGTGAAAGCGCTGCTGAAGAACAACCGCAGTTCGTTGGTCGAGCTGCCGCTGCTGCTGGACGACGCGCGCAAGGCGGGCCAGCTCGCTGCGGTCGAACCCGCGCTGCTCGCCCGCCTTGCGCGCGAACATTTCGTGCGCGACCTGTTCGCGGCGGGCTCGCTGCCGGCACGAAGCCGCGTGGTGCTGGCGGCAGGCGGCGTGCCCATCGCACTGCGGCTGCGGCTGTTCATCTACGCCGCCTGGCCGGCGCTGCTGGCGCCGTTCTTCTGGCTCAAGAGGTCAGTGCGTGATACACGTTAGGGTCGGCTTCAAAAACGCTTCTTCGCGATCTTCGCGTGCGCGTCGTTCACCAGCATCAGTGCCGCCGAGCCATAGTACTTGTGGTACTCGGCCACCATTTCACCCTGGACGATCACCGGGTCGGTGGCGACGAGCTTCTTCGCTTCTTCGATGTCCGACACGGCGAAGACGAACAAGCCGCGCCAGCCGTCGACACCATCGAACGGGCCGGCCAGCGCCAGCTTGCCTTCGGCGCCCAGCCGCTTCATGTTGGCGAAGTGGCCCTTGAACATCTCGTCGCGTTCGGTGCCGGCCGGCACCTTGTTCGGCCCGGTCTTGAGCACGACCAGCACATAGCTTTTCATGCCGTTTTCGTCGGCCCCGACCGAACGGGCCAGTTCGGCATCGAAGGCCGGCTTTTGGGTATCGGCCGTGGCCTGCGCACGGGCAGAAAGCGCCAAAAACAAAGCCACGGCACCCGTGGACAGAGAAGCAGGTCTGAACATGGCGCTCACCTCCAGATCAACCGAAACGCCGCCGCCACGCACTCTTGCGCAGCGCCCACTTCAAGCCCTTCGTGGTCTTCGGGTCGGGCTCGGGCAACACGTCATTCGCCAGCGTCTCGCCGCGGCGCAGGTAGTAGCGGTCAAAGGTCGATTGCGTCATGCCCCACTTGCGCAGGAACTGGCTGCGGCCGTCGTTCTTCACGACCTTGCCGGTCGACTTGCACTGGAAGTGGTAGACCAGCGAGTCGCCCACGCCGATGAAGCGCCGGCAGCCGGCGTGCCAGAGCTTCATCGAGAAGTCGTTGTCGCTGCTCATGCCCGGCGACAGCTCGGTGCTGTAGCCGCCGACGTTGAACCACCACTTGCGGTGCACCAGCGTCGGCGGCCAGGTGGCGCCGTACCAGTCGGCGCGTTTCAAGCCGGGTGCGGCCTTCAGCAGCTCGGTCTCGCGAAAGCCCGCCACCGTGTCGCCATGGTCGGCCACCGCCACGCAAGGGTTGCCACTGTCTTTCGGCTCGACCATCGTGCCCGAGAGCATGAACAGGTCGCCGGGCATCGTCTCGATGCGCTTGAGCAGCGCCGTGTCCCAGCCCGGCAGGCAGTACATGTCGTCGTTCAGGTAGACGATGTAATCGTGCTCGGCGAGCTGCGCCGCTTCGTTCACCGCCAGGCAGATGCCGACGTTGCTGGTGGAGAACGTGGCGTCGAGCTGCTGCTGCATCACCCACTCGCGCGTGCCGTCGCTGCCGTCGTTGACGTGCACGATGATCTGGTGCGCGTGAGCCGAATGGCGCCGGATGCTCTGCACCACAAGGCGCAGGTAGTCGAGGTTGTTCCAGGTCGGGATCAGGATCGAAAACATCGTCGCAAGGCTCCTTGGCGCACTACATCAGCACGATGTCGTACTGCTCCGGCGAGCCCAGCGCTTCGGCCTGCAGCGAGATCGGCTTGCCGATGAAGTCTGACAAACCCGCCAGGTGCGGGCTCTCTTCGTCGAGCAGCATCTCGACGACCGCCGCCGACGCGATCACGCGGAACTCCTTCGGGTTGAACTGGCGCGCTTCGCGCAGGATCTCGCGCAGGATGTCGTAACAAACGCTGCGCGGTGTTTTCACCTGGCCCTTGCCTTCGCAGGTGGGGCACACCTCGCACAGCATGTGCGCCAGCGACTCGCGCGTGCGCTTGCGTGTCATCTCCACCAGGCCCAACTGCGTGAAGCCGCTCACGGTGATCTTGGTGCGGTCGCGAGAAAGTTGCTTGCGCAGTTCGGCGAGCACCGCGTTCTGGTGGTCCTCGCGTGTCATGTCGATGAAGTCGATGATGATGATGCCGCCCAGGTTGCGCAGCCGCAGCTGGCGCGCGATGGCCTGGCCGGCCTCGAGGTTGGTCTTGAAGATCGTGTCGTCGAAGTTGCGCGCACCGACGAAGCCGCCGGTGTTCACGTCGACCGTGGTCAATGCCTCGGTCTGGTCGATGATCAGGTAACCGCCCGATTTCAGCTCGACCCGGCGCGTGAGCGCCCGCGCGATCTCTTCGTCGATGTTGAACAGGTCGAAAATCGGCCGCTCGCCGGCGTAGTGTGCGAGCTTGGCGACCGAGGTGGGCGTGAACTCGCGGCCGAACTTCTCGAGCAGCTCGAACTGCATCAGCGAGTCGATGCGGATGGTCTGCGTGGCGTCGTGCGCCAGGTCGCGCAGCACCCGCTGCACGAGGTTCAGGTCCTGGTGCAGCAGCGTGCCGGGCGGCGACTTGAAGCTGCGCTCGCGCACGCCGGCCCAGGTCTTGCGCAGGTAGCGGATGTCGTCGGAGAGCTCTTCGTCTGTCGCTTCTTCGGCATTGGTGCGCAAAATGAAACCGCCCTGCGGGCCGCTGCCTTCGGGCACCTGGGCCAGCACGCCCATGCGCGCGCGCAGCTGCTCGCGCAGTTCGGGCGAGCCGATCTTCTGCGAGATGCCGATGTGGTCGTCTTGCGGCAGGAACACGAGCAGCCGGCCGGCGATGCTGATCTGCGTCGACAGGCGCGCGCCCTTGGTGCCGATCGGGTCCTTGATGACCTGCACCGTCAGCGTCTGGCCTTCGAACACGAGGCGTTCGATCGGCGTGGGCGGCACGTTGCTGTTCCCGTGGTCGCCGCGCGGTGTCACGCCGTTCACCTGCACGTCGGCCACGTGCAGGAACGCCGCGCGCTCCAGGCCGATGTCGATGAAGGCCGACTGCATGCCCGGCAGCACACGCGCCACACGGCCGGCGTAGATGTTGCCGACCAGCCCGCGCTCGAGCGCACGCTCGACGTGCAGCTCTTGCACCGCGCCGTTCTCGACCACGGCGACGCGTGTTTCCTGGGGTGCCCAGTTGATGAGGATGTCTTGCATGAGCGCTGGGCCTGTCTCTTGTGGGGGCCGGCGTTCACTGCGGGTCAGAAGCCGCCGACGCCCGCTTTTTTCAGCAGTTGTGCCGTCTCGTACAGGGGCAAACCCATGATACCGGAGTGGCTGCCGTCGATGCGTTCGATCCACGCCGCCACGCTGCTCTGGATCGCATAGGCGCCGGCCTTGCCGAACGGCCCGCCGCTGGCCACGTAGGCTTCAATCACCTCGTCGGGCATCACCGCGAAGCGCACGCGCGAGGTGCTCGCGGCGCGCCACTCGCCGCCCGCGGCACCCACCGCCACGGCGGTGATCACGCGGTGGGTCTTGCCCGACAGCAGGCGCAGCGTTCGTTCCGCGTCGGCAGCGTCGACCGGCTTGCCGAGAATGCGCCGGCCGAGCACCACGGTCGTGTCGGCGCAAAGAATCGGCGCATCGGGCAAGCCGCTCTTGCGCAAGCGCAGGCGCGCCGCCCACAGCTTGGCGCGCGTCACGCGCTCGACGTAGGCGGCAGCCAGCTCGCCGGGCTTTTCGGCTTCGAGCGACTCGGCGTCTTCGTCGTCGCGCGGCAGCAGCAGTTCATGGCGCACGCCGATCTGGTCGAGCAACTGGCGCCGGCGCGGGCTTTGCGAAGCGAGGTAGATGAAGCTCGGCGGATCTGTCGGTTCTTCACTCATGGCGGCATCACTCACGGTGGTACGGGTGGTTCACCATCACGGTCCAGGCGCGGTACAGCGCCTCGGCGAGCAGGACACGAACGAAAGCGTGCGGCAGCGTCAACTCCGACAGGCGCAGGGTTTCGTCGCCAGTGGCCTTCAGCGACGCGTCCAGACCGTCGGGACCGCCGATCAACAAGGCCACGTCGCGCCCGTCGCGCTGCCAGGCCTGCATTCGCGCCGACAAGGCCAGCGTCGTCACGCGCTCGCCGTGTTCGTCGAGCACAACCCGCCGCACACCCCGTGGCAAGGCCGATTCGATGCGCGTGGCCTCGGCCGCCATCAACTGTTCTGCGGTCTTCGAGCCGCGCGGCTCGGCTTTCACGGCCTTCAGTTCGAGCCGCATCTCGGGCGGAAAACGTTTCGCAAAATCGGCATAGGCGGTGTCGGCCCAGGCCGGCTGGCGCTGGCCGACTGCCACCAGCAGCAGCTTCATTTCCGCGACGTTGTCTTCCGGCCCGGTGCTTTCTTCGCGGCCGTCTTGCCGGCGACCGCCTTGCGCGCCGCCGGTGCCTTCTTCGCGGCCGGCGACTTGGCTGGGGCTTTCTTGACGCCAACCACGCGCGTCACGGTGGCCCGCGGTGCCGGCGCGGTGGGCTTTCGAGGTGCAGCGCGCGTCGCGGTGGCCGACTTGCTTGCGGCAGTCTTCTTCACCGCCGGCGTCTTCGCAGCGGGTGCTTTGACAGCCGTCTTCTTCGCAGCCGGGGCCGCCACCGCTTTCTTCGCCGCAGGCTTGCGCGCCCTGGCCGGCTTGTCGGGCTCGGCGGCTTTCACGAGCTTCGTCACGCCAGAATCGAGCTTCATGTTGACCGGCTTGCCGCCCCAGATTTCTTCGAGGTGGTAGTAGTCGCGGATCGTCGGTTGCATCACGTGCACCACGGCCGCACCGCAGTCGACGATGATCCATTCGCCGTTGGACTCGCCTTCGGTGCGTGGCACCGAGAAGCCTGCTGTCTTGACCGCTTCGCGCACGCTGGAGGCCAGCGATTTGGTCTGCCGGTTGCTCGTGCCTGAAGCGATGATCACGCGTTCGAACAGGGCCGACAGATGCTCGGTGTTGAAGACGACGATGTTCTGGGCTTTCACGTCTTCCAGACCATCGACGATGGCGCGTTGCAGTTTACGAATGTCCATTCAGCTCCCGGGGTGCCCTTGATAAAGGTGGTGTTGGTCAATATAACGTGCCACGGCCTGCGGCACCAGATCGGTGATCGACTCACCCGCGTGAATGCGCTCGCGGATGTCGGTCGAAGACACGTCCATCATCGGCAGCGAGACCGCGGCGTGCGGCACTTGCAGCACTTGCGGGTCGGCCGCCAAAGGCGCGTCGGGCCGGTTGGCGATGGCGAGCGTGATGCGGCCCAGCAGCTCCTGCCAGCCGTGCCAGGTGTGAAAGGCGGCGTACTGGTCTTGCCCGATCACGAGGAACCAGCGGGCCTCGGGCTCGGCGGCCTGCAGCGTGCGCACGGTGTCGAGCGTGTAGCTCGGGCCGCTTCGCTCGAGCTCGCAGCGGTCGAGCACGAAATGCGGCACGCCTTCGATCGCGAGACGCACCATCGCTTCGCGGTGCACGGCCGGCGTCATGGCCCGGGCTTTCTGCCAGGGTTGACCGGCCGGCACCCAGCGCAATTCGTCGAGCGCGAGTTCGGCCGATGCGAGGCGCGCCAACGCGACATGCGCGTTGTGCACCGGGTCGAAGCTGCCACCGAAGAGGCCGATGCGCCGAGGCGACTTTTTCACCGTCACGCGGGCTTCCAGTCGGCCCAGTCGCGCGGGCGCAGAAAGTCGCTGTACAGGCGCGCTTCCGGCGTGTCGGCCTCGGGCTTCCAGTCGTAGCGCCACTTCACGATCGGCGGCATCGACATCAGGATGCTTTCGGTGCGGCCGCCCGATTGCAGGCCGAACAGCGTGCCGCGGTCGAACACGAGGTTGAACTCGACGTAACGCCCGCGACGGTAAGCCTGGAAATCGCGCTCGCGTTCGCCGTAGGGCATCACGCTGCGGCGCTGCACGATCGGCAGGTAGGCACCGAGCAGCGCATCCCCGACCGCGCTCGTCATCGCGAGACCCTGCTCGAAACCGAGCTCGGAAAAGTCGTCGAAGAACACACCGCCGATGCCGCGCGGCTCATCACGGTGCTTCAGATAGAAGTACTCGTCGCACCACTTCTTGAAGCGCGGGTACTTGTCGGCGCCGAAGGGCGCGAGCGCGTCGCGGTTGACGCGGTGGAAGTGCGCCGCGTCTTCCTCGAAGCCGTAATACGGCGTCAGGTCCATGCCGCCGCCGAACCAGGTGACGGCCTCACCGCCAGCCGGGAACGCCGCAAGCATGCGCACGTTCATGTGCACCGTCGGCACATACGGGTTGCGCGGGTGGAACACGAGCGAGACGCCCATGGCCTCGAACGGCGCGCCGGCCAGCTCGGGCCGGTGTTGTGTGGCCGAGGGCGGCAGGGTCTTGCCCTTGACGTGCGAGAAGCTGCAGCCCCCGCGCTCGAGCAGGTTCCCCTCTTCGAGCAGGCGCGAGCGGCCCTCGCCTTCGAGCTTGCCGCCGGGCTCGCGCTGCCAGGCGTCGGTGATGAAGCGCTGGCCATCGGCCGCTTCCATGCCGGCGACGATGCGGTCCTGCAAACCCAGCAGGTAGTCTTTGACGGTGCTTGTGTTCATGTCTCTCTGCCCATGTCGTCGAAGCGGATTGCTGCCGCCAGTGCCGGCCGCTTGCCGATGCGGTGGCCGAGTTCTTCTGCGATCCCCTTCAGGTCGGCCCGCATGTTGCCACCGAGCATGATGAAGCGTTGCACCCCTGCCTCACGCTGACCGTAGTCAAGAAACACCAACCCGACCGGCACCTGTGCCTGCAGCGCCACATGGTAGAAGCCCGAGCGCCAGCCGCTGGCATGGCGGCGTGTGCCCTCGGGCGCCAGAGCGAGCCAGAGAAAGCGGCCCTGCTCCCTGGCCTGCGCCAGCTCGCGTGCCATCTGCCCGACGATGCCGTGGCTCGAATGGCGGTCCACCGGCACGCCGCCGAGCCAGCGCAGCCAGGCACCGAACAGCGGAACGCGGAACAGGCTGTCCTTGCCCCAGAACGTGATCTGGATGCCGACCGCCCACTTCACCAGCAGGCCGAGCGGAAAGTCCCAGTTCGAGGTGTGCGGGTAGACGATCAACACGCCCTGCTTGCCCGGCAGGCCGTCGAACCGAAGCCGCCAGCCCGCCAGGCGCAACATTGCGCGCGCCACGGTGCTGCCGTGCAGCTGCACCGGCCGCTCAACGATGTCGTGCATGCAATGCGGTTCGAATCAACGCTTGACCGCCCGGTGCCCGATGTCGCGCCGAAACAATGCACCGTCGAAACGGATGCCGTCGAGCACTTCGTAGGCGCGGTGCTGCGCCTGCTTCACCGAATCGCCCAGCGCCGTCACGCACAACACCCGCCCGCCGGACGTGACCGCCGCGTCGGCGCGCGGCTCGGTGCCGGCATGGAACACCACCGCGTCGGGCGCTTCGGCCGGCAGGCCGGTGATGGTGTCGCCCTTGCGCGGCGAAAGCGGGTAACCGCTGGCGGCCATAACCACCCCGAGCGCGACACGGCGGTCCCATTCGAGCTCGACACGATCGAGCGTGCCGTCCGTCGCGTGCATCAGCACGTCGAACAGGTCGCTCTTGAGCCGCATCATGATCGGCTGCGTTTCCGGGTCGCCGAGGCGGCAGTTGAACTCCACCGTGCGCGGCTGGCCGTGCGCGTCGATCATCAAACCGGCGTACAGGAAGCCGGTGAAGACGATACCGTCCTTGGCCATGCCGGCGATGGTCGGCAGCACGATCTCGTGCATCGCGCGCGCGTGCACGTTGGGCGTGACCACCGGCGCCGGCGAATACGCGCCCATGCCACCGGTGTTCGGGCCTTCGTCGTTGTCGAGCAGGCGCTTGTGGTCCTGGCTGGTGGCCAGCGGCAACACGTTCTTGCCGTCGCACAACACGATGAAGCTCGCTTCTTCGCCTTCGAGAAACTGCTCGATCACGACCCGCGCCTGGCCGTCGTTGTGCTGCACGCCGAGCTTGTTGTCGCTGCCGCCGATCATCCAGTCGATCGCTCCGTGGGCTTGCGCGAGTGTCATCGCCACGACCACGCCCTTGCCGGCGGCCAGGCCGTCGGCCTTGATGACGATGGGCGCGCCTTTCGCGTCCACATGCGCGTGCGCGGCCGTCGCGTCGGTGAAGCTCGCGAACGCGGCGGTCGGAATGCCGTGGCGCTGCATGAATTCCTTCGCGAAGGCCTTCGAGCTTTCGAGCTGGGCCGCCGCCTTGGTCGGCCCGAAAACGCGCAGGCCGCGGGCCCGGAACAGGTCGACGATGCCGGCCGCGAGCGGCGCTTCGGGGCCGACGACGGTGAGCGCGATTTTCTCGGCCAGCGCGAAGTCGGCCAGGGCCGCGTGGTCGGTGATCGCCACGTTCTCGAGCCGGATGTCGGCCGCCGTGCCACCGTTACCCGGGGCCACGTAAACCTTTTGCACCTTGGGCGACTGCACGAGCTTCCACGCCAGCGCGTGTTCACGGCCGCCGTTGCCGATGACGAGGACCTTCATTCCGCGCTCATCTCGGCGTTGTGATACAGGTCTTGCGTGTCATCGAGGTCTTCGATCACGTCGAGCAGCTTCTGCATGCGCTGCGCGTCTTCACCGCTGAGCTGCACCGTGTTCTCGGCCCGCATCGTGACCTCGGCCACGTCGGGCTTCAGCCCCGCCGCTTCGAGCGCCGCCTTCACCGCTTCGAACAGCGGCGGCGCGCACAGCACCTCGATCGCGCCTTCGTCATCGGTGAGCACGTCGTCGGCGCCGGCTTCGAGCGCCACTTCCATCACCTTGTCTTCGCTGGTGCCCGGTGCGAACACGAACTGCCCGCAGTGCTTGAACTGGAACGCGACCGAACCTTCGGTGCCCATATTGCCGCCGTACTTGCTGAAGGCGTGGCGCACCTCGGCCACGGTGCGCACGCGGTTGTCGGTCATGCAGTCGACGATGATCGCGGCGCCGCCGATGCCGTAGCCCTCGTAGCGAATCTCCTCGTAGCTCACGCCTTCGAGGTTGCCGGTCGCCTTGTCGATGTTCTTCTTGACGGTGTCGGCCGGCATGTTGGCCGCCTTGGCCTTCTCGACCGCCAGCCTCAGGCGCGGGTTCATCGCCAGGTCGCCGCCGCCCTGGCGCGCGGCCACGGTGATTTCACGGATGACGCGGGTCCACACCTTGCCGCGCTTTTCGTCTTGCCGACCTTTGCGGTGCTGGATGTTGGCCCACTTGGAATGACCGGCCATGAGGCTCCCTTTTGGGCAGGCCGCCCGATTGCGGCCCGCTGTTCGCTAGACTGCAATTTTACGTGCCACTTTCACCCGCCCACCGGAGCACCCCATGGCCGAGCCCATCCTGATCGCCAAACACGTCGTTTCCGCCAAGGAGACGGTGGAGTGTTTCCTGCTCCCGGCGCTCGCCAACCGGCACGGGCTGATCACCGGCGCCACCGGCACCGGCAAGACCATCACGCTGCAGACACTGGCCGAAAGTTTCAGCCAGCGCGGCGTGCCGGTCTTCATGGCCGACGTGAAAGGTGACCTGACCGGCATCACGCAGGCCGGCAAAGTCAGCCCGAAGCTCGCCGCGATCTTGAAGGAGCGGGGCATCGAGCCCTCACCTTCAGCCGCCTGCCCCGCCACGCTGTGGGACGTGTTCGCCAGTGACAAAGGCGCCCAGGGCCACCCGGTGCGCGCAACAGTCAGCGACATGGGCCCGCTGCTGCTCTCGCGCATGCTCGCGCTCAACGAAACCCAGCAAGGCGTCTTGCAGCTCGTGTTCAAGATCGCCGACGACAACGGCCTGTTGCTGCTCGACCTGAAAGACCTGCGCGCGATGCTGCAGTACGTGGGCGACAACTCGGCCCAGTTCCAGACCGAATACGGCAACGTGAGCGCCGCCAGCATCGGCGCGATCCAGCGCGGTGTGCTGCAGATCGACGAACAGGGCGGTGACCGCTTCTTCGGCGAGCCCATGCTCAACATCGACGACTTCATGCAGACCGTCGACGGCAAAGGCGTGATCAACATCCTGGCCGCCGACCAGCTGATGAACAGCCCGCGCCTGTACGCCACCTTCCTGCTGTGGATGCTCTCCGAGCTGTTCGAGCAGTTGCCCGAAGTCGGCGATCTCGAGCAGCCCAAGCTCGTGTTCTTCTTCGACGAAGCGCACCTGCTGTTCAAGGAAGCGCCGAGCGCGCTGGTCGAGCGCATCGAGCTCGTCGTGCGGCTGGTGCGCAGCAAGGGCGTGGGTGTGTACTTCGTGACGCAGAACCCGCTCGACATTCCCGACACCGTGCTGGCCCAGCTCGGCAACCGGGTGCAGCACGCGCTGCGTGCGTTCACGCCGCGCGACCAGAAGGCAGTGAAGGCGGCGGCGAGCACGATGCGTGCGAACCCGGGCCTGGACATCGAGACCGCGATCACCGAACTCGCGGTCGGTGAAGCGCTGGTCAGCCTGCTGGATGAAAAAGGCCGGCCGAGCGTCACGCAGCGCGTGTTCGTGATCCCGCCCGGCAGCCAGATCGGGCCGATCACGCCCGAGCAGCGCAAGGCGCTGATCGCGGGGTCGCTCGTGGCCGGCGTCTACGAAAAGACCGTCGATCGCGAGTCGGCCTACGAAAAGATCAAGGGCCGGGCGGCCGCGAGCCCGGGCGCCGCGCCTTCGCAGGCGCCTGGCACCGGAAGTGCCAGCACCCGCCCTATGCCCACCCCCACGGCAGGCCAGCCGGCCGACGCGGGCGGCGGCATGCTCGGCGGCCTGAAAGACGTGCTCTTCGGCAGCACCGGCCCGCGCGGAGGCAAACACGAAGGCCTGGCCGAAGCGGCGGCGCGCTCGGCGGTGCGCAGCATCGGCTCGAGCGTCGGCCGCGAGATCATCCGCGGCGTGCTCGGCAGCATTCTCGGAGGTGGCAGGCGGCGCTGACCCGCGCCGGGCCCGGCGTTTCACGCCCGTCCAGGGCCGTTTCGCGCTGCTGCACGATCACCCGTCGCAGCACGCTCGCCAGACGGCTCGGCCGGCGCCACAGTGCGCTCCACACCCACCGCACGGAGCCGCACCATGTTCATCCTCGCCATCCTCCAACACCCCCCCGCCTGGGTCTGGGGCCTGTTCGCCGCGCTGGTGGCACTCGGCCTGTGGCAGACCCGCAGCCGCGAGATCAGCCTGACCCGAGTGACCGTGCTGCCGCTGGTGCTCGCAGCCCTGTCGCTCGCTGGCGTGCTCGGCAAGTTCGGGCACATGCCGGTAGCGCTGGCCGGCTGGGCCGCCGGGATCGCCGCGGCGCTTGGCCTGGCACGCCGGTTCGTCAGCGTGCGCGGTGCGTTCTGGTCGGCGAGCCGCGGCGTGCTGCACGTGCCGGGCAGTTGGCTGCCGCTGGTATTGATCGTCAGCCTGTTCATGGTGAAGTACGGCGCCGGCGCGAGCCTGTCGCTGGCCCCGTCGCTGGCCAGCGACGCCAGCTTCGCCGGCCTGTGCAGCCTGGCCTACGGCACGTTCAGCGGCCTGTTCCTGGCGCGAGCGCTTTCGCTGCGCAGCCTCGCCACCCGCCCGGCGACGATGCAAACCGCCTGAGCGGCTGTTGCAACAGGCCAGAATCGACCCATGACGCCCCAAGCCGAAGCCGCGCCCCTGGAC
>JBEBIB010000047.1:0-21925 GCA_040080605.1 Burkholderiaceae bacterium
ACCCAGCGACCGCGTCTGGAAACCGGGCGGGGCGGGGTGGAAACGGGCGTGTCGTTGGGGGGCTGGTCCATGGTGTTCTGGGTGGTTTTTGCGGGCGCAAAGATGCTTTGATTGTTCCAGCCGGCGCGCAGGCGCGCTGTCGGACGGCGAGCCGTCGCGGTGGCGGCGCCGAGCGCGATCAAGGGCAAACACCATGTTGACGCGCTCCCGGCGGCTCAACTATTCTTTACCGAATTGGTCAGGCCACTTGACCACCGCGCTGCCCACGCTCCCGCGCCATGCCGATCCAGACCATCGAACCCCGCCGCCTGTACCGCCAGATCGCCGACCAGTTGCGCGGCCTGGTCGAGCGTGGCGAATACGAAGTCGGCTCGCGCCTCCCGCCGGAGCGCGACCTCGCGCTGCAGCTCGGCGTGTCGCGCCCGTCGGTGCGCGAGGCGCTGATCGCGCTCGAGGTCGAAGGCCTGGTCGAAGTGCGCATGGGCTCGGGTATCTACGTGCGGCCGATCGCCGAAGCCACGGCGCGGCCGGTCAGCGCCGAAGGCCCGCTGGAAACGATCCGCGCCCGCCAGCTGATCGAGAGCGAACTCGCCGCGCACGCCGCCACCCATATGAACAAGGCGCAGATCGTCGGCCTGAAGAACGCGCTGGCGCTGATGCAGCAGGAAGTCGACAGCGGCCACACGCCGACCCGCGGCGACCGCCTTTTCCACCTGCGCATCGCCGAAGCGGCCGAGAACTCGGTGTTGCACCGCGTGGTCTGCGAACTCTTCGACGAACGCCACAACCCGTTGTTCGAACAGCTCGGCAGCCACTTCGAAACCGCCGGCAGCTGGGCCGCGGCCATCGTCGAGCACCAGGCCGTGATCGACGCGATCGCGCGCCATTCGGCCGAGGACGCCCGCACCGCGATGGCCACGCACTTGTCGAACTCGCACGACCGCTTCACCGTCAACATCACCCACACGACCCCGGCCGAAGCAGCGCCGGCGCCACGTCGAAAACCGGCGCGCAAAGCCGCCTGATTCCTGAGGACAACACCATGACACTCACCTGCAGAATCCACGGCGCGAAAGACCTGCGCCTCGAAGACGACGGCCCAGCCACGCTCGGCGCGACCGATGTCGAGATGAGCCTCGGCGCCGGCGGCATCTGCGGCTCCGACCTGCACTACTACCAGCACGGCCGCGTCGGTGCCTTTGTGGTGCGGGAACCGCTGATCCCGGGGCACGAGGTCTCGGGCGTGGTGGCGCGCATCGGCAGCGGCGTCACGCGCGTGAAGGTCGGCGACAAGGTCGCGATCAACCCCTCGCACGCCTGCGGCCAGTGCGACTACTGCCTGGGCGGGCGGCTGAATCTGTGCCGCAACATGCGCTTCCTCGGCAGCGCCAGCGTGTTCCCGCACGTGCAGGGCATGTTCCGCGAACGTTTCGTGATGGGCGAACGCCAGCTCACGCCCATCCATGAAGACATCTCGCTCGGCGAACTGGCGTGTGCCGAGCCGCTGTCGATCGGCCTGCACGCCGTGCACCGCGCCGGCAACCTGACCGGCAAGACCGTGCTCGTCACCGGCGGCGGCACGATCGGCTGCATGAGCGTGATCGCGGCCAGGCTCGCCGGCGCCGCCTGGATCATCTGCTGCGACATCGCCGAGCGGCCGCTCGCGATGGCGAAGCAGGTCGGCGCCGATGTCGGCCTGCGCAGCGACCAGGCGACGGAAGCCGAACTGACCGACATCGCCGACATCTGCATCGAAGCCGCCGGCAGCCCGGCCGCGCTCAACACCTGCCTGAAAGCCGCTCGCCGCGGCGGCCGCATCGTGCAGGTCGGCACGCTGCCGGCCGAAGGCGTGATGTTCCCCGCGAACAGCATCATGGCGCGCGAGCTCGACTATGTGGGCGCGTTCCGTGCCGCGCACGCGTTCGACTGGGCCGTGCAGTACCTGCGCACGCGCCGCGTCGACGTGCGGCCGCTGCTCAGCGCGCAGATCCCGCTTTCACGCTCGCTCGAAGCCTTCGAACTCGCCAGCGACCGCACCCGCAGCACCAAGGTGCAGGTCGTGTGCGGCTGACAAGCATTCCCAGAACACAACGGAGACAACAAACCATGAACAAGACCGTCATCAAGACCCTGATCGCCAGCGCCGCACTCGCCGCCGCCACCGGCGCCTTCGCGCAGACCAAGCTCAAGTGGGCGCACGTCTATGAAACCTCGGAGCCGTTCCACACCGCTTCGGTCTGGGCGGCAGAAGAGATCAAGAAGCGCAGCAACGGTCGGTACCTGATCGATGTGTACCCGGCCTCGCAGCTCGGCAAGGAAAACGACATCAACCAGGGCCTGACGCTCGGCACCGTCGACATCATCATCTCGGGTTCGAGCTTCGCGGCGAAGAGCTACCCGCGCATCGGCGTGACCTACTACCCCTACACCTTCCGCGGTGTCGAGCACCTGCTGGCCTACACCAAGAGCGACATCTACCGCGAACTCTCGAAGGGCTACGAAGAGAAGAGCGGCCACCCGATCATCGCGACCACCTACTACGGCGTGCGCCACACCACGAGCAACAAGCCGATCGCCAAGTGCGCCGACATGAAGGGGCTGAAGATCCGCGTGCCCGACGTGCCGGCCTACCTGGCGATGCCGCGCGCCTGCGGAGCCAACACCTCGCCGATCGCGTTCGCCGAGGTTTACCTCGCGCTGCAGAACGGCACCGTCGAAGCGCAAGAGAACCCGCTGACGACGATCGAGGCGAAGAAGTTCTACGAAGTGCAGAAGAACATCGTGCTGACCGGCCACATCGTCGACCACCTGAACACCATCGTCGCCGGTGGCCTGTGGAAGAAGCTGTCGGACGCCGACAAGAAGATGTTCACCGAGGTGGCGCAGGAAGCCGCCGCAAAAGCCTCGGGTGAAGTGGCGGCGCGCGAGAAAGAACTGGTCGCGGTATTTAAGGGCAAGGGCCTCAGCGTGACCGAAGTCGACAAGGAAGACTTCCGCAGCACGGTGCTGAAGAACGTGACCTTCGAGTCCTTCGGTTACCAGAAGGCAGACTGGGACAAGATCCAGGCGATCAAGTAAGCAGCATGTCCGCCCACATCGAAATGGCGCAGCCGCACGCGCCGGTCGAAGTCGCCCCCGAAGACCTCGTCAAGAGCTTCGCCGAAGCCGACGTGCACGTCGTCGACCTGCACGGACACTCGGTCGAAGACTGGATCTGCTTCGCCTTCTTCTGGGCCATGGCCGGGCTGGTCTTCATCCAGTTCTTCACACGCTACGTGATGAACGACTCGTTCGCGTGGACCGAAGAGCTGGCGGTGTACTGCCTGATCCCGGTCGTGTTCATCGGCTCGGCGGCGTGCGTGCGGCGCAGCCGCCACATCCAGGTCAACATCCTGTACCGCTACTTGCCGAAGCTGCCAGCGCGCGTGATGTCGACGCTCGTCGACATCACGCGCACGGTGTTCTTCGGCTACGTGGCTTATCTGGTCGCACGCTTCGCCTTGGCCGTGAACAACGAACCGATGACCACGATCGACTGGAACAAGAGCCACGTCTACTGGCTCGCGTTCGCCGGTTTCGCGCTGATGGCCCTGCGCTCGGTGCAGGTGAGCTGGATCAACTGGCGGCAAGGCTTTTCCATCCTCGAGCGGCCTGAAGCGTTCGACGGCGTCGAAGAATAAAAGGAGCCTCGCATGGCCATCTTGATCGGCGGTTTTCTCGCCCTGATGCTCTTCGGCCTGCCGGTGGCGGTGGCCATGGCAGGCGCATCGCTTCTGTATGTGTTGATCTCGGGCAGCGTGCCCGACGTGGTGGTCGCGCAGCGCATGATCGCCGGCATCGAATCGTTCCCGCTGCTCGCGGTGCCGTTCTTCATCCTCGCCGGCAACCTGATGAACGTGGCCGGCATCACCGGGCGCATCTACGCTTTTGCGGTCGCGCTGGTCGGCTGGATGCGCGGGGGGCTGGGGCAAGTGAACATCATCGGCTCGGTGATCTTCTCGGGCATGAGCGGCACGGCCATCGCCGACGCGGCCGGCCTGGGCTCGATCGAGATCAAGGCGATGGTCGAACACGGCTACAGCAAGGAATTCTCGGTCGGCGTGACGGCCGCTTCGGCCACGCTCGGGCCGATCATTCCGCCTTCGCTGCCCTTCGTGATCTACGGGATGATGGCCAACGTGTCGATCGGCGCGCTGTTCGTCGCCGGCATCCTGCCCGGCCTGTTCATGACGCTTTTGATGATGTTCACGGTGGCCTACTTCGCGCGCAAGAACAAATGGGGCGCCGACACGCCCTTCCATTGGGGACGGCTCGGTTCGGCCAGCCTCGAAATCCTGATCGTGCTCGCCTTCCCGATGGCGGTGTGGCTGATGACCCGCGCCGGCATCTCGACCAACATGGCGGCGGGTTCGGCCTTCGTGGTGCTGCTGGCGCTCGACTGGTATTTCAACTTCGCGGCGGTGATGGCGCTGATGGCGCCGGTGATCCTGATCGGCGGCATGACGATGGGCTGGTTCACGCCGACCGAAGCGGCGGTGGCCGCGGTGATCTGGGCGCTGTTCCTCGGCCTGGTGCGTTACCGCTCGATGAGCCTGAAGTCGCTCGCGCAGGCCACCTTCGACACGATCGAGACCACCTCGTCGGTATTGTTCATCGTGACCGCCGCGTCGATCTTCGCGTGGTTGCTCACCACCACGCAGGCAGCGCAGATGCTGGCCGACTGGATTCTTTCGGTCACCAGCAACAAGTGGGTGTTCCTGCTGCTCGCCAACATATTGATCCTGTTCGTCGGCTGTTTCATCGACACCATCGCGGCGATCACGATCCTGGTGCCGATCCTGCTGCCGATCGTGCTCAAGCTCGGCATCGACCCGATCCACTTCGGCCTGATCATGACGCTGAACCTGATGGTCGGCCTGCTCCACCCGCCGCTGGGCATGGTGCTGTTCGTGCTGGCGCGAATATCCAAGCTCTCGGTCGAGCGCACAACCATCGCGATCCTGCCGTGGCTGGTGCCGCTGATGGGCGCGCTGATCGCCATCACCTACATCCCCGCGATCACGCTGTGGCTGCCGCGCACGATGGGCCTGATCAAGTAAAACGCTGTATTTCACTGGAGACTGAACCATGAGCAAGAGACTCGAAGGCAAGACCGCCTTCGTCACCGCCGCAGGCCAGGGCATCGGCCGCGCCACCGCCGAGGCCTTCGTGCGCGAAGGCGCGCGCGTGATCGCCACCGACATCAACGAAGCGCTGCTCGCCGAGCTGGCGAAAGCCACCGGCTGCGAAACGCACCGGCTCGACGTGACCGATGCGAACGCCGTGACGGCCGCCGCCAAGGCCGCCGGCAAGGTCAACATCCTCTTCAACGGCGCCGGCTACGTGCACGCCGGCACGATCCTCGACTGCGACGAGAAGGCCTTCGACTTCTCGTTCGACCTGAACGTGCGCGCGATGTACCGCATGACCCGCGCTTTCCTGCCGGCCATGCTGGAAGGTGGTGGCGGCTCGATCATCAACGTGGCGTCTGTCGCAGGCAGCATCAAGGGCGCGCCGAACCGCTTCGTCTACGGCGCGACCAAGGCGGCGGTGATCGGCATGACCAAGTCGATCGCGGCCGACTTCATCACCCGCGGGGTACGCTGCAACGCGATCTGCCCTGGAACGGTCGAGTCGCCTTCGCTGCGCGACCGCATGGCGGCACTGGCCGAATCGACCGACCAGACCATCGAACAGGCCGAGGCTTGGTTCGTGGCGCGCCAGCCGATGGGGCGTGTAGGCCGCACGTCCGAGATCGCCGCGCTGGCGGTCTACCTCGCCTCCGACGAATCGGGCTTCACCACCGGCACCGCGCAGATCATCGACGGCGGCTGGTCCAACTGAATTCAACTTCACTGCAAAGGAACGAACAATGAAATTGCTGCGATACGGCGCCAAGGGCGCAGAAAAGCCCGGCCTGCTCGATGCCAAGGGCGTGGTGCGCGACCTGTCGGGCGAGCTCGCCGACATCACCAATCACACGCTCACACCGCACAGCCTGCAGCGCCTGCGCGAGCTCGACCCGGCCTCGTTGCCGGTGGTGGCCAACCCCGGCCGCATGGCGCTGCCGTGGACCGGCTGTGGCAAGTTCATCGCCGTCGGCCTGAACTACGCCGACCACGCCGCCGAGTCCAACCTGCCGGTACCGGCCGAACCGGTGCTGTTCACGAAGACGGTCTCGTGCATGGTCGGTTGCAACGACGCCGTCGTGCTGCCGCAAGGTTCGGTCAAGGGCGACTGGGAAGTCGAGCTCGGCATCGTGATCGGCACCAAGGCGCGCTACGTGAGCGAGGCCGATGCGCTGAAGTACGTGGCCGGTTACTGCGTCATCAACGACGTGTCGGAACGCGAATACCAGATCGAGCGCGGCGGCACCTGGGACAAGGGCAAGGGCTGCGACACCTTCGGCCCGATCGGCCCGTGGATGGTCACCGCCGACGAAGTGCCCGACCCGCAGGCTCTCTCGATGTGGCTCGACGTGAACGGCACGCGCCGCCAGACCGGCAACACCAAGACGATGATCTTCGGCGTGGCGCATCTGGTGAGCTACATCAGCCGCTTCATGACGCTGATGCCCGGCGACCTGATCACCACCGGCACGCCTCCGGGCGTGGGCATGGGCGCCAAGCCGACGCCGACCTACCTGAAACCGGGCGACACGATGCGCCTGGGCATCGAAGGCTTGGGCGAACAGAGTCAGCGCGTGTTCGCGTGGGACCCGGCCTTGATCGACGGCTGAATACGGAGATCACCATGTCAGAAGCTCTCGTCATCCGCATCCACCCGGCCGACGACGTGGTGATCGCGCGGCACCAGCTCGTCGGCGGCACCTTGCTGCCAAGCGAAGGCGTCACGGTGATCGGCCTCGTGCCTCCGGGCCACAAGATCGCTGTGCGCGCCATCGCGCAAGGCGCGCCGGTGCGGCGCTACAACCAGATCATCGGCACCGCGAAGCAGGCCATCGCGGCTGGCCAGCACGTGCACACGCACAACCTGGAATTCAGCAGCTTCGCGCGCGACTACGCGGCGAGCACCGGCACGCACCCGACGGCCTTCGTCGACACGCCGGCCACCTTCATGGGCATCAGGCGTGCCGACGGCCGCATCGCCACACGCAACTACATCGGTGTGCTGACCTCGGTGAACTGTTCGGCGACGGTGGCCCGCGCGATCGCCGACCACTTCCGGCGCGACACGCATCCGGAAGCGCTGGCCAAGTACCCGAACGTCGACGGCGTGATCGCGCTCACGCACGGCGCCGGCTGCGCCACCGACAGCGATGGCGAACCGCTGCAGGTGCTGCGGCGCACGCTCGGCGGGTATGCCAAGCACGCGAACTTCGCGTCGATCCTGGTCGTCGGCCTCGGCTGCGAGACAAACCAGATCTCGGGGCTGATGGAGCAGGAAAGCCTGGCGGCAGGGACCCAGTTCCACACCTTCAACATCCAGGAAAGCGGTGGCACAAAAAAGACCGTGGCGCACGGCATCGAGCTCGTGCAATGGCTGCTCGAAGAAGCGAACCGCGTCACGCGTGAGCCGGTCAGCGCGGCCCACATCACGGTCGGCCTGCAGTGCGGCGGCAGCGACGGTTATTCCGGCATCAGCGCGAACCCGGCGCTCGGCGCGGCGGTGGACCGCCTGGTGCGCCACGGCGGCACCGCGATCCTGTCGGAGACGCCCGAGATCTACGGCGGCGAACACCTGCTGACGCGCCGCGCAGTCACACCGGCCGTCGCCGACAAGCTGATCAAGCGCATCCACTGGTGGGAGCAATACACCGCGCGCAACGACCAGGAGATGGACAACAACCCCTCGGCCGGCAACAAGGCCGGTGGCCTGACGACCATTCTCGAGAAGAGCCTCGGCGCCATCGCCAAGAGCGGCACCACCAACCTGACCGACGTGTTCGAGTACGCGCAACCCGTCACCACCAAGGGCCTGGTCTTCATGGACACGCCCGGCTACGACCCAGTCAGCGCGACCGGCCAGGTGGCGGGCGGCGCGAACCTGATCTGCTTCACCACCGGCCGCGGCTCGGCCTACGGCTGCGCGCCGTCACCGTCGCTCAAGCTCAGCACGAACACCGCGCTGTGGGTCAAGCAGGAAGACGACATCGACATCAACTGCGGCGAAGTGATCGACGGCAGCGCCAGCATCGACGAGATGGGCGAGCGCATCTTCCGCCTGATGCTCGCCACCGCCTCGGGCGACAAGACCAAGAGCGAAGTGCACGGCTACGGGCAGAACGAGTTCGTGCCGTGGGCGCTGGGAGCGGTGATGTAGCACAGACGTGCTACATTGGCGCTCTCGTTTGCCGGAGAGCGCCAGGATGACCACCACCACGATCCGCCTGCCCGAAGACTTGAAGGCGCGTGTTGCCGCTGCGGCGGAGCGCGCGGGCACCACGGCGCACAGCTTCATTCTGTCGGCCATTGCCGAGAAAGCCGAGCAGGCAGATCGGCAGGCCGAGTTTCACGGCGTCGCCGAGCAGCGTTTTGCTGCGATCGTCGCCTCGGGCAAGACCGTCTCCTGGAACGACATGCGCAGCCACCTTGAAGCCAGGTTGGCTGGCAAGACCAACCCGCGCCCCCGCGCCCGCAAGCTGGCGCGCTGACGGTGGCGAAGATCGAGCTGGCGCCCGAGGTCGGCGAAGACCTGGACCGCATCTTCGATCACTTGGCGCGCCAGGCTCTCGACGGTGCTGCTGTGCACGTCCGCGAGATCATCGACGCGATCTCCGTGCTTGAAACAAGCCCGCTGATCGGGCGACCAGCGGCAAACGATCTGCGCGAATTGATCATCGGCAAACGCACACGCGGGTACGTGGCGCTTTACCGCTACGTCGCCACACTCGACACCGTGTTCGTGCTCGCGCTGCGCAGCCAGCGAGAAGCCGGCTACTCGCACGACTGACCGAGACGGGCTCGATACCCGTCCCGCGAGAGCCGGGCGTGCCCTGCGCGCTCAGGTCTTCGCCGACTTCTTCGTGGCCTTTTTCGCGGCATCGAGGTTCTCGGCCTTCTTCGTCAGCTTCTCGGCGCGGGTCGGCTTGTTGCCCTTGTCTGCGGCCTTCGCGGCCTTGGGCTCCTTCGCGACCTTGGCTGCCTTCGGTGCTGGAGGCGCCTTGGGCTCTTTCGTCATCCAGGCCGGCTGAGGCTTGGGCGCCTTGGGTTGGGCTTGCAGTGCAGCCTTGGCCGCCTTCAGCGAGCGGCGTTCTTCGAGCAGGGCCTGCTCGGCCTCGGAAGGCGGTTGATCGACACCTTTCGAATGGGTGCGCGTCACCGTCGCCAGATGAAGCCTCGCGCCGTTTTTCTGGATCTGGTGGTTCAGCGATGAGGAAGTACGGATCGGCATGGGAGTGCTCCGGGTTGGATGGGGGCCCAATGTAGGCCATGCGCGGCGCCGGTCTCTGGAGACCTTGATCCCGGCGTGCCCGTTCATCGCCCGTGTCCTGGGCCGCAGCGCCGGCCCTGCCGCTACATTCCACACCTGCCACTTCCTTCAATCGAACCATGCTCACCGGCGAACTCCGCAGCCAGATCGACCGCATCTGGGACTCCTTCTGGTCCGGCGGCATCTCCAACCCGATGGAGGTGATGGAGCAGATCACGTACCTGCTCTTCATGCGCCGGCTCGACGAACTGCACACGCTCGAAGAAAGAAAGGCCACGCGCCTGGGCAAGCCGATCGAGCACCCGGTGTTCCCGAAGGGCTCCGACCCGAAAGGGCGCGCTTACAGCGACCTGCGCTGGTCGCATTTCAAGGGCTTCGAGCCGCGCGACATGTACGCCGTGGTGTCGGACCACGTGTTCCCGTTCCTGCGCGAGCTCGGCATTGAGGGCAGCAGCTACAGCGCCCACATGCAGAACGCGCGTTTCACCATCCCCACGCCGGCCTTGCTGGCCAAGGTGGTCGATGCGCTCGACGCCGTGCCCATGGTCGAGCGCGACACCAAGGGCGACGTCTACGAGTACATGCTCGGCAAGATCGCCAGTGCCGGCCAGAACGGCCAGTTCAGAACACCGCGCCACATCATTCGTTTGATGGTGGAACTGACCGCGCCCACCGCCAAAGACGTGATCTGCGACCCGGCTTCGGGCACCTGCGGTTTTCTGGTGGCGGCGGGCGAATACCTGCGCGAGCGCCATGAAGAAATCTTCATCGACGCCAGGAGCCGCAAGCACTTTCACCACGGCATGTTCCACGGCTACGACTTCGACCACACCATGCTGCGCATCGGCAGCATGAACATGGCGCTGCACGGCGTGGAAGGCCCAGACATCCGCTACCGCGACTCGCTGGCGCAAGACCATGCCGACGACGCCGAGGCCTACACGCTGATCCTGGCGAACCCGCCCTTCGCCGGCAGCCTGGATTACGAGGCCACCGCCAAGGACCTGCAGGCCATCGTCAAGACCAAGAAGACCGAGCTGCTGTTCATGGCCCTCTTCCTGCGCCTGCTCAAACCCGGTGGCCGCGCTGCCGTGGTGGTGCCCGACGGTGTGCTGTTCGGCAGCAGCAAGGCGCACAAGGAACTGCGCAAACTGCTGGTCGACGGCCACAAGCTCGACGCCGTGATCTCGCTGCCCGGCGGCGTGTTCAAGCCCTACGCCGGCGTGAGCACCGCGATCTTGCTGTTCACCAAGACCAACAGCGGCGGCACCGACCACGTGTGGTTCTACGACTGCCAAGCCGACGGCTGGAGCCTGGACGACAAGCGCCAGCCGCTGCTGAGCGAAGAGAAGCTCGGGGTGGCGCCGGAAGTGGCGTTGAGCGAGGCGGAGCACGCGAAGAACAACCTGCCGGACGTGCTGGCGCGCTGGGGGCAGCGCGCGGGCAGCGAACGCAAGCGGGCGCGCACGGCGCAGAGTTTTTGCGTGCCGCGCGCGGACATCGAGGCGAACGGGTACGACCTGAGTTTGAATCGGTATCGGGAGGTGGTGCATGCGGACGTGCTGCACCGGGCGCCGAGTGAAGTACTGGCTGAGCTAAGTCGGCTTGAGGCAGAGATTCAGCTTGGTATGCGCCGACTCGCGGAGATGTTGCGTTGACAGCAGTTGAGTTCGGATCACTGTTTAGCCTGATACGGAATGGGATGAGCGTCAGACAAGGCAAGGATGGCGCGGGCCTGCCCATCTCGCGCATTGAGACCATCTCGACGGGGGCAGTTGATCCCAACAAGGTGGGCTATGCAGGTCTCGTAGAGAAAGACTGTAGGCAGTGGTTGCTCCAGCCCGGCGATATCCTGTTCAGCCACATCAACAGCGTCGATCACGTTGGAAAGTGCGCTGTGTATCGAGGAGTGCCTGACCGTCTCGTACACGGAATGAATTTGCTGTGCTTGCGGTGTGCCCCAGAGCAGCTTGAGCCAGAGTTCGCGAAGTTCTTGATCCGTTGCTCGGCGTTCAGGGTTCGACTCGCAAGCTTCGTCAATAGGGCAGTCAATCAAGCGAGTGTCTCAATCGGAAATTTGCGAACGATTCCGGTGGAAGTACCGACTCTGTCGGAACAACGGCGCATCGCCGAAGTGCTGGACCGCGCCGAGACCCTGCGCGCCCAGCGCCGCCAAGCCCTCGCGCAACTCGACGCGCTCGCCGAGTCAATCTTCCTCGACATGTTCGGCGAGCCGCTGATAAATCCCAAAGTCTGGCCGTTGAGCAAGTTGTCGATGCTGGGTACGCTGGATCGCGGTGTGTCCAAGCACCGTCCGCGCAACGAACCGACCTTGCTGGGCGGGCCGCATCCGCTCGTTCAGACGGGCGATGTGGCCAATTGCGATCGGTACATACGAACCTTCACGGCGACCTACTCGGATGCTGGATTGCGGCAGAGCCGCAAGTGGCCAGCAGGAACGCTTTGCATCACCATTGCGGCCAACATCGCGAAAACGGGCGTCCTGTCATTTGACGCATGCTTCCCTGACAGCGTGGTCGGGTTCACTCCCGGCGAACTGGCGACCATCGAGTACGTTCAAACGTGGCTGTCGTTCTTGCAAAAGATGCTGGAAGACAGCGCTCCTGAAAGCGCGCAAAAGAACATCAACCTCGCGATATTGCGCGATCTCGATGTGCCGCTTCCACCCATCGAGCTTCAGCGAAGGTACAGCGAGCGGCTCGCAATGATCGAGCAGATGAAGGCCACTCAGCGACTCGCTTCAGAGCAACTCGACGCCCTCTTCGCCTCCCTCCAACACCGCGCCTTCCGCGGCGAGCTTTGACTTCAGGCCGCGCGTGCCAGCCAACCGCCCACCCCGCGCCGAAGCCCCGAACACGGCTCTGTGGCGCCGCCACGTCGCTTCGCTGTGTCTTCCTCTGTTCCTGTCCGAAAAACGTGCTATTTTTCGGACAGGAACATGAACCAGACCGCCCCCACTCCCCCCCGCAGGCGCATGCCGTCGAGCATCGACGCGGCGGTGGCGCGCCGGGTGCAGCGCGCCGCTTCGGGCGCGGTGTTCACGCCCGCGCTGTTCGCCCGGGCCGGCAGCCGCAGCGCGGTTGACAAGGCACTGCAGCGGCTGGTCGAGCGGGGCGTGCTGCGCCGGCTGGCGCGCGGCCTCTACGACAAGCCGCGTGTCGATGCCTTGCTGGGCACCTTGTGGCCCTCGGTCGATGAAGTGGTCAAGGCGCTCAGCGGCAAAGACAAGCTGCGCCTGCAGCCCACCGGCGCCTACGCCGCCAACCTGCTGGGCCTGTCGGAACAGGTGCCGGCGCGGGTCGAGTTCCTGACCGACGGCACCAGCCGCACGGTGCAGGTGGGGCCGATGCGCATCGTGCTCAAGCGCACCACCCCGCGCCAGATGGCCGCGGCCGGGCGCAGCAGCGGGCTGGTGATCCAGGCCTTGCGCAGCCTGGGGCCGGCGCACATCGGCGCCGACCGCCTGGCCCGCCTGCGGCGCAGCTTGCCGGCCGCCGAGCGGCGCGCCCTGCTCGACGACCTGGCGCTGGCACCCACGTGGATGCGGCCGCTGCTGCGCGATCTGGCGCAAGGCGGCGCCGCATGAAAGAACCCTTGCGTTTTCTGTCGCTGTCGCCCGAGCGGCGCGCGCTGGCGTTCGAGCAGGCCGCCGCCACGCTCGCGGCGTCGAGTGTGATGGTGGAAAAAGACTTCTGGGTCTGCTGGCTGCTCGACCTGTTGTTCACCGACGCCGAACTCGCGCCGCATGTGGTGTTCAAGGGGGGCACCTCGCTGTCGAAGGTGTACGGCGTGATCGACCGCTTCTCCGAAGACATCGACCTGTCGCTCTCACCTGCCTTCGTCGGTGCCGATGAGGCGGCTTTCGACGCGCTCACGAGCCGCACCCGGCGCGACACCGCGCTGGCGCGCATGCAGGCGCAGTGCGGCGAGCGCACCCGCAACACCGTGGCGCCCCGGCTCGAGGCCACCATCACGGCGCAGCTGGGCACCCGCCCCGAAGGTGGCACATGGCTGAGTTATGAAGACGACGCCGTGGCGCGGTCGCCGGTGCTCTGGTTCCACTACCCCACGGCGCAGGCCACCGGCTTCAGCTACCTGAGGCGCGCGGTCAAGCTCGAACTCGGCTCGTTGACCGACCAGCGCCCGGCCGGCCAGCATGCAGTGCGGCCCTGGGTCGCCGACGCGTTTCCGGCGGCCTTCGACGACTGGCACTGCGTGGTCACGGCGCTGGAGCTGCCTCGCACCTTCTGGGAGAAGGCAACGATCCTGCATGCCGAGCACCACCGGCCCGCCGAGTTGCCCCTGCCCGACCGTTATGCGCGCCACTACGCCGACATGGCACGCCTGCTGCTGCACCCGCAAGCCGCAGCGATGCTGGGCGACCATGCGCTGTGCGCGCGCGTGGTGGCGTGGAAGAGCCGGGTGTTCGCGCGGCAGTGGGCGCGCTACGACACCGCCCTGCCGCGCAGTTTTCGCCTGCTGCCTGCGGCGCCGCGCATCACCGAGCTGGCGCGCGACTACGCCGAGATGCGCCCGATGTTCCTCACGCCACCGCCCACGTTCGAGGCCGTTCTGGCCCAACTGGCCAAGGCCGAGCGTGTGCTCAACGAAGGGGTTTCGGCATGAGCAACTTCACGTTCCTGCAATTCGAATTCCCCGCCGTCTTCGAAGCAGCGCGCCAGGCCGAAGCCCATGCGCACAGCGACCCGCGCGCCACCTGCTTCTACGCGCGGCGCGCGCTCGAGCTGGCGCTGGCGTGGCTCTACCGGCACGACCCGGCGTTGCGGTTGCCATACCAGGACCACCTGGCCGCACTGATCCACGAACCCACGTTCCAGCAAACCGCCGGTGCGGTGATCGTCACCAAGGCGCGGCTGATCAAGGAGCTGGGCAACCTGGCGGTGCACGGCAGCAAGCCGCTGCACGCGCGCGACGCGTTGAGCGCCACGCGCGAGCTGTTTCACGTGGGCTACTGGCTGGCACGCAGCTACGGCCGCACGGCCCGGCCGGCGCCCGACCTGGCCTTCGACGCAGCGCAGTTGCCGGCCGCAACGGCTTCCGCCAGGCCGCAGACTGCCGAGCAACTGGAACGGCTCGAGACCCAGCTGCGCGAACGTGACCAGAAGCTCACCACGCTCGCCTCCGAACGCGCTAACCTCGACGACGAGCTGGCCCGCCTGCGCGCCGAGATCGCGCAGGCCAAGGCGGCGAACACGGCGCAGGCCGACACGCACGACTACTCGGAAGCGCTGACACGCAGCGCCTACATCGACGTGCTGCTGCACGAAGCCGGCTGGCCGCTCGACCAGAAACGCGACCGCGAGTTCGAGGTGAGCGGCATGCCCAACACGCAGGGCACGGGGTATGTCGACTACGTGCTCTGGGGTGACGACGCCAAGCCGCTCGCGCTGGTCGAGGCCAAGCGCACCACGCGCGACCCGCGTGTCGGCCAGCAGCAGGCGAAGCTGTATGCCGACTGCCTGGAAAATGCCTTCGGGCAGCGGCCATTGATCTTCTGCAGCAACGGCTACGAACACTGGATGTGGGACGACACGCGCTACCCGCCGCGGCCGGTGCAGGGCTTCTACAAGAAAGCCGAGCTGGAACTCGCGGTGCAGCGGCGCAGCAGCCGCAAGCCGCTGGCTGCGGCCGAGATCGACAGTGCAATCGTGGCGCGCTACTACCAGACGCGCGCGATCCGCCGCATCGGCGAAACCTTCGAAGCCGACGGCCAGCGCCGTGCCCTGGTGGTGATGGCCACCGGCGCCGGCAAGACGCGCACGGTGATCGCACTCGTCGACCTGCTCATGCGCTGCAACTGGGCCAAGCGCGTGTTGTTCCTGGCCGACCGCGTGGCCCTGGTGAACCAGGCGGTGCGCGCGTTCAAGACCTTTCTGCCCGGTGCTGCGCCGGTGAACCTGGTGACCGAAAAAGACACCGACGGCCGCGTGTTCGTCTCGACCTACCCGACGATGATGGGCTTGATCGAAGAGATGCGCGGCGGCGAACGCCGCTTCGGTGTGGGCCACTTCGACCTGATCGTGATCGACGAAGCGCACCGCTCGGTCTACCAGAAGTACGGCGCGATCTTCGAGTACTTCGACGCGATGGTGGTCGGGCTCACGGCCACGCCGCGCGACGAAGTCTCGCGCGACACCTACCGCCTCTTCAATCTGGAGCGCGGCGTGCCGACCGACGCCTACGCGCTCGAAGACGCGGTGCGCGACGGGTACCTCGTGCCGGCCAAGGCGATTTCGGTGCCGCTGAAGTTCCAGCGCCAAGGCATTCACTATGCCGAGCTGAGCGACGAAGAAAAGGAGCAATGGGACGGTATTGCGTGGGACGATGAAACCGGCGAGGTGCCCGACGAAGTGAACGCCGAGGCGGTGAGCCAGTGGCTGTTCAACGCCGACACCGTCGACAAAGTGCTCGAACACCTGATGGCCCACGGCCTGAAGGTGGCCGGCGGCGAGCGGCTGGGCAAGACCATCGTGTTCGCAAAGAACAACGCGCACGCCGAGTTCATCGCCGCGCGTTTCAACGTGCACTACCCGCGTTTGCGCGGCGAGTTCGCGCGTGTGATCACCTTCAAGACCGAATACGCGCAGTCGCTGATCGACGCGTTCTCGGCCGCCGACAAGCCGACGCACATCGCGATCTCGGTCGACATGCTCGACACCGGCATCGACGTGCCGGAGGTGCTGAACCTGGTGTTCTTCAAGCTGGTTCGCAGCAAGACCAAGTTCTGGCAGATGGTGGGCCGGGGCACGCGGCTGTGCGAGAACCTGTTCGGCCCCGGCCAGCACAAGCGCGAGTTCCTGATCTTCGACTTTTGCCAGAACCTCGAATTTTTCGAGCAGGAGCTGCCGACAAGCGAAGGCGCTTTGGGCGAATCGCTCGGCACCCGGCTGTTCAAGGGCCGGGTCGAGTTGTTGGTGGTGCTCGATGAGCTCGGCGCCGATGTGTCTCGCATCGGCCAAGCGCCTCTGCGCTGGGAAGGCCACGACGACGCTTCGGTGCGGCGCGACACCGCCGAGCTGCTGCGCACGCAGGTGGCGGCGATGAATGTCGACAACTTTCTGGTGCGGCCGCGGCGCAAACTGGTTGAGCTGTACCGCGAAGCGAAGGCCTGGGAGGGTTTGTCACCCGAGCGTGTGGCCGATCTGCTGGCACCGAACGCTGGCCTGGCCTCACTGCCGAACGAACTGCCAACAGAAGACGAAGAGGCCCAACGGTTCGACCTGCTGTTGTTGCGCACCCAGCTCGCGGTGCTGCATGCCGAACCAGGCTTTGCGCGCTTGCGCCAACAGGTGCAAGCGATCGCGGGGCTGCTCGCCGAGCAGGCCGCCATTCCGATGGTGAAGCACGAGATGCTGCTGATCGAAGCGCTGCAGGGCGATGAGTGGTGGGCCGATGTGACCGTGCCGATGCTGGAGGTGGCGCGGCGCCGCCTGCGCGCGCTGATCAAGCTGATCGAGCGCCGCGCGCGCAAGGTGGTCTACAGCGACTTCGAAGACCAGATCGGTGAAACGACGCAGATCTTGCTGAGCGGCGTCACGCCGGTGGGCACCGACTTCGAGCGCTTTCGCGCGAAGGCACGCGCGTTCCTGCGCGCGCATCAAGACCGCATTGCGCTGCAGAAGCTGCGGCGCAACCAACCGCTGACAGTCACCGATCTGGAAGAACTCGAACGCCTGTTGGTCGAGGCCGGCGGCTCGGCCGCCGAGATCACCCGGGCACGCGAGACAAGCGCCGGGCTGGCCACGTTCGTGCGCTCACTCGTGGGGCTGGACCGGGCGGCGGCGAAAGACCTGTTCAACGAGTTTTTGAGCGCGGGCACCGCCACCGCGAACCAGATCGAATTTCTGAACCTGCTGATCGAACACCTGACCGAACAAGGCGTGATGGACGCAGCGCGCTTGTACGAGTCGCCGTTCACCGATCTGAGCCCGGCCGGGCCCGAGGCGCTGTTCACCGCGGCGCAGGTCGACAAGATCGTCGCGGTGCTGCACGAGGTGCAGGCCAGGGTGGCCTGAGAATCAGGCGGCCACCGGCTCCGTGGTCGCAGATGCTTCGATCATCGTGCTGGCGATCACGCCATACACATCGGTCCAGGCCTGCTTCACCGCCGGCGTGAACGCGTCGCCCAGTCCTTCGCCCAGCGTCTTCAGCAAGGCCGCGCCCACCGTCGCGTAGTGCGCCGGCATCACGCCGTAGCCGCCGTGGCGCCGGCCCAGGCCTTGAAGAATCGGCACGAGCGTGCCCAGGTCGTCGAGCTTGCCGACCGCTGCGCCGATCATCTGCATCAGCTTCGCGCCTTGCGCCGCCATGTCGCCCTTGAACAGCGGCTGCAGCGTGGGGTCGAGCGCGAACAGGTTGGCGTAGAACATCTGTGCGGCCTGCGGTGCGATCGGTTTGACGAGCGCCCAGCTCTGCTGCACGTTCTGTGTGGTTTCGTGGTTCATGTTTTCCTGTGTGATGGGATGGGTGAATCAGGGGCGTCAGCGCCGGAACGGCGAACCGACGGTGGCGAACTCGGGTGTTTGCGGGCCGTCGCGCACGAGGTGCACGCGTGAGGTGATCAGGCCGTGAAACGGGTCGCCGGGCTGGTGGATCCAGTACTGGATCGCGCCGCTCGCTTCCTGACGGATCGTGAAACAGTGGTCCTGCGAGTCGCCGTTCATCTCGGTGATGCACAGCACCTCGCCTGCCACCTTCCAGCGCCCGACCGATGCCGTGGCCGGGTCGCTGCGCCACGAGGTGTTGATCGACTGAAAGCTGCCGTCGGGGTGGAAGTGGTCGTAGACGGTGTAGTAGGGCTTGCTGTCTTCCACGCGCCGGCGGTACTCGTTCACGTGGGTCTTGCCGGCGAGCAGGCGCTGCAGCGCTTCGCCGCTCAGCGCCTGCGCGGGCAGGGCCTGGCGCGAGGCTTCGCGGTTGCCGGCCAGCGCTTCGTTTCGCTCGGCGGCACGCTGGCGCTGTGCGTTCGCGTTGTCGGAATAGAGCATCTCGACACAGCCGCTCAGCGCCATCGCTGCAAGCAGGCCGGCCACGCAGCGCAGCGTGATGCTCGTCTTCATCGCAAAGGCGTCGGCCGGATGAAGTGCGGCGTTCATTCGGCGCTCGATGCGCCTGCGCTTTCCACCGGCGTGATGACGGTGACGTCGAGCGGCTCTTGCGGCGCGGCCCAGGCCGAGGCGGTGTCGGCGGAAGGCGCAGGCTGAACCGCGGGAGCGGCGTGGAATTCAGGGGCGACGCAGCCGGCGAATACGGCGAGCAGGGCGGCGGCGAGAAAGGTCTTCATGGGGGCTCCAGTCGGTTCACCGGAGCACGCTGCTTCGGTCGAGACGCACTGTAGGGAGCCCTGCGCGCCGTGTCGTGACGGCACGGTCACAGTTCGGTGCGGTGCTGGTCAGGCCCCGAGTGCGAGCCGTTCGGCGGCGGCGTCGTCGAGTGCCGCGCCTTCGTGGTGCAGGGCCGTGATGGCCGCCGCGCCGAGCTGCTGATCGAGCCGTTCGCCCAGGCGCTGCAACGCGCGCTGGATGGTGGCGCCGGACTCGCCTTCTGTGCGCGCACGCTGGCGCGCGTCACGCCAGCCCAGCAGCCGCGCGGCCGCGTCGACGCGGCCTTCGCTGGCGGCGAGCCAGACCAGCGCCACGTGCAGCATCCACGGCGTGCCGGCGCCGCGCAGCGCGGGCAGCGCTTCGGCCAGCGCGGCCCGGGTGGCCACGGCGTCACCGCGCTCGGCCAGCAGGGTCGTCCACAGGGCCAGCAGCGGGCCGTGCTGGCGCACCCGCCCGGCGGCGCGGACTTCTTGCAAGGCCTCGCGCCCGGCATCGAGTGCCGCATCCAAGTGGCCGGCGTCGTTCTCCGCCAGCATCAGGCCTTGCGCCGCAGCCCAGCCTTCGGCCACCGCACCGAGGCGGCGGCAGCGGGCGAGCTCGTCGCGGCAGAACGCAAGGTAGGCCTCGGTCTGCCCCGCGAGCCGCAGCTCGTAGCCGCGGGCGTTGCGCAGGTAGCGTGTCAGCAGCTCGCTCCAGCCGGGTTGCACGAGCGCGGCCATGCGCTCCAGAACGGCGGCGCGGTCGGTCTCGGGCGGCGTGCGCAGGCTCAGCTGGTAGACGAGGTACGAGGCGAAATAGGCCCGCACCGTGTCGCCGCCGTCGCTGAAGACGGCGGCCGCGCGCTGCGCACTGGCCAGCGCCTCGGCGTTGGGGAAGGCACTGGCGTAGGTGGTCAGCGTCGCCACGAGCAGGTCGAAGCCGGCGCGCAGAGTGGTGTCGTTCGTGCGCTCGGCCTGCGCGCGCACCGCGTCGCACGCGGCGCGGCCTTCGGCGACGAGGCCGGCGCGGTGCCACAGCACGCCGGCGAAGACGACCAGCGCCACCGCGGTGTCGGCGCGTGCGGCATCGTCACTGCCGGCCAGGGCCCAGCGCAAGGCGGCGCGCAGGTTGTCGAGCTCGGGCCGGTGCAAAACGAGCCAGGGCAGCACCGGGTCGCTGAGGGCGCGCGCGTCGGCGCGCTTCCATCCGGCGAGCACGGCTTGCGAGTGGCGCTGCCGCGTGGCTTCATCCTCGCCGGCCTCGGCCAGGCGCTCGAGCGCAAATGAACGCAGGCTCTCCAGTAACGTGAAGCGTGGCGGCGAGCCTGCATCGGTACCGGCCGACAACACGAGCAAGGACTTCTCGACCAGCGCATGCGCCGCGTCGAGCACCGCCCAGGCATCGAGCGCCTCGTCGGCGCACACCGTTTGCGCTGCTTCGAGCGTGAAGCCGCCGCGGAACACGCCGAGGCGGCGGAAGACACGCCGCTGCGGCTCGTCGAGCAGGTCGTGGCTCCAGGCCAGCGCATCGCGCAGCGTGCGCTGGCGCGGTGCGGCGGTGCGCGCACCCTGCGTCAGCAAGCGCAACCGGGTGCTGGCGTCGTCGCCGAGCAGCATGTCGGAGATGCCGTGCACGCCGAGCAGCGGCACGCGCGCTGCGGCCAGCTCGAGCGCGAGCGGCAGCCCGTCGAGCGCGCGGCAGATGCCGGCCACGGCGTGCTGCTGCTGCGGCGCGAGCGTGAAGCCGGGCAATCGCCCGGCCACGCGGTCGACGAACAGGCGCACCGCGCTGCTGGCCATCAGGCGCGCGGCGTCGGCGTCGTCGGCGGCCGGGGGCAGCGCGAGCGGCTGCAGCCGGTAGACCTGCTCGCCGGCGATGCGCAGTGGCTCCTGGCTGGTGACGATGACCCTCAGCGCCAGGGCCTGCGCCAGCAGCCCCGCCACCAGCGGCGCGAGCGGCGCCAGCAGGTGCTCGGCGTTGTCGAGCACGATCAGCAGCGCCAACGGTTGCAGCGCGCGCCCGAGCCCGGCTTCGGTGGCGGCGCCGGCGTCGAGCTGCAAGGTCTGCGCGAGCGTGGCGCACAGCGTGGCCGCGGTGGTGGTCTCGGCCGCCAGCGCGGCCAGTTCGACGAACCACACGCCGTCGGGCCAGGCCGGGCGCTGGGCCGCGGCGAGGGCCAGGGCCAGGCTGGTCTTGCCGATGCCCGACGGGCCGGCGAGCGTGAGCAGGCGCTGCGCCGCGAGCAAGGTGGCCAGCTCGGCGAGCTCGGCCTCGCGGCCGATGAGCGGCGGCAACGCGGCGGGCAGGTTGCCCGCGCCGCTGGCCAGCGGCACTGCGGGCGCGGCAGCCGGTTGCGCTGCCGTGGCAGGAACCGTTTCGATCTGCCCGGCGAACCGGTAGCCGCGGCGCGGCACGGTCTCGATCCACTGCGGGCTTTTCGGGTCGTCGCCGAGGGCTGTGCGCAGCTCGCCGACCACCGACTTGATCACGCCTTCGGTGATGAAGCGGCGGCCCCAGACCGCGTCGAGCAGTTCGTCTTTCGTGACCAGCTCGCGCGGCCGGCGCGCCAGCGCCACCAGCAGCTCGAAGGCCTTGGGCCGCAACGCGACCGGCCGGCCCTCGCGAGTGAGCTGCGCTTCGGCCACGTTCAGCATGAAAGGGCCGAACAACAACGCCGGCGCACGGGGAGGGGTCATGGCGCCGATGGTAAGGGCGCCTCGCGTGCAGCCACGTCCAGCGCGCTGTGACCGAAGCGAGACCGTTCCCGGACGACGCCCGCCGCGCCGCTGCCCACACTGCACTTCCCACGACAGCCGCCGCGCGAGCACCCACCATGAACGCCCCCACCCTCCAACCCGGCACTGGCGCCTACGCCATCCAGTTGCTGGCCGCGGACCCGAGCGATCCGGCGCGCCTGGCCGGCCGGCTCGAGCATGTGCTCAGCGGTCGGCGCCACGACTTCGACAACGGTGCAGCACTGCTGGCCTGCCTGGCGCACGAACAGCAGCAGGTGGCGCGGGCCGCGCTGCCGGCCGGCCCCGTGACCGCGGCCTAGGAGTCTGGGCGGCAGAAGGGAAGACCCTGACTGCTGTTGAAGGATGAGGTACGTTTCGTGGCCATGGCCGCGAACTACCTTCCCTACGCACCGC
>JBEBIB010000019.1:0-93179 GCA_040080605.1 Burkholderiaceae bacterium
GTTTGTTTGCCCCCCCGGCGCTGGCCGCTCACCCGCCCCACCTCGTGCCTTGTGTCGCCTGCGGCGCGCTCAACGGCCGCTCGGCGCTGGCCTGCTGGAGTTGCGAGGCCGACCTGATCGCCCTGGCCCCGTTCGCGCAGCCGGCCGCGAACCGGCAGGCCGATCACCCTGTCGAGCCAGCACCCGCCGCCACCACTGTGACGGTCACCGTCGAGGCTTCGGATGGCCGGCGCGGGCTGCACCTGGTTTCGCGCGGCGAAGCGCCCGTGTCGATCGAGACCGCACCGGCCATGCCGGTGCCCGCCGAACTGCCTGATCTGCCGGTGCTCACGGCGCTGGTCGAAGACACTGCGCTGTCCGAAGACACAGCAACGGGGCCGGCGGCGCCGGCGCCACTGCTCAAAGCCCGCCGTCCCGACCGGCCGATGATCGCGGTGGCGTTCGTCGCCTTCGCCTTGCTGGCCGCAGCAGCCGGCCTGCGCTGGTTTGCGCCGGTACCGGCCGTGGTGCTGCCGGCCGGCCCGGCGCCGGCCGCGCTGACGCGTGACGAAGCCCGCCTCGAGCGTCCATTCGCGGCGCCGGCGCCGGTTGGCGCGCCCGACGCCGCCGAGTTGACCTTCCCGCCTGTCGACGTGGCGCCCGGCGCGGCGACCACGGTTCCTCCGACCCGTGCCGCGACCCGCAACCGGGCTGCGCCACCACCGCGCGCGCCGAGCGCGGCGCCGCGGCCGGCCCCGAAGCCGCGTGAAATTCGCGAGACCATCTCACCACCCCCGGCGGCCTGTACCTCGAACATGGCGGCACTCGGGTTCTGCACCTTGCCGCCTGCTTCCACGAAGGAGTGAACATGGCCTGGAAGGCGATCGCCAACGCTTGTCTGGCCGCGGCGTTGGTGTTCAGCGCCTCGGCGCTGGCCAAGGTGCCCTACAAGATCGTCACCGCGTCCGAGCGCGGCACCTACATCCAGATCGGGCGTGACATCGCGAAGCTCGTGGCGCCGGCCGCCGACATCGAGCTGGCCGTGCTCCCCTCGGCCGGTTCGGCCGAGAACGTGCGGCGCCTGCGCAGCGAACCCGGCGTGAAGTTCGCGATGGTGCAAAGCGACGTGTACCAGGCCTTCATCGACGCCGACAAGGCCGGCAACGCCGAAGCCGGCGCGCTGATCCGCCCGCTGCGCGTGATCATGCCGCTCTACAACGAGGAGATCTATTTCATCGTGCGTGCCGATGCCGAGATCAACTTCGTGCACGAGATCAAGGACTCGCGCATCAACGTCGGCCCGCTGCTCAGCGGCACCGCGATGTCGGCCACCACGTTGTACCGCCAGATGTTCGACGTGCCCATCGCCGAGACGCACACGAGCTACTTCGGCAACGAAGAAGCGCTGGTCAAGCTGACCGGCGACAAGAGCCTCGACGTGGTGGTGGTCGTGGCCGGGCAACCGGCGCGCTTGCTCGCGGAAATGAAACCCGAGGCGCGCGCCCTCGTGAAGCTGCTGAAGTTCGACGCCAGCCAGCCAGAGAGCCGGGCCGCGCTGAAGACCTACTTCGCGGCCACCGTGCGGGCCACGAGTTACCCCAACCTGCTGACCGAAGACCTGCCCGGCCTGGCGGTGAAGGCCTACCTCGTCACCTACGACTACGCGCTCGGCAGCACGGTCGGGCAGCTGCGCAAGTTCGCGCGCGCGCTGTGCCGCAACTTCGCCACGCTGCAGGCCGCGGGCCACCCCAAGTGGCGCGAGGTCGAGATGGCCTGGCCCGAGCTCGGCCAGGGCTGGGTCTACTACCCGCCGATGGCGCGTGAGATGAAGGCTTGCGCTGGCGGCGACACTGCGGTCGCCGCCACGCCGAAGCCCAAGCCAGCGCCGACACCGGCTGCCAGCCTCTGCCGCCAGCAAGACCGCATCCTCGGCCTGTGCAAGTAGCCGCTCAGGCGGCGCGCAGCCCGTCCTGGGCTTCGGGCCCCGGCGTCTGCAGCAGCGTGACGCGGCCTTCGCGCCAGGCCTGGTCGAAGTCGACTTCGAGATGGTGCAGCGCCTCGCGCGTCGAGGCGGTCGACGAGACCATGCCCACCGCGCGATTGCGGCCCTGGTTCTTGGCGGTGTAGAGCGCCATGTCGGCCAGGTTGATGGCCTGTTCCCAAGGCACCTCGGCAGCGTAGGGCGGCAGCGGGAAGCGGGCGTAGCCGATCGAGGCCGTGACCCGCAGTGCCTGCGTGCCGACGACGATTGGCGTCTCGCCGAGGCTGCGCAGCACACGCGCTGCCATCTGCTCGGCCTGCTCGGGCGCGGCGCGGGGCGCGAGGATCAGGAATTCCTCGCCGCCCCAGCGCACCACCAGGTCGTCGTTGCGCACCGCCTCGTTCAGGCGCTTGGCCACCTCGACCAGCACCGCGTCGCCGGCGGCGTGCCCGTGCGCGTCGTTGACGTGTTTGAAGTGGTCGATGTCGACCAGCAGCAGCGCACCTTCGAAGCCGGCGCTTTGCCCGTTTCGGCCCGTGGCCGATGCCATCACGGCCTGGAAGTGGCGGCGGTTCGCCAGGTTGGTGAGCGGGTCGCGTTCGCTCTGCGTCTGCAATTGCACATGGCTGGCGGCGAGCTTCTGGTGCGTTTCGCGCACCCTGCGGTACAGCAGGGTCACGAGCACGATCGCCAGCAGCATCACCGCGGCCAGCAGCCACCACAGGCGCAGCAGCAGGTCGCGGTTGGCGAGCGCTTCGGTCTTGAGCGCGTTGTCGCGGCCGAGCAGTTCGATGTCACGCTGGCGCGCTTCGGCGTCGTTGCGGGTTTGCAGCTCTTTCAGCGCGACGCTGCGGTTGGCGCGCATCAACTCGGCACTGAGCGCGCGCTCGCGGTGGTAGAGCTCGAGCGCGCCACGCGCATCGCCGGCGGCCGCCAGCGCTTCGCCGAACTCGAGCAGCGTTTCGGCCTGGCGCCCGGCTTCGCCGCTCTGTTGCCACATCTCGAGCAGGCGGGCCAGGTCGAGCCGGCCTTCGGCGATGCGGCCCAGGCCGATCCGCGCGATGCCGATGTTGTTGATCAACACCCGCTCGGTGCGCAGGTCGTTGTGCCGGCGCACGATCACCAACGCCCGTTCGGCGGCACGCAGGGCATCGGCGGGGCGAGCCAGGCGCGAGTAGGCATCACTCAGGTTGGTCAGCATCTGCGCTTCGAGCCGCGGTGCGTTGGCCTGCACCGCCAGCGCCAGCGCTTCTTCCCAGGCTTGCAGCGAGGCCTTGTGGTCGCCCTGCATGCCGGCCAGGCGGGCTTCGCCGTTGCTCACGCCGGCGCGTTGCATCGGGTCACCGGTCTGCGCCGCCAGGCGTTTGGCATGGCCCATCAGGCGCTGCGCGGTACCCGGCTCGCCGCGGCCCTGCGCCAGCATCGCGAGCGAGATCAGGTTGCTGGACTGGCGCCGCAGGTCGCCGGCCCATTCGGCCAGCGCCAGCCCGGCCTGGGCGTGCAGCGCGGCGGTGGCCGGCACGCCCTTGCCGAGCGCACGCTGCTCCAGCATCTGCCGCACCCGCCACGCCGAGCGGTAGTCGCAGCGGCGCGGTTCGCTGCCGGCCGCGCTCGGCGCCGAGCCCGGGCACCCGGCTTCGAAAGCCGGCAAGGCCGACTGCGCGAGCGCGGCCGCCACGTCGAGCTGGCCGGCGTTTTCGGCCACCAGCGCCCGCACCAGGTTCGATGCCGCGACCGCCCGGCTGCCCGGCCCGTCGTGGTTCAACGTGAGCAGTTGTTCGGCGATGGCACCGGCCCGCACCGCGCCACCGGCGCGTGCTTCGATGCTGCCGATGGCCTGCAGCAGCACGCGCCGCTCGTCGGCCGACGCGTTGTGTTCCTGCTGCAGTTGCGCGAGCGCGGCCAGCGCCTGGGCCGGGCGCTCGAAGCCTTCGCGCACCAGCGCGTCGACCTGCTCGTCGAACGGGTCGCGCATGAAGTCGGCGGCGGCTGCGGTCGTGGCCAGCGCGCCGACGGGCAGCGTCAGGGCCAGCGCGGCCCACAACGTGGTGACGAAGCGCCGGGTTTTCATGCGGCCGCCGCCAACGGGGCGCGGCCCTGCAACAGGGTCAGCGCGACCTGTCCGTCGCGCCAGGCCGACTCGAGCGAACGGGTGATCTCTTCGAGCGCGGCTTCGTCGCAGGCCTGCAGCAGGCGCACGCCGTAAGCGCGGTTGCGGCCGTGGGCCTTGGCCAGGTACATGGCGGTGTCGACGAGGTTGATCGCGCGCTCCCACGAAACCCGCAGCGCGGTCGGGCCCATCGGGAAGGTGGCGAAGCCGATCGAGCCGGTCACCGGGATGTGGTGTACGCCGGCGGTCACCGGTTCGTGGTCGAGCGCGCCGAGCATGCGCTGCGCGAGCGTGTCGACCTGCTCGGCCGCGAGCGCCTGCACCACCACCAGGAATTCTTCGCCGCCCCAGCGCACGATCAAGTCCTGCTCGCGCAGCGTTTCGCGCAGCCGCCGTGCTACCTCGACCAGCACCGCGTCGCCAGCGCCGTGGCCGTGGCGGTCGTTGATGGTCTTGAAGTGGTCGATGTCGATCAGGTAGACCGTGCCGCTCAGCTTGCCGTCATCGGCGAGCTGGCGCATCACGGCCTGGAAGTGGCGCCGGTTCGCGAGGCCGGTGAGCGGGTCACGTTCGCTTTGCACCTTCAGCATCTCGTTGCTGGTCGACAAGGCCCGGTTGGTCTGGCGCACGCGCCGCACCAGCAGCGTGACGACCGCGAACGACAGCACGAAGGCCGCCGCCAGCAGCCACCACATGCGCTGCTGCAGGTCGCGCCGGCGCAGCTGCTCGGCCTTGATGTCGTTCTCGCGGTTGAGCAGCGCGAGCGCGCGGGTGCGACCGTCGGCGTCGTACTGCTCCTGCATCGACAGGATGGCCTTCTGCTGGTCGCTGCGCAGGATGCCGGCGTCGAGGCGCCGGTGCTGGTGGTAGGCGGCCACGGCGCCGGCCGCGTCGCCGGCCTTTTCGAGGTAGACGCCCAGTTCGCGTAGCAGGTCGGACACGCCGCCGACCGAGCCACGCCGTTCGTCGATCGCGATCGCCTCGCGCACGTAACGTTTGCCGAGGTCGAGGTGCTGCAGCGAGATATGGGCCAGACCGATGTTGGCCAGGGCCACCGTTTCACTGACGCTGTCCTTGAGCTCGCGCGCCAGCGGCAACGCGCGTTCGGCCTGCGCCAGCGCAGTCTTGTAGTCGGCGTTCTTGAGGAAGAAATCGGCCAGGTTGGCGAGGTACTGCACCTCGTGGAACTTGGCCCCGGCGCGCCGCGCGTGCTCGATCGCGAGTTCGAAGGAGCGGCGCTCGGCCTGCAGGTCGCCCAGCCCGTCGAGCACGATCGCCTGGGTGTTGTGGGCGCGCCCCAGCGAGACACCGTCGGCCGCTTCGGTGGCGAGCGCCAGCGCTTCGACGTTCAGGGCGCGCGCCCGCTCGACCTGCTTCGCGTTGTAATAGCTGTAGGCCAGTGCGCTGCGTGCTTCCGAGCGCCGCCAGAGCTCGGTATTCTGGTCGGCCAGTGCGAGCGCTTCATGGTTCAGACGCACGGCGTCTTCGAGCTTGCCCGCTTCGTTCTGGATGTAACCCAGCGCAGCGACGAAGCGCCAGCGGTCGCGCGCCGACAAGCTGGCCGGCAGGTGCTTCATCGCCTGTTGCAGCATCTCGCCGGCGCGCTGCAGGTTGCCGCCGCGCGCGGTCGAGCGGGCCCGCACCAGCAAGCTGGCGGCCGCGGCTTCGGGCGCCAGTGCGGCGCCGGGCCGGCCGATCCAGGCATCGAGCTCGGCCGCGGAACGCTCGGCCGCCTCGGGCTGCGACGCCACCGCCAGCATGAGGCCCTGCACCGTCAGCAATTCCAGCCGCTGCGGACTGAACTCGGCCGTGGCGGTGCGCAGCTTTTCCAGATCGGCCGCGGCTTCGGTGGGGCGCGCGCGCCCCAGGCTTTCGAGGGCGAGGATGCGCTCGCTGATGGGGTCGGCGCCCTGGCCCTGCGCCGGCGCGAGCGGCGCGAACGCCAGCACCCAGGCCAGCGCCAGCACACGAAGCACCGCGCGCTTCATGGGGCCAGCTCCATCGGCACCGTGTCGGCGATCTCGAACCTCGGCATCTTCTGCAGCAGCGCTGTGATGGCCGCTTCCGGCATCGGCTTGGCGAAGTAATACCCCTGGTACTCGTCGCAGCCTTCGGCCCGAAGGAAGTCGAGCTGGTCGCGCCGCTCCACCCCTTCGGCCACCACGTGCAGGCCGAGCGAATGGCCCATCGCGATGATCGCGCGCGTGAGCGCTACGTCGCCGGCATCGCCGGGAATGTCGTTGACGAAGGAGCGGTCGATCTTCACGCAGTCGACCGGGAAACGCTTGAGCGCGCCGAGCGAGGAATAACCGGTGCCGAAATCGTCCATCGCCAGGCGCACGCCCAGCGCCTTGAGCCGCTGCATCGTGGCTTCGGCCAGGTCGGGCTGGTCCATCACCGCGCTCTCGGTCAGCTCGAGTTCGATCTGGTGCGGCTCGCAACCGCAGGCCGCGAGCATCGCCGCCACTTCGTCGACCAGGCGCGGGCTCTTGAACTGGCGCGCGCTCACGTTGATCGACATCGTCAGCCCCGGCGCGCCGCCGTATTCGAGGCGCCGCAGCACCTGCCCGGCCTGGTGCAGCACCCAGGTGCCCATCGGCACGATCAGGCCGGTTTCTTCGGCGATGTCGATGAAGTGCGCCGGCGACAGCAGGCCCCGCTGCGGGTGCTGCCAGCGCACCAGCGCTTCCATGCCGAGCGGCCGGCCGGTGACCACGTCGACGCGAGGCTGGTAGTGCAGTACCAGCTCTTCGGCGTCGATCGCGCGGCGCAGTTCGAGTTCGAGCTTGAAGCGCGCTTCGGCGGGTTGGCCGTCGTGCGCGCCGAACAGTGCGAAGCCGTCGCGCCCGGCCGCCTTGGCGCGGTACATCGCGATGTCGGCATGGCGCAGCAGGGTTTCGACGTCGGTGCCGTCCTGCGGAAAGATCGCCACCCCGGCCGAGACCGTCACGTGGTGCTGCATGCCGGTGCGCAGCTCGACCGGCACCTTCAGCGCCGCGAGCACGCGCTCGGCGATCTCGCTCGCGTGCGAGGCGTCGCGCACGTCGTGCAGCAGCAGGCACATCTCGTCGCCACCCATTCGCGCGACCAGGTCCTTGCCACGCACCACCTGTTTCATGCGCCCGGCCAGGGTCTGCAACAGGTGGTCGCCGGCAGCGTGGCCGAGTGTGTCGTTGATGACCTTGAAGCGGTCGACGTCGACGAAGATCACCGCGAACTGGCTGCCTTCACTGCTGCTGTACGCCAGTGCCCGCGTCACCGCCGACTGGAACGCGGCGCGGTTCGGCAGCGTCGTCAACTCGTCGTGCTCGGCCAGGAACAGCGCGCGGTTCTCGGCTTCCTTGCGGTCGGTGATGTCGCTGCCCAGAACATAGATGCCGGTGACGGCCCCGTCGGCGTTGACCTTGGGCATGTACATGATGTTGAACCAGCGCCCGATCGCGCCGCGCACCCCGATGACGCGGTGGTCGGTGTCGAACGTCTGGCCCATCAGCGCTTTTTCCAGGCAGGGCTGCAGCCGGGCGTAGTTGTCCACCCCGTAGATTTCCTGCGCGGTCTTGCCGAGCATCTGCTCGGGCTTCATGCCGAGCCAGCGTTCGTAGTTGCGGTTCACGAACTGGTAGCGCTGGTCCTTGTCGACAAAGGCCACGAGCGCCGGGATGTTGTCGGTGATTGTGCGCAGCTCGTCTTCGCTCTGACGCAGCCGCTGGCGCGAAGTTGCGAGCCGCTGGTAGGGCAGGCGGATGCTGTCGGCCACGATGGTGCGGTAGATCATCCAGAACCCCAGCACCTTGTAGAGGTGGCCGACCACCACCGCCAGGTCGGTCAAGCGCGTGTACAGCGTGAGCACCACCTCGCCGATCGCCATCAGCACCGCCGCGCACAGCAGCGAGGCCACATCGAAAGGCTGGGGTGCTTTCAGGCGCCGCACGAACAGTGCGCTGGCGGCCAGGAACACGCCGACGAGCAAGTATTCGCCCACCTGCTTGGTGACGCTGAGCGCCTGGCCGTCGATTACCAGCGCCGGCACGCTTTCCGGCCAGCCCAGCACCCAGATGCAGACGCCCAGCACATAGGCCGCCACCAGGGCCGGGACCCACCGCACCCAGCGTGGTTCGTGGTCGAGCCGCCATGGCAGAGCGGCCACGCCCAGAAGCGCGAGCGCGGTGAGCAGGCGGCTCGCCATGAACAGCGCGACGCTCTTGGTCGAGAAGTTCGGGGTGAACAGGTCGGGCATGCCGGGGAACGAGAAGGTGTGCGCCAGGTCGAGCAGCAGCGCGCCGGCGCAGGCGCTGCCGAGCACGTGCACGCTGCGTGGCACTTCGAGTTCGCGGGCGTTCCAGGCCACCGTGGCGATGGCGGCGCACACCAGCATCGAGGCGAATTCGAGCAACGTGTGCCACTGCGTGAAGCTCAGGCCGGCGTAGACCGTGGGCAAACGCACGGTCCACACCGACAGCGCCAGCATCGGCAGCGCCGCCAGCGCAAGCAGGGCGATGCGGCGCCGGTGGGCGGGAACGGGCTGGGCGCGCGGGTTCATCGCGCGGTTCGTGGCGGTCGGGTGTTCGCGGTCGGCAGCGGGCAGGGCGTCATGGCGCGGAATCTCTCGGCAGGCGCAGCGACCGTCGCTGCCCATCGGGCGCCGACCACCTCGGCCCCGAGCTGAGTTGTCTTCGGCAGGTGCGGCCGGCGCTTGAGGCCTGCCGCTCGAACGGATGCCGATTCTGCGGCGGCGCGGCATGCCACAGCGCCCGCAGGCGTCGCGCTAGAGGAACGCGAGCTTGCGTGCCGTGCCGAAGTTCACGAGGTTCGGCAGCACCGTGTCGAGCTGCGATTCGCTGGCGCCGAACCAGCTCAGCAACGTGGCGGCGTACTGGTCGACGCCGGTCGTCGGGAATGTGGCAAATTCGCAGCCTTCACAGAATGCACGAAGGCGCCAACGTGAACCGCTCCGCAACGCCCCACCGCCTGTGGCCGGCCCTCACCGCGCTCAGCGGCGCACTGGCGATCCTGGCGTTCATCGGCGCCTTGCCCGCGGTGCTTGCGTTCGTGTTCAAGCCGTTGACCACGCTGCTGATCATCGGCTTCGCCTGGCAGCGCGGCGCCAACGCCACGAAGCAGCGGAATCGGATTCGGCTCGGCTTGATGCTTTCGCTCGCGGGCGACGTGTTCCTGCTCTGGCCGAAAGAAGGCTTTCTGCCGGGGCTCATCGCGTTCCTGCTCGCGCACCTGGCCTACAGCGCGGCGTTCTGCGTGCCGGTGCGGCTGGCGGCGAAACCGTGGGTGTTCGTGGCTTATGCGCTGGTGGCCGCGGCGATCCTGTTGGTGTTGTGGCCCGGCGTTCCCGGAGGCTTGCGCGCGCCGGTCGTGGCCTACGTCGTGTGCCTGGCCACGATGGCGGCTCAGGCGTTGGTGTGGTGGCGCAGCAGTGTCGCGGTGCGCACGCCCGATGCGCCGCTGGCGCGCGCCGCCGCGCTCGGTGGGGTGTTTTTCATGTTGTCCGACAGCCTGCTCGCTACAACCAAGTTCGCCGTGCCCTTGCCGTTGTCGTCGCTGTGGATCCTGCTCAGCTACTGGCTCGCGCAGTGGTGCATCGCTTCGGCCCTGCTACATCCCCTTGAACAAGCCGGTGAAGCTGCGTGACACCTCCAGCTTCTCGGGGTGCCCCTTCACCGCCACCAGCTGCCGCCCGCGCAGGTCGCGGCTCACGCCGGCGATGAACTTGGTGTTCACCAGCGTCGAGCGGTGAATCTGCCAGAACAGGTCGGCATCGAGCTCGTCGATCAGCTCCTTGATGGGCTTTCTGATCAGCGCTTCGACCGTGGCGGTCTGCACCCGTGTGTACTTCTCGTCGGAGATGAAGAACAGCACTTCTTCGACCGGGATCATCTGGATGCTCTGGCCGACCGTGGCCTGGATCCAGCGCAGCGTCGGTGCCTTGGCCGGGTCCATGCGGGTGGCGAGCTTCTGCAGCAGTTGTTGCATGCCGGCAGGCGGCAGGTCGTCGCTGCCGCCGGCGATGTCACCGCTGCTGCGCTGCGCCAGCCGCTTCTTGATCCGCTCGACCGTGACCATCAGGCGCTCGCGCTCGGCCGGCTTCAGCACGTAGTCGACCACGCCTTGTTCGAAGGCTTCGATCGCGTACTGGTCGTAGGCGGTGATGAAGACGACTTCGCAGCCGGGCCAGGCGTCGGGTGTGTCGTCGTCGGTCGGCAGCTGCGCGATGGCACGGGCCGCTTCCACGCCGGTCATGCCGGGCATGCGGATGTCGAGGAACACCAGCTCGGGGTGGTGCTCTTCGGTCAGTGCCACCGCCTCGGTGCCGTTCTTCGCTTCAGCGACGATCTGCAGCTCGGGCCAGACTTCGGCCAGCCGCGCACGCAATTGCTCGCGCAGCAGGCGTTCGTCGTCGGCGATCAGTGCGCGGGGGGCGATGTGGGCGGTGCCGGGAGCGTTCATGCGCCGATCGTAGCGCCAGGCCCGGGCCCTGCCGAGGGGCTGCGCGTCAGGCGCCAGACGATCCACGCCAGCAGCAACAGCGGCGAGAGCAGCAGCGCGGCCACGCCCAGCACCACGCAGATCGCCACGGCGATGCCGAAGGCAGCGCACAACAGCGGCACGATCACTGCGAACGGCACGACCAGCAGCACCACGATCATCGCCAGCAGAATGACGCCGACCGCCAGCAGCCAGTGGCCGCCATGCATGCCGTTCAGCGTGAGCTGTTCGCCGTTGATCGTGAAGCTGGCACCGTCGACGAGTTCGCCCCATTGCAGCGCGGCGGCGAGCAGCAGCGCGCTGGCCACGGCACCGGCCAGCAGCAGCCAGCCGGTCACCTTGAGGAAGCGGATCGAACGTGAGCTCTTCATGCGGTTTCTCCATCACGGGCTTGCGCCTGGTAGGGCACGGTCAGCGTCACCACCGTGCCGCTCGGCGCGTTTTCGGTGATCGCCATCTGGGCCTTGTTGCCGTAGAGCAGCTGCAGCCGCTCGCGGATGTTGTTCAGGCCGATGCCGGTGCCGGCGGTCGCGGCCTTGCCGAAGCCCAGGCCCGTGTCGGCCACGGTCACGGCGAGCTTGCCGTGCACGATCTCGGCCTTGACCGACAGCGTGCCGCCTTCGGCCTTGGGCTCCAGCCCGTGCTTGATGGCGTTCTCGACCAGGCTCTGGATCATCATCGACGGGAAGTCGGCCGAGAGCAGCCCGTCGGGCACGTTGATCTCGGTTTGCAGCCGGTCTTCCATGCGCACCTTCAGGATCTCGAGGTAGGGCCGGATCACCGCCATCTCGCGGCCGAGGTTGTGGGCCGCCGGGTGGTTCTCGCGCATCGTCGGCATCGAGGCGCGCAGCAGGGCGATCAGGTTCTTCTGCATCGTGCTGGCGCGGGGCGGGTCGGTCTCGATCAGGTGGTCGATGCTGGCCAGCGTGTTGAACAGGAAGTGCGGTTCCACCTGCGCCTGCATCGCGGCCATGCGCGCTTCCACCACCTGGCGCTTGAGCTGCTCCGACTCGGCGGTTTCGGTGGCCACGGCCGCCTTGGTCTCGGCCTGGATGCGGCCCTTGTAGGTGATCTTCAGGATCGCCGAGGCGAAGATGAAGAAGAATGCCAGCGGCATCAGCGACTCTTCGGCGCTCACGGTGCGGGTGCGAATGTACTGGCGCTCGGCGCTGCGGCTGGCGTCGGCCGCTTCCATGGCAGCGTCGGCGGCTTCCTGCGCGGCCTGGCGCGATTCTTCGATCGCCTCGACCACCGCCTGGCGCGCTTCTTCCACTGCTTCGCGCACCGCTTCGCTGGTGGCGCCGGGCGGCAGCTTGATCTCGACGCCGCTCTCGCCAGCGGTGATCGCGACCGACGACGAAGCGGCGCCCGAGGCCGCACCCGAAGCGGCCTGCGCTGCGCTGGCCGCCGCCGACGCGGCGGAAGCGGCGCTTTCCGCGGCCCGCGCACGCGGCGTGATCTGCACGCCGTTCTTGTTGATCGAGATCGTGACATCGCCGTCGCCCGAACCCTTGCCGCTCTTCTCGATCTTGATGCCCGGAATCTTCGGCGGCTTCGGCGGTGCCGACGGCCGGTGGGTCGAGGGCTCGTGCACTTCCGTCACGGTCCAGTTCGGCAGGGCGCTGCCCAGAATGCCCACCGCGATCAGCAGCAGGATCGAGAGCAGGAAGAAGCGCTTCCAGCTGATGCCGACCAGCCAGTTCCCGTAGTCGTGGAACAGGCGCACGCTGCCGTTGGCAAAACGCTGCCAGCCGGAGGGCTGAGAAGAAGAGGTGGTGGACATGGGGAAGAGGCCGGGGTGCACTTTGCGATGAACCGGACTCTAAGGGCGGCCAGCTCGGCCAGCCACCCGCTTGCGACGGGCTGCAGCGGCGGGCCGACAGGCTGCAGCGGCCGGTGACAGCCTGAAAGCGGCTGCGCCGCCCCGCATCTCGCGCCCGGCCAGCGGCGTTCCGCGCCGCCCGCCGCCGCCCCGTCGCACACCGGCTGCGCCGGCCCGTCCGGCTGCCTACGCTTCGCTCCACTGCCTCGATCAACCCCCTTTCAGGAGCCCGCCATGAGCCACCGTTTCAACCCCAAGACCCTGCAGCAGGCCGTCGTCGCCACCGTGCTGGTGCTGGCCGTGCTCGCCGCCGCCAGCCAGGCCCGGGCCGCGCCCGAGCCGGCGTTCCAGAGCGCCTTCCAGCAGTTCTCGCAAGCTTCAGTGGGTGATGCTTCTGCCATCGACAAGGCGGCCGACGCGTTCGCCGAACTGCTGAAGGCCGAGCCCGCCAGCCCGGTGTTGATGGCCTACGCCGGCGCGAGCGAGGCGATGAAAGCGCGCAACACCGCGCTGCCGTGGAAAAAGATCGGCCATGCCGAAGACGGCCTGGCGCTGGTCGACAAGGCACTCGCCTTGCTGACCCCGGCCCACGATGCAGCCTTGCAGCACGGCACGCCGGGTTCGCTCGAAGTGCGCTTCGTCGCGGCCAACACCTTCCTCGCGATGCCCGGGTTCATGAACCGCGGCCAACGCGGCGCCAAATTGTTGGACGAGGTGCTGGCCAGCCCGCTGTTCGCGACTGCACCGCTGCCGTTCCAGGGCACGGTCTGGATGCTGGCCGCCTCGACCGCCACGAAGGACAAACGGGTCGAGGACGCGCAGCGATACCTGAACGAGGTGATCAGCCGCAACGCGCCGCAGGCCGACAAGGCACGCGCGCTGTTGAAGGCGGCGGCATGAACACGGCGGCAGGCGGGCCCGTTGTCGAACTGCACGCCGTGCGCAAGACCTACCGCCTCGGGCAGCACGTCATCCCGGCGCTGCAAGGGGTCGACCTGGCGGTGCAACGCGGCGAACTGCTCGCGCTGACCGGCCCCTCCGGCAGTGGCAAGAGCACGATCCTGAACCTGTGTGGCCTGATCGACCGACCCGACAGCGGCGAGATCGTGCTCGGCGGCCAGCGCGTGACCGACCTCGACGAGACCGAGCGCACGCTGCTGCGCCGCGACGCGCTCGGCTTCGTGTTCCAGAGTTTCAACCTCGTGCCGGTGATGACGGTGGCCGAGAACGTCGACTACCCGCTCTTCATCGCCGGCGTGCCGGCGGCCGAACGGCGCGAGCGGGTGGCGGCGCAGCTCGAGGCGGTCGGCCTGCAGGACCACGCGCAGCATCGGCCCGATGCCTTGTCGGGCGGGCAGCGCCAGCGCGTGGCGATCGCGCGCGCGCTCATCAAGCGCCCGCGCCTGGTGATCGCCGACGAACCGACCGCCAGCCTCGATTCGGCCACCGCAGACCAGGTGCTCGAGCTGATGCGCGAACGGGGCCACGCCGAAGGTGCGGCGTTCGTGATCGCCACGCACGACAGCCGATTGACCCAGCGCTGCGACCGTGTGCTGGCCCTGCTCGACGGGAGACTGCAATGAAGTGGTTGAAATTTGCCTGGCAGAACACGCTGCGCAACCGGCGCCGTTCGCTCGTCACGGTGGCGATCGCCGCGCTCGGCACGGCGGCGATCCTGCTCGCCGGTGGCTTCGCGCTGTTCACCTACCAGTCGCTGGCGCAGGCCGCGGCGCGCAGCACCGGCCACCTGATCGTCGGCGTACCCGAGCAGTTCACGAAAGACGAAGACACGCCGCTGCAACACGGCCTGGACAACGCCACCGAGCTGAGTGCGAAGCTGCTGATCGACCCCGACGTGCGCCAGGTGCTGCCGCGTGTGGCCTTCAGCGGCCTGATCAGCAACGGTGACAAGTCGACCGTGATGATCGCGGCCGGCGTGGAGCCCGACAGCGAATTCGCCGTGAAAGGCCCGTTCCTGACGATGGCGGCCGGCGAGGTCTTGACCTCGGGCGCGAAGGGCGCCGAAGTGATGCTCGGCGAAGGGCTGGCGAAGAGCCTCAAAGCCCCACCCGGCACCAGCCTCACGCTGCTCGCGAGCACCACCGACGGCGCGCTGAACGCGCTCGACGTGACCGTGAAGGGCGTGTTTTCGACCGGCGTGCCCGACATCGACAAGCGCCTCGTCTACACCGACATCGGCACCGCGCAGAAGCTGCTGAACACGACGCGTGTGTCCACGCTCGGCGTGTTTCTCAAGCGCATGGACCTGACCGAACCAGCACAACAACGCGTGGCCGCAGCGAGCCCGAAACTCACGGTGCAGACCTGGCGCGACCAGGCGTTCTTCTACAACTCGGTGCGCGGCCTCTACAACCGCATCTTCGGCGCGCTCGGCCTGATCATCGGCGTGATCGTCGTCTTCGTCGTGACCAACGCGATGGCGATGGCGATCATCGAACGCACCCGCGAGATCGGCACGCTGCGGGCGCTCGGCACGCTGCCGTCACAGCTGCTGCGCACGCTCGCGCTCGAAGGCATGGTGCTCGGCGGCGTGGGCGCCCTCACCGGCGCGCTGCTCGCGCTCGGCGTTTCGCTGATGCTCTACGTGGTGCCGGTGACGATGCCGCCCCCACCCGGCAGCACGCGCGGCTACGCACTCAACATCGACATCGACCCGACGCTCTACGGCTGCACCGTGCTCGCAATGGTGGCGCTGGCGATGCTGGCGTCGGCTTGGATCGCCCGCAAGACCGTGAACCTGGCTGTTGTCGACGCACTGGCCCACACCTGAACCCTGGAGCCCACGACCATGAAAACGACCCTTCGATCGATCGCCGTGGCAGCGCTCGCACTGCTCGCGTCGCACACGTTTGCGCAAGATGTGCCCACACTGCTGAAAGCCGCCGACCGCTACCGCGTGGGCAGCGAGAACATGCAGGTCGACACGCTGATCAGCATCTTCAACGCCGACGGTTCGGCCGACAAGGAGCGCCGCTACACCGTGTTCGCACAGGCGAAGCACCAGTCGCTGGTATTGATGCAGAGCCCGGCCGAAAAAGGCCAGAAAGTGCTGATGCTCGGCGACGACTTCTGGCTGCTGATGCCGAACAGCCAGCGCCCGCTGCGCATCACGCCGATGCAGAAGCTGCTCGGTGATGCGAGCACTGGCGACATCGCGACGATGAGCTGGGCCGAGGACTACGGCGGCACCGTGGCCGGCACCGAAGAGTGTGGCGAACCGAAGCAGCCCTGCATCCACTTGAGCCTGGCGGCGAACCGCAAGGGCGTGACCTACCAGCGCATCGAACTCTGGCTCGGCAAGGCGAAGCACGAGCCGATCAAGGCCGACCTGTACGTGCAGTCCGACAAGCTCGCGAAGCAGGCGCGCTTCGTCACCGACAAGCCGGCGGCGCCGACCATGGTCACCGAGATGCTGTTGCAGGACCAGCTCACGAGCAGGAAGGAAACTCGCGTGCGTTACCTCGCGCGCAAGGAACACAGCGTGCCCGAGGCCTGGCTGAACCCGATGTTCCTGGCGCGCAACCCGACCCTGGAGTGAGCATGACACGGCTTGCCTCCATCGCCGTGCCTGTTGCCTTGCTGGCGCTCGCCGCGTGCGACACATGCCGTGCCGCCGACGAGCTCAGCGGGCAGGCACGACCGTCGTGGGCCGAACAAGGTGCGAACCTGAACGGCCCGCTCGCGCAGGCCGCGCAGTTTGATGCAGGCATTGCCGCCCTGCCGCGCAGCGGCGCCACGCTCGAGACCGAGTTGCGCGCCAGCGGATACGGGCTGAGCAGCACCGTCACCTTGCAGCAGCAGCGCCTCGAAGGCACGGCCGCCACCGGCAAGGCCTGGGTCAACGAGTTGTACGCGGCGACCGGCAGCGGCGGCTGGCAGGTCAGCGCCGGCAAACGCATCGTGGCGTGGGACGTGGGCTACGGCTTCCGGCCGAACGACGTGGTGCAGCAGGAGACCCGCCGCACGCTGCTGGCGAGCACCGCCGAAGGCCGGCCGCTGCTGATGGCCGAGTACTTCGACGCGAGCACAGCGTGGTCGCTTGTCGCCGTCAACCCGACGAAGCCGCGCGCGCAACGCAGCGCCGAAGAGCCGGCGTTCGCCGCCCGGGTGTACCAGCGCGATGGGTCGGTCGACTGGCACGGCTTCGCCCGTTACGGCGCGCACACCGGTGGCAGCGTGGGTGCGGCGGCCGCGTGGGTGGCCAACGAGGCGCTGGAGCTGCACGCGTCGGCGCGCTACCTGAACTCGGCCGACAGCTCGGCGATCGATCCGGCCGCGACCGGCCTCGCGCGCAGCAACCCGTGGTCGGACGCGACCGTTCGCCACGCGACGCAGTTTCTGATCGGTGGCACGTGGACCAACGCGGACCAGCTCAGCCTCATGGCGGAAGCGTGGTGGGACGGCACGGCCTTGTCTGACGCGCAGTGGAACGACTGGAACGCGCGGAATCGCCGACTGGCGGCGCTGGTCGGAACGCCGGCGCCGGCGCCGGCGAACGCGATCGCCGGCAACCTCGCCTGGCAGGCCAACGCCTTCGGCGCAGCGAGCAACCTGCGCCGCACCAACCTCTTCATGCGCGTCAGCTGGACGCTCGACAAGTGGCAACCGGCGCTCGACGTTCTGTACACCCCGGCCGATGCCGGCCGCACCATCACCGCATCGCTCGGCTGGCAGGGTGATCGGGTGCGGGTGGACGCCGGTTTGCGCCAGTACGGCGGGCCGGGCGCTGCGGTCTTGGCGCAACTGCCCGCGCGACGCGTGGCCTATCTCGCCGGTACGTGGTCGTTCTGAACCCGGCTACTGCCGGATGCCTTCGACCTGCACCAGCAGCTTCACCTTGTCGGCCACGAAGGGCAGGCTGTGGGTGATGCCGAAGGTGCTGCGCACGATCTCGCCTTCGAAGTCGCCGCCGCACACCTCACGGCGGAACAGCGGGTTCAGGCCGCAGTTCCAGCGCACGGCTTTCAATGTGAGCCCCTGGCTCACGCCGCGCAGCGTGAACTCGCCGCGGATCTCGCGCGGCACCTCGCCTTCCCAGCGTGCGCTGCGGGCAGTGAAGAAGGCTTGCGGGAACTCGGTGCTCGACAGGCCGGCCGTGCCGCGCAACATGCTGTCGAGCGGCGCCACGCCGGTGTTGACCGTGGCCGTGTCGATCGTGATGCCGATGTCGAGCCGCTGGGCCTTGGCGTCGAATTGCACGCTGCCGTTGGTGCCGCCGAAACGGCCCCGGAGGGTGGAGGTGCTCATGTGCACAACCTCCCAGTGCACGAAGCTGTGGGTCGGGTCGAGCGCGTACGTCGGCGCTGCTGCTGCCGTTTGGGCGTGCAGCGGGGCCACCATCGCAATGCTCAGCAGCAACAGTGCCGCTGCCAGCGCACGGCGCGCGAAGTGCACGCTCATGCCGCCTTGCGCTCCGCGCCGGCGCGCCACTGCGTCATCAGCGCGGCCCACTTCGGGCGTGCGGCGTGCAGGTGCCGTTCTTTCACGTGGCCGTAGCCGCGAATGTCTTCCGGCACGCGGGCGATCTCGGTGGCGAGCGAAAGGTTCTCGGCATTCAGCGAGCCCAGCACTTCGTCGATCGACGCGCGGTACTCGCCGATCAGCGCCCGTTCCATCTGGCGCTCTTCGGTCTTGCCGAAAATGTCGAAGGCGCCGCCGCGCAGGCCTTTCAGCTTCGCGAGCAGCTTGAAGCCCGTCAGCATCACCGGCCCGAAGGGCTGCTTGATCAGGTCGCCCTTGTCGTTCTTCTTCGCGATCAACGGCGGCGCGAGGTGGTAGTGCAGCTTGTAGTCGCCTTCGAACTGCGCTGCGATCTTGTCGTGAAAACTCTGATCGGTGTGCAGCCGCGCCACTTCGTACTCGTCCTTGTAGGCCATCAGCTTGAACAGGTAGCGGGCCACGGCTTCGCTGAGCCTCTTGCTGTTCAGCGGTGCTTCAGCAGCGCGCACCTTCTCGACAAAAGCCTTGTACTGCTGCGCGTAAGCGGCGTCCTGGTAGCCCGTCAGGAACTCGACACGCTTCGCGACCATGTCGTCGAGGTTCACGCTCTTCTTGACGAACTCGATCACTTGCGCCGGTTTCAGCAACGCCTGCACGGCTGGCAGGTCGTGCGCGGCGCGCCGGCCCCACTCGAAGGCGAGCTTGTTGTTCTCGACCTGCACGCCGTTCAGCTCGATCGCGCGGATCAGCGCCGCGTGGCTCAGCGGCACGCGGCCTTTTTGCCACGCGAAACCGAGCATCAGCGGGTTGGTGTAGAGCGAGTCGCCCACCAGTTGCACCGCGAGCTGGTCGGCGTCGACCGTGCCCACGTTCGCGCCGGCCGCGGCGTGTACCGCGGCGTCGCAGTTGCCGGCCGGGAACTGCCAGTCGGGGTTCTTCACGAAGGCCGCGGTCGGCGCGCCGTGCGTGTTCATCGCGATGTAGGTGCGGCCTTCGCGCACCGTCACCAGCGTGGCCTTGTTGGCGCTGACGATCGGGTCGCAGCCGATGATCAAATCGGCCTCGGCGGTGCCGACCTTGGTCGTGTTGATCGCGTCCATGCGGTTGGCGATCTGGATGTGGCTCCAGGTCGCGCCGCCCTTTTGCGCGAGACCCGCCGAGTCCTGTGTGACCACGCCCTTGCCTTCGAGGTGCGCGGCCATGCCGAGCAGCTGGCCGATCGTGATCACACCGGTGCCGCCGACGCCGGCGACGACGATGCCCCAGGGCGTTTCAGCCAGTGGCAACGACGGCTCGGGCAGCGCGGCCAGCGTGAACGGGTTCGGCCGGTCGGTCTTCGCCTTCTTCGCGCTCTTCATCTGCCCGCCTTCGACGGTGACGAAGCTCGGGCAGAAGCCCTTCACGCAGGAATAGTCCTTGTTGCAGGTGTTCTGGTTGATGCGGCGCTTGCGGCCGAACTCGGTTTCGACCGGCTCCACCGACAGGCAGTTGCTCTGCACCGAACAGTCGCCGCAGCCTTCGCACACCAGCTCGTTGATCACGACACGTTTCGCCGGCTCGACCATCGTGCCGCGCTTGCGGCGGCGGCGCTTCTCGGTCGCGCAGGTCTGGTCGTAGATGATGATCGTGCAGCCTTCGATCTCGCGCAGCTGCTTCTGAATGGTGTCGAGCTCGTCGCGGTGGTGCACCGTCACGCGCTTCGCGAGCCGCGCGGCCACCAAGGGGTCTTCGTACTTTTCGGGCTCGTCGGTCACGACGACGATCTTGACCGCGCCTTCGGCATCGAGCTCGCGGCTCATCTCGGGCACCTTGAGCGTGCCGTCGATCGGCTGGCCGCCGGTCATCGCGACCGCGTCGTTGAACAGGATCTTGTAGGTGATGTTGACCTTGGCCGCGATGCTCTGGCGCACGGCCAGCAGGCCGGAGTGGTAGTAGGTGCCGTCGCCCAGATTCGCGAACACGTGCTTGTCGGTCGTGAACGGCGCCTGGCCGATCCACGACACCCCTTCGCCGCCCATCTGGCTGAAGGTGACGGTGCTGCGGTCCATCCACACCGCCATGTAGTGGCAGCCGATGCCGGCCACTGCGCGCGAACCTTCGGGCACCTTGGTGCTGGTGTTGTGCGGGCAGCCGCTGCAGAAGAAGGGCGTGCGTTCGCCGGCGTCTGTCGCGCTGCCGACGGTCGTGACCGTCATGCTGCGTTCCTTGGCGTCGATCAGTGCGATGCGGGCGTCGAGCCGCGCGGTGGTGTCGGCATCGACGCCGAGTTTTTTCAGCCGCTTGGCGATCGCCCTGCCGATGATCGCCGGCGTCAGGTCGGCCTGCGCGCGCAGCAGCCAGTTCTTGCTCGGGTTCGGCTGGCTCCACTCGCCGCCGCTCTCGTCGCCGTCACCTTCGTCGAACTTGCCGAGCACGTTGGGCCGAACGTCGGCGCGCCAGTTGTAGAGCTCTTCCTTCAATTGGTACTCGATGACCTGGCGTTTTTCCTCGACGACCAGGATCTCCTGCAGCCCCTGCGCGAAGTCGCGCGTGATCGTCGCTTCGAGCGGCCACACCACGTTGACCTTGTGCAGGCGGATGCCGAGCTGGCGGCACACATCGTCGCTCAGCCCCAGGTCGTGCAGCGCCTGGCGCGTGTCGTTGTAGGCCTTGCCGCTGGCGATGATGCCGAAGCGGTCCTTCGGGCCTTCGATCACGTTGTGGTTCAGCTTGTTGGCGCGCACGTAGGCGAGCGCGGCGTACCACTTGTGGTCCATCAGGCGCGCTTCCTGCTCCAGCGGCGCGTCGGGCCAGCGGATGTGCAGGCCGCCTTCAGGCATCGGGAAGTCGGTCGGGATCACGATGTCGACGCGGTCGGGGTCGACGAACACGCTGCTCGACGATTCGACGATCTCCTGGATCGTCTTCATGCCCGACCACACGCCCGCGAAGCGGCTCATCGCGAAGGCGTGCAGGCCCATGTCCAGGATGTCCTGCACGCTGCTCGGGAAGAACACCGGCAGGCCGCAGGCCTTGAAGATGTGGTCGCTCTGGTGCGCGGCGGTGCTGCTCTTGGCGATGTGGTCGTCGCCGGCCAGCGCGATCACGCCACCGTGTTTCGAGGTGCCGGCCATGTTGGCGTGCTTGAACACGTCGGAGCAGCGGTCCACGCCCGGGCCCTTGCCGTACCAGATGCCGAACACGCCGTCGAACTTCTTGCTCTGCGGGTAGAGGTCGAGCTGCTGCGAACCCCACACCGCGGTCGCCGCGAGCTCTTCGTTCACGCCCGGCTGGAACACGACGTTCTGCGCCGCGAGGTGCTTCTTGGCCTGCCACAGCGACTGGTCGTAGCCGCCGAGGGGCGAGCCGCGGTAACCGCTGATGAAGCCGCCGGTGTTCAGCCCGTTCATCGCGTCGCGCTTTTTCTGCAGCATCGGCAAGCGCACCAGCGCCTGCGTGCCGCTCATGAAGGCACGGCCGTGCTCCAGCGAGTACTTGTCGTCGAGCGTGACGTTTTCCAGGGCCTTGCGGATCGACTCGGGCAGCGGTGCGTTCATCGGCGGTTTCTCCAGGACAACAGTGGGGCGCAACTCGGGCTCGTGACCTTCGCGCGCAGGGCCACAGTTTAGGGAAACGTCCGCATGAAGTCTTTTCTTTGTTTGCCTCGATTCGGCCACTTGCAGCAATAATCTTGCGCAAACTTGGCCTGAGGAGAAGAAATGGCGCTCAAGAAGCCGGCTTCAGTGAAAACCCCTGCTCGTTCCGCTGCTGCCGCTGCCGCCGATGCCCCCAGCGGCGAGCCGCACGGCAACGAGCTCGACCGCTACGACATCGCCTTGCTGCACGAGTTGCAGCGTGACGCGCGTTTGTCGAATACCGAACTCGCCGCACGCATCGGCCTGTCGGCCGCGCCCACGTGGCGGCGCGTCAAGTGGCTCGAAGAGCAGGGTTTCATCACCGGCTACCGGGCCGAGATCGACCGCCGCAAGATCGGGCTGGGCGTGCTCGCCTTCGTGCGCGTCGACGCCGACCGCAACACCGCTGCCGCCACGCGCCAGCTCGAAGAAGCGATCCGGCGCATCCCCGACGTGATCGCCTGCCACTACATCTCGGGCTCGGGCACCTTCGAGCTCGAAGTGATGGCGACCGATCTCGACGCGTTTTCCAGGTTCGCGCAAGGCACCTTGCTGAACCTGCCGCACGTGAAAGACCTGCACACCAGCTTTTCGCTCGGTGAAGTGAAGGCCGGCGGCGCCTTGCCGCTCGGCCACCTGCGCGCCAGCGTGCGCTGAACTCCGCCCTGCCCATGCTCCGGATCTTCGACCGCACCACCTGGCGCCGCATCCCTTCTTTCCTGCGCCACGTCGGCCCGGGTGTCGTGGCCGGCGCGGCCGACGACGACCCGTCCGGCATCGCCACCTACACCCAGGCCGGTGCGCAGTTCGGCACCAGCGTGTTGTGGACGGTGTTCCTCACGCTGCCGTTCATGATCGGCATCCAGCTCGTCAGCGCGCGCATCGGGCGGCAGTCGGGCCAGGGCATCGCGGCCAACCTGCGCGTGCACACGCCGCGCGCCTTTTTGTACACGATCGTCGCGTTGCTGCTGGTGGCCAACACCATCAACATCGCGGCCGACATCGCGGCGATGGGCGATGCGCTGCAGCTCGTCGTCGGCGGGGGTGAGCATTTTCATGCGGTCGCCTTCGGCGTGGTCACGTTGCTGCTGCAGGTCTTCGTGCCCTACCGGCGCCTCGCGCCGATCCTGAAATGGCTCACGCTCGCCTTGTTCGTCTACGTCGCGGCCGCCTTCACGGTGAACATTCCCTGGGCGCAGGTGCTGCACGACCTCGTGGTGCCGCACATCGTGCCGTCGCCGGCCTTCTGGATGATGATCGTCGCGCTGCTCGGCACCACGATCTCGCCCTACCTGTTCTTCTGGCAGGCCGCGCAAGAAGTCGAAGAGATGCGGCTGCACGGCATCACCGCCGGTCACGAGAGCGCGCACACGCTGCGCAGCGCCAAGCGCCGCATGCGCCTGGACACCGTCGTCGGCATGGTCTTCTCCAACGGCGTGGCCTTCTTCGTGATGCTGATGGGCGCGGTGGTGCTGCATGCCAGCGGCGTGACCGACGTGACCAGCGCCGCGCAAGCCGCCCAGGCGCTGCGCCCGCTGGCCGGCGACTTCGCGTTCATGCTGTTCTCGTTCGGCATCATCGCGACGGGTTTGCTCGCGGTGCCGGTGCTGGCTTCGTCGGCGGCCTACGCCGTGGCCGAAGCCTTCGGCTGGCCCGAGGGGCTGGAGCGCCACTGGCGTGAAGCCAAGGGCTTCTACGCGATCATCGGCCTGGCCACCATCGTCGGCACGGGGCTCGACTTCACGCCCGTCGACCCGATGAAAGCGCTCTACTGGAGCGCGGTGATCAACGGCGTGGTCGCCGTGCCCATCATGGCCGCGATGATGCTGCTGGCCGGCAAACCCGAAGTCATGGGCCCACTGCCGGTGCGCCGCAAGACCCGCTTTCTCGGCTGGGGCGCGGTCGCGCTGATGACGGCTGCTGTGCTGATGATGGGCTGGGACTTCGTGCGCTGACACACACAGTGTTGCGCGTGGCACGCGCTTTGCGGTACGCCTGAGCCCTTGCCCCGCTCGGAGTGCTGCATGCAAACCGAACTGATTCCTTCGCTGCCGCCACCGCCCACTGCCCAGCCCGCCGCTGGCCAGGGTGCCGACGCGGGCGAGGGTGCCGACGCGGGCGAGGGTTGGTCGCAGCGCCTGCGGCTGCTGCTCGAATCGACCGGCGAAGGCATCTTCGGCATCGACCTCGATGGCCACTGCACCTTTATCAACCGGGCCGGCGCGCAGATGCTCGGCTGGCGCACCGAACAGGTGCTGGGCAAGAACATGCATGGCCTGATGCACCACACCCATGGCGACGGCAGCGCCTACCCGGAAGCCGACTGCCCGATCTTCAACGCGTTTCGCCAGGGCCTGCCCTGCCGCATCGACAGCGAGGTGCTGTGGCGCGCCGACGGCTCGTCGTTCAGCGCCGAATACTCCTCGTACCCGATCCTCGACAAGGGCGTGGTGCAGGGCGCGGTCGCCACGTTCGTCGACATCACCGAGCGCAAGCGCGGCGAAGAACTGCTGCGCCAGGCGCGCGACGAACTCGAGCAGCGCGTGCAGGCACGCACGGCGGAACTCTCGGCCGCGCTCGAACAACTGCGTGACTTGTCGGCGTATTCGGAAACAGTGCGCGAAGACGAACGCACCCGCATCGCGCGCGACATCCACGACGAACTGGGCTCGCTGCTGGTCGCGTTGAAGATGGACGTGAACTGGCTCGAGAAGCGCGTCGAAGACCGGCCTGCGCTCGAAGACAAGTGCCACGGCATGGGCCGTCTGATCGACTCGGCGGTCGACAAGCTCGGCCGCATCATCACCGACCTGCGCCCGAGCATCCTCGACCACCAGGGCCTGTGGGCCGCACTCGAATGGCAGGCGCAGGAGTTCGTCGAGACGACCGAACTGCGCCATGACGTGCAGGTGCACATCTCGGCCGGCGTGCTGCCACCGGCCGGCGTGCTCGGCGAACGCTGGGCGATCGCGGTGTTCCGCATCTTCCAGGAGATGCTCAGCAACGTGGCGCGGCACGCGAAGGCGCAGGCTGTCGAGATCCGTCTGTACGTCGACGGCCCGCCGCAACCGGTCTTGCACCTCGAAGTGCGCGACGACGGCGCCGGGGCCGAGCGTGATGCGTTTTCGCACCCGCGCAGCTATGGCGTGATGGGCATGCGCGAACGCGCCGGCCACTTCGGCGGCACGCTGATGATCGACAGCGTGCCGGGGCACGGCACGCTGGTGCGTTTGACGATGCCGCTGCCGGACGAAGAAGCGCGAGGCCCGTCATGATCAGCGTGCTGATCTGCGACGACCACCTGATCGTGCGCCAGGGCATCAAGCAGATCCTCGCCGACGCCGAAGACATCGACCTCGCCGGCGAAGCCGAAGACGGGCCGCAAGCCCTGCAGCGGGTGCGGCTCGGCGGCATCGACGTGGTGCTGATGGACATCGCGATGCCCTACCGCGACGGCCTGGACGTGCTGCGCCAGCTGAAGAGCGAGTTCCCGAAGGTGCCGGTGTTGATGCTCAGCACCTACCCCGACAAGCAGTACGCGGTGCGCAGCCTGAAGCTCGGCGCCGCCGGTTACCTGAACAAGAGCGCCGATTCGCAGCAGATGACGAGCGCGATCCGCAAAGTCGCGGCGGGTGGCCTGTTCATCACGCCGACCGTTGCCGAGCACCTGGCCAGCAGCATCGGCGCCGGCAGCACCAAGGCGGCGGAGGCGCCGCTGCACGAGCGTCTGTCGCACCGCGAGTACCAGGTGTTCCGCCTGCTCGCCACCGGCCGCACCGTGAGCGAGATCGCCGAGCAGCTCGTGCTGTCGAGCAACACCGTCAGCACCTACCGCGCGCGCGTGCTGGAAAAGACCGGCGCACGCAACGACGTGGAACTGGCCCTCTACGCGGTGCGCGTGGACGTGATGCCGGTTTGACTTGCCGGGGCTTGTAGTGCCAGCCCTACACGCGAAAGCCTGTTGCCGCGATGGCGCGCTTTTCGCTCGGTCCCTATGGTTCCCACCATTGCAAGGAGTTCACCCATGAGCCGCTTCGATCCCTATGACGCCGACCGCCCGCTGATGCTGAAGTGCGGCTGCGGCGGTGACCACGCGCCGGCGCAGCACGACGCTGAATCGGCGGCGAGCAGCGAAGAGAGTTTTTCGCGCGAATTCATCGAAGCCACGCTGGTGAAAGCCTTGCTGCCGAGCGAGCCGCTGCGCCGCCGTTTCCTGCAGGCCGTGGGTGCCGGCACTGCCCGCGCCGCGATCGCCTCGCTCTTGCCGATGGGTGCGCTCAAAGCGATGGCGCAAGACAAGGGATCGCTGGAGAAGAAGGACCTGAAGATCGGCTTCATCGCGATCACCTGCGCCACGCCGCTGATCATGGCCGACCCGCTGGGCTTCTACAAGAAAGAAGGCCTGAACGTCCAGCTCAACAAGACGGCGGGCTGGGCGCTGATCCGCGACAAGATGCTGAACAAGGAGCACGACGCCTCGCACTTCCTGTCGCCGATGCCGCTCGCCATCAGCATGGGCCTGGGTTCGGTCGCACAACCGATGCGCGTGGCCACGGTGCAGAACATCAACGGCCAGGCGATCACGCTGGCACTCAAGCACAAGAACAACCGCGACCCGAAGAACTGGAAAGGCTTCAAGTTCGCCATTCCCTTCGAGTACTCGATGCACAACTTCCTGTTGCGCTACTACCTGGCCGAAGCCGGGCTGAACCCCGACACCGACGTGCAGCTGCGTGTGGTGCCGCCGCCCGAGATGGTGGCCAATCTGCGTGCCGGCAACATCGACGGCTTCCTCGGGCCCGACCCGTTCAACCAGCGCGCGGTGTTCGACGAGATCGGTTTCATCCACATCCTGTCGAAGGACATCTGGGACGGCCACCCGTGCTGCGCCTTCGGCGTGAGCGAAGAATTCATCAAGCAGAACCCCAACACCTTCGCTGCGCTGTACCGCTCGGTGCTGAGTGCGGCCGCGATGGCGCGTGACCCGAAGAACCGCGAGCTGATCGCCAAGGTGATCTCGCCGACCGCCTACCTGAACCAGCCCGAGACGGTGTTGAACCAGGTGCTCTCCGGCAAGTTCGCCGACGGCCTGGGTGGCGTGAAGAACGTGCCCGACCGAACCGACTTCGACCCGGTGCCGTGGCAGAGCATGGCGGTCTGGATGCTGACGCAGATGAAACGCTGGGGCTACATCAAGGGCGACGTGAACTACAAGCAGATCGCCGAACAGGTGTTCCTGCTGACCGACGCCAAGAAGCAGATGAAGCTGCTCGACCAGAAGGTGCCCGAGGGCGCGTACAAGAAGTACAAGATCATGGGCAAGGAGTTCGACCCGGCGAACGCGGCCGCCTATGCCGACGGTTTCGCGATCAAGCGCGCCGCAGCGTGAGCGTGGCATGAACGCCCAGCGCAAACTGTCGCTGCAATCGGGGCTGATCTCGGTGTTGATCCTGCTCGCCGCGCTCGCGGCCTGGCACATCGCGACGCTGCCCACCGGCGGCGTCGCGGCGCCGGCCAGCACGATGACGGCCGAGCAGATCGAGTACCAGAAGCTGCTCGGCAAGGACCCGGCGGCCGAGACGAAGAAGACCACCGGCTTCCCGACCCTCACACAGATGGGCGCCACGGTCGTGAAGAATCTCGCCGACCCGTTCTACGACAAGGGGCCGAACGACAAGGGCATCGCGATCCAGCTCGGTCATTCCTTGCTGCGGGTCGGCCTGGGCTTCGGCCTCGCGGCGTTGCTGGCGATCCCGCTCGGTTTCCTGATCGGCATGAGCCCGATGCTGTACCGCGCACTCGACCCGTTCATCCAGGTGTTGAAGCCGATCTCGCCGCTCGCCTGGATGCCGCTGGCGCTCTACACGATCAAGGACTCGTCGATCTCGGGCATCTTCGTGATCTTCATCTGCTCGGTCTGGCCGATGCTGATCAACACCGCGTTCGGCGTGGCCGGCGTGCGGCGCGAGTGGCTGAACGTGGCGAAGACGCTCGAAGTCTCGCGCCTGCGGCTCGCGTTCGAAGTGATCCTGCCGGCCGCCGCGCCGACCATCCTGACCGGCATGCGCATCAGCATGGGCATCGCCTGGCTCGTGATCGTGGCGGCCGAGATGCTGGTGGGGGGCACCGGCATCGGCTACTTCGTGTGGAACGAGTGGAACAACCTGTCGCTGACCAATGTGATCTTCGCGATCCTGATGATCGGCATCGTCGGCATGCTGCTCGACCTGCTGTTCGCGCGGGCGCAGAAAGCGATCTCTTATGTCGAGTGAAAACAAACCCTTCCTGCAGATCGAAGGGCTGGCCAAGACCTACCCGGGCTCCAGCGAGCCGGTGTTCGACAGCGTCAACTTCGGCATCGAACGTGGTGAGTTCGTCTGCATCATCGGCCACTCGGGCTGCGGCAAGACAACGATCCTGAACGTGCTGGCGGGGCTGGAAACGGCGAGCAGCGGCAATGTCTTCATGGATGGCCGTGAAGTGAGCGGCCCGAGCCTGGAGCGCGGTGTCGTGTTCCAGGGCCACGCGCTGATGCCGTGGCTCAGCGTGCGCCGCAACATCGCGTTCGCGGTGCGCAGCAAGTGGCCCGACTGGACGGCAGCGCAGGTCGACGCGCACGTCGAGAAATACGTCGATCTGGTCGGCCTCACCAGCGCCATCGACAAGAAACCTTCGGCCTTGTCGGGTGGCATGAAACAGCGTGTCGGCATCGCCCGCGCGTTCGCGATCGAACCGAAGATGCTGCTGCTCGACGAGCCCTTCGGCGCGCTGGACGCACTGACACGCGGCACGATCCAGGACGAGCTGCTGCGCATCTGCGCGCAGACGCACCAGACGGTGTTCATGATCACGCACGACGTCGACGAGTCGATCCTGCTCGCCGACAAGATCCTCTTGATGAGCAACGGCCCGCAGGCGCGCGTGGCCGAGATCGTGCGCAACACGATGCCGCGTGACCGTAAGCGTGCCACGCTGCACCACGACCCGCAGTACTACCGCATCCGCAACCACCTCGTGGACTTTCTGGTCTCGCGTTCGAAGGACTTGTCGCATGGCAAGGCGCCGGTCACACCGCCCGTGGTCGAGCCGGGTCTGGTCACCGACGAACCGGAGCCCACGCCGGGCGCGGCCAACGTCATCCAGTTCAAGGACCGTGTGGCATGAACGCCGAAGCCCGCCCGCCGCTGCCGCCGTTCACGCACGAGACCGCGCTGGTCAAGGTGCAGAAAGCCGAAGACGCCTGGAACAGCCGCGACCCCGATCGCTGCGCCGCGGCGTACACGGTGGACTCGGTGTGGCGCAACCGCAGCCAGTTCTTCAGCGGGCGCGAGGCGATCCGGGCCTTTCTGACGCGCAAGTGGGAAAACGAACTCGACTACCGCTTGAAGAAGGAGCTGTGGGCCTTCACCGACAACCGCATCTCGGTGCGCTTCGAGTACGAATGGCACGACGAGCGCGGCGACTGGTTCCGCTCGCACGGCAACGAGCAGTGGGAGTTCGACGAACACGGGCTGATGCAGCGGCGCGAGGCGAGCATCAACGACGTGGCCATCACCGAGGCAGAGCGGAAGTTCCGCTGGGCTCGAAGCTGAATCAATCACACCAACGAACAGGAGCAACAACGATGAACCGCAACGACGTCACCGAAATGATCATCGAGGCCAAAGTCAAGAAGGGCCTGAAGTGGGAAGACGTGGCCAAGAAGGTGGGCCTGAGCAAGGAGTGGGTGACGGCCGGGTGCCTGGGCCAAATGACCTTCGATGCGAAGCAGGCGAAGATCATCGCGAGAATCTTCGGGCTGCCGACCGAAGCCGAGAAGTGGCTGCAGGTCGTGCCCTACAAGGGCTCGCTGCCCACGAGCGTGCCGACCGACCCGCTGATCTACCGCTTCTACGAGTTGATCAGCGTGTACGGCACGACGTTCAAGGAGTTGATCCACGAAGAGTTCGGCGACGGGATCATGAGCGCGATCGACTTCAAGATGGACTTGCAGCGCGAGGCCGATCCGAAGGGGGACCGGGTCAACATCGTGATGTCCGGAAAGTTCCTCTCGTACAAGACGTACTAGGGCGGGCACGCTCTCGCATGCCGTGCCGTGCCGTGCCGTGCCGTGCCGTGCCGTGCCGTGCCGTGCCGTGCCGTGCCGTGCCGTGCCGATTCGCCGCGTTCGAGGTATGACCTGAGAGCCGCACCGATCGCCGGCCAGCCGTCAAGCATTCAGGGCGATGCCAACAGCCACCTGAAGGCGGCCCCGATGCGATAGGTGCCGTCGTGTTGGCGGAATGACGCCAGCGCAGCTGCATGTGCGTGGTTGACCGCCTCGGCGCTCGAATGCTCGGCCGCTCGAATCGCAACGCCTGAGGACGCCAGCCCACGCAGCGCCGTATCGAGGTCCGGGTATTGCCAATGACAGGTCACATCGAGGACCTCAAGTGGGTTGAGGCCGGCGCTCTGCGCAAGGGTGCGAAGTGCGCTCGCGTCCGACAGGGCAAATGGGCCTGGTGCTCCCGGCGGTGGTGGTGGCAGCAGCGGTTTGAGCGCGGCGACGAGCGAGGCCGCCTCCATTCCTTCCGGTTTGCCCCAGGTCATGATCACGACCCGGCCGGCAGGCTTGGCAACACGGCGCGCTTCCTGAAGCGCAACAACCGGGTTTGCGGCGAACTGAAACGAGTTGAAGCCGGTCACGAGGTCAAATTCGGCGTCCGGGAAGGGCAGCTCTTCCAGGTCGCCCAGATGGAAGTCACCCGAGGGCAATCGGGTGCGTGCAATGGCCAGGAGATTTTCCGCGGCATCAAGTCCCGACACCTTTGCGCCGCGGTCCGCAGCTCGAACAGCCGCCATGCCCGCGCCGCAACCAACATCACAGCAACTCGAACCGGCGGCCACCTTGCAGGCGTCAAACACCGCGTCATAGGCAGGGCTGAATTGCCCTTCCTGAATGTTCGCCCAGTCCTGCGCTCGCGCGCCCCAAAGCCGACCGTTGACCGGTGAAGTTCTCGGCTTCTCAGCTGTACCCATGCCTGGTCTCCCATCAAGTTGATGAACTCGCATCGTAGGCGTGGACGCGCGCTTGTGGGGCTTGCCCCGGCAGGCTGACCGACATCAACCTGAGACGCACAACCGGTCCGGGAGCACCGCACTGTGCCGGGGCGGCATCGCCCTTGCATCACTCCGCGGGCCGCATCCAGGCATGCACCGTTCGGAGGAACCGCGATGAACGACCACACGATCTCGCTCGTGAAGGAGAGTTTCGACCTGGTGACGCCGATCGCACCCCAGGCGGCCGCGCTGTTCTACGCCAACCTGTTCGAGGCCGACCCGAAGCTGCAGACGCTGTTCAAGGGCGACATGGTGCGGCAGGGGCACGCGCTGATGCAGATGCTCGAGACGGCGGTCGGTCTGCTCGACCGGCCCGAGGTCCTGGTGCCTGCCTTGCAGGAGCTGGGTCGCCGCCACGCAGGCTACGGCGTCCAGGACCAGCACTACGACACCGTTGGCGCCGCCTTGCTCAAGACGCTGCGGCAGGGCCTGGGTGCCGCGTGGGGCCCCGAAGTGGCGGACGCCTGGACCGAGGTCTTCGGCGTGGTGGCCGGCACGATGAAAGAGGCCGCCCGCGTTCCTGCCTGATCGGGGGCTGCTCCGGGCCGCGGGGCAAAAGTCACAGCTTCGATCTCAAGCCCCAGACTGGTGCGCCGATAAGAACTGATCGCGGGCGTCAGTTCTACAGGTCATGCCCGCGTGCGTTCGACCCATTCGATCAACGAGGCAAATCACCATGTCCGCAATTCTTCAGGCCGGAACGGCCCAACCCGTTCGCCACTCGATGCGCACGCCGTCGGCGTCCGGCTTCTTCGCCCACCACGGCGTGTGGGCGCCGGGTGTGCGCCTGTTCCGGGCACTGCGCTTCACGGCCAAGGCAGCGATCATTTCCCTGGCGTTCATCGTGCCACTGCTGGGCCTGCTGGGCTGGCAGTTGAAAACCCAGTCGGAGCACGCGATGCAGGCACGCATGGACGCCACGCGCCAGCACGTCGAAGTTGCTCTGGGCATCGTCCAGTGGGCCCATGCGCAGGAAGCGGCGGGCATGCCGCGTGAAAAGGCACAGTTGCTCGCGCGCCAGGCGCTCGTCAAGTTGCGTTACGACGAGCGCGAGTACTTCTGGGTCAACGACATGCAGCCGCGCATGGTCATGCACCCGATCAAGCCCGAGCTCGACGGCAAGGACATCGGCGACATCAAGGACCCGAACGGTCTCGCGCTGTTCAAGGCCTTCGTGGCCACCGTGAAAAAAGACGGCAAGGGCTTCGTGGCCTACCAGTGGCCCAAGCCCGGCAGCGAAAAGCCGGTCGACAAGATTTCGTATGTGCAGGGTTTCGAGCCCTGGGGCTGGATCGTCGGCTCCGGCATCTACGTCGGCGACCTGCGCGAGGCCATGCAACGCCAGCTGGTTTGGGACGGGGGCATCGTCACGGTCTCGCTGCTGTTTGCCGGCTATCTGTTCCTGAGTTTCTACCGCGTGATGGACGGTGGCCTGAAAGAAACCCGCCGCCACCTGCGCGCGATGACCGAGGGTGATCTCACCACCTCTCCTTCGCCCTGGGGCAACGACGAGGCGGCGCAGCTGATGCTGGAACTGAGCAACATGCAGGGGTCGCTGCGCGGCATGGTGCTGCGTGTGCGCCGGTCGAGCGAAGAGATCGTGCACTCCAGCAGCGAGATCGCGAGTGGCGCGATGGACCTGTCTGCGCGCACCGAGCAGGCCGCCGCCAACCTGGAGGAGTCGGCTGCGTCGATGGAGGAGATTTCCTCGACCGTGAAGAACACGTCCGACCACACCGGCGAGGCCTCGCGCGTGGCCAGCCACAACGCCGAGGTGGCTGCCGACGGCGGCCGGGTGATGCGCGAAGTGATGCACACAATGGATGGCATCCGTGAATCGTCGGGAAAGATCGGCGAAATCATCGGCACCATCGACGGCATCGCCTTCCAGACCAACATCCTGGCGCTGAATGCCGCCGTCGAAGCGGCGCGTGCCGGTGAGCAGGGCCGAGGTTTCGCGGTGGTGGCCGCCGAGGTGCGGACATTGGCGCAGCGCAGCGCGCAGGCGGCCAAGGAGATCAAGGGCTTGATCGGCAGCAGCGTCGAACAGGTCGAATCGGGCAGCGACATCGTGCGCAAGGCCGGCGCCACCATCGAAGAAATCGTCAACTCGTCGCAGCGCGTGAATCACCTGCTGGGTGAAGTGGCGACAGGCGCGCGCGAGCAGAGCCAGGGCATTGCCCAGATCGGCCAGGGCGTGCAGGAACTCGACCGCATGACGCAGCAGAACGCGGCATTGGTCGAGCAGACGGCAGCCGCCGCGTCGGCGATGCAGGACCAGGCCCACGGACTGGCCGAGGAGGTGGCACGCTTCAAGCTGCCGCCTGGCTCGGTGCTCGACGCTTTGCCGGTCTCGCACGAGACGGTCGACTTCGATTTCGACAAGGCCATCGAGGCCCACCGCCAATGGAAGGTGAAGCTGCGCAAGGCCATCGCGGACCACGACAAGCTCGACGCTGAAACGATCTGCCGCGACGACCAGTGCCCGCTCGGCAAATGGATCCACGGCGCCGGCGGCACCCGCTGGGCCGGCCGGCCCCTGTTCGTCGAACTGCTCGGCAAGCACGCCGACTTCCACACCGCTGCCGGTTCGGTGGCCAGGACGATCAATGCCGGCCAGTACTCGGACGCCGAACGCCTGATCGGTTCGGGATCGGCCTTTTCTCAGTGTTCCACCGACGTCTCCTCGATCCTGGCCCGGGCCAAGCGTGGCTTATAGCAGGCGCCGGGCCGGCGTTTGATCCACGTCAAGCGCAGGCTGAATAGCGCTTCAGGCCGCCAGGCCCGTTGCCGAAAGGCAGAAGAGAACCCTTGTTTTGCCGTGTCGGGCAGGCCGGCACAAACCCCCCAAACTATCGGAGCCCTCCATGCGCAACAACCAGCCCGTCACCCAACGCGAATACGAAATCCCCGACAACGCGACCCTGATGTCGACCACCGACACGCAGAGCCACATCACCTACGCCAACGCTGCGTTCATCGCGGTCAGCGGCTACAGCCGCGAAGACATCCACGGCCAGCCGCACAACCTGGTTCGTCACCCCGACATGCCGGTCGAAGCCTTCGCCGACATGTGGGCCACGCTGAAGGGTGGCGAGCCCTGGACGGCGCTGGTGAAGAACCGGCGTGCGAACGGCGACCACTACTGGGTGCGCGCCAACGCCACGCCGGTGGTCCGCAACGGCCAGGCCACGGGCTACATGTCGGTGCGCACCAAGCCCACGCGTGACGAGGTGGCCGGCGCCGAGAGCCTGTACCGCGCGTTTCGCGAAGGCACGGTCGGCAACCGCAAGTTCCACAAGGGCCTGATCGTGCGCACCGGCCTGATGGGCTGGACCTCGGTGTTCCAGACGCTGCCCGCACGCTGGCGCATCCGCTCGGCGCTGGCCGCGCTGGTGCCGGCGGTGGTGCTCGGCGCCTGGGGCGTGGGTGTCAGCGCGGGTGCTGCGCTCGGGGGGTTGGCCGGCGTGGTGGCCGCGGCCTCACTGCTGGCGTCGCTGTGGCTCGAAGCTCAGATCTCGCGCCCGCTCGAACAGGTGCGCGAGCAGGCCTTGCGGCTGGCCTCGGGCGACAGCCAGATGGCGATGCAGATGAACCGTGTCGACGAGATCGGCATCATCCTGCGCACGGTCGGCCAGCTCGGCCTGATGTTCCGCTGGGTCATCGACGACGTGAGCAGCCAGGTCGTCAACGTGCAGACCGCCACCGCCGAAATCGCGCAGGGCAACAACGACCTCAGCGTGCGCACCGAGCAGGCGGCAGCCAGCGTGCAGGAAACGGCCTCGTCGATGGAGCAGATGACGGCCACCGTGAAGAACAACGCCGACACCGCCAGCCAGGCCACCGCGCTGTCGGGTTCGGCCAGCAGTGCCGCCGCCAAGGGCGGGCGTGCCGTGTCGGACGTGGTGAACACCATGAACGAGATCACCCACAGCTCGAAGAAGATCGCCGACATCATCGGCGTGATCGACAGCATCGCGTTCCAGACCAACATCCTCGCGCTCAATGCTGCCGTGGAAGCGGCGCGCGCCGGCGAGCAGGGCCGCGGCTTCGCGGTGGTGGCGAGCGAAGTGCGCAGCCTGGCGCAGCGCAGCGCCGAGGCCGCCAAGGAGATCAAGACGCTGATCGGGGCGAGCGTCGAGAAGGTGGAGTCGGGCTCACGCCAGGTCGACGACGCGGGGAAGACGATGGACGACATCGTGGCCCAGGTCAAACGGGTCTCGGACCTGATCGCCGAGATCGGCTCGGCCACGATCGAGCAGAGCGCCGGCATCACCCAGGTGGGCCAGGCGATCGGCCACCTCGACGAAATCACGCAGCAGAACGCGGCGCTGGTCGAAGAGAGTGCCGCCGCGTCGGAAAGCCTGAGGCAGCAGGCCACGCGCCTCGTCGAGGCGGTGGGTGTGTTCCGCTAGACGGTGAAGGGGCGCGAGCCCGTTTTCACCCGCACCGGCGGGCGCCTGCTGGCGTAAGGCAATACGGCAGCCCCGGTCACATGGCCGGCGATCAGCTTCGCCTGCCGGCCGATCGGCTCGATGAAACGAAGCGCCTGCCCGTCGATGCTGATGCAGTCGCCGAGCGCGTGAATGTTGGGCATGTTGGTGCGCAGCGTGACAGGGTCGACGGCGATCCCGTTGTTCCAGTCGAGCCCCGCACTCTGCGCGAGCCGGCCGGGGGTCTGCAGGCCGGTGGCGGCGATGATGTGTTCCGCGTCGAAGCGCTGGCCGTCTTCGGTGTGAACGCTGCAGACGCCGCCGGTCTTGTCGACGCTGGCGATCTTCACGCCACCGACAAACCGCAGCGGCAGGCCGCGCCACGCGGCCAGCAGTTCGTGCGACGCCGCTTCGCCGAGCAGGCTGCCGAGCGGCAAGGCATTGACGTCGAGCAGCATCACGGGGTGGCCCGCCAGCGCCAGGTCGTTGGCGAGTTCGCAACCGACCAGGCCGGCGCCGGCGATCAGCACCCGCTGCGGTACGGCCGGGTTCGGCTCGCCCAGCAGCGCACGGAATTTCAAGTACGCGTCGAGGTGGTTGATGCGCCAGCACAGCGCGGCCGGCAGTTGCGCCACCTCGCGCGGCTCGGCGCCGTGCGCGAGCACGAGGTGGCGGTAACGCAGGCTGCCGCGGGTCGTGCGCAAGGTGTTGGCCTGCGTGCTCACGCTGACGGCATGGGTGCGTGGCAGAAGGCGCACGTTCAGGCGCCGGGCTGCGGCCGCGGCCGGTTCCTTCACCAGCGCTGACAAGGAAAGGCCGCGGGCGAGTGCCACCGACAGCAGCGGTTTGTCGTAGACCGACGCGTCGCAGGCCGCCACCAGCGTGATCGGCACATCGGCGTCTCGCTCGCGCAGCGCCTGCGCCATCTGCCAGCCGGCGCGGCCGGCGCCGACGATCACCACGCCGGCGTCGCCGCGCGGGCCGCTGCGCTGGCGCGGTGCCGCGGCGCGGCGCTCGATGGCTGTGACTTCATACGGCTCGAAATCGGCCTTGCTCACGCCGCACAGCGGGCAAGCCCAGTCGTCGGGGATGTCGTCGAAGCGTGTGCCGGGGGCCAGGCCGCTGTCGGCGTCGCCCTTGGCTTCGTCGTAGATCAGGCCGCAGGCGCGGCAGATGAAACACCTGAACGCCACTTCGACGACGAGGGCGAGTGTCATGCCGGCATCTCGGCAGCGCTGAGCCGCGCGATTTCCTTGCGCAGGTGCTTGATCGCCGGCGTGACGATCGCGACGAAGTGCGATTCGCGCACACGCCGCTGCACCGCCGAGCTCATCAGGTAACCGCGCGCGCCCTGGTGCAGCAGGGCAGACTGCGCAGCGCGCAACGACAGCTCGCTGGCGTGGGCGCGGGTGTCGAGCACGTCGATCAGGAATTCCTTGTGGTTCGCATACGGTGTTTGTGCGAGCGTCATCGTGCGCTCGGTCAACGCATCGAGCTCGGCCTGCAACTCGTCGGGCCGGTCTTCGAGAAATTCGTTCACGTGGCCGAGCTGGCGCTCCACCTGCCACATCGAATCGATCGCGCCCTGCGCCACGCCCAGGCCCATGCCGACCTGCAGCAGGATGAAGGCGGCGCGGATGCGCCCGATGAAGGGGCGCACCGGGTCGGCGATGAGCTTGTCGGCGGCGACGAAGTGGTCGGTCATCCGCACCGCGAAGGTGTTGGTGCCTTCCATCGCCGAGAACGACGGGCAGTTGCGCAACTCCACGCCCTGGCCGTCGCAGTGCACGATGAACATCACTTCGCGCGGTGTTTCGCCTTCGACCACGGCCACGGCGCCGAAATAATGGTCAGGCCCGAGGTTGCTGACCCACGGCAAGGCACCGTTGACGATGAAGCCGCCATCGACCTCACGCGCTTTCAACAGCAGCGTCTCGATGCCGGCGAAGGTCTTCATCGGGTTGCTCATGCCGGTGGCACCCAGGGTGTGGCCGGCCACGTGGTTCGACAATGCCGGGCCCATCAAAGCCGGGTTGCCTGACTGTTCCATGTACACGCCGCACACGTCGTGGCACCAGACCATGAAGCCGGTGGCGCCGCAGACCCGAGAGACTTCGGTGATCGCCTGGATCGCCGCGCCGAAGTCGGCGGCTTCACCCCCCGTCGCCATGTGCGCCTTGAACGCGCCGAGCTCGCCCAGGCGCTGCAGAATGCCCTTCGGGTAGATGCCACGCCGGTCGATGTCGTCGGCCAGTTCGGCCAACGGGCCGTCGGCCAGCGCGCGCACGGCTTGCAGCATCGCGTCAACGGGCTTCGCGACCGGCGCGAAGCCCACGCTTTCCATCACGGCGGACATCGCGTTCCTTCTTTCAGGCCAGGTCGATCGCGAAGGCGATCGGGTTGCGCATGCTGTTCGCCACCGGCGAATACATGTTCGCGTGCTGCACGATCTCGTCGAGCACCTCGCGCGTGGCGTCGCCTTCCACGGCCACCTTCACGCGGATCGCCTGGAAGCCCATCTCGGGCGGCAGCTTCGCCGCGCCGCCCGCGCCCCACGCGGCCGGGTTGCCGATGTCGCCTTCGATGAACAGTTCGAGCTTGCTCAGGCGCACCTGCTTCCACGCCGCCACCGCCGTGATGCCCACCGCCAGGCAGCCGCCCAGCGCGCACAGCACGATCTCGCCGGGCGCAGGCGCGGTGTCTTGCCCGAACAGGTGCAAGGGTTCGTCGACCACGACCGGCGCGTGATTGCCCACGTGGCTGAGCGTGCGGTACTGGCCGTCGACGACAGTGTGGACCTTGTTCGTGCCACGCGAGGCCGGGTTGTTGCGGCCCTTCTCGGCGAAGGCCATCAGGCCATCGCGGTCGATCGGGCGCAGGTAAGTCTTGACGGTGGTCACGGGTTCGATGACGGCAGACATGGTGGGGTGGGTTTCCGTGGTCAAGGGGTCAGGCGGCCATCGCCAGCTTCGGCTTGGGTTCAGCGAACGGCAGGCCGCTCTCGATCGGCAGCGCCGGGTCGCGCGACCATTCGTTCCACGAGCCGAAGTACATGCGCACGTCGCTGAACCCGGCCTGCTTGAGCGCGAGGAAGGTGTTCGACGCACGCGCGCCCTTGAAGCAGTAGAGGTAGACCGTGTCGTCGGTCGAGATGCCGGCGGTCGCGGCCTCGGCCTTCACTTCGTCGGGCGACTTGATCATCGGGCCCTGCGCCGAAGGCTTCATGAAGCGGTACCACTCGAGCCACTTCGCGCCGGGGATGCGGCCCTTGCGCGGCGCGTAGTCTTTTCCGTAGGGCGAGGAGCTGTCGCCGATCCATTCGTCGATGTCACGCACGTCGAGCAACACGGTGTCGGTGCCGAGCGCGGCGAGCATCTCGTCCTTGGTCAGCATCACGTCGGCCATCTTCAGGTCGGTGGGGAAGGTGGCCGGCGTGGGCGTCACGGTATCGGTCGAGGTGGCCAGGCCACTCGCTTTCCAGGCCGAGTAGCCGCCGTTGAGCACCTTGATCTTCGGGTAGCCGAGCCAGGTCAGCAGGTAATAGCCGCGGCACGACTGGCCGTAGCCGCTGTTGAGCGCGTCTTCGTAGAACACCGCGGTTTCCTTGCCCGACAGGCCGACCGCGCCGAAGTGCTGCGCGAATGTGCCTTTCAATTCGGTCAGGCCCTCGGCGGTGGAGGTGGCGAGGAAGGTGAAGATCTCGCGCAGGTTCACGGCGCCGGGAATGTGGCCGGCGAGGTAGGTGTCGGCGTCGCGCGTGTCGATCACGACGACGGGTTCGCTGTTCATCAGCGCGCCGAGTTCGGCGGGTGAAATCAGGACGGTGGCTGCGCTCATCAGGTTCTCCGGTGGGTGGGGGATGCCTGTCTTTTGCAATGGGCGTGCCATGCGGTTCTGAACCTGCAAGATCGGCCGCCAGCCCGCATGGATGCTGGGTTTGCGCTGAATTCGACCGTCTTGCCAGGGGCTGGTCGGCTAGACATTTTGGCGACGAAATGTCGCCATTCTGTCGGCGTATCAGGCCGGTGAGCCGGTGCCCGAGATCCGCCGCCAGCGGTAGCCGAACTGGCGCGGTGTCATGCCCAGCGACTGCGCAGCCCGCGACTGGTTGCCCCCGTGCAGCGCGAGCGCCAATGCGAGTTCCTGCGCGCTGTGTGAATGCAGCTCGCGGTACTCACGGACCACCGGGTTGGTGTTGGCAGGCTCGGTGGCGCGCGGCAGGGCCGGCGCGGGTGCCACGGCCGCCGCGGCCGGAAGAAAACGCTTGGCCTCGGCCACCGAGATCACCGTGCCGTTGGCCAGCAGCACGATGCGCTCGATCACGTTCGCCAGCTCGCGGATGTTGCCCGGCCAAGGGTGCGCTTCGAGTGCGTCGAGTGCTTCGCTCGACAAGTGCACGTTGCGCTGGTTGGCCTGGTTGGTGCGGTTCAGGAAGTGCAGCGCGATCGGGCGGATGTCTTCGCGCCGCTCGGCCAGCGAAGGCAGGTGGATCGGGATCACGTTGAGCCGGTAGTACAGGTCGCGCCTGAACAAGCCCTGCTCGACTTCCTTGCCCAGGTCGCGGTTGGTGGCGGCCACCAACCGCACGTCGACCTTCACTTCGCGCTTGCCACCGAGCCGCACGATGCTGCCTTCCTGCAGCGTGCGCAGCAGCTTGGCCTGCATCTGCAGTGGCAGCTCGCCGATCTCGTCGAGAAAGATCGTGCCGCGGTCGGCCTGCTCGAACCAGCCGGCGCGCGCGCTCATTGCGCCGGTGAACGCGCCGCGCTCGTGGCCGAAGAGTTCGGATTCGAAGAGTGTGTCGGGAATGGCGGCGCAATTGACCTTGATGAAAGGCGCGTCGCGCCGCTTGCTCGCCAGGTGCACGGCGCGCGCAAACAGCTCCTTGCCGGTGCCCGATTCGCCGAGCAGCAGCACGCTGGCGGAGGCCTGGGACACACGTTCGAGTTCGCCGAGCGCCTGCAACAGGGCTGGCGAGGTGCCGATGATCCCGTAGCGCGCCGCGGCCGATTCGAGCGCGCGTGTCAGCAGCGCGTTGCGCGCTTCGAGCGCGCGGGTCTTTTCCTCGACCAGCGAGCGCAGCTGCAGCAACTGCCCGGCCAGCGTGGCCAGGATCTTGAGCACCGCCACGTCGTCGTTCAGCAAGCGGTGGCGGCGCCGGATGCGGTGCACGCCCAGCACACCGACCGTGCGCCGGTTCACGTCGATCGGCAGCGCGATGAAGGCCACCGTTTCCTGCGGCAGCTTCGAGCGTTCGACGGCGCGCGCCAGGAAGCGCGGCTCGGCGTCGATGTCCTGCACGATCATCGCCTGCCCGGTGGCGAGCACCGCGCCGGTGATGCCTTCGCCGGCGGCGTAGCGCCCGCGCGCCATCTCGGCTTTTGTCAGCCCGTAGGCGAAGCGGATCGACGACGTGCCGGTCAGCGCCGGTGCCGCGCTGCCACCGTCGGCCACGTCCACGCCGTCGGCCAGCACCACCCGCCCGCGGTTCAGGCCGAGCAGCTCGGAGAGCAGGTGCAGCATCTCGCGCAGCACCACCTCGGGCGCCAGGCTCTGGCCGACCAGGCGCATCACTTCGCTCATCAGCAGCAGCTCCTGGTCACGCCAGGGCGGGTCGGCGCTGACGGGAGCGGTGTTGGCGGTGGGCGTGGCGGGCATCAGCGGGACAGAGCAAAAAGCCCGCCAGCCCATGCGAAGTCGGCTCCCAGGGCCGCGCCCCCTGCAATTCAATACGTGCCCCGGGTGATCCGTGCCAGCACCCCGGTGAAAGCAGGAGTCCTCCCGGGTACGTGATCAACGGCTTGGGTGGGGCGCAGGTGCCGGGGCCAGTGCGGCCGTGCGTCGGCTTTCGGCTGGTCAGGCGACAGGCGCTTTGCGACCCGAAGCGGAAGTACCCCGCACTGCAAAGTCAGCCCGAAAGCGGGCGCTTTGGCAGTTCACAGCATGGTCGAGTTGGCACCGTCTTGCCCGCCGACCATGTTGAGATTCGGTCCAATCCTTCATGGCGAAACTGTGGCCGTGTCCTTGATGCCAGCCGCCCGCGCCGCCGCGACGCGCCGCTGACGCAAGTCCTCGGCGGCGTCGCCAAAGGTCGACCCGAATGATGCGCTCGTGATGCCCGGCAGCATGGCCTGGAGCAGGGCCCCTTCCTTGCGAGCGTCGGGCAGACGTTCGAGCCCGACCAAGGCGACGATCCGGTCTTGACGGCAACGCCAGAAGTCCGGGGCCCGGGCCAGGCAGTCATCGGCCACTCGGATCGCTTCCTCGAAACGCCGGTTTGCCCACAGCGCGGTGGCGAGGAAAGCCGGGAGATATGCGGGCGGAAACGGGTTGCGGTTCATTGCCTGCTCGAGGTTGCCGAGCGCGGGTTCTATCTGGCCGAGCTGGAGTTGTGCCGCGCCCAGGACGTAAAAGCACTCGGCATCGTTCGGGCTGAGCCGGCAGGCCTGCTGCGCGGCGGCGAGCGCGGCATCGAGGTTTCCGGCCCGGCTCTGAGCCTGCGACAGCGCGACATACGCGATCGGCAAGCCCGGCTGGAGCTCGATCGCGTGGCGGATCTGGGCCAGCACTTCACCGATGCGCCGTCTGTCCCATTCGCCGGTCAGATTCAGACCGATGTCGACCGTGTTGGTGATGCCGAGAAAGGCCCAGGCGGGTGCGTAGGCGGGATCGATCGCAATGGCTTCGGCGAAGAAGCGCCGCGACTCGCGAATGCCCTGCGCGTTGTACCGCACCATCATCGCCCTCCCGTGCGCCACAAGCACGTAGGCGTCGAGCGTCTTTGGCGGCTGCGCGAGTGCACGCCGCTGCTCGGTCCCGGCCACCTTGGACTGCAGCGTTCCGGCTATGCGTCCCACCAGGGTCAGCTGCGCGGCGCCCAGCGCGGTTCGATCAACAACGTCGGAGGACGACCAGACGACCCGGCCGTCTTGGCTGTCGATCAGCTCGACTCTGATGCGCAACTGCTCGCCTTCTCGCCGCACCGAGCCGTCGACGACGTGCCGGCTGCGCAGGCGCCTGCCGATCTCCGCCAGCGGCGTCTTGCCTTCGGCGAACTGGAAGCTCGACTGGCTCGAGACGACCCGCAGGCTGGGGCTGCGCGCCAGCTCGGATACCAGGTCCGCCGCCACGTTGCGGGCGAGGACGGCGCCGTCAGCATCGCCGGACGGGCCCTTGAAGGCGAGCACCGCTACCGACGGCGACCCGCCGGGATCGTCCACCGCTGTGGCGGCACCGGTTCCGGCGCGCTCCTGCCAGAACGCAACCGCGACCAGCAGCAGGATCATTGCGCTGCCGAGCACCCGCCAGCGGCGCGCGCGTGTCGACGAAGGAGGCCACTTGATCTCGGGGTGCTGCTCCGGTATGTCGGCAGCCACGGCGTCCGCCACCAGCAGGTAGCCGCGGCGCGGCACCGTTTTCACCAACTGATGCCCAGCGTCGCCAAGAGCGCGGCGCACGTCGCCGATCGCCTGAACGAGCGAATCGTCGGTGACAACGACGCCCGGCCAGACGGCGGTCATGAGATCGTCCTTTGTGAGCAGTCGCCCCGCGTTCAGAGCCAGTTGGCGCAAGACCTGGAATGCCTGCGGACGGAGCTCGACCGGCCGCCAGGCAGCGTCGAGCAGGGCTTCCTGTCCGAAGTCCACTACGAAGCCAGCCACCCGCAGGCGAGTCGGCGTGACGACGAGATCCTCTGCGGCTCGATCCAAAGCGAACCCCCTGCGCAGGAATGCGCGCCGACCATTCTGCGCCGTAGCACCTACCTCGGGCTTTCGGATGATTTCGCCCGTTTTCGTCGCCCGATCGGGACTTCCCGCCGGACTTTGATCGATGGTCGGGGCATCCACATCTTCCGAGGTTCCGTCATGCACTTCGAACGTCACGCCCTCATTGCCCTGGCCGTGCTCAGCAACGCCGCCTTGGCCGCACCGTCGCTGATCGTCGTCAACGCCATCGTCTTCACCGCCGACCCGGCGCGGCCTAAGGCCGAAGCCGTGGCGGTCGAAGACGGGCTGTTCAGCGCCGTCGGCAGCAATGCCGAGACTCGCGCCCTGGCTGGTCCCGCCACCCGCATCATCGACGCCGGCGGCCGGCTCGTGACACCCGGCCTGATCGAGACCCACGTCCACCTTGGCAGCACCCTGCCCTCTTCGCCGCTGCCGATGCCGGGTCTGCCCTTTCCCGGCCCGACGGCCGAACAGGCGCTCGCCGCTGTCGCCGCCGCGGCAAAGTCGCCCGGCGACTGGATCAGCGCCTGGATCGGTCCGCTGGTTGCCCGCGACCAGCGCAATTGGCGGGTGGCGCTCGATGCCGTCGCGCCCGACAGGCCGGTGCTGCTGCGCGGCTTCTGGGGGCACACGGCGATCGTGAACAGCGCCGCTTTGCAACGAATCGGCATCGCCGAGGACGTGGCCGACCCGATTGGCGGTCAATGGGGCCATGACTCCAACGGGCGGCTCAACGGCCGCGCCGACGAAGGGGCGTCGCCCGTACCCGAAATCCGCGCCACGCCCAACGATCCGGCGAAGCTCGCGTTGGCCTTCAATGCCGCGGCGCAGCGCTACTCGCGCTGGGGCGTGACGAGCATCCACCTGATGAACAGCGGCAAGTCGCTCGAGGTGACGCTGGATACACTGGCGAACGCCAAGACGCCGCAGAAGTGGACAATCTACTCGTGGGCGACCGGTGCAGTGACTAGCATCGCTGGTGCGTGGGCGGCGATGGACGCGGCACCGAAGGCGCTGCCGCCGCGGGTGCGCATCGACGGCCCGAAGTGGATGCTCGACGGCACGCCAATCGAGCAGAATGCGCTGCAGCGCGAACCCTACGCCGGGCGTCCCGATTGGCGCGGCCGCTCGAACCACAGCGATGCGCAGTTGCGCGAGATCCTGCAGACCGCGTTGCATCGGCCCGAGCAGATGGCGCTGCATGTCGTCGGGGCGGCCGAAACAGACCGCGTGTTCGCAATGATGGAAACGCTGGCGCCGGCGAGCGAGTGGCGGAAGAAGAGGGTTCGCGTCGAGCACGGCGACGGCATCCGCGCCGACACGCTCGCCCAGGCGGCGCGGCTCGGCGTGGTGGTGATCCAGAACCCGACTCACTTTCCGCCTGCGGGTGCACCGCGTCGCCCGACCGACCCGCATTCGATGCTCAGGAGCCTGCTGGAAGCCGGCGTGCCGATCGCGCTCGGGTCGGACGGCGGTCCTGAGGAAGCCAACCCCTTCCTCAACATCATGCTCGCCGCCACCTATGCCGCATCACCACGCGAGGCGCTGTCGCGCGAGCAGGCTTTGCTCGCCTACACGGCCGGCGCAGCCTTCGTGGAAAAGCAGGAACGCAGCAAGGGCCGCATTGCGAAGGGCATGGCGGCCGACTTGGCGCTGCTCTCGCAGGACATCCTCACCGTCCCTTTGCCGTCACTGCCCGCCACGAGAAGCCTGCTGACACTGGTGGACGGCGAAATCGTGTTCGAAGATCCGACCTTGGGGGGCGCGGCTTCCCACAAGTGATTTGAAAGCTGCATGAAACAGTCAGACACCGCGGCTATCAGCGACGCGGCAGGGAGGTCCGACAGCTGGCGGGCCTGCTTGTGCCACGCTGACTCATCGGCTATTCGCCTACCGCAGCATTGCAACCCGCTTCGCGTTTCCTTGCATGCTGGCGATGCGCGGCCGTCATGGGCTCCGAAAGCAGACTCTCACGATGGCGGCTCGTGGCCGAGCGCGTCAGTTGGGTCTGCATCGAAGCCGACTCATATCCGCCCCGAAAGGCGCCCGACCTTCGAGCGCCACACCCTCAGTGTGCCGCCTGCGCGCCCCACAGCTGCTTGACCCGCGCGTCGCGGCCGCAGCTGGTGCGGTAGTACTGGTATCGCAGCGGGTTTTTCTTGTAGTAGTTCTGGTGGTATTCCTCGGCCGGGTAGAAGGCCGTGGCCGCCACGATCTCGGTGACGATCGGCTCCTTGAACGGCTTGCTCTTTTCCAGCGCCGCGCGCGAGGCCAGCGCGGCCTGCATCTGTGCCGCGTCGATCGGGAAGATGGCGTTGCGGTACGGCGTGCCGGCATCGCAGAACTGGCGGTCTTTCATGGTCGGGTCGGTGGTGCGCCAGAAGTGCTCCACGAGCTTTTCGTAGCTCACCTTGGCCGGGTCGAACACGATCTCCACGACTTCGGCGTGGCCGGTGCGTTTGCTCGACACCTGCTCGTAGGTCGGGTTCGCGACCGTGCCGCCGGTGTATCCCGAGGTCGTGGAGAGCACACCCTCAACCTTGTCGAAGTCGGACTCCACACACCAGAAACAGCCACCGGCGAAGATGGCGCGGGCGGTGGCGGGGGCCGTCTGCGCATGGGTCCAGCTGGCGGCACCGAACAGCAGCGCGACAGCGGCCACACGAAGCGCGTTCATGCGGCCACCACGAACTTCAGCGCAACACCGTTGTTGCAGTAGCGCTTGCCGGTCGGCGCCGGCCCGTCGTTGAACACGTGGCCCTGGTGGCCTTCGCAGCGCACGCAGTGGTATTCGGTGCGCGGGAACACCAGCTTGTAGTCGGTGCGGGTGGCCACCGCGCCGGGCAGGGCGGTGTGAAAGCTCGGCCAGCCGGTGCCGCTCTCGAACTTGGCTTCGGAGCCGAACAAGGGCAGCTCGCAGCCAGCGCAGTGGTAGCGGCCCTTGCGTTTTTCGGCGTTCAGCGGGCTGGTGCCGGCGCGTTCGGTGCCTTCATGGCGCAGCACGTCATAGGCCGCGGGCGAGAGGCGTTTCTTCCACTCGGCATCGGTCAAACGTGTCGGCTCCGTACCGGCCGTGGCGGTGGGCGAGGTTTGCGCTTCGGCCACACGCGGGCCGAGGCCGATGGCGGAAAGCAGGGCGAGCAGGTTGCGGCGGGTCATGGCACTTGCCTCGAAAGAATGTCAGGAATCGATTGGTCGCCGTGCTGGCGAGAACCTTTCCTCCGCGATTTAAACCTTCGGCCAAAGCACCCACAGGCGCAGCGGTTGTTTCATGCGCCCGGCCTGCGCTTCGGCGGTGTCGCCCCAGCCCCAGAAGTAGTCGGCCCGCACCGCGCCGACGATCGCGCTGCCGGTGTCCTGTGCCATCACGGCGCGGCGCAGCGGCGTGTTCGAGAGCGGCTCGGTCGTGTCGAGCCAGACCGGCGTGCCGTAGGGAATGTTGACCGGGTCGACCGCGATCGAGCGCCCCGGTGTCAGCGCCACGGCCTGCGCGCCCTTCGGCCCGAGCTGCGGGTCGGGCAGCGGCTCTTCGCGGAAAAACACGAAGCGCGGGTTGCTCCACAGCATCTCGTTCAGCCGCTTCGGGTTCTGCCGCGCCCAGGCCTTGATGCCGGGCCACGAGGCTTGCTCCAGCCGCAGCTCGCCTTGCTCGATCAGCCACTTGCCGATCGACTTGTAGGGCTGGTCGTTGTGGCCGGCGTAGGCCACGCGCACGAGCTGGCGGCGGCCGTCGCTTTCGAGCAGGTTAAGGCGCCCCGAACCCTGGATCTGCAGGATCAGCGCGTCCAGCGGGTCGGCCACATAAGCGATCGCTCGGCCGCGCAGGCCTTGTTGTGCAGTGGGCAGCGTGTCGAGCTGCTGGCGCGTCCAGTACGGTTTGCGCGACGCCAGGTCGGCGGGCGGCGCGTACAGCGCGATCCGGAATGCGCCGCGTGGCGTGCGCGTGGCCTCGACCAGCGGCTCGAAATAACCGGTGATCAGGCCTTCGGGCGTGCCGTCGGGCGATTCGACACGGTAGGGCTGCAGACGCTGCTGCAGCCAGCCGCGCGCGGCCTCGTCGCTGAACGCGGGCATGGTCGCGGCCCGGGCCTGCGTGCATACGCCCTCCCAGCCCGGCGCGGGCCGCTCGCAGCCGCGCAGCAGCGCGGGCCAGAGCTCGGCGCTGCGGTCGGCTTCCCAGCCGGGCAGCTCGGCCCAGCGCACCGGCACCCAGCGTGAACGGCCGCGCACGACGGCCGGGCCGAGCGGGGCGGGTGCAGCGTCGGGCGGCGGTGTTCTGGTTTCAGGGGCCGCCGGCGGCAGCGGCGGCGGGCTCGAACACGCGACGAGCCAACCTAGAATCGCCACGCACAGCGCGCCGGCAGCGCTTCGAAAGACATTCGACATGTGGTTGATTTTGCTGGAAGCCTTCGGTGCGCTCGCGCTGCTGGTGCTGATCGTGTGGTGGACGATGTTCTCGGGCCGCAGCAAGGGCGAGCGGCACAAGGACGACTGACTCATCTGGGCGGCCAGATGAACGACAGCGGTTGCCGCCACAGCCGCGAGCGCAATGCGCGATAGATGCGGCTGCGGTCGTTCAGGCGGATGCCGCGGGAGCGCAGCGCGACCCTGAAAGCAAGGAAGAAGCTCACGCTCAGGTTCAGAACGCCAGTCACCGCGATGCCGGCCACGCACCACCAGAACACCCCCTGGCCCATCAGCCCGAAGCCTTCGGCCCCCACGGCGGCGGCGAGCTGGCCGGTCGACAGCGTGACGTGCCGCACCTCGATCGGCAGGCCGAAGAAGAGCGCGACGACCGGGATCACGCCGAGCATGAAACCGAGCGAGATGTTCGACGCGAAGCCCGAGATGTTGGCGCGCCAGTAGGCGGCCCAGCGTGCCGCACGTGCCGCGCCCAGGCGCGCCACGATGCGCGGGTTCCAGGCGATGGCGCTGTCGAGACGGTGCCAGACGAACCAGTTCTCGGCCCAGCCCGCGATCAGCGAACTGGCGAACAACAAGACGCCGGTGAAAGCCGCGAAGAAGGCGGTCGGGCCGAGCAGCGTGATCGACTCCAGCACGTGCTGTGCATCCTCGTGGCCGACCACCGGCGCGCCGAACGCGGCCTGCACGCCGAACTGCACCGCGAGCACCAGCGGCACCACCATCCCCAGGTTGCCGAAGATGCCGGCCGCCTGCGAGCGCAGCAGGTGCACCACTTCGTCGACGAACCCTTCGACCTTGGCGTCGTCGTTCAGGTCGGTGAGCTTGTCGGCCATCGCCGGCGCCGTCATCGCCGGCTGCTTGGTCGCGACCGTGAAGTGCAGCAACTGCACGATCACGAAGCTCGCCGCGTAGTTCACGCCGGCCCAGAACCCACCCCAGAACGCCGACAGGCCGAGCGCCATCACCGCGAACTTCATGAACGTGGTGCCGGCGATGATCGCGCCGCCACCGGCCGCGGCGCGCAGCATCCAGTGGTACGCCGCGCGGTCGCGGGTGATGTAGTGCTCGCCGGTTTCGGCACTGCGTTCGGCCACCTGGCGCGCCAGCAGCGAGTAGTGGCGCGACAACAGCGCGCGCACGCTGCGGCGCTCGTCGGCGGTGCGCACCAGCTCGGCCAGCAGACGCGTGATCTCGCGCGCCGGCTCGGGGCTGATCACGCAGTTCAGCAGCGAGTCGATGCGGTTGCAGCGCTCGCGCAGCTGGTCGACCTCGAACACCACGTCGACCGACACACCGTGCGCTTCAAGGTGCTCGTGCACGCTGTCGGCGCAGCGCCGGCAGGTGTCGAGCAGTGCGCGCAGGTACTGTGCCTGCTGCATCAGCGTGGCTTCGGTGTCGGCAGCGGGCGGGCCGCTGTCATCGGGCTCGTCGGCCTGCTCGCTGAGCTGCTCGGCGACCCGTGCGATCTGGCGGAACGGGTTTCCGGCCAGCAATTCCGGGCTCATGCGCAAACGCAGCGCGGGCGAAAAGCCCGAGGCGCGCACCGCGCTGGCGAGGAACACGATGGCTTCGAGAAACGGCGCGCGCCAGACGGTGCCGCCGCGCTCGGGTGCCACGTAGGTGCGCAGGCGCTGTAACGTGCCGTCGTCGATGGCGAGCAGCCAGTCGGCATCGTTGGCGTGCGGGAACAGCAGCGCAAAGAGCTCGCCGAGGTCGGTGGTCGCGGGGGTGAGCGGCAGCACGCGGGCGCGCACACGCCGGCCGAGTTCGCCCCACAAGTCCATGCGCGGCGCGAAGCCGAAGTCGGCGAGCAAGGCGGCGTTGTCGACCTCGCTCCAGATGCGCCGCAGCACGTCGGCCACACGCGTCTGGTGCTCGGCGTGGCGGTCGAGCACGCCGAGCAAGTGTTTGAGGCGCAGCACCGGTGTCGGCGTGACCTGCGCTTCGGCTTCGACCGGCGCGTGGCGCAGCCATTCGAGCAGGCGGATCAACCACAGGTGCCGCTCGGGCAGGCTCGCTTTCGGGTCGGCCGCGTTGAGCAGCGCCGTCAGGTCCCAGGGCGAGACACGGGACTTCTTGACCATCGGTTCAGTGCAGCGCGGAAGCGAGCGTCAGACCGAACTCACCGACCGCAGAATTGAACGCCTGCGCGTCCTCGGTCATGCAGAAGAAGGTGCCGCGCATCGTGCCGTGCGGCGTGGCCAGGCGCACCCAGCTCGTGTATTCGAAAGTTTCGCCCGGCTTGAGCAAGGGCTGGTGGCCGACGACGGCCAGGCCGCGCACTTCTTCTGTGTGGCCGTTGGCATCGGTGATGACCCAGTGGCGGGCGATCAGCTGTGCCGTGATGTCGCCGCTGTTGCGGATCGACACCGTGTAGGCGAACGCGTGTTCGCCGCTCTGCGGGTCGGACTGCTCGGGCAGGTGACACACGCTGACCGTGCTGGTGAGTTCGGCTTTGGGCATGCGGCGGATTCTGGCAGCAAGCACGAGCCCCCACCTAGAATCCCGCCAAACCCTCGCTGAATTCCATGGCCGCCACCGCACCCACCTACCGCATCGCCCCCAGCATTCTTTCGGCCGACTTCGCCCGCCTCGGCGAAGAAGTGCAAAACGTGATCGCGGCCGGCGCCGACTGGATCCACTTCGACGTGATGGACAACCACTACGTGCCGAACCTGAGCTTCGGGCCGATGGTGTGCGAGTCGCTGCGCAAACACGCGGTGCGCGCCGACGGCACGAAGGTGCCGATCGACGTGCACCTGATGGTGCAGCCGGTCGATGCGCTCGCGGTGGCCTTCGCGAAGGCCGGCGCCGACCGCATCAGCTTCCACCCCGACGCGAGCGCGCACGTCGACCGCACGATCCAGCTGATCCGCAACGAAGGCTGCAGCGCCGGCCTGGTGTTCAACCCGGCCGCGCCGCTCGACGTGCTGGAATGGACGATCGATCACCTCGATCTGATTTTGATCATGAGCGTGAACCCCGGCTTCGGCGGGCAGAGTTTCATCCCCGGCGCGCTGAAGAAGATCGCTCAGGTGCGCAAGCTGATCGAGCAGAGCGGGCGCGACATCCGCCTCGAAGTCGACGGCGGCATCAAGACCGACAACATCCGCCAGGTGGCCGCTGCCGGCGCCGATACCTTCGTCGCCGGCAGCGCGATCTTCGGCCAGCCCGACTACAAGTCGGTCATCGACGCGATGCGGGCGCGGCTCGCGGCCTGAGGGCTACAAGGCCTTCAGCGTCTGGTCGCGCAGCCCGACCAGCACCGCTTCGCCGCTCGTGCGGTCGACGCGGAACTCGCCATAGCGCGCGGTCTCGAAACGCTCTGCGTCGCCTTCCGGAAAGAAGAATGCGTTGGTGCCGAGCCAGACCTGGCCGTTGCGGATGCGGTAGCGCAGCTTCAGCGTGGCAGGCAACTTCGTGTCGGCCAACACCGCGACACGGTCCGTGCCGACCGACACATCGGCGAAGCGCACTTCGCCTTCGCGTGCGCTGCCGGAGATCGACTTGTCCAGCGCCGGCACCAGCGCGAAGCGCAGCGCCATGTAGTCGCCCTGCATCAGCGAGCGCGGGTCGACCGGGGCGAGCCGCAGGTAGACCACTTCGCCGCTGCGCTTGATGCGCTCCTTGCCGACGATGCTGAAGTTCAGAGTGCCCAGCACCAGCAGCGCGCCGAGCAGGGTCAGCCAGCGCTGGCCGGTCATCAGCTTGTTCATGCTTTCACTCCTTCGGTCCGGGTGGCCAGCCACCGCGCGGCGAACAGCATGGCGGCGCCCATCAGCAACATCAACAGCGACTTGAGCAGCAGGCTCGTGCCGAGCGCGTAGTAGAAGTGCGAGACGTGCAGCAGCACCGCGACGATGCCCGCGCCCATCAAGGCGCGGCTGCCGAGCGCGAACGCGGCCGCCACGGCCGCGAGCGCCGCGCCGGCCGAGAGCAGCGGCCACAGCGCGAGCCAGTCGATGCGCACCGGCGCGCTGCCCCACCAGCGGAACGATTCGAGCGGGTACGAAATCAGCGTGGCGAACGCGATACCCACGATGATGCCGGTCAGCGCCGGGCGCAGCACCGGCGCCCAGCCACGGGCGATCCAGGTCGGCTCGTGGCGGATCAGCAACCACAACAACGCACCGACCGGCAGCCACGTGATCAGCCAGCCGCCGATGGCGGCGGGCAGGGACGCTGCGTTGCCGTTGATGTTGCTCCACGACGGCTCGCCGAACAGGCCGAAGCGCCACATCAGCGCCCACGCGATCAGCGCGAACAGCGCCGAGATCGACCGGTGCAGGCGGTTCGGCATCACGAGCAACATCGCAGCCTGCAGCACGAAGGCCGCAGCAGCCACGACGAACAGCGCGTGCTGGTGCTCGACCATCGCGAACAGCACGAAGCACTGGCCGGCGAACGACAGTGCGAGCGCCAGTTGCGACGTGAAAGCGCCGTCGCGGTCGGCCCTGAACAAGCCCCAGGCCGCGGCCAGCAAGACGGTGCCCGAGACCGCTGCCGCGCCGGCCGAATCGGGGTGGAACAGCATCGCGACGAACACGAGCAGAAAGCCGCCGGCGAGCCAGCCGCTCGCGCCGAGCAACAGGCCGATGTACCAGGGGCGTGCGGGCGTCGCTATCGTGTCTGGCGTGTTCATGCTGCATCTCCTTGCGGCTTGGGTGCCTGCCAGCGGCGCACCCAATGGATCAGCAGCAGCCCCGCCGCCGTCGAGGTGGCGATCAGCCAGAAAGCGATCAGGAAAAACGAACCCAGGTCATTGAAACGCATCGATCGCCCGAGCGCGGTGGTCGAGATGGCGATCCAGGCCGCGGCCAGCAATGCCATGTTGAAGACATCGCTGCGTTGGCGCAGTGTGATGAACGCGGTCGCCACGCTGATCACCACGAATACCGCCAACACGGCCGCGCCCTGGCCCGACGCGGCGGCCGCCTGGTTGCGCCACAGCCCCTCGCCGACCACGACGCCGATGCAGGCAACCGTGCCGTACGCGAAGGCGAAGCTCGTCAGCAGCCGCACCAGCCAGTGCGGTGCGGCTGCTGCGAAGCGGGTGCTCGCGAGCGATGCGAACCCGGCGGCCGCCGCCAGGTTGACCAAGAACGGCAGCATCAACAAGGTCGGCTGACCGATGGCGCGGCCGTCGAGCACACGCCAGACGACATGCTCGGTGCCGACCCAGCCGCACAGCAGCGCCAGTGCCACATTCAACACGCCGAACCACAGCGCCCACAACGCGTCCGAGCCGCCGGCGAGGGCAAACGGCAACGCGAGCAGCGCCCAGACGAAGAACAGCTCGTGCACGTCGGCGCCGGTCTGGTACGACTGGCCGAAGAGGGCGAGCAGTCCGCCGCTCAGCAGTGTGGCGAGCAGCAGCGCCGCTTGCCCGACCGGCGAGGGCGGTGGCCGCCACAACGCCATGCCGACGCAGGCCAGCAAGCCCGCCTGCAGCAGCACGAAGCGGCCGAGCACGCCGTAGTCCTGCCAGTTGGCGGCGACGAAGAAGAGCACGCCGGCGCCCAGCGCACCGAGGCCGGCGCCGTGCAGCAGGCGGGCGGCGAACCGGCGCCACGCGGCGGCGTCGGGCTGACCGCCTTCGCGCTGCAGTGCGCTGCGCACGCCGGGCGCGTCGAGCGCGTGTTGTTGGCAGAAGGCGTCGAAGGCGGGTCGGTCCATGGCGAGAGGCTAACCGCTGAAACGCGCGGCTCGGGCGCGGCCCGCGGCAGCATCGCGGCCTGCGACCGCCGGTAGCGCGGCGCGGTGCCCGGCCTGCGTCACACTGTCGGCATGTCTTCACCTCACTCGCATCCTGGCGCAGCCGGCCCTGAGCACGACCACGATCACCACTCGAGCCATGACCATGGCCACGCGCACCACCACGCGCCCGCCAACTTCGACCGCGCATTCGCGATCGGCATCTCGCTGAACATCGCGTTCGTCGCCGTCGAGGCCTTCTATGGCTGGAAGGTCAATTCGCTGGCCCTGCTCGCCGACGCCGGCCACAACCTCGGCGACGTGGCCGGCCTCGTGCTCGCCTGGGCCGGCGCACTGGCCGGCCGGCTGCGGCCCGGCGCGCGCTACACCTACGGCTGGAAACGCGCGTCGATCCTGGCCGCGTTCGCCAATGCGCTGCTGCTGCTGGTGGCGATGGGCTCGCTGGCGTGGGAGGCGCTCGGCCGCCTGCAGTCGCCTGAGCCGACGCAGGGTTTCACGGTGATGGTGGTGGCCGGCATCGGCATCTTCGTCAACCTGGGCACCGCGCTGCTCTTCATGCGCGGTCGCGAGCACGACCTGAACATCCAGGGCGCGTTCATGCACATGGCGGCCGACGCGCTGGTCTCGGCCGGCGTGGTGCTGGCCGGCGCGCTGTCGCTGTGGTTCGGCTGGGCCTGGCTCGACCCGGTGGCCAGCCTCGTGATCGCGCTCGTGATCGTGGTCGGCACCTGGCGTTTGTTCCGCCAGTCGCTGCACCTGATGTTCGACGGCGTGCCCGAGCACATCGACCTGGCCGCCGTGCGCCACGAGCTCGAGTCGCTGCCCGGCGTCGACCGGGTGCACGACCTGCACGTGTGGGCCACCGGCACCAGCGACGTCGCGCTGACGGCGCACCTGGTGATGCCACTCGGCCACCCCGACGACGCGTTTTTCGAAGGTGCGACGCACCGCCTGCGCGACAGGTTCCGCATCGGCCACGTCACGCTGCAGGTGGTGCGCGAACCCTTCATGGCCTTGTGCGAAGGCGCGGAGCGCGCGCCCGAGCCGGCCCATTCGCACCACCACTGAAACCGGGCGCACACTCCAGCTTTGCGCGGGCGCCAGCGATGCAGTTCAAGGACTACTACCAGACCCTCGGCGTGGCGCGCGAAGCCACGCAGGACGAGATCAAGCAGGCCTACCGCAAGCTGGCGCGCAAGTACCACCCCGACGTGAGCAAGGAAAAGGACGCCGAGGCCCGCTTCAAGGACATCGGCGAAGCCGGCGAGGTGCTGCGCGACCCGGAGAAACGCGCCGCCTACGACGCGGCCGGCAGCCAGTGGCAACGCGAGTCGGCAGCCGGCCGAGAGCGCGACTTCCAGCCGCCGCCCGGCTGGGACGCGGGCTTCGAATTCAGCGGCCGCGGCGACGAGGCCGGTGGCGACCACAGCGACTTCTTCGAGGCGCTGTTCGGCCGAGCCGCTCGGGGTGCGCGAGCCCGGCGGCCCGAGGCGCACATGCCTGGGCAGGACCACCACGCCAAGGTGCTGATCGACCTCGAAGACGCTTACCGTGGCGCGCAGCGCAGCATCTCGCTGCGGGTGCCGGTGCTCGACGATCAGGGCCATGGCGTGCTGCAGGAGCGCACGCTGGATGTGAACATCCCCAAGGGTATCCGCGAAGGCCAGCACCTGCGCCTGGCCGGTCAGGGCCGGCCGGGGCTGGGCGTGGGTGCGCCGGCCGGTGACCTGTACCTCGACATCGCCTTCAAGCCGCACCGGCTGTACCGTGTCGACGGGCGTGATGTGTACCTCGATCTGCCGGTGACGCCATGGGAGGCTGCGCTCGGCGCCAGCGTGGCCGTGCCCACGCCCGACGGCGAACTCGAGCTGACGATCCCGAAGGGCTCGGCGGGCGGCCGCAAGCTGCGCCTGAAGGGGCGGGGCATCCCGGGCAAGACACCGGGCGATTTCTACGTGGTGCTGGTGGTGGCGCTGCCGCCGGCCGATGAACCGAAAGACCGGGCCGCGTACGAAGCCTTCGCCGCCGGCTTCGACTTCAACCCGCGTACGCACCTGAAGGGATGATCGTCATGAATCAGGGCTTGTTCACCGTTGCCGTCGTCGAAGAAGACGTTCATCTGAGCCTGGTCGAGTTGTGTCGGGTCTGCCGCGCGAGCGAGGAGCAGGTTCGCGTGTGGGTCTTCGAAGGTGTGCTCGAACCCGTCGGCGCCTCACCGCCGGAGTGGCGTTTTACCGGGGCGTCGCTGCGCCGTGCCCGGCTTGCGCTCACGCTCACGCAAGAGCTCGAAGTCAACCCGCCGGGCGTGGCGCTGGCACTCGACCTGCTGGACGAGATTGCCGCATTGCGTGCCGGCCAGCGTCGCGCCGGGGCCGCCTGACCCTCCTGAACGCCGGTCGAACCCGGCGCGCGACACAGTAAAGTGCGGTCAACCCGCACGCCAAACATGACAGAAAAATCTGTTTCGCCGCCGCCCCTGCCGGACTTCGGGCGGCCCGTCACCGGCTGGCGGCTGCGCCTGTACACGGTGATCTTCGAGGCCGACACACGCGCCGGGCGGGCCTTCGACGTGACCTTGATCGTGGCCATCCTGGCCAGCGTCGCAGTCGTGGTGCTCGACAGCATGGCGAGCGTTCATGCGCGCCATGCCGATTTGCTGACGGTGTTCGAGTGGGGCTTCACCGTGCTCTTCACTGCGGAGTACCTGGCCCGCCTGGCCTGCGTGCGCCACCCGGGGCGCTACGCGCGCAGCTTCTTCGGCATCATCGACCTCTTGGCGCTGCTGCCCACCTACTTGGCGGTGCTGGCGCCCGGCCTGCATGCGCTGATCGACGTGCGCGTGTTGCGCCTGCTGCGGGTCTTCCGCATCTTCAAGCTCGGCGCCTATGTGGCCGAGTTCGGTGCGCTCGGCCAGGCGCTGGCAGCGTCGCGGCGAAAGATCTTCGTCTTCATGTCGTTCGTGATGCTCGTGGTGGTGGTGATGGGCACATTGATGTACGTGGTGGAAGGGCCGGCCAACGGCTACACCAGCATCCCGGTCGGCGTGTACTGGGCAATCACCACCATGACCACGGTCGGCTTCGGCGACATCACCCCCAAGACCGACCTCGGCCGCCTGATCGCTTCGTTGATGATGCTGATGGGCTGGGGCACGCTCGCGGTGCCGACCGGGATCGTCAGCGCCGAGTTCACCGCGCGGCGGTTCGGGCGAGCGCCCACCACCCGCACCTGCCACGAGTGCCTGACCGAAGGGCACACGCCCGCCGCGCAGTTCTGCTGCGACTGCGGCGCGCCGCTGCCGGCATGGCAGCACGACGCCGGCTCCGCGGCATGACGAACCACGCCGCGAGTGTGGCCGTCGTGTTGCCCCCGGTGCGCCGCGTCGGCGGCATCGCCTTCATCGTGCTGGCCGTGATGTGTTTCGGCGCGCTCGACACCACGACCAAGATCGCGTCGACCGCCGCCCCGGTGCTGATGGCGGTCTGGGCCCGTTACCTCGTACAGGCGGTGGTGACCGCCGCGGTGCTGTGGCCGGGGCGCCGGGCGCGCCTGTTCCACACCCGCGCGCCCGGGCTGCAGTTCGTGCGCGGCGCGCTGCTGCTGACCTGCAGCGTGATCGCGTTCTTCAGCCTGCGCTACATGCAGGTCGGCGAATACACCGCGATCGTGATGCTCACGCCGCTGATGCTGACGGTGGTGGCGGCGGTGGCGCTGCACGAGTCGGTGTCTTGGTTGCGCTGGTTGTGCGTGTTGGGCGGTTTCGCCGGTTCGATGATCGTGATCCGCCCCGACGAAGACATCTTCCACTGGATGATGCTGTTGCCGTTGCTGCTGGTGGCCGCCAACACCGGCTTCCAGGTGCTGACCAGCCGCATGGCGCGCAGCGAAGACCCGGGCACGATGCACTTCTACACCGGCCTGGTCGGCCTGGCGCTGACCACGCTCGGCCTGCCGTTCGCGTGGCAGGCCTTGCCGCTGAGCCTGTGGTTCGTGATCGGGCTGATGGGCGTGTTCAGCACGCTGGGCCACTTCATGCTGATCATGGCCTACACCCGCACGCCGGTCGCCGTGCTCACGCCGTATCTCTACCTGCAGATCGGCTTCGCCGCGCTCGGCGGCTGGCTGGTGTTCTCGCACGTGCCCGATGCGTGGTCGCTCGCGGGCATCGCTCTGGTGGCGGTGAGCGGTGTGTTCGGTACCTGGCTCACCGGGCGCGAAGCACTGGCGCGGGGCCGACAGGATGCCCAGCAGTCCAGCATCGCGGCGGTGGCGAGCGCCGATGCGTACTAGGCCGCTCCATGCCGTGATCGTCGATCTCGACGGCACGATGATCGACACCGTGGGCGATTTCATCGAAGCGTTGAACCGGAGCCTCGCCGCGCTCATGCTGCCTCCGGTCGATGGCGGGTTCGTCGAGCGCACGGTGGGCAAGGGCTCGGAGCACCTGATCCGCAGCACCCTGCAGCACGTGGGTGCCGATGCGGCGCGCTACGACGACGCCTGGGCGCTCTACCAGCGCCACTACCTCGCCATCAACGGCCAACACGCCACCGTCTATCCGGGGGTTGTCGAAGGGCTGGAGCGGCTCGCCTCACGCGGCCTGAAGCTCGCCTGCCTGACCAACAAGCCGACCGCGTTCGCCGAGCCGCTGTTGAGTTCGAAAGGTTTGCGCCACCACTTCGCGGCGGTGTTCGGCGGTGATGCGTTCGAACGCAAGAAGCCCGACCCGCTGCCGCTGCTGAAAACCTGCGAAGCGCTCGGCAGCCTGCCGGCGCACACGCTGATGCTCGGTGATTCGAGCAACGACGCGCGCGCGGCGCGCGCCGCCGGTTGCCCGGTGGTGCTGGTGAGTTACGGCTACAACCACGGCGAGCCGATCGCGTCGGCCGGCGCCGACGCGGTGATCGACCGGCTCGACGACCTGCGTCTGGACTGAAGCCGAAGCCTCAGTTGTTCATGTCGCGGGTGGGCGGCGGTGCCTTGCCGAGCAGCGCATTCTTCAGCTGCGCGTCGGCCGGCGACTTGCCGAGCCAGATCTTCATCAGCGCGGTGAAGAACTCCGGTTCCTTGATCGGCTCGCTGTTCGCCGCCTTGCCGTTGATCACGATCGTGGTGCCCTGGCCCGGCACCCAGTCGACGTAGAAGTACTCGCCCGCGGCGAGCTTTTTCTTGGCCGAGAAGATGTCGCTCAGGCGCAGCGTGCCGGCGATCGACTTCGAGAACTCTTCGCGCGGAGCGTTGTCCTGCATGCCGCGGGTGAAGAGCTTGCCGAGTTCGTTGGCGTCGATGTCACGCAGCATCACGATGTGCATGCGCTTCGGGCCGGGCGCGGCGTACACCTCTTCGGGCGTGCCGACCTTGGCGCCGATGTACAGCGCGGCGGTGTAGACCTTGAAGATGGCCTTGTAGCGCACGCCGGCGCCGTTGAGCACGAGCTTGGCGGGACCCAGCTGTTCGCTGGCTTCGTACTTCACGCCACCGACTTCGGTGGCCTGCGCCTGGGCCGAGAGCGGCGCCGTGAAGAGCAGGGCGGTAAGGATCGCGGCAGAAATTACGGTCACGCGTCGGGACACGGCATATCTCCAAAAACAGGGTCGGGGCGGGTTCAGCCCAAAAAGAAGCCCAGTTTGGGCAGCGGCTCCCACCCTGTCCAGCAACGTTTTCACGTTCGCTTTCAGCGCGAGGCCGTCTGAGGCCGCGCTGCTACACTTTGGCCCATGTTTTCGACGCGCAAACCAACCAAAGGGTCGCACGACCGGGGAGCCTGGCCCTGGCGGGGCCCGCTTCGCGCCGCACGGGCGCTGGTTTAGTTTGCTGCGGGCTGCGCCGGGTTTCAGACGAACCGGCGCGCACCCTCGGCTCCACCGGCTGGCAGCCACGCCAGCCGAACCCACCGACATGAACTCATCGCGCGGGCAACGCGTCTTGCACTGAACTGCAGCCGTTCCCGCCGGGCTTTGGAGGGCCCTGACCCGTGATCACCGAACTCGAATTCAAGAGCCTGGCTTCGCGGGGCTACAACCGCATTCCGCTGATCGCCGAAGCGTTCGCCGATCTCGAAACCCCCTTGTCGCTGTACCTCAAGCTCGCGTACGCGAGTGGCGGCGGCAAACACAGCTTCCTGCTCGAATCGGTCGTCGGCGGCGAACGTTTCGGCCGCTACTCGTTCATCGGCCTGCCGGCGCGCACCTTGCTGCGCGCCACCGGCTTCAAGACCGAGGTGGTGACGAACGGGCAGGTGGTCGAAGTGAACGAAGGCAACCCGCTCGATTTCATCGCCGACTACCAGAAACGTTTCAAGGTCGCGCTGCGCCCCGGCATGCCGCGCTTCTGCGGCGGGCTGGCGGGTTACTTCGGCTACGACGCGGTGCGTTTCATCGAGCCCAAGCTCGCGAAGACGGACAAGACCGGCGGCATCGACACACCCGACATCCTGCTGCTGCAGTGCGAAGAACTCGCGGTGATCGACAACCTGTCGGGCCGCCTCTACCTGATCGTGTATGCCGACCCGGGCCAGCCTGAAGCCTTCCACAACGCCAAGCGGCGCCTCGCCGAACTCGGCGACAAGCTGAAGTACAGCGTGACCGCGCCGGCCGTGAAGCGCGGCGCCTCGCACGGCGTGGAGCGCGAGTTCGGCAAGGAGGCCTACATCGCCGCCGTGCTGCGCGCCAAGGAATACATCGCCGCCGGCGACATGATGCAGGTGCAGGTCGGCCAACGGCTGCGCAAGCGCTACACCGAGTCGCCGCTGAGCCTGTACCGCGCGCTGCGCTCGCTGAACCCGTCGCCCTACATGTACTTCTACGACATGGGCGAGTTCCAGATCGTCGGCGCGTCGCCGGAAATTTTGGTGCGCCAGGAACACACGCAGGAAGGCGACAAGGTGACGATCCGCCCGCTGGCCGGCACGCGTCCACGTGGCGCCACGCCCGAGACCGACAAGGCGCTCGAAGCCGAACTGAAGGGCGACCCGAAAGAGCGCGCCGAACACGTGATGCTGATCGACCTGGCGCGCAACGACATCGGCCGCATCGCCAAGACCGGCAGCGTGAAGGTGACCGAAGCCTTCACGGTCGAGCGTTATTCGCACGTGATGCACATCGTCAGCAACGTCGAGGGTTTGCTGAAAGACGGCATGACGAGCCTGGACGTGCTGCGCGCCACCTTCCCGGCCGGCACGCTGACGGGCGCGCCGAAAGTGCGGGCGATGGAGATCATCGACGAGCTCGAGCCGGTCAAACGTGGCATCTATGGCGGCGCCTGCGGCTACCTGAGTTTTGCCGGTGACATGGATGTGGCGATCGCGATCCGCACCGGCATCGTGAAGGACCAGGTGCTGTACGTGCAGGCGGCGGCCGGGGTTGTGGCCGACTCGGTGCCCGAGCTCGAATGGAAAGAGACCGAGGCCAAGGCGCGGGCGCTGATCCGCGCCGCCGAACTCGTCGAGGAGGGCTTCTGATATGGGCGCGCCCCTGCTGCAATCGCTGTTCCGCCAGAAGGCCGCGATCACCGAAGAGTTCTTCGAGGTGCTCGAAAATGTCGCCGCCGGCGACCGCGTCGATGCGATCCGGCTGATGAACCACATCCATGTCGTCGACCGGATCTTCGCGGCGCACCTGCGTGGCGAGCCGCACGGGTACAAAGCGACCAACACACCCGAGACGCCGACGCTGGCCGCGCTGCGCGCCGCCACGCTGGATACGAATCGCTGGTTCGTCGAACAGGCCGGCACGTTGGCGCCGGAGCAGCTCGCAGAAACCGTGGACTTCACATTCACCGACGGCCTGCGCGGCCGCATGTCGCGGGAGGAAATGCTCGCGCACGTGATCACGCACGGCAGCTACCACCGTGGCGAGGTCGGGCAGATGTTGAAACGTTTGTCGGTGGCGCCGCCGCGCGACCTGTTCACCGCCGACCTGCACCGTGCCGAGCCGCAGCGGCGCGAGCCGGCCTGACGCGAAGGAGCCGACCATGCTGCTGATGATCGAGCAGCCCCAGGTGGGTTTCACAGCGTCCCACTAAAGCTCGCTAGCCCGCGCCAATGCTGGCGATTAGGGCTCTTGACGTCTCACTGAATCCGGCCCCAGCCCGCCAAAAAGCGGGTATCAAAGCGGGTATCAATCGACACTTGAGGGCTGCGGGGTCAGCAACGTGCCGACGCACCACCTGAACTGTTGCGAAAGCTGGCCCGTCCGAGTGCCGCACAATCACAAGTCAATCAATGGGGGCCGCCTTGGCAAAGAGTATCCAGACGACATTTGTGGACGCAAAGCAAGGCCAGCGCAAGTTCATGCTCATGAAGCTGCCGGCGTCGGTCGTAACGACGATCAGCTACGCCGCGACGCGAGGGCAATCGGACGAGGAGGGCGCCGTGCAGCGGGTGCTGAACGTCGGTCGCATAAACAGCGTAAAGGCGTTTGCTCTTCAAGGTGGTGACTACCCCAATGCGGTGGTTCTGAATTGGGTAAGCAAGACCAATCCGCTTGTTCGAAGTGGGAATGCGCTCACCTTCCGCTCTGAAGCGAACTCCGCGCAAATTATTGATGGGCAGCATCGGATTGCCGGCATCAAGGCGGCGATCGAAGAACGCGCCGCTCTTGGAAAGCTCGAACTCCCGGTGGTCATTTATCGCGAGCTGACCACCCAGGAATGTGCGGACATTTTCCTTTCAATCAACACCGAGCAAAAGCCAGTCGCACGCAGTCTAGTCTTTGACCTGTACGGCGTAGCCAGCGAGCATCTGGTCGATCAAGCGGCAGAGAGGGCGCGAGACATCGCCATGTATCTGAACACGGAGGATGGCTCGCCTTACTTGGGTGAGATCAAGCTTCCGGGAGCGCCGACTAGGCGCGGGGGAATCCCTCTCTCGTCGGCGGTCACGGGGATCAAGCCGCTCGTCGAGGAGAATGGTGCGTTCGAGCAGATTTCGGTCGTCGAACTCGAGTTCCAAAAGCAGGTGATCCTCCACCTTTTCATCGCGTTGCGCGGCGTGTACGGGGAAGAGTGGGACAACAAGGCGAACGTCTTCCTGTATGCGGCTGGCTTTTTGGCGGCTATGGACTTTTTGAAGCTGCAACTGATCCCGTACTGCAACATCCAAGAGTCGTTTGAAGTCGAGACAATCGAAGCTGCAATTGCCTTCGAAGATGACTCGCTGATCTATCAGGATGAAGTTAAGGGTCAAAGCGGTGGTGGTGCACAGAAGCGAATTCACGAGCGCCTTGTCGCGGCATTCAAGCCGGCGAAAAAGGCGTCTAAGGTGAAGTTCAAAATCTAGGCCATGCATCAGGCACAAGCTGTCGCGGCCGGCGTTCTGGCGACTCGCGGCGCTCAAGCTGCAAACACTGTAGCGCTCACCTCAGGAGAGGCCAGCAAATTTGCCAACGCACTCGTACAAGACGCGCGGGACGAAATATATTCGGCAGCGTTTTCGGTTTGCGAGGCAGTTCAAGGGCTCGATCGGCAGATGTTCACCTGGTCGACGGTCAAGCTGTACTACAGCGTTTTCTACCTTGCCCGGGCGTCGTTAGGCTTGTCACGGGTGGGCTTGATCTACGTGAAGCAGACGCCCTACACATGGGTTGCAACTCCAGGGGGCACGCCGAAGAAGAGCTCGGGAACGACCCACAAGGCTGCGCTGGCCGCGTTTGCGTTGCATCGCGCGAGCAGCCCGCTTCTGTCGCAGTTGATAGGCGTCACCGACCCTTTCGAGTGGCTTGTTTCACTTCGAGAGGCCGCTAACTACAGGCTGCCGAAATTCTCCGAACCTGATGCGCCCGATCACTTCAAGTTCGTGGCGCGCTTCGGTGTACGGAGACTGCTGAGTGAGTATCTTGCCGATGACGCACACCACTACACATTCGATCCCGACCACGCCATGCTCGCCTTTCCGGTTGCAACTCTTCGGGAGACCATGGCGCAGCTTCGAACGGTTACGGGGGCGGGTCTATCCCAGAGCGATTGCTCCGTCATCGGCGGCCAGTGCTTTGACCGGCAAGGTCCGATCGCCGAAATGCGAAAGTTGCTGAGTCGTCCCTGACCGCTGGAGCGACCGCCAGCCGTGCGGCCACGCAGCTTGTTTTTCTAGCTGTGCGGCGCAGCCTTGCTTGCCGGCCGGCACTCATCGGCTATTGACAACAGCGCATCTGTCGGCCAAACCGCCACGACGGGGCGCGTACGCGGACGGTCGCGTTACGTCTACCCCGTTGCTGGTCACTGGTTGTTGACCTGCAAGCTGGCATAGCGGCGTTTGCTCAGCAACGAGCACGGGACGCATTTGGTGCTCTTTGGGCTCCGACCATCGAGGACGCCTTCGACTGCCACCCAAAAGAGCTTGGACCATGGCACCATTTTCGGTGGCTGTTCGCGCATGCGGAGTTGACGAGGCCCGACTGACTGAAAAGATGAACTGCAACTTGGTGCGGCTGTCGCGCCGGTGCAGTCCATGGAGCGGTCATGCCACTCACCGATGTCAAGATCAGGCAGGTCAAGGCAGCCGACAAGGCGCTGAAACTCGCCGACGCGGGCGGCCTGTATCTGGAGGTCAAACCCAACGGCTCCAAGCTCTGGCGCTACCGCTATCGAATTGACGGAAGAGAGAATCTCTACGCCATCGGCGACTACCCTTCTGTGTCGTTGTCGGACGCGCGCAAGGCCCGCGACGATGCGCGTGACCTGATCAAAAGAGGCCAGCACCCGGCGCACGCGCGCCAAAATGAACGCTCGCAGCAGATCAGCGCAAACGCCCTCACGTTCAAGGCCGTCGCCGAGGAATGGATCGCGAAGAAGCGCAGCCGGTGGGCACCGTACTACCTGCTGCAAATTCAGCGCGGCATGAAGAACGACATCTACCCTCGCATCGGCCGGCTGCCGATCCGGTCGGTCACTGCGGCAGATGTTCTCGCGATCCTTGACCGGGCTTCCAAGCGCGGCGCGGAAACCGTGGCACTCAATCTGAGGCAGTGGTGCTCCGCAGTGTTCCGCTACGCCGTCGCGACGCTGCGCGCAGACCACGACCCAGCCGCCGCGCTGCGTGGCGCCATCATCCGGCCGCCCGTCAACCACAGCAAGCCCATGCAACGCGACGAGATCGGCGCGTTCTTGGGCAAGCTCAGCCGCTACGGCGGCCACCGCATCACTGTGCTCGCGTTGCGACTTCTGCTTCTCACGTTCGTGCGCACTGTCGAGATGCGCAAGGCCGAGTGGTCGGAGATCAACCTTGCAGATGCCGAGTGGCGCATCCCGCCCGAGAAGATGAAGATGCGCCGCCTGCACATCGTGCCGCTGGCACGCCAGACGGTAGAAGTGCTGGCCGAGCTTCGGCGCATCACCGGCGCCGGTCGCTGGCTGTTCCCCAACAATCGCAGGCCGAATGACGTCATGGCCGCCACCACGATCAATCGGGCACTGGAGAGCATGGGCTACGGCTCAGGCGTCGTCACCGGCCATGACTTTCGCGCCACGGCATCGACGCGGATGCACGAGATGGGCGTCCGATCCGACTTCATCGAATTGCAGCTGGCCCACGTCGAGCGCAACCGTGCAAAGGCAGCCTACAACCACGCCGATCATTTAGCGGAGCGCCGGGCCATGATGCAGGCGTGGGCGGACTGGCTCGATGGCATGGCGACTTCGGCCGAAGTCGAACAAGGCTGAAGTCGCCACGCGGTTGCATCACGGCGCCGATCCGCCAGTGAGCACGTCGGTCGTTGATACCCCGGTGACGCGACGGTTCAGCACGGCACCTAAGTAGGCACTCGACGCGCGTTTGCGCGTGTGCCCCGCCAACCGGGACACGGCCAACCTCGCGGCTTCCTCGGCAGCGGCGGGAAGCTCGACGCCACCTCGCACCGGAGGTTGCTGCCCAGATTGGGCAACGAACTCGTCGATCAACGCTTCGTGCCGAAGGCCGTGCGCGGTCACGCCCAATTTGCGCTCGGTGACGCCGAACTTCGCCACCGTGTAGTCGAAGTGCCGCAGATTCCTCTTGAGGTCATGGCCCGGATTGCCCAAGTGCGCCTCCGGCCCCACCGCCACCACCTGCGCGTACTCGATGGCTGCAACGCGCTGCGGCGTGTTCAACGGCACGAATCGCTGGCGGCCGTTCTTCGCCCCCTGCCTGATCCACACATAACGATCCGCCTGCTTCTCGGCGTCCGGCAGGCCGGTCGACTCGAAGGGCACGATGCAGCCGTTCGGCCGCAGCATCACCGATTCCTTGCGGCGCAGACCTAACGCTCGGATCAAGCGCAGTGACGCGCCGACGTAGGGGTCATAGGCGCAGACCTTCTCGATCAGTGCCTCGATGTCCACGCCTTGCGCCGTCCAACTCTTGTCCCGCTCGGTGGCCTCGTAACGCTGGTACTCGTCAAGCTCCAGCCCGTAGTGGGCGGGGCTGCGCACGAAGCCGTTCTTGCCCAGCCACTTGGCCAGGCCGCGCAGAAAGCTGAGATAGGTCTGGATGGTGGCGGGCTTCAGCTTGTCCTCGCGCCACACCTGCACCATCGCATGAATGTGCCTGTGACCGAGGTTGCGCGGGTCTGGCAGCTGCTTGAAGCCTGCCCGCTTGTGCAGATCGCGGAAGAAGCGTCGCAGGAAGTCAGCTCGCTCCTGTCGGGTCTTGTGCGAGACGGTTTTCATCCGCGCGGTGTGCTCCTGGTTGTGCAGCTTGAGCAGCACCTCCAGCACATGCATGGGGTTCGCATGGCCGGGTCGGTAGCGCGCCAGGATGTCGCGCTCGGTCAGCCCTGACCAGTCTCGCGGGCGTGCCGACTGGTGGGTCGCGCGGCCGGGTGGCGGTGCGCGGTGAGAGGAAGACGATTTGATTGCGGTGTGAGGCATGGCCTTCTCCAAAGTGAATGCGCGCCGCCCGCACGGCGTGCACTGGTTGAACATGGAATCGACGGTGTTGTTTGGTGAGGCGGATTCCGTCGCCCGGCCAAACAGTGGTCAGAACATTTCGTCGCAGCACGCGACCACGGCGTTGCTGCACCTACCCAGGGTTGCGCCAGCCCGCGCAACGGCGTCGCTGAGAGCTGGCTCGGTCGTCCTTAAAAATGAAACGGGTTGATCCGCCCGTGCGCGGGTTTCCGCGACACACGGGGTTTTGATGCCTCCGGCCTCAAGGGCCGAAGCGGCATCGGCAGCCAGGTCGAGCCTGCTGCCTACGATGGATCAGTTCTTCAGCTTTCGTAGCGCCATCCACCTGCATGGGTCCACCCCTCACCGAGAGTCCAGGGTGGTGTCAGGTCATCGAGCGGAGCGACGCGCGGCGGAGCCCATCAGGGGCAAGCACAACCGCGCGCCATGCCATTCGCGATGGAATGTCAAATGCTCGAAGGAATGGCGGGGACAGGTGCATCGGCATCGGGTGCCGGCACGACATCAACTCTGGCCGCGACGCGCTTCAGGGAGCGCCCGGCGCAGAAGCGCCGGCAGGTCGCAGACATAGTCTCTACGAACGACTTCCACAAGATCGCCACCTCAGGGGTGACGGTCGGTCCGATTCGAGGATCGGGACTTCAGGGGCAGGTAACGACTGCGACGCCTTTCGCTCCGCAAGGAGCTGGCCATCAGGACGGCCAACGGGAGTCGACAGTTGACATCGGCCCGGCTGTCGGCGTCAAGACAGTGCGCCGTTAAATGGCTCGATTCGCTGGGCCTTTTGGGTGGCGTTGCATCGGCGCTTGATGTGGCTCCATTTCGTGATCGACAGCGGCGAGCACGCTGTGCCGGGGGTTGACGAGAGAGAACTTGGCCTCTGGTCGGGATCGAGGATGTCGCGGGTCGGCGCAGCGCCGCAAGCCCAACTCGGCGCGTGCCACTGGACTTCAACTGCGGTCGCAATGCAGTGACGGAGCACGGGATGCATCGGGCCACAGATCGGCGCTTCCGTGCCGCTCGCGCTGAAGTCGTGTTGTCGTGGCAGCCGAGTGTCAGCGGCTTCGTCAAACGCCCCGAAACGGCGATCAAAACCGTGCCCGCTGACAAACGCCGGGGTTGACGCGACCTTCGCGAATGCGACGTTGGCGGGGCAAACACAAGGAGCCCCGCATGCGCAAGTTTTGGTCAGTCACCGGCCAACTGGTCGAGGTTCATCGGTACATCAACGTGCCGATGCGTTGGTGTGAACAGTACCCAGCGCGCGAGAGGCGCGAGCTCTGGGTGTCTGCGGCGAACGGTCAAGACGTCAAGCTCATCGTACATAGCCGCGAGATGCCGGCCCGGCGCGGTCACCAGGTGACCGCGCTGCTGCTGGGCGAGAGGCTCGTCGGGGTCTACAACGCGTCCACAGGCAAGCAAGTGAACTACGTTCGAACCGATCCGCCGTTGCTCTGGCGGCGATGCGATGCCGCTGCCGTTGTCGCGCTGTCGATGGCCAGCATCGTGGGCTTCACGTTCGCGGCGTGGTCGGCACTGCTGGTCAGCGCGCTGATGGCGATGTTGTATGCGCCGTTGTTGGTGGCAGCACGCCTCGCCTGGCGGTGCCGCACGCAAGTGCAGGTCGACCGTGCCCTCGACATCGTGAAGGGCCATGAGGTCGAGCAACCGCTTCTGCGGCGGGTGAAGTAGCGGCCTTCGCAAGCCATGCTCGTGTTCTACGACTCCGGCTGTGTTCGGCGCTGCGTCTGCCGGCCTGATAGCTGTGTAGTCGCTTGGAGGGGCCAATTTGGTTAGCAGCCCGTTGACTAAGCTCCGGCTCGGTCAGTGGCTCCAACAGGCTGAGGAAGCTATACATGAAGCGTAGAAACGTCATCCTAGGCGACGTTCTTTCGCTTAAGATATAGCGCATGCGACCCGCAGGCCTCAGCGCGACGTCTCGCAGCCAGTTGAGCAAACTGCTGCGCGACAGCCCAACCATCGTGACGCCAACCCATGCCGCCGCCGCCCTTGGGTTGACGCAGGAAGTTGCTGCTCGCCGCCTTGCCGCGTGGTCGAGATCGGGGTGGCTCGCACGTGTTCGGCGCGGCGCATACGTCCCTGTACCTATCGAGTCGGAGTCGGGTGATGTTGCATTGGACGACGCATGGTCTGTCGCCGCAACGATGTTCGCGCCGTGCTACGTCGGTGGGTGGTCCGCTGCCGAGCATTGGGGGCTCACCGAGCAACTCTTTCGTTCGATCTGCGTGATGACAGCCACGCGCCCGCGGGAGCGGCAGCTCGTGCTGCGCAAGGCCCGCTTCGAGTTGCACACGGTGGCGCCAGCGCAGTTCATCGGTATGAAGACAGTCTGGCGCGGCGGCACGCGCGTCCAAGTGTCGGACCCGGCTCGCACCCTCGTAGACATGCTGGCTGACCCCGGGCTGGGTGGTGGCATTCGCAGTGTGGCGGAGATGCTCGCGAGCCTCTTCCACGACCAACCCAAAGAGGCCGCCAAGCTCGCCGGCTACGCCGCCAAGATCGGCAGCGGCGCGGTCTACAAGCGGCTCGGGTTTCTCCTTCAGCGCGACCATCCCGATCAAGCGGTGCTCATCGAGTCGTGTCGAGCGCATCTCACCGCGGGCTACGCCAAGCTCGACCCCGCATTGCCGGCGGACCGACTCGTGACGGCATGGCGCGTCTGGGTGCCCGCCGGCGAATTGCGTGGGCCCTCCGGGCCGCTCCCAAGGGCCACACCGGAGCGCCCAGCGCGAAGGTTTTCTGGGAAGGCACACGCGTGATCTCCAAGCAGGAACTGATGGCCCTTGCAGCCGAGCTGCAATTGCAGGCCCATGTCGTCGAGAAAGACTATGCCCTGGGCTGGTTCCTCGCCGGGATCGCCGCGCATGCCGAGATCGGACCGCGCTGGGTGTTCAAGGGCGGCACTTGCCTCAAGAAGTGCTACTTCGAGACGTACCGGTTCTCCGAGGATCTGGACTTCACCCTGCAGGATGCCGAGCACCTGGACGAAGCTTTCCTCGCTGGGGTCTTCGAGGAGATCGCCGACTGGGTCTACGACGCATCGGGCCTCCAACTCCCGCCGGAGGCGCGCAAGTTCGAGGTCTTCACGAACCCGCGCGGCAGCCAATCCGCCCAAGGCCGCGTCGGCTATCGCGGCCCACTCGGCCGTGCAGGCGATCCGCCACGCATCAAGCTGGACCTCGCGTCCGATGAGGTGCTGGTGCTTGACCCCGTGCTCCGTCCGGTGCACCACCCGTACACCGATCGTCCCAATGACGGTATCCGCGTTCTCTGCTATCCGTTTGAGGAGGTGTTCGCGGAGAAGATGCGCGCGCTGGCCGAGCGGCAACGCCCTCGCGATCTCTACGACGTGGTCCATCTGTATCGCCGGCAAGACCTTCAGCCCAACCGTGCCGTGGTGCGTAGCACTCTCGCGAGGAAGTGTGAGTTCAAGGGCATCCCGATTCCCACGTTCCTCGCGTTGTGTGATCGGCCCGAGCGCGTCGCCATCGAGGTGGAATGGGAGCAGATGCTGGCGCATCAGCTTCCCACGTGCCCGCCGTTCGATGACTTCTGGCAGGAGCTTCCAGCGGTCTTCGATTGGCTGAACACGGACGTGGTGCTGCCGACCTTGCCGGCGATCCAGTTTGGCCGCGAGGTCGTCGACACTACCTGGCGCCTACCGCCCATGGTGACGGCCTGGGGCGTCGGCGCCAGTTCGCTCGAATCGATTCGGTTTGCGGCCGCGAACCGGCTGTGCATCCAACTCGACTACACAAAGGACGGTGGCGAGCGCACTGCGCCGACGATCGAGCCGTATTCGGTGCGTCGCACGAGTGCTGGCAACCTGCTGCTGTTCGGCGTCAAGGCCGATACCGGCGAATCCAGGAGCTATCGAGTCGATCGCATTCGCTCGGCGACAGTCACCCGCCAAGCGTTCAGGCCACGGTACGCCGTCGAATTGACCGCGTCCGGCCCGCTGAATACGCCTCCCATCGAGCGGCTCTCAGCCGCCTTCACGGCATTCCCGTCAGCGCGCTCGCCTGCTGTGCGGAAACCTGCGCGTGCAGCAGCCAGACCCCAACGCGGCTTCGGTCTGTCCTACGCCTTCGAGTGCACGGCGTGCGGCAAGACCTTCAAGCGAAACAAATACGATCCAAAACTGAACCCCCACAAGAACAAGCAAGGCTGGCCTTGCCCCGGCCGCGTGGGCTTCCTCAAGAACACATCGCCATGAGCAACGAAGCCTTCTCCCGCGTGAAGATCGACACGCTGCTCGCAGCGCGGGTCTGGGACGCACTGGACACCAACGCGATGCCCTTCGAGGTGATGCTGCCCGAAGGAATTTCCGAGCGCGTGTGTCGGCGGCATATCGCCACGCCTGCCGCGGCAGAAAAGAATTTCGGGGAGGACTGATGCCACTCACGCCACAGCACGGCCTGCTCAGCAGGCTGCTCGACTACGTCGTCGAGCAGAGCAAAGATATCGACCCTCGCGCATTCAATCTGGCAACTGTTGTTGATTTCAAGCGCTACCCGAAGGACTTGGCCGGGCTGCCGGGGGTTGATTTCGACATCAAGGTTGAAGGCGACCACATCTGGCTTCAGGTGCTTCGCCTCGACGCCAAATCCACCCCGAAGATATTTGAAGAGGCCCTGCATTCGTTCCTCACAGTCGAGGACGACCCCAGCGGCCAGCCGCCGAGGCTCAACGAGACGGCGCTCAAGCACCAACGCGTAGTTGATGGCAAGACGATGGGTGAGCAACAGGCGGCTGCAGCGGACGCCGATCGTCGCGCAAGGGCTACGCAAGTGCTCGGGCAATACACACAGATGTGGCACGCCTGGGCCGAGGGCGAGAAGCCCCGCCGTAAGACCATCTCACTCTACGGAGACCTGTTCGCGCTCAAGGGCAGGCTCGAAGCTGAAGAAACGGCGAAGCCGTCGGAGCTGGTGTGGGGGATGGGCATCGCTTCATGGAGATTCGCTGGCCGCGTCACGGAAGGTGGCGCGGGTGCGGTCACGGTGGACTTTCAGTACCCGCTCTTGACCCAGGTGGTTGAGATCGATCTTGACAGCCAGACTCACACCCTTTCTGTCCGGCCGCGTGCGATCGAACCTCGGCTGGAGTTTGACGCGTTCGGCGCGTGTCAACTCCCTGGTTCGGCCGACGTGGAGAAACAGGCCAAGCTGCTGATGGCACGCGAGGCCGAGCATCCGATGACGCCGTTCGACATCTCTAGCTTCGAGCCCATCTTGAAGCTCGCCGCCGGCAGCCTCAACGAGAAGGGTCGATACGACCCGACCTATGAGAGCCTTCCTGCGCCCCAGGCGGACTTGCTGGTGACACCGGGGTGGGTGCTGTTCGCGCGGATTCGATCGAACAACTACCTTGTTGAGGACATCCGGCGGCTCAAGGCCCGGTTGCAATCGGGTGACGTGATTCCGCCAGGTCCAGTCGCGCTTGTGACGGCGCCGACCGACGACGTTATTCAATACGAGTCAATTGCGTTCAGAGGCTTGTGTGGAGCGCCCCGAAAGAAGGGCGAGCCGCGCGAACTCTTCTTCCCGCTGCCGTACAACCAGGAGCAAGAAACCATCGTCGAGATGCTCGAGCGGGCGCCCGGCGTGGCGGTCCAAGGCCCCCCTGGCACCGGCAAGACCCACACGATTGCCAACATCGTCTGCCACTACCTGGCCACAGGGCGCAAGGTTCTCGTGACATCCAAGGGCGAACATGCCCTCGAGGTATTGCAATCCAAGATTCCCGAGGAGGTCCGACCCCTGACCGTGGCGCTGATGGCTGGCGACAAGGAAGGAATGAGGCAATTCCAATCCTCCATCGAAGCGATCATCCACAACCTCTCGCAGCTCAACCCTCGAATCGTCGCCGACGAAATCCAGGACGCGCGCAATCGCATCGACGCGGCTCATGGTGAACTGGCCCGAATCGACCGACGAGTCGACGAGATTGCGATGGAGCAACTCTCGGACATTCAGGTGGATGGCGTGAGTCTCCGCGCGCAGAAGATGGCTGACCTGGTCGTCTCCGGCCGTGAGCAACACGGATGGTTCGATGACGATCTGACACTGGATGTCCAGCAGCAAGCCCCACCGTTGACGGCATCGGAGGCGCAGGCGCTGCGCGAAGCGAGGCGCAAGCTGGGTGCCGATCTCGTTTACGTTTCCGCCCGGCTACCGTCGAGCCATGCGCTCTTGTCTGCGGCAGATGTGGGGGGTCTTCACGACGTGTTGGTTGGCATCCGCGAAATCGACAAGGCCGAATCCGAGGGTGACCTACGACCCCTCCGTGCGATGACGCCGGAGGTATTGGAAGAAGCCAGGCGAATGCTGGGCGTGGTAGATGAAGTCATAAGACTCGTCAAGGATCTCGAATCGTTGGAGAGCCCTTGGGTTTTCGAGTTGCGGCGCAAGTGCCGCCGGCCGGACTTCGCAAGTGAGCAGCAGTCGCTCAAGGCGCTTTTTGGCGAGATAGACGAGCTTGTATCGGCCAGGGCGGCCTTTATGCAGAGACCTGTGTCTGTGCCTGCGGACGCCCTCGAAAGCAGCAAGGTTCTTCAAGCAGTCGAGCGCGCTGCGGAATCGGGCAAGCCGTTCGGTCTGTTCGCCGTGGGGGCCGGGGACATCAAGGTGCATGTGGCGGCGATCCGCGTCGCTGGGCTTGTCCCCGCCAGTCCCGATGACTGGCAACACGTTCATCGCTACGTGCGGCTGCACGCCAAGGTGCTGTCCTTCAACGTGCGGTGGAACCAGTTCGCGGAGCTGCTGTCGGTACCGGTGATGAAAGATGGGGTCGAGCAACTGAGGGCGACCGAACTGGTCGCTGTGGCTGCTAAGAAGGCACACCGCTTGGCCATCTTCCACGACGCGAACCTGCCAACGCTGGCCGAGAAGGTGTTCGCCGAAGCCCCGGTTCAGGAGTTGTGGGGCGGTTCTGTTGAGCTGGCTGGCGTGCGTGAGCACCTTCGTCGTCATCTAACCCGATCCGAGCTGGCCGCCGCTGCCACCAGGCTTGCCACCTTGCAGGAGAAATTGGCTGGTACCTCCGGACCTATCAGCATTGCGTTTAGGCAGTACGTGCAGGACGAACTCGGTAGTCCTGTGGCGAAGACGGAGCGCATCGTCGCCACCTACGCCGAGCTGGCAAGCGAGCTCAAGCGCATTGAGGCGCTCGCGGGCGAGATGGGCAAGGTTGAAGAACTCTGCAGGCGCATTGAGTCGGCAGGCGGCCAGAGGCTGGCGTCGCGACTACGAAGTCAACCACTTGCCGCGTCCGGTGATGACCACTTGCTCCCTGTCTCCTGGCGGGAGGCCTGGAACTGGGCTCGCATCAAAAACTATCTCGACCAAATCGAGGCGCGGCAAGAACTTCTGACGTTGGGGGTTCGTCGGCGTGACCTCGAAAAGGCGTTGGCGCAGCAGTACGAACGGATGGTGTCGAAATCGGCTTGGCTGTCGGCCAAGGAGAAGGCTTCGCAGCGCGTTCTCTCGGCGCTTGAGACATACCGCACCGCCATTCGCAAGATCGGGCAAGGCACAGGTCCGAACGCGACCCGGCATCGTCGGGATGCACAGAAGGCAATGATGGACGCACAAGGCGCGGTGCCTTGCTGGATCATGAGTCACGCCAAGGTGTCGGAAAGCATGCCGGCGACGCTAGGCGCCTTCGACCTCGTCATCGTGGACGAGGCCAGCCAGTCCAACTTGTGGGCGCTTCCCGCCGTGTTGCGAGGGGCCAGAATTCTGGTGGTCGGCGACGACAAGCAGGTATCGCCCGAAGGCGGGTTCATCTCAGCGGCCAAGATTCAGGCCCTTCGCGAACGCTTCCTGTCTGACCAGGCGTATCCGGCTGTGCTGACGCCGGAGAAATCGCTCTACGACATCGCGTCGACAGTTTTTGCGGCGCAGAAGGTGATGCTGCGGGAGCACTTTCGGTGCGTGCAACCCATCATCGCTTACAGCAACAGGACTTTCTACGACAACTTCATCCAGCCGCTACGTGTGCCCCGGGCCTCCGAACGCATTGACCCGCCGCTGGTGGATGTCTATGTGCCGGCCGGCGTCCGGTCTGCCAAGGACACCAACAAACCAGAGGCTGACGCAATCGTGGCCGAGATCGAAGCCATCTTGCGCGACCCCAAACTGCGAGGCCGCACCCTCGGGGTCGTATCCCTGCTGGGCCCAGATCAGGCGCAGTACATCGACACGCTCGTGCGGTCTCTGTGCGACGCGGACGAACTCTCGCGTCGAAGCTTCGCATGCGGCGACGCCCGTGTGTTCCAAGGCAGCGAGCGAGACATCATGTTCCTGTCGATGGTGGCGGACTCCAAGAGCCATCACGCCCTGTCGGGCAACATGTTTGAGCAGCGCTTCAACGTGGCCGCCAGCCGGGCTCGCGACCGGATGTATTTGGTGAGGTCGGTGCGCCTCGATGAGCTGTCCAACGCAGACATCCGCCGGTCGCTGCTCTCGCACTACAGCAAGCCCATGGATAACAACGAAGAGGACAAGAGCCTGATCGACTTGTGCGAGTCTGGCTTTGAACGCGACGTCTACACCGCACTGTTCGACCGGGGTTATCGCGTTACGCCGCAAGTGAAGGCTGGATCGTTTCGGATCGACATGGTGGTCGAGGGTGGAGATGACGCGCGGCTGGCACTTGAATGCGACGGCGACGATTTCCACGGCCCGGACCGGTGGCAGGCCGATATGAGCAGACAACGAGTTCTTGAGCGGGCGGGCTGGGTGTTCTGGCGCTGCTTTGCTTCGACGTGGTCGTTGCGCAAGGATGATGTGCTGCAGGAATTGTTGGCTCGACTGCACGCGATGGGTATCGAGCCGCTCGGCGCGATGGAGCGAACACCGTCGCTTGTCGACTATCGCGAGTGGGGCGACTCGGGCTATGTGCCCAGGGTCGAGCTGCTGCCGTTGATCTGAGGGCACCCATGGCAACGAAGAGGGCGAATCTTTCGTGGATCGACATCAAAGCCAAGCTCGCCGACTTTGACCGAGCCGGTCTGCTCGGCCTGGTGCAAGACCTCTATGCCGCCAGCAAGGACAACCAGGCCTTTCTGCACGCCCGCATGCGCCTGGGCGATGACGTGCTCAAGCCCTACAAAGCGACAATCAGCCGCTGGCTCTGGCCCGATGTTTTCAAGAACCAGGACATCTCGGTCGCCAAGGCCAAGAAGGCCATTGCCGACTACAAGAAGGCGGGCGGACCAACCGAAGGGCTGGCGGAGTTGACCGTGTTCTATTGCGAGCAGGACACGGGCTTCTGCGCAGACGTCGGCCAGGACGACGAGAGCCACTTCGATGCACTGTTGCGGATGTTCGAGCAGGCGCTGAAAACCATCGCTGCATTGCCCGAGGCGAATCGCCCGGCATGGTGGGAACGCCTGGATGCGGTTCGCCAGCGCAGCCACAACATCGGCTACGGCGTGGGTGAAAACATGGACGAACTGCTCGCAGAGCATCGGGTCGATGACTGAGCACGATGCGTTCGCGGCGCTGCAAGCCGAGAACGCGCGGCTGGCGGCGCTGCTGGATTCGCACGGCATCGAATGGCGCGTGCCATCAGCATCGGCATCACCGCCCGCGCCGACCACGCCAGCGCCGGAGCCCAAGCCCGAGCCGCCGCGTTCCAGCCTGTCCACAGCCGAGAAAGTGGCGCTGTTTCGGCGGCTGTTCCGTGGCCGCACGGATGTCTATCCGGTCCGCTGGGAGGGCAAGACATCGGGCAAATCGGGCTACGCGCCGGCTTGCGCCAACGAGTGGCGGGCTGGCGTCTGCGAGAAGCCGCGCATCAAGTGCGGCGACTGTGGCCATCGCCTGCTGATCCCGTTGTCCGATGCGGTGATCTACGACCATCTGGCCGGCGAGCACACAGTGGGGGTCTACCCGCTGCTGGATGATGACACCTGCCACTTCATGGCGGTCGATTTTGACGAAGCCGAGTGGCAGGAGGACGCCCAAGGGTTTGTGCAGTCCTGCACCGAGTTGGGCGTGCCGGCGGCATTGGAGATTTCACGTTCTGGCCGGGGCGCACATGTCTGGGTGTTCTTTGCGGGGCGGGTGTCTGCGCGGGACGCCCGGCGCCTGGGAACGGCCGTCATCAGCCACACCTGCGGGCGAACCCGGCAGCTCAAGCTGGCGTCCTACGACCGCTTGTTTCCCAACCAGGACACGATGCCCAAAGGAGGGTTCGGTAACCTGATCGCCTTGCCGCTGCAGAAGCATGCGCGCGAGAGCGGCTTCAGCGTCTTTGTGGATGCCGCTCTGCGTTCCCACCAGGACCAGTGGGCCTTCCTCGCATCCATCCAGTCGATGGCGCCGCACGACATCGAACCGACCATCCTGCGCGCCACCGGCGGCACACACCCGCTGGATGTGACCTTCATCGACGATGAGGATTTGGCCACGCCGTGGAAGCGCAAGGCCACCACGTCAATGAAGCTGCCGGGCACCATGCCCCAGGCGCTGACCGTGACGCTGGCCAATTTGATCTATTTCGAGAAGAGCGCGTTGCCCCAAGCGCTGGCCAATCGTCTGATCCGGCTGGCGGCCTTCCAAAACCCCGAGTTCTACAAGGCCCAGGCCATGCGGATGTCGGTGTGGGACAAGCCGCGCGTGATCGGCAATGCCGAGAACTACCCGCAGCACATCGCGTTGCCGCGTGGCTGCCTCGACGCCGCCCAAGCCTTGCTCAAGGACAACCGCATTCGCTGCGACCTGCAGGACGAGCGGTATGGTGGTGAGCCCATCGATGTCGGCTTCGTCGGCACCTTGCGACCTGACCAGGAGGTGGCTGTCTCGGCCATGTTGCATCACGACGCCGGTGTGCTGTGCGCACCCACCGCATTCGGCAAGACGGTCACGGCGGCGGCCATCATCGCCCGGCGGGGCGTGAACACCCTGGTGCTGGTGCATCGCACCGAGCTGTTGAAGCAATGGCAGGAGCGTCTGCAAGCCTTCCTTGCGATGGACGTTGGCGCGGGCAAGGTCGTGGTCGGCACCATTGGTGGCGGCAAAGCCAAACCCACCGGCAGGATCGACATCGCCGTGATCCAGTCGCTGTCGCGCCAAGGCGAGGTCAATGCGCTGGTCGAGAACTACGGGCAGGTCATCGTTGACGAATGCCACCATGTGGGCGCCGCGTCGTTCGACGCCATCCTCAAACGGACCAAGGCGAAATTTGTGCTCGGCCTGACGGCCACGCCGATTCGCCGCGATGGCCAGCAGCCGATCATCTTCATGCAATGCGGGCCGATTCGACACACGGCGGCCAGGCCGGCCAGTGCACCGCACGACCTGGAGGTGTTGCCGCGATCACGGTTTTCCCGCATCGACCTGCCGACCACGGCAGGCATTCAGGACGTGTTCCGGCATCTTGCCAATGACCTGGCCAGGACCCATGCCATCGCCGCCGAGATCGCCGCGGTCTTCGAACAAGGCCGCAAGGTGCTGGTGCTGACCGAGCGCACGGAGCACCTCGATGCCATCCTCTTGGCCCTGGCAGCACAGGTGCCACCGCCCTTCGTACTGCACGGTCGGATGTCAAAGAAGCAGCGGGCCGCCCGCATTGCAGAACTTGACGCCTTGGCGCCGCAGACGCCACGCATCCTGCTGGCGACGGGCAAGCTCGTCGGCGAAGGTTTCGACCATCCGCCGCTGGATACCTTGGTGCTGGCCATGCCGGTTTCGTGGAAAGGCACGCTCCAGCAGTACGCGGGCCGCCTGCACCGAGAACACGCCAGCAAGACCGATGTTCGGATCATCGACTTCGTCGACACCGGCCACCCGGCATTGCTGCGGATGTGGGACAAGCGACAGCGAGGCTATCGCGCGATGGGGTATCGAATGGGCATCGACGCGGCCGTCGATGATGACGATTCGCCACGCGACCTTGGAGAGCCCGCGCCTGCAACTGAGCATTCGAAGCAGAAGGCACTCTTGACATGAACCGCATCGCCCGATTTGTAGATGGTACGTGCAGGCTATTTGATCCCCTGAAGCGCACCTGGAACTTCACGGCTCCCGACGCCGCCTAGTGCCCTGAGGCCAGCCTTGCGGGTAGGGCTCATCCCGCCGAAGGCAAGCGATAATAGGTCGTATGTCCGGTCAGCATTCATATTCGGCGGCACTCTTCGGTTGGCGTTGGCGTAAGCCATCAGTCTGACCGACCTATTGCGCCCGCACGGGCGCATCAGTCCCCCACCCAGCACATCGCGCCGGCCACGCCAGCGACAGAAAAAGCGGGTATGAAACGTGGGTGACGAACAAAACACCCAACGAAATCAATAGGATAGAGCCCATATGCTGCTCATGATCGATCATTACGATCGATATCCCGCAGCGTCTTAAGGTCGCCTATTACTCGTTTAGAATCAACAACTTAAGGCCAGATCGATGCGGAATTCGCTTGTGCTATCCGGTACTTTGGGGGTTCAATTGGGGGTTCATTTGAATGGATGACCTTCATGGCAGCTCTTACCGATTCAAAGGTCAAGGCCGCAAAGCGGATGGCCAAGGCATACCGTCTCGCTGACGCGCGAGGCCTGTTTCTGCTAGTGACGCCGTCAGGCGGCAAGCACTGGAAGCTGAAGTACCGGCTGGGTGGAAAAGAGCAGCGATTCGCCGTTGGTTCGTACCCGGAAGTTGGGTTGGCAGCAGCTCGCGATCGCGTAACCGCAGCGCGCCTGCTAATCGCAGATGGCCTTCACCCCCTAGCCGCACAAAAGCGGGACCAAGCAAAGAAGTTGGATCAGAGCCTCACCACGTTCGGTGCCGTCGCAACCGCGTGGATCGACGCCAACAAGGAGGGATGGAAGCCGTATTACCTATCGCAGGTGAAACGCTTCTTAGGCCGCTACGTCATAGAGACGACGCTTGCCGATAAACCGATACGGGAGGTCACCACGAAAGACATCCGGCAGGTTCTGCAATCGATTGCGGTCCGGACGAAGTTAGCTGAAGGAGAGCGCAAAGCCGGTGGCTCTGCATCGATCGCGATCAATGTGCGGACTTGGTGTCGTGGCATCTTTGTTTACGCGCTTGAACGTGAGTACGTGGATGCCGATCCGACCTATGCGCTGCGTAACTTGACTGAGCTGAAGAGGTCAGCGGCCAGCGTCAAGCATGGCAAAGCACTAGACCCAAAGCAGATCCGCGAGCTGCTGGCGGCGCTTGTCCACTTTAGAGGTGCCCGAGCGACGAGCATTGCTTTGGAACTGCTCCTGCTGACTTTTGTTCGTACCGGCGAACTTCGGCAAGCACGCTGGGAAGAGATCGATTTGGAAGCATGCCAATGGAGGATTCCCGCTTCGAGAATGAAGGCAGGAAAGCCCCACATGGTTCCTCTTTCAAAACCGGCCATCAGCTTGCTCAAGGAACTTCAAGGGATCACTGGCACAACTGGATCCCTATTCCCGAACTCACGTAGACCCGCTGCATGTATGTCTGCCACTACGATAAATAGAGCTCTAGAACGGCTTGGCTTTAACGGAAAAGGCAGCATCGGATTTGCTGCGCATGGTTTCCGTGCGACGGCATCCACACGCCTACATGAAGCTGGATTTGCGGGAAATGTTATTGAGCTTCAGCTCGCCCATATGGAAAGAAACAAGGTAAAGGCGGCTTACAACCACTTTGATTACGTTCCAGAGAGAACCGCAATGATGGAAAAGTGGGGCGAGTATCTCGACACGCTTCGGCCGGGAGCAAACATCGTGGTCATGAACGCGATGGTAGCTTGACGCATCCGATCGTATCGGATACAGTAGAGATGTAGTTCCCGAGCAATGGAGTGCGAGACTAATTACAGATTAAGTCTCACGGGCTGGCGTGCAACGCGCCACCGTTCCCTCCGTTCCCGCTAGTGCGGGGTCTGTTGGGCAATATTAGTGCTGTCACAAGACCAGTGGGATTTAATCCATGCCAATATCTTTCGCTCCAATAGCGCGTCGATCTGCCGACTCAATGGCGAGGCCTGATCTTCGACGCGGTTCCCAGCGCGGGCACGTTTTGCCGCGTATGCCAATCATCGACCTCGATCGACCCGGGCGTCTTCGCAGCGCCGAGGTCATGGCGCTCTGCGGTGTTTCTCACTCGACGCTTTACGAGAAGATGAAGTCGGGCCAATTGCCTAAGCCTGACGGAAACGATGGTGGGAGGAATTATTGGAAGACAGAGACGATTCGAGCCGTTCTAGCCAAATGAAATGGGCCCGCCGCAGTTGCATGCGGCAGGCCCAAGGCACTTCTTCAAAGCAGTCGGATGCGACCCGACACGAGTTCATTGTATCGCCGTTGACTGATGGTGGTGGTGCGTGTCGGATGCCTACGTCCTCTAGCAAGGATCGGTATCTGGAAATGCCTGTAAAAATCTACGTTCAACCTCATCTTGATAAATTGAAGTTGGCTATCGGTATTGACTATGAATCTTTTGTGATTTGTTGCGGCATGCTCCAGATGCTCTGCGACGAAACCGGTATCAAGTGCCGGCCATTAAAGAGCGTTAAAGGCGTTCAGGCAAAATTGACTCGCGCCGTTGCGGGAATCGATGTTTATGTTCGCGTAGTGTCATGCTATGGAATATCACGATTCGTTTCCTATGAGTTCAATCCCGCAAAAGAGACCGATGCCGCTTTGAGCAAATTCAGCGCCTTCACAACTTCCTACTTCGGTGGAAACTCTGTCCAAGAGCCCGCTGACTATCATGCTGCATTGTTGAGTGGTAGCTTTCAATACGTGGAGATTGCCTTTGATTATCCTGGGCGTGCGTCGGAAGCAAATCTGCCGCATCTTGTTGGCGCGAGGGTCAGCCGGCGTTTCAAGAACACTCACTATGTCGGCGGCAAAAAGTCGAAGTTCACGCTCAGTGCGTATGACAAATCGGCTGAGCAAGCGAAGAGCGGGAAGCTGACGCCCTTCGGGGAAACCTACCGCGTCGAGAAGAAGATTCGCCTACCTAGCGGCTTGCAACATGCCATGCCCGATTCCAAGGAGCATCTATCGTTGGAGCAGCTATTGACGCTCCCGAATCAGCTCGAAGATGTACGCGTTTACGATCTGCCAGTCCTGAAATGTTTAAAGGTGTCCAAAACCTTGGCTTGGCTGGCTTTTCTTTCTGATGCTGAGACGCTGGGTGTTTCAGCAGCGCTTCGGACCCATGGGGTAGCTTCTGGTGGCTATTCCAGGAAGCATCTCTGCGGCCTGTTGAGCCAAGGCGAGGCTGCGTGGTTCGACAAGAACGCATGGCCTGCTACTTGGGGCATCAGTGCTGCGCAAGCACTGGTTCCGCCGGCGCTAGCAGCGCACTGAGGGTTGTGGTCACCGACGCTAGTGATGTTGCGATGGAGGCTTGCCGCAATCGATTGCGGCTGTGTCACACAACAGGGGTTCTGCAACCGCGCGAAATTGCGGCGCTAGGAGGCAACGCTTTGAAGTCTACCGATCCGTATAGACCGCTTTCGCGCAGCTATCGATGGGGCGTCGGGCTCGTACCAAGGGACTTCTGCAAGGACGCAAATCTCACCTCTTCAGTTGGTCTTGAATGCGGCGCATTAGCTCCGCAGGATCAATCTCCAGAACCTCGCACAGCTTGAAATAAATTCTCAAGCTAACGCTGTTTTTTCCAAGTTCCAGCAAGCTGACGTAGTTCCGCTCGATCTCCGCGTCCAACGCTAGGCGCTCTTGAGAGAAGCCCTTGCTCTTTCTCAAGGCTCTGAGCACAACACCAAACGCTTCTTCAGGACTCAATTCGCGCTCAAAGAGCGCGAGATTCGTTAACTTCTCGCCTTTCGTCTTCCAACTATTTTGGGCAAAATGTGGGAATCGAAGCGGTGCTCAAGTTTCGCGACTCGATATTGGAGGCGATTTGTTGGAATTGGCAAGTGAGTCCGCCGGCTGGTACAACGGATTTTCCCCAGCGGAAAGGAGCGCGAAGTTTCGGACATTGAAGCACCTAGTTTCTCGGGGCGAGTTGGCGAACGCGACCGGCCCGTGCGAACTCTGTGGCGACCCAGATTCGCCAGTGGAATATCACTCTGAAGACTACGCGGCTCCGTTTCGCTGGGAAGCTCCCGCGATGCGGGTGCTGTGTCGACATTGCCATCGCGGCAAGCTACACGGACGATTCGTTCGCGAGTCGACGTGGCAAGTCTTCTTGGCTCATGTGCGCCGCGGAGGGTATGCGCGTGACCTGCGGTCTGCTTCGATCGCTGCTGAGTTGCGCAGCTTTCGTCTCGCGAGCCTCAACGGCGAGCTTGCCACTCTGACGCCGTTGCGCCCGTATCGTCGGGTGGCTGGGGGTGAGTGGTTCGCGCGCCTTGAGATGCGCCCAGCGAGCCTTACGGAGGCGTCGGCAAGGCCGGCGCGAGGCTCCGCGCAGCTAGACCGTTAGTGATTCCCGTACCGGTCTCCGACAAGATGTTCAGACAGGGAGAGTGATCTTGAAAGTTGTTTGCAAAAATTGCGGCTCTGTAGGTAAGCCAGAGCGCAAGCTGCGCGGAAGTGTCTTCATCACGCTGATACTTTTGATCTGCTGGATCGTGCCGGGGCTCATCTACATGGTGTGGCGTCGCACAGGGCCGCAATCCTGCTCCGCGTGCGGCTCATCTGCCCTCGTGCCTGCTGACTCCTCGGCGGCGGTTGGAATGCTGCAAGGCCGCGTCTCTGCAGCCACGCATGTCAAGTGCCCCGATTGCCGCGAGCTGGTTCTCAAAGACGCCCGAAAGTGCAAACACTGCGGGTGCGCGTTGGTCCCAAGCTAGCGTGGTGCGCTAAAAGTCCCTGAACATATCGGCGCCGGGCAATGTCGCCTTTCACCGCGGATCGGCTTCACGCTGCCGGCCACGAGCAGCCGGTCGCGAGCGGCTGCCTTGAAGCTATCGAGCATGTTGCGGCTTCGGCTCGCAACACTTCCATCTGCAGCAGTTCCTGAGATCACGGCACCGCAGGCATCGAGCCGAAGGGCGGGCGCGGCTTTTTTAGGCAGCAACTGCACGCATTCTTTGGGATTCGAAGGTTGCTACGGCGCTGGGAAGAGAGAAAATCCGCTGCCCGCGAAGGGCCCTGTGTCCAACCACAGATACTGGAACGAGCGACTTTTGAAGACCCAGTCGTCACCGGACCGTTGCAACCGGTCGAACGCAATGCAGTGGTTCCGGTAGTACTTTTCGCCCGGACCACGCGCGGCCTCGTGCACAAACGTTCGTGTGGTCGCCTCGTCGCCCGCAATCTCGATGACGCCGGGCAGTGCGAACTGAACAAAGAAGTCCTTTCCAGTACGCAGCTTGCGAAGCAGCGCGACGTTCTCGTCTGCGCCGGTGGAGTGCTGGCCATGAGGAGCCTGGCCAATGATGAACTCGCCATCGTTGGCCCACAAGGTTCTGAACATGGCGTAGTCGGCGCGGGTCGCACTGTCGGCGAAACGTGCAATCGTGTTTCGGATGGACGCTTCGTCCAGGAACTGCTGCAAGCGTGAATGATTGTTCATGGGCTTTCCTCTGAATGATTCTTGGTGATTGCCGGTGAGTCTTGGAACTGACGCTGTCATCGACTGGTGGTGGCAACCCCCTCGAGTTCCACCATCGCCTGAGCCGACAGATCGACATTTCCGGCCGCAAGGTTTTCTCGCAGATGGCCGACCGACGACGTCCCGGGAATGAGGAGGATGTTGGCCGCCCGTTTCAGAAGCCAAGCCAGGGCTACCTGCAGCGGCGTCGCTCCCAGGCTTTGCGCCACCTTCGATAGTCCTGCCGATTGCAGCGGGCTGAATCCACCCATCGGGAAGAACGGCACGTACGCGATGCCGTCTCGGGCCAGGGTGTCGACCAAGGCGTCATCGCTGCGATGGACCAGGTTGTATTGGTTCTGGACGCACACCACGGCACAGATGCGGCGGGCCTGCACGACCTGCGCGGCCGTGACATTGCTCAGACCGATGTGACGGATCAGCCCCTGTTGCTGGAGGGTGGCAAGCACGGTCAACGGTTCCTCGATCGACCCTTCGGCGGGTGCGAATATGTCAAACATGGCGCGGAAATTGACGACCTCCAGCCTGTCGAGGCCCAGGTTGCGCAGGTTGTCGTGCACCGCAGCCGTCAGGGCTTGCGTGGAAGCCGCTGGCAACCAAGCGCCTTTCTCGTCGCGCGAGGCGCCGATCTTGGTCACGATGGTCAGGTCGTGGTGGTAGGGACTGAGGGCCTCGCGAATCAGCCGATTGGTGACGTGAGGGCCATAGAAGTCGCTGGTGTCGATGTGATTCACGCCGGCTTCGACCGCCTCACGCAGGACGGCCAAGGCCGCGGCGCGGTCCTTCGGGGGGCCGAAGACGTGCGGGCCCGCGAGCTGCATCGCGCCGTAGCCGAGGCGGTTGACCTGGCGGTCGCCAAGATGGAAGTGTGTGGTTTTTTGGGCGTCGTTCATGTCGGTTCCTTGAGTGCTCTGGCGTGAGTCTAGGAACGGGAGCGGTGCTTGATAAGTACTTACAGTCTGCACGGGCCGTGCATAATTCCGGACAATGAAGGCTGACCTCAGTGACCTCAATGCCTTTGTCGCCGTGGTGAGGGCAAAGGGGTTTCGCGGTGGCGCTCGTCAGAGTGGCGCCAGTGCGTCCGCGGTCAGTGATGCGGTCCGCCGGCTCGAAGCGCAACTCGGCGTGCGCCTGCTCAACCGCACGACGCGCAGCGTCGCACCTACCGAAGCTGGGCAACGCCTGATCGAGCGGCTCGCTCCCGCGCTGCAGGAAGTCGAAGCCGCCTTGGACGTGGTCAATGGCTTTCGCGACCGACCCGCCGGGACACTGAGGCTGAACGTACCGGTCTCGGCCCTAAGGCTGGTGTTGCCGGCCATCGTTCCAGGATTCCGCGCGGCCTACCCGGACATCCTGCTGGAAGTCGTTGCCGAAGACGGTTTCGTCGATGTGCTGGCTGCCGGCTGCGACGCTGGCATCCGCTACGGTGAACGGCTGGAACAGGACATGATCGCAGTGCCCATCGGCCCGCGGGTGCAGCGCTTCGCTTGTGCCGCGGCGCCTGACTACCTGGAGCGCCGCGGCGTGCCTCGTCACCCCCGTGACCTGTTGACCCATGCGTGTCTTCGCCTTCGTTTCAACAGCGGCGCCATGCCACCGTGGGAATTCGAGCGGGGTACCGAGACGCTGCAAGTCGATCCGAAGCCCGCGCTCATCGTGCAGTCGGGTGCCGCAGTCGACTTGGCGGTCGACGCCGCGGTTGGCGGCATGGGCTTGGTCTATCTGTTTCAGGACTGGTTGCAGCCGCACCTTCACAGCGGCGCCCTGCAACCGGTGCTGCAGGAGTGGTGGCCGACGTTCTCCGGGCCATTCCTGTATTACCCAGGTCGACGCCTGCTGCCGGCGCCGCTCCGCGCATTCGTGGAATTTATTCGGAGCTAAGCTGCCGCTGGCGTTGCCAATTCGAAACGTGAAACCGTGTTCACCATCAAGACAGCGTGCGCGCTGGTCCGCGCGCCTTGAGCTGGAGTCGCCGTAGGCGAACGGCTGCTGTACCGCGCCGTGAATGTTGACCCGAATGTCGCTGCTGGGTCGAGATGAGTCGCTCTCCCTGCTGCACGAAAGCAGACTCTCAGTCTCGTCGGTCTCACTGCTGCAGCCCGATACATAAGTACAGAACAGAGCGGCGCACCACACTAGTGACTTGCAGCGCCCCGCAATCGATTGCGGAGCGAGACACCCGGGACCGTTAGGGCGAAACTGACTGATTCGCTTGCTCGATAGCGTCCAGCGAGATCATCTCCGAGGTATCGAATGCGGTGTCCAGTACCCGCCCATGGCGTGGACTGGCAACGCCATGCAAGCAGGACAGCTCCTGCACAAAATTGTCCTCGCTGCGCATCAGTGAGATATCGACGCCATCCTGCGCGAATCGAAGCAACTCGTTGGTGGGGCTGTTGACCTTGGGAAGGTGTTCTGCGCCCCCGTTCAGTTGAAAGACTGCCAAAGCGGCTAGAGCCGCGCTCGACGTCGGCGCCTGATCCAACGAAGCCCCATAGCGGGACATTCGCAAAGGCTGCGCCACGGCTTGAGCCGCGTTGGTGCCGAACCCCAAGATGCGATCAATCGAGCCGGTGGCAATCGAAGTGGCCACAGCGCTTTGAAACTGCAGTCCTGGAATTTCGGCGGCTGTCCTCGCTAGTTGAGCCAGCGCGATCGGCTCGGACAAGTACGCTAGTCGTCCGAATCGGTAGCGGATCTTAGGTAGCAAACGCTTCATCTTGAAAGCGTCGGCTGCCTCGGTTTCGGCAAGAAGTGCTCCTACTTCAAACTCAGTGCTATGCCGAAGTGCCCTAGCTTGACTAACGATGCGTTCAATAGATGCTGGTCGGCCTAGTAGTTGATACCAGCGAAACTCCAACAGGCTTTGGACCCTGTCGAGATAGGGACGCTCTCTTACGGCCTCCGCGTAGTCAGGCACAGGGAGTCGAAAGCCCTCTTCGACCAACGCATCATGTAGAGCAGATGTCTGCTCTGGACGCCACAGAAGGAAACGCTTAACGTTTCCGATCAACTTCATCCAAGAAACTGTTTTCCGCTCTTCCGCGAAGTCGTGCTCGCTCTCTAGCCAATCAGCGGCGCCAACCGTAAAAGTCTTCGAAGAGTCAGTTCCGTGAAGTTCAAGCTGTAGCTTCGCAAGCTCGCTCTGCAAAATGTTCAACGACGCCGCAATCTGGGCGTCATCGCCGACTAGCGCGATGTCGTCTACGTAGCGAAAGTATTGAGCCGGCTCGCTCGCAAGTCGAACATCTACATTCCTCAGCAGCAAGTTTGCGACAAGGTGACCGAACATTGGGCCCGTTAGCAGATGCCCATCGCGTCCCCCGGCAGTCTTTCCGTGATCAGACAGGATTCGTTCGCCCACTTCAACGTAGGCCTTTGAGAGTGAACTTTCTTGGCAAGCCGAGTGCCATGCCATTCGAGCGGCCGCAATCCCTATCGAAGGGTAGAAGCGCCGAATGTCCAAAAATAAGACGCGACTATTCGGTGCTTGCTTGCACGCGTTCGCAATGGCTGCGTGTCGAGCCCGAAGCCCGTAGGTGTAGTGCTGAAAGATTCCCGACGTGTTGTCCCCGGTCGCGATGAGGTAGCTAAAGACTCTGTCCGATGGAACGAAGGATCCGCCGGATTTCGCGCACGCGTCAATAAGCGCAGCCTCGGCGAGGGCCTCGTTGGCACCTGGCAAAAATACGTCTCGATGCCCAATGGTTCCTTGAGAGTCAACGTCCTTGAAATGTTGAACCCGACAGTACCCTTCCGTCGAGCGCCGAACGACAAGGCTCGTTGCGACTTCGCGAGCCCAACGATCGGATCGTGCTGCAGAGTTGGCCAAGTAGTATCGAAGTCCCAGATAGGCCAATACGTCTCGACGGCGGTACTGGTTGACAGCTCGAACGGCAAGCGTCCCAGCCGGCTTCAAGCGCGACTCCCAGCCAAATCAATTGGCATAACTGCCAATCCAACCCTCGCAGTCATTTCGGGCTGCAGGGGAAGACGAAACCTAGCACTACTCGTGAAAACCGGCTTTTCGGCGCTGATGTCCGGATCGACTTTTCCAAAGTGCCTCCATCCGCCGTCACTGAACAATCTAAGTACAGATGAGAAGAGCCCGCCCTTCTCCGTGGCCCTGTTCATGTCGGGCTCAATCCAGATGGCGAAGCTGTGCCCGCCGGAGGCATATCGGAACAACTCATTGAGTTGCGGTTGAGCCACTTTGAGCTTCTGGTCTTTGACGAGAAAGCCATTGAAGTTGGCCACCACGAGTAGCTTGCAAGCTCGCCCAACGCCCTGAACCACGCAGGCTTTGATGAGATCGGAAGTGCTTAGGCTATCAGTCACGTCCCAGCGAATGAACTGGTGCTCAACGAAGATCGCCTGCGCTTCGAGCGATGGACGTATGTCAGCAAGCAGCGCTGACGCGTGGGCGACGGCATGCTCTGACAGTTCGCCCCCAATTAGGCGCACGTTGAGCACCGAGCGAGGAAGGACGCCGTGAGCTCTCAGGCTTGCGATTGTCGTCAGCAAGCTCAGCGCTGCCGCACCGGCACCGCACGGGGCGTCTGTTAGAGCGAGATCGGCACCTGCCGCCGCAGCAACAAAGCAGTCGGAGGTGCTGCCAACCTCATTCTTTGGATCGAGAAGCGCAAGCATCGTTCGCGCCGCAGACCCGTCAAATGCCTGCGCAAAGTGCTCGTTCGCGCTTTCCCGCGTGAGACCTCCTACCGGCCCCCCTCCAGGCGGCCGGTTGATTCCGATGTGTCGCAGTTTGCTCGCGTCGACAGCCCGAACATAGGCGTCGATCAGGGCAATCGGCAATGTCAAAGTGCCCGCCGTTTGGTTCCAAAGGCTCTCTGGTAACTCATCAGGTCGCAGTAGGCGTTCGTTCACCATGGGCTCTCCGCGTTAGGTCGCGAAGTATGTCGGCATCGCATGGATAGGTCGCACCAATGCGTGTCGGACCGATCAAGCTTGGTGGCCTCGGTTGTGAGCAAACCACATTAAACTGACACGTCTGGTCCAGCTGAGACCCTCCGCAGTGAACGTACCGATGCATCGCGCTTCTCTCACCTCTGCTGTCGATACGCGCCGCTGGCGCTGAGTAGACGTGCCTTTGTAGGTGGGGGTCTATTGGGGGGTCTACGACGAAGTTCGTCTTCGTTGCTTTTGACTTTCCCCTTTCAAATCAAATACTTGGGGAAATTCGTGCTGCTGATGATCGACAACTACGACTCCTTCACCTACAACCTGGTGCAGTATTTCGCCGAACTCGGCGAAGACGTGCGCGTATTCCGCAACGACGAGATCGACGTGCAGGGCATCGCGGCGCTGCGTCCCGACAAGCTGGTGCTCTCGCCCGGGCCGTGTTCGCCGGCCGAGGCGGGCGTGTGCGTCGCGGCGATCGAGGCGTTCACCGGCAAGCTGCCGATCCTCGGTGTGTGCCTGGGCCACCAGGCCATCGGCGCGGCGCTTGGTGGCAAGGTGATTCGTGCGAAGACGCAGATGCACGGCAAGACGGACGTGATCAGCACCGACGAGCGGGGCGTGTACACGGCGCTGCCGAAAGAGTTCACGGTGATCCGCTACCACTCGCTGGTGATCGAGCGTGCGTCGCTGCCGGCGGTACTCGACGCGACCTCGACTTCGCTCGACGGCGAGATCATGGGCGTGCGCCACCGTGAACTCGCGGGCACGAAGATGCCGCTCGAAGGCGTGCAGTTCCACCCGGAGTCGATCCTGACCGAGCACGGGCACGCGATGTTGAAGAATTTTCTGGAGTTGCGCGCATGAAGATCGTCGACCTGCGGAGTGACACGGTCACGCAACCCACCGCGGCGATGCGAGAGGCCATGCTCGCTGCACCGCTCGGCGACGACGTGTTCGGCGACGACCCGACCGTCAACGCGCTGCAGGCGCGCATCGCCGAGATGCTCGGCAAGGAAGCGGCGATCTTCGTGCCCACCGGCACGCAGAGCAACCTCGTCGCGATCATGAGCCACTGCGGGCGTGGCGACGAGTACATCGTCGGCCAGATGGCGCACACCTACCGCTGGGAAGGTGGCGGTGCAGCGGTGCTCGGCAGCGTGCAGCCGCAGCCGCTCGATCACCAGCCCGACGGTTCGCTGGCCTTGAAAGACATCGAAGCCGCGATCAAGCCCGACGATTCGCACTTCGCGCGCAGCCGCCTGCTCGCGCTCGAGAACACGATCGGCGGCAAGGTGTTGCCGATGGCGTATCTCGCGGAAGCGACCGCGCTCGCGCGCCGGCGCGGCCTGGCCACCCACCTCGACGGCGCGCGGCTGTTCAACGCCGCCGTGGCGCTCGGCGGTGACCCGAAGACGCGCGCCCGCGAGATGGCGCAGCTGTTCGATACCGTTTCGGTGTGCTTCTCGAAAGGCTTGGGCGCACCGGTCGGCTCGGCCCTGGTCGGCCCGCGCGAACTCATCACGCGCGCGCACCGTTGGCGCAAGATGCTCGGCGGCGGCATGCGCCAGTCGGGCCTGCTGGCGGCAGCGGCGCTGCACGCGCTCGATCATCATGTCGAGCGCCTCGCCGACGACCACGCGCTCGCGCAACGCCTGGCCAGCGGCCTGCAAGGCCTGCCCGGTGTGACGGTCGAGCCGCCGCAGACCAACATCGTCTTCGCCGACCTGCAAGGCGAGCGTGCCGCCGGCTTGATGGCGCACCTGCAGTCAAAGGGTGTGCTCGCCACCGGCCTGTACAAATTGCGCTTCGTGACGCACCTCGATGTGGATGCGGCCGGCATCGACCGCGCCGTCGCCGCCGTGCGCGAACACCTTTCAGCCTGACCGACTGGGACCCTCGATGACCATCACCAACCTCGACGCGCTGACGCGCACCATCGACCACCGCGAGATCTTCCACGACGAAATGCTGGCGCTGGTGCGCCGCATCATGAGCGGCGAAATGTCGCCGGTCATGATGGCGGCGTTGCTCGTCGGCCTGCGCGTGAAGAAAGAGACCATCGGCGAGATCACCGCCGCGGCGCAGGTGATGCGCGAGTTCTCGACCAAGGTCGAGGTGGCCGACCGCACCCACCTGGTCGACATTGTCGGCACCGGCGGTGACGGCTCGCACACCTTCAACATCTCGACCTGCAGCATGTTCGTGGCCGCCGCGGCGGGGGCGCGTGTCAGCAAACACGGCAACCGCAGCGTCAGCAGCAAGTCGGGCAGCGCCGACGTGCTCGAAGCGATGGGCGTGCCGCTCACGCTCACGCCGGCCGCGATCTCGACCTGCATTGCCGATACCGGCATCGGCTTCATGTTCGCGCCGAACCACCACCCGGCAATGAAGAACGTCGGCCCGGTGCGCAAGGAGCTCGGCATCCGCACCATCTTCAACATCCTGGGGCCGCTGACCAACCCGGCGGCGGCGCCGAACATCCTGATGGGCGTGTTCCACCCCGACCTGGTCGGCATCCAGGTGCGGGCGCTGCAGCGGCTGGGCGCGGAGCACGCGGTCGTCGTCTATGGGCGCGACGGCATGGACGAGGTCTCGCTCGGCGCCGCCACGATGGTCGGCGAGTACAAGGACGGCGGCATCCACGAGTACGAGATCCATCCCGAAGACTTCGGCCTGACGATGGCGAGCAACCGGGCGCTGAAGGTCGAGACGCCGGAGCAGTCGAAAGCCTTGTTGCAATCGGTGCTGGAGAACGTCGACGGCGCGGCGCGCGACATCGTGATGCTCAACGCCGGTGTGGCGCTGTACGCCGCCAACGTGGCGGCGACGATGGTCGACGGTGTGGCACTGGCGCGTGAAGCACTGGCTTCGGGCGCGGCGCTGGCGAAGCAGAAGCAGTTCGTGGCACGCACGCAGGAATTGGCCAAGGCATGAGCGACATCCTCGACAGAATAGTCGCCGTCAAGCGCGACGAAATCTCGCTGGCGCGCCGAAAGCGTGACCTGGCTTCGCTGCGACGCGACGCCGAATCGCTGGGCGGCCAGCGCGATTTTGTCGGCGCGTTGCACGGCAAGATCGGCGCCGGCGCGGCCGCCGTGATCGCCGAAGTGAAGAAGGCAAGCCCGAGCAAGGGCGTGCTGCGCGAGCACTTCGTGCCGGCCGAAATCGCCGCGAGCTACGAGCGCCACGGTGCCGCCACGCTGAGCGTATTGACCGACGTGCAGTTCTTCCAGGGCAGTGTCGCCTACCTCGAACAAGCGCGCGCGGCCTGCGCCTTGCCGGTTTTGCGCAAGGACTTCATGGTCGACGCGTATCAGGTCTTCGAAGCCCGCGCGATGGGCGCCGACTGCATCCTGCTGATCGCCGCCTGCCTCGACGATGCGCAGATGGCCGACCTCGAAGCGCAAGCCCATGCGCTCGGTTTGGCGGTGCTGGTCGAAGTGCACGACGGTGCCGAACTCGAGCGTGCGCTGCGTCTGAATACGCCGCTGGTCGGCATCAACAACCGCAACCTGCGGACCTTCGAGGTCACGCTCGAGACCACGTTGGGCCTGCTGACGCAGGTGCCGCCCGAGCGCCTGCTCGTCACCGAAAGCGGCATCCTCGGCCCGGCCGACGTGAAACGCATGCGTGCTGCGGGCGTGCACGCGTTCCTGGTCGGCGAGGCCTTCATGCGCGCCGATGACCCCGGCGCCGCGCTGGCGAGCCTGTTCACGTGACCGCCGACGATCTGCCGGCAGCGTTCGAGACGCTGCCCGCGGCCTGGGCGCAGGTGTTGCCGGGCTGGACGCCGGCCTTGCGCGCCGCGGTCTGCGAACGTGTGCGCGAAGTGTCGGGCGATCGGCCGATCGGGCCGCCCGATCCGTTTCGTGCGCTGCGCCTGGTGGCGCCGGACCGGGTGAAGGTCGTGATCTTCGGCCAGGACCCGTACCCGACCGCTGGCCACGCCGACGGCCTGGCGTTTTCGGCCGGGCAGGGCCGGCCACGTTCGCTCGGGCGCATCTTCGAAGTGCTGGCGCAGGACCGGCCGGGTTTCGAGCCGCCGGCGGTGTGGAAGCTCGACGCCTGGGCGGCGCAGGGTGTGCTGCTGTTGAACCCGGCGCTGACGGTAGAGATCGGGGTCACCGCCAGCCATCTGAAGGTTGGTTGGCAAGCGCTCACAATCCAGATTGTCGAAGTTCTGTGTAGAAAGGAGGCGCCGCCTGCTTTCCTCCTGTGGGGGTCGAAAGCGCAGAGTTTCTTCGCGAAGGCCAAGCCGTGTCCGGCTGCGTCGCGCGTGCTTAGCGCCCGCCACCCGTCCTACGACATCAAGCGCGAATTCATGAAGGATGGCAGCCACTTCGTGGCCACCGAAGACGTGGTCGACTGGTGGGCCTTCGATCAGGCGGCGCCGGACAGTGATATAGTCTGAGGTTCGCCTCGGAGGGGTGGCCGAGTGGTTAATGGCAGCAGACTGTAAATCTGCCCTCTAACGAGTACGCTGGTTCGAATCCAGCCTCCTCCACCAAGTGGCGTGTCGGTTTTTGAGTGGATTTTGTTGCTGCAGGCGGGCCGGTTCTGGTGGGCTCGCTCAGGCTCCCGGGCGGGAGTAGTTCAATGGTAGAACCCCAGCCTTCCAAGCTGATGACGCGGGTTCGATTCCCGTCTCCCGCTCCAGTGTCGGTGGTGTACGGAAGTTGTCAGCACAGGCTTGGTTACCCAGCGTGACCAAGCCTGTACTGATTCGAAAGATCAGGCCCATGTGGCTCAGTGGTAGAGCACTCCCTTGGTAAGGGAGAGGTCGCGCGTTCGATCCGCGCCATGGGCACCAAAAGTAACCTTGAAGGGCTTGCAACAGCAAGCCCGCTGTCCTGGAGAGAAAAATGGCAAAAGGCAAATTCGAGCGCACCAAGCCGCACGTGAACGTGGGGACGATTGGGCACGTGGACCACGGCAAGACGACGCTGACGGCGGCGATCA
>JBEBIB010000020.1:0-92388 GCA_040080605.1 Burkholderiaceae bacterium
CAGGTTCGTAGGGGAGGTAGTTCGCGGCCATGCCGCATCAACGCACCTCACGTGCCAGCAGCTCTCAGGGACTTCCCTTCTGCCGCCCAGACTCCTAGGCTAGCCAGCTTTTGTCCAGCGGCGTGCGCAGACCCCAGATGTTTAGCGGCGCGTTTCCTTCCCGTGGAGAATCGGGCACCAACCATCCCTGGCTGGTGAGTCGGTGCTGTTCCAAGGTGCGTCACGTGCAAGATCCTGAATCTCCTGCCTCGCTTCGGCGCTCAGCGCGGCGTAGCTACGTCACAGTCCTGTTTTCCGACGTTGTCGGCTCGTCCGATCATGCGCAATCGATTGAGGCCGAGGACTACGCGGCCGTCCTGGAAAAGTTCAGACACTTCGCGCGGATCGTGATCGAGCGCCACGGCGGCGTGATCGCCCGTATACAGGGCGATGGCGCCCTCGCATTGTTTGGCCACCTAGAAAAGCGTGAGGACGACGGACGTCGCGCCACAGAGGCGGCGCTGGAACTCCATGCCGTCACGGCCGCGCTGCGCATCGGCCGATCTGCCTCATCGCCACGTATGCAACTGCATTCGGGCATTCATGCCGGCCTCGTGCTGGTGTTGGATGGTGACATCGAGCGCGGCCGCTTCGATGTCGTCGGCGAAGTGCCGAACACGGCGTCTCGCGTTGTCGGCCTCGCGGCGGCGGACGAGGTGTTGGTCAGTGCCGAGACCCTGGGGCCTTACGCAAACTTCTACGAGCTAACGCTTCTGCGCCAGCTGCCGATCCGTGGGCGCTCCAAGCCGCTGGACGTGTTGCGCATCGAAGGCCGACGCAACGTGCATCGCCGGATCGACGCTGCAGCTAAGCGAGGCACGGCCAGTTTCGTCGGACGACAGCGCGAACTCGAGGCGCTGGAAGTCGCCGCCGCCCGAGCGCGTAGCGAGACTTCCGTCGTGCTGATCGTCGGGGAGCCGGGCGTAGGCAAGACGCGGCTCACCGAGGAGTTCGAGCGGCGCTTCCGGGCCGCAGGACGTGTGCTGCACGGGTTCTGCGAAAGCTATCTCGCCGCCGAGCCGCTGCAACCGTTCCTGCATTGGGGGCGTGCTGGACTGGGCTGGCGCGTGGACGCCTTGCTCGAGGCCAACGACGCGGCGGTGGTCGCCAGCATGGACGCACTCGGCGGCCTGCTCGATGCCGATGCGCGAACCGACGCCCGCGAGATGGTGATGGGACGAGGCGTCCGCGGCAGGCAAGGTGGCGTCGCGTTGGTTTCTTTACTGGTGGCACTTGCGTCCCAATCACCGTTGATGCTGGTGTTGGACGACTGGCAATGGGCCGACGACGCCACTCGCATGGCACTCGCTGACCTACGGGCGCGCGGAGTGCCGTTGCTGCTGATCGTGGCCAGCCGCTCGATGGATGCGGTGCAGGAGCAGGAGATGGCCGACGCGCAAAACCTGCGGCTGCAGCCCCTGCCCACCGACGAGGCGGCAACCGCGATCGGAGAGTGGCTCCCCGGCGTGGATCCGTTCGTGGCGCAAGAGATCCTCCGCCAGTCCGGCGGCACGCCCCTGCTGATCGAGGAGCTGTGCCTGGCCGTCAGCAACGACAAGGCAACGCTGCTTGGCGCGGGCCACGTTGGTCTGGCATGGCTGGATGGGATGGTGGCATCGCGTGTGGCTTTGCTCGAGCAGGCCCAGGCGGCTTGCCTCGAGATCGCTGCCGTCGTGGGCAATGTCTTTGCGGTCTCGCTGCTCGAGGCACTGCTGGAGGATGCCCAGCCCCTGCTCACGGCGCTGGAACAACTCGATTTTATTGCCCCGTCTGGCCAACCGGGTACGTTGAAATTCAAACACGTACTGACGCGCGATGCGGTCTACGCCATGGTGGATTCGGTGCGCCGCCGTGAACTGCACCGACAGGTTGCCGAGACGCTGGAACTGGCCGCGGCGAGCGGCGATTCTGGTGAGCATCTGGAGGCCATGGCCTACCACTTTGAGGCGTCTGGCCATGCGGCCAAAGCGGCGCGCTACTCGGAGGCCGCAGGCGACAAGGCCCTGGCGGCGATGGCGCTGGATCGCACGCGCGCCCACTACGTGACCGCCCTGCGCACGCTCGACGCGATGCCATCCCTCCCGCGCGAGACGCAGCTGCGCTGGTGCGCCATCGCGCAAAAGCTTGGGCAGGCCTGCGTGTTTGATCCGCTCGACGTGTCCCACGGCCTGCGGATGTTCGCGCGGGCAGCGGAACTGGCGCGGCTTACCGGCGCGCTCAACACGATCGCCCGCGCCGAGTACTGGCTTGGCTACGTGAACTACGGGAAGGGCCAGCCGCGCGCGGCGGTGCGGCACTGCGAGGCCGCATTGGTGAGCGCGATCACGAGCGAGGACCATCGACTGGTGGCGCAGATCCAGGCCACCCTGGGGCAGTCGCTGGCCTCCGCAGGCGACTATGCGCGCGCGATGCCACTGCTGATCCAGGCGGTCGAGAGCAAGCGGCAACAACACCGCCCAAGCCGTGGTCAGGCGATCGGTTCGGCTTACACGCTCGGTCGCATCGGCTACACACTCGCTGATCTTGGGCGCTTCGAGGAGGCGCATGCGCACTTCGACGAGGCGCTAAACCTGCTCGGCCAGCCGTTGCACTCGGTCGGCGCTTCGGTGCGCGAACTGCGCTGTGCGGCGCTGCTGTGGCAGGGGCGGTGGGCCGAGGCTCGGCAAGCCGGCCTTGAAGGGGCCGACATGGCCCTGCGTTGCCGAAGCCGCTATCTCACGGCCATGGGCCGCGCCCTCGCCGCCTGCGGTACTTGGGCGATCGAACGCAACGAATCGGCGCTGCGAGCACTGCGTGACCCGACGCAATGGATCGAGGACAGCGGCGGTGCAGTCTCTACCTCCTTGAACTATGGTTGGCTCGTGGAGGCCTGTTCGGCGCTGGGGCTTGAGGTCGAAATGCGCCAGCAGCTTGGTCGCCTGTTCGCGCGCGCTCGGGCAGGCGACCGCCACGGTCTGGCGATGGGGCTGCGCGGCGTGGCGCGCTGGATGGCGACAAACGGCGCACCCCCGACGCGGGTTGCAAGGCAGCTCGATCTGGCGGAACGCGTGGGTAACTTCCGCGGCTCGCCCCGCGAAGCCGCAGTCGGCCGGCTTGAACGGGCTGAAGTCGCTGCGTTGACGGGGGATACCGCGCGGGTGCGTTGCGAAGCGGAAACCGCTTTCGTCGCTTTCAAATCCATGCAGATGGCTTGGCACGCGGCGTGCGCTAGGCGCCTGGCCGAGGCGGCCTGAGGCATCAAGTTCCGGGCGCTCCCGCTCCCCGATCACTGCCTGCGCTCACCTGCCGGCGCGGCCCAACCGACCAGAGCACCTTGTCGGCACGCACCTGGTCGGCGAACCACTGCGATTTCCCACTCGCGAGCAGCCACTCCAGTCGAAACGCGCCCCAGTTGATCCGCTCCACGTCGACTGGGCGCGTGCTGCGGTGTGACCACCAATCACGCACCGCCTCGGCGTCCGCCTCGAATTCAGGGCGGTTGCGCAGCATCTGCATCCAGCGCAGAACATTGCGGTGTCGGTCGCGGCCGCAGCGCAGGCCCAGTGCCGCACCCGAGGCAATGTGCGGGTAGGCGGCGAAGTCGGCGGCGCTGAGTTCACCGCAGAGGTACTCGTGAGCCGCCAGTTGCTGGTTCATCTCGTCATAAAGGTCGGCGCTCTCGACGGCAGCGGCTGCCGTCAGTTCGGGCGGGACTTCGGCGCCGAGCAATCGAAAGACACCGATCACCGAAATCACCGCATCGAGCCGGGTGTCGGCCAGCAACTCCCAGCGGCGTACTTCCGCGAACAGCGCTGCAGCTTGCGGGTAAAGCGGCGGGTCGGGGTGCAGCCGGTCGATGTAGGCCAGGATGTCGGGCGAGTTGCAGACCACCACCCCGCCGTCTTCCAGCACGGGCACCTCGGCGCGCGGGCTCGGCACAGGCAGGTCGGTGAGGCGGTCGACCTGCACGACCACGTAGTTCAGGCCTTTGTAGTCAAGCGCCATGCGCACCTTGCGACAGTACGGGCTCAACGCCGTGTAGCACAGGCGCATGGTGTCAGGGCCAAGTGGTGGCTTGGATGGCATCTTCGATGCGGATGGCGAGCTGCTCGTAGGCGTCGCTGAACGGATGCAGATCGTTGGCCCACTTCGACATGGGGTCCGCAGGCCAACAGGTTTCGATCGTTCCGAGCAGGTCGACCTGACGCACTCGGCCGACGGGGAAGGCCGCGACCACGGAGGCGAGTGTCGAGCGCAACTCTTCCATGAGGTAACGCATCGCTTTGACGGCGGCGTCAAAGTGCGCCGGATCGGAAAGGTCATAGCTCTTGTTCTGGAATGGATCAAACAGCCAGAGCTCGAGCGGCTTAACGGCCCCGTCCCACACGCCTTGCGGATACGGATAGTCGTAGCCGTGGACGATCACGGGGATCGAGGCATCGGGCAAGGTGTGATCCTCGACCAGCTTGTCGATGCAGGCGAGAACGTCGGTGATCACCGTGATGTAGTGGGCCTTGAGCGCAGTCATGCACTCACCCAGCAAGGTCGGGTCGAAGGCAATGCCTCCGGTCTGGGGGCCGTTCAACAACATTTCTTCCAGGGTCGCCCCCACCACGTCGTTGCCACCACCGGACAGCACGATCGCGCGCAGCGGCGCATCCTGCTGCCGGGTTTCGACTTCGGTCTTCAGCCATTTGCAGAAGGCGTGCGTCCCCGCTGCCATCGACTGGATCGTCGGCCACTTCTCCCAAGCGCAGTAGGTGGGCGGCGCTTCGTAACTGAAGGCAGCGAGATGGTCGCGCACATCGTCGCCAAGATCTCCGCCGCCAAAAATCTCGGGCAGCCGGTAATCGAGCCACGAGTCGCCCCAGCCCACGACCAGACCTTGCCGGCCCTTGGGCGGAGTGCGGGCCGCCGTTGCCGCGTGTATTGCGTCGGTCGACATGGTCAAACCTTCCTTCAGGTAGTGGGAGCGGGTTTCCAGGGCCAGGGTCGTGCGCAAGGCCATCGTCAGCGCATCGAACCGAGCGGCCCGGTTGGCCGCGGGCGCCGGGCCGGGGAGCGCTTGTACAGCGCCTTCGATGAAGAAGGAGTTGGCGCTGGTGCCGGCGCGCAGCGAGCCCGGATACGACAGCAGAGCGCACAGCGTGCCCAGCATGGCCTGAACGCCCGCCTCGAAACCCGGGCAGGCGTGGGTGGGGTGGTCCCGGCCGCCGTCCCAGGTGCGCTTGCCGCCGAACATCAGGCGTGCATCGTCGTTCAGGTCACCTCCGTCAGCCAGCGACTGCTGTGTGCCGGAGACGAAGGCGAGCACGATCTTGTCGCCGGGCTCCACGTCAACCGCTGCGGCACCCGACGGCCCGAGGCGGTGCGTCGTGCGCACGGTGCGCCATGCGATCTGCGGCATGGGCCGCATGCGTGCCGCTGCATTCATGGGCGCAAGGATGACCTGCCGCGCGCTGGCCTCGTCGGTGCGCAGCGCGAGTTCGGCGCGCAGGGCATTGAAGCGGCCACCGCCAAACCACTCCCGCAGCACGTTGAGGACTGCGCCAATGATCGTCGGCGTGAAACCCATGAGCACCCCGACCATCGTGCGTGCAACGAAGCCGTTGTCCGCACCTTCGGCCTGCCTGAAGATGGCAGCGGCAATCGGGGCATCGCCACCGCCCTTCGATTGCGGCACCGCGCCCGGCGCGCGGCGTACCTCTTCCACGAACGCGAGCATGGCGCTGCCCAGCGCCTTGCCATACGCCTCTCCCAATTCAACCGGCACGGCGCCGGGGTGGGGCTGGAACATGTAGCGCGACAGGGCCGTGAAGTGCCCTGGATACAGCGGCTTGTCCCCCGGCTCCCAGCCCCAGTCGGCGCTGCCGCGCGCCAGATGCTCGTGCGCAGCGTGCAGGCCGAACCAGTGGTCGCTCAGCGTGGCGAGCACTTCGTCGAGCAGCTCGCGGGCATCCAGCCCGACCTCGAAGCGCAAGTCATTGACGGTTCGCGCATGGCGTTCGGCATCGTCGATGATCGACTGGATCTGTACCGTGGTTGCATCGAAGGCCAACCGATATACCGTCGGCCCAGCAGGCGGCGGCGGGGTGGTCAGCGCATGGATCGCGCTATTGACCGGATCAGACTCGGCCCAGTAATCGGGGCCCGCGTCGCGCCCGAGCGCCACCGGGCCGAAGCTCTTCTCCATGCGCTTGACCTGGCCACAGACGCTGTAGCGGCCGTGCTGGTCACGCAGCACCTCGCACAACAGCTCCCGGCTGGTCACCAGGGTTCCGTAGGGTGTTTTCAGCAGGCCGGCGTGGTCTTCGCGTATGGCTGCCCATGCTGCAGCGGCGTCGAGGCGGTCGATCGACTCGGGATCTTCGAGCACCGCCTTCCAGGCGAGCAGCGCGGCCGCATCGCCACGTTCGGCACGTACCCGCCCGAGCGCTGCGAGCAGCTCCCGCCCATGGGCCAGCCGCCACGGCACCGACGACGCTGCCGGCAGCACTGCGGCCGCAGCAGCGGCCACCGACTGCAGGCGTTTGAGCACGGCGATCGAGGGTGCAAACAGATAGATCCCCCAATCCAGCCGAGTGAGGGTCGGGGGTTCCTCGAAGAGGGCGGTGCCCGGGGCAAGCTCCACCTTGGCCACCCCTGGGACGCTGGGCAAAGTGGGGTCGTGATACTCGAACCGGAAAGTCTTTTGCACCCCGTTGTCTGGAACACCGATGAACGGGCAGCCTTGGCCTGAGCTCGCCCCGGTGGCATTCGCGCCATTCAGCCAGCGTTGGATCACCTCGTACTGTTCTGCCAAGCTGGCGCTGTACGCCATGAAGACCATGCCTCGGTCGATATCATCGTTCGGCACATCGTCGAATGTCGGCCCGTAACTCATGCTGCGGCGGATCAAACGCGGTATGCGAGCGGCCCCCCCTTCGAGGCGCGTCTCGCGAGGGTTGGCCAGGCGGATGTGCGCATGCACAGGGCACCGCCCGAGCAAATCCGCGTGCCGATAGACGAAATTGTTGCGCGGCTGGCGATCGGGCGGGTCGATGACCGGTGTGCCGTTTCGGTATCGGCCCATCATCTTGGCGTAGACCAGTTCTTCGGGGCCGGGCGCCGTAGCTGGTGGCGCTATGGCCGCCGCGCCGGTCGGTAGCGTAGTCGCCGCGGTCTTGACAACCTCGCGCAGTCGGCCAACGAATTGCCGGTACTTGCGCATCGCGAGGAAGCTGCCGTTGCCCAGCCAGCCCATGCGGTTACTGATGTCGGCTGGTGCGTCCGGCTTGTCGATGTAACTCGGATCGCTCGCGTTGGTATGGCCGACAAGTACCTCACCCAGGTGAATCAGATTTTCCGTCAGCACCGGAGGGACTTTCTCGATCATTGGCTGCCCATTGCCGTCGGCATAGCCGAAGTGTTCGCGGATGTCAGCGCGCGCCGCATCGCCGTAAATGCGTTTCATCGATTGGCTGGCAACGATGCGCACACCGGCCAACTGGCGGAGTGCGACGATGACCGGGTACAACGGATGGTCGGGCTGGGCGACGTCGAGCGTGTCCTCGGCCTTCGAACCCGGTGCGGTGGTGCAGCGCAGGATCAGCGCCGCATGCGTCATGTCGGGCTCAGTGCCATGTTCGGGATCAAGCGCGGCGCCAACGACGCCCGGAAAGCGCCAGCGCAGTGGGTGGTTGTTGCGCACATCACCGAGCAGGCCGGCGCGTCGCGCCATGCCCACGCGGAACTCTTCGGGGAACAGCTCGAGATCGCTTTCTGACAGTCCGACCGCGCGCAGACCCGCCAGCGTGAAGGCCAGGTTGAAAAATGGGTCGCCCCCGGGCACGGCCGGCGAATGGTTGCCCGGCGTGACCTGCGGCAACGCCCAGTCGAGCAGAGCTTTCGCACTCGCCGCCCCATCGAAGCAAAGAAAGAGTACGACGCCGTGGGTAATGTCTGTGTATTGGCGCACGATGCCGCCCTGGATCGCCGCCAGCACGGCAGGGCTGATCGGTAGTCCGGTCGGATCGGGTGGCAGCGGGCGGTTGGACAGGTGCTCATTTTCGGGCAACAGCCAGTTGAGTTGCCGCGCGAAGCGGCCACAACCCTTCATGGCCGGGCTCGGGTCCCGGCCATCGCGGGCCTCGCGGATCTGGTCTTTCGCCACGCCGCCGCCGTTGTTGTAAATCGCAACGAACTCGCGCAACAGGTCGATGGCTGCATGCCGCAGCACGCCACCTTCGGGTGTACCCGGTCGGAACAGGTCGGTCAGCCGGTAAAGCGCGGCCAGCGCACGCAAGCCATGCCGAACCTGCTGGTGGACCATGCGCGGCGATTGCACGTCAGAGTACCGGGGCTCGTCTGCGGTTTCTGGCAGGCCTGCGGCCACGAACTTGTCGACCATGGTCTCTGCCGCCGGCAACGAGGCCCGCAATTCGTTGACGAGGCTGATGCGCAGCCGCCTCTGATCGTCCACTGCAGGGCCGATGGGAGCGGGATCTCGCTCACGCATGCGCTCGACCCGACGCCAATAGAGCGCGTCACGTGCGGTGAACTGGGGTGGGCCGTAGAAGAAGCCTGTTTCGACCTGGACACGCCGGCCCCAGGCGCGCCAGGCGTCGAACGAGTGGTCGAACGCCGTCACGTAGTCGACGGTGTCGAAGAAGATCAGGTCGAGCAGCGTGCCAACCTTGTCCCAAAGCACCCGGATATAGGACTCCCAAGGGCCGTCGAAGGTGACGGCGAGAAGCACTTTGTTTTCGGGCTCGAGCACCGCCACGCGCACCGAGTGGATCGCGCCCACCCGCTCAACGCTGTCAGACAGCAGCGGCGCGGTGACATGTTCGTGCGAAAGGGTACGTGCGCCGTGCAGCACCTCGAGCACGCGCTTGATTCGCGTCTTGTAGGTGACTGTGTCGAGCGCGTCCACGAAGCCGGGTTTGATCGGCGCCAGCAGGGTCAGGTCCGAACTGCCACCGAGGCTGCGGCCTTTGACGACGATCTCGCGATGCATCCACTTCTCCTGCGTTGTAGGTTGCAAGAGTGCGGATTCTGCACCGACACATGCAGTCGAACATCCACAAAACTGATGGCACACCGCGCACTGGCAGCTCTCGGCAATGTCGTTGCCTGTCGATGCCGTGGTTCGAGAGGCGTGCCGCGGCAAGCGCGTCAAGCATCAGCGATTCGGCGCTGATCAAGCGGGCGCGGAAGTCAACTCGGCACGATCAGCAAGACCACGTCCCGTCACCCCCCGCAAAACCCCCATCAACGGAGGCAACACCGCCACCTGTCGCACCAGATCCCGGATGCTTTCCGCCCCGGTCTTTTGACGGATGTTCCCGATCTGCGTGCGGATCGTCGAGATCGCGACGCCTTGGTGAGCGGCGACTGCGCCCGGTGGAAGCCCCTTGCACAGCGCCACCAGCACGCGCGTCTCGGCGGTGGTCAGGCCGTGGCTGCGCGCAAAGCCCTGCACTGAGAGTTCCTCGCACACACTGCGCTTGCCCATCATCACGAGCGTCATGGTGTCTGCAGCGGAGCCGGATGACGCAATTAACGGCACGACCGAGATGCTCAGCCGCTGGCTGCCCTCGCCCAGCGTCAGCAGCTTGCGCAACCCGCGCAGACTGGCCGCGCGCAGCGCTTCGTGCAACGGCGCCACGTCCTGCGCGTGGCGTGCGCGCAGTTCACGCCCGAGCAACTGCAGCGGGTGCTGTCGGTCGAGTTCGGTCTGGGCGGCATGGTTGACATGGATCACGTGTGTCGCGTCGCTGAGCAGCAGCACGCCGTAGTCGATCTCATCGAAGGTCACGGCCAGCCAGTGCGGCATGCGTGATGTTCCGTTGCGCCGTTCGGGCCCGGCGTAGCGCGACAACGACGTGGCTGCAACCGTTGCGGTGTGATCACGGGGCGCAACTTCAGCGCGGCGAGCAACTTCGGGCGACAGATCAAACATGGCAATGCTCCTTGATACCGCTTGGCATAACGGCCAACTCGGTCGGTGCAAGCGTAGGCATTGCGGGATGTTTCAGGCGGTGAATATGGCGGCGTGGAGAAGTGACTTATTCACCTTCGCAAGCTCGCGTGTCCGGTCGCGGCGCCAGTGCCCGTGGCACACGCCAGCGCGCCGCTGGGCCGTCACGCCACAATGCCTTCATGGACCGCGCCCCCGATTCACCCACCGCCCTGCACAACGAGCTGCTGCGCAGCATCGCCGCCCAAGGCGGCGTGAAGCGCTACCCGGCCCACGCGGTGATCATCAGCGAAGGCGACGTGGCCGACTCGCTCTTCATCATCCTCACCGGCCGCGTGAAGGTCTATTCGGCCAACGCCGCCGGCCGCGAAGTCACGATCATCACGCACGGCCCGGGCGAATACGTCGGCGAACTGGCGCTCGACGGCGGCGCGCGCAGCGCCTCGGTGATGACGCTGGAGCCCACCACCTGCTCGGTGGTGACCGGTGCCAACCTGCGCCAGTTCGTCGCCGCGCAGCCCGACTTCGCGATGCATCTGATCCAGAAGCTGATCTGGCGTGTGCGCCAGGCCACCGACAGCGTGAAGAGCCTGGCGCTGCAAGACGTCTACGGCCGCGTGGTCCGCCTGCTACACGAACTCTCGGTGCCGCAAGGCGACGAACGTGTCGTCGGTGAAAGGCTCACGCAGCAAGACATCGCCGAACGCGTCGGCTCCTCGCGTGAAATGGTGAGCCGCATCTTCAAGGACTTGACGAAGGGCGGCTACGTGGCAGTCGCTTCCGGCCGCATCCGTGTACTGAAGCGGCCGCCGGCCGCCTGGTGAATCACCCCAGCACGCGCAGCAGCCAGCGGTTCATCTCGGCGATCTCCGGCGCACACACCGAGTGCTGCATCGGGTACGCATGCCAGTCGACCGTGTAGCCCAGTGCCCGCAGCTCGTCGCGCGACGCCTCGGCACGGGTGATCGCGATCACACCGTCGCCGGTGCCGTGGGCCTGGAAGATCGGCACGTCGGCATTGGCGGCGCTGCGCTCGGCCGCGGTCTTGTCGGCCAGCGGCAGGTACCCCGACATGCCGAGCAGGCCGCCGAGCCGCTCCTTGTGGCGCAGCCCGGCCATGAAGGTCATCGCGCAGCCTTGCGAAAAGCCGGCGAGCACGATGCGCGAAGGCTTGATGCCGCGCGCCGTTTCGTTCGCGATCAAGGCTTCGACCAGCGCCTGCGATTCACGCAGCCCGGCTTCGTCTTCGCGGCGGGCGAGGTCAGTGCCGAGGATGTCGTACCAGGCGCGCATAACGTAGCCGCCGTTGATCGTGACCGGCCGCGTCGGGCCGTGCGGGAAGACGAAGCGCACCGGGCCGACGCTGGCGAGGTCGAACTCTTCGGCCACCGGTACGAAGTCGTTGCCGTCGGCACCCAGGCCGTGCAGGATGATGATGCTGGCCGTGGGGTTCGGGCCGGTTTCGATTTCGATCGTTTCGAGAGCCATGGGTCAGGTTCCGTTCAGAGCGTGAAGTCGTAGTCGATCACCAGCGGCGCGTGGTCGCTGAAGCGCTGCTCCAGGTAGATGTGCTCGGCCTTCGCCTTCGCCGCGGTCTTCTTTGTTGCCAGGTGGTAGTCGAGCCGCCAGCCGACGTTCTTCGCGTAAGCCTGGCCGCGGTTGCTCCACCACGTGTATTGCTCGGGGTGCGGGTTGAGCGTGCGAAACACGTCGACGAGGCCGATCTGGTCGAGCAGGTTCGTCATCCAGGCGCGCTCTTCGGGCAGGAAGCCGCTGTTCTTCTGGTTGCTGCGCCAGTTCTTCAGGTCGATTTCCTTGTGCGCGATGTTGATGTCGCCGACCAGGATCAGCTCACGCTCGGCCGCCAGCGCGATCAGGCGCGGGGCCATCAGAGCGAGGAAGCGGAACTTGGCCTGCTGGCGCTCTTCGCCGCTCGAGCCGCTCGGAAAGTAGCAGCTGATGATGCTGAGCTTGCGAGTGGGGGTGTCGAAGCGTGCTTCCACGTAGCGCCCTTCGGCGTCGAATTCCGGGTTGCCGATGCCCGTCACCACCGCGCTCGGTGTCTTGCGCGAATACAGGCCCACGCCCGAGTAGCCCTTCTTGTCGGCGTAGTGGAAGTGGCCCTTCATGCCGGCCACCGTGTCGAAACGGCCGACCACGGTGTCGGCCTGGGCCTTGATCTCCTGCACGCCCATACAATCGGCGGCCACGCCTTCGGCCCAGGCCTCGAAGCCCTTGGTCGCCGCAGAGCGGATGCCGTTCAGATTCAACGAAACAAGACGGAACACGAGCAGGACTTCCCGATGAGCCAAGCCGCGCCGACCACCGCCCTCGCGCAAGACTTCGTGAAGTTCGCGGTCGAGGCCGGCGTGTTGCGGTTTGGTGAGTTCAAGACCAAGGCCGGGCGGCTGTCGCCCTACTTCTTCAATGCCGGCCTGTTCGACGACGGCGCCAAGCTCGGCCGCCTCGCAGAATTCTATGCGCGGCGTTTGCTGCAGGCCCGCGCCGAGAGCGGCCTGGCGTTCGACATGCTGTTCGGCCCGGCCTACAAGGGCATCACGCTGGCGGCCACGGTGGCGGTCGAGCTGGCGCGGCTCGGCCACAACCTGCCGTTTGTGTACAACCGCAAAGAAGCAAAAGATCACGGAGAAGGCGGCACGCTGGTCGGCGCGAAGGTCGCCGGGCGCGTTCTGATCATCGATGATGTGATCTCGGCCGGAACCTCGGTGCGCGAGTCGATCTCGATGATCAAGGCCGCGGGCGGCACGCCCCACGCCGTCACCATCGCGCTCGACCGGCAGGAAAAGGCCAGCGACGAAGGCGAGGGCGCACAGATGTCGGCGGTGCAGTTCGTGGAGCGGCAGCTCGGGCTTCAGGTCGTGGCGATCGCCACGCTGGCCGACCTGCTGCTGTACCTGCAGGCCAGTGCCGACCCCGGCCTGAGTGCACATTTCGGCCGTGTCGCGGCGTATCGCGAACGGTATGGAGTCTGAATGAAGCAGCGTGAGTTCGGGTCGGCGGTGCGAAGGCTGGGCGGGGCTGCGCTCTGTGCTGCGCTGTCGGTGGCGGTGCACCCGGCCTGGGCGCAGAAAGACGTGCGCAGCGCGATCTACACCTGCACCGACGCCAACGGCAAGAAGCTCACGTCCGACCGCCCGATCGCCGAGTGCAACACCCGCGAGCAGCGGGTGCTCAACGCCGACGGCTCGGTGCGCAACGTGGTCGGCCCCACGCTCACCGCCGACGAGCGCGCCGACAAGGAAGCCCGTGACCGCGAAGTGGCGGCCGCGTTCGCTGCCAAGCAGGACGCGGTGCGCCGTGACCGCAACCTGATCGCCCGCTTCCCCGACGAAGCCGCGCACAAGAAGGCGCGCAACGCCGCGCTCGACGGCATGCGCAGCGCCCTCAAGGCGTCTGAAGCGCGGCTCGAGCTGCTCGCCAAGGCCCGCAAGCCCTTGAACGACGAAGCCGAGTTCTACAACGCCAAGACCATGCCGGCCACGCTGCGGGCCCAGATCGAAGGCAACGAGACCTCGGCCGAGGCCCAGCGCGCGCTGATCCAGACCCAGCAGCTCGAAGTGGTGCGCATCAACAAGCTCTACGACGCCGAGCTGGAGCGCCTGAAGAAGCTGTGGCGCGGCGCGCCGGCAGGTTCGCTCGGGCCGTTGCCGATGGGCGACGCGCCCGAAGCGGCGAGCGCCGCCACACCCAAGTAGACCGCACGGGCGGCCCGCAAACCGGGCCCTAACTCAGCCGAGCTTCTTCTTCAGCAGCTCGTTCACCTGCGTCGGGTTGCCCTTGCCCTTGGTGGCCTTCATGGCTTGACCGACGAGCGCGTTGAAGGCCTTGTCCTTGCCGGCGCGGTATTCCTCGACCGACTTGGTGTTGGCGGCGAGCACGGCGTCGATGATGCTTTCCAGCTCGCCGGTGTCGCTCATCTGCTTCAGGCCCATCGACTCGATCAGCGCGTCGATGCCGGCGTGGGGCTCGGCCGACCACAGCACCTCGAACAGCTGGCGCGCGCCGCTGTTCGACAGCGTGCCGTCGGCGATGCGCCCGATCAGTTGCGCCAGTTCGTCGGCGCCGACGAGCGCGGCACCGATCTCGCTCTCGCTGGCGTTGAGCCGTTTCGACACCTCGCCCATCAGCCAGTTCGCCACCAGCTTGGGCTGGCCGCTGACCTTGGCGGCGGTTTCGAAGTAGGTGGCGAAGGCCTGGCTCTGCGTCACGATCGTGGCGTCGTACACCGGCAGCCCGTAGGCGCTTTGAAAGCGCTTCGCCATCACGCTCGGCAGCTCGGGCAACTCGCTGCGCACACGCTCGATCCAGTCGGCGCCGATGGCCAGGGGCGGCAGGTCGGGGTCGGGAAAGTAGCGGTAGTCGTGAGCGTCTTCCTTGCTGCGCATCGCCCGGGTTTCGCCGCTCGCCGGGTCGAACAACACGGTCGCCTGGTGCACCGTGCCGCCGTCTTCGAGCAGGTCGATCTGCCACTGAACTTCGTAGTCGATCGCCTGCTGCATGAACTTGAAGCTGTTCAGGTTCTTGATCTCGCGGCGCGTGCCGAAGGGCGCGCCGGGGTGGCGAACCGACACGTTGGCGTCGCAGCGGAACGAACCTTCCTGCATGTTGCCGTCGCAGATGCCGATCCAGCGCACCAGCTGGTGCAGTGTCTTCGCGTACTCGACGGCCTCGGCGCTGGAGCGCATGTCGGGCTCGGTCACGATCTCGAGCAGCGGCGTGCCGGCGCGGTTCAGGTCGATACCGGTCTGGCCCTGGTAGTCCTCGTGCAGCGACTTGCCGGCGTCTTCTTCGAGGTGGGCGCGCGTCAGGTTGACCTTGTGCGGCACGGTGCCGACCAGGAACTCGACGAACCCGCCCTGCACCACCGGCGTTTCGTACTGGCTGATCTGGTAACCCTTGGGCAGGTCGGGGTAGAAGTAGTTCTTGCGCGCGAAGATCGACAGCGGCGCGATCTTCGCGTTCACCGCCAGGCCGAAGCGGATGGCGCGCTCGACGGCACCGCGGTTCATCACCGGCAGCGTGCCCGGCAGGGCCAGGTCGACGGCCGAGGCCTGCGTGTTCGCGTCGGCGCCGAACTGGGTGCTGGAGCCGCTGAAGATTTTCGACTGCGTGGAAAGTTGGGCGTGCGTTTCGATGCCGATGACGACTTCGAAGCCACGGATCAAGGCGGGTTTGCTGCTCATCAGGACTCCTGCCGGGCCGCCCCAAGGGAGGCCTGCGCCCCCTCGGGGGGCAGCGAACGAAGGTGAGCGTGGGGGTTGTGAGTCATTCAATACCCCGCCGGCTTGGCGGTGTGCCAGTCGGTCGCCTGCTGGAACGCGTGCGCTGCGTGCAGCAGGCCGGCCTCGTCGAAGTAGTTGCCGATCAGCTGCAGGCCGACCGGCATGCGGCCCGCGCCGAAACCAGCCGGCAGGCTCATGCCGGGCAGACCGGCCAGGCTGGCGGGCAGCGTGAAGATGTCGGCGAGGTAACTCGCGACCGGGTCGTCGCTCTTGTCGCCGAGCTTCCACGCGACCGTGGGCGCGACCGGCCCGGCGATCACGTCGCACTGCCGGAAGCAGGCCTGGAAGTCGTCGGCGATCATGCGGCGCAGCTTCTGCGCCTGCAGGTAGTAGGCGTCGTAGTAGCCGTGCGAGAGCACGTAGGTGCCGATCATGATGCGGCGCTTCACTTCCGCGCCGAAACCCTCGCTGCGGCTCTTCTTGTACATCTCCTGCAGGTCGGTGTACTGCGCCGCGCGGTGACCGTAGCGCACGCCGTCGAAGCGGCTCAGGTTCGATGAGGCTTCGGCCGGCGCGATGATGTAGTACACGGGGATCGAGAGTTCGGTGCGCGGCAGGCTCACGTCGACCAGCGTGGCGCCGAGCTTTTCGAACTCGGCCAGCGCGGCGCGCACGGCACCGTTCACGTCGGCGGCCAATGCGGCGGGGAAAAACTCTTTCGGCAGGCCGATGCGCAGGCCCTTCAAGGGCTGCGCCGCGGTGGCGCCTTCACGCGGCTTCGACATCGCGGCGTGAAAGTCCTGCGGCGCGCGTTCGGCGCTGGTGGCATCGCGCGCATCGAAACCGCTCATCGCACCGAGCAGCAAGGCGCAGTCTTCGGCGCTGCGCGCGAACGGGCCGGCCTGGTCGAGGCTGGACGCGAACGCGATCATCCCGTAGCGCGAGCACACGCCGTAGGTCGGCTTGATGCCGGTCACGCCGGTGAAACTGGCCGGCTGGCGGATCGAGCCGCCGGTGTCGGTACCGGTGGCGGCGGGCATCAGCCGCGCGGCCACCGCGGCGGCCGAGCCGCCCGACGAACCGCCCGGCACGCGCGTCACGTCCCACGGGTTCTGCACCGGGCGGAAGGCCGAGTTCTCGTTGCCCGAGCCCATCGCGAACTCGTCGCAGTTGAGCTTGCCGAGCGTGACCATGCCGGCGCCGCCGTCGGCCAGGCCGAGCCGCGCCACGACGGTCGCGTCGAACGGGCTGCGGTAGTCGGCCAGCATCTTCGAGCCGGCGGTGGTGGGCCACTCGCGCGTCACGAAGATGTCCTTGTGGGCCAGCGGCACGCCGAGCAGCGCGCCGCTGCGGCCGGCGGCGCGTTGCGCGTCGGCGCTTTGGGCCTGCTGCAAGGCGAGCGCAGGGTCGCTGGCGAGCAGGGCGCCAAGATGTTCGTGAGCGGCAACCCGTGCGAGCAGATGTTTCGTCAGTTCGGTGCTGGAAACGTCTTTGGCTGCCAGCGCGCGGCCGAGTTCGGCCACGCCCATGTCGTGCAATTCGCGCGTCATCCGATGACCTTCGGCACGAGGAACAGGCCGTCTTCGACGGCCGGTGCGCTGCGCTGGTTGAGCGCGCGGTCGGCGTGTTCGGTGACGGCGTCTTCACGCAGCCGCAGGCTCACCTCCTGCACCGCCGACAGCGGCGTGTACAGCGGCTCGACACCGCTCGTGTCGACAGCGCTCATCTGCTCGACGATCGAGAAGAAACCGTTGAGCTGCGCCAGCATCGCCGCCTGCTCGGTGCTCTGCAGTTCGAGCCGGGCCAGGTGGGCGATACGGCTCACGTCTTGCGGGGTCAGGGCCATGAAAAATGCGCTTGCAGTCGGGTGCCGTAAAGGGCTGGATACAGGGTGTGAACGGGTCGTTCTGCCCGGGGCTTGCGGTATTATCCCCGGTTATCCACAAGCCCCTCGGGACTGCGCAGCCCAGCAGTTCGCCACGCGCCCGGGCGGCTTTGTGACCCTGAATCGAGGCCGCATTTTTCGCCGCTTCGGCCTGCCGATGGGGTGGGCCGAAGACCAACAACAACGCCCAACACAGCCTTCGTCCCGCCCCGCTGCGCACGCCCCACGGCCCGCAGGGGGCCGGGCGACAAAACCCACACACCATGTTCGGATCCTTTCGTCGCTACTTCTCGACCGATCTGGCCATCGACCTCGGTACCGCCAACACGCTGATCTATGTGCGTGGCAAGGGCATCGTGCTCGACGAGCCCTCGGTCGTCGCCATCCGCCACGAGGGCGGGCCCAACGGCAAGAAGACCATCCAGGCGGTCGGCGCCGAGGCCAAGGCCATGCTCGGCAAGGTGCCGGGCAACATCGAGGCCATCCGTCCGATGAAAGACGGCGTGATCGCCGACTTCACCGTCACCGAGCAGATGCTCAAGCAGTTCATCAAGATGGTTCACCCGCGCTCGGTGCTGCGCCCGAGCCCGCGCATCATCATCTGCGTGCCCTGCGGCTCGACCCAGGTCGAGCGCCGCGCGATCCGCGAATCGGCGCTCGGCGCTGGCGCGAGCGATGTGTACCTGATCGAAGAGCCGATGGCCGCGGCGATCGGCGCCGGCCTGCCGGTCAGCGAGGCCAGCGGCTCGATGGTGGTCGACATCGGCGGCGGCACGACCGAAGTCGGCGTGATCAGCCTCGGCGGCATGGTCTACAAGGGCAGCATCCGTGTCGGTGGCGACAAGTTCGACGAATCGATCATCAACTACATCCGCCGCAACTACGGCATGCTGATCGGCGAGCCCACGGCTGAGATGATCAAGAAGAAGATCGGCAGCGCCTTCCCCGGCTCCGAAGTGAAAGAGATGGAAGTCAAGGGCCGCAACCTCTCCGAAGGTGTGCCGCGCAGCTTCACGATCAGCAGCAACGAGATCCTCGAAGCGCTGACCGATCCGCTGAACCAGATGGTCTCGGCCGTGAAGAACGCGCTCGAGCAGACCCCGCCCGAGCTCGGTGCCGACATCGCCGAGCGCGGCATGATGCTCACCGGCGGCGGCGCCCTGCTGCGTGACCTGGACCGGCTGCTCTCCGAAGAAACCGGCCTGCCGGTGCTGGTGGCTGAAGACCCGCTGACCTGCGTGGTGCGCGGGTGTGGCATGGCGCTTGAGCGCATGGAGCGGCTCGGCTCCATCTTCACCTCCGAGTGAGTGGCATGCACCTGAAGAGCCGGCGCGCGCACACCGTGGCCGGCTTTTTCGCTTCTGATTCCGCTGCCTCGATTCTGTCACGCTGACCTTGTCTTCATGTCTCTCGGCACCATCGATCGCACGCCGCCGCCCTTTTTTCGACAGGGCCCGTCGGCGCTGACCAAGCTGATCCTGTTTTCGGCGCTGGCCCTGTTTCTGATGGTGGCCGACAACCGCTTCACGATCGCGCGCCAGCTGCGTGCCGGCCTAGCCACGGTGCTCTACTACCCGCAGCAGGCGCTGCTCGTGCCGGTGCAGGCATGGAGCGACGTCGGCGAGTACTTCATGGGCCTCAAGCGCGCGCTCGACAGTGCGGCGGCGGCCAAGGTCGAACTGGCAAGACAGGCCGAACGCTCGCTGCAGGTCGAGCAACTTCAAGGCGAAAACACCCGTTTACGGGCCTTGCTCGACCTGCGCCCGCGCCTCACGGTGCGCTCGCAGATGGCCCAGGTGCTGTACGAAGCCTCCGACCCGTATTCGCGCAAGGTCGTCATCGACCGCGGCGCCACCAGCGGCGTGGTGCTCGCCTCGCCGGTGATCAACGAAGCCGGTGTGCTCGGCCAGGTGACACGGGTGTTCCCGCTGTCGTCGGAAGTGACACTGCTGACCGACAAGGACGCCGCCATTCCCGTGCTCAACGCACGCAGCCAGGCGCGCAGTGCGGCCTTCGGCAGCGCCGCCGGCCTGGGCGAGGCGATGGAAATGCGCTTCATGGCGGGCAACGCCGACGTGCAGGTCGGCGACACGCTCACCACCTCGGGCGTCGATGGCGTGTACCCGCCCGGCTTGCCGGTGGCGAAGGTGGCGCTGGTCGACCGCAAGGTCGACTCCGGCTTCGCCCGGATCGTGCTGACCCCGACCGCCTTGCCCGACGGCGTGCGCCACGTGATGGTGCTCGAGCCGGTCGGCCTGCAGATGCCGCCGCCACCCGATCCGGTGGAAGAAGCCAAGCCGCGACCGGCGCGCAAGGCGGGTCGCAAGTGATCACCCTGCTGTGCAGGCAGAGAGGCGCGCCATGATCATGCCGCGCTCGTCGGACCAGCTGCTGCTGCCGGTCAACCCGCTGTTCGTGGCGTTCACGCTGGTGTTCGCGCTGCTCTTCAACCTCGTGCCGCTGGGCCGCGAACCGGCCATGCCCGACCTGCTGGCGCTGGTGCTGGTGTTCTGGAACGTGCACCAGTCGCGCCGCGTCGGTGTCGGCCTGGCCTTCATGTTCGGCGTGGTGATGGACGTGCACGACGGTGCTGTGCTCGGCCAGCATGCGCTGGCCTACACCCTGTTGAGTTTTTTCGCGATCACGATCCACCGCCGCCTGCTTTGGTTCACGGTGCCGTCGCAGGCGGTGCAGATCCTGCCGCTGTTCTTTGCCGCACACGCTGTGTCGCTGCTGGTGCGCATGGTGGCCGGGGGCATGTTCCCGGGCTGGCAGATGCTGCTGGCGCCGGTGTTCGAGGCGCTGCTGTGGCCGATCGTGACGTGGTTGTTGCTGGCACCGCAGCGGCGCGCGCCCGACCCGGATCAGAATCGACCGTTATGACGGAGTTGAAAAACGTCGAGCAGGAAGTCGGGCGCTTTCGCATGCGTCTGGCGGCTGCGGCCGTGTTCGTGCTGGTCGCGTTCGGCCTGCTCGCCTCGCGCCTCGTCTACCTGCAGATCTTCAAACACGAAGAGCTGATGACGCAGGCCGAGAACAACCGCATCGCGGTCGTGCCGATCGTGCCGAACCGCGGCCTGATCCTCGACCGCAACGGCGTCGTGCTGGCCAACAACTACTCGGCCTACACGCTCGAGATCTCCCCGGGCAAGACCGCCGATCTCGACGCCACGATCGACAGCCTGGCCGAGATCGTCGAGATCCTGCCGCGCGACCGCAAGCGCTTCAAGCGCCTGATGGAAGAGAACAAGAGCTTCGAGTCGCTGCCCATCCGCACCAAGCTGAGCGACGACGAAGTGGCGCGTTTCACGGCCCAGCGTTTCCGCTTTGCCGGCGTCGACATCAAGGCGCGGCTGTTCCGCAACTACCCGCTCGGCACCGTCGGCAGCCACCTGATCGGCTACATCGGCCGCATCAACGAAGCCGAAAAAGAGAAGATCGACGAGTCGGAAGACGAAGCCAACTACCGGGGCACCCAGTACATCGGCAAGCTCGGCGTGGAGCAAAGCTACGAAGCCGAGCTGCACGGCACGACCGGCTTCGAAGAGATGGAAACCAGCGCCGGCGGGCACCCGGTGCGGCGCCTGCGCAGCAACCCGGCCACACCGGGCAACGCGCTCGTGATGTCGATCGACATCCGGCTGCAGGCGCTGGTCGAAGACATGTTCGGCGACCGGCGCGGCGCGCTCGTGGCCATCGACCCGCGCAATGGCGAGGTGCTGGCCTTCGTCAGCAAGCCCAACTTCGATCCCAACCTGTTCGTCGACGGCATCGACACCGAAAGCTGGAAGGCGCTCAACGAGTCGCCGGACAAGCCGCTGCTGAACCGGGCGCTGCGCGGCACCTACCCGCCGGGCTCGACCTACAAGCCGTTCATGGCGATGGCCGCGCTCACGCTCGGCAAGCGCACGCCGCAGCAGTCGATCAGCGACCCGGGGTATTTCAACTTCGGCAACCACCGCTTCCGCGACGACAAGGAAGGCGGCCACGGCAGCGTCGACATGTACAAGTCGATCGTGCAGTCGTGCGACACGTACTACTACGTGCTCGCCAACGACATGGGCGTGGACGCGATGCACGACTTCATGGCCCCGCTCGGCCTCGGCCAGTTGACTGGCATCGACATGCAGGGCGAGCTGCGCGGCACGCTGCCGTCGACCGAATGGAAGCGCCGCAGCTACCGCAAGAAAGAGCAGCAGAAGTGGTACGCCGGCGAGACCATTTCGCTCGGCATCGGCCAGGGTTACAACGCCTTCACGATGCTGCAGCTGGCGCAGGCCACCGCCACCTTGGCGGCCGGCGGCCAGCGCTACACGCCGCACCTGGTGAAGGTGGTCGAGAACTTCGAGACCCGGGCGCAGCGCCGCCAGATCGGCGAAGCGCTGCCCACGCTGCCGTGGAAGGCCGAAGACGTGGCCTTCATCCGGCGCGCGATGTTCGGCGTGACGCAAGAGGGCACGTCGGCCCGCTCGTTCGCCGGCGCGCCGTACCAGTCGGGGGGCAAGACCGGCACCGCGCAGGTGATCTCGATCGGCAAGAACGAAAAGTACAACGCTAACCTGATCGACGAACGCCACCGCGACCACGCGCTCTACACCGCGTTCGCGCCGCTCGACGAGCCGCGCATCGCGCTGGCGATGGTGGTCGAGAACGCCGGCTTCGGTGCCACCTCGGCGGCGCCGATCGCGCGCCGGGTGATGGACTTCGTGCTGCAGGGCGTTTACCCGAGCGAAGCCGACCTGGCGGCCACGCGGCTAGGCCAGTCGACCGTGCCTACCGGCACGCCGCGCCCGGCCGCCTCGGTGCCACTGCCGGGCGTGACGATCGACGGCTCGACCGCATCGCTCGGGCCACAGAGCGTGTCGACGCCGGCCCCTGCCACCGCTCCGGCGTCGGCCGCATCCGCGCCACAGCGCGTGGCGCTTCAGAAGTCGCCATGAGCTCGATCTTCGACAAACCGTCGGTGCTGCAGCGCCTGAAGCCGGTGTTCTCCGGCTTCGACGGTCCGCTGATCGTGGCGATGCTGCTGCTCGGCGCCGCCGGCCTGGTGACCATGTACTCGGCAGGTTTCGACCACGGGACGCGCTTCGTCGACCATGGCCGCAACATGCTGCTGGCGCTGGTCGTGCTGTTCGTCGTGGCGCAGGTGTCGCCGCTGACGCTGATGAAGGTCGCCGTGCCGCTCTATGTCCTGGGCGTGGGCCTGCTGATCGCCGTGGCGGTGATGGGCATCACCAAGAAGGGTGCGACGCGCTGGCTCAACGTGGGCATGGTGATCCAGCCGAGCGAGATCCTGAAGATCGCCACGCCGCTGATGCTGGCCTGGTGGTTCCAGCGCCGCGAAGGCCAGCTGCGCGCGCCCGACTTTCTGATCGCGTTGCTGCTGCTGGCGATTCCGGTCGGCTTGATCGTCAAACAACCCGACCTGGGCACCGCGATCCTGGTGTCCTCGGCCGGCCTGTACGTGATCTTCTTCGCCGGGCTGCCGTGGAAGCTGATCGCGCCGGTGCTGCTCGTCGGCGTGATCGGCATCACCGCGATCGTCGTCTCGGAAGACCGCATCTGCCAGCCCGAGGTGAGCTGGCAGCCGCTGCTCAAGGACTATCAGAAGAACCGCGTCTGCACGCTGCTCGACCCGAGCACCGACCCGCTCGGCAAAGGCTTCCACACGATCCAGGGAATGATCGCGATCGGCTCTGGGGGCATCGAGGGCAAGGGCTTCATGAAGGGCACTCAGACGCACCTCGAGTTCATCCCCGAGCGCACCACCGACTTCATCTTCGCCGCGTTCTCCGAAGAATTCGGCTTGATCGGCTGTGCCGGGTTGCTGCTCGGTTTCATCTTTCTGATCTTTCGCGGGCTGATGATCGCGGCCGAAGCGCCGACCGTATTCACCCGCCTGCTCGCGGGCGCCATCACGCTCAGCTTCTTCACCTATGCCTTCGTCAACATGGGCATGGTCAGTGGCATCCTGCCAGTGGTCGGGGTACCGCTGCCCTTCATCAGTTACGGCGGAACGGCGATGGTCTCGCTCGGCCTGGGGCTGGGCATCCTGATGGCGATCTCGAAGAGCCGACGCTTGATTCAGAGTTGATCGGTGGCGGCGTCAGCCGTTGCCGGCGCCGGTGCCGCCGGCAAGCGCAGCGTGAAGCGCGCGCCCGGCCCGAAGGCCGCACCGGCCTGCTCGTTCAGCCCCGGCCGGTGGCGCAGGTTCGCATCTTCCAGTGTGACCTCGGCCCCATGCTGCTGCGCGATCTCGCGCACGATCGCCAGCCCCAGGCCCGAGCCGTCCACGTTCGTGCCGAGCGCGCGGTAGAAGGGCTGGAAGACCTGCTCGCGCTCGGCCGCCGGAATGCCCGGGCCGGAGTCTTCGACCTGCAGCACCACCACCTGCCCGAACGGGTCGTCGAGCACCCGCACCGTCACCGTGCCGCCTGCCGGTGTGTACTGCAAGGCGTTGTCGACCAGGTTGCGGATCAGCTCGCGCAGCAGCAGCGGGTGGCACAGCACCAGCGGGCCCTGGCGGTGGCGCGACTCGGCCACCGATTCCGGGCCTTCGAAGCCCAGGTCGATGCGCTTTTCAAGCGCGCGCGGCACGAAGTCGCGCACCGTTTCGGTCGCCAGCGTGGCCAGGTCGATCACCTGCTGCTGCGAGGCGTGCTGCTGGTTTTCGGCACGCGCCATCGCGAGCAGCTGGTTGACCATGTGGGCCGCGTTCTGGCTCGAACGCGCGATCTGCTGCAGCGGCCGCTTCAGCGCCTGCGGGTCGTGCTGGCCGGCGTCGATCTGGCGCTGCGCCAGCTCGGCCTGGGTGCGCAGCCCCGCCAGGGGCGTCTTGAGCTGGTGCGCGGCGTCGGCCAGGAAGTGTTTTTGCGTCTGCATCGACTGGTCGAGCCGCGCCAGCAGGTCGTTGATGGCCCTCACCAGCGGCGACACTTCTTCCGGTGCCTGGCGCTCGTCGATCGGGCTCAGGTCGTTGCTGTCGCGGTGGCGGATGCGCTGCTGCAATTCGTTGAGCGGCGCGATGCCGCGTGCCAGCGCCAGCCACACCAGCAGCACGGCCAGCGGCAGGATCACGAACTGCGGCAGGATCACGCCTTTGATGATCTCGGTGGCCAGGCGCGAACGTTTGCCCAGCGTCTCGGCCACCTGCACCAGCGGCGCGCCGACGCGGTCGTTGTCGGTGCCCTGCTCGACGAGCCGGTCGGCCACGTTGACCCACATGTAGGCCACGCGCACGCTGTCGTTGTTCAGCGTGTCGTCGCGAAACCGCACTTCGCCCGGCGGCGCGCGCTCTTCGTCGCCCGGTACGGGCAATGCGGTGTCGCCGCTCAGGTACTCGCCGCGCAGGCCCAGCACCTGGTAGTAGATGTCGTCGGCTTCGTCGGTGCGCAGGATCTCCGAGGCGCCGACCGGCAGCTTGAACACCGCCTGCGCACTGCCTGCAGCGCTGCTCACCGCCACCTCTTTCGACAGCACCCGCACCATTTCGCCGAGCTCTCGGTCGAAGGGCTTGTTGGCGATGCCTTGCGCCACCAGCCACGTCAGCACCACGCTCATCGGCCACAGCAAGAGCAGCGGGGCGAGCATCCAGTCGAGGATCTCGCCGAACAGCGAGCGCTGCTCGCGCGGGCGGGGCTCGGAATCCTTGGCAGCAGTGTTCGGCACGTTTGGTGGTCAGGCGGGAATGCGCTCCAGGCAGTAGCCCAGCCCGCGCACCGTGGCGATCCGCACCGGGCCTTGTTCGATCTTCTTGCGCAGGCGGTGGATGTAGACCTCGATGGCGTTGTTGCTGACCTCTTCGCCCCACTCGCACAGGCGCTCGACCAGCTGGTCTTTGCTGACCAGCCGCCCGGCGCGCTGCAGCAGCACTTCGAGGAGCGACAGCTCGCGCGCCGAGAGCTCGATCATCTGGTCGTTGATGTAGGCCACCCGGCCGGTCGCGTCGAAGCTCAGCGGGCCGTGCTTGATGATGGTCGAGGCGGTGCCCAGGCCACGCCGCGTCAGCGCGCGCACCCGCGCTTCGAGTTCCTGCAGCGAAAAAGGCTTGGCCATGTAGTCGTCGGCGCCCAGGTCCAGGCCTTTCACGCGCTGCTCCACGCTGTCGGCCGCGGTCAGGATCAGCACCGGCACGCTCGAGCCGCGAGCGCGCAGCTTGCGCAGCACTTCCAGGCCGTGCAGCTTGGGCAGGCCCAGGTCGAGGATCACGCAGTCGAATTCGTGCGACGCGAGCGCCGCGTCGGCCTCGGTGCCACTGCCGACCTGGTCGACGGCGTAGCCTGCATTGCGCAATGCGCGCAGCAGTCCGTCGGCGAGCACTTGATCATCTTCCGCGATCAGGATGCGCATGCTTGTCTCCTTGCCCGGTGGGCGCCTCGATTGTAGGGATGGCCTGGAAATGATCGTCCAAGGTACTGTACAAACATCCAGCTTTTGGGATAATACGATCAACTTTCAGGAGAACCCCTTGGACGCAACCGCCAAAGTCGCCCCCCCCGCCGTCAACACCGAAAAGGCCAAGGCCCTGCAGGCCGCATTGGCCCAGATCGAAAAGCAGTTCGGCAAGGGAACGATCATGCGCCTCGGCGAAGGCGAGGTGATCGAAGACATCGAAGTCGTTTCCACCGGCTCGCTCGGCCTCGACATGGCGCTCGGCGTCGGCGGCCTGCCACGTGGCCGCGTCGTCGAGATCTACGGCCCGGAGTCGAGCGGCAAGACCACGCTCACGCTGCAGGTCATCGCCGAGATGCAACGTGTTGGCGGCACCTGCGCCTTCATCGACGCCGAGCACGCGCTCGACATTGGTTACGCCCAGAAGCTCGGCGTCAACCTGCAAGACCTGCTGATCAGCCAGCCCGACACCGGCGAGCAAGCGCTCGAGATCGTCGACGCGCTGGTGCGCTCGGCCTCGGTCGACCTGGTCGTCATCGACTCGGTCGCCGCGCTGACGCCCAAGGCCGAAATCGAAGGCGAGATGGGCGATTCCCTGCCTGGCCTGCAGGCCCGGCTGATGAGCCAGGCGCTGCGCAAGCTCACCGGCAGTATCAAGCGCACCAACACCATGGTGATCTTCATCAACCAGATCCGCATGAAGATCGGCGTGATGTTCGGCTCGCCCGAAACCACCACCGGCGGCAACGCGCTCAAGTTCTACGCCTCGGTGCGGCTCGACATCCGCCGCATCGGCAGCATCAAGAAGGGCGAAGAAGTCATCGGCAACGAGACCAAGGTCAAGGTCGTCAAGAACAAGGTCTCGCCGCCATTCAAGACCGCCGAGTTCGACATCCTCTACGGTCAGGGCATCAGCCGCGAAGGCGAGATCATCGACATGGGCGTCGAAGCCAAGGTGCTCGAGAAGAGCGGTTCCTGGTACGCCTACAACGGCGAGAAGATCGGCCAGGGCAAGGACAACGCGCGCGAATTCCTGAAAGAAAACCCGGCGCTTGCCTTCGAGATCGAAAACAAGGTGCGCACCGAGCTCGGCATTCGCCTGCTGCCCGGTGCCGACACGGCGGAGGCCAAACCGGCCAAGCTCAAGGTCGTCAAGGAATAGTGAAGCCCCCGCGCTCGCTCAAGGCGCGTGCGCTGCAGTACCTCGCACAGCGCGAACAAAGCCCGCTCGAACTGCGGCGCAAGCTGCTGCCGCATGCGCAGGCCGAAGAGGCTGCGCTGGCCGCGGCTGCGGCCCTCGCCGAGGGCGGGGAGAGTGCCGTACCCGCGCGTGCCGGCGCCGCGGCCCGGGTCGAGGCCGTGCTCGACTGGCTGACGGCCCACGACTACCTGTCGTCAGCGCGTTTCGTCGAGTCTCGCGTGCACGCCCGGGCCTCGCGTTTCGGCAACCTGCGGATTCGCCAGGAACTGAAACAACACGCCGTGGAGCTGCCGCCGGGCGCGGCCCAGGCGCTGAAAGACGGTGAGTTCGACCGCGCCCGCGACGTGCGTGCGCGCAAATTCCCGCAGCCGCCGGCGGGGGCTGCCGAGCAGGCGCGCCAGATGCGCTTTCTGATGGGCCGAGGCTTCTCTCCCGAAGTGATCCGCCGGGTGCTGCGGGACGCCGCGTCCGCCGGCATCGAGCCGCTCGAGCCGGCCGAGTTCAGCGACTGAGCTGCGGCGGCGCCACGCCTGCCGCGTCAGCTTTGGTGCAGAGCAGCATGCTACATTCGCGGGCTGTTGTGGGGCTGGTCTGGTGCAGTGTGCCGGGCCGGCACCCGCTCGCTGCGCACCCCTTCAACCCCGCCCGCGAACGCACCTTCCACGATGGCCCTGCCGACCGCCGCCCGCGAGCGCGAGCTCAAGCACCGCCGCAGCATCGACGTGCAGATCTACACCCGTGGCAACGGCTTGTGGGAGGTCGACGCCCACATCAGCGACGTGCGCACTCGCGAAACCCGCATGGTCAACGGCCTGTTGCCGGCCGGCCAGCCGATCCACGACATGCTGCTCCGCCTGGTCGTGAACGAGCGCCTCGACATTGTCGAAGCCGGCGCCCAGACCACCGCGATGCCTTATCCCGGCCAGTGCGACAACTACGGTGACGTGTACTCGCGCCTCGTCGGGCTGAACCTGTTGAAGGGCTTTCGCCAAGCCGTCAAGGAACGTGTGGGCGGCGCGCAGGCCTGCACCCACATCACCGAGTTGGCCCAGGTTCTGCCCACCGCGGTGGTGCAGGCCTTTGCCGGCGAAGTGATCGACACCCACGGCGCCAGCGCCGACAGCACCCAGCCTTTCCAGATCGACCGATGCCACGCGCTTCGGGCCGACAGCCCCACGGTCCAGACGTACTACCCGCGCTGGTACCGCGCCGCCAAGACAGATACCGCCCTCACCCCGTCCGACAACTGAAAGTCCGAGAGACCCGACCATGAAGATCCACGAATACCAAGGCAAGGAAATCCTGCGCCAGTTCGGCGTGCCGGTGCCGCGCGGTTACGCCGCATTCAGCGTGCTCGAAGCCTCCGAAGCGGCGCAGAAGCTCGGCGGTCCGGTGTGGGTGGTGAAGGCGCAGATCCATGCCGGTGGGCGGGGCAAGGGCGGTGGCGTGAAGCTCGCACGTTCGCTCGACGACGTGAAGAAGATCTCGGGCGAGATCCTGGGCATGCAGCTCAAGACCCACCAGACCGGCCCCGAAGGCCAGAAGGTGCGCCGCCTGCTGATCGAAGAAGGCGCCGACATCAAGCACGAGTACTACGTGGCGGCCGTGACCGACCGCGCCACCCAGCGCGTGGCGATCATGGCCAGCAGCGAAGGTGGCATGGACATCGAGGAAGTGGCCCACGCCACGCCTGAAAAAATCCTGAAAGTGTTCGTCGACCCAGCCATCGGACTGACCGACGCACAAGGCACCGAACTCGTGAGCGGCATCGGCATTCCGGCCGCCAGCCAGGCGCAGGCCATCGACGTGCTGAAGAAGCTCTACCAGTGCTACATGGACACCGACTGTTCGCTGGCCGAGATCAACCCGCTGATCCTGGAAGGCAACGGCAACATCAAGGCGCTCGACGCGAAGTTCAACTTCGACGCCAACGCGCTGTTTCGCCACCCCGAGATCGTGGCCTACCGTGACCTCGACGAAGAAGACCCGGCCGAGATCGAAGCCAGCAAGTTCGACCTGGCCTACATCCAGCTCGACGGCAACATCGGCTGCCTGGTCAACGGCGCCGGCCTCGCGATGGCGACGATGGACACCATCAAGCTGTTCGGCGGCGAGCCGGCCAACTTTCTCGACGTGGGCGGTGGCGCCACCGCCGAGAAGGTCACCGAAGCCTTCAAGATCATGCTCGGCAACCCGAAGGTCAAGGCGATCCTCGTCAACATCTTCGGCGGCATCATGCGCTGCGACACCATCGCCGAAGGCGTGATCGCCGCCTGCAAGGCCGTCAACCTGAACGTGCCGCTGGTGGTGCGCATGAAGGGCACGAACGAAGACCTCGGCAAGAAGATGCTGAAGGACTCGGGCCTGCCCATCATCACCGCCGAATCGATGGCCGACGCCGCCAAGGCCGTGATGGCCGCGCTCGCCAAGTAAGCCCGCGCCGCACACAAGGAACACACATGAGCATCCTGATCAACAAAGACACCAAGGTCATCACGCAAGGCATCACCGGCAAGACGGGCCAGTTCCACACCCGCATGTGCCGCGACTACGCCAACGGCAAGAACTGTTTTGTCGCCGGCGTGAACCCGAAGAAGGCCGGCGAAGACTTCGAAGGCATTCCCATCTACGCCAACGTGACGGCTGCGGCCAAGGCCACCGGCGCCACCGTGAGCGTGATCTATGTGCCACCGGCGGGCGCCGCCGCGGCGATCTGGGAAGCGGTCGAGGCCGATCTGGACCTGGCGATCTGCATCACCGAAGGCATTCCGGTCCGCGACATGCTCGAAGTGCGCAACCGCATGAAGGCCAAGGAAGCCAAGGGTGGCAAGAAGACGCTGCTGCTCGGGCCGAACTGCCCGGGGTTGATCACGCCCGACGAGATCAAGATCGGCATCATGCCGGGCCACATCCACAAGGCCGGCCGTGTCGGCGTGGTCTCGCGCTCGGGCACGCTGACGTATGAAGCGGTCGCCCAGCTCACCGAACTGGGCATCGGCCAGTCGAGCGCCGTCGGCATCGGCGGCGACCCGATCAACGGGCTGAAGCACATCGACATCATGCGGCTCTTCAACGACGACCCGAACACCGATGCGGTGATCATGATCGGCGAGATCGGCGGCCCCGACGAAGCCGACGCAGCGCGCTGGTGCCAGGCCAACATGAAAAAGCCGATCGTCGGCTTCATCGCCGGCGTGACCGCGCCGGCCGGCAAGCGCATGGGCCACGCCGGCGCGCTGATCTCGGGTGGTGCCGACACGGCCGATGCCAAGCTCGAAGTGATGGAAGCGTGCGGGTTCACCGTCACGCGCAACCCTTCCGAGATGGGCAAGCTTTTGAGAAACTTGCTGTAGGTCAAGAGTCCGGCTTCGAGCCGGACCAGAGAATCCGCCCACCGGAGTCCGTCGCGAGCCTTGCAGCGAGCGCGGCTCGAGAATTCGAACGACAACGGAGACTACGAGAATGGATCTCACCAGTGGCCCATTCTGGGCAGCCCTCGGCTCGATCATCCTGGCCAACATCGTGCTGTCGGGCGACAACGCCGTGGTGATCGCGATGGCAGCGCGCGCGCTGCCATCGCACCAGCAAAAGAAGGCGATCTTCTGGGGCAGTGCCGCCGCCATCGTGATGCGGATCATCCTTACGCTGATCGCGGTCGAGATGCTCAAGTGGCCGTACCTGAAGATCGTGGGTGCGCTGCTGTTGTTGTACATCGGCATCTCGCTGCTGAGCGAAGACACCGGCGGTGAAGACGGCCACAAGGAGATCGGCAGCCTGCGGGCAGCGATCCAGACCATTCTGGTGGCCGATCTGGTGATGAGCCTGGACAACGTGCTCGCCGTCGCCGCTGCTGCCAAGGGCAGCACCGGCCTGCTGATCATCGGCCTGGCGGTGAGTATTCCGCTGATCATCTTCGGCAGCACCTTGTTGCTCAAGGTGATGGACCGCTTCCCGATCATCATCACGCTCGGCGCCGCGCTGCTCGGCTTCCTGGCAGGCGAGATGTTCTTCACCGATCCGGCCGTGACCACACGTTTTGGCGAAATTCCGCACGACATGGTCACCCTCGCCGGTGCGGTGGGTGCGGCGATCGTGGTGGTGGTCGGCATGTGGCTGCAGCGGCGCAGTCGCGAGAAGGCGAGCCCTTCGACTTGACACCTCCGGGCAACGCCTGCCTAATCGCGACAGAAGGGGAGTAGCTCGACTTCGACCCTGCCGGCGGTTCAATCCGTGGCAGAGGCAAGTTAAGGCAAGCCGTCATTACGTGGTGCTTTCACAAAGGGCACCTCCGGTTTGCCAGGCCACAACATTCACTCCATGCCGAGCAAGACCTTCGATGCAGGCCGCATGAGCGGCAGGCTCGAGGCTGGCATGCGTTTCTTCGTGGAACAGCGCTCCGATCCTGCGGTTCTCGTGCGGTTTGCACCGTTTGTCGTGCAACTCACACCGGAGCTCCCATGGAACCTTTCTCAGCCCCCTGGCTATCGGCCCTGCTGGCCATCATCCTGATCGACCTCGTACTCGCTGGCGACAACGCCATCGTGATCGCCCTGGCCGCGCGCCAGCTTCCCGCCCGCCTGCAGCGCCGCGCCATCCTCTGGGGTGCCGTCGGTGCCATTGCCGTGCGCAGCCTGATGACGATCGGTGTCGTCTGGCTGCTCAAGATCCCTGGCCTGATGCTGATCGGCGGCCTCGGCCTGGTGTGGATCGCCTACAAGCTGCTCACGCCGCAGACCGGTGAGGCCGGTCACGACGTGAAAGTCACGACCTTCTGGGCCGCGATGCGCACGATCGTGATCGCCGACGCGCTGATGGGCGTGGACAACGTGCTCGGTGTGGCCGGTGCCGCCAGCGGCAGCTTCGACCTCGTCGTGATCGGCCTGCTGATCAGCGTGCCCATCGTGGTCTTCGGAAGCACCTTCGTGCTCAAGCTCGTGGAGCGCTTCGCGATCATCATCTACATCGGCGCCGGCGTGCTGGCCTATACCGCGGCGCACATGATCGTCGGCGAGCCGCTGCTCGACGACATCTACGACCCCAACCAGCTCTACCGCGTGCTCACGCACGTCGTGCTGATCGCCGGTGTTCTTGGTGCCGGCTGGTGGGCTTCGCGCCGTGCCACGCCGCCGACCACCCCTCATCCCGCCGCTTGACCTTTACCCAGGAGAACGACAATGGAAAAGATAGCTGTGTTCGTCAACGACGCCGAGTACGCGCAGCACCTGCTGCAACCCATGCTCCAGGGTGACGAGCCGACCCACTGGGTGTTGGTCGCGTGCCCGCCCACGCTGTCGCGTCACATCGGGCGCTGGGTGTCCCAATCGGCGCGCCAGCAGTGGCGTGAACGCTGGGCCGCCGAGATCTTCGCGGCGCTGGAACCGGCGCTTGCCGCACGGTCCGGCAGCCGCGTCGAGAAGATGCTGGCGGGGCGGCCGCTGATCGATGTCTCGGCCCGCCTGCAAACGCGCCTGCACAACGTTCGCCTGCTCGACGCGCGCCGCCCGCGCCTGGGCAAGGCCGACGAGCCGATCACGGCCGAACAACCCGCCGCAGACGGCTCGCGCTGGGCTGCACCAGTCGCTGCCACCACGGGGTTGGCTGCAATGTTGGCGCTCGCCGACTGAGCGTCTGACGCGCCCCGCACGCCCCCACGTTGATCGTGTGGGCGTGTGCTAATGTGCCGGCCGGATGAGCAGGCGCACGACGACGACCCCATGCGCCCGACCCGGGCGCTTCGACCGATGCCTTTGACGGTCGTGGCGGCCGCGTTCCTCGCCGCGGCATGGGTCGCTGTCCTGGGCCATCTGGCCTGGGTGCTGCCGCGCTTCGGGCCCCTGACAGCGGGCGCGATCGCCGCCTTCCTGGCCATCGTCTGCGGCGGCGCGAGTCTGTGGGGCGCCAACGCGTTTTTGTGGCCGCTCACGGCACTCGTCTTCGGCCACTTCGGGTGGTGGTTGCGGGGTCGGCACCCGATTCGGGCCGACACGGCCGGCAGCACCCGGCAGGACAACCCGCCAACCGAACCGGCAGCGCCCCCGGTCGCCGAAGCACGCCCCCCAACGCCGGAGCGCGCGACCCTCGGCCGCTACCGGATCGAACGCGAACTGGGGCGCGGAGCCATGGGTGCCGTCTACCTCGGGCTCGACCCGCAGATTGGCCGCCAGGTCGCGATCAAGACCATGGCGCTCGGCCGCGAATTCGCCGGCACCGAGCTGGTCGAAGCGCGCACGCGCTTTTTCCGGGAGGCCGAGATGGCCGGCCGGCTCCAGCACGCCGACATCGTCACGATCTTCGACGCCGGCGAAGAAGACGGCCTCGCCTACATCGCGATGGAGTTCGTCGCGGGCCAGGACCTGCTGCCGCACACCGTGCCCGGCCGGCTGCTGCCGCTGGCCGACGTGCTGCAGATCACGGCCCGCGTGGCCGAAGCGCTGGCCTACGCCCACCGGCAGGGCGTGGTTCACCGCGACGTCAAACCGGCCAACGTGATGGTCGACGGGGCTTCGAACACCGTCAAGGTCACCGACTTCGGCATCGCCCGCGTCGCCGACGCGCACCGCACCCGCACCGGCCGCGTGCTCGGCACGCCGTCGTTCATGTCGCCCGAGCAGATGGCGGGCGGGCGAGTCGATGGGCGCTCCGACCTGTATTCGCTCGGTGTGATGCTGTTCCAGCTCGTCACCGGGGCGCTGCCGCACGCGTCCGACTCGATGGCGCGGCTGATGCACCAGATCGCGAACGAACCGGCGCCCGACGTGCGCAGCCTGCGCCCCGAACTGCCGGAGGGGCTGGCGCGCGTAATCGCGGCGGCACTCGAAAAGCGCCCGGAGTCGCGCCCGGCCGACGGCGCGCAAATGGGGGCGGCCTTGCGCGCGATCCGCGCCGGGCTCGGCGACGAACCGGCCGCGCCGCCATCGGCCGCGGCACCCGGTTCGGATGCTTTCGCGGCAACCACGAAGATTTGTGTCCCCGATCCAAGGCACAATTCCGAGCTCTGACGCCCGCTGCTGCCCGAGCACCTGCCCGAACACGCCTTTCGACCATGACTTTCGAATTCTTCAGCGCCACCGACACCGGCCGGGCTCGCAACAACAACGAAGATTCGGTGGCCGTCGACGAATCCACCGCACTGGTGATCCTGGCCGACGGCATGGGCGGCTACAACGCCGGCGAAGTGGCCAGCGGCATGGTCACCTCGTTCATCAAGACCGAGCTCGGCCGCTGGCTCAGCGAAGCCTCCGAAAACGCCACCGACACCGATGTGCGCCGCGCGATGGACATCTGCGTCGACAACGCCAACCGCGCGATCTTCAACGCCGCCAATTCCAACCCGCAGTACGCCGGCATGGGCACCACGCTGGTGGTCGGTGTGTTTCGCGATTCGCGCCTGCTGATGGGCCACGTGGGCGACTCGCGCGCCTACCGCCTGCGTGCCTCGCGGCTGGTGCAGATCACGCACGACCATTCGCTGCTGCAGGAGCAGATCGATTCCGGCCTCATCACGCAGGAGCAGGCCGCGTTCTCGTCCAACAAGAACCTGGTGACGCGCGCGGTTGGGGTGGAAGACACGGTTTTGCTCGAAACGCACTTGCACGACGTGCTGCCCGGCGACACCTACCTGCTATGCTCCGACGGCCTCTCCGACATGCTCGACGATGAAAGCATCGCCCAGCTCATGTTGGGCTGCGAGACCTTGCCGGAGGCGGCGCACGCGCTGGTCGAAGCGGCCAACGACGCGGGTGGCAAGGACAATATTTCGGTGGTTCTCGCGCGTGTGCGCGGCCCGGGCGGCACGGCCAAATCGTGGTGGCCGTTCAGGCGTTGATACAGTTGCTTTTTGAGCGCTGCGGCCGTTGGGGCCGGGCACAAGAGACTTGAAGAGACGGCAAGGTCTTACAGAAAAGGTCAACAAGCATGGGCAAACTGGTCGTATCGCTCGACGGTGTGGTGATCAAGGAAGTTCAGATCACCAAGGACAAGACCACGCTTGGCCGTCGGCCCTACAACGACATCGTGATCGACAACCTCGCGGTCAGCGGCGAACACGCCGTGCTGCAGATGGTGGGCGCCGATGTCTTCATCGAAGACCTGAACAGCACCAACGGCACCTACATCAACGGCAAGGCCGTCAAGAAGCAGCTGCTCACGCACAACGACACGGTCGAGATCGGCAAGTACAAGATCAAGTTCCTGGTCGAAGACGGCACCGACTACGAAAAGACCATGATCATGAAGCCGGGCGCCATGCCGCCGCCGGCCGCATCGTCCGGATCGGGCTACGCCCGCACCACCGGTTTGAGCTCGTCGGGCTTCGGCGCACTCGGCTCGGCCAACACGCCGGCGTCGATCAAGGTGCTCAACGGCGCTGCCGCCGGCCGCGAAGTGGTGCTGACCAAGGTCGTCACCACGGTCGGCAAGCCCGGTGTGCAGGTCGCGTCGATCACCAAGCGGCCGGGCGGCTACGTGCTCGCGCATGTGGAAGGCTCGTTGCAACCCACCGTCAACGGCAGTGCAGTCGTCGGTGAGACCGTGCACCTGAAGAACGGCGACGTGATCGAACTCGCGGGCACGCAGATGCAGTTCGTCCAGGCCTGAACGCTCCGCCCCGCAACCACCGCGCCGCCTTGCCGAGCGGCTGATTTCCGCGCCCTGCATGAATTCGCGCTCCCTGCTCTGGAGGGTGCTGCGGATCGCGCTGCTGGTTTCAGCCCTGGTAGCGGCGGTGGCCCACGCAGCGGGTTATTGGCCGCTGCGTTTCGTCACCCAGCTCGATCTGGCGATTGCCGACGCGCGCTTGCGCGCGCTGATGCCCCGCACGCTCGATGCACGCATCGTGATCGTCGACGTCGACGAAAAAAGCCTGGCCGAAGTCGGCCGCTGGCCCTGGGGCCGCGAGCAGATGGCGGCACTCACCGAAGAGTTGTTCGCGCGCCAGAAAGCGGCCGTGGTCGGCTTCGACATGCTGTTCGCCGAGCCCGAAACAGGCGCCGCGCTGCCGGTGCTCGAACGCCTGGCCCAAGAGGTGCCCGCGCTGGCTGCGCGCTTGCCCGCCTGGCGCAGCCAACTCGACCCCGACCGGCGTTTCGCCGCCGCCCTGAGCGGGCGCGAGGCGGTGCTCGGTTATTACCTGACGAGCGACCGCGGCGGGCGCCAGACTGGCAAGCTGCCGGCACCCGCATTCGATGCCACTGTGCTGCACGGCCGCCCCGTTGCCTTCACGCGCTGGGACGGCTACGCGGCCAACATCGACGTGCTTGCCCGCGCGGCGCCGGCAGCCGGGTACTTCAACTTCGCGCCTGACGCCGACGGCTTGGTGCGCAGCCTGCCGCTGATCGCCACACTCGGCAACGAACACCACGAAGCGTTGGCGCTGGCCATGTTCAGGCGTTTTACCGGGGCGCTGCATGTGCTGCCGGGTTTCGCGAGCTCGGGTGACAACACGCTGGTCAGCGTGGTGCTGGAGCAAGCCGGCCGGCGCCACGTGATTCCGGTGGACGAGCATGCCCGCGTTCGGGTCCCGTTTCGCGGTGCTGGCGGCCCGGGCGGCGGCTCGTTCGAGTACGTTCCCGCCAGCGATCTGCTGAAGGGGCGCACGGCGCCTGCCCACCTCGCCGGCAAGCTGGTGCTGATCGGCTCCACCGCCCCCGGCGTCTACGACCAGCGCTCGACACCGGTGTCGGCCGTCTACCCCGGCGTCGAGGTCCATGCCAACCTGCTGTCGGGCCTGCTCGACGCCCGCGTGCCGGTACAACCCGACTGGGCCGCGGGATACGAAATCATGCTGCTGCTCTTGATCGCAGCGGCGCTGACATGGGGTCTGCCGCGCCTGCGCGCCGCACGCGCGGCGCAGCTCACGGCGTTGCTGAGCGTGGTGCTGGTGGCTCTGAACCTGTGGGCCTACGTCGCCCGCGGGCTGGTGTTGCCGCTGGCCGCGCCGCTGCTGCTGGTGCTGCTGATCTACCTCGGCACCACCGTCTGGGGCTACATCGTCGAAGGCCGCAGCCGGCGCTCGCTGGCGCGCCTGTTCGGCACCTACGTGCCGCCGGAACTGGTCGAAGAGATGGCACGCGACCCGGCGCGTTACGACATGCGCGCCGAGAACCGCGAACTCACCGTGATGTTCTGCGACATGCGCAACTTCACCCAGGTGTCTGAACGCCTCGCACCCGAAGATGTGCGCGGTCTCGTCAACCGCTTTTTCTCGAGCATGACGGCCGCGATCCGCGCCCAGCGCGGCACGCTCGACAAGTACATCGGCGACGCGATCATGGCGTTCTGGGGCGCGCCGCTCGCCGACGCCGACCACGCGCTGCACGCCGTGCAGGCCGCGCTGGCGATGGCGCAGCGCCTGAACGCGCTCAACGACGACCTGCGCGAGCGCGGCCTGCCGCAGATCGGCGTGGGCATCGGCCTGAACACCGGCCTGGTGTGTGTCGGCGACATGGGCTCCGACATGCGGCGCAGCTACACCGTGATGGGCGACGCGGTGAACCTGGCCTCGCGCATCGAGGCGCTGACGCGGCACTACGGCGTCGACGTGCTCGCCGGCGAAGCCACGGTCCAAGCCACCCGGAACACCAGTGCCGCGGGCTTCCGCTGGGTCGAGGTCGACCGCGTTCGCGTCAAGGGCAAACAACGCCCCGTGACGCTTTTCACACCGGTCGGTGAAGCCGCATTGCAGCCCCTCACGTTTGACGAGGAAATGCGACTTTGGGACCTTGTGCTCACCCCCTACCGCCTTCAACATTGGGATGAAGCCCAAGCCGCACTGACCACGCTCCAGACCCGGTTCGACCGCTCGCCCCTGCTCGGCCTGTACCAACAGTTCGACGGGCGCATCCAACACCACCGCCGCGCGCCGCCACCCGCCGATTGGGACGGAGCGCATACCTTCGACAGCAAATGATTCTCCAAGTGCTCGGGTGTTCCGGGTCGATCGCCGCGGGCTGCAAGACCACGGCCTTCCTGCTCGACGACGACGTGCTCATCGACGCCGGCACCGGTGTGGGTGACATGCCGCTCGAGGCGCTGGCGCGCGTCGACCACGTCGTCGTCACCCATTCGCACCTCGACCACATCCTGGCGATCGCCCTGCTCGCCGACGCCGTGATGCGCCTTCGCCGCGCGGCCCTCAGTGCGCCGATCCAGGTGCACGCGCTGCCGGAAACCATCGCAGCGCTGCGTGCACACATCTTCAACGGCATCATCTGGCCCGACTTCACGCGGCTGCCGAGCGCCGAGAACCCGGTGCTCGAACTCGTGCCCTTCGCCGTCGGCGACGTGCTCGTGCTCAACGGCAAGAAGATCGAAGTGCTGACCGCCTCGCACACCGTGCCGGCGGTGGGCTTTGCGGTCGACGGCGGTGAAGCCGGCCACTGGGTCTTCACCGGCGACACTGGCCCCAACCCCGCGCTGTGGGAGCGCCTGCGGGGCATGAAAGTCGCGCACCTCGTGATCGAAACCGCCTTCAGCGACGAAGAACGCCAGCTCGCCCGCATCAGCCGCCACCTGTGCCCCACGGCGCTCGGTCACGAACTGGCGCAGCTCGAAGGCAGCGTCGACGTGCACATCACCCACATCAAGCCTGGCGAGATGGAAGCGGTGATGAGCGAGATCGGCCGGCTCGGCACGCCGCACCGCATTCACGCGATGCAGGCTGGGCAGGTGACGACGCTGGGGTGAGGTAGACCAGCGCGGTAGCCGGCTCCTTAGCGTCCGCGCGGATTTGGTTTGGTGCAACGGAGGGGCTGTCAGGGAAACTCGTCGCGAAGCCGACTCACAACTTCGGGAGTCACTGGCGCGGCCGCACCGCCATTGGTCAGCAAGGGCACGCCAGTGCGAGTGGCTGGCTTTGACGCCTTGGGCAGCAGGGCCGACTGCAAGAGCGCAGGGGCCATCAACTGCCCGGCGCCAGTACTTGGTTTGCCGGGCGGATGCGGGTCAGTCATCGAACAGCCCGGCGATCGTTTTCATCGGCAGGAACAGGCGGCGGGGCTGATCTTGCAGCGGCAAGAAACTGAAGTGCCGGTAGAAGGCCTCCGCTGCTTCATCCTTGGCGTCGACCAGCACGGCCATGGCCGCAATGCCTGCTGCGGCTCGCAGGCTGCGACGCAGCGCATCCATCAGCAGAAATTGCCCCACGCCCCGGCCCTTCGAGGCTTGGTCAATGGCCAGGCGGCCGAGCAAGGTCACGGGCAATTGCGGGTAGCGCGGCAGCTTCTTTGCCAGACTGACCGGGAGTTCATCGGTGCTCACGACCGACGCCGACAAGGTGTAGTAGCCGATCACCCGCAAGGCGGGCGGTTGCGTCAGAACGAACGGCGCGGCAACACGTTTGTCGGCGTCCTGGCGGGCTTGGTGCTGCAGGTAGCGGTCGAGCACGTCGCTGCCACAGGAAAAGGTCGTGCGCTCATGGTTCTTGCCGAGAGGCTCGATGCAGTACGCGCTTGCCGGCGAGCGCAATCACAACCCCATCTGCTTGCGATACGCCGCTGCGGCTTGTCGCAGGCGAGCACTGGGCTCGGGGGGGTCGAGCAATGCGCTGACAAAAGCGACCTGTTCGCTGCGGCTCAAGCGAACCATGGCGTGTTCCTGAATCACGCGGCTGGCAGCTTCCTGCGCGCTGGCCACGACGAACTCGCTCAGCGTGCGCCCCGACAGCGAGGCGGCATGCTGCAGCGTGGCCTTCTGCTCCACGGAAACGCGCGCCTCCAAGCGTGCGCTGCGCGACTTGTCGGTTGTCTCGGGCGTGTGGGCTTGCATGCTGCTTCTCGGCGGGTGCGACTTTGAACAAGTGAAAATGTACGTCAAATGTACGGACACTTCAAGACCGTGCTCGCTCGACCACGCGCAGAAGTCGATGTCCTGCCCGTCGTCGTGTCTGGAGGAGAAAGGCGTCTTTTCGATCGATCGCGTCATGTGCTCTTGCCCCAAGCTGCGCATGCAGGCTGGCCCACCCGGGCGCCAACGCTGGTTCGTGCGAACCGCCGCAGCAGAGTGACCATTTGTGTCAGCGGTGCTCTGTCGTGTCGGTGCCATGGGCGGCGTGGTGACTGTTTGTGTCAGCTTTGCGGGTCAAATTCACGCGTTTTCGACTGGCTGGCCGTGGCACAGACACTGCATGTATGAACCCGTCCCCCCCCCCCCAACCAATCTCTCAGGAGTTACCTCACCATGAAGCGTTCGATCCAAAAAGGTTTCACCCTCATCGAGTTGATGATCGTCGTGGCGATCATCGGCATTCTGGCCGCCGTGGCACTGCCGGCTTATCAGGACTACACGATCCGTGCGCGTGTGACTGAAGGTCTGTCGCTGGCTGGTGACGCGAAGACGCAAATCGGCACGGGTTCGGCGACCCTTGCCGATCTGGGCGCCACTGCCGCCACTTGGAACGCGCAAGCGACCAACCTGGGTGCCACGAGCAAGTACGTGACAAGCGTTCTTATGAATGCTGCGGACGGCGAAATCACTGTGACGTACAACGCTGCCAACGTCGGTAGCATCGCCGCGCGAAACATCATTCGCTTGACGCCCTACATCCGCGCCGGCGGTGCCCCTGTCCAGCTGGCGACTTCGTACACCAACGGCGTGACTGGCTCTATCGACTGGGGCTGCGCTTCGGAAACGAACACGACCAGCTCCAGCGCAACTCGCCTGATGCCTGTTGTTACCCCAACTGGTGCAGCTGGCCTGCTGGCCAAGTACGCTCCGAGCGAGTGCCGTTGATCACCCTTTGAGTTTAGAAGGGGCGCTTCGGCGCCCCTTTTTCATACCCTCTCCAGTCTGAGGTGACTGCGGTGACCAGTGACAAACCTCCGATCGGCCAGCGCCGCGCAGATCAAGCGGGTTTCACACTTGTGGAGCTGATGATCGTCGTTGCCATCGTCGGTGTATTGGCCGCAGTGGCGGTGCCTGCCTACAGCGACTACACCGTCCGCGCCCGCGTCTCCGAAGGACTTGGGCTCGGCTCGGACGCCAAGGTGCGACTCGCAAGCGGGGCTGCCACTAGCCTGGAGTTGGCTGCCGCGGCTGGCACATGGAACGCTCAGGCTGGCGGCTTGGGCGCCGCGACCAAGTACGTAGAGCGGGTGTTGATCGATCCGTTGACGGGTGAGATATCGATCTTCATGGGTGCGGCGGCCGGCACCGTCGCGCCTGCCAACGAACTTCGACTGACCCCGTACATCACGACCGATGCGTTGCCGGTCCAGATGGGCGCCGCCTACGCCACCGCCACGACCGGCTCCATCGACTGGGGCTGCGCTTCCTCGACCAGTATGCGCGCGACCCAGCGCAACATGCCACCGATCGTGGCCGGAACGCTGACCTCGAAATTCGCGCCGTCAGAGTGCCGCTGAACGGAGGCAGCGTCGGTTCGACGCGAAGCAGGTGCCCCTACACTTTCAGACCATGCTGAAACAACTCGACCTCGCCCGCCGTGCCCGCGCCGCCGGCGTTCACCTGCTCATTTCGGCCGCTGTGGCCGCCGCTGCCGCCGCGCTGGTATTCGGCGTCTGGTTTCCCGGCATCTACCGCCAGGTGGCCGGCGGCCGCGACCTGTTCATCCTGATCACCAGCGTCGACGTGGTGCTCGGGCCACTGCTTACTTTCGCCGTGTTCAACCTCAAGAAGGGCTGGCCGCACCTGCGCCGCGACCTAGCGGTGATCGGTGCGATCCAGCTCGCGGCGTTGGTCTACGGCATGGTCACGGTCTACGGTGCCCGGCCGGTCGCGATGGTGTTCGAGGCCGACCGGTTCCGCGTCATCAGCGTCGCACAGGTCGAAATGGACGAGTTGCCGCAGGCGCGGCCCGAGTACCGCCAGTTGCCGCTCACCGGCCCGTGGCTGCTGGGCGCACGTGTGCCAAGACCCGGCGACGAAGCCAACGACGCCTTGTTCAAGGGCTTGCGTGGCATCGACCGGGCCCAGCGCCCTCTGTTCTGGCAACCCTACGCCGAGTCGACCGCCGATGCGCTCGCCCGCGCTCGCCCGCTTGCCATACTGCTGGCCAAGTACCCAGCCCTCGCGAGCAACGTGAAAGCCGAACTGCAGGCGCTCAAGGTCGACGAAGCGAGCGCGAAGTTTCTGCCGCTGATCGGCCGGGGGGGCGACTGGGTCGTGATCCTCGACAGCGCTGGACGGCTGGTGCACTACGTGCAGGCTGAGGGCTTCTTCTGAGCCGGCGGCGGCCCGCCGGGCCGCCCCTAGAATCCCCGAACATGCATGCAGAACCGGCTGAACGCGTGGTGTTGATCGCGGCTCGAGCGGCACCCGCCCGATGAGCGTTGCCAGCGCTGGCAGCGGGGCCGAGGTCGATGTGAAACTGCTGTCGGCGGCGCTGGCCGTCAACGCCGTCGCCCTGCCGGCGCTGCTGGCCTACAACCTGCCGCCTTCGTCCACCTTCCTGAACCAGGCCGCGGCGCTTGTCGGCTGGGGCGCCTTGCTCACCGTGCTCGCGGGCTCGATGCCGGCCGGCGGCGCCCGTTGGTCGAATGGCGCGCAGGCACTGCAGGCGGCCTTGGCGCTGCTGCTGCTCGCCGCACTCGCCGCGCCGCTCTGGGCCGGGGCGCCCTGGTCGCTCGCACTCTCGGCAGCCGGGCTGATCGGCGCCGCCTCGCTCACCGCTGGCGCCGGGGCCGCGGCGCAGCGCGCCGGGCGCGGCGTGCCCGCCTTTCGCGCGCTGTGCATCGGCCTCGTGGTGGCCGGTGTGGCCACCAGCCTGATCGGCCTGGTGCAGGTCTACGTGCCCGCGTGGGCCGACGGCAACTGGATCGCCCCGAGCGGCATCGCCGGGCGTGCGGTCAGCAACATGCGCCAGCCCAACCACATGAGCAGCCTGCTGTTGTGGGCGGTCATCGCCGCGGTGTGGCTCGGCGAAACGCCTGGCGCGAGCCGTGCAGCCCGGGTCGGCTTGCGCGCCGCCCTGCTGCTGATGCTGTTCGGCCTGGTGCTCAGCGGGTCACGCACCGGCATGCTCGGCACTGGCCTGCTGGCGCTGTGGGGCCTGCTCGACCGGCGGCTGTCGCGTCAGGCGCGCGTGGCCTTGGTGCTCGCGCCGCTGGTGTTCGCGCTGTTCTGGTGGGGAGCCGCCGCGTGGAGCCACCACCAGCACGCTGTGTTCGGCGGTGACGCGCAGTTCAACAAAAGCGACATCTCGAGTTCGCGCTTCGGCATCTGGTCCAACACGCTGGCGCTGATCGAGGCGCACCCGTGGTTCGGCGTCGGCTTCGGCGAGTTCAATTTCGCCTGGACGCTCACGCCCTTTCCCGGCCGCCCGGTCGCGTTCTTCGACCACACCCACACCTTGCCGCTGCAGTTCGCCGTGGAGCTCGGCCTGCCGCTCGCGGCGCTGGTCTGTGCGCTGTTGCTGTGGGCGCTGTGGGGCAACCTGGCGCAAGCACTTCGCGCGCCATCACCCACCGAGACCGAGACCGCCGGCGTGCACCGCGCCGCCTTCGTGATCGTGCTGATGGTGCTGCTGCACAGCCTGCTCGAATACCCGCTGTGGTACGCCTACTTCCTGCTGCCGGCCGCGTTCGCATTCGGCCTCGGCGTCGAGCGCCCGGCCGAGACCGTCGAGCCCGAAGCCCCGACCGATCGGGCCCGAACCCGCCCCCTGCTCGTCGCCTCGATGGTGCTGATGATGGGCGGCCTGCTCTCGGTGGCCGACTACCTGCGCGTCGTCAAGATCTTCATGCCGTCCGAGACCGCGCCGCCGCTGGCCGAGCGCATTGCCGACGGTCAGCGCAGCGTGTTCTTCGCGCACCATGCCGACTACGCTGCCGCCACCACGGCCGAGCGCCCGTCGGAGGCGATGGCCGCGTTCACGCGTGCGCCGCACTACCTGCTCGACGCGCGCCTGATGATGGCCTGGGCCAAGGCGCTGAACGAATCGGGCAAGGTCGACGAAGCGCGCTTCGTGGCGCAGCGCCTGAAGGAATTCAAGAACGCGCAGGCGGCCGAGTTTTTTCAGCCGTGCGAAGCACCGGCGGCGGCCGACGCCGCCACCCTGCCATTCCAGTGCACCGCGCCGACGCGCGCGTTCGGTTACCGCGACTTTCGCTGAGCGCGTGGCCTCAGGGCGCGACCCAGTCGCCCGACTTGCCGCCGCTCTTCTCCAGCACGCGGATCTCGCCCATCACCATGCCGCGGTCGGCGGCCTTGCACATGTCATAAACAGTGAGCAGGCCGATCTGCACGGCCGTCAGCGCTTCCATCTCGACGCCGGTGCGGCCCAGCGTTTCGACCTGCGCGGTGCAGCGCACGCTGGCGTTCGCCGCATCGATCTGGAACTCGACCGTCACGCGCGTGATCGGCAGCGGGTGGCACAGCGGGATCAGCTCCGACGTGCGCTTGGCCGCCTGGATTGCTGCGACACGCGCGACGCCGATCACGTCGCCCTTCTTCGCCGTGCCCCCTTCGATCAGCGCCAGCGTGGCCGGCAGCATGCGGATCACGCCGCTGGCGCGCGCCACGCGGTGGGTTTCGCTCTTGGCCGACACGTCGACCATGTGCGCCTGGCCATGCGCGTCGAAATGTGTCAGCGGCGAAGATGGGGTTGAACTCATGGGGCGAAACACTCTCGAAAGCTTTGTGCGGCATGATGCCACGCACGATTTCCCCCTCGACACTCCGCGCCCGCGCCGACCGTTTTGCCCGACACCCCTTTCCGCCGATCAACCCTGCGCGTGCGCCTCGTCGCCGCAGCGTGCGCCGCTGCGTTGCTGATCAGCGTCCCGGCCGGGGCGCAGAACCGGCTGCCAGCGCTCGGCGACCCGGCTTCCGAAGACTTCAATCTCGGCACCGAACGCAAGCTCGGCGACGAGATCATGCGCGAGATCCGCGCCGACCCCGACTACCTCGACGACCCGGTCCTGCTCGAATACCTGCAGTCGCTGTGGCAGCCGCTGGTGGCGCAGGCGCGGGTGCGCGGCAACATCACGGCCGACATTGACCAGCGCATGGCGTGGGAGCCTTTCCTGGTGCGCGACCGCAGCGTCAACGCGTTTGCGTTGCCGGGCGGCTATGTCGGCGTGCACCTCGGGCTGATGGCCATCACCGCCACGCGCGACGAGCTCGCTTCGGTGCTCGCGCACGAGCTCTCGCACGTCACGCAGCGCCACATCGCGCGCAGCATCGGCAACAGCAAGCGCCAGTCACTGGTCAGCCTGGCGGGTTTGATCGTCGGTGTGCTCGCCGCCACGCGCGCCGGCAGCAGCAGCGTCGACGCCGCCAACGCGGCCATCGCCGGCAGCCAGGCGCTGGCGATCCAGGGCCAGCTCAACTTCTCGCGCGACATGGAGCGTGAGGCCGACCGCGTCGGCTTCGCGATGATGTCGGGCGCCGGTTTCGCCCCGGGTGGCATGGCCGCGATGTTCGAAAAACTCGACCAGTCTTCACGCCTGAACGACAGCGGCGGCTTCCCGTACCTGCGCAGCCACCCGCTCACCACCGACCGCATCGGCGAAGCCCGGGCCCGGCTCGGTGCCGCGCCGCCCGCGCCGCTCGCGAGCGTGCTCGAACACTCGGCCGCGCAAGCGCGTGCCCGCGTGCTGATGGACACCCGCGTCGACGCGCTGCGCCGCTGGCAGGCGCTCGACGCCGAGCGCGGCTCGGCCAGCGTGACTGAGAAGCTCGCCAGCGCGTATGAAAGCGCGCTCGGCTCGACCCTGCTGCGCGACTGGGCGCGCGCCGACGCGTCGATCGCGGTGGCGCTGAACATCGTGCGCACCAGCCCGCGCAGCGACGCCCGCGCCGAGCGCGCGGTGGCGCTGCTGAACGCGCAGTCGCTGCTGGCGCGGGGCGATGTGGGCAAGGCCAACGTCGCGCTGCTGCCGTATGCCGGCGACGGCTCGCGCCCGGTGCTGCTGCTCACCACGCAGGCCGTGCTGGCCGAGTCTGCGGCCGGCACCCCGCGGCCTGACGACGCGGTGCTCAAGCAGCGCGCTTCCGAGCTGCAGACCTGGGTCGCGCTGCGCCCGCTCGACCCGCTCGCGTGGACGGCGCTCAGCCAGGTCAGCGAGCGCCTGGGCCAGCCGCTGCGCGCGATCCGCGCCGACGCCGAAGCGCGCTTTGCGCTGGGCGATCTGGTCGGCGCCGCCGACCGGCTCAACGCCGGCCAGCGCCGCGCGCGCAGCGGCGGCGCGGTCGATTTCATCGACGCCTCGGTGATCGATGCGCGGCTGCGCGACGTGGAGCTGTTGCGCAGGCAGATCAAGGCCGACGAGAAGGGGCCGCGATAAACCCCGGCCGCTGAGCCGGCGCTCTTAGACTTGCCGGCAATCACAGGCCGGGAGTCGGGATGACACAAGGGTTCGTCGGGACAACAGCGCTGCTCTTGGGCGCACTCTGGGCACTGGGCAGCCACGCCGCCACCATCAGCAGCGTGAGTCCGCAAGGCGAAGTGGCGCAAGTGCGCCAGATCACGGTGAAGTTCTCCGAAGCGGTCGTGCCTTTCGGCGACCTTCGTCTGCCCGACCCGATGAGCGTGACCTGTCAGGGCGCCGTGCCCGCCGGCGCGGGCCGCTGGGCCAACGACAGGGTGTGGCTTTATGACTTCAGCGAGGCGCCCGGCCCCGGCACACGCTGCACGCTGAAAGCGCGCAGCGACTGGAAGCCGAGCACCGGTGCGCTCACCGGCGCCTCCGACTACAGCTTCACGACCGGCGGCCCGGCGGTCGTCTCGATGCAGCCTTACGACGGTGGCCAGATCGAGGAAGACCAGTTTTTCCTGCTGCGCCTGAACGGCGCGGCCGTGCCGGGCACGGTGCTGGCCAATGCCTGGTGCGAAGTCGAAGGCATCGGCGAACGCCTGCCGGTGCGTGTGATCGACGGCGAGCCGCGCGCGCAGTTGCTGGCGGCGCGCAGCATCGACAACAAGGGCCCCCAGGCCGAACGCACGCTCGTGCTGGCCTGCGCACGGCCCTTGCCGAACGGCAGCGCGGTGCGCTTCATCTGGGGCAAAGGCATCGGCGCGGCGGCCAACCCGAAGATCGTGACCAGCGGCGAACAGCGCTTTCGATTCACGGTGCGCCCGGCCTTCACGGCCGAGTTCTCGTGCGAGCGCGAGCGTGCCAACGCGCCGTGCCTGCCGATCCGGCCGATGGGCCTGCGTTTTTCGGCACCGATCTCGCGCGAAGCGGCGGCGCTGGTTCGTTTGAAGCCGGCCACGGGCGAGCCCTTCGCGCCGGTGTTCGACAAGGACGACAAGTCGACCGAAGTGAGCGACCTCACCTTTCCGAAACGGCTGCCCGAGAACGCCGCGTTCACGGTCGAGCTGCCGCGCGATCTGAAAGACAACGCCGGGCGCGTGCTGACGAACGCGGCGAGCTTTCCGCTGAAGGTCACGACCGGCGACGCACCGCCCATCGCCAAGTTCGCCGCCGCGCCTTTCGGCGTGATCGAGCTCAACGCCGAGCCGGTCTTGCCGGTCACGCTGCGCCATTTGCAGGGCGACCTGCGGCCGGCGGCTGCGGGTGGGCAGGTGCGTACGCGGCGCTTGCAGACCGACGCCGACATGCTGGCCTGGTACCTGCGGCTGCGCCAGTACGACGACGGCCAGCGCTCGGCACGCGAAGCCGGCCTGCCCGAGAAGGACTGGTACACGTTCGAGGAAACGACCAATGCGCAGGGCCGCAAGGTGCGCCAGCGCATCGAGCGTTACGTGGCGACGCGCGAGCTCTCGCTGCTGAACAAGGACGGTGCGGCGAAACGCATTGATCTGCCGCAACTCGTTGGCGGCGACCCGCGCCCGTTCGAAGTCGTCGGCATTCCCCTGGCCGAGCCGGGTTACCACGTGGTCGAGATCGAATCGGCACGCCTCGGTGAATCGCTGCTCGACAAGAAGTCACCGATGTTCGTGCGCACCGGCGTGCTCGTCACCAACCTCGGCGTGCACTTCAAGCTCGGGCGCGAGAACAGCGTGGTCTGGGTGACGACGCTCGACCGCGCGTTGCCGGTGGCCGGGGCCGACGTGGTCGTCAACGATTGCGCCGGCAAGAAGCTCTGGTCGGGCCAGACCGACGCGCAAGGCCTCGTGCGCGTGGCGCAGGGTTTCGACACGGCGCTCGAGAACTGCACGGCCGACGTCGGCTTGTTCGTCACCGCGCGCAAGGCCGATGCGAAGGGCGTGGTCGACACCAGCTTCGTTTTCAGCAGCTGGCAAAAAGGCATCGAAGCCTGGCGCTTCAACGTGCCGACCGGGCGCGGCGCCGAGCCCGACGCGCGCGCGTCCACGGTCTTCGACCGCACGCTCTTTCGCGCTGGTGAAACGGTGTCGATGAAACACTTTCTTCGCTTCGAAACCTCGACCGGCCTGGCGAACGCGAAGCCCGACGATCTGCCGACGCGTTTGAAGATCGTGCACGAGGGCACCGGCCAGGAGTTCGTGCAGCCGCTGTCATGGAAGGGCGCGCGCCACGCGGTCTCGAGCTGGAACATTCCGGCCGCGGCGAAGCTCGGTGTCTACAACGTGGTGCTCGAACGCGAGAACGGCAACGAGCCGCGGCGGCGGCGGGAATGGACGAGTGGCAACTTTCGCGTCGAGGAGTTCAGGCTGCCGCTGGTCGACGCACGCCTGAGCGGCCCGAAAGCCGTCGAGATCGCACCGAAGGAGTTGCCGATCGAGCTGCAGCTGAACTACTTCTCCGGCGGCCCGATGGCACAAGTGGCGGCGCGTGCCAGCGCCATACTGAAAAACCGCACTGCGAGCTTCACTGGCTACGACGAGTTTTCTTTCGAGCCGCCGGGCAGCGCAGGCGGCGGCCAGCTAGTCGCCGACAAGTTGCCACTTACCACCGACAAGAACGGCGCCGCCAGCGTCACGCTGAAAGAGCTGCCGAAGATCACGCGGCCGAGTGAAATCAGCGCCGAGGTCACCTACAACGACCCGAACGGCGAGGTGCTGACGATTGCCAGCAGCATCCCGCTGTGGCCGAGCGCGGTGGTGCTGGGGGTGAAGGCCGGTTCGTGGGCGAGCAGCCGCGGCAAGGTCAAGTTCACCGTGCTCGCGCTCGACACCCAGGGCGCGGCGCTGAAGGGCCAGAGCGTGGAAGTGCGTGGCCGCCTGAGCCAGACCATCACCACCCGCAAGCGCATGGTCGGCGGCTTCTACGCATATGACAACCGCACCGAGGAGAAAGACCTCGGCGCGCTGTGCAGCGGCAGCAGCGACGACCGCGGCCTGCTGCTCTGCGAAGCCGAGCTGAGCAGCGCCGGCCAGGTCGAACTGATCGCGAGCGCGAAAGACGCCGCCGGCAACCCGGTGCAGGCCGCCACCAGCGTGTGGGTCACGAAACAGGGTGAGCTCTGGTTCGCGCAGGACAACGACGACCGCATCGACGTGCTGCCCGAGAAGAAGCGCTACGAACCCGGCGAGACCGCGCGCCTGCAGGTGCGCTCGCCGTTCCGCGAAGCGACAGCGCTGCTCAGCGTCGAGCGTGAAGGCGTCATCGAGACTCGCGTGATCACGCTGCGTGGCGATGACCCGACGATCGACCTGAAGATCGAGAAGACCTGGGGCCCGAACGTGTACGTGAGCGTGCTCGCGCTGCGCGGCCGCATTCGCGACACGCCCTGGTATTCCTTCTTCACCTGGGGCTGGAAAGAGCCGCTCGCGTGGGCGCGCAGCTTCTGGTACGACGGGCGCGAGTACCAGGCGCCGACGGCGATGGTCGACCTGGCCAAGCCGGCGTTCAAGCTCGGCGTGGCCGCCCTGCAGGTCGGCATCCGTGCCCACGAGTTGCAGGTCAGCGTGGTGGCCGACAAGCCGCAGTACGCGGTGCGCCAGAAGGCGAACGCGCGCATCAAGGTGCAGTTCGAAGGCAAGCCGGTGGCCGGCGCCGAGGTGGCGTTCGCCGCCGTCGACGAAGGCCTGCTCGCGCTGCGTGGCAACGACTCGTGGGACCTGCTGAACACGATGATCCGCCAGCGCGCTTGGGGCGTGGAAACCGCCACCGCGCAGAGCGAGATCATCGGCCGCCGGCACTACGGCCGCAAGGCGGTGGCGGCGGGCGGTGGTGGCGGGCGTGGAAGCACGCGCGAGCTGTTCGACACGCTGCTGGTGTGGAAGGCGATCGTCGTGCTCGACGCCAACGGCGAAGCCGTGGTCGAGGTGCCGCTCAACGATTCGCTGACGAGCTTCAAGCTCGTGGCGATCGCCGATGCGGGCACGCAGCAGTTCGGCACCGGCAGCACCAGCATCCGCGTCACGCAGGACCTGCAGTTGCTTTCCGGCCTGCCGCCGCTGGTGCGCGAGGGCGACAGTTTCAGCGCGATGCTGACGCTGCGCAATACCACGGCGCGCGAGATGAAGGTGCGGGCCACGCTGCAAGGCGTGGCGAACGCGCCGGCTGCGAGTGGCGGCGACATCACGCGCACGCCGCTCGAATTCGCGCCGCAGGACGTGGTGCTCGCGGCGGGCTCGGCCAAGGAGATCGGCTGGCCGGTCAGCGTGCCCGCCGATGTGTTCAGCCTGACCTGGGAAGCGGCGGCGGAAGAGCAGGGTGGCGCGTCGGCGCCCGAACGTGCGAAGGATCGCGTGAAGATCACGCAGCTCGTGTCGCCCGCGGTGCCTGTGCGCGTGATGCAGGCGACGCTGCAGCAGCTCGAAGGCAGCTTCACGCTGCCCGTCGCCGCGCCGGCCGATGCCCTGCCCGAGGCGGGCGCGAAACGCGGTGGCATCGTCGTCGGTGTGCAACCGAAGCTCAGTGGCGCCTTGCCCGGCATGCGGCGCTTTTTCGAGACCTACCCGTTCGTCTGCCTGGAGCAGAAGACCTCGAAGGCCGTCGGCCTGAAGGACGCGGCGTTGTGGAGCGCGGTCGCCAACGCGCTGCCGACCTACCTCGACAGCGACGGCCTGGCGAGCTACTTCCCGCCACGTGCCGAAGACGGCCCGCGTGGCAGCGACCGCTTGACGGCGTACGTGATCGCGGCCAGCCACGAAGCCGGCTTCGAGTTGCCGGCGAGCGCACGCAGCGCGATGCTCGACGGCCTCACGGCCTTCGTCGAAGGCCGCATCGAGCGCAAGTTCTGGTCGCCGAAAGCCGACCTCGACGTGCGCAAGCTCGCGGCGATCGAAGCCTTGTCGCGCCACGGCCGCGCCAGCCCGAAGATGCTCGGTTCGATCAGCCTCACGCCGAACCTGTGGCCGACCGCGGCGGTGATCGATTGGCTGCGCATCCTGAAAAAGGTCGACGGCATTCCGAACGCGGCCAAGCGGCTCGAAGAGGCAAACCAGATCCTGCGCGGCCGCCTCACCTATGCCGGCACCACGCTGAAGTTCAGCAACGAAGAAGACGACTTCTGGTGGTGGTTGATGGACAGCGCCGACGCGAATGCAGCGCGCCTCATCCTCGCCGTGCTCGACGACCCTTTGTGGAAGGACGACGTTCCCCGCATGGTCGTCGGCGCGCTCGGCCGCCAGCGCGGCGGCGCGTGGCTGACGACGACCGCCAACTTGTGGGGCTCGCTCGCGCTCGACAAGTTCTCGGCGAAGTTCGAGTCGGTGAAGGTGGCCGGCCGGACGACCGCTGCACTGTCGGGAACGAGCGGCGCGGTCGATTGGGCCCGAAGTGTCGACGGCGGCTCGATCAAGCTGGCGTGGCCGGCGAAGCCCTCGCCGTTGACGGTCGCGCAAGACGGCAGAGGCAAACCCTGGCTCACGGTGCAAAGCCTGGTCGCTGTGCCGTTGAAAGCGCTGCTTCGCGCCGGTTACAGCGTCGCGCGCAGCGTGATCGCGGTCGAACAGAAAGACAAGGGAAAGTGGTCGCGTGGCGACGTGCTGCGGGTGCGCGTCGAAATCGATGCGCAGAGCGACATGACCTGGGTCGTGGTCAGCGACCCGGTGCCCGGCGGCGCCACGATCCTCGGCTCGGGCCTGGGCCGTGATTCGGCGATCGCCACCGGCGGCGAAAAACGCCCCGGCACGTCCTGGCCCGCGTTCGAAGAGCGCAGCTTCGAGGCCTTCCGCAGTTATTACGAATACCTGCCGCGCGGCAAGCACGTCATCGAATACACGGTGCGCTTGAACAACCCCGGCAAGTTTGCGTTGCCGCCGACGCGCGTGGAAGCGATGTATGCGCCGGAAACCTTCGGCGAGCTGCCGAACGCGGCGCTGGAGGTCGGGCCGTGAGATTCGCGCGCGGCATCGTCGGCTTGACGCTGGCCGCCTTCGCTGCGGGCGCCCAAGCGCTGCCGAGCTTCGCCGAAGTCAAGGCGGCACACCGGCCTTCCGACATCATGCTGCTCGACCGCCACGGCGTGCCGATCCAGACCCTGCGTGTCGACAAAGGCGTGCGGCGCTTGCCCTGGGTGCCGCTGGCCGACATGTCGCCGGCCTTGTTGGAGGCCATCGTGCTCAGCGAAGACCGGCGCTTCTACGAACACAGCGGTGTCGACTGGAGCGCGGTGGCGCGCAGCGCCTGGGGCAACGTGTGGAACCAGAAGACAAGAGGCGCGTCGACCTTGACGATGCAGCTCGCCGGCCTGATCGACGACGGCCTGGCGCGCCCCGCCGCCGGCCGCAGCGTGGTGCAGAAGATCGGCCAGGCGCTGACGGCCACGCAGCTCGAGACCCGCTGGAAGAAGAGCGAGGTGCTCGAGGCCTACCTGAATTCGGTGTCGTTCCGCGGCGAGATCGTCGGCATCGATGCGCTCGCGCAGACGCTGTTCGGAAAACACCCGAGCGGGCTCGACGCGCAGGAAGCGGCGCTCGCCGCCGCACTCGTGCGCGGGCCGAACGCGCCGGCTTCGACGGTCGCGCAACGTGCCTGTGGCGTCCTGCAACTTCAATCGGCGAGTTGCACCGGCGTGGTCGCATTGACCGAGACGGCGCTGGCGCGACGCGGCGGCATGCCGCTCGGCGAACAGCTCGCGCCGCACTTCGCGCGTCAGGTGATCGCGGCCGGCGGCGCGGCGCAGCAGCGCAGCACGCTCGACGCGGGGCTGCAACGCATCGCGGTCGCCGCGCTGCGCCGCCAGCTCGCCGAACTCTCGGGCCGCAACGTCGAAGACGGCGCGCTCGTCGTGCTCGACAACACGAGCGGCGAAGTGCTCGCGTGGGTCGGCTCCAGCGGCGACCTGTCGGGAGCCGCCCAGGTCGATGGCGTGATCGCGCGGCGCCAGCCCGGCTCCACGCTCAAGCCCTTCGTCTACGAACTCGCGTTCGAGAAGAAGCTCATCACGCCGGCCAGCCTGCTCGACGACTCGGCGGCGCAGATAGCAACCGCAAGCGGCCTGTACCTGCCGCAGAACTACGACCGCGATTTCAAGGGCTGGGTCAGCGCGCGCACCGCGCTCGGCGCGAGCCTGAACGTGCCGGCCGTGCGCGTCGGCGCGATGCTCGGGCCCGACGCGCTCGTGCAGCGGCTCAACGCCTTCGGTCTGGCCTTGCCGCAGCCCGGCGGTTATTACGGCAACGCGCTCGCGCTCGGCGGGGCCGACGTGACATTGCTCGCGTTGACGAACGCCTACCGCGCGCTGGCCAATGGCGGCATGTTCACGTCGGCGCGGCTGCGCGCAAGCTCGGCACCCGCAGCGTCGATGCGCGTCGCCGACCCGGCCGCCGTGTACCTCGTCAACCACATCCTGGCCGACAACAACGCCCGCGTGCGCACCTTCGGCCAGACCAGCCTGCTCGCGACGCGCGGCTTCGCGGCGGTGAAAACCGGTACCAGCAAGGACATGCGCGACAACTGGTGCGTGGGCTTCACCGAGCGCTACACCGTCGGCGTGTGGGTCGGCAACGCGCGCGGTGATGCGATGCACGACGTGAGCGGCATCAGCGGCGCGGCGCCGGTGTGGCGTGCGCTGGTCGAACACTTGCACCGTGGCCGGCCGTCGGCATGGCCGGGCGTGCCGACGGGTGTCGTGGGCCAGCAGGTCGTGTTCGATGCAACCCGCGAACCGGCGCGCGGAGAGTATTTCATCCGCGGCACCGAGCAGCGCCGGCAAGCTGCCGGAACGCAGATGGCACATTCACGTAGCTACGGCATCACAAGCCCGCGCGATGGCAGCATCTTCGCGATCGACCCCGACATCCCACCGGCGGCGCAGCGCATCCGCTTCGAAGGTGAGCAGGGCGTGTGGATACTCGACGGCAAGCGCCTGGGCAGTGCCAGGGAGTGGTCATGGGCGCCGTGGCCCGGCCGGCACGAGCTGAAACTGGTGGCGGCCGACGGCCGGGCGCTGCAGATGGTGCTCTTCGAAGTGCGCGGCGCCACCGCGCGGCCAATGCGCTCGGGCTCGCGCTAGCGCGCGAAGACGCGCTCCATCGCCGCGTCGATCACCATGCCGCACAGGCTGTAGAGCAGCGAGCCGATCAGCGCCGCGGCGAAACCGCTGACCTGAAAGCCGTCGAGCATCGACGCCGCGAAATAGAACATCAGCGCGTTGATGATGAACAGGAACAGGCCCAGCGTGATCACCGTGACCGGCAAGGTCAGCAGCACGAGGATCGGCCGCAGCAGCGTGTTGAGCAAGCCCAGCACGAAGGCCGCGATCATCGCCGAGCCGAAGCTCGTGATCGTGACACCGGGGTAGAGGTAAGCCACCAGCAGCAGGGCGGCGGCCAGAAGAAGCCAACGAACGATGATTTTCATGTCGCAAGAATAACGCGCAACGGCTGCGGCACCGCGGCACGGGCGCTTGTTATCGAATTCCAGGCTGGGCGGCAGGAGTTGCAACGCGAATCATTCGCATTTGTGTTAAATTTGATGAAGCACTCCCAGCGCGCCACCCGGCGCCGCGCTTCATCAAAGCTTCCATGAGCCCCCCGAACTTTCCTTGGAACCCCGTCGCCGCCGGCATCACACCGCCTGGAGCGGCGGCTTTTCGCCTGCCGCCGTTGCCGCGGCCCGGCGATGGTGCCGACGGTCTTCCGCCGAACCAGCGGCGCTTGATGGTCGTGGCCATCCTCGCCGCCCACGTTGCCGCGGTGTGGGGGCTGCTGCAGGTGCAACAGGTGCGCGACGCGGTGCGTGAAGCCGCGCCGATGTTCGTGAACCTGCTCGCGCCGCCCGCACCGCCGGCCCCACCGCCGCCGCCCGCGCCGCAACCGATCCAGAAGAAGCAGACGCCGGCACCGGTGATCGCCGCCGCGCCGAGCCCGGTGCCGGCCGCGTTCGTGGTGCCCGCGCCGCCCGATGTGCGGCAGCCGCCCACGCCGCCGGCGCCCGACGTGGTGGCCGAATCACCGCCCGCGCCGCCGGCCCCGGCACCCGCGCCGAAGATGATTCCGGCCTCCGCCATTCAGTACCTCGTGCCGCCCGAACCCGAGTACCCGCGCCTGTCGCGTCGCAACGGAGAGTCGGGCACGGTGATCGTGCGTGCTTTCGCTGACGAAGCCGGCGTGCCGCACCAGGTGCAGGTGGAACGTTCGTCGGGCTTCGCGCGGCTCGACGAAGCGGCGATGTCGGCGGTGCGAAAAACCCGTTTCAAGCCCTACACCGAGAACGGCAAGCCCGTGGCCGGTTGGGTTCGCATGCCCTTTCCTTTCGAGCTGGAGAAGTAAATCGTGAACGCAGACGCTGCAAACCTGGGCTTCGGCCATTTCATCGCGCAGAGCGACGTGGTCGGCAAGACCTTGCTGGTGATCCTGATCGTCATGTCGGTCGCTTCGTGGGCGATCATCGCGATCAAGGGCGCGTCGCTGCTGGCGCGCAAGGGCCGCAGCAACAGCTTCCTGAACTTCTTCTGGAATGCGACCTCGCTCGACGCGGTCGCCGGCGAGATCAGCACCCACGGCGCGCGCGACCCGTTCTCGCACCTCACGGCGCATGCCATGCAGGCGCAGGCGCACCACGCCAAGTACGGCGCAGCCAAGCTCGAAGAAGCCGGTTCGTCGAGCGAGTTCGTCACGCGCACCATCAAGAAGGTGCTCGACGAAGAAACCACGCGGCTCGAAAACGGGCTGGCGGTGCTCGCCACGGTCGGCGCCACCGCGCCTTTCGTCGGCCTGTTCGGCACGGTCTGGGGCGTGTACCGCGCGCTGGTGGCGATCGGCATGAGCGGCGCCGGCACACTCGACAAGGTGGCCGGCCCGGTCGGCGAAGCGCTGATCATGACCGGCCTGGGCCTGGCGGTCGCGATCCCCGCGGTGATGGGCTACAACTGGCTCACGCGCAGCAACCGCGTGATGGCCGCCAAGCTCGACGCGTTTGCCTACGAGCTGCACACCTTCGTATCGATGGGCCAGGCGCTCGGCCACGGCGGCACGGTTTCGGAAACGCCGGCCATTCCCAACGTGCGTGCCATTCCGGCTCGGCCGGTCTCGGCCTGAAGCGAGGGCAAGCACCATGGCCTTCGCCAGTTTCGACTCCAAGAGCGCGAGCGCGCCGATGTCCGACATCAACATGGTGCCGCTGATCGACGTGATGCTCGTGTTGCTCGTGATCTTCATCATCACCGCGCCGCTGCTCACGCAGGCCGTGAAGCTCGAGCTGCCCAAGGCGAGCTCGCAGGTCAACGACCTGCGGCCCGAGAAGATCGAGTTCGCGATCGACGCCGCCGGCCTGCTGTACTGGAACGGCGAAACCGTTTCGCGCGCCGTGGCCAGCCAGCGTTTCCTGGAAGAAGGCAAGAAGCAGCCGCAGCCCGAAGTGCATTTGCGCGCCGACCAGGCCGTGGCCTACCGCTTCGTGGCGCAGACGCTGGCTGATGCGTCGAAGGCCGGGCTCACCAAGGTCGGCTTCATCAGCGAGCCCGACGCGGCACGCTGAAGGAATGACGCACGACTTGCCAGACCCGAGCGCCGCGCCCGCTGAAAGCGCGGCCGGACCGGCCGTGCCCGCTGGCGCCGCGCCGCGCCTGCCCGCGCCCACCGTGAAGATCACCAGCGAAAAGCTCTTCGCCGGTGCACGCGAAGTGCAGATCGACCACCACGGCGCGCTCTACCGCCTGAAAAAAACCTCGCTCGGGAAACTGATCCTGACCAAGTAAGACGTTCCCCCAACAACAGAGACACCGCACCAGCCCGCCTCCGCCAGCCCGTGCCCAACCCAAAGGAAAACCACGTGCTGCGCCCACCGAAAAAATCCCGCTCCAAAGCTCGTCCACCGGTCGCTGCGGCGACCGCGGCCAACCCGCCGTCTCGGCTGATGCCGCTGGGCGCGCTGGCCGCCGGCTTCGGCCTGTTCAACGTGGCCGCGCTCGCGCAGACCGCGCCTGCGCCGGCTTCTGCCGCTTCGGCACCGAAGTCCGAAGCCACGCTGCCCGCGATTCCCGTGAAGGCCAAGGTCGAGACCGATGCGAACTCGGTGCGCGCCACCACCTCGACCATCGGCAAGGGCAACCAGGAGCTGCGCGACATTCCGCAGTCGGTGACCGTGATCACCGAGAAGCTGATGGACGACCGCCGCATCGACACGCTGAAAGAAGCACTGCACCAGACCGCCGGCGTGACCTTCCTCGCGGCCGAAGGTGGTGAAGAAGACATCCGCCTGCGCGGCTTCTCGCTCGCCGCCGGCGGCGACATCTATGTCGACAGCCTGCGCGACCCGGCGTTCTACGAGCGCGACACCTTCAGCTTCGAGCGCATCGAGCTGCTGCGCGGCTCGGCCTCGATGCTGTTCGGGCGCGGCTCGACCGGCGGCGTCGTCAACCAGGTGAGCAAGCAGGCGCTGCTGACCAACGTGAGCCAGGTCGACCTGACGGTCGGCAACGGCAATTTCCTGCGCTTCGGTGGCGACTTCAACATCAAGACGAGCGAGACCGCGGCCTTGCGTGTCAACGTGATGAGCACGACCGCCGACGGCGGCGGTGGCAACGACAAGCTCGACAAACAAGGCCTGGCACCGACCTTCCGCTGGGGCATCGGCACGAACGACGAGTATTACCTGTCGGGCTATTACCTGCGCAACAACAACGGCATCAACTACGGCCTGCCGTGGCTGCGCAAGAAGGGGGCCTCGGCCGGCGCGCCGCAAGACACGAGCGGCAACAACCCGGCCGGCCTGATCGAGGGGCTCGATCCGAAGAACTACTACGGTGCGGCGAGCGACTACAACGCCGGCGGCGCCTCGCTCGCAACTGCAGGCTGGACGCACCGCTTCGACGACGGCGGCGAGCTCAAGTCGGCGATCCGCCAGGGCCGCTACTTCCGCGATCAGCGTGCCGGCACGATCCGCTTCTTCACGAACACCAACGCGGCGAACGGGCCGATCGTCTACACGCCGGGCTCGGAAGGCCCGACCTACGTCACCGATTCGACCTTGTTGACGCGCGGCGCGCAGAACAAGATCCAGGACATGACGACCACCTACGGTCAGACCGACTACAGCAACAAGTTCACCTGGTTCGGCCTGAAGAACGACGTGCTGACCGGGGTCGACGTGGCGCACGAGCAGTTCAACGGCTTCGCGGCCGTGTTGCCGGCCGGTGTGGTGCTCGACAAGAACACCCCGCGCACGACCATCGGCACGCCCGACGACGGCACCGGCTTCGTCGACGAGAGCCGGCGCCTGGTGCGCCAGCAGGCTTCGTTCGATGCCAAGTCGGTCGGCCTGTACGTGCAGGACTTGGTGCAGGTCGCACCGAGCTGGAAGCTGCTCGGCGGCCTGCGCTGGGACTATTTCAAGGGCGACTACCGCACCTACCAGAGCGCCAACAGCACGACCGTGCCGGTTGGCACCGAAACGGCCTCGCGCAACCGCTCCGACAGCCTGTTCAGCCACCGCGTCGGCGTGCTGTTCCAGCCGACCGACACGCAGTCGTACCACTTCTCGTACGGCACCTCGTTCAACACCTCGGGCGACACCTACCAGTACGACCTGCCGGGCTCGAAGACCGACCCTGAAGGGAGCCGCAACTTCGAACTCGGCGCCAAGCTCGACCTGTTCGAGGGCAGGATGAGCGCGCGGGTGGCGGCGTTCCACTCGAGCAAGTTCAACGAGCGCAACCGCGACAGCCCCGATGGCACGCCGCTGGAAGCCTACGTGCTCTCGGGCAAACGCCACACCGCCGGTCTCGAGTTCGATCTGGCCGGCCGCATCACCTCGGCCTGGGAAGTGTTCGGCTCCTACGCCTGGATCCCGGTCGCGAAGATCGACAAGGGCCCGCCGAGCGGCGTGGCCTTGTCGGGCGAACGTGTCGGCGACCGGCCCTCGCTCACGCCGCGCCACAGCGGCACGATCTGGACGACCTACCAGGTGCTGACCAGCCTGCGCCTCGGCGGGGGCCTGAACGCCCGCAGCTCGCAGACGCCGAACCGCAACCCGGTCGGCATCGTCGCGCCGAGCTTCGTGACCGGCGACCTGATGGCCGAGTACACGATGAGCGACGCGGTCGGCTTCAAGCTCAACGTCAACAACGTGACGAACAAGCTCTATGCCGACTCTCTCTACACTGGTCACTACATCCCCGGCCTGGGCCGCAAGATCCAGCTCACGATGACCGCGAGGTTCTAGAAAGACCGACCGCTCCGGGGCAACTCGGAGCGGCTCTGCGCCAGCCCTGAGGCAAGCCGATGCTGCTCCACATCAAGGAAGTTCTGAACGTCGATGAATTGCGCGAGGCCCGCGCGATCCTGAAGCGCGCGAGCTGGGTCGACGGCCGCACCACCTCCGGGGTGCAGTCGGCGCAGGTCAAGAACAACGAGCAGTTGCCACAAGACAGTGCCGAGACCCTGGCCCTGCAGAAGATCGTGCTTGGCGGCCTGAACCGGCACGCCACCTTCTTCTCGGCGGCATTGCCGCGGCGCATCTACCCGCCACTCTTCAACCGCTACGGCGGCGCGGCCAACACCTTCGGCAACCACGTCGACAACGCGGTGCGCTTCATTCCCGGAACGCTGGGCGAGCGCGTGCGCACCGACATCAGCTGCACGCTGTTTCTCAACGAGCCGGCCGACTACGACGGCGGCGAGCTGGTCGTCGAAGACACCTTCGGCGCCCAGCGCATCAAGTTCGCCGCCGGCGACATGGTGCTCTACCCGGGCACCAGCGTGCACCGCGTCGAGCCGGTGACGCGCGGCTTCCGCATCGCGAGCTTCTTCTGGCTCGAGAGCATGGTGCGCAGCGACGAGCAACGCCGCCTGCTGTTCGACATGGACACGCACCTGATGCGGCTGCGCACGTCGATCGGCGAGACCGACCCGGCCGTGATCGGCCTGACCGGCACGTACCACAACCTGCTGCGCCTGTGGGCCGACGTCTGACGGCCCCGCCCTTTCGATTCACCCTTCAAGGAACCCGCGATGAAACGCAGTCTGATCGTCTGTGCCACCCTGTTCGCTCTCGCCGGCAGCGCCTTCGCGCAACACGCCGAAAGGTGCGAGGCCATCCCCAAGGAAGAGTGGAAGCCGCAGGCCGAACTCGAGCGCAAGCTCACCAACCAGGGCTGGAAGATCAGCCGCGTGAAGATCACCAACGGCTGCTACGAGGTCTATGGCCGCGACGAGAAGAACGGCAAGGTCGAGGTCTTCTTCCACCCCAAGACCTTCGAGCTCGTCACCGCGCCGAAGTGATGCGCGCCGGATGAATTCGCCCGCGGCGCCGACCGTGAAGGTCTGGGACCGGCCGGTGCGCGTGCTGCACTGGACGCTCGTCGCCTCGATGGCGCTCGGCTGGCTCACCACCTTTCTGTGGTTCGGTGCGCACCAGCCGGTGGGTTGGGTCGCGCTCGCGGCGGTGGCACTGCGCCTGGTCTGGGGTTTTGCGGGCAGCCGCCACGCGCGCTTCGCGCAGTTCGTACGCGCACCGCGCGCGACCTTCGCCTACCTGCGCCGCATGCAGCGTGGAGACCAGCCACGTCACCTCGGCCACAACCCGCTCGGCGCCTGGATGATCGTGGCCTTGCTGCTGAGCGTGATCGCTCTGTGCGTGACGGGCTGGCTCTACACCACCGATGCGCTGTGGGGCGACGAGACGGTCGAATTGCTGCACCGCGGTTTCGCGTGGGGGCTGCTCGGGCTCATCGCCGTGCATGTCGGCGGCGTGACTTTCACGAGCCTTCGGCAGCGCGAAAACCTCGTGCGCGCGATGCTCGACGGCGAGAAGCGCGCACCGCGCGGCGACGACGTGGTGTGAGCGATGCGAGCCCGTGCGATGCGACAGTGACGCGTTGCAGCGACAAAAGCGCGCTTTCCCTCGAAAGAATGCGTACTTTCACAGTGAAAACTTCTTCTCATTGCCCTATACAGGTATTACCATTCGCTCCGCGCGGTGCTATGGAGAAATGAGAGTCCACGCGGCTCTCGCCCAAACCGAGCACATCAACAACTTACTTGATGGAGAGAATCAACATGGCAACTGCGAAGAAAGCTCCCGCGAAAAAAGCGGCAGCAAAGAAGGCGGCTCCGGCCGCCAAGAAAGCGGCACCTGCAAAGAAGGTCGCGGCGAAGAAGGCAGCTCCGGCTGCAAAGAAGGCGGCACCTGCAAAGAAGGTCGCTGCGAAGAAGGCGGCTCCCGCCAAGAAGCGCACTCCCAACGCCGCCTTCATGAAGGCGATGACCCCGAGCGCTGCTCTCGCTGCAATCATCGGCTCCAAGCCGGTGCCGCGCACCGAGGTCACGAAGAAGGTCTGGGAGTACATCAAGGCGAACAAGCTGCAAGACGCAGCCAAGCGCACGATGATCAACGCCGATGCCAAGCTGAAGGAAATCTTCAAGAAGGCTCAAGTGTCGATGTTCGAGATGACCAAGCTGATCAACGGTCACCTCAGCTGAACGGCGCTTGCGCTGAACAGAAAGCCGGTGCTTGCACCGGCTTTTTTACGGGCGTTTCGCTTTCGACTCGGGCGTTTCGTTGATACCAAAAAGCGCCGCGGCGTTGCCCCACGCAATGCCCTTGGCCACCGCTGGCGGCAGGTCACCGAGCCACAGGCGCGCCTGCGTCATCAGGGCTTCGTAGCTGTCCCAGCGTGCGTTGACCCAGGTGTCGGAGCCGACCAGGAAGCGACCCGGGAACTCCAGCATCAGCGTTTTCCACTCGGCGCTCAAGCGGCCGTTGCCGTCGGTCAGGCCGGGCCGGTACGACAGTTCGCCCATCAGCTTCGGGTACTTGAGCATGAGCGCGCGCACCCGCGCGACCGGCGCGCCGCCGATGCCGGTGTGGGCCCAGATCAGTTTGGCCTCGGGTGCGTGCGCCATCAGCAGGTCGATCGCGTCGTCGTCAACGTGAGCCAAAACCGCCAGGTCTTTCGCCTGCGCCAGCTGCATCAGCTTGCGCGCGACCGTGCCGTTGGCGTTCGCGCTGTCGTACAGGTGGAACTCGCCGATGCCGCGGAACGGGCCGGCGGGTGTGCCGGTGGCGAGCTGCTGCTGCACCATCGTGTAGATCGACTCGTCCTTGAACCAGCCGTTGTAGTCGGCGCGGTTGCGGTACAGGCGCACGAAGGGCACGACGGTCACGCCGGCGGCGCGGGTGGCTTCCAATGCTGTGGCGAGCGCCCGCGTGCCGTCGTTCGGCCGGCTGTTGGCGACGATCGCACGCACGCCGCTGCGCTGCATGCGGCCGAGCACGTCGGCCAGCGGGTAGGGGCCGACCGCTTCTTCGTTGTAGTGCAGGTGGGTGTCGAACAGCGGGCCGCCATAAGGCTCGGCGCGCGCGCTCATGGCGAGCGCGAGGGTGGCGAACGCCGTGAGGGCGATGCGCCGAAGTGTGCGTGGCGTGCCCATCGTCAGGCGCGCGCCAAGCGCCGCTGTACGAAGTCGAGCCGGTCCTGGCCCCAGAAGAGCTCGCCGTCGATGACGTAGCTGGGCGCGCCGAACACACCGGCCTCGATGGCGCGCTGCGAATTGGCGGCGTAGCGTTCTTCAACGGCGCTCGAGTGCGCGTCGTCGGCGCGCTGCGCTGGCAGCCCGAGCGACTTCAGCATCAGCGCGAGTTCCTGCTCGTCGGCGATGTTGCGGTCTTCGGCCCACACCGCGCGCATCACGGCGCCGCTGACGGCCATGGCCGCTTCAGCACCATCGTGCATGTCGACTGCGATGATCACCCGCGAGGACGCGTCGCTCACGACCGGAAAAAACCTCGGGTGCAGATTGAGTGGCAGGCCGAGGTGTTCGCTGAAGCGTGGCAGCTCGACCAGCCGGTAGGCCTGGCGCTGCGGCGCCCGCTTGGCCAGCGGCAGCCCGCCCGACAGCGGGAACACCTTGCCCAGATCGACCGGCAACACCTTGATCTGTGCACCGGCGGCCCGCGCGATGTCGGCAAAACGCTGGTGGCCGAGGTAGGTCCACGGTGATTGTGGCGAGAAGAAGTAGTCGATGACAACGCTCATGGCAGTCTCCCGAGGTGGTGCGGAAGTCTAGCGAAGCACTGGTTTTCACGCGGGAACCAGGCCGCTTTTTGCGCATCAGTCCTACAGACGTCGGCACAGCCGCCAAGTAGATTCCCGCAATGAAAAAATGGAGACGAGACCTGTGAGCTGGGAACAACTCGGCCCGCTCGTGGCTTGGCCGGTGATGCTGCTCGCCGCCTGGCTGGCTGGTGAATGGGCGTTTCGTCTGGCGCGGGTGCCGCGGGTGTGCGCTTACGGCGCCGTCGGCCTGGTGCTCGCCGGCATCGGCCTGTCACGTGAAGTGGCCTCGCACGCGTCGCTCGGCTTCGTGGCCAACGTGGCGCTCGCCCTGACCTTGTTCGAGCTTGGCTACCGCATCAACCCGCGCTGGTTTCGCCACAACCCGTGGGTGCTGGCCGCCGGGCTCCTGCAGGCAGGGCTGGCCTTCGGAGCGGTGTTCTGGGTGACCGGTCTGTTCGGCGTGGCCATCGACCACCGTCTCGTGCTCGCCTCGTTGTGCGTGGCGACCTCGCCGGCCGCCGTGATGCGGGTGACGCACGAGTTGCGCAGTGCCGGCCAGGTGACCGAGCGCCTGATGCACCTGTGCGCGCTCAACTGCCTGCTGGCGGTGCTGCTGCTCAAGCTCGTGGTCGGCTACTGGCACTTGGAGACCAGCGGTGATCTTGGCAAGGCCTTGTTCAACAGCGTCTACGTGATCGTGCTCTCGCTGCTGGCCGGTGCGGTGTTCGGCGTCATCGCCCCCGCACTGAACCGGCTCGCGACCAGCAGCCAGAGCACGACCGTCACCTTCGCGATCTGCGTGCTGCTGCTTGCCGGCATCGCGCAGAGCCTGCAGCTCTCGCCGCTGCTGGCCGCGCTGGCGTTCGGCGCGGTGGCGCGCGAGCGCCGCATCATGCTGAGCCACGCGCAGCGCAACTTCGGCGTGCTCGGCGACATGCTCGCGGTGTTCCTGTTCGTCTTCATCGGCAGCCTGCTGTCGTGGGAAGGCCTGGCCGCCGGCCTGCTGCTCGGCGGCGCGCTGCTCGTGGCGCGCACCGGCGCGCACACGCTGGTCAACGTGAGCCTCGCGCGCTTCAGCGGCACCACCTTCCGCAAGGGCGCGCTGACGGGCCTGGCACTGATGCCGATGTCGGCTTTCGTGCTGCTGCTGCTCGAAGAGAGCCGCATCTACGGCTTCGACGTGGCGCGCGAGAGCCTGCCGGTGATCGTCGGCCTGCTCGTGCTGCTGGAAGTGGTCGGGCCGTGGGTCACGCAGCGTGCCTTGCTGTGGGCCGGTGAAGCGCACCCGGAGGAAAGCTGACATGCCCCTGGAACCCTTCGGCAAATCGAATGCGCTGTCGCTCGGTGTCGAGCTCGAACTGCAGCTCGTCAATACCGTCGATTTCGACCTGACCTCGGCCGCCAACGACCTGCTGGAGCTGCTCTCGCGCAAGCCTTTCCCGGGCACCGTCACGCCCGAGATGACGCAGAGCATGATCGAGATTGCCACCGGTATCCAGACCCGCCACACCCCGCTGCTGGCCGAGCTGCGAGGCATGCGCGACACGCTGACGAAGGCCTGCGACCGGCTGAACATCGACATCTGCGGCGGCGGCACGCACCCGTTCCAGCGCTGGTCGGAACAGCGTGTGTTCGCCAAGCCACGCTTCGAGCAGATCTCGCAGTTGTACGGTTACCTCGCCAAGCAGTTCACCGTGTTCGGCCAGCACGTGCACGTGGGCTGCGCCTCGGGCGACGACGCGATGTTCCTGCTGCATTCGCTGAACCGCTACGTGCCGCACTTCATCGCGCTCAGTGCGTCGTCGCCTTTTTTCCAGGGCGTCGACACGATGTTCGATTCGGCGCGCCTGAACTCGGTGTTCGCGTTCCCGCTCAGCGGCCGCGCGCCCTTCATGCTGAGCTGGGACGAGTTCGCGAACAGCTACTTCACGAAGATGGAAGCGACCGGCGTCGTCAAGTCGATGAAGGACTTCTACTGGGACATTCGCCCCAAGCCCGAGTACGGCACGATTGAACTGCGGGTGTGCGACACGCCGCTGACGGTTGAGCGGGCCGCGGCACTCGCCTGCTATCTGCAGGCGCTGTGCAGCCGGCTGCTCGAACGCGATCAGCCGATGCCGACCGAAGACGACTACCTCGTCTACACATTCAACCGTTTCCAGGCCTGCCGCTTCGGGCTGGACGGCACGATGGTCGACCCGCAGACGCGCGAAAGCCGCACGATCCGCGAAGACATTCTGGCGACGCTGCGCAAGGTGGCGCCGCATTTCGTCGCGCTGGAGAGCGTGCCCGCGCTCGACGAGATCGAACGCTGCGCTGCGCGCGACGGCAACCACGCCACGCATTTGCGCAAGGTGTTTGGCGAAACGCGCAACCCGCAGAGCATGGTGCAGGAGAGTGCGCGGGCCCTGCGCTTCGGGCCGCGCTGAGGGTTGAGCTCGCCAGGGCAGGGCCGCGCGGTGTGTTGAAATCCAGCGCCGCCACTGCACGAACCTCGGGCCCATGAGTCAAGTCCTGATCAACCAGTACCTCGCCCAGCTCGACGTTCTGAAAAAGGTCGGCGGCACGCACAGGGAATCGGTGGTGCGCGAGGCTTTCAAGGATCTGCTGAAGGGCTGGGGCAAACAGCACGACCTCGTTTTCATCCCTGAATACAAGCTGGAAAGCGCCACCAAGGAAACCCGCTTCGTCGATGGCGCGCTGTTGCACGAGCTGCGCGTGCCCTTCGGTTACTGGGAAGCCAAAGACGCCAAAGACGATCTCGACGCCGAGATCGAATTCAAGTTCAAGCGCGGCTACCCGCAAGACAACATCATCTTCGAAGACAGCACGCAGGCCGTCCTGATCCAGCACCGCGAAGAGGTGATGCGCTGCGACGTGAGCGACGCGAGAGCGCTGGAGAAGCTGCTCAAGCTGTTCTTCAGCTTCGAGCGCGCCGAGATCGCCGACTTTCGCCAGGCCGTCACGCAGTTCAAGACCGACTTGCCGGCCGTGCTCGAAGCGCTTCGTTCGATGATCGAGCGCGAGCACGTGGCCAACGCCGCTTTCACCAGGGCCTCGAAGAAGTTCCTGAAACACGCACAAGAGGCCATCAACCCCGGCCTCACGGCGGCCGACGTGCGCGAGATGCTGATCCAGCACATCCTCACCGAAGAGATTTTCTCCAAGGTCTTCGACAGCGAGTTTCACCGCGACAACAACGTGGCGCGCGAGCTCTACAAGCTGGAAGCCACCTTCTTCACTGGCGGGTTGAAGAAGAGCACGCTCAAGGGCCTGGAGGCTTACTACGCCGCCATTCGTGCGGCGGCCGCGCAGATCGGCAACCACCACGAGAAACAGACCTTCCTCAAGGTGATCTACGAGAACTTCTACAAGGTCTACAACGCCAAGGCGGCAGACAGGCTGGGGGTGGTCTACACGCCGAACGAGATCGTGCGTTTCATGATCGAGGGCGCCGACTGGCTGTGTGAAAAGCACTTCGGCCGCAACCTGATCGACAAGGACGTGGAGATTCTCGACCCGGCCACCGGCACGGGCACCTTCATCTGCGAACTGCTGGAGCACTTTCGCGGCCAGCCGAAAAAGCTGGCGCACAAATACAAGGAAGAGCTGCACGCCAACGAGGTGGCGATCCTGCCGTACTACGTGGCCAACCTGAACATCGAAGCGACCTATGCCGCCATCACCGGCGAGTACGCCGAGTTCAAGAACCTGTGTTTCGTGGACACGCTCGACAACGTGGGCCTGCACACCTCGGCGGTGGGAGCGAACCTCGACTTGTTCGGCAGCGTGAGCGAAGAAAACGTGGCGCGCATCAAGCGCCAGAACAGCAAGAAGATCAGCGTGATCATCGGCAACCCGCCATACAACGCGAACCAGGCGAACGAAAACGACAACAACAAGAACCGCGAGTACCCCGAGGTCGATGCGCGCATCAAGCAGACCTACATTGCCGAGAGCACGGCGCAGAAGACCAAGCTCTACGACATGTACGCGCGCTTTTTTCGCTGGGCCAGTGACCGGCTCGATGCGAACGGCGTGCTCGCTTTCGTGACCAACCGCAGTTTCATCGAGAGCCGCACCTTCGACGGCTTTCGCAAGGTGGTGGCGCAGGAGTTCGCCGAGTTGTATGTGGTGGACCTGGGTGGGGATGTGCGCGCGAACCCGAAACTGAGCGGCACCAAGCACAACGTGTTCGGCATCCAGACGGGTGTGGCGATCAGCTTTCTGGTGAAGCGCAAGGGAAGCAAAGGTGGGCGTGTGTTTTATGTGCGGCGGCCGGAGCTTGAGACGGCGGAAGACAAGCTCGCGTTTCTCGGCAGTGCAGCGCTCAGCCGGTTGACGTTGGATGAACTGCGGCCGGATGCGAAGCAGAACTGGTTGAATCTGACGAGCAATGACTTTGATGAGTTGATGCCGATTGCTTCCAAGGGCGTGAAGGCATCGACGAAGCCAAGCCAGGAGAAGGCGATCTTCAAATTGTTCTCGCTTGGCATTTCAACGAACCGGGACGAATGGCTGTATGGCGACGAGCACGACGCGCTCGTCCGGCAGGCGCAATTCTTGGCGCGGAACTATGACGCGCAAAGTTCCGCACACGAATACGAAACGACTATCAAGTGGTCGCGCAACCTCAAGCGACGCTTTGAACAAGGTCGACGCGAAGCGTTCGATGCGCAACGCATAACCCGTGCCGCCTATCGGCCGTTCTATTCGCCGCACCTGTACGACTCCGATCTGTTCATCGACGAAGGCGGGTCGAAAGCGGCAATGTTTCCGCTCGGGAAGCCGAACACGGCGATCTGTTTCAGTGACGCAGGCTCACGCACGAACTACGTCGTGCTCGCGGTTGCTGGAATCGCCGATCTGCACTTCGGCTCCTCCATCGACGCGTATCAGCAGGTGCCGCTATACCGCTACGAATCAGGCACTCGCATCGACAACATCACCGACTGGTCCCTCAAGCAGTTCAAGTCGCACTACGCGCGAGCAGCGAGCAGCGAGCAGCGAGCAGCGAGCAGCGAGCAGCGAGCAGCGAGCAGCGAATCGACCAAGGCGGGAAGAAAGTTCCGCTCAATCACCAAGGAAGCGATCTTTCACTACGTCTACGCCGTGCTGCACGACCCGTACTACCGCGAGAAGTACGCACAGAACCTCAAACGCGAGTTTCCCCGCATCCCTTTCTACGGCGACAGCGACACCACCTTCTGGCAATGGGCCGCATGGGGTGAAGCACTGATGGCCATGCACATCGGCTACGAACAAGTCACGCCTTTCGCCCTCGTGCGCAGCGATGTGCCCGACGAAAAGGTGCGCGCTGCCGGCCAGTCACCGAAGTGCATTCTCAAGTCCGACAAGGAAACCGGCCGCATCACGCTCGACAGCGAAACCACGCTCAACGGCGTGCCGCGCGAAGCCTGGGCCTACACACTGGGCAACCGCTGTGCGATCGATTGGGTGCTCGACCAGTACAAAGAGAAGAAGCCCAAAGACCCGACCATCCGCGAGAAGTTCGACACCTACCGTTTTGCCGATTGCAAAGAGAAGGTGATCGAGCTGCTGATGCGCGTGACGACGGTGAGTGTGGGGACGGTTCGGATCGTGGCGGCGATGAAGGGGGCGGATCGGTGAGCGAGATCGCAGCCCTGCTGGTCGAACTGGATGCCTTGCGTGCCCTCCCGGCCGAGACCGAATGGCTCGATTTCAAGGAAGCGCGCCAAACCTTCGACATCGACGAGCTGGGGCGTTATGTCTCGGCGCTTGCCAACGAAGCCAATCTTCATGGGCGGCGGTGCGGGTGGCTGATCCTTGGCGTGAAAGACCGGCGCGATCCGCTGACAGGGCTTCGGCCGATCTCGGGCAGTGCGTTCAAGACCGGCGTGGCCGCGATGAACGCGCTGAAGCTCCAGGTCGCGCAAGGCACGTCACCCAGCATGTCGTTTCTTCGGGTTGGAGAGCTTGCGCATGCGGACTGCGCGGCGGGGTCGCGAGTGCTGATGTTTGAGGTGCCGCCTGCGCCGCGGGGCATGCCCGTCAGTTGGAAAGGCCACCACTACGGCCGCGTTGGCGAGTCGCTGACGGCGCTGGGTACCAAGTATGAAGTCATCAGGGCGCAGTCCGAGTTGCTGGACTGGAGCCGCCAGGCCGTTGATGCGGATGTGACGTCGCTCGACGAGGCCGCGGTGCGGCAGGGGCGTGCTCTCTATGCAAAGAAGCACCCGGCGCGTGCGGCGGAGCTTGTGGGGTGGAGCGATGAACGCTTTCTTCGGGAGTTGGACTTGACGCGAAACGGAAAGCTCACGCGAGCGGCTGTCGTGCTGTTCGGGTCTGCCTCCGGTGTCTCGCGACTCGACGACGTTTCGCCGCGGTTGACCTGGAAGCTGATGGACGGCGCTGGCGCAGAGCTGGACTACCAGCACTTCAAGCCACCCTTCGTACTGGCGATCGACGAGCTGGTGAGCAAGCTGCGCCAGCGCATTCACACCGTTCGCATCTTGCCGCCCGGGCAGCTTGCTCCGTTGGAGTTGCCGGCTTACGACGACTGGGTGATTCGCGAGGCGTTGCTGAATTGCGTAGCGCATCAGGACTACGCGTCCGGGGGCCGTGTCGTGGTGTCCGAGTGGCCCGACAGCATCTGGTTTTCCAACGAAGGCAGCTTTATCCCCGGGTCGGTAGAGAGCGTTCTTGTCGCGAATGAGCCAGTGCATCGGTATCGGAACCCGTGCCTTGCGGAAGCGATGGTCGAGCTCGGGTTGATCGACACCATCGGCAGCGGCATCAAGCGCATGTATCGTACCCAGCGCGAGCGCTATTTCCCATTGCCTGACTTCGAGTTGAAGTCAAATCCCGCCAGTGTGCGCGTCTGCATTCATGGTCGCGAACTGGACACGGCTTTCAGCCGGGCACTCTTGTCAGGAATGGACTTGAGTCTGGAAGAAGTGATCGCGCTGGACCGTGTGCAGAAGCGAAAGGCACTCGCCCCCGCACTGCTCAAGCCGCTGCGAAGGCGCGGTCTGGTGGAGGGGCGTGGGGCATTGGTGAGGATCTCGGGTGCAGTTGCCAAGGCTGCTGGCCGGGAGGTGAGCTACACCGTTGACAGAGGGCTCGACTCGCAGCACTACAAGGCGCTTGTCGTTCAGTTGTTGAAGCTGGGGCCGCAAGGCCGGCCGAAGATCAACCAGCTCTTGCTGGACAAACTACCCGGGGCCATCGCACCTGAGAAGCGCGCTGCGTATATCAAGACCTTGTTGCGCGAGATGTCGCGCGATGGCCTCATCGAAACAGACGGGGGCAGAACGAAAGCCGCCAAATGGCGATTGAAGCCAGCCTCCAGATTGGGGCAAGCGCCGACGCTGGCCAATGAATAACCAATCGATCGCCCAATAAACCGCCTAACTCGTTGATTTACATTGAGTTTTATTGGAGCAGCGGCAGCAGATAGCGCCCGGTAAAACTCGCCGGGTTGGCCGCTACCTCTTCCGGCGTACCGCTCGCCACCACCAGACCCCCGCCGGCGCCACCTTCGGGCCCCATGTCGATGATCCAGTCGGCGGTCTTGATCACGTCTAGGTTGTGCTCGATCACGACGATGGTGTTGCCCGCGTCGCGCAGCTGGTGCAGCACACGCAGCAGCAGGTCGATGTCGGCGAAGTGCAGGCCGGTGGTCGGTTCGTCCAGGATGTAGAGCGTGCGGCCGGTGTCACGCTTGCTCAGTTCGAGCGCGAGTTTCACCCGCTGCGCTTCACCGCCGGAGAGCGTCGTCGCGCTCTGGCCGAGGCGGATGTAACCCAGCCCCACGTCGAGCAGCGTCTGCAGCTTGCGCGCGATGTTGGGCACGGCGTTGAAGTAGGTGTGCGCATCTTCGACGGTGAGGTTCAGCACGTCGGTGATGTTCTTGCCCTTGTAAAGCACTTCCAGCGTCTCGCGGTTGTAGCGTTTGCCAAAGCACACGTCGCAGGGCACGTACACGTCGGGCAGGAAGTGCATCTCGACCTTCAACACGCCGTCGCCCTGGCACGCCTCGCAGCGGCCGCCGGCCACGTTGAAGCTGAAGCGGCCCGGGCCGTAACCGCGCTCCTTCGCGGTGTTCATCTCGGCGAAGAGTTCGCGGATCGGCGTGAACATGCCGGTGTAGGTGGCCGGGTTGCTGCGCGGCGTGCGGCCGATCGGGCTCTGGTCGACGTTGATGACCTTGTCGAACGCGTCGAGCCCCTCGATCGAATCGACCGGCTCGGCTTCGGCGTGGCTGTTGTAGAGCTTGCGTGCGACGGTGGCGTAGAGCGTGTCGTTGACGAGTGTGCTCTTGCCCGAGCCGGACACGCCGGTCACGCAGGTCAGCAGGCCGACCGGAATGTCGATGCTGACGTTCTTCAGGTTGTTGCCGCGGGCGCCCTGGATCTTCAGCGTTTGCGGTTCGGGCATGTCGGCGAGTGTGTGGCGCTTCTTCGGCACCGCGATGCGCAAGGCGCGCGACAGGTAACGACCGGTCAGCGAGTTCGGGTTGGCCGCCACTTCCTGCGCGGTGCCTTGCGCCATCACACGCCCGCCGTGCACGCCGGCGCCCGGGCCCATGTCGATCACATGGTCGGCAGCGAGAATCGCGTCTTCGTCGTGCTCGACCACGAGCACGCTGTTGCCGATGTCGCGCAGGTGTCGCAGCGTGCCGATCAGGCGCTCGTTGTCGCGCTGGTGCAGGCCGATGCTGGGCTCGTCGAGCACGTACATCACGCCGGTGAGCCCCGAGCCGATCTGCGACGCGAGGCGGATGCGCTGCGACTCGCCGCCCGAGAGCGAATCGGCGTTTCGGTCCAGGCTCAGGTAGTTCAGGCCCACGTCGTTCAGGAACTTCAGGCGCGAGCGGATCTCGCGCACCACCTTGTCGGCGATTTCGGCTTTCGCGCCCTGCAGTTTCAGCTTGTCGAAGTAGGCCAGGCACTCGCGCAGCGTGAAGTGTTCGACGCGGTAGATCGGCTCGCGTTCGCCGCTCGCCGAGTCGGCCAGGAACACATGGCGTGCTTCACGCCGCAGCCGCGAGCCTTCGCAGTCGGGGCAGGGCTTGGCGCTCTGATAACGCAGCAGGTCTTCGCGCACGGCCGCCGAATCGGTCTCGCGAAAACGCCGCGAGAGGTTCGGCAGGATGCCTTCGAACGGGTGCGAACGTTTGACGCTGCGCATCTTGCCGCGCGCGCCTTCGGCTTCGTAGACGAACTCGATCTCCTGCTCACCCGAGCCGTGCAGCAGCACGTGCTGAGCGTTCTTGGGCAGCTGCTCGAACGCAGCGTCGATGTCGAACTGGTAGTGGCGCGCCACGCTCTCCAGCAGCGAGAAGGTGTAGCCGTTGCGGCGGTCCCAGCCCTTCACCGCGCCGCTGGCCAGGCTCAGCGACGGGAAGGCGACGACACGCTCGGCGTCGAACACGGTGGTGTGGCCGAGGCCGTCGCAGGTCGGGCAGGCGCCGACCGGCGAGTTGAACGAGAACAGGCGCGGCTCGAGTTCGCTCAAGGAATAGCTGCAGACCGGGCAGGCGAACTTGCTGGAGAACAGGTGCTCTTTCGCGCTGTCCATCTCGAGCGCCATCGCGCGGCCGTCAGCGATGCGCAAGGCGGCCTCGAAGCTTTCCGCCAGCCGCTGCTGCAAGCCGGGCTGCACTTTCACGCGGTCGATCACGACATCGATGTCGTGTTTTTCGGTCTTCTTCAGCTTCGGCACGTCGGCCGCTTCATAGGCCGTGCCGTCGACGCGGAAGCGCACATAACCCTGTGCCTGCATGTCGGCGAAGAGTTCGGTGAACTCGCCCTTGCGGTCGCGCACCACGGGCGCCAGCACCATCAGGCGCGTGTCTTCGGGCAAGGCCAGCGCGGCGTCGACCATCTGGCTCACGCTCTGTGCCTGCAGCGGCAAATGGTGGTCGGGGCAGTAGGGCGTGCCGGCGCGCGCGTAGAGCAGGCGCAGGTAGTCGTGGATCTCGGTGACGGTGCCGACCGTCGAGCGCGGGTTGTGCGAGGTCGCTTTCTGCTCGATGCTGATCGCAGGCGACAGGCCTTCGATCACGTCGACATCGGGCTTGTCCATCAACTGCAGAAACTGGCGCGCGTAGGCCGACAGGCTTTCCACGTAGCGCCGCTGGCCTTCGGCATACAGCGTGTCGAACGCGAGCGAACTCTTGCCTGAACCCGACAGCCCCGTGATCACCACGAGCTGGTTGCGCGGGATGTCGAGGTCGATGTTCTTCAGGTTGTGCGTGCGCGCGCCGCGCACGCGGATCTGCGTGGCCTCTTTGGGCGCGGCGGTTCGCGGCGCCGGGGCGGCAGAGGCTTCAGGCAGGTCGGGCATCGTGGGGGCGCGGCAAAACCAAGCATGATAACGATGCCGCCCCGCGCGGGCGGTGGGGCCTCTACGGCCGTTCTGTCAGGGCGTGGCTTCTTCGAGCGCTTTTCGCAACGATTCGGCCAAGCCTTCGGGCAGCGCCGCCACCGACGTGCCCGGTGCGCCCGGCGTTTCGATCCACACCGCACTGCCGCTGAAAGCCAGCGTGGACTGGAGCACGCCGTCGCGCAACAGGCGCAGGCTGCCGGCCGGGGGGCGCGCCAGGCTGTCGGCGTTCGCCTGCCAGCGCGACATGGTCTGGCGTTCGAGCTCGGCGAGCCAGCCTTGCACGGCCGCGTTCATCGGCTGCGGCGCGCCTGGTTCGCGTTGCCAGCGCCAGCGTTCCGGCTGTTGTGCGATCCTGGCCCGCAGCGTGGCCACCGGCGCGTCGCCGGGATCCGCGGCACGTGCCTTGGCGAGCGCGGGGCTGGCGGGGCCACCCTGAAATGTGCGCAGTTCGTTGCGGGATCGCGCGGCCGTGTCGGCGGCGACCGGGCCCGACGACTCGGCCGCCGCTTGCGGTGCCGGTGCGTGCGGCGCCGCCGCAGCCTCTGCCGCGCCGCGCTGGCGTGTCGGTTCGTCGGCGTGCCGAGACGCGCGCGCCGCTTTCTCGGCTTCCTTCTTCTCGGCCACGCGGCCGCGGGCGGCGGACTCGCTGCGGGCTTCGGCGGGCTTCGGCGCCCCTGGCACGTCGGTCGCCACCGGCGCGGCAGCCTCTGCCGCGGAAGGTGCCGGCTCGGCGCGTGCCTGCGGTGTCGACGAAACTACCTCGGGTGCGCGCGGCAGGGTCTCGTCGAGCGGTTGGTCCCACCACATCACGCCGACCAGCGTGGCCACCATCACACTGGCGAAGCCGGCAGCGACCGGCGGGCGGGCGAGCCAGCCCCATGCCGAAGCGAGCCACTGCAGTGGGCCGATAGACGCCGCGCGCGCCGACGCTGCGGGTGGACGCGCCGCGGCCCGCGCTTCGCGCAGGATCATGTCGCTGAGCGCGGGAGGCGCGTCGGCGTTCGCATCGGGTGCGTGGCGCAAGGCCTGTGCGAGCCAGGCATCGCGGGCTTCGTCGATCGGGTTCATGGTGCGTCCCCGCCCGTGTTTGTGAGCACGGGCGCGAGGTACGCGCCCATGCAGGTGCGCAGCTTCTTCATCGCGTAACGCAGCCGTGTCTTCGCGGTCTCGAAGCCGACTTCGAGGGCGGTGGCCACTTCGTCGAGTGCCAGCCCGTCGTCGTGGTGCAGCAGGAAGGCGCTGCGCTGCGGCAGCGGCAATTGCTCCAGACACATCAGCAGGCGTTCGCCGGCGCGGCGCCAGAACGCGAGTTCTTCGCTGTGCGGCGCGGTGCTCGCCGGTGCCGGCCAGTGTTGCCACGCGTTCGCGTCGGGCTCCCACGGTTCCTGGCCATTGCCCTCGAACGCATCGATCGAGACCTCTCGGCCGCTGCGCCGCAGCAGGTCGATCACGCGGTGGTGCGCCAGCGTGAACAGCCAGGTCCTGAAGCTCGCACCTTGCGGCGCCCAGGTCGCGCGGGCTTTCACGACACGCAGCCAGGTGTCCTGAAAGACCTCGTCGGTTTGCGCCGCGAGCGCCGTTCCGAGCAGGCGCCGCACGAAGCGGTACAGGCCGGCGCGGTGGCGTTCGTAGAGCTGCTCGAACGCAGCGGCGTCGCCGTGGGCGTAAGCGGCCATCAGCGTGTCGTCGTCGGGTTCGGGGGTGCTCTGCATCGGGGGAGAAGTCTGCCTCATTCGAACCTGATACGGCCGACGGGTGCCAATGGGGTGAAGTGTTTTCACCGAGGTGAAAGCCCGCGCCGCCTTCACCCCGGGTCGTGGGCTGGGCCGTATCACCAGCACCCACCACCCAAGGACAAACACATGAAACTCAAACGCTTCGCCACCGGCCCGATGCTGTTGCTCGTCGCCGCGCTGGCCGCCTGCGCCGCTTCGTTCGACGAGCAGAGCGCCCACGCCGCACCGGCCCCCAACGCGTGGCCTCCGGCCTGGCAGGACGCAACGACGGCGCTCGCCGCCGGCTTCACGCCGCCGCAGTTCGAGCCGCCTTCGGCGAACCACTGCCAGCGTGCGCCGACGACCCGCGAAGTGCCGGGCCGCAGCGCTCAGGAGAACGACGCGGCCTGGCACCTGCGCAAGGACTCCGGCGACAAGCTTCGCGCCGCGGAGGAGACCGTCGCGTCGAGTGCGGGTCGTGCCGCGCCCAAAGCCGCGGCACCGGCTGCAGCGAGGGCAGAGATCGATCGACGCACGCTCCTGTCGGGCGACGCGGTGGCGCCTGCACCGCAAGCGCCAGTGCCGGTCGATGCGGTCGTCACCGCCGGTGTCGTCGACGACAACGCCGATTTCGGCGCCTACCTGGCCTACCGCCAGCGCAACACGCGGCAGGCGGTGCGCGAGCGCGACGTCAGCGAGCGTTACCTGCTCGAGGTGCTCGATGCGAACGGCCGCCCGGTGCACGATGCCGAAGTGGCGGTCCAGCGTGCCGGTGTGGCCGAGCCGGTGATGTGGGCCCGCACCGACACGGCGGGCCATGTGTGGCTGCACCCGCGCGCTTTTGTCGCTTCGACGTTTGCGACGGAACCTGTGCTCGGCGTCGCGCTGCGCAAGGGCGGCGTTCAGGCACGCGCCACGCTGCAGCGTGGTCAGTCGAATGCGCTGCAGGTTCGGCTCGCTGCGGCAAGCAACGTGCAACGGCCGCGCCTCGACCTCGTCTTCATGATCGATGCCACCGGCTCGATGGGCGACGAGATCGACAAGCTGAAGCGCTCGATGCGGGCCATGGCCGAGCAGATCGCACAGCTGCCCGGCCAGCCCGACATCTGCTACGGCCTGGTGGCCTACCGCGACCGCGGCGATGCGTTCATCACGCGCACGCACGACTTCACCAACGACCTCGGCGGCTTTCAAGCGCTGCTTGCGAAGGTGCAGGCACAAGGCGGCGGCGACACCCCCGAAGCGCTGAACGAAGCACTGCACGAAGTCGTGCACGGCCTGGCCTGGCGCAGCGACGCCGCGCGCTTGGTGGTGATGGTGGCCGACGCGCCGCCGCAACTCGACTACGGCGGACCGCAGTACGACACCGACATGCAGGCCGCGCTCGCCAAGGGCATCAAATTGTTCGCGGTCGGCGCGAGCGGCCTCGACCCGGTCGGCCAGTACGTGTTCCGCCAGCTCGCGCAGTACACGGCGGGGCGCTTCGTGTTCCTGACCTACAAGAACGCGGTCGACCCGGCCAGCGGCCCCGGCAGGCAGACCGTGCATGACGTGAAGAACTATTCGGTGCAGACGCTCGACCGGCTGGTCGTGCGGCTGGTCAGTGAAGAGATGGCGCGGCTCGCCCGCTCCTGATGCGCGCCGTCAGTTGCCGAGCACGCGCAGGATCTCGCGTCCGTAGGCTTCGAGCTTCTTCGCGCCGACGCCGCTGATCTGCGCCAGCGCGTCGAGCGAATCGGGCTGGGCCTGCGCCATCTCGGCCAGCGTGGCGTCGTGGAACACGACGTAGGCCGGCAGGTTGTGTTCGCGCGCCACTTCTGCGCGCCATTCCTTCAGCGCGGCGAAACGCTCCAGGCCTTCGTCGTCGAGCGGCAGCGGCGGCGGTTTGTCCTTGCCGCCGCGGCCCGGCTTCGTCACCCGCCCGCCGGCTTTCGAGCGCTTCGGTGCAGCGCTCGCTTCGCGCAGCAGCATCTGCACGTCGCCACGCAGCACGTCGCGCGCTGTCGCGGTCAACTCCAGCGTGTTGTATTCACCTTCGGTCTGCAGGTAGCCGAGCGCGATCAGCTGGCGCAGCACGACCCGCCACTGCGCTTCACTCACGTCGGCGCCGATGCCGAAGGTCGTCAGGCTCTCGTGGCCGTACTGCGCGACCTTCTCGGTGCTCTTGCCCCGCAGCACGTCGATCAGGTGGCCGGCGCCGAAACGCTGGCCGCGGTTCTGGTGAAAGCGGTAGATGCAGCTCAGCGCCTTGCGCGCCGCCTCGGTCGCGTCCCAGGTGGCGGGCGGGTTCAGGCAGTTGTCGCAGGCGTTCTGGTACGCGGCGCATCGCTCGCTCTCTTCGCCGAAGTAGGCGAGCAGGCGCACGCGCCGGCAGTCGTGCGCTTCGGCGAGCGTCAGCAGCGCGTCGAGCTTGCCCCGCTGGCCGCGCTTGAACTCCTCGGCGGCCGGGCTCTCGTCGATCATGCGGCGCTGGTTCACCACGTCGGCCAGGCCGTAGGCCATCCAGGCATCGGCGGGTTGGCCGTCGCGGCCCGCGCGGCCGGTCTCCTGGTAGTAGGCCTCGATGTTCTTCGGCAGGTCGAGGTGGGCCACGAAGCGCACGTCGGGCTTGTCGATGCCCATGCCGAAGGCAATGGTCGCGACCATCACCACGCCTTCCTGGCGCAGGAAGCGGTCCTGGTGCTTGCGCCGCACATCGGCGTCGAGCCCGGCGTGGTAGGGCAGGGCGCTGATGCCTTCGGTGTTCAGCCAGGCCGCGGTCTCGTCGACCTTCTTGCGCGACTGGCAGTAGACGATGCCGGCATCGCCCTCGTGTTCGTCCTGGATGAAACGCAGCAGCTGCTTGCGCGCGTCGTCCTTTTCGACCACGGCGTAGCGGATGTTCGGCCGGTCGAAGCTGCTGATGAAGATGCGCGCGTCGCCGAGGGCCAGGCGCTCGATGATGTCGGCGCGGGTCAGCTCGTCGGCGGTGGCGGTGAGCGCGATGCGCGGCACGTCGGGGTAGCGTTCGTGCAGCAGGTTCAGCGAGAGGTAGTCTTCGCGGAAGTCGTGGCCCCACTGGCTCACGCAGTGCGCTTCGTCGATCGCGAACAGGCTCAGGAGGCCGCGCTCGTGCAGCGAGTCGAGCTGGCCGAGCATGCGCGGCGTGGTCAGGCGTTCAGGCGCGACGTAGAGCAGCACGAGCCGGCCGCCCATCATCTCGCGCTCGATCTTCTGGGTTTCTTCGAGCGTCAGCGACGAGTTCAGGAAGGCCGCGTGCACACCGGCTTCTTCGAGCGCGCCGACCTGGTCGTGCATCAGCGCGATCAGCGGGCTCACCACCAGCGCCACGCCACGCTCGGCGCGGTGGCGGGCGATGGCCGGCACCTGGTAACACAGGCTCTTGCCACCGCCGGTGGGCATCAGCACCAGCGCGTCGCCGCCACGAACAACGTGGTCGACGATCTCGGCTTGCGCGCCGCGAAACGCGCTGTAGCCGAAGACGTCGTGCAGGATCGTCTCGGGGGACGTGGAAGCGGGGGTGTTCACAGGGCGGGCCGACGGCAAAGCCGCGATGGTACGGGACGGGCTGCGGGCCGTGCCCCGCACCTTCGGGGGCAGCCGGGCGAGTGCACCCTTCGCTTCCCGCCTGTGGGTGGTGGTGCCGCCGGGACGGGGAGCGATAATTGCGTCAACCCCATCGGACACCCAGCGGAGCACCACCATGGCCTCAGTCAACAAAGTCATCATCGTCGGCAACCTGGGCAAGGACCCGGAAGTGCGCTACATGCCCAGCGGCGGCGCCATCTGCAACGTCAACGTCGCGACCACGCGCCAGTGGAAGAACAAGGAATCGGGCGAAAAGCAGGAAGAGACCGACTGGCACCGCATCGTGTTCTTCGACCGCCTGGCCGAAATCGCCGGCGAATACCTGAAGAAGGGCCGCTCGGTCTACGTCGAAGGCCGCCTGCGCACCCGCAAGTGGACCGACAAGGAAGGCAAGGACCAGTACACCACCGAGATCGTCGCAACCGAGATGCAGATGCTCGGCGGCCGTGAAGGCATGGGCGGTGGCGAAGAAGGCGGCGGGGGCTACAGTGAGCGCAGTGCGCCGGCGCAGCGCCCGGCCCCGACGAGCCGCCCGGCGGCATCGGCCCCGGCCTCGCGCCCGGCGCCGAAGTCGACCACCGGCTTCGACAACATGGACGACGACATTCCGTTCTGAAACGTAGCTATTTGTGGTCGTCAACGAGGGCCCGCGGCGCCAGAAGCCGCGGGCCTTTTTGCTTGTTGACTACCTTTGTGCAGGCAGAGCGGACTTGAGTTGCGTTGCCAGACACCTTGAATGCGACGTAAACGAGCGACGCTGAACATCTGCGCGCCCGATCCCTTTTCGCCGTTCGCGCTTTCCGCCGACCGAAGGTTGTAAGACCAGCAGCGGCCGTTCATGATCGGCCGATCTGTGCTTGCTAACATGCCGCCGGCCACGGCGCCAAAACCAAGACCCAACGGAGCCCTGATGGCGACCACTGACACCGACAACACCGACCTTGCACGCGCCGAGATTCTTTGGAAGGCCGCCGATGCCCTGCGCGGCCAGATCGATGCCGGAGAGTACAAACATGTCGTCCTCGGCCTGCTCTTCCTGAAGTACATCTCCGACTCGTTCGAGTCTCGGCGCGAGGAGCTCAAAGCCGAACTGGCTGCAGACGGCATCAGCGGCCCGCAGCTCGAGGGCTTGCTGGAGAACCGCGACGAGTACACCGCCGAGCGGGTCTTCTGGGTACCGCCCGAGTCGCGCTGGCACAACCTGCAGACCCAGGCGGCACGCGCCGACATCGCCACGCTGATTGACGACGCCATCCTCGCTGTCGAGCGCGACAACGCCAACCTCAAGGGCAAGCTGCCGCGCGACTACGCCCGCCGCAGCATCGCGCCGGAGAAGATGAAGGGCCTGATCGACCTGATCGCCGACATCGGCTTCAAAGGCGACCGATCCAAGGCGCGCGACACGCTCGGCCGCGTTTACGAATACTTCCTCAGCAAGTTCGCGGCTGCCGAAGGCAAGCTCGGCGGCGAGTTCTTCACGCCGCGCAGCATCGTGCGCCTGCTGGTCGAGATGCTCGAACCTTACGAGGGCCGCGTGTACGACCCCTGCTGCGGCTCGGCCGGCATGTTCGTGCAGTCAGAGCGCTTCGTGGAAGCGCACGGCGGGCAGAAGACCGACCTCTCGATCTTCGGCCAGGAGTCCAACCCCACCACCTGGCGGCTGGCGCACATGAACCTCGCCATCCGTGGCATCGAGGCCAACCTCGGTGCGCAGCCGGCCGACAGCTTTCTGCGCAACCTGCACCCCGACCTCAAGGCCGACTACATCCTTGCGAACCCGCCGTTCAACATCTCTGACTGGTCGGGCAAGCTGTTGGCCGACGATGTGCGCTGGCGCTACGGCACACCGCCTTCGGGCAACGCCAACTACGCCTGGATTCAGCACTTCGTTCACCACCTGGCCCCGCCCAACGGGCGCGGCGGCGGCGTGGCCGGCTTCGTGATGGCCAACGGCTCGCTCTCGTCAGGCTCTGGCGGCGAGGGCGAAATCCGCCAGCGCATCGTCGAGGCCGACCTGGTGGAGTGCATCGTCGCGCTGCCGGCCCAGCTCTTCCTGACCACCGGCATACCAGCCTGCCTGTGGTTCCTCACCCGCGACAAGACCGGCCGGAACTTGAAGCACGGTGGGCGCAACCGCCAAGGCGAGACGCTGTTCATCGACGCGCGCAAGCTCGGCGCGATGCAGACGCGCACGCTGCGCGTGCTGACCGGCGGCGACTCTGGCGAGAGCATGCTGGCCGACGGCATGGGCGACCCGAACTTCGATTCCGACCTCGGCCGCATCGTCTACGCCTTCCGCCAATGGCGTGGCGAGCCTGCGCCCCTGTGGTGGAACGAGGCACAGCACGGCGCGTGGGCCTACGGCGACATCCCCGGCTTCTGCAAGGCTGAAACGATCGCGGGCATCGGCAAACACGGCTTCGTGCTCACCCCCGGCCGCTACGTCGGCGCCGAGGAGCAGGTTGACGACGGCGAACCGTTCGCCGAAAAGTACCCGCGGCTGCTGGCAGAACTGGAGGTGTGCTTTGGCGAGGGCGAGCGCTTGATGGCCGTCGTGCGCGAGCAGCTGAAAGGGGTGGGCGATGCCCGATAAGACCCAGCCGGCCGCGCCGGAAGGCCAAGTCCTCATCTACCAGGACGGTGTCACCCGCCTGCAGGTGCGCCTGGACGGCCGCACGGTCTGGCTGACACAAGGGCTCATCGCTGAGCTGTTCCAGACCACCAAGCAGAACGTCAGTCTGCACCTTCGCAACATCTTCGCGGAGCACGAGTTGCAAGCGGATTCAGTTGTCAAGGAATCCTTGACAACTGCCGCCGACGGCAAGCGTTACCGCACGCTCTACTACAACCTCGACGCCATCTTGGCCGTCGGCTATCGGGTTCGCTCCGCTCGCGGTACCGCGTTCCGCCAGTGGGCCACCGCCCGCCTTTCCGAGCTGCTGGTCAAGGGCTTCACGCTGGACGACGAGCGACTGAAAGAAGGCCGATCCCTCGGCACCGACTACTTCGACGAACTGCTCGAGCGCATCCGCGCCATCCGCGCCTCGGAGCGGATGTTTTATCAAAAGATCACCGACATCTACGCGAGCAGCATCGACTACGACGCGGCCCACCCACTCAGCCAGACCTTCTTTGCCACCGTGCAGAACAAGCTGCACTTCGCGATCCACGGCCGCACCGCCGCCGAGGTCATCAAAGGCCGTGCCGACGCGGTGCTTCCCAACATGGGCCTGACGACGTGGAAGAACGCGCCGCACGGCCCCATTCGCAAAGCCGATGTCGCCGTCGCCAAGAACTACCTTTCGCAGCCGGAGATCAACGAACTCAACCGCGTCGTGACCATGTACCTCGACTTCGCCGAAGACCAGGCCCGGCGCAAGAAGCCGATGCACATGGCCGAATGGGTGCAGCGCCTCGACGCGTTTTTGCAGTTCAACGAGCGCAACGTGCTTACCCACGCGGGGGCCGTTTCGCATCAGCTGGCGGAGGCACATGCGCACGGCCAGTTCGAGCGGTACGACGCCGAGCGCAGACGGTTGGAAGCCGAGCAGCCGAGCAGCGACTTCGATCGTGCGGTGGAGGAGGTCAAACGGGTGGCGGCTGGCACAGCGCCAGCACAGGGACCTGGGGTCAATAAAGCGGCGAAGAAGGCCATGCGGAAATCCCCTACGAAGCGAGACAGGGATGACTGACGCCACTCGAAAATCGCTTGGGGACTACGTCCATGTCAAACATGGATTCGCCTTCAAAGGTGAATATTTCACTGACGACCCGACCCCTGACGTCCTTGTGACGCCCGGCAATTTCGCTATTGGGGGTGGCTTCCAAGACGAGAAGCCCAAGTACTACGCAGGCCCTGTCCCCGCCGAATATGTGTTGGAACAGGGCGATCTGGTCATCACGATGACGGATCTCAGCAAGGCTGGAGACACCCTCGGATATCCAGCTCTGATCCCTTCTTCGACAGGAAGGCGCTATCTACACAACCAGAGGGTTGGGCTGGTCGAAATTGACGACGAAGAGCAGGTCGACAAGCGTTTCCTCTACTACCGGCTTTGTGCCAACGACTATCGCCACCACATTCTTGCCACTGCCTCAGGATCGACCGTGCGCCACACATCGCCGGGACGTATCGGCCAGTTCGAGACGACACTTCCGGCAATCGACGAACAACGTGCAATCGCCGGACTCCTCGGCGCGCTGGACGACAAGATTGAGCAGAACCGCCGCACGGCACAGTCGCTGGAGCGATTGGCGCGAGCAATCTTCCGGGCGTGGTTGGTGGACTTCGAGCCGGTGAAGGCCAAGGCTGCCGGTGCCATTGCCTTCCCATCCATGACCCAACGCGTTTTCGACTCTCTGCCTACGCGCTTTGTCGGTTCCGCGATCGGGCCTGTCCCAGAAGGCTGGGAGGTTGGAGAACTCGGCGACATTGCAGCTCAGCGCAAAGAAGGGGTACGCCCAGAAGAACTTGACGACGAAACGCCTTACGTTGGACTGGAACACATACCGCGGCGCTGCATCGCGCTAACCGAGTGGTCAAGCGCCGAACAAGTCACCAGCGGAAAGGCTCGATTTAGCGCGGGGCAAATCCTCTTTGGCAAACTGCGTCCTTACTTCCATAAGGTTGTCATAGCGCCAATTGATGGCGTGTGTTCAACCGACATTGTTGTCATTGAGCCCAAACAGGCGTTGTGGCATTCAGTCGTCTTTGGGCATGCGGCTAGTGACGAATTCGTTGCGCACGCAACCGCGTGCTCTACAGGTACGAAAATGCCCCGCACAAATTGGCGCGACATGGCGAGCTTCAAAATCGCGGTGCCTCCCACCGCCTGTGGCGCGGCTTTGACAGAGGTGATCGGACCGATGCTTGACGTGCTTTCTGCAGGCATATTGGAGTGTCGAAAACTCGGGGGCATTCGGGACGACTTACTGCCCAAGCTGCTCAGTGGCGCAGTCCGAGTCCATTCGTCTTTGTCGAGCGGGGCAAGAGGCAATGATTAGCCCTCTGAAGCCCTGGGCCTACGGTCCGTTCGAAGTGCTGATGCATGCGGAGATGCACTACCAGCAGGGTGAAGACATGGACCGTCGCATCGCGATGATTGGCTTCGACAACGCTATCGAGGTTGCGGTCACCACGTACCTGAATCTCCATCCGATCCAACGTGGAAATCGGACGTACGTTCGGGGAGACGTTGATGCGTGGCTTCAGTATTTCCATACGAAGGCAGACTTCTTCTTTGCCGAGTGCGCATTGCGCTCCCTCACGCCCTCGGCAAAGAAAGACGAGATCACCTGGTTCCATGAAGTTCGGAATGGGCAGTACCACAACGGCGGCGCTGCAATTCCTCAGCGCCGAGAGCTCGATGGCGTGCGCGCGGCGGCACTCGAAATCTTTGGCGTGCTCTTCGACCAGGCGGACGTGTTCACCGCTCTAACAGAGCACATTGCCGAACTGAGCCAGCCTGTACCACCGCCTAGAGTCGATGAGCATGACCGGTTGATCGACAACGAGTACCGCATGGTCGATGTATGTGGTCAACCGGAGTACGTGAGCGATATCCTGTATGCGATGGACCCAACTCGCTACCAGGAGATTGCGCTGGAACTGCGCGATGCACCCCAAGCGCCTTCACCTGGAAGTGATCCGTCGGAGGACGGGTCATGACGGTCGCCTCGCCCACCGAACAGTTCGTGGAGGACGTCGCCGAGGTGTACTTCGGAGAAATTGGCGCAACAGTCAAGCGCGGTGTCGAAATCGACGATGCGGGTGAACGCAGCGGCGCCACCGAGGTATTGCTCAAAGGCCGCCTCAGCGCAGCGCTGCATCGCCTCAACCCCGCTCTGCCGCACGGCGCCGTCGAGGAGGTCGTGCGCATCCTGTCCCGCCCGCCGCACCCCACGTTGATCCAGAACAACCGCTGGTTCCATGCCCAGCTCACCGACGGCGTCGAGATCGAATACCGCGACGCCAAGAGCGGGGAAACGCGCGGCGGCCGCGCTCGGTTGATCGACTTTGACGACCCTGCCGCCAACCAACTGCTGGTGGTGCGCCAGCTCAGCATTGCAGCCCCGTCGGGCAAGATCATTCGCCCGGATCTGACAGTGTTCTTGAACGGCTTGCCTGTCGCGGTGATCGAACTGAAGGACCCCACCGACACGCAGGCCGACCTCGGCAGCGCCATCGACCAGCTCGACCGCTACGCGCAAACCGCGCCCGATCTGTTCGTGCCGAACGTGCTGCTGGCCGTCTCGGACGGTCTGCTGACCCGTGTCGGCTCGATCACCAGCGGGCGCAGCCGCTTCATGCCCTGGCGGCCATTGAGCGACGACAGTGGCGGTGCGCCAACGTTGGAAGCACTGATCCGCGGCCTGTTCGAGCCGCGCTTGCTGGTGGACTACTTGCGCACCTGCGTCACGTCCGAGGAAGACGAGCGCGGCGAGATCGTCAAGAAGATCGCCGGCTACCACCAGTTCCGCGCTGTACGCAAGGCACGCGTTGGCGTGCTGGCCAGCCTCAAGCCCCCGTCCGGCCAGGGCGACGGGCGCGGCGGTGTGATCTGGCACACACAGGGGTCGGGCAAGTCGCTCACCATGTTGATGCTGGCGGGCGCGCTGATCCGCGAGCCGCGCCTCGCCAACCCGACGGTGGTGATGGTCACCGACCGCAACGACCTGGACGATCAACTTTTCGACACCTTCGCCGCCGGCCGCGCGCTGCTGCGGCAGGCGCCGGTGCAGGCCGAAAGTCGCGGGCAACTCAAGGCTTTGCTGGACCGCGCGGTCGGCGGCGTGGTGTTCACCACCATTCAGAAGTTTGCCGAGGCACAGGGAGAGATTTCGCCGCGGTCCAACGTGGTGGTGATGGCCGACGAGGCGCACCGCAGCCAGTACGGCTTCGTCGAAGGTGGCGCGCGCTGGATGCGCGAAGCCTTGCCCCACGCCACCTTCATCGGCTTCACCGGCACGCCGTTGGAGCGCGACGACAGGAACACGATGCACGTCTTCGGCGAGTACGCCGACGTGTACGACATCCGCCAGGCGGTCGAGGATGGCGCCACCCGGCCGCTCTACTACGAGTCGCGCATCGTCAAGCTGAAAGTTGACGAAAAAGGCGCGCGCATTGCCCAGGAAGAAGTGGAGTACGTCGTCAACGCCGACCGCAAAGGTGAACGTGGCGACGAGGCGGCAGAAGCCCGGTTCCGCGTGCCGCTGGAATCGCTGGTCGGGGCACCGGAGCGGGTCGATCGGCTGGCGGCGTTCATCGTGGAACACTGGGAGAAACGCCGCGCCGCGATGGAAGGCAAGGCGATGGTCGTCACCATGAGCCGTGACATCGCCGCACGGCTGTACGAGGCGATCCGCGTGCTGCGCCCTGGTTGGCACGACACCGACGACGAGCGCGGCGCGATGAAGGTGGTGGTTACCGGCACCGGTGATGAGCCCGAGCCGCTCAGGAGCCATGTGCGCAGCAAGGCTGCGCGCAAGCGCCTTGCCGAGCGCTTCAAGGCGCCGGGCGACGACCTGCGGCTGGTGATCGTCTGCGACATGTGGTTGACAGGCTTCGATTGCCCGCCGGCGCACACGATGTATCTGGACAAGCCGCTGGCCGGGCACAACCTGATGCAAGCCATCGCGCGCGTCAACCGCGTTTATGGCGACAAGCCGGGCGGCTTGATCGTGGACCTGCTGGGGCTGGCCGATCAGTTGGCCGATGCCCTGGCGATTTACACGCAGGCCGGCGGCACGGGCGCGGCGGTGAGGAAAGTGCAAGACGAGGCAGTGCCGGCGATGCAGGCCGCTTTCGAGAAGCTGCGCAGCTTCTTCCACGGCTGCAGCTATGAGCTGGCGCTCGACGCCGCGCCGCGGGCTGTGCTGACGGTGTATCTGCGGGCGATCGACCATGTGTTCGGTCAAGACGAGGGGTGGAAGCGGCTGCGCACGTTGGTGAAGGAACTCTCGGCGGCCTTTGCACTGGCCGTGCCGAGGCCGGAGACCGAAGCCATCACGCCGCATCTGGCTTTCTTTCAGCGCGTCGTGGCAATGATCGCCAAGCGGCTGGCCGACGATGACGGAGCCGGCGCGGGCCGCGCCCGTCAGCGCGACATCGACGCCGCCGTTCGCCAGGTCATCGGCGGTGCGGTTGACGCCGACGAAGTGATTGATTTGTTCGCCGTGGCCGGGCTGGAAGAAGCTCGCCTCGACATCCTGAGCGACGAGTTCCTTGGGCGCGTGGCTGCGTTGGAGCAGAAGAACCTGGCGCTGGAGACGCTGCGCAAGCTGCTGAGCGATCAGATCCGCAGCACCGAGCGCACGAACCTCGTGCAGAGCAAAAAGCTGCGCGAGGCGCTCGAAGACGCGATGCTGCGATACACGAACAAGGCGATCAGCACCGCCGAAATGATCTCGCGGCTCATCGACCTGGCGAAGCATCTGCGTGGCGTGCGGAACCACGGACACGAGCTTGGCCTGAGCAGCGAAGAGACTGCGTTCTACGACGCGCTCGCCGAAAACGGATCGGCGAGAGATGTGATGAAGAGCGACACGCTGCGACTGATGGCGCGCGAGCTGACCGAAATGGTCAAGAAGATGCCCAAGCTGGACTGGACCGAGCGCGAGTCGGTACGGGCAACCCTGCGCCGCAACGTCCGCCGGCTGCTGGCCAAGTACGGCTATCCGCCGGATCTTGCGGAGGGAGCGACGCAACTCGTGTTGCGACAGGCGGAGTTGTCGACGGAAAACTCGGCGTAGAAGAGCGGCGTCGCTCGGTTCCGAGAAGCCCCATGACTGCGACTTCGACAAGCATTCCCCGCGTGCTCAAACGATTCGTTTGAGAACGTCGTACAAGTCCTTCGGCCGCACCGGCTTGAACAGCACGATGTGGCCGCTCTCGTGGATGCGCTGCACCTGGTCGGGTGCGGTGTCGCCGGTCACGAGCACCGCCGGCACCGTGTAGCCGCAGACCTGGCGGATCTGCTCGATGGCGCGGATGCCGTCTTCGCCGCCGCGCAGCCGCAGGTCGGAGATCACCACGTCGATCACCGAGTCGTGGTTCAGTGCCGCACGCCGTGCTTCGTCGACCGTGGCGGTGGCCAGCACGGTGTAGCCCCACTGGCGCAGCAGGTCCGAGACGCTGGTGCGGATCGCTTCTTCGTCGTCGATGAAGAGGATGGTGCGAATGTCGTCGATGCGCGTCGGCACGGTGTCGGAGCCGACGGTGAATTCTTCCATCTGCTCCAGGTCGGAGCCCTTGATCCAGATGCGGAACAGGCTGCCCTGGCCGACGCGCGATTGCACCGTGAGCGTGTGGTCGAGCAGCAGCGTCAGCCGGGCCACGATCGCCAGGCCGATGCCCAGGCCCTTGTTGCGGTCGCGTTCCGGGTTGGCCACCTGGTAGAACTCGCCGAAGATCTTCGGCAGCTCGGCCTCGGGAATGCCGATGCCGGTGTCCCACACTTCGATGTTGGTGCCGCCGCGCCAGTTGCGGGCCAGCACCACGATGCCACCGCTGCGGCAATAACGCAGCCCGTTCTGCACCAGGTTCGCGAGCGCGCGCTCGAGCAACTGCGGGTCGCTCTTGACGACCTTGCCACCGGGTTTGAAACGCAGTTGCAGGCCGGCTTCCTCGGCCTGCCCGCCAAAGCTCATCTGCAAGCGCCGGAACAGGTCGCGCAAGGGAAAAAGCTGCGGGTGCGGCTCGACCGCCTGCGCGTCGAGCTTGGACACGTCGAGGATCGCGTTGAAGGATTTGTCGAGCGCCTCGATCGACCGCATCATGTTGAAGATCAACGGCAGGTCGGGTGAATCGGCCATGCGTTTTTCGAGCGTCGAGCCGAAGAAGCTCAGCGCGTGCAGCGGCTGGCGCAGGTCGTGGCTGGCGGCGGCGAGGAAACGGCTCTTGTCCTTGCTGGCCGCAGCGGTCAGCTCCACCTGTTCGTTCAGGCGCTTGACCAGCGCGGCGTTCTCGAACTGCGCGCGCAGCGTGCTGCTGAGCACATGGTTCTGCTTCAGCACGTAGGTCAGGTTGACGAAGATGAAGAGCACCGCGAACGCGGCCAGCGCCAGGTTCTCCGGGCTGTAGTGCCACAGCAGGGCGAGCGGCGCCGGGCCCATCAGCGGCACGATCCAGAGCATGACCGACAACCGGTCGGTGGCGATCGCGGTGATGCCGCTGACGGCCACCCCGAGCAGCACCAGCAGCATGATCGCGGTGAAGGCCAGGTCGCCTGCAGGAAGAAACATCAGCGGCGCCAGCCCCCAGGTCGTACTCATGCAGAACAGTGCTGCGCGGTAGCGGAACAGCCACACGGCCGGGTCGCGGCGTGTGCCCTTGGCGCGCTGGAACGAGACCAGCACGGCCAGCCGCGCCGCCTGGCAGCCGTGCGCGAGCACCGCCCAGACGAGCACCAACGGGTCGTGGGTGTGGCGGTAGAACATGAGCCAGAACACCAGCGCCACCACCACGGCACCGACAGCCGCCGGAATGGCGTTGTCGTAGAGCCGCTTGACCTCGGCGCGCATCACGCTGCGGTCGATGAAGTCGTCGGCAATCAGCGGCTGGCCAACGGCCGCCTGGACGACCGAGCCGGGGGCGCGGCCCTGCGGCCTGACGATCTTCATGCAGCGAAGCCCTGCTTCAATGCCGCACCGGCACCGGCGGCGCTCAACGGAACAGGCTGATCAGGTGCGAGCGCGACTTGACATCGAGCGCCAGCAGGATGGTGGAGACGTAGTTCTTCACCGTGCCGAGCGAGAGCTTGGTCGAGTTGCTGATCTCCTGGTTGGTGCAGCCCGACAGCACCAGCTCCAGGATCTCGAGGTGGCGCGTGCCGAGTTCGGCGACCCGGTCGTAGCTCGACGCCGACGGGAACTTCGGGAACGCCTGCACCGGCCGGGCGGGCGCCGAACCGCTGGGCGGGTCGAGCTCGAGGATCGCGCGCAGCGTTTCACGCATCGGCTCGGGCGAGCCGCCTTTGTGCAGGTAACCGGCCGCCCCCATCGCCTTGGCCTGCCGCACCACGAACTCGTCTTGTGTGCCGCTCAGGATCAACACCCGCGCGCCCGGGTGAACGGCGAGCATCTGCGACAGGCCGTGCAGGCCCTTGCAGTCGGCCAGGTTCAGATCGAGCAGCACCACCGCCACGTCGCGGTGCTCGCCGTACAGGCGCAGCGCATCGGCCAGCGTGGAGGCTTCGATCCAGTCGATGCTGGCGCAGTCGGGCCCGCTGAACAGCGCCTTCACGCCGAGCCGCACGAGATCGTGGTCTTCGACCAGCAGCACCTTGTGGTGGCCGCCAGGGTTCGGTGTTCCGCCCGACGCGAGGGTCGCACTGTCTGCCGGAGCGGGGTTCACTGACATGACGGGCTTTCAGCTGCTGATCGAGTGCATTCTTGCATAGCCCCCCATGTGAAACCTCGATCGTTCGAGGGGTGACGGCCGCTGTGCGAACGCACCAAACCGGGCCCTTTCAACTTCAACTTAGGGGGGTCGACCGCGCCGGTCGACAGCGCGTCGGGCACGGTCCCGGGGCAACGGGATTCGGGCGCGGATTTGCCCTAACTAAAGTCATTGGACTGGCCCGGCGCGCGCTCCTAGAGTCCGGCGCTACCGTGAGGAGGCCGCGTGGTTGCACTGAGGTTCGTCCCGAGAATTACCCTCCGCCTGGCGCCGCTGATTCTGCTGGCCGTCGGTTCGTGGGCCGTCGCCCAGACGCAGTTCGCCGATGTCGAGCGCTCGATGGTGCAGCTCAACAAGGCCCGGCTGCAAGATGCCGACACCATCCTCGGCTTCGCCGCGGAAGGGGCGGCGCTCTACGCGGCCGAGCCGATCAAGCTGACCGGTTACCAATATTGCAGCCAGGCCGTCTCGCTGGCCGAGGCCGGCGAGTTCAGGCAGAGCCTGCGGGCCGCGTCGAAAGCCTTGCACCTCGCCGTCGACAGCAGCAACGAAGACCTGCTGGCACTGGCCAAGCGTGACCTGGCGATCGTGATGAGCTACGGCGGCGACCTCGACAAGGCCGAACTGTTCGCGCGCCAGTCGCTCACGCACCAGGCCAAGGACCCGAAGGTCGTGGTCGGCCCGGCCTACAAGATCATCGGCGACGTGCAGGCGCGGCGCCGCAACTACCCCGCCGCCATCGCCAGCTACGAGCGCGCGGCGGCCGAAAGCTCCGATCGCTTCCGCCCGCTCGTGATGGGGTCGCTCGCCAATGCGCTGCTCGATTCGGGTGACGTGAAGCGGGCCCGCAGCATGCTCGACGCGGTGGTACTGACCGACAACAACCAGGCCCTGCGCGCCCAGCTCGACCGTTCGCAGGCGCGTCTGTTGCTCGCCGAAGGCCGTGCGCCCGAAGCGCTGTCGGCCTACCAGGCGCTGGTGGCGCGCAACGCCGGGTTCGACTCTCCCTACCACCGCCTCTGGGCGCTCGAAGGCGTGGCCAACGCACAGCTCGCGCTGGGCGACAAACGCGCCGCCTCCGATGCCTTGCTGCAGGCGCTCGACAGCCTCGACACGGTGCGTGCGCAGTTCCGCAGCGAAGAAGTCAAGCTCGGCTTGTTCTCCGATCTGCAGAGCTTGTTCGAGCGCGCCATCGGCTTGTCGCTCGACCTGGGCGACGCGGCGCGTGCGCTCGATATCAGCGAAAAGAGCCGCGCCCGCGCTTTCCTCGACGCTGTGCGCGGCCGTGCGCCCGTGGCGCAGGCAGCGCTGAGCGCCGTCAACGCCAGCACGCTGCAGGCACTGCTCGCCGCCGAGGAACGCGTCGTGCAGTTCCACTCGCTGAACGACCGGCTGGCCGTGTGGGTGGTTTCGCGCGACGCGGTGCGGGCTTTCACGATTCCGCTCGGCCGGGCCGAGTTGTCCACTGCCGTCGACGAACTGCGCCAGTCGATCACCGAAGGCCGGCGCGCCGCACTCACGCTGGCCGACAAGCTCGGAGCACAGCTGATCGGGCCGCTCGGCCTGGCCGGCGGCGAGCGGCTTGTCGTCGTGCCGCACGGCCCGCTGCACTACCTGCCGTTCCAGGCGCTGCGCGTCGGCGGGGTCTATCTGATCGAGCGCCACCGCATCGCCTCGGTGCCGTCGATGAGCATCGCGGCGCAACTCGTGGCCCGCAAGTCGAACACGCCGGCGCAGGTGGTGGCGTTCGGCAACCCGAAGATTGAAGCGCGTTATGACCTGCCGGGCGCCGACCGTGAAGTCGGCCAGCTCGCCAAAACCTTCAGGAGCACCACCAGCTACATGGGTGCGGAGGCGACCAAGACACGCTTCAAGCAGGTGGCGTCCGACGCCCGCGTATTGCATGTGGCGGCGCACGCCGAGGCCGACCTGATCGACCCACTGCGCTCGCGCATCCTGCTCGCCAACGAAAACCAGCGCCAGAGTTTTCTCGACGCCAGCGAGGTGCTGACGCTCGACCTGTCGAAGGTGGCGCTGGTCACGCTGTCGGCCTGCGAATCGGCGCTCGGGCGTATCGCCACCGGCGACGAAGTGCTGGGTTTTCCGCGCTCGTTCCTGTCGGCCGGCGCCGAATCGATGATCGCTTCGCTGTGGCCGGTAGCCGACGACGCCACCTCGCTGCTGATGGACACCGTCTACCAGCGTCTGAGCCAGGGCGCCGACCTGCAAAGCGCGATGCAGAGCGGCCAGCTCGCGGTGCTGAAAACGCCGAAGCTGGCCCACCCGTTCTTCTGGGCGCCGTTCAACCTGATCGGCAACTGGCGACTGACCCTTGAACGATAAGACCATGCCCGCAGCCACCACCCGCCCCGCCCACCGC
>JBEBIB010000021.1:0-91801 GCA_040080605.1 Burkholderiaceae bacterium
CCGCGCGTTCCCGAATCTCGGGTGAATACTTCTTGGGTCTTGTTGTCATGGCTCCATCTTCTCAAGAGTTGGAGCCTCCAGGATTTCCGGGGCGGTTCATTCAGCGTGTCCACCAGCAAGCCCGTGGAGGCACAGCAGGCTGACACTTCGGAGCATCACCCGGTCAACGATCACGACATGAGCACGATCAATGCAGCACTTGCGGAGATTGAGCAAGGGAGTGTTGACGGACTCGCTGCCCTTGGTGTTGGCGTGGCAGTGGGGAGACTCGACTCGGCCGCACTGGTGCAGAAGTTCAGCCAGATCAGCGGGCACGATACCGAGCAGAGTCATGCACGACTGGTCAGCATCAAGGCGGCTTACCAATCGCAGGCAGATTCGGCCATCACCTCGCGCTACGGCATCGCCCCTGCGGACCTCCCTGCGTTCTACCAATGGGCTCGTGCGAGCCATCAGGGGAAGCTACAGGAGGCCGTGCATAAGCAGATTCACACGCATGACGTGAGCGGGTATCGGGCAATGGCTGCGCAGTGGCTGGCAGAGACTCCGCCGAGTGCCGCGACTCTGAAGGCAGCAGGGCTCCCGGTGCGGATGCAGGACGAGTCACAACAGGTCTTCGTGCAAGGCCAGTGGATGCGGTCGAGTGCAGCGGCGAGGGCGGGCCTGATCTAGAGCGAGTTGCAACGATTGCAAGACGGAAGCCCCCTTCGGGGGGCCTCCTTCTGGTGTGTCTTCAGCTTGACTGCGGATGCACCCGAAGGCGGGAGACAACAAGATGAAGGCCGAAGCCCCACACCTCCACACCGGCAGGCCCGTGGTCAATCCGATGGAGCGACCAGAAGCCCGCCCCGGAGTCATCGAGGGTGGTGAACACGTCGAGTCCGAACAAGCGGAGCAGGCGTTCGATGATGGCGACGAAGTGGAAGAGGATGTTCTGCATGGTCAGTTCCGGGTAGTGAAGGCCCGGACTGTGACTGCGCATCCTGAATGCTGCAACGCTTGCCAAGTGGCGATGAACGCTAGCGTGGTTATCTTCTGGGGAGGGTTCCCGAGTGGGAAGAGTCAGCCCCAGACTGCGTGAAATACCTGCGTGAAAGTAGAAAAACCCCAGAATGGTAAGTCGTTGATTTGACTCACTATTCTGGGGTTTCCAGGTGTTGGCGGAGTGGACGGGACTCGAACCCGCGACCCCCGGCGTGACAGGCCGGTATTCTAACCAACTGAACTACCACTCCATGTGGCTTCCACATCGCTGTGCAAGTGCCACGAACTTGGCGTCCCCTAGGGGATTCGAACCCCTGTAATCACCGTGAAAGGGTGGTGTCCTAGGCCTCTAGACGAAGGGGACTGAAACAGTCTTCGCTACTTGAACTGCGCTGTGCTGACCCGGCCATGTGGTGGAGGTAAGCGGGATCGAACCGCTGACCTCTTGCATGCCATGCAAGCGCTCTCCCAGCTGAGCTATACCCCCGATTTTTTTTGCAACAGCCCATGAGGCTCAAGCAAAAACAGATCCGGTTCAGCCACCGCAGTTTCAAGCGAGACTACGATTATAGCCAGCTTTTCAGGCCCTCTGCAAACGCAGAAGCACGGTCTCGCGTGTGAACAGTTCGAGCACCGCATCGAGCGAAGGCGTCTGCGCCCGACCGCACACCAGAACACGCGCTGCGTGCGCCAGAGCCGGCATCTTCAAGCCGTGCGCGACCAGCGTTTCCTTGATCGCCTGGCCGATCGCGGCGCGGGTCCATTCCGCCGATTCGAGCTTCGCACCCAAAGTGGCGAGCGCGGGTCGAACCGTTTCGGTCACATGCAGCGCCAGGTCTTCGACAGACGCATGCACATCGACGAAGTACATGCCGAGCCAGTCGGCCAGCTCGACGGTCGTTGCACAGCGGTCCTTGAACAGCGCGCACAAGCGTTGCACTCGATCGCCCTGCCCTGTCTCGATGCCTCGCCGAGCGAGTTGTGCCTCGACGAGTTGCGCCAGGCGCGCCTCGTCGATCTGCTTGATGTAGTGCGCATTGACCCAGCTGAGCTTGGCCGGGTCCCACTGCGCCGGGCTCTTCGACAGGTGTTCGCCATCGAACCACTGCACCAGCTGTTCCCGGCTGAAGAGTTCCTCGTCGCCGTGGCTCCAGCCCAGGCGGGCCAGGTAGTTGAGCATCGCCTCGGGCAGGTAACCGGCCTTTTCGTAGGCCGTGACGCTGACCGCGCCACGCCGCTTCGAGAGTTTCTGCCCGTCGTCGCCCAGGATCACCGGCACGTGCCCGAACAACGGCAATGGCGCGCCCAGCGCATTGAAGATGTTGATCTGCCACGGCGTGTTGTTGACATGCTCGTCGCCACGGAAAACATGGCTGATGTTCATGTCCCAATCGTCGACGACCACGCAGAAGTTGTAGGTGGGCACACCGTCGGGCCGCACGATGATGAGGTCGTCGATCTCGCGGTTGGCGATCGTGATCGGGCCTTTGACCAGATCGTTCCAGGTGACCTCACCGTCGGGCGGGTTGCAGAAGCGAACGACGGGTTGCACGCCTTCGGGCACTGCGGGCAAGGCCTTGCCTGGGGCAGGACGCCAGCGGCCGTCGTAGTGGGTCTTCTCGCCGCGCGCACGCTGCGCTTCGCGCATGTCGTCGAGTTCCTGCGGCGTGCAATAGCAGTGGTAAGCAGTGCCGGCGGCGAGCATATGCGCGATGACCGCGTTGTAGCGTTCGAGCCGCTGCATCTGGTAGATCGGCCCCTCGTCGTAGCCCAGGCCGAGCCAGTTCATCGACGCGAGAATCTGGTCGACCGAGTCTTGCGTGGAGCGCGCCACGTCGGTGTCCTCGATCCGCAGCACGAACTCGCCGCCGAAGTGGCGGGCATAGGCCCACGAGAACAGCGCGGTGCGCGCCGTGCCCAGATGCAGGAAACCGGTCGGTGACGGGGCGATGCGGGTTCGTACTTTTCGAGTCATGTTCACAGCGTGCCGAGCCCGCGCAGCAGATCGGCCTTGATGTCTTCCACGTCGTCGAGGCCAACCGCCACGCGGATCATCCCCTGCGTGATGCCGGCAGCCAGGCGTTGCTCTTCGGTCAGCCGCCCGTGCGAGGTGCTGGCCGGGTGCGTGATGGTGGTCTTGGTGTCGCCGAGGTTGGCGGTGATCGAACACACCAGCGTCTGGTCGATGACATGGAACGCGTTCTTTCGAGCCAGTGCAGCGCCGTCGCCAGTCCGCGCCTTGACGATGAATGACACGACCGCCCCGCCGCTGCCCGATTGCTGCGCCATCGCCAGCTCGTGCTGCGGGTGCGACTTCAGCCCCGGGTAGTACACGCGCTCGACCTGCCGCTGCGCCTCGAGCCAAGTCGCCAGCGCGAGCGCCCGTGCGCTCTGTGCCTGCATGCGGATCGAGAGCGTCTCCAGGCCTTTGAGAACCACCCACGCGTTGAACGGCGAGAGCGACATGCCGGCGCTGCGCATCACCGGCACGAACTTTTCGTTGACGAGCTGTTCGGTCCCGCACAGCGCACCGGCGATCACACGGCCCTGGCCGTCGAGATACTTGGTGCCTGAATGGATGACGATGTCGGCGCCGTACTCGATCGGCCGCTGCAAGGCCGGCGAGCAGAAACAGTTGTCGACCGCGAGCCAGGCGCCAGCACCTTTTGCGACAGCAGACAGCGCGCGGATGTCGCACACCTCCGTCAGCGGGTTCGTCGGCGACTCGGCGAACAACAACTTCGTGTTGGGCTTGACCGCGCGCTTCCATTCGTCGGGGTCGGTCTGCGAGACGAACGTGGTCTCGACACCGAACTTCGCGAACTCGCGGCCGAACAGCATGATGGTCGAGCCGAACACGCTGCGCGAGCAGATGACGTGGTCACCCGCCTTGAGCAAGCCCATGCCGAGCAGCAGGATCGCGCTCATGCCACTCGACGTGGCGATGCAGGCTTCTGCGCCCTCGAGCGCGGCCAGGCGGCGTTCGAACATCATCACCGTCGGGTTGGTGAAGCGCGAGTAGATGAAGGCTTCTTCTTCGTTGGCGAAGCGCGCCGCGGCGGTGGCCGCGTCGGGCTGCACGAAGCTGCTGGTCATGAACAGCGCTTCGGAGTTTTCGCCCCAGGCGCTCGGCGGCAAGCCTTCCCTCACCGCAAGCGTGTCGAGCCGCGCGTCGGCCGGCAGCTTCACGCGCGGGATCTTCTTGTCGTTCATCAACCCAGCTCCGTGGCGCTTTGCAATGCGAGGCGCGAACGGTCGTCGCTCTCTTCTTCCTCACCTTGCGACAGGCGTTGCGCGGCCATCGCATCGAACTCGGCCGCGCTCACGTCGCCGGTGATGTACACGCCGTCGAAACATGACGCTTCGAAGCTCTTCACCAACGGGTTGAGCGCCCCCACCACCCGCTTCATCGCGTTCACGTCCTGGTAGATCAGCGCATCGGCGCCGATGAACTCGCGGATCTCTTCGATGCTGCGGTTGTGCGCGATCAGCTCTTCGCTGGTCGGCATGTCGATGCCGTAGACGTTCGGGTAACGCACCGGCGGCGCAGCCGAGGCCATGTAGACCTTGCGTGCACCCGCTTCGCGGGCCATCTGCACGATCTCTTTCGAGGTGTTGCCGCGCACGATCGAGTCGTCGACGAGCAGCACGTTGCGGCCCTTGAACTCGACGCCGATCGCGTTCAGCTTCTGTCGCACCGACTTCTTGCGCACGCCCTGCCCCGGCATGATGAACGTGCGGCCGACGTAGCGGTTCTTCACGAAGCCTTCGCGGTAAGGCTTGCCGATGCGCTGCGCGAGCTGCATGGCCGAAGGCCGGCTCGACTCGGGGATCGGGATCACCACGTCGATCTCGTTCGGCGGAATGGTCGAGATCAGTCGCTGCGCCAGCGTCTCGCCCATGTTCAGGCGCGCCTGGTAGACCGAGATGCCGTCCATGATGGAATCGGGCCGCGCCAAGTACACATACTCGAACATGCACGGGTTCAGGCTCGGGTTCTCGGCGCACTGGCGCGCATGCACACGGCCTTGCAGGTCGATGAAGAGCGCCTCGCCCGGCGCCACGTCGCGGGTCACCTTGTGGCCCGTGCCTTCGATCGCGACCGACTCGCTCGCCACCATCACCTCGCCACCATCCGGCCCCATCCCCTCGCCAAAACACAGCGGGCGGATGCCGAACGGGTCGCGGAAGGCCAGCAGGCCGTGGCCCGCGATCAGCGCGACGACCGCATACGACCCGCGGATGCGCTTGTGCACCGCCGAGACCGCCGCGAACACTTCGTCGGGCGACAGCGGTCGGCCGCGCGCAGCGAGCGCGAGTTCGTGCGCCACCACGTTGATCAACACCTCGGTATCGCTGGTCGTGTTGATGTGGCGCCGGTCGACGTCGATCAGTTCTGCCTTCAGCGCCTGCGCGTTGGTCAGGTTGCCGTTGTGCACGAGCACGATGCCGAAGGGCGCGTTCACGTAGAACGGCTGCGCTTCTTCTTCGCTGTAGGCGTTGCCGGCGGTCGGGTAACGCACCTGGCCCAGGCCCACGGTACCCGGCAGGCCGCGCATGTTGCGGGTGCGGAACACGTCGCGCACCATGCCGCGCGCCTTGTGCATGAAGCACTTGGTGCCCTGCATCGTCACGATGCCGGCCGCGTCCTGCCCGCGGTGCTGCAGCAGCAGCAAAGCGTCGTAGATCAGCTGGTTGACCGGTGCCTTCGAGATGACACCCACGATGCCGCACATGCTTTCCGCCTTGGTTCAGTCCGGCGCGCGTTTCACGCCGACGGAGGTTGAGTAACGTTGATCGGCAGCCAGGGCATGATCTCCTTGACCACCGCATTCAGCCAGGCCACGCCTTGCGAGCGCTGGATCGACGGCCATTTTGCGACCGGCGTGAAGCCGAGCACCAGTGCCAGCAGCAACAGCACGAGCAAGCCGCGCACCAACCCGAAGGCGGCCCCGAGCAGCCGGTCCAGCGAGCTCAGCGGCGTTGCCCGGATCAGCAGGCGCACCAGCCTGGCCCCGATGCCCCACAGCACCAGCGACACGAGGAACACAGATGCGAACGCTACCGCGTGATTCAAGGCCGAGCCCGGCTGGCCGATCGAGGTGTGCGGCTGCACCAGCGGCGTGAGCAGCTGGGCCGCGACGTAGGCCACAACCCAGCCGGCGAGCGAGAGCACTTCGAAGACGACGCCGCGCACCAGCCCCACAACGATCGATAACGCCATGAACAGCAGCAGACCGATGTCCACCCAACCCAGGTCGACTGTCATCGATCACATTCACAGGGTGAGCACGACGCCGCTGAGCCCGGCGCCGCGCGCCTTGGCCAGCGCCTTGTCGGCCTCTTCGCGGGACGCGAACGGCCCGACGCGCACGCGGATGCGGCTGCCGGCCGGCGTTTCTGCCACCTGGGTGTAGGTTTTCAGGCCGAGCTTCTCGACCTTCAGGCGTGTTTCGCGCGCCGCGCTCGCGTCGGCAAACGCACCGACCTGCAGAACGAAACGTCCGGCGGCGGCCGCGGCCGGCTGCGTGCCTTCGAGCAGGGCCTTGGCGCGCACAGCGTCGTCGGCCTTGGCGGCGGGCTTCGCTTCAGCCGTGACTTTCGGTGCGGGCTCGACAGGCGTTGGTTTTGCTGCGGGTTTCGAGGCCGCCTTCTCTGCCACGACAGGCGCTGACGGCGCCCGCGCGGCAGGAACCGCGGCGACTTCCTTGCCGGCCTGTTCGCGCGTTTCGGTGATCACCTCGTCGGGCGGGCTCTTGACTGCGGGCGCGGAAGCTTCGAGAGCTGGCGTGTTCTGCGCGGCCACCGGCGGCACGCGGGCCGGTGGCATGGCCAGCGGCGGTGCCCCGTCCTTGCGCGGGATCACGATCGGAATGTCGACCGGTATCGGCCGCGGCTGGGTCTCGAACACAAGCGGAAAGCCGATCACGCCGATCACGACCAGCACGGCCGCCCCGATCAGTCGTTGGCGCGCCCGGGTGCGCGCCTGAGTCACCGCGTCGGCGGGTTCCTGGAACGCGCCAGGCCCCGCGGTGGTGTCTTTCTTGCGACTGAGATTGGACAGCAAACCCATGCGGTGCGAGTTCCAGAATTGCGGGTGGCGGCACAGTGCCCTGGCGCCTTCGCGCCCGCCTTTCGGGTCGTCGGCGCGGGGCGCTCAGACGGCGTGTTTGCCAGTCAACCGGGGCAATCCGTCCTTCAAGACGCCACCCACGGTTTGGAATGATCCGAGGACCACGATTCTATCAGCGGGGTCGGCCTGGCTCAGTGCTGCATCGAGGGCGCGGCGCGGGTCGGCATGGCACGCCACGGTCACCGGGCCCGGCCCTTTCAGCTGCAATGCGGCATGGCGCTGCGCGAGCTCCTGCGCAGTCGCGCCGCGCGCGGCGGACAAGTCGGTGAAGTGCCAGTGATCGACGATGGGCGCGAGGCGTGTGAGGATCGCCTCGATGTCCTTGTCGCGCATCGCACCGAAGACCACATGCGTGCGCGGGAAAAACGCCATCTGGTCGAGGTTCTGGACGAGCGTGGCCACCGCATGCGGGTTGTGGGCCACATCGAGCACCAGCGTCGGCTGCCCGGCGACGATCTGGAAGCGCCCCGGCAACTCGACCAGAGCCAGCCCGTTGCGCGCCGCCTGTGCCGTGATCGGCAAACGCTGGCGCAAGGCTTCGAACACGGCCAGCGCGCCTGAAGCGTTGAGCAACTGATTGGCACCGCGCAGCGCAGGGTAGGCCATCGCGTTGAAGCGCTTCGTGCGGCCGGCCCAGTTCCACTGCAGCTTGTCGCCGGAATAGTTGAAGTCGCGCCCGAAGCGCCACAGGTCGGCGCCGATCTTCTGCGCGTGGTCGACCAGGCTCTGCGGCGGTACCGGGTCGCTGACGATCACCGGCTTGCCGGCGCGCACGATGCCGGCCTTCTCGAAGCCGATGGCCTCGCGCGTGGCGCCCAGGTACTCGGTGTGGTCGATGTCGATGCTGGTGATGACGGCGCAGTCGGCATCGATCACATTGACCGCATCGAGCCGGCCGCCCAGGCCGACTTCGAGGATCACGAGGTCGAGCGGCGCCATCGACAGCAAGCGCGCGATCACGAGCGTGGTGAACTCGAAGTACGTGAGGTTCACGTCGCCGCGCGCCTGCTCCACCGCCTCGAAATGCGGCAGCAGTTCCACCGCGTTCACCTGCTGCCCGTTGACGCGGCAGCGCTCCTCGAAGTGCACGAGGTGCGGCTTGGAATAAAGCCCCACGCGGTAGCCCGCCTGCAAGGCGATCGCTTCGAGCATCGCGCAGGTCGAACCCTTGCCGTTGGTACCGGCCACAGACACCACCGGCGCTTCGAACCTCAGGTCCAAACGATCGGCCACGCCGCGAACGCGTTCGAGCGTCAGGTCGATCTCTTTCGGGTGCAGTCGCTCGCAGCGCGCCAGCCAGTCGGCCAGCGTGGTGGGCAGTGGCGAGAGGGGCGACGCCGCGTCAGACGACGGCATCGGCGCTCTGGCGCTGCAGGATCGCGATCGCACGCGCCACGCAGGCGCGCATCTCGCGCCGGTCGACAATCATGTCGATCGCACCGGTCTGCATCAGGAACTCGGCGCGCTGAAAGCCCTCGGGCAACTTTTCGCGCACGGTGTTCTCGATCACGCGCGGGCCGGCGAATCCGATCAGCGCCTTCGGCTCGGCGATCACCACGTCGCCCACGAACGCGAAGCTGGCCGACACGCCGCCCATCGTCGGGTCGGTCAACACGCTGATGTAGGGCAGGCGCGCTTTCGCCAGGTGCGTCAGCGCCGCATTGGTCTTGGCCATCTGCATCAGGCTGAGCAGCCCTTCCTGCATGCGCGCGCCGCCGGTCGCGGTGAAGCTGACGAACGGCGTCTTCTGTTCGATCGCCGCTTCGACGCCGCGCACAAAGCGTTCGCCGACCACCGAGCCCATCGAGCCGCCCATGAAGTCGAATTCAAAACACGCGGCCACGATGGGTACCGCGTGCACCGCACCGCCCATGACCACGAGCGCGTCGGTCTCGCCAGTGGATTCGAGCGCGTCTTTCAGCCGCTCGGGGTACTTCTTGCTGTCCTTGAACTTCAAGGCATCGACCGGCAGCACTTCCTGGCCGATCTCGTAGCGGCCTTCGGGGTCGAGGAAAGCATCGAGCCGCGCACGCGCGCCGATGCGGTGGTGGCGGCTGCACTTCGGGCAGACGTAGATGTTCTGCTCGAGGTCGGTCTTGTAGAGCACCGTCTCGCACGACGGGCACTTGATCCACAGGCCTTCGGGCACCGTGCGGCGCTCGCCACGTTCGTTCGGTTGGATCTTCGGCGGCAGCAGTTTTTCGAGCCAGCTCATGCGGTGGATCCTTTCAGGAATCGAGTGCCTTGCGGATCTCGGCGATGAACTCGCCGGCCGCTGCGGCCACATTGTCGCGCGTGCGCGTTTCGAGCAATTGAACCAGCGCGGTGCCGATGACAACGGCGTCCGATACCGCGGCCACGGCTTGTGCCGTCTTCGCGTCACGAATGCCGAATCCCACGCCGACCGGCAGTTTCACGAAGTTCTTGATCCGCGGGATCATGGCCGCCACCGCGGCCGTGTCGAGGTGGCCGGCGCCTGTCACACCCTTGAGCGACACGTAGTACACGTAGCCGCTGGCGATGCGACCGACGTGCTGCATGCGCGCTTCGGTCGAGGTGGGCGCGAGCAGGAAGATCGGGTCGATGCCATTGCTCTTCAGCGTCGCTGCAAAGGCTTCGCATTCTTCGGGCGGGTAATCGACCACAAGCACGCCATCGACGCCGGCCGCCTTGGCATCGGTGACAAAACGATCGACACCATAACGCTCGATCGGATTCGCGTAGCCCATCAGCACGACCGGTGTGCTGTCGTTCTTCAGCCGAAAGCCGCGCACGAAATCGAGCACCTGCGGCATGCCGATGCCGCGTGCGAGTGCACGTTCTCCGGCCTTCTGGATCACCGGGCCGTCGGCCATCGGGTCGGAGAACGGTACGCCGAGTTCGATCACGTCAGCGCCGGCCTCGGCCATCGCCAGCATGATGTCGATCGTGGCGTCGGCGAACGGGTCGCCCGAGGTGATGTACGGAATCAGCGCCTTGCGGCCGCTGGCCTGCAGCGCAGCGAAGGTGGCGGCGATACGGCTCATTTCGGGCCTTTCATGATCGCAGCCGCGCCTTTGGCGCTCTGGCCCTGACACGACGGCCGGCAGAAGAAGTCGGCACCCGACAGGTCGGCGATCGTGCCGATGTCCTTATCGCCACGACCGGAGAGGTTCACGAGCAGGTGCTGGTCGCTGCGCATCGTCGGCGCCATCTTCATGGCGTGGGCCACGGCGTGGGCCGATTCGAGCGCGGGGATGATGCCTTCGGTGCGGCACAGGCGGTGGAAGGCGACCAGCGCTTCGTCGTCGGTGATGCCGACGTATTCGGCGCGGCCGATGTCTTTCAGGTACGCGTGTTCCGGGCCGACGCCAGGGTAGTCGAGGCCCGCCGAGATCGAATGCGTTTCGGTGATCTGGCCGTTCGCGTCCTGCAGCAGGTAGGTTCGGTTGCCGTGCAAGACGCCGGGCGAGCCCTTGCTGAGCGAGGCCGCATGCTTGTCGGTGTCCAGGCCCTGCCCTGCGGCTTCGACACCGATCAGGCGCGTGGCCGCATGGTCGATGTACGGATAGAAGATGCCCATCGCATTGCTGCCGCCGCCCACGCAGGCGATCACGGCATCGGGCTGGCGGCCGGTCATCTGCGGCATCTGCACCAGGCACTCGTCGCCGATCACCCGCTGGAAGTCGCGCACCATCGTCGGGTACGGGTGCGGGCCGGCCACGGTGCCGATGATGTAGAAGGTGTTCTCGACGTTCGTGACCCAGTCGCGCAGCGCTTCGTTGAGCGCGTCTTTCAGCGTCTTCGAGCCGCTCTCGACCGGCACCACGGTCGCACCCAGCAGGTTCATGCGGTACACGTTGGGCGACTGGCGCTTCACGTCTTCGCTGCCCATGTAGACCACGCATTCCAGGCCGTAGCGCGCGCAGATCGTGGCCGTGGCCACGCCGTGCTGGCCGGCGCCGGTTTCGGCGATCACCCTCGGCTTGCCCATGCGGCGCGCGAGCATCGCCTGACCGATCGTGTTGTTGACCTTGTGCGCGCCGGTGTGGTTCAGGTCTTCGCGCTTCAGGAAGATCTGCGCCCCGCCCAGCTCGCGGCTCATGCGCGCGGCGTGGTAGATCGGGCTCGGCCGGCCCACGAAGTGCGCCAGTTCCGACTTGAATTCCTTGATGAACTCGGGATCGTTCTGCACCTCGGCATAACAGCGCTTGAGCTCGTCGAGCGCGTGCACGAGCGTTTCGGCGACGAAGCTGCCGCCGTAGGGGCCGAAATGGCCGCTGGCATCGGGTTGTTGGTAGTTCGACATGGTGGGTGAATTCTGGTCAGGCAACCGATGCAGCGATGCGGGCGTCGGCCTCGCGCACTGCATCGCAAAACCGGCGGATCGCCTCGGCATCCTTGATGCCTTTGGCCGACTCCACGCCGGAGCTCACGTCAACGGCCCAGGGCCGGACGAGCTGGATGCCAGGGATCACATTTCCTGCATGCAACCCACCAGACAAAACGACTGGAAGGGGCACGTTGTGCGGAATGACGGACCAATCGAAAACCTTTCCACCGCCACCGTAGCCGTCGACATGGGCGTCGAGCAACAGCGCCTGGGCGTCTAAAAAACGAGAGGCGAAGTCTAACAAATCGAAGCCCGCCGCCATGCGCGCGGCGCGCAGGTAAGGCCGGGTCGGGCGGCGGCAGGCTTGTGGGCTTTCGTCGCCGTGGAATTGCGGCAGCAGCTGGGGAATCGCCTGCACCGCAGCGTCGAGCGCGGCGTCGCTCGCGTTGACGAACAAGCCGACCGGCATCACGAATGCCGGCAGGCGCCGCGCGAGTTCGGTGGCGCGCTGCAGCGTGACATGGCGCGGGCTCTTCTCGTACAGCACGAAGCCGATCGCGTCAGCGCCGGCCTCGACGGCGGCGTCGACGTCGGCCTCACGCGTCAGGCCGCAGATCTTGATGCGGGTACGCTGGTTCATCGGCGCGGCGGCTGCTCAGGGCAGCCAGTCGAGGGCAACAGGTTGGTTCGGAATTGCATGCACCGGATCGTAGTACGGCCCGATGAAGTACAGCCCGTCGGCCGGGAAAGTGGCCGCAGCGAGACGCCGGTCTTTCGATTGCAGCACCTCCAGCAACCAGCCTTGGCTGCGCGCGCCCGAGCCGACCGCGAGCAGGCAACCCATCAGGTTGCGCACCATGTGGTGCAGAAAGGCATTGGCATCGAACTCGAAGCGCCAGTAGGCACCGCGGCGTGTGATCGAGATGGCGCGGAGGGTCTTGACGGGCGATGCAGCCTGGCATTCGGCCGAGCGGAAGGCGCTGTAGTCGTGTTCTCCGAGCAGCAGTTTCGCAGCCGACTGCATCGCCGATCCGTCGAGCGGTCGCAGGCTCCAACCCACCGAGCCGACCTCGACGGCAGGCCGCACCGGCGACTCCAGCAGCACGTAGACATAACGACGACCCTGCGCGCTGAAACGCGCGTGGAAGTCCTCCGGCATGGCCTGGGCCCACTGCACGGCGATGTCCGGCGGCAGGTAGCGGTTGGTGCCACGCACCCACGAAAAGGGTTCGCGTTCGATGGCGGTATCGAGGTGCACGACCTGGTTCAGCGCGTGCACGCCGGTGTCGGTGCGACCGGCGCACATCACCCGCAGCGGGTGGTTTGCGAAGCGCGACAGCGCGCCTTCGAGCTTGTCCTGCACGGTGTTGCCGCTCGGCTGGCTCTGCCATCCCTGGTAGGCCTGCCCGCGGTAGCTGACTCCCAGCGCGACTCTCATCTTCATGCCCTGCCGAAAGCCGGCAGGGCGTCGCGCCGGGGCCGGGGAATCACCCCAGGTCGGCCAGCATGCTCTGCGCCTTCGACTTCACGGCGCCGGTGGCCTTGGCCACGACTTCGTTCAGCAGGTCGCGCGCGCCGTCCTTGTCGCCGATCTGGCGGAACTCTTCGGCGAGTTCGATCTTGCGCGCCAGCGGGTCGTCGTTGCCGTCGTCGTCGAGCGACGGCAGATCGCTGTCGTCGAACTTGGCGTTGGCGTTCGACTTGGCCAGGCGCGGCACCGTCTTCTCGTCGTCGGTGGCCGGCAGATCGAGGTCGAGCGAGATGCCCGACAGGTCGAAAGGCTCGGGTTCGGGCAACTTGGCGCTCGGCGGCTCGCTGCGCAGCGGGGTCGATGTCGAGGTCGGGAAATCGAGCGACATCGAATCGTCTTCAGGCCGGCGCGCCGTGGGCGGGGCGAAGGACTGAGTCGCTTCGAGCGGTGACGGTGCCGTGCTGGCGCCCGGCTCGCCCAGGTCGAGGTCGAGGTCACCGCCTCCGTCCATCGTCGGCAGGCCACTGACCGCGGCACCGTACTGGGAAGGCGACGGAAGCACCGACTGCGGCATCGTGCTCGCACCGAGCGGCTCGATGATCTCGCCACCGTGGCCGGTCACGACGACCGGGGTTCCGCCGGGGCGGAACAGCGGGTTCTCGGGGTCGATCTCGGCACCGAGTTCCTGGGCCTTGGCCCAGTCTTCACCGGTGCCACGGGTCAGTGCGAAGAGCTGCGTCGCCAGGAGCTCGAAGCCCTTGGTGTCGCGGCGCTTGGCGTACACCTCGAGCAGCTTGGTGCGGATCGCCATGCGCTCCGGGCTGCTGCGCATCGCTTCCTTGAGGATTTCTTCGGCTTGCAGGTCGCGGCCGTAGGCAAGGTAGACGTCGGCCTCGGCCACCGGGTCCACGTCACCGATCGCATCGAGCTGGCTCAGCGAATAACTCATCGACGACGAAGCACCGGCAGCGTCACGCGTGTCGATGCGCTGGCCGCCGCTGGCGCCGAAGAAGGAATCGGGCTGGAGGCGGCTTTCGAGGAATGAAGTCTCGCCGCTGTCTTTCTTGCCGCGCTTGCGGTAGGCATAGAAGCCCAGGCCACCGAGCAACAGGGCCAGCGCAGCGCCGCCGAGCGCCATCGGGTTCTCGAGCAGCGTGTCGAGGAAGCCAGGTTCGGCCGCCACGGGCGCCGGGGCAGGCATCTTCGGGCGCGAAGCCGCGGCCGGCGGCGGGCTCGCTGTGGCGCTCGCGGCAGACGCGGGTGCGGCGGCAACAACCACCGGAGCCGAAGCCGGCACCGGTGGCGCCAGCGCGGGCGCCGATGCGATGACCGGGGCTGTCGGAGCTGAAGCCACGAGCGGCGGCAACAACGCCGGTGCGGCCGGGGCCGGGGCCGGGGCCGATGCCGGTGCAGGCGGCGGCGCGGCAGCAACGGGCGGCGCGGGCGCCGGTGCCGGCGGCTTGGCAGGCACGGGCGCAGGGGCCGGCACGGGTGCCGGCGGCGGTGCAGCGGCGACGATCGTCGGCGCGGGCACAGTGGCAGGCTTGGCAGCAGCACTGGACGCAGCGCCTGCCATCTTCTTCAGTTCCTCGACGTTCTTCGAGAGCTCGGCGACGCGTGCGTCGGCCGCTTTCTTCTCGCGGTCCTTCGAAATCTGGGCTTCGGCGCTGGCAGCTGCACCGGCCGGAGCGGCGCCCTTGCTGAGCGTCAGCTTGTCGGGCGTGGGTGTGGCGCTGCGCTTGCCGTCTTCGACAGACGCCTGCACCTTGCCGCTGGCCTGGCGCGAACTGCCTTCGGTCTTGGCTGCAGGCACGGCACCGGCCAGGCGCTGGCGGTAGGCACCGAAGTCGGCGCTCTGTGCCTGAATCACCTGGCGCGCCTCGGAAGGCGTCGTGCCCTTGGCACTTTCCGCGCTCGGAACGGACAGCACCACGCCGGATTTCAGCCGGTTCATGTTGTTGTCGACGAAGGCTTGCGGGTTGCTGCGGTACAGCGACACCAGCATCTGGTCGAGCGACACGCCGGCACGCTGAGTGCGGGACGCGATCTTCGACAGCGAGTCACCGGCCTTGACGCGGTACTCGTCGGCCCCTTCCGTGCTCGCCGGCGCGGCTGCGGCGGCTGGTGCAGCGGCGGTTCTCGGCGCACGCGGTTCGCGCGGCGCAGCCGGTTCGGCTTCCGCCCTCGCGGGGGCCGCCCTGCGCTCGGGAGCGCTGGGCGCAGCGGGTGCAAGCGCGGGAGCCGCCGACATGGTCGGCGCTACGGCCGGCGCCGGGGCGGCCGGCGCGCGCGCGGTGGCCGTGGGCGGGTCGAGCAGCAAGGTGTATTCGCGCACCAGGCGACCGGTGGCCCAGGTGATCTCCAGGATCACGTCGACGAAGGGCTCCTGGACGCCGCGGTCGCTGGTGATGCGCAGGTACGGCCGGCCGTCGGCACGGCGCTGCAGCTCGACCTGCGTACCCGGCAACACCGGGTTGTAGTCCACACCCGCCGCTCTGTACGACTCGGGCGGTGCGACACGGATGCGAAGGTTCGACGCTTCTTCGGGCGAGAGGCTCGTGATGTCGATCTCGGCCCGCAGCGACTCGCCCAAGGACGACTGCACTTGCAGCTTGCCCAGACCCAAGGCCCATGCAGCAGGTGCCACGAGGCAAAGCGCGGCAGCTGCCACCCCGGTCAGGGCGAAACGCCCCGAGAACGTCGATTTTCTTTTCAAGGCGTCTCCCAATTGGACGAAGCGGGCAGCCATACAAGCCCGGCAATCACGTAACAGTCAATGACGTGAATCAAGTAAATTTTCGGTGAATTACCAGAAATCACAATAGCATCAATGAGATACGCTGACAAGCTCATGCAATAGCTGACATTGCGCCGGGTGCATGAATCGCGAGTTTTGCACACACCCATGTTGCGATGCGGCAACGGCTCGAAACACCCGGCTCAAAGTTCAGGCCTCGAGCACGATGCGCAGCATTCTGCGCAGGGGTTCGGCAGCGCCCCACAGCAACTGGTCGCCGATCGTGAACGCGCCGAGGTACTCCGGGCCCATCGCCATCTTGCGCAGACGCCCGACCGGGATCGACATGGTTCCCGTCACCGCCACCGGCGTCAGGTCGCGCATGCTGGCTTCGCGCGTGTTCGGCACCAGCTTGACCCACGCGTTGTCGTTCGCGATCAGCGCTTCGATGTCTGACATCGGCACGTTCTTCTTCAGCTTGAACATCATGGCCTGGCTGTGGCAGCGCATCGCGCCGACCCGCACGCAGAAGCCGTCGACCGGCACCGCCGGCGCGCTGAAGCCTGCCCCCTGGCCGAGGATCTTGTTGGTCTCGGCCCCGCCCTTCCACTCTTCCTTGCTCATGCCGTCGCCCAGGTCCTTGTCGATCCACGGGATCAGGCTGCCACCGAGCGGCACGCCGAAGTTCGCGGTCTCGGCTTCGCTCAGGCCACGCTGCTTCGCGGCGAGCAATCGGTCGATCTCCAGGATCGCACTCTTAGGGTCGTCGAGCAAGGGCCGCACTTCGGCGTTGAGTGTGCCGAACTGCGTCAGCAGCTCGCGCATGTGCGCAGCGCCACCGCCCGATGCGGCCTGGTAGGTCATCGTGCTCATCCACTCGACGAGCCCGGCCTTGTACAGCGCGCCCACGCCCATCAGCATGCAGCTCACGGTGCAGTTGCCGCCGATCCAGTTGCGGCCACCGGCCGCGAGTGCGTTCTTGATGACCGGCATGTTGACCGGGTCGAGCACGATGACAGCGTCGTCCTTCATGCGCAGCGTCGAGGCCGCGTCGATCCAGTGGCCTTTCCAGCCAGCGGCGCGCAGGCGCGGGAACACATCGCTGGTGTAGTCGCCACCCTGGGCGGTGATGATGATCTCGCAGCGCTTGAGCGCCTCGATGTCGTAGGCGTCGAAGAGCTTCGTCTCGTTCTTCGCCATGGCCGGCGCACGGCCACCGGCATTGCTGGTGCTGAAGAACACCGGCTCGATGTGGTCGAAGTCACCTTCGGCCCGCATGCGGTCCATCAGCACGGAACCGACCATGCCGCGCCATCCAACCAAACCTGTGAGTCTCATCGTTCGCCCTTTCAGAAAGTTGTGGAAACCTCTTGCTGCCCCGGCTCGTTCGCCGGGTGCAGGGGCGAGACGAACCGGAGCTTGCTAGCCCTTGAACGTCTTCTTGGTGATGTTGCCCGAGAGCGCGGCGACGACAGCGTCGCCCATCTCGCGGGTGCCGACCTTCTTCGTGCCTTCGGACCAGATGTCCGGCGTGCGCAAACCCGAGGCGAGCACATGCTGCACCGCCGATTCGATGCGATCGGCGGCGGCGGGCTGGCTTAAGGAGTATCGAAGCATCATGGCGGCAGACAAGATTGTAGCCAACGGGTTGGCCAGGTCCTTGCCAGCGATGTCGGGCGCACTGCCGTGGCTGGGTTCGTACAGGCCCTTGCCGGCGGCGTTGAGCGAGGCCGAGGGCAACATGCCGATCGAGCCGGTGAGCATCGCCGCTTCGTCGGACAGGATGTCGCCGAACATGTTGCCGGTCACGATCACGTCGAACTTCTTCGGCGCGCGCACCAGCTGCATCGCCGCGTTGTCGACGTACATGTGGTCGAGCGCCACGTCGGGGTACTGCGCGTGCACTTCGGTGACGATGTCTTTCCAGAACTGGAAGGTCTCGAGCACGTTGGCCTTGTCGACGCTCGTGAGCCGCTTGCCGCGCTTGCGCGCGGCCTGGAACGCGACGTGGGCGATGCGCTCGATCTCGGGGCGCGAATAACGCATCGTGTCGAAGGCTTCTTCGGCACCGGCGAAGGCGCCGTCCGGCGATTCGCGGCGGCCGCGCGGCTGGCCGAAGTAGATGTCGCCGGTGAGTTCGCGAATAATCAGGATGTCGAGGCCCGCCACCAGTTCGGGCTTCAGGCTCGACGCGTGCGTGAGCTGCTCGTAGCAGATCGCCGGGCGGAAGTTGGCGAACAGGCCGAGGCTCTTGCGCAGGCCGAGGATCGCCTGCTCGGGGCGCAGCGCGCGCTCCAGCGTGTCGTACTTCCAGTCGCCGACGGCGCCGAACAGCACCGCGTCGGCCGCTTGCGCCAGGCGCAGCGTCGACTCGGGCAGCGGGTGGCCGTGGGCCTCGTAGGCCGCGCCACCGACGAGCGCCTGCTCGGTCTCGAAGTGCAGGTCGAGCACGCCGAGCACGCGCACCGCTTGCGCCACGATTTCGGTGCCGATGCCGTCACCCGGCAGGATCGCGATCTTCACGAATCAGTTCCTTGACATTTCAGAAAGGGGAATCGGCTAGATGCGGTGCGCCAGCCAGGGCTTGCTCAGCAGGCGTTCGGCCTCGAACGCCCGGATCTTGTCGGCATGGCGAAGGGTCAGGCCGATGTCGTCGAAGCCGCCGAGCAGGCAGTATTTGCGGAATGGTTGCACGTCGAAAGGCAGCGTCGCGCCATCGGGCTTGATCACGAGCTGCCGCTCCAGATCGATCGTGAGCGCGTAGCCCACGAAGGCCGCCACTTCATCGAACAGCTTCGCCACTTCGTGCTCGGGCAGCACGATCGGCAGCAGGCCGTTCTTGAAGCAGTTGTTGTAGAAGATGTCGGCATAACTCGGCGCGATCAGCGCGCGGAACCCGAACTGGTCGAGCGCCCAGGGCGCATGCTCTCGCGACGAGCCGCAACCGAAGTTCTTGCGCGCCAGCAGCACCGAGGCGCCCTTGTAGCGCGACTGGTTCAGCACGAAGTCGGGGTTCGGCCGGCGCGAGGCCGGGTCCTGCCCCGGCTCGCCGTGGTCGAGGTAGCGCCATTCGTCGAACAGGTTGGGCCCGAAGCCCGACTTCTTGATCGACTTCAGAAACTGCTTCGGAATGATCGCGTCGGTGTCGACGTTCTCGCGGTCCATCGGAGCGACCAGGCCGGTGTGGATGTGAAACGGTGTCATGAGGTGCTCCGCGTTCAGACCAATCGGCCCACATCGACGAAGTGGCCTTCGATGGCCGCCGCCGCGGCCATCGCCGGGCTCACGAGGTGGGTGCGTCCACCGGCGCCCTGGCGCCCCTCGAAGTTGCGGTTGCTGGTGGACGCGCAGCGTTCGCCCGGCTCCAGCCGGTCGGCGTTCATCGCCAGGCACATCGAACAGCCCGGCTCGCGCCACTCGAAGCCCGCCGCCTTGAAGACCTTGTCGAGCCCTTCGCGCTCGGCTTGTTCTTTGACGAGGCCCGAACCCGGCACGACCAGCGCCAGCTTCACGTTCGACGCCAGCTTGCGGCCGATGTGGCGCACCACGGCGGCGGCCTCGCGCAGGTCTTCGATGCGCGAGTTGGTGCAGGAGCCGATGAACACTTTGTCGATCAGGATGTCGGTGATTGGCTTGTTCGGTTCGAGCGCCATGTAGGCCAAGGCGCGCTCAATCGCACCACGCTTGTTCGCGTCCTTTTCGCGGTCGGGGTCGGGCACGCGGTCGTCGATCGACAGCACCATCTCGGGTGAGGTGCCCCAGGTGACCTGCGGGCGGATCTGCGTGGCGTCGAGTTCGACCACCAGATCGAAATGCGCACCCGCGTCGGAATGCAGCGTGCTCCAGTAGCGAACGGCCTGCTCCCACTCGATCCCGGCGGCCGGGGAAAACGGCCGACCCTTGACGTAGGCGATCGTGGTCTCGTCGACACCCACCAAACCGGCGCGCGCACCGGCTTCGATGGCCATGTTGCAGACCGTCATGCGCCCTTCCATGCTCAGGGCACGAACGGCAGAGCCGGCGAACTCGATCGTGTAGCCGGTGCCGCCGGCGGTACCGATCTTGCCGATGATCGCCAGCACCAGGTCCTTCGCGCTGCAACCCGGGCTCAGCTTGCCCTCGACCCGCACCAGCAGGTTCTTGGCCTTCTTCGCCAGCAGCGTCTGCGTGGCGAGCACGTGCTCGACCTCGCTCGTGCCGATGCCGTGCGCCAGCGCACCGAACGCGCCGTGGGTGGAAGTGTGCGAGTCGCCGCAGACGACCGTCATGCCCGGCAGCGTGGCGCCCTGTTCGGGCCCGATCACGTGCACGATGCCCTGGCGCCGGTCGTTCATCTTGAACTGGGTGATGCCCAGCCGATCGCAGTTGGCGTCGAGCGTGTCGACCTGCAGGCGCGAGATCGGGTCGGTGATGCCGTGCGACCGGTCGGTCGTGGGCACGTTGTGGTCGCTCACCGCGAGGTTGGCCGACAGGCGCCAGACCTTGCGGTTCGCGAGCGTGAGCCCGTCGAAGGCCTGCGGGCTCGTCACTTCATGGACCAGATGCCGGTCGATGTAGAGCACGGCCGTGCCGTCGTCTTCGGTGTGGACGACGTGTTCGTCCCAGATCTTGTCGTACAGCGTGCGGAGCATGGTCACGGTGACGCCCGAAGGCGCCGACCCCTGTCAAAACGCTGATTTTAGGCGCAAGCCGCAGCGTTCACCGCTGCGGCCGCACCAACTCCGGCGGGCGCTCAGGCGCGCTTGGCGATGGGCGTGACGCTGCGTGCCGGCGAACCGTTGAACAGCTGGCGCGGGCGGCCGATCTTGTACTCGGGGTCGCCGATCATCTCGTTCAGCTGCGCGATCCAGCCGACGGTGCGCGCCAGCGCGAACACAGCGGTGAACAGCGGCACCGGGATGCCGATCGCGCGCTGCACGATGCCCGAATAGAAGTCGACGTTCGGGTAGAGCTTGCGCGAGACGAAGTAGTCGTCTTCGAGGGCGATCTTCTCGAGCGCCATCGCCAGCTTGAAGATCGGGTCGTTGTGCAGGCCGAGGGCATCGAGCACCTCGTGGCAGGTCTCGCGCATCAGCTTGGCGCGCGGGTCGTAGTTCTTGTAGACACGGTGCCCGAAACCCATCAGCTTGACGTTCGAGTTCTTGTCTTTCACCTGCTTGATGAACTCGCCGATCTTCTCGACGCCGCCGGCCTTCTGCACGTCGGACAGCATGTTCAGCGCCGCTTCGTTGGCACCGCCGTGCGCCGGGCCCCACAGGCAGGCCACGCCCGCTGCGATGGCCGCGAACGGGTTCGTGCCCGACGAGCCGCACAGACGCACGGTCGAGGTCGACGCGTTCTGCTCGTGGTCGGCGTGCAGGATGAAGATGCGGTCCATCGCGCGCACCAGCACGTCGTTGGGCTCGTACTCTTCACACGGCGTGGCGAACATCATGCGCATGAAGTTGCCTGCGTACGAGAGGTCGTTCTTCGGGTAGATGTAGGGCTGGCCGACGGTGTACTTGTAGGCCATGGCCACCAGCGTGGGCATCTTGGCGATCAGGCGGATCGCCGAGATGTCGCGGTGCTCTGCGTTGTGGATGTCGGTGCTGTCGTGATAGAAGGCCGAGAGCGCGCCGACCAGGCCGGTCATGATGGCCATCGGGTGCGCGTCGCGCCGGAAACCACGCAGGAAGAACTGCATCTGCTCGTTGACCATGGTGTGGTTGGTCACGAGCTTGGTGAAGTCGGTCTTCTGCGTCGCGTTGGGCAGCTCGCCCTTGAGCAGCAGGTAACAGGTCTCGAGGTAGTCGCAGTTCTCGGCCAGCTGCTCGATCGGGTAGCCGCGGTACAGCAGTTCGCCCTTGTCACCGTCGATGTAGGTGATGGTCGAGTTGCAGGAAGCGGTCGACAGGAAACCCGGGTCGTAGGTGAACTTGCCGGTCTGCGCGTAGAGCTTGCGGATGTCGATCACATCCGGGCCGATCGTGCCCTTGTAGAGCGGCATGTCCATGGACGGGCTGCCATCGGAGAAGGACAGGGTGGCTTTCACGTCGGACGGGGTCATGGGCTTTCCTTGAAGTTCCTGGTTTTTACGGGCCGCTGGCGCCCGGTCACGGGGGCGTTCGCATCATTTGCAACACCTGCGCCACATCGTCGCGCAGCAACTCGCCTTCTGGCTCCTTGCGGGCGAGCAGGAGGTCGAGCAAGTCGTTGTCCGACAGATCCATCAGCACCTGCAAGCCTTGGGCCTGATGCTGCGTGAGCGTCAGGGCGTGGCGGTTGAAGAAGCGCTCGATGAACAGGTCGTTCTCAAGCAGGCCACGCCGGCAGCGCCAGCGCAGCTTGCTCAGGGCCCGCTCGTCGATGACAGTGTGCATGGCCTGGATGACGTTTCACTGACGCTTTGCCGGGCTCAAACGGCGCGGCGCACCATCAGTTCCTTGATCTTGCCGATGGCCTTGGTCGGGTTCAGGCCCTTCGGGCAGACGTCGACGCAGTTCATGATGGTGTGGCAGCGGAACAGGCGGTACGGGTCTTCGAGGTTGTCGAGCCGTCCTCCGGTGTCCTGGTCGCGGCTGTCGGCGATGAAGCGGTAAGCCTGCAGCAGGCCGGCGGGGCCGACGAACTTGTCCGGGTTCCACCAGAAGCTCGGGCAGCTCGTGGAGCAGCTCGCGCACAGGATGCACTCGTACAGGCCGTTCAGCTCGTCGCGCTCTTCGGGCGACTGCAGGCGCTCCTTCTCGGGCGGCTGGGTGTCGTTGACGAGGTAGGGCTTGATCGAGTTGTACTGCTTGAAGAACTGCGTCATGTCGACGATCAGGTCGCGGATCACCGGCAGGCCGGGCAGCGGCTTGAGCACCACCACGCCGGGCAGCGTGCGCATGTTGGTCAGGCAGGCCAGGCCGTTCTTGCCGTTGATGTTCATCGCATCCGAGCCGCACACGCCTTCGCGGCAGGAGCGGCGGAAGCTCAGCGTCGGGTCGACGGCCTTGAGCTTGTTCAGCGCGTCGAGCAGCATGCGCTCGCTGCCGTCGAGCTCGACCTCGATGGTCTGCATGCGCGGCTTGGCGTCGGTATCGGGGTCGTAGCGGTAGATCTGGAACACGCGCTTCGTCATGACTGCTGCCTCTGGGATTAAAACGTGCGAACCACGGGCGGGATCGAATCGACGGTGAGCGGCTTCAGCTGCACCGGCTTGTAGTCGAGCCGGTTGCCTTCGCTGTACCAGAGCGAGTGCTTCATCCAGGTTGCGTCGTTGCGGCCGTTCGGGAATTCGGGCGAGTCGCCGTAGTCGTTCACGGTATGCGCGCCGCGGCTTTCGCGGCGGGCGGCGGCCGACACCATGGTCGCCAGCGCTGCTTCGATCAGGTTGTCGACCTCGAGCGCCTCGATGCGTGCGGTGTTGAAGACCTTGGACTTGTCGGCCAGGTGAATGCCTTTCACCCGCTCGGCCAGCGCCTTGATCGCGACCACGCCTTCGTCCATCGACGCCTGGGTGCGGAACACGCCGGCATACAACTGCATCGTCTTGCGGATGTCGTTGGCCACGTCCTGAGCGTATTCGCCGCCGGTCGTGCCTTCGTACTTCGCCAGGCGCGCCAGCGTGTAGTCGGCGGCGTCGGGCGGTAGCGGCTTGTGGGTCTTGGTCTTCAAAGCGCTGTCGACGATGTGGTTGCCAGCGGCGCGGCCGAACACCAGCAGGTCGAGCAGCGAATTCGTGCCCAGCCGGTTGGCGCCGTGCACGCTGACGCAGGAACATTCGCCCACCGCGTACAGGCCGTTCACCACGGCGTTCGGGTTGCCGTCCTTCGGCGCAACCACCTGGCCGTAGATGTTCGTCGGCACACCACCCATCTGGTAGTGGATCGTCGGCACGACGGGAATAGGCTCCTTCGTGATGTCGACGTTGGCGAAGTTGTGGCCGATCTCGAGCACGCTGGGCAGGCGCTTGGCGATGGTCTCTGCCCCGAGGTGGGTCATGTCGAGGACGATGTAGTCCTTGTTCGGCCCGCAGCCGCGCCCTTCCTTGATTTCCTGGTCCATGCAGCGCGAGACGAAGTCGCGCGGCGCCAGGTCTTTCAGGGTCGGCGCGTAACGCTCCATGAAACGTTCGCCGTCGCTGTTGCGCAGGATCGCGCCTTCGCCGCGGCAGCCTTCGGTCAGCAAAACGCCGGCACCGGCCACGCCGGTCGGGTGGAACTGCCAGAACTCCATGTCTTCGAGCGGCAGGCCGGCGCGCGCCGCCATGCCCAGGCCGTCGCCAGTGTTGATGAAGGCGTTGGTGCTGGCCGCGAAGATGCGCCCGGCCCCGCCGGTGGCGAGCAGCACGGTCTTGGCCTCCAGGATGTGCACGTCGCCGGTTTCCATCTCGAGGGCGGTCACGCCGACCACGTCGCCGTCGGCGTCGCGGATCAGGTCGAGCGCCATCCACTCGACGAAGAAGTTGGTGCGGGCCTTCACGTTCTGCTGGTAAAGCGTGTGCAACATCGCGTGGCCGGTGCGGTCGGCCGCGGCGCAGGCGCGCTGCACCGGTTTTTCACCGTAGTTCGCGGTGTGGCCGCCGAACGGTCGCTGGTAGATCGTGCCGTCGGGGTTGCGGTCGAAGGGCATGCCGAAGTGTTCGAGCTCGTACACGACCTTGGGCGCTTCACGGCACATGAACTCGATCGCGTCCTGGTCACCGAGCCAGTCGGAGCCCTTCACGGTGTCGTAGAAGTGGTAGTGCCAGTTGTCTTCGCTCATGTTGCCGAGCGAGGCGCCGATGCCACCCTGCGCCGCGACCGTGTGCGAACGCGTCGGGAACACCTTGGACAGCACGGCCACGTTCAGGCCGGCCAGCGCCAGTTGCAGTGAGGCGCGCATGCCGGAGCCGCCGGCGCCGACGATCACCACATCGAACTTGCGGCGGGTCACGGAAGCCGTGCCAGCCGACAGGGGGGAAGTACCCGCTTGCATCGTCAAAGTCTCCAAAGCACTTGAATGGCCCAACCCGCGCAGCCGACCAGCCACACGATGGTGAACACCTGGGCCAGCAGCCGTGCGCCGACCGGCTTCACGTAGTCCATCCAGATGTCACGCATGCCAACCCACACATGAACCAGCAAGGCCACGATCACGACGAAGGTGAGCGCCTTCATCCACTGGCGCGAAAAGATGCCGGCCCACTTGTCGTAGCCCATCTCGCCGGGCAGCAGCACCTGCACGATCACGGCGAGCGTGAACAGCGCCATCAGCGCCGCGGTGACACGCTGCGAGAGCCAGTCGCGCAGGCCGTAGTGCGCACCGACGACGATGCGCTTGGAACCAAAATTCTGTGCCATGAGCGCGCCGCCTCAGAAGAAGAGCTTGGCGCCGAGCGCCAGCGTCAACACGACGCTCACCGCCAGCGTGAAGACCGCCGACTTGCGGCCGAATTCGAGCGTGACGGCGTGGGTGGCGTCCATCCACAAATGGCGCACGCCTGCGATGAAATGGTGCAGGTACGCCCAAATGAGGGCGAGCGCGACGAGCTTGAAGAACCAGCCTGGCAGGAAACCGAGGCCGCCGGCGAACACCGCCGTGAACTGCGCGTAGGAGATTTCGGAGGTGAGGCTGGTGTCGAACATCCAGATGATGAACGGCATCAGGATGAACATCAGGCCGCCGCTGGCACGGTGCAGGATCGACACCACGCCCGCCAGCGGCAATCGATAACCGAGCGCGTCGATCAGCCGCATGTTCTCGCCCGGTCTTGGTTTTGCTGTAAGCGCCATGTTCAGCCTTGCCTCTCGACGTAGTTCAATGGGGACGAAACCTCTCGGTAACCCGTAGAGTTTATTGCAATGCAACAGAGTTCTTGAGCCGACGATCCGGAATGTGCCGAAACAGGGCGTGGCTTAGCTCGTCGCACCTCAGCTCAATTCGTTTCTGTAGTAGTGGGCGGCCGTGTTGTACAGACCGCGCCGCAGTTCGACCGGCCGGTCGCCGTAGGTCATCGACAGGCGCTCGACGCTGAGCAGCGGCGAACCGGGCGCCAGGCCCAGCAAGGCGGCGCTCGCGTCGTCGGCGGCCACCGCGCGTATCTTTTCTTCGGCGCGGATCATGCGCACGCCAAACTCGGTCTCGAACAGGCCATACATCGGGCCGCGGTAGCTGCTCAGGCGCTCGGCCGTCAGGCCCTTGAAGAGCTGGGCCGGCAGCCAGATGTCGTCGAGCACGACGGGCGCACCGCGAAACGACAGCAGGCGCCGCACACGGATCGTCGCGTCGCTCGGTTTCAGGTTCAGCGCGCGCGCCAGCTCGGCCGGCGCGCGCTGGCGCTGGCAATCGATGAAGCGGCGCGTCATGCCGCCCTGCTCTGCCGAGTCGGGCATCAATCGCAGGAAGCGGAACTGGATCTTCTCTTCGGCGTGCGTCGCCACGAAGGTGCCCTTGCCCTGGCGGCGCACCAGCAGGTTGTCGGCCGCCATCGCGTCGATCGCCTTGCGCACCGTGCCCTGGCTGACCTTGAAGCGCACCGCCAGCTCGATCTCGCTGGGAATGGCCTCGCCCGGGCGCCACTCGCCCTGCTGCAGGCTGCGCGTCATCAGCGTCTTGATCTGCTGGTACAGCGGGCTGAAGGCGGGGCTGTCGGCAGCGTCGCTCGCCGGGGGCGGCGCGAGCGCGGAAGACGTGGCGGAGGCGGGCATGCCCGATTGCATCACAGGCGCAGTGCGCCTGTCCACGGCTCTGCAGAATGATGTCTTATGTAAGACATAAGATCAGCTAGGGCCGGGAAATCCCGAATCCGGACCCCAGTCTGGCCTAAACTTGACGGCAGCCGCGAGAGCGCCTCGCGCCAGTTTTCACCCTTCCTCCTGCCTACCCTTCTTCGGAGAATTCCCATGAGCAAAAAACCCGTTCGCGTTGCCGTCACCGGTGCCGCAGGCCAGATCGGCTACGCCGTGCTGTTCCGCATCGCCTCGGGCGAAATGCTCGGCAAGGACCAGCCGGTCATCCTGAGCCTGCTCGAAGTGCCGATGGAAAAGCCGCAGGCCGCGCTCAAGGGCGTGATCATGGAACTGGAAGACTGCGCCTTCCCGCTGCTGGTCGGCATCGAAGCCCACGGCGACCCGATGACGGCCTTCAAGGACGTCGACTACGCGCTGCTGATCGGCTCGCGCCCGCGCGGCCCGGGCATGGAACGCGCCGAGCTGCTCGCAGTCAACGCCGAGATCTTCACCGCGCAGGGCAAGGCGCTGAACGCCGTGGCCAGCCGCAACGTCAAGGTGCTCGTCGTCGGCAACCCGGCCAACACCAACGCCTACATCGCGATGAAGAGCGCGCCCGACCTGCCGCGCAAGAACTTCACCGCGATGCTGCGCCTCGACCACAACCGCGCGCTGAGCCAGATCGCCGCAAAAACCGGCAAGCCGGTTGCCGACATCGAGAAATTGACCGTCTGGGGCAACCACTCGCCGACCATGTACGCCGACTACCGCTTCGCCACCATCGGCGGCGCGGCCGTGAAGGACATGATCAACGACCAGGTCTGGAACGCCGACACCTTCCTGCCGACCGTCGGCAAGCGCGGCGCGGCGATCATCGCGGCGCGGGGTGTGTCGTCGGCCGCTTCGGCCGCCAACGCCGCCATCGACCACATGCGCGACTGGGCGCTCGGCACCAACGGCCAGTGGGTCACGATGGGCATCCCCTCCGACGGCCAGTACGGCATTCCGAAGGACGTGATGTTCGGCTTCCCGGTCACCTGCGCCGGCGGCGAATACAAGCTCGTCGAAGGCCTGCCGATCGACGCCTTCAGCCAGGAGCGCATCAACGTGACGCTGGCCGAGTTGCAGGGCGAACAGGACGGCGTGAAGCACCTGCTCTGATCGGGTTGCGGCCATGAGCGACACCTTCGTTCACCCGCGCCAGGCCTTGTTCGACACCGATGAGGGCGCCACGCCCTTGCCGGTGTGCGACCACTACGCCGGTGTCGAAGTGCGCATGCGCAAGAGCCTGGAGTTGCAGGCCGAGCTCGGGCCGGTGTTCGACGTGACGCTCGACTGCGAAGACGGTGCGGCGGTCGGCGGCGAGGCCGAGCATGCGCACCTGGTTGCCGAGATGCTGATGTCGACGGCGAACGTGCACGGCCGCGTGGGTGCGCGGGTGCATCCGGTCGAGCACCCGGCATTCGCGCAGGAGACCGACACGCTCGTCGGCCGCGCCGGCAGCCGGCTCGCGTACCTGATGGTGCCCAAACCGCGTGATTTCGCCGACGTGGAACGCGCCTGCGCCGAGATCGACCACCAGATCCGTGTTCACGGCGTCGGCCGGGCGGTCCCGGTGCACGTGCTCGTGGAAACACACGGCGCACTCCGAGAGGTCGAGCGCATCGCAGCGCACCCGCGCGTCGAGTCGATCTCGTTCGGTTTGATGGACTTCGTCTCGGCGCACCGCGGCGCCATTCCCGCCGCCGGCATGAGCGTGGAAGGCCAGTTCACGCATCCGCTGGTGTTGCGCGCCAAGCTCGCCATCGCCGCGGCCTGCCACGGCTTTGCCAAGACGCCGTCGCACTGCGTCGTGACCGAGTTCAACGACCTGCAGGCCGTTTCGGCGGCCGCGGCGAAAGCCTCGCACGAGCTCGGCTACACACGCATGTGGAGCATCCACCCGAACCAGATCCGCCCCATCGTCGCGGCCTTCGCGCCGGGCGCGGCCGAGACCATGCAGGCGGTCGAGATCATCGCGGCGGCGCAGGCGGCGAACTGGGCGCCGATCCGGCACCGATCCGCCGGCCGCGACACGCTGCACGACCGCGCCAGCTACCGCTACTTCTGGCAAGTGCTCGAGCGTGCCGCGCGCACCGGGCAGGCGCTGCCGGCCGAAGCCCGAAGCGCCTGGTTCGAAGCCGCGCACGCCTGAGGTTGCGGCGGCCGGCGACACAAAGTGTCGGTCCTGTATCCGAAACGAAACGGCTGCGCAGGCCGCGGACACGGCCGCAACGACTCAATCACCTGAACCGGTGTGACAGGGCGCACGCCCTGCGCCGCGGCCTACACGGCGATTGGGCAATAGTGCGCAGACACGCCGCGACTGTCGCCCTGGCGCGATACTGCACTTTGTTGCAATCACGCTTCGGGCGGCGAGCTACGGGCCGCTCCGGGTGAAGACAATGCGTTCGCATCTTTGCGTTGAGGAGATTCCTGAATGAACCGTCTGTCCACCCTCGGCTTCGCCGTCGCCCTCTGCGCCGCAAGCTTTGTTTCCCTGGCCCAAACCGCCGCCCCGGCTGCCAAACCGGCGGCCAAGGGCCCCGCCGCAACCAAGAAGGCCGCACCTGCACCCGCAGCTGCCGCAGAACCGGTGGCCGCCAGCCCGGCACAGCTGGCTGCTGCCGAGCGCGTGTTCTACGGCACCTACCTGTGCGAGTTCGACAAGAGCGTGCAGGTCTCGTCGATCCCCAAATTTCCCGGCTACGCCGAGCTGCGTTTCGGCAAGTCGGTGTATGTGATGAAGCCCGTGGCCTCCGAGACCGGTGCGATCCGCCTCGAAGACGTGAAGGGCGAAACACTCGTCATCCAGATCGCCAACAAGTCGATGCTGCTGAACGTCAAGTCCGGCCAGCGCCTGCTCGACGGCTGCGTCAGCGAAAAGCACACGAAGGTCGCGGCCGCCGCGAGCTGATTCGCGCGAGTAGCCTAGAACGGGCTCCGCCGCCACGCGCGGCGGAGCCCGTTTGCCTTCCAGCGCGCCATGAACCGCACCGGTACGCGGTCAGAAGTATGTATAATTTGTGCATACTTACCCTGAAGGCCACCCATGGAAGCGACCGTTGCCGAACGCGGCCAGATCACCCTGCCCAAGGCGGTGCGTGACGCCCTCGGCCTGACCAAGGGCACCCAGCTGAAAGTCGAACTCGACGGCGGAAGGATCATCCTGCGCAAGAACGTCGACGACGCCATTTCGCGCGCCCGCGGCCGCTTCAAGCTGCCGCCCGGCGTGACCACCGACGACGTGATGCGCGAGCTGCGCGGCCGCGCGCCGGGCGACCCGATCGACGCCTGATGATCGCCATCGACTCATCCGTGCTGATCGACCTGCTGGGCGAAGACGCGCGTGCCGGTGCTGCCGAGCTGAGCCTGCGCGACGCGCTCGCCCACGGCCCGGTCGTGTTGTGCGACGTGGTCGTCAGCGAGATCACCGCCGGTCTCGGCCACGGCGCCGAGATCATGGACGTGGTCGAAGAGATGGGCATGAGTTACCTTCCCGTCGAGCGCAAGTCGGCGATCCGCGCCGGCGAAATGCAGCGCCGCTACAAACAGCGCCTGCGCACGCTGGGCCAGACCAGCCCGACCCTGCAGCGCACCGTGCCCGACTTCATCGTCGGGGCACATGCCTTGCTTCAGTGCAGCGCACTGATCACACGCGACGCGGGCTTCTTCCGCGACTATTTCAAGGGTTTAAAAGTCATCGTGCCCAAGGCACCCTGACCTTCGCGCCCACTCTCACCCGACCCTCCCAGGAGCCCAGACCATGCTTCAAGCCTACCGCCAACATGTTGCCGAACGCGCCGCGCTCGGAATCCCGCCGCTGCCGCTGTCGGCCAAGCAGACCGCCGAAGTGATCGAGCTGCTGAAGGCCCCGCCCGCCGGCGAAGAGGCGACGCTGGTCGAACTCATCACGCACCGCGTGCCGGCCGGCGTAGACGACGCCGCCAAGGTCAAGGCTTCGTACCTCGCTGCGGTCGCGCACGGCACCGAAAAATGCCCGCTGATCGACCGCAAGCGTGCCACCGAGCTGCTCGGCACGATGCTGGGCGGCTACAACATCCACCCGCTGATCGACCTGCTCGATGACGCTGGGGTTGGCGCCACCGCCGCCGAAGCGCTGAAGAAGACGCTGCTGATGTTCGACCAGTTCCACGACGTGCAGGAAAAGGCCGGCAAGGGCAACGCCAACGCCAAGGCCGTGCTGCAGAGCTGGGCCGACGCCGAGTGGTTCACCTCGCGTCCCGAAGTGGCCAAGAGCATCACCGTCAGCATCTTCAAGGTGACCGGCGAGATCAACACCGACGACCTGTCGCCCGCGCCCGACGCCTGGAGCCGCCCCGACATTCCGCTGCACGCGCTGGCGATGCACAAGAACCCGCGCGCCGGCGTCGTGCCCGAAGAAGAAGGCAAACGCGGCCCGGTCAAGTTCATCGAAGACCTGCGCGCCCGCGGCCACCTGGTGGCCTACGTGGGCGACGTGGTCGGCACCGGCTCGTCGCGCAAGTCGGCGACCAACTCGGTGCTCTGGTTCACCGGCGAAGACATTCCCTTCGTGCCGAACAAGCGTTTCGGCGGCGTGTGCCTGGGCTCGAAGATCGCGCCGATCTTCTACAACACGATGGAAGACTCGGGCGCGCTGCCGATCGAGCTCGACGTGAGCCAGATGAACATGGGCGACGTGGTCGAGCTGCGGCCCTATGAAGGCAAGGCGCTGAAAGACGGCAAGGTCATCGCCGAGTTCACGGTCAAGAGCGACGTGCTGTTCGACGAAGTGCGCGCCGGCGGCCGCATTCCGTTGATCATCGGCCGAGGCCTCACCGCCAAGGCGCGTGACGCGCTCGGCCTGCCGCCGAGCACCCTGTTCCGCCTGCCGCAGAACCCGGCCGACACGAAGAAGGGCTTCAGCCTCGGCCAGAAGATGGTCGGCAAGGCCTGCGGCCTGCCGGTCGTGAATGGCGTGCAGCAAGGCGTGCGCCCCGGCACATACTGCGAGCCGCGCATGACTTCGGTCGGCTCGCAAGACACCACCGGCCCGATGACACGCGACGAGCTGAAAGACCTGGCCTGCCTGGGCTTTTCCGCCGACCTGGTGATGCAGAGTTTCTGCCACACCGCCGCCTACCCGAAGCCGGTCGACGTGAAGACCCACCACGAGCTGCCGGCCTTCATCAGCACCCGCGGCGGCATCTCGCTGCGCCCGGGTGACGGCGTGATCCACAGCTGGCTCAACCGCTTCCTGCTGCCCGACACCGTGGGCACCGGCGGCGACAGCCACACGCGTTTCCCGATCGGCATCAGCTTCCCGGCCGGCTCGGGCCTCGTGGCCTTCGCTGCCGCCACCGGCGTGATGCCGCTCGACATGCCCGAAAGCGTGCTGGTGCGCTTCAAGGGCAAGCTGCAGCCCGGCGTGACCCTTCGCGACCTCGTCAACGCCATTCCGCTCTACGCCATCAAGGCCGGCCTGCTGACAGTCGAGAAGAAAGGCAAGAAGAACATCTTCAGCGGCCGCATCCTCGAGATCGAGGGCCTGCCCGACCTGAAGGTGGAACAGGCCTTCGAGCTGAGCGACGCTTCGGCCGAGCGCAGCGCCGCCGGTTGCACCGTGCACCTGAACCCGGAGCCGATCAAGGAATACATCAACAGCAACATCACGCTGATGAAGTGGATGATCGCCGAGGGTTACGCCGACGCGCGCACGCTCGAGCGCCGCATCAAGGCGCAGGAAGCCTGGCTCGCGAACCCGCAGCTGCTCAAGGGCGACGCTGATGCCGAATACGCGGCCGTGATCGAGATCGACCTGGCCGACGTGCACGAGCCGATCGTCGCCTGCCCGAACGACCCCGACGACGTGAAGACGCTCAGCGAAGTGTCGGGCGCCGTGATCGATGAGGTGTTCATCGGTTCGTGCATGACCAACATCGGCCACTTCCGCGCCGCCAGCAAGCTGCTCGAAGGCAAGCGCGACATCCCCGTCAAGCTGTGGGTCGCACCGCCCACCAAGATGGACGCGAAGAAGCTCAGCGACGAAGGCCACTACGGCGTGCTCGGCAACGCCGGTGCGCGCATGGAAATGCCGGGCTGCAGCCTGTGCATGGGCAACCAGGCGCAGGTGAAGGAAGGTGCCACGGTGTTCAGCACCAGCACGCGCAACTTCCCGAACCGGCTCGGCAAGAACAGCAACGTCTACCTCGGCTCGGCCGAACTCGCGGCGATCTGCTCGAAGCTCGGCCGCATTCCGACCCGCACCGAGTACATGGCCGACATGGGCGTACTCACCGCCGCCAGCGACAAGGTCTACCAGTACCTGAACTTCGACAAGATCGAGGAGTTCAACGACGCGGCAGAGAAGGTCAGCGCGTAACCAGCGCTTTCATTTCGGCGGCTGTCGCGCGCAACTTCGAAAGGCCCCACGGTGCAGACTGCGGGGCCTTTCGCTTTCAGGGCTGAACCACGATGACGGCAGGAACTTCCGGCGCCGCATGGCGCTCGACCGCTCGATGAAACAAGCGACCCGAATCCGCCTGTGGCCCGTGGCCACGCTGATCTCGGTCGTGTTCATGTCGGGCTGCAGCACGAGCAGCCGGATCAAGATCGAACCCGAGGCCTTCGGCTCGACCACGACCCACGCGCGCAATTACGCCAGCCCTCCGGCGCGCACCTGCGAGGCGGCCCGCCGCGCGCTGCTGAGCCAGGGTTTCGTGATCACCGCGGCCAGTGCAGCCCAGGTGGACGGGCGCAAGAACTTCCAGCCCGAACACGATCTGCACGTCGTGCTCGAATTTCACGTGGTGTGCGCGGCCGACGGCAAGGGTGGCAAGAAGTCGATCGCGTTCGTCAACGCGCTGCAGGACCGCTACGCGCTGAAGAAGAGCAACAACTCGGCGAGCCTGGGTGTGGGTGCGATCGGCTCGCTGTCATTGCCGTTCTCGTCGAGCGACGATTCGCTCGTCAGGGTGGCGAGCGAAACCGTCACCGCGGCTTCCTTCTACGACCGCTACTTCGTGTTGCTGCAGCGATTTCTGGCAGTCGACTACGAGGACGAGAGCAAGGCCGCAGAACCCCCGAGCCTGGCGCCGCTGCCGCCGAAAGCAGCCGCCAGCGCAGCCTCGGCCCCGTAATCCTGGGCGGTCTTCGTCAGGGTGCGCTGATCCGGGTGATCCCCCCGCGCGTCAGCACGTAAAGCGCGCCGTCGATCCCGCTCAGTAGGTCGACCGGGTCGCCGGAAACCGTCGCAAACATGTAGCTCGCGTTGTTGACGAAGTCGTAGCGCGCGATGAAGTGGGTCACGAACTCGGCGAAGTAGTAGCTGTTGCGGTGGGTGGCCGGGAACGGCCCGGCATCGGGGTAGAAGGTGCCTCCGGTGATCGCCAGACCGGTGAAGAAGCCGCCCGGGCCCGAGCCAGCCACCGGCGTCGCGGCGCTGTGCTTGTAGGCGAACAGCGGCCCGGTGACACCCGCGGTCACGTTGCTCGGCCCTTCCGACGCTGGCCAGCCGTAGTTCGCGCCTGGCACGCCCAGATTGATTTCTTCCCAGGTGCCTTCGCCCACGTCGTTGATGTGCATGCGGCCGGTGCCGGGCTGCACCGCGAAGGTGAACGGGTTGCGCAGGCCGCGAGCCCAGACCGCGCACGCCTGATTGCCTTGCGTGGTGCAGAACGGGTTGTCGGTCGGTATCGTGCCGTCGTCGTTAAAGCGCAGCATCTTGCCGAAGACGCTGGTGAGCAGCGGTGCGTTCGAGCTGGTAGCGTTGTCGCCCACCGCCACGTAGAGTTTGCCGTCGACTCCGAAGTGCATCGCGCCGCCGTTGTGGTTGGTAGCGTTCAAACCGGGCAGATCAAACAGGATAAGTTCGCTGCCGGCCGTATCGCCAGTGGCCGCGAAACGGCTAACTCGGTTGTGCGTACCGTTCACTGTCGTCGTGTAATAAACGTAGACGAAGCCGTTGCTTGTGAAATTCGGATGCAAGGCCACGCCCAACAGGCCGCGCTCGCCTTGCGAGTCGACGGCCACACTGAGCATCGGCGTCGGCAACAGCGCCCCCGCTTTCACGACCCGCAAGGCGCCGCCTTGCTGCGCGACGAGCAAGCGCCCGTCCGGCGCCTGTGCGAACGCGGTCGCGCTGTTGATCCCGGTGATCCACAACTGGTTCATCGTGAAGCCGGTCGGAAGCACGCGGTTGCCGCCGAAGTGGACCGTGTTGCTGACCCATGGCGACAGGTTGCCCGCGGCGTCGCGTGCCCGCGTGCGCACCACGTGCTGGCCCGAGGCGTAGGCGTTGGAGTCGACCGTCACGCTGTGCGGGCTGCCGGTGCCGGTGGCGCCGACCTGCGATCCGTCGAGCTGGATCTCGATGCCGGTCACGCCGACGTTGTCGGTCGCCGTGGCAGACAGTGTCAGCGTGCCGGTCAGGCCGGCCGCGAACGCGGCCGGTGCGGTCAAGGCGGCCACCGGCGCCTGCGTGTCGACGCCGCCCGGCGCGCTCACCGTCACGACCACCACGGCGCTGGTCGCGGCCAGGCCGAAGTTGTCGGTGGCGCGCGCGGTGATGGGGTGCGCGCCGGTCGTTGAGGGTGTCCAGGCCAGCGTGTAGGGGCTGGTGGTGTCTTCGCCGAGCTTGGTGGCGCCGTCGAAGAACTCGACCTTCGCGACGCTGTCGTCGGTGTCGGTGGCGGTCGCCGCCAGTGGGATCAGCACGCCGGTCGTACCGGTCGCTGGTGTGCCGGTCAGCGCCACGACCGGCGCGTTGTTGGTGACGGGGCCGGTGTCGGTGAAGGTCGCGGTGTAGGTCGTGTTCGCCGACGGCGTAGCCACGGTGTGCGTGGCCGCACCACCATCGCTCCAGCTGGCGAACACGTAGCGCCGGCCGTTGAAGTTCTGTGCCGCGGCGCCGAGGTCACGCTCGATGCCGACCACGCCGGTCACGGCCATTGGTGCCGTCACCGGCTGGCCGTCGAGCGTCAGGGCCAGGCCGACCGGCGCGGTGGCCAGCGTGATCTGCGCCTTCTGCGGCAGCACGTCGCGCGTGACTTCGTGCGTCACACCGACGTTGTCGGTCGCGCGCAGGTGGAAGCGGTAGAAGATGTTGTCGGAGGTTTCGCCGCGCACCGGGATCGTAACGCTGCCGCTGGCGCCAACGGTTTCGAGCAGCAGCGGGTGGTTGTGGGTATCGTGGTGCAGGTTGACCCACCAGGTCAGCTGCGTTGCGGCGAGCACGCCGTCTTCGGTGTCGGTGGCGCTGCCGCTGTAGGCCAGGGTGTCGCCGGCCTTGAAGGTGGCCGCGTTGACCGGGGTCGTGATGCTGGGGACAGGCGCCGTGTTCGTGCCCGGCGCCGGGCTGTCACTGCCACCGCCGCAGGCCGCGAACAACAAGGGCAATACCAGGCACGCCAGCCTGAACGACGATTCGATCTTCATGGTGCGAACTCCCGGCACGACGGCCACGGCGGCTGTCGCACATTTTGTGCCGGGCGAGCGAGGGCGCGCTGTCAGCGTTTGTAGCGGTGTGTTGTCGGTCAGCGCGCCGCCGCGGCCTTGCTGAAGTGTTCGTCGTAGCGGTGCACGAAATCCTTGCTCGCGGTGAGCGGCAGGTGGCAGGCACGGCAGGTCAGCGTGGAGTCGGGTGCTTTCTCGCCGCCGGCCAGGTAGGCGGCGTAGATCCAGTCGCCGTTATTCAGGCCATCCGGGGCCGACGCACCCCAGCCTTCGTTCTTGCCCATCACGAAGACACGCAGCAAGCCGGCCTTCACCAGCTTGCCATCGGGGCCTTGTTTCAGCGTGCCGTTGGGGTTCTCGGCCGCAGCGAAGTTTTCCATCACGAAGACCGTGCCGTTCGGGAACCCGTTGGCTGCGGTACCGCCCGTGGCCACGGTGTTCATGTATATCTCGCGCACCTGTTTCGCATCGGGCCGCTGCACGGCCGAGAGGAACTTGGGCCAGCTGCGGTAGTTCGCGGGAACGGCGAGTTCGCCGTCCTTGAGCTGCGCCACAGGCGCCTGCGGCGTCACTGACGAGCAAGACGCCAGCACCAGGGCAGAAACAGCAAGGGCGAGGACGCGGCAATTCATCGGCATGGTGGGCTCCGGGTGGGTTGATGCGGGCCGAGACTAACCGAAAGCGCCCACGGGCGCCCACCCCCAAGTTCAGTCGCGTTCCGGGGCGATGGCGGTGGCGTAGTCGACCAGCGCACCGAGGATGCCCTGCCCGCGCTCGTCCGCGTCTTCTTCGAGCTGGTCGATGCGCTCGAAATACGCCTGCAGCGTGAGCGCACCGCCGACGCCGTCGTGCAGTCGGTGCGCGCAGTGCGCCTGCCATTGCGCCTGTTCGGCGTCCGTGAGCGTCTGCGGGAAGTTGCGGGCGCGAAAGCGGAACAGCAGTTCGTCGAGGCGTGCATCGGCGAAGGCCGGACGCTTTCCCGCGAGTTCCTCGCCCGGCAAGGCCCGCAGCCGCTCCAGCGCACGCCGATCGTCGTTGCCGACGAAGCCGCCGTAGAGGTCTTCGTCGACATCGGTCGTGCCTTCACGCGCCGGCCGTTCGAACACCGCAGGCCAGATGCCGGCGAGCAGATTCGCTTTCTGTTTCAGCACGTCGGCATGGCGATGCGCCCGTTCCACGTCGAGCCCCCACTTCGCAGCAGTCGCGTCGCCCAGCGTCTTCAGGTTGCCGATCACGATCGGCGACTTGTTGATGTGGACCGTCTTGATCGGCAGGCGTGTCACGCCTTCGGGCAGGTCTTCGGCTTTGCTGAACATGCGCAGGCGGATCGCGTCCGCGTTCAAGGTCAGTAGCTCGCTCGGGTCGGCGCTCAGGTCCCAGACGATCACCTCGTTCTTGTTGCTCGGGTGCGGCGCCATCGGCCACACGAGCGCGATACCGCCACGCTCCACGCCGTACATGCCCGAGATGTGCAGGAAGGGTTTGCCCACACCCATCTCAGAAACGACCGCGTCTTTCTTGCGCAGCCTCAAACAGAAATCCCACAACTTCGGCTGCTTCGTCTTGATCAGCCGCGCCAGCGCGATCGTGGCGCGCACGTCGGAGAGCGCGTCGTGCGCCGCGTCGTGCGCCAGGCCGTTCGCCTTCGTCAGGTGTTCGAGCTTGAACGAGGGCCGGCCGTCGTCGTGCTTCGGCCACGCGATGCCTTCGGGGCGCAGCGCCCAGGCCGCGCGCACCAGGTCGAGAATGTCCCAGCGCCCGCACTGGTTCTGCCACTCGCGCGCATACGGGTCGAGCAGGCAGCGCCAGAACAGGTGGCGCGTGACCTCGTCGTCGAAGCGGATCGAGTTGTAGCCCACGCCCACGGTGCCGGGCCGCGCGAGTTGCTCTTCGATCGCATCGGCAAAAGCATGTTCGGGCACGCCGCGTTCGAGGCAGGTCTGCGGCAGGATGCCGGTGAGCAGGCAGGACTCCGGGTCGGGCAGGTAGTCGGGCGCCGGCTGGCAATACAGCATCACCGGCGCCTCGATCTCGTTCAGGTCGGCGTCGGTGCGCACGCCGGCGAACTGCGCCGGGCGGTCGCGGCGCGGCACGCGGCCGAAGGTTTCGTAGTCGTGCCAGAAGAAGGTCAGATCGCTCATGCGGGCAATCTAACAGCAGCCGGTTCGGCTAAGCTCACAGGCTCGTTTCACCCGGCCTTGCGCCACCTGCGGAGACCCTGCCCCATGACCCGTGTTTTCAACTTCAGCGCCGGCCCTGCCGCCTTGCCCGAGTCCGTGCTGCGCCAGGCGGCCGACGAGATGCTCGACTGGCACGGCTCGGGCATGTCGGTGATGGAGATGAGCCACCGCGGCAAGGAGTTCATCTCGATCCACGCCGAGGCCGAAAGCCTTCTGCGCGAACTGATGGCGGTGCCGAAGAACTACAAGGTGCTGTTCATGCAGGGCGGCGCGATGGCCGAGAACGCGATCGTGCCGATGAACATGCTGCGCGGCAAGACCAGCGCCGACTACATCAACACCGGCGAGTGGTCGAAGAAGTCGATCAAGGAAACGAAGAAGTACGCGAAGGTCAACGTGGCCGCCAGCTCCGAGAGCACGAACTTCGACCGCATTCCGAAGCGAGACACCTGGCAGCTCGACAAGGACGCGGCCTACGTGCACATCTGCTCGAACGAGACCATCGGCGGCGTGGAATACCACTTCACGCCCGACGTCGGCGAGACTCCGTTGGTGGCCGACATGTCGTCTTCCATCATGTCGCGCCCGGTCGACGTCTCGAAGTACGGTCTGATCTACGGCGGCGCGCAGAAGAACATCGGCCCGGCGGGCCTGACGATCGTGATCGTGCGCGACGACCTGATCGGCCAGGCGCTGCCGATCACGCCTTCGGCCTTCGACTACAAGCAGCAGGCCGACAACGACTCGATGCTCAACACGCCGCCCACCTACGCGATCTACATCGCCGGGCTGGTGTTCAAGTGGATCAAGGCGCAGGGCGGCCTGGCCGGCATCGAGAAGCACAACCGCACGAAAGCGGCGCTGCTGTACGACCTGCTCGACACGAGCAGCTTCTATTCGAGCCCGGTGGCGCGCGAAGACCGCTCGCTGATGAACGTGCCCTTCAAGCTGAAGGACGAAGCGCTCGACGAAGCCTTCCTGAAAGGCGCGCAGGCGCGCTCGATGCTGCAGCTCAAGGGCCACCGCTCGGTCGGCGGCATGCGCGCCTCGATCTACAACGCGATGCCGATGGAAGGCGTGAAGGCGCTCGTGGCCTACATGAAAGAGTTCGAGGCCAGCCATGCATGACGCGGGCGCCGCGCCCTTCAAGGTGCTGGTGCTCAACGCCATTTCGCCGAACGGCCTGAAGCGCCTGCCGGGCGACCGTTACAGCATCGGCAAGGACCTGAAGGACCCCGACGCCGTGCTCGTGCGCTCGGCCGACATGCACGAGCTCGACATCCCGGCCAGCGTGCGCGCCATCGCCCGCGCCGGCGCCGGCACCAACAACATCCCCGTCAAGCTGATGAGCGAACGGGGGGTGCCGGTGTTCAACGCGCCCGGTGCCAACGCCAACGCGGTGAAGGAACTGGTGCTCGCCGGCATGCTGCTGGCCGCGCGAAATCTCGCACCGGCGCTGCGCTTCGTGGCCGCGCTCGACCCGGCCGCCGAGGGCATGGACAAGACCGTCGAAGAAGGCAAGAAGCACTTCGCCGGTTTCGAGCTCGCGGGCCACACGCTCGGCATCGTCGGCCTCGGCAAGGTCGGCTGCCTGGTGGCCGACGCCGCCATCAAGCTCGGCATGGACGTGTTCGGCCACGACCCGCACATCACCGTCGACGCGGCGTGGAGCCTGCCGGCCCAGGTGAAGCGTGCTGCGGGCGTGAACGAGGTGCTGAAGAATTCCGACTTCGTGACCCTGCACGTGCCACTGATCGACGCCACCCGCGATCTGGTCAACGCCGACAACCTGACGCTGATGCGCCCCGGCGCGGTGCTGCTCAACTTCTCGCGCGAAGGCGTCGTGAACGAGCCCGCCGTGCTGGCCGCGCTGAACGCCGGCAAGCTCGGCTGGTACGTGTGCGACTTTCCGAGTGCACAACTCAACCACCACGCGCGCGTGATCGCGCTGCCGCACCTGGGCGCCTCGACCGCTGAAGCAGAAGAGAACTGCGCCGTGATGGTGGCCGACCAGCTGCGCGACTATCTGGAGCACGGCAACGTCGCCAACGCGGTCAACTTTCCGCAGGTCTCGATGGCGCGCGAGTCGGCCCACCGCATCGCGATCGCCAACGCCAACGTGCCCAACATGCTGGGCCAGATCTCCACCGCGATGGCGCACGCCGGTCTGAACATCCACAACATGGTCAACAAGTCGCGCGGCGACATGGCCTATACGCTGGTCGACGTCGACAGCCCCGTGCCCGCGTCGCTGCTGCAAGCGCTGGCGGGCATCGCCGGTGTGCTGTCGGTGCGCTATTTGCGCGAAGCCGGGGCCAGCCCGGTCTCATGATCGGCGGCGCGTGGCCGATAACGGCGCTGAAACCGTCCAATCCGCTCGCGCCCAGCCCTTTCCATGACCAAGCCACGCTCCGATGGCCCGCCCGCGCGGGCGCGGCCTGTCGACCCGGAGGTGCCACCTTCTGCCGATGTCGAGCGTCAAGCGCGCGCAGCACAGGCCAGCCTCGTCTTCAAACGCGCGCTGACTTCGAACCGCGCCGCGCCCGTGGTCGGCGCCTTGGTGTGCTGGCTGCTGTGGGAAAGCACCGACCACCGCCTGCTCGTCGGTTGGTTCCTGCTGCTGCTGGGGGTGGCGGCGTGGCGCGAAAGCGTGCACCAGTGTTTCGTGCGCGACGGCGGCGCCAACGCGATCAAATGGGGCGACCGCTACGACCAGGCCCTGTTCGGCTCCGGCCTCGTGTACGGCATGCTCGGCACGGTGATCCTGCCACGCCACGAACCTGCCACGGCTGCGATCCTGCTGGCAACGGTGGTGGCCATCTCATCGGTGGCGATGGTCGTACTGTCCACCAAGCTGCGTTCGACGCTGGCGTTCGCCCTGCCGGCCTTGTTGCCGACGATCGTGACCGAGCTGGCGCAGGGCAACCGGCTGTCGATCTTCGCCGGGCTGGGCATGCTGGTCTTCCTGAGCCTGATTGCCGCCGAAGCCCGCCGCGCCTCGGAGCACACGCTGGCGATGCTGCGCCTGCGCTTTGGCATGGACGAATTGGCCTCGCAGCGCCAGCAGGCGCTCGACCTGGCCGAGCGCAGCAGCGCCGTGAAGAGCCAGTTCCTCGCCACCATGAGCCACGAGATGCGCACGCCGCTGCACGGCATTCTGGGCGTGACCCGGCTGTTGCGCGCGGCCCGGCCCGACGACGCGGGCACCGGCATGCACCGGCTCGAAATGATCGAGCGCACCGGCGAACACCTGCTCGGCCTGATCAACGACGTGCTCGACTACTCCCGCATCGAAGGTGGCCATTTGCGTGTCACGCCAGCCGACTTCGACCTGGCTGCACTGGTCGAATCGGTGGCCGACCTGGCGCGCGTCGCGGCCACCGAGAAAGGCCTGGCGCTCACGCTGGACACCGACGTCGCCTCGCCTTGCTGGGTGCACAGCGACGCCTCGCGGCTGCGCCAGGTTCTGCTGAACCTGACCGGCAACGCGGTCAAGTTCACCGAGCACGGCAACGTGCACCTGCACCTGCGGCGCCGCGCCGCGGGCGACACACGAATCGAAGTGACCGACACCGGCCCCGGCATCGCGACCGACCAGCGCGAACAGGTCTTCGACGCCTTCCACCAGAGCGACGGCTCGTTCGGTCGCAAGCACGGTGGCACCGGCCTGGGCCTGACGATCTCGCGCGAGCTCGCGCGTGCGCTCGGCGGTGACTTGGTGTGCACCGACGCGCCGGGCGGTGGCGCCCGCTTCGTGCTCACTTTGCCGCTGCCCACAGGCGCGCCGGTGGTGGCGCCCGCTCGGCCGGCCGACGCCGCGCTGGCACTGCGCGGCCGGGTGCTGGTGGTTGAAGACAACCCGGTCAACGCGCTCGTCACCGAAGCGCTGCTGCTGCGCAGCGGCGTGAGCGTCGACCTCGTGGCCGACGGCATGCAGGCGGTGGCGCGCGCCGCCAGCACGCACTACGACCTGATCCTGATGGACTGCCAGATGCCAGGCATGGACGGCTTCGAGGCCACGGCGCGCATCCGCGCCGCCGAACGCGCCAGCGGCGCGAACGCGGTACCGATCTTGGCACTCACGGCCAATGCGCTGGAGAGCGACCGTGAGCGCAGCTTGGCAGCGGGCATGAACGAACACCTGGCCAAGCCTTTCCACGAGCAGGAACTGAACACGCTGCTGCTGCGTTTTCTCGGCCCCGCGCCGCATTGACCCGGCGCGGGGCCGAATCACCCGCGCCCCGGCACAGTCACACAGGGCTGACACAATGGTTTCTTCGCTGTGCCCACGCTGGAAGAGGACCGCACCATGATTGCCAAGAAGCCCGCCCACGCTTTCGCCAAGACCCGCAAGAACTTCAAGACCGCCTCCGGCAAGGAGGGCCAGTTCTATTCGCTGCCCGAGCTGGCAAAAACTTTCCCGAACGTGAACCGGCTGCCGGTCTCGATGCGCATCGTGCTAGAGAGCGTGCTGCGCAATTGCGACGGCCAGAAGGTCACGGCCGAGCACGTGGCCGAACTCGCCAACTGGCAGCCGAACAGCGAGCGGGTCAACGAGATCCCGTTCGTCGTCGCCCGCGTGGTGCTGCAGGACTTCACCGGCGTGCCGCTGCTGGCCGACCTGGCCGCGATGCGCACGGTCGCGAAGCAGATGGGGAAGGACCCGAAGACGATCGAGCCGCTGGTGCCGGTGGACCTGGTGGTCGACCACTCGATCATGATCGACCACTACGGCAAGAAGAACGCGCTCGACCTGAACATGAAGCTCGAGTTCCAGCGCAATGAAGAGCGCTACCAGTTCATGAAGTGGGGCATGCAGGCCTTCGACACCTTCGGCGTCGTGCCGCCGGGCTTCGGCATCGTGCACCAGGTGAACCTCGAGTACCTCGCGCGCGGCGTGCACAAGACGAAAGAGAAGGTGTACTACCCCGACTCGCTGGTCGGCACCGACAGCCACACGACCATGATCAACGGTATCGGCGTCGTCGGCTGGGGCGTGGGTGGCATCGAGGCGGAGGCCGGCATGCTGGGCCAGCCGGTGTACTTCCTGACACCCGACGTGGTCGGCTTCGAGTTCACCGGGCGGCTGCGCGAAGGAGTGACGGCGACCGACCTGGTGCTCACCGTCACCGAGATCCTGCGGCGCGAAAAGGTCGTCGGCAAGTTCGTCGAATTCTTCGGTGAAGGCACCGCGAGCCTGGCGCTGCCCGACCGCGCGACCATCGGCAACATGGCGCCGGAATACGGCGCGACGATGGGTTTCTTCCCGGTCGACGACAAGACGCTCGCGTACTTCAAGGGCACGGGCCGCACCACGGCCGAGATCGAGGCTTTCGAGGCCTACTTCCGCGCGCAAGGCATGTTCGGCGTGCCGGGCGCCGCCGGCGCGTCGAAGCAGCTCGCCGACATCGAGTACACCCGGGTCGTGTCGCTCGACCTGGGCACGGTCGCGCCCAGCCTGGCCGGCCCGAAGCGGCCGCAGGACCGCATCGAACTCGGCCACGTGAAGTCGCAATTCGCGTCGCTCTACAGCAAGCCGCCGAGCGAGAACGGCTTCAACCTGCCGGCCGCGAATCTGCTCACGCGCCACGTGGTGCGCGCACAGGATGCGACGGTGAAGTTGCCCGCCGCGGTGCCGGCTGCCGCACCCGGCGCACCGCGCCAGGTCGTCGAGATGGTCGGCGGCCACCCGACGCTGGAAGCAGCGCAGTCGGAAGCGCCATCGACGCAGCCGAAGGTCGGCGACATCTCGCTCGGCAACGGCGACGTGCTGATCGCCGCGATCACCTCCTGCACCAACACCTCGAACCCGAGCGTGCTGCTGGCCGCCGGCCTGCTGGCGAAGAAGGCGGTCGAAGCGGGCCTCAAGGTCGCGCCGCACATCAAGACCTCGCTCGCACCGGGTTCGCGCATCGTCACCGAATACCTCGAGAAGGCCGGGTTGCTGCCCTACCTCGAAAAGCTCGGCTTCAACGTGGCCGCCTACGGCTGCACCACCTGCATCGGCAACGCCGGTGATTTGCGCCCGGAGTTCAACGAGGCGATCACGAAGAACGACCTGATCTGCGCCGCCGTGCTCTCGGGCAACCGCAACTTCGAAGCGCGCATCCACCCGAACCTGAAGGCCAACTTCCTCGCCAGCCCGCCGCTGGTGGTGGCCTACGCGATCGCGGGCACCGTCAACAAGGACCTGATGAGCGAGCCGCTCGGCAGGGGCAAGGGCGGGCGCGACGTGTACCTCGGCGACGTGTGGCCGACGAGCGACGAGATCTACGCGCTGATGAAGTACGCGATGAACGGCAAGGCCTTCCGCGCCAATTACGACAAGGTCGCGACCGAGCCCGGCAAGCTGTGGGAAAAGATCAAGGGCGTGAAGGGCCAGGTCTACGACTGGCCGAAGTCGACCTACATCGCCGAGCCGCCGTTCTTCGAAGGCTTCACGATGCACCCGCCCACTTTGGTGGCGGGCGTGACCGGCGCGCGCGCGATGGCGCTGTTCGGCGACTCGATCACCACCGACCACATCTCGCCCGCCGGCGCGATCAAGGAAGCCTCACCGGCCGGCGCCTGGCTGAAGGAACACGGTGTGCAGAAGGCCGACTTCAACTCCTACGGGTCGCGCCGCGGCAACCACGACGTGATGGTGCGCGGCACCTTCGCCAACGTGCGCATCAAGAACCTGATGATCCCGGCCAGTGCCGACGGCTCGCGCGAGGAAGGCGGCGTGACGTTGTTCCAGCACGCCCACGGCAGCAGCGCCTACGTGCCCGGCGGCCTGAAGATGTTCATCTACGACGCCGCGATGAAGTACATGGCCGAAGGCACGCCGACGGTCATCTTCGGCGGCGAGGAATACGGCACCGGCTCGAGCCGCGACTGGGCCGCCAAGGGCACGCAGCTGCTCGGCATCAAGGCCGTGATCGCACGCAGCTTCGAGCGCATCCACCGCAGCAACCTGGTCGGCATGGGCGTGTTGCCGCTGCAGTTCAAGGCCGGCGATTCGTGGGAGTCGCTCGGCATCCGCGGCGACGAGCGTTTCGACATCAAGCTGGCTGCCGAGATCAGGCCGCAGCAGCAGGCCACGCTCGTGATTCACAGCCCCGACGGCACGAACAAGGAAGTGGGGCTGACGCTGCGCATCGACACGCCGATCGAGGTCGACTACTACAAACACGGCGGCATCCTGCCTTTCGTGTTGCGGCAGTTGCTCGCGGCTTGATGGTTCGATGGAGCCTTTCAAGAACCTGATCAACGAAGGCACGGTCGAAGCCATCGGTACCGCTCTGCAGAAGGCCTCGCCGGCCTTCGACCGCAAGCGCTTCCAGAAGCTTGCACAGACAGGTCTCGACGCGCTCGAGTTCAAGGCCCGTGCGCGGCATGTCAGCGCGGCGCTCGAAGCCACGCTCCCTGAAGACTTCAATCAAGCCGCCGCGCTGCTCGAAGCCACCCTCGCCCCGCCCGGCGCGCAGAACGACCCGCGCTGGGCCCAGCTCGGCAACGGCGCGCTGGCGGGATGGGCGGTCTGGCCGATGGGCGAGTACGTGTCGCGGCGAGGTCTGCAGTCTCCCGAACGTGCGCTCGCCACGCTGCATGCGCTGACCCAGCGTTTCACCGCCGAGTGGCCGATCCGCGCCTTCATCGAAGAGCACCCGGAGCTCACGTTCGCGACACTGGCGTTGTGGGCCAGCGACCCGAGCGAACACGTGCGCCGCCTCGTCAGCGAAGGCAGCCGCCCGCGCTTGCCCTGGGGCTTGCAGCTCAAGGGGTTGATCAAGGACCCTGCGCCCACGCTGCCGCTGCTGCTGGCGCTGCAGGACGACGCGAGCGACTACGTGCGGCGCAGCGTGGCGAACCACCTGAACGACATCGCGAAAGACCACCCTGCGCTGGTTGCCGATTGGCTCGAACAACACCTCGTCGATGCGTCGCCCGAGCGGCTCGCCTTGCTCAAGCACGCGACGCGCACCCTCGTGAAAAAAGGCGATGCGCGGGTGCTGAAGGCCTGGGGGCTGGGCAAGCCGCTGCGCGGCAGCGCCACCTTGGCGATCGCGCCGAAGCGGGTGTCGGTCGGCGACAGCCTCGAACTCGCGGTGACGCTGGCGTCGACCGCGGCGCGCGCGCAGAAACTCGTGATCGACTACGCCGTTCACCACGTGAAGGCCAACGGCAGCACCTCGGACAAGGTGTTCAAGGGCTGGACCATCGAACTCGCAGCGAACGAGACACGCGCGCTGCGCAAGCGCCATTCGATGCGCCTCATCACGACCCGCGTCTACCACGCCGGGCACCACGCGGTCGATCTGCGGATCAACGGGCAGGTCGTGGCGAGTGCAGGGTTCGACCTGCGCGTCTGAGCGGCGTCAGCGCGTCGCCCAGGCGGCAGCGTCGAAGCCGACGGTGATGTCGCCGCCAGGCCACTCGACCACCGGCCGCTTGATCACGCTGGGCTGGTCGAGCATCAGCCGGCGCGCACTCGCTGCATCGACCACCGCCTCACGCACATCGTCATCCAGCTTGCGCCAGGTCGTGCCCTTGCGGTTCAGCAGCGTTTCCCAGCCGACGCTGGCGAGCCACGCATCGAGCCGCGGCGGCGGCACGCCGCCCTTCTTGAAATCGACGAACTGCGCGTCGGTGCCGTTCGCCTGCAGCCAGGCGCGCGCTTTCTTCACCGTGTCGCAATTGGGAATGCCGTAGAGCGTGATCGTCATGAGTCGTTCTCAGTCGCGTGCGTTGCTCGGCCCGTCGCAGGCCGGGTCGGTGCCGATGCCGGCTTCGGTGACCGGCCCGGCGTCGCTCACCGACACCTGGAACCAGACGCAGTCGCCGCCGAAGAACCGATAGTTCCAGACCTGGATCTTCTGCCGCTGAACCGGGAACACATGCGCCGGCCGGCCCAGCCGCATCTGCACTTCGGCACCCGGCATGCCGGGCACGATGCGGGCGAAGTTGGCTTCGGTCAGCACCTGTTCCTTGGCCACCAGCTTGCCCTGGGCATCGAAGTCCATCATCCAGGTCTGCTTGCCGAACGAGCCCTGCGCGAACTCAAGGCGTGTGCCCCCGCCCGGCAACGCGTACTCGCCGGTCGGGCTGAAGGTGGCACGCCGCACCTCGGCGATCGGTGTGCCCAGCGGCGCCGAAGCCGGCGCGAGCGCGGCGCAGCCGACGAGCGCCGCGGCCAGCAGCAACAGCGCGCGTGAAACCCGATTCGTCACCATGCCTGCCTCCAAAGGTTTGACGCCGCGTATTCTGATGCCGCGAGCCGGTGAGCGTTTCACCCGACTCCATAGAATCGGATCATGCCCACCCTGCCCTTCGTGCAAACACTCGCCCACGGTATCCACGTCATCGACACCGGCTTTCACCGGCCGATGTTCGACGCCAGCTTCCTCGTGGTCGAGAACGGCCGCGCCGCGTTCATCGACACCGGCACCAACCATTCGGTGCCTCGCCTGCTCGAAGCCTTGCAGTCCTTGGGACTGGCACCCGAAGCCGTCGACTACGTGATCGTGACCCATGTGCACCTCGACCACGCCGGCGGCGCCGGCCTGCTGATGCAGCAGTTGCCCAGCTCCCGGCTCGTGGTGCACCCGCACGGCGCGCGCCACATGATCGACCCGGAGCGGCTGACGAACGGCGCGCGCGCGGTGTATGGTGAACCGGAAGTGACGCGCTCGTACGGCCGCATCTTGCCGGTGCCGGCCGAGCGTGTGCTGCGCACCGACGACGGCTTCAGGCTCGAGCTTGCCGGCCGGCCATTGACGTTTCTCGACACCCCCGGCCACGCGCGCCACCACCATTGCATCTGGGACGAACGCAGCAGCGGCTTCTTCACCGGCGACACCTTCGGCCTGTCGTACCGCGAGTTCGACACCGCGCAAGGTGCGTGGCTGATGCCGACCTCTACGCCGATCCAGTTCGAACCCGAAGCGATGCGCACTTCGGTGCAACGCATGCTGGCGTACGAGCCCGAGTGCATGTACCTGACGCATTTCGGCCGCGTCGGAGACGTGCTGCGACTCGGCAACTTGATGCTCGCGCTGATTGATCAGATGGTCGAATTCGCGCGCACCTTGCCGAACGACGCCGAGCGACACGCGCGCATGGCACAGCGCTTCGGCGAAATCTACATCGCCAGCCTGCGCGAGCACGGCTGCACGCTGCCCGACACCCAGATCCACGAGTTGCTCGCACTCGACCTCGAACTCAACGCCCAGGGCATGGCCGTGTGGCTGAACCGGAGAGCACGATGAACCCCGTCCAGTTTCATTTCGAAGGCCAGGTGGCGGTCGTCACCGGCGCGGCCCAAGGCATCGGCGCCGCCTGTGCTGAACGTCTTGCGCAAGATGGCGCGGCCGTCGCGCTGTGGGACGTAGACGAAGCGCGCGGCAAGGCACTGGCGCGCACGATCGAAGCGCGTGGCCAGCGGGCGGTCTACCTGAACTGCAACGTGGCCATCAGCGCCGAGGTCGACGCCGCGGTGCGGGCCACGCTCAAGGCCTTCGGCCGCATCGACGCGCTGATCAACAACGCCGGCATTTTCAAGGCTGCGAACTTCCTCGACATCACCGAGGCCGACTGGGACGCCGTAATCGACGTCAACCTGAAAGGCGCCTTCCTCGTCGGCCAGGCGGTGGCGCGCGAGATGGTGAAGACGGGCGGCGGCGCCATCGTCAACATGAGTTCGGTCAACGCGGTGATGGCGATCCCCAGCATCGCCAGCTACAACGCCAGCAAGGGGGGAGTGAACCAGCTGACGCGCGTGATGGCGCTGGCGCTGGCCGACCACGGCATCCGCGTCAACGCGGTCGGGCCGGGCACGATCGCGACGGAACTGGCGAAGAACGCGGTGCTGGGCAGCGAGGAAGCGAAACAGCGCATCCTCAGCCGCACCCCGATGAAACGCCTGGGCGAACCGGGCGAGATCGCCGACGTGTGTGCTTTTCTCGTCAGCAGCGCGTCGAGCTACATGACCGGCGAGATCGTCTATGTGGACGGCGGGCGGCTGTCCCTCAACTACACGATGACACCATGAGCGATGCATCTCCATTGACCGGCGGCTGCCTGTGTGGCCGCGTGCGTTTCGAAGCGCGGCCCGAGAAGCGCGGGGGCTACTACTGCCACTGCCGCATGTGCCAGCTGGCCGTGGGCAACACGCGCGCGGCCTTCATCAACCTGCGCAAGGACCAGGTCACGTGGACCGGTGTTGCGCCGACCTACTACGCCTCGTCGAAGATCGCGCGGCGCGGGTTCTGCGGCAACTGCGGCACGCCGCTCAGCTTCGAGTTTCCGCACTCCGAGAAGATGGATCTGACGGTCGGCGCCTTCGACAAACCGGCCGCGCTTGCGCCCACTTCGCACTACGCTGTCGAGTCGCGCATCGCCAGCTGGCATGCCGAAGACGGCCTGCCCGGGGAACGGCTCGACGCGAGCGAAAAGCTCGCCGGGCTCTGGAAAGCGGCCTACGGCGACGACGTGGTGCCGGGGCCGGACGTGGCGCGCAGCGCCTGAGCCTTCAGGCCGCCACCAGCCGCGGCGCGAGCTTCGCTTCGCGGATCGGTAGGTGGATCAAGGCGGCACCGATCGCGAGCACGATGTCGGCGTACCACATCCAGTCGTAGGCGCCGGTCCACTCGAAGGACTTGCCGCCCATGTAGGCGCCGAGAAAGCCGCCCACCTGGTGGCCGAGCATCACGATGCCGAACAGCGTGCCCATGTGCGCGGTGCCGAACATCTTGGCGACCAGGCCCACGGTCGGCGGCACGGTCGAGAGGTAGGTCAGGCCGATGACCGCCGCGAACACCAGCATCAGGGCTTCGGTCTTCGGCGCCAGCATGAACACGATCACCGCCAGCGCACGCGCCGCGTAGACCAGCGACAGCAGCGACTTCATTCGCCAGCGGCTCACCGCCCAGCCCATCGAGAAGCTGCCGACGATGTTGAACAGGCCGATCACCGCGAGCGACCACGCACCGACCGCCGGCGGCAGCTGGCAGGCCGCGACGACGCCGGGCAGGTGGGTCGCGATGAACGCGACGTGAAAACCGCAGACGAAGAAGCCGAGCGTCAGCAGCTGGAAGCTGCGGTTCGACACGGCGCCCGCGACGGCTTCGCGCGTGGTCTGCGTCTTGACCGGCGCGGCACCGGCCGCCGCGGCCGATTGCAAGGCGTTGCCGCGCAACACCCAGGCGGCCGGCAGCGCCAGCAAGGTGATCAGCGCCAGGCTCTGGAGCGCAACCACCCAGCCGGCCGCGCTGGTGATCGCCTGCGCGATCGGTGCGAACAGGAACTGCCCGAACGAACCACCGGCGTTGACGATGCCGGTCGCCATGCCGCGCTTCTCGGGCGGAATGAGGCGCGTGGCCGCGGCCATCAATACCGAGGGCCCGGCCATGCCGGCGCCACCGGCAGACAGCACGCCGATCGCGACGATCAGGCCCACGGTCGTCGTCATGAACGGCGTGAGCGCGGTGCCGATCGCCACCAGCGTGATGCCCAGCAACAGCACGCGTGCCGTGCCGATGCGGTCGGCGACCATGCCGGCAAAAGGTTGTGTGAGGCCCCACCACAGTTGCCCGAACGCGAAAGCGAGGCTGATGCTCGCCAGGCCCAGGCCGGTGGACGTGTTCATCGTGCCGAGGAACAGGCCCATCGACTGGCGCGCCCCCATGGTGATGGCCAGCGTGCCGCCGGCGGCCAGCAGCACCAGACCCACGCCGTAGCGGTGCAGGGGCGAAAGGGGTTCACTCATCGGAGTCTCCGGAGGTTTCACTCATCAGCGCCAGGCACCGGTCCAGCAGTTCGTGCAGTTGCGCGACCGTGGCCACGCCGAGCCGTTCGTTGAGTGCGAGCTGGGCGCGTTTCCATTCACGTTGCGCCTCGGTGCGCTTGTCGCGGCCGGCATCGGTGGCGGTGACGAAGCGGCTGCGGCCGTCGTCGCCCGGGCCAACCTCGACCCAGCCCTGCGCCACCAGCGGCTGCAGGTTGCGCGTCAGCGTGGACGCGTCCATCTCCATGTGGCCGGCCAGTTCGCCGGGCCGCACCGGGCCCAGCTTGACGACGTGCGACAGCAGCGAGTACTGGCTCGTCTTCAGGCCGGTGGCGCCGACGATGCGGTCGTAGTGCTGGCTGACGCGGCGGTTCAGCTGGCGCAGCTTCAGGCTGGTGCAGCCGACGGGCGCAGGCACCTCAGCCTCGTTGGCGCGCCGCCCTCTGGTGATCGGTGTCTTGAGCATGGTTTTGATTGTAGCTACAATTATTGTAGTTGCAATTATTGCCGGAGAACACATGGAGACGAAGACCGACCCCGCCGAAGTTCTGGCGCAATGGGAAGCCGACGAAAGAGCGCGGCGCGAACGCATCGCCTCACCCGGCGTGGCGCGCCCCGAGCAGGCACAGGGCAAGACCGGCCTGCAGTTCTTCGAGGGGATCTTCGCCGGCGAACTGCCGGGGCCGTCGATCGGTGCGACGCTGTCTTTCCTGCCGGTCGAGGTGAGCTTCGGCCGCGCCGTGTTCCAGGGCCGCCCGAAGCTGGAGCACTACAACCCGATCGGCACCGTGCACGGCGGCTGGATCTCGACCCTGCTCGACTCCTGCGTCGGCTGCGCGGTGCATTCCACACTGCCGGCCGGCAAGGCTTACACGACCGCCGAGCTGAAAGTGAACTTCGTGCGCGCCGTCACCACGAAAGTGCCGCTGGTGCGCGCGATCGGTACGGTGATCCACGTCGGCGGGCGCATGGCCACGGCCGAAGGCCGGCTCGTGGGCCCCGACGGAAAGCTGTACGCTCACGCATCGACCACCTGTTTCATCTTCGATGCCCCCTGAGACCCATGAAAGACTTTCCATGAGATTGCTCCACACCATGCTGCGCGTCGGCAACCTGCAGCGTTCGATCGACTTCTACACGAAGGTAATGGGCATGACGCTGCTGCGCCAGTCCGAGAACCCGTCGCAGAACTACAGCCTGGCGTTTCTGGGCTACGGCTCGAATCCCGAGCATGCCGAGATCGAGCTGACCTACAACCACGGCGTCGAGTCGTACGAGATGGGCAGCGCCTACGGCCACATCGCGATCGGCGTGCCTGATGCCTATGCGGCCTGCGACAAGATCCGCCACGGCGGCGGCAACGTGACGCGCGAAGCCGGGCCCGTCAAAGGCGGCACGACCGTCATCGCCTTTATCACCGACCCCGACGGCTACAAGGTCGAGCTGATCGAACGCAAGGCCTTGTGATCAGGCGCGCAGCGCGCTCGCCTCGCGTGCGAGCTTCGTGATCCTTGCCCAGTCTTTCGAAGCCACCGCATCGGCCGGCGTGAGCCACGAGCCGCCGCAGACCTTCACGTTCGGCAAGGCCAGGAACTGCGGCGCGGTTTCCAGCGTGATGCCGCCGGTGGGGCAGAACACCACGTCGGTGAACGGGCCGGCGAGCGCTTTCAGCATCGGGATGCCGCCGGCCTGCATCGCCGGGAAGAACTTCAGGAAGAAGTAGCCGTCAGCGTTGGCCTGCATCACTTCGCTGCCGGTCGCGGTGCCGGGCAGCAGCGGCAGGCCGATGTCGCGGCAGGCGGTGCCGATCGCGCTGGTGTAGCCCGGGCTGACCGCGAAGGTACAGCCCACGTCTTTCGCGGCCTGCACGTCGGCGATGCTGCGCACCGTGCCGGCGCCGAGAATCGCACCCGGCACCGAACGCGCGATCGCTTCCATGCACTTCAATGCGATCGGCGTGCGCAACGTCACTTCGAGCACGCGCACACCGCCGTCGACGAGCGCCTGGGCCATCGGCACCGCGTCTTCCAGCTTGTTGATCACGATGACCGGAATGACCGGGCCGTAGTCCACGAGTTCGAGTGTGTTCATCACGTTGCTCCGAAATTCACAGCCAGGTGACGGCGCCTTCTTCGGCCGTCAGCACATTGCGACGCATGCCGCCGAAGAGTTCGCGGCCGAGGCCGTGGGCGTTGACCTCGGCTTGTCCGTCCGAAAGCACCGCCTGCTCACGCGCCGCCCAGGTCTTCTCATCCACCAATGCAGCGAGCGTGCCAGCCACCGCGTCGAGCCGGATCACGTCGCCGGTGCGCACCTTGCCGAGCGGGCCACCGGCCAGCACTTCGGGGCTGACGTGGATGGCGGCCGGCACCTTGCCCGAGGCGCCGCTCATGCGGCCGTCGGTCACGAGCGCCACCTTGAAGCCCTTGCCCTGCAAGACCGCGAGCGGCGGCGTGAGCTTGTGCAGCTCGGGCATGCCGTTCGCACGCGGGCCCTGGAAGCGCACCACGGCGATGAAGTCGCGCTCCAGCTCACCGGCCTTGAACGCGGCCTGCAGTTCTTCCTGCGTACCGAAGACGATGGCGGGCGCCTCGACGATGTGGCGGTCGTCGGGCACGGCCGAGACCTTGATCACCGCGCGGCCGAGGTTGCCGGTCAAAAGCTTCAGGCCACCTTCGGCGCTGAACGGTTGCGCCGCGGTGCGGATGATCGAATCGTCGCCGCTGTCTTTCGGCAGCGCGCTCCAGCTGAGCTTCGCGCCCTCTTTCACCGGCAGCTGCGTGTAGTCGCGCAGACCACCGGCCGTGACCGTGGCCACGTCGGCGTGCATCGCGCCGCTGTCGAGCAACTCGCGGATCACGAAACCCGGGCCGCCGGCCGACTGGAACTGGTTCACGTCGGCGGTGCCGTTCGGGTACACGCGCGTCAGCAACGGCGTGGCGTGCGACAGGTCGGAAAAATCGGTCCAGTCGATCAGGATGCCGGCCGAGCGTGCCACCGCCACCCAGTGGATCAGGTGATTGGTCGAACCGCCGGTGGCCATCAGCGCGACCATCGCGTTGACGATCACGCGCTCGTCGACCATGCGACCGATCGGAGTGAAGCGTGCGTTCTTCGTGATGCCCAGCAGCGTGCGCACCGCGTCGCGCGTCAGCGCTTCGCGCAGCTCGGCATGCGGGTGCACGAAGGCGGCGCCCGGCACGTGCAGGCCCATCGCTTCGAGCAGCATCTGGTTGCTGTTGGCGGTGCCGTAGAAGGTGCAAGTGCCGGCGCCGTGGTACGCGGCCGATTCGGCCTCGAGCAGCTTGTCGCGCCCGACCAGGCCCTGCGCGAACTGCTCGCGCACTTTCGACTTGGCGGTGTTCGACAAACCCGTGCTCATCGGCCCGGCCGGCACGAACACACACGGCAGGTGGCCGAAGTGCAAGGCGCCGACCAGCAGCCCCGGCACGATCTTGTCGCACACGCCGAGCAGCAAGGCGCCGTCGAACACGTCGTGCGTCAGCGCCACGGCAGTGCTCATCGCGATCGTGTCGCGCGAGAACAGGCTGAGCTCCATGCCGGGCAGGCCTTGCGTCACGCCGTCGCACATGGCGGGCACACCGCCGGCCACCTGCACGGTGGCGCCCAGGCGGTGTGCTTCGTCGCGGATCACGGCCGGGAAGCCCTCGTAGGGCTGGTGCGCCGACAACATGTCGTTGTAAGCCGTGACCACGCCGATGTGCGGCGCGCGCTCGGCCACGATGCGCAGCTTGTCGTTCGCCGGCATGGCCGCGAAGGCGTGCGCCACGTTGGCGCAGCCCATGCGGTCGGAGCCGCGCGGGCGGTCGATCGCGGCGTCCACGCGTTTCAGGTAAGCGGCCCGTGTTGCGGCACTGCGTTCGCGGATGCGCTGAGTGACTTCCTTGAGGGCTTGGGTCATGGCGGGCTCGCTGCGTAACTAGTATGTCGATTGTTCCGTAACCTGGTTACATCGTCAAATCAATCGGTGGTGGTCCTCACTCAAGCATGGCCAGTGCCATCGCGCGGGTCGAGGCTTTCAAGGTGTCCCAGCCAGCGTCGCTCTGGATGTTCAGGCCACCGAAGATGCGGATCTTGCGGCTGCGCAGCAGCAGGTATTGCACGCCGGCGATCAGCAGCAGCGCCACCCCCTGCAGTTCGGGGCGCGCGTCGAACTCCTCGCCGCCCAGGACGCGCGCCGCCTCGGCGCCCCAGGCCTCGCGTTCGGCTTCGAGGATGGCGGTCAGCTCGTTGCGCTCGACCACTTCGGCGGCCAGGATCTCGAGCGTCAGCGGGCGCGCGCGCAGGCCGTCGATGAAGTGTTCGAAAAAACGCGCAAAGCGCTCCGGCGCCGGCAGCGCCAGGAACTCGTGCGGCTCGGGGCCGAGCAGCTCTTCCAGGTCGGGCCAGAAACGGCCGCTGTCGCCCCAGGCTTTCAGCAGTTCGGGCAGACCGCCGAAGTAGCGGTAGATCAATACCTTGTCGACACCGGCGTGTTTGGCGATGGCGTTGACGCCGATGCCATTGAAACCGTCGCGCGCCAGCACCTCGCCCACCGCGGCGAGGATCAGCTTTTCGGTTGCGGCCCGGTCACGCACGGCGCGCGGTGCAGGGCGGTGCGACGTGGCGGCCGCAGTGCTTGAACTTGTCATCGCCCCATTCTGCCCGGCCGCACCGGCCTTCAGGTGCGCAGGATCGCGTCGACCCCGCGGCGCGGCTGGTGTTGCGTGGTCGCGCAGTGGCCGATGCGGCAGAACATCTGCACCGTTTCTTCCGCCGCGGGCTTACCGAGCAGCAGGCGGTGCAGTTCGTCGTAGTGCGTTTTCATCTCGGCGAATTCCTGTGGCGCCTGGCTCATCGGGTGCATCTGCAGGCCGAGCTCGGTGGCCTTGAGCTGCAGCCGCAGGTAGGCGCGGCCGGCGGCCACTTCGGCGCTGCGCAGCGTGCCGCCTGCGGCGTGGCGCGCCGTCGGCGTGGAGAGCCACACGAAACCCATGGCGGTGCGGCTGTGGCCTTCGAAGCGGCTCATCATCTGCTTGTACGCGGTGCTGCCGAGCTCGGGCGGCCGCTCGCGGTCGAAGGCGCCGACCGCATTCGCGATGCGTGGCACCAGCGTATTGATGCTGATGCCGTCGCGGTGCAGCGCGATCTCGCCCGGGCCGACGCGCGTGAGGCGCACGCTTTCCATCACGGTGCGCGTTGTGAGCAACTCGACCTGGGCCGATTCCCAGCAGAGGGTACGCAGGCGCGCGACACGGGTGGCGTCGAGGCTCGCATCGAAGTGCACCTCGGGGTCTGCCATCGCAGCCTTCAGCGCCTCGACCGTGGCAGCCTGCACGGGTCGGGTGGTGTCGTAGTCGGTCTTCACGGTGCAGCGCCTCAGCAACTGGGCGAAAAGCGGGTCACGCGCTGGCGCAGGCGCGCCGGGTGACCAACTGACGCGCGCCACCCGTCGGTCGTCGACTTCACGTGGCTTGAACTCGCCTTCGGGGAACAGCGCGACCGTGGGCGCCAGCCCACGCGCCTGCAGCGCCAGCACGAGCGCTTCGATGAAAGTGCCCTGCCCGATCATGATCTGGCGAAACCACGGGTCGGTTTCCGGCAGCAGGCGCGTGCGGTCGACATACAGGCTGACGGCATTCGCCTCGCGCAGGTCGGCGAGCCAGGGCTGTCGGTTGTGCGGGCTGGGTGCGAGGATCGCGTGGGCCAGCGCCCAGCGACGAACATCGGGCTCGTTGCCCGGGCCTTGCCAGGCGGTGAGCGCTTCGGCCGGAAAGTCGCTCGAACAGCCTGCCAGGGAGGCTGCGGCCGCGGCGACCGTGCCGCCACCCACCAGACGCATGAAGGATCGACGCTGCATGACTTGCTCCTGTTGTCACTATATGGTGACTATAGTATGTCACTATAAAGTGACTTGTCAAGTACAAGGCGGCATCACCGGCGTTCCCGGCTTCAGGAACAGGAAGGATTCAGCGCAGGCGCACGTCGACACGCCGCGCTTCGCGCGCGTCGGCACCGCCGGTGGTGAGCGCCGGCTTGTCGAGCACCAGGCGGTCGGGCGTCACGCCGTTCGCCTCCAAGGCGTGGCGCACCGCCATCGCGCGCTTCTTCGCCAGTTCGGCGTTCTGGGCCGCGTCGCCGCTGGCATCGTGGAAGCCCGAGATCAGCAGGCTCTTGCTGCCGTCGGCGCGCGCTGCGTCGGCCGCGCTGGCCAGTGCGGCCTGCGCTTCGTTGGACAAGGCATCGGACCCGGTCTCGAAATAGACCCGCGCTTCCGGCGCGGCCGCATCGGCACTGGCCATCGCCGCGGCGGCGGTGCTGCCGGGCGCCGCCCCTTTGATGGCCGGCTTGGCACGCTGCGTGCTCAAGATGGCGAGCGCGAGCACGCCGGCGATCACCAGGGCCACCAGCCCGGCCAGCACCATCAGTGCATAACTTTGCGCTTCGTCGTTCTGCTCGTTCATTCGAAATTCCTCTGCATCGGTTTTTCATTCTAGAGTCAGGTCATGAGCGCAGACTTTTCGATGCTGTGCGTTCGCGACACCGGCAGCATGCTGCGCGACGCCATCGACACCTGGGGTGGCGAAAGTGACCTGTGGGTGTTCGGTTACGCCTCGCTGATCTGGCGCCCGGAATTCGAAGCGGCCGAGCAGCGCCCCGCCGCCGTGCACGGCTGGCACCGAGCGCTCGAGATGCGCTCGCGCATCAACCGCGGCACGCCGGAGTGCCCGGGCCTCGTGTTCGCGCTGGTCTCAGGTGGCTCGTGCCGCGGCGTGGCCTACCGTGTCGAGCGCCAGCATGCCGAAGCTCAGCTCGAACGCCTGTGGCTGCGCGAAATGCCCACCGGCGTCTACGACCCGAAATGGCTGCCCTGCCGCACGCCGCAGGGCCGCGTCAACGCGCTGGCCTTCACGCTCAGCCGCAACAGCCCGGCCCACACCGGCACACTCGCCGACCCGCAGATGCTGGAGATCTTGCGCTGCGCCAACGGCCGTTTCGGCAGCACGCTCGACTACCTGCTCGAAACAGCCAACTCGCTGCGCGGCTGCGGCATTCGCGACCGCGATGTCGAGCGGCTGGTCGCGCTGGCGCGCCAGCATGCGCTGACAGCCTGACCGAAGCCGGCCGCGAGGCATGGGCTCGCTTGCGCGCAGCGCAGGCCGGGTCAGGCTCGCGGGCCAACATCCGGAAACAATCATGAAGCGCTGCGCCACGAGCAACGGACTCAGAATGTGCAACTAGCACATTAACTGACGACCCCGAGGGCACGCGCCATGAACCAGTCTGCATTGACGACATTCCGGTTTCCCGAGAACACCTGCATCCCGCAGGCACAACCGCGCCCCCGTGGCAGCGTGACCCTGGCTTCGCCGGGCCTGGAGGTCATGACCGACCTCACCGAGGTGAAGGCGGCCACGATCGATCCGGGCACGTCGCTGGCCGGTGCCGAGCAGACGATGGTGCACCAGGGCGTTCGTCTGCTGTTCGTCGTCAGCGACTTCCCTTGCATCGAGGGGCTCGTGACGTCGACCGATCTTCTCGGCGACAAACCGATGCGCCTGGTGCACCAGCGCAACGTGCGCCATGAAGACCTTTGCGTTGCCGACGTGATGACCGGTCTGCCGATGCTCGATGCCATCGACTACGACGAACTTCGGTCGGCCAACGTGGCCCGGGTGGTGGCCACGTTCAGGCAGTTCGGCCGTAACCACATGCTCGTGGTGCAGGCCGCCAGCAGCCAGTCGCCGGCGCGCGTTCGAGGCGTGTTGTCGCTCACGCAGCTCGAAAGGCAACTGGGCTGCGCGATCGCTGCGACCGAAATCGCAAGCACGTTTGCCGAGATCGAAAAGGCACTTGCCTGAACCGTGAAGACACCCTCGGACAAGGCAGACCCGCTGTCGCACGGCGAGGGTTCGAATGCGCCCGGTTTCGTCGCAGATCAAAAGAAGTTGGAACCCCGTTTGGCTGAATCCTTGTTGACCGGGTCGATCCCTCCGGTCTCGCTCGCGCACTCCGTGGTGGCGGCGAGAACCCTCGTGGCTGGAATCGACCTCCAAAGCCCGCTGCTGACTCCCGGAAACGTCGGGTTGCTGCGTGCCCTGTCGGACAAGTACGAGAGCTACATCCGGCAGGGACGAGGCCGGGAAGCGCACGCGATGGCCGCGGCCATGCAGATTGCCTGGCACATGTTGTCGGAGCCCGACATTCCCCTGGACCTGAACGACACGGCCCACGGCAGCCTGGACTGACCCTTCGTTTCGCGGCCCTGCGCCGCCTTGCGGGCGCAGCCATTCAACGCTCTGGCGCGCAGCACGCGCTGACCCGGTTCACTCGACCGTCTGTCGCGGGCGCCCGAACCAGGGCGATGGGATCGACCGTGTGAGCATCAAGCCCGACTGCAGGTACAGCGCGTTGAGCAAACGCCGAACCCAGGCGCCCCCCAGGTCCGTCGATTTCACCAACTCGTCCAGCGAGACGGGTCGTCTTCGCAAGGTCTGCAGCAGTGGCAACGCCCGCGGATCGATCGGCAGGCGATCCAGCCGGACGCCCATCGACAGACGGTAGTGCGTCGGCCCCGAGATCTCGGGCAACAACTCGCTGTTCGCGCCATGCATCGCCAGCCGCCAAAGGAACGGCCCGAGCGGCTCCAGGCGGCCACTCCGCATCGATTCCGGGTTGATCTCTCCGGCCAGGAGCGGGTACTCCGGTTCGACGTGCAGCAGCCGCAAACAGGCGAATTGCTCGGTCGAGAGTGCCTGCAGTTCCAGGTAGCACTGGAACAACTGCTCGCGAGGGAACACCGACAGGACACTGATGTTGTTGCCGTTCCCGACGTGCAGTGCGAGGGGCCGGGCATGGCGCACGCAGGCCGCGACCACCGCGAGCATGTCCGTGAGGCCGGGGTCGTCCACAAAGCGCCGCAGGTCGGACAGGAGCGACGGGCTCAACGTGGAATTGAACGTGCTCGGCGACGCGAAGATGAGGCCGCCGTCGACGTCCGGAAGTGCGCGGCCCGGATGGGTGCTTTCGTAGGATGGAATCTGACTGAAAGCGCTGGTGGGATCGAACATGGGCTGAGCGTTCCTTCGATAGTCCATTGCAACCAGCGTTCATGAAACCGGATTGCGCCCGAGCTCGCGTGCTTCGGTGAATCGAGCGCAACGGAAAGACGCCTGACACCTCACGCGCAGCATCGTGAATCGCAGGCGACGCTTGACCATCCCACATGGTTGCCGACACTGTGCATTTTGCACATTAGTAGAATCTTAAGTTTTCGCGCTTCCACGTCCCCGGTCCGATGACGGCGAGTCCGCCCGAAACGTCCTTGCCGGAGGCGTGCGATCCCGGTCGCCACAGCCCGCCGACTGGCCGCTCGAAGCGGTCACGACTTGCCGGCGCACCACGATGTCGGCTACACGAACGCGCGCGGAGCCTCCGGCCCGGGGCGTTCGATGAGTTCGAAGTCGCCCGCCGCCTCTTCGGCAAAACCAGCGGCGACAGGCGATTCATCAGCCGTGCGACCGATGAATTCAACCTGCACACAAAGGCCGCCGAGATGAGAATCACGCAGCGCCACGGTCGCCCCATGCGCATCAGCCACGGTTCCGACGATCGACAGCCCGAGGCCCACACCAGCCTCGTGGTCGGTGTGCAGTCGCTCGAAGCGTTCGAACATGCGTTCGCGCTCGTGCTCGGGGATGCCCGGCCCCGAATCGTCGACCTGGACGAACAGGCTGGCGCCTTTGCTGAAGGTGGCGATCTCGATCCGGCCGCCTTGGGGCGTGTACCGCACGGCGTTGCTGAGCAGGTTGCGCAGCAGGGTCAGCAGGCCGAACCGGTGGCCCTTGAGCACCGACCCGTCGAGCTTGCTGGCGAGCTTGTTCTGCCGCTGGCGCGCTTCGGGCAGGATGTCGGCCACGGCTTCCATGACCAGTTCGGTCATGTCCACCTCGGCCAGCATGTCGCCCGACTCCACCGCGTCCAGACGCGACAGCGTCAGGAGCTGGTCCTGCAGGCGCGAGCAGCGGTCGGCGCTGCGCATCAGTTCGCTCAGGAGCTGAGTGCGCTCGGCATCGGACCTGGCCGCACCCGCGGCTTCTGCCACAACCCGCAGCGTGGCCAGGGGCGTGCGCAACTCGTGCGCCGCCAGCGCAGTGAAGTTTCGCTCGTGACGAATGGCGGCCGAAACGCGGTGAAAGAGAACATTGACCGCAGCGACGACAGGCACGAGTTCCAGCGGTACGTGCTCGATGTGTACTTGATCCAGGTTCGTCGGCGAGCGCAACTGGAGCGCCCCTGCCAAGGTGCGGACGGGTCTGAGCAGGCGCCGCAGCAGCCACAGGGCCGGGGCGAGAACCAGTGCCAGCGAGCCCAGCACCAGCCACAGCGTCGGCCAGTCGAGGGCACCGACGGTCCATTGGCGAATCGACGCACGTTCCGCCACCTGAATCTCCTGCCGCGTCTCCGCCGAGTGCAGCGAAAAAACGCGCCAGCGGTCGCCGTCCATCTCGATCCAGCTGAACCCCGTTTCGCCGAGCCTGGCCATCGCCGCGGCCGACGCCAAGCCGAAGTTGGTCAGCTGCAACTGGCCCTCGCTCGACCAGACCTGGTAGCGGTAATCCTGCCCCAGCGTCTCCTCGTTGTCGTAGAGACCATTGCGGATGCGTGCCTCGATCGGCGTGTCCGAACCGATTTCGGCCAACTCGTGAGCGCTGAGGCCCAGCAGAAGCCCGGCGACCTGCTTCATTCCGCGGTCATGAAGGGTGTGTGCTTCACGCTGCGCCATGCTGGCTGTCGCGGCAACGCCAGCGACCCAGGCCAGGAGAATGATGGCCAGCGCGATGGTGATCAGATGCGTTTGCATCGACCATCGGCCAGGGGACTTGAAGAACGTGCTCGGCACACTCAGCTCGCGGGCGGATTCAGTCGGGCGGCCTCTGCGCCGAGACTTTCTTCGGAACCCAGCTGGTACCCCTTGCCCCGCACGGTCACGACCAGCCCAGGCGAAAACTTGCGCCGCAGAAAATGGATGTACACCTCGATCGCATTGCTTTCGACCTCGTCTCCCCAGCCATACAGCGCGTTCTCCAGCTGCGAACGGCTCACCACCCGCGGCCGGCGCATGACCAGTGTTTCGAGCACATCGAATTCCTTGCTCGTCAGCGTCACCAGACTGCCCTTCCACCGGACCGTGCGTGACGCCTGAAAGAACTCGAGCGGGCCGATCTGCTGCGAGTCGGTGTAGTCGACACCCGAAGAGGTGCGCCGCTTTACGGCGCGCAGCCGCGCGCACAGCTCGGCCATGTCGAAAGGCTTGACCAGGTAGTCGTCGGCTCCGAGGTCGAGCACCGCGACCCGGTCTTCCACCTGCCCGCGCGCGGTGAGCACGATCACCGGCGTGGCGTGCCGCTTCGAGCGCAGATCCTTCACGAAGTCTTCGCCCGACATGTCTGGCAAACCCAGGTCGAGCAGGATCGCGTCGTACTCGTGCCCCTGAACGGCGGCGACCGCGTCCAGACCGTTCTTCACCCAGTCGACGATGAAACTGGCCTTGCCCAGGGCAAGCGCCGTCACGCGGCCCAGCACCTCTTCATCCTCGATCAGCAGCAAGCGCATGTTCCGGTTCCTTTGTGCGCGATGCGAGCAGTGCATCGAAGCCGCGTCACGATTTTGATCCAGCGCGCGCGCGCCTGCACGGCTCAACGCCTGCCCAATCTTTAGAAGCGGCAAGGGAACGTTAACTAAGACTGGGTTCCACCCCCCCAGTCGCGGGGAAGTGCCTTCCGGTTAAGCCGCCATTAACCGCCCCCTTTTGAAGCGCGCTGAGAAAAATGCGCCCCGAAACTGAGATAAGTCGCTCCCCTCTCAGTTTTCACACCACACAACATAATTGTGCAGGGCAAAAGCACGGCCGACATGGCTGGGCTCAGAACAGCCCAGCCGGCTCCGCCTGGCGGTCCCAGCTGTAGATCACCACCTCGCCCCTGGTGGCCGGCTTGCCCCCTCCGCCCAGCGTGTAGTCGATCTCGAACTCCTCCATCTGGAACGCCCCGAACACCCGCCTGATGTCCGGGTGGTCGTTCAGGCTCACGACGGCCTTGCCCTTGATCGTGGCCAGGCGCGCGGCCATCGCCTCGTACTGCGCCCACTCGAAGGCCACCCCATAGCCCTCGGTCTGCCAGTACGGCGGGTCCATGTAGAACAGCGTGTGTGGCCGGTCGTAGCGGTCCAGGCAGGCTGACCAGTCCAGGCGCTCGATGTAGGCCCCAGACAGCCGCAAATGAGCCGCGCTGAGGCTTTCCTCGATCCTGAGCAGGTTCACCGGCGGTGCGGTCGTCGCCGTGCCCCAGCTCTGCCCCTGCACCTTGCCGCCAAAGGCGTGGTGCTGCAGGTAGAAGAACCGGGCCGCGCGCTGTATGTCGGTCAGGGTGTGCGCCGGCGTCTCCTGCAGCCACTTGAACAGCTCCCGGCTGCTCAGCGCCCATTTGAACTGCCGAACGAACTCTTCCAGGTGGTTTTGCACCACCCTGTAGAGGTTGATCACGTCGCCGTTCACGTCGTTGACCACTTCCACCTCCGCAGGGTGCTTCATGAAATACAGCGCCGCGCCGCCGGCGAACACCTCCACGTAGCACGTGTGGGCGGGGAACCGGTTCAGAAGCGTGTCTGCTATGCGGCGTTTGCCACCTATCCAAGGGATGATCGGGAGGGCCATCGGGCAATCCAGTGCGTAGCATCGGCCCGCCTCGCGAGGTGGCAGGGCCTTGGCTGGTTCGCAGTGCGAGCTGCGGGCTGGTGGCCAGGCGGGGTGTTAGCGCACCCCGTCTGGTCGCCCTGTCTTTTTTGATCTGTTCAGCTCGGAGTTACCGGCCAGTCGATCGAGCGAGGGAATCCAGGTTGGGTCGTCACTTCGCGCAGCCTGGCGCGGTATTGGCGCCAAGGTTCAGGCACCGGCTCGCTCATCTCCATTGCTCGAGAGACCACCCAATCACTCGCCGCCAACAAGATGTCCCGCTGCCCACGCGCATGTGCAGCGAAGTCTTCGTCAGGTCGAGTGTCCGACCACATCTTGAGCTCGATGTCCCAGGTGTGGTCTCGCGAGGGCCGGGGTGGCCTTTCGACCCAGCGGCCTCTAAGCAGATAACAGGCAGCGGATGGCGGCCAGCCTTCGATCACAGAAGCATGGTCAGGGGTGTTGAGCGCCACGCTCCTTTCGTCTGGCATGTCGACCAGCGAGATGACCTCACCTGTCGCGTCGTCGACGATCGTATAGGCGCTCATCGACGAATTGCCTCAATGCGGATTTCAACTGGGCTTTCGGGCTCGGCCGAGTTCTTGCTTGTGAACGAATCGAAGACGCTACCGACGATGTGGTTGCCGGCTGAGAGAGCCACAGAGGCGGTCAGCGTCACGCTTTCGCTGTAGTCCTGACCACTGGCCAGCGGACCCTTTGATGTCACCACCGAATAGTTGGTCGCCGAGTTGTCGAATCTCATGGCGTATTGCGACCAGAGTGACTGTGAAGTGCCAACGGTCGTAGCGTTGAACTTGATCGTTACGAGCACCGTAAGTGCCTCGGGCAAGTAGAAGCCACAAACGCCGTACCAACCGATCAGGTCGGCTGGCGTGATCCCGAACGTCGAGGTGATCGATGCAGCCGACATGTAGTAGTTGCTTGAAGCGAATACCAACGTAGCAGCGTTTGGCAGGATCTGTCCCGTGCCAATGCCCGTCACAGGCGACATGGGCCCGAAGCGAATGTTCTTCAGAGCAGCGCCGGGCAAGTAGAAGCTGGAGTCCCAGAAGAACGTCCTGCCAGGTGCTGAGGCTACTGTGCGCAGCACCGTGCCGTTCTTCATGTAGACGACGTTCGCACCGTCGTACGTGACGACAAACACATCCCCTGCCGAGTAGCTGCCAAACGTGCCGATCATCAAGCCGCTCTCGTAGATTTCGAGCGTCCCATCCGAAACGAAGTAAAAAGCGTAGTCCAACGAGGTATAGCTCTGGTCGGTCGTTGGATCGCTGTTCAGCCCGAACATTGAGCGGTGGTCGTTTTGCTCCGGCACGGCCGATGCGAATGCCCCCCCGGTGTAGCTGTCGCGGCTGTACACGTCTGAGTTCCAGTCGTTCGTACCGCCCACCTTCTGCGCCGTGTTGCCCACCACCACGCAATTTCCTCTCGCGACCAGCACCAGATCGGCCGTCGCGTTGTCCGCAGGCTTGCCCGCACCGCTGATGCCCGACCAGGCCGCCACCGTGCCGGCCACCTGGGCGATCTTGTTCAGCAGCGCCTGGCGCAGCTCATACACGTCACCGAAACGGGCCCTGAAAGTCGTGCCCACCACCGTCGTGTTTCCGCCCAGGTTGTTCCAGGCGACCGGCCCCGTCAGCGTGGCCAGGTAGGCAGTCAGCGCGGCCACCGCCGCGTCGTAGCTCGCCTTCTCCGTCGTGATCGCGTAGGCCGTTGCCTGCACGTCTATGCCCGCCTGCTCGGCCGAGATCACGTTCGCCTTCAAGATCACCTCTGGCTTCTCGCCAGGCGTCAGAAGCCCGTCGCTCGCGATCTCGGCCAGGGCCGTGTTCGCCGCGGCGGCCGAGGCCAGCGCGGTCGCGGCAGCTCCAAGCGCGGCCGTTGCCGCTGCGCGCGTTGCCATCGATAACAGGTCGTCCACGCTCGGCTCGCTGCCGTCGCACACATACACCGCCGGCCAGCCGAAGATCTGCACCGCCGCCGAGGTTTGGTAATACTGAAAGCAGCGCGTGCTCGCTGATTCCGCCGTCGCATTCCAGTTGTAATTTGCGCCTACCGCAATCACCGCGCCGGTCTGGCAATCGTAGATGCCGGCCTTGCCGGTCACGTGGCCGGTCGTGCCTGCCGGGTAGACCCAGCCGACCATCATGTGCCAGGCGCCGTTGACCTTCGGCCCCACGGCGAAGTACGGGTTCGTGTCTGGCGTCGCGGTGTTGAGCGTGCAAACACTTGCCGGATCGACACCAAAATACTCGCTGCCGGTGCCGCTCACGCTTTGCGTGAAGGCGACGAACATATAGGTCTTTTTCGGGTCGACCGGGAAGCGGTTCGTTGGGTCCGTGCCCGGCCTCCACCCGCCACCGCTGCTCGTTCCGCTGCTCGTGTCAGACGTGGCTCTCCACACTATCCCCGACGACCCATCCGGCAATGTCGCCACCGAAAACACGTCGGTACCAGGAGTGTTGTTGGCACCTCCCCAGCGGCTCGTGGGTGTGACACCCGGCGCCCACCACGAAGCGTCGATCAGGTTGCCGGCCCGGCTGTTGAAGCTGTTTTGGTAGGGGCCGAAGCGGATGTTGGTGAGCTTCGATGCCGGTGCATTGAACGAAGAGTCGAGATAGAACTTGATCCCCGGCGCCGCCGCCACAGAGCGAACCACGGCACCGTTTTGCATGTAGCGCACAAACTGGCCGTCATAGACGATGCTCAATACATCGCCTGCGCTCAACGAGATCCCACTCGATTTCTGGCTACCACTCTCGTAAATTTCGAGGCTGCCGCTGGCAACGTACCACGCATAGTCGAGCGAGGTGTAGCCAGCGTCCAAAGTCGGATCGGTGTTGAGCCCGATCATCGCTCCCGATACCCCGGCCACGGCAGAGACAAACGCCCCACCCACGTAGGCGTCGCGGCTGTAAACCTGCTCGTTCCATGCCGCGGCACTCGCGCCGCGCGTCGCGGTGTTGCCAACGAGCGTCATGCCGGCGCTGGCGATCAGCGTCACATCGCTCGTCGCGTTGTCGCTCGGCTTGCCAGCCCCGCCGATGCTGGAAAACTGAACCAGCATCGCCGCGTCGACCACCACCACCACGCTTTGCGGCGTTGCCGAAGGGTTGAGGCTCGTGTCCCACTCGATCGCCGTCACCGTGTACGTGCCCAGCGCTGGCCACGGCCAGGTCCAGGTGCTCGCGGCACCCTCGAACAGCACGGCCGCTCCAATCTTCAAGGTGTTGGCCAGATACGTGTCCTCGGTGCTCGGCACCCACGTGAACCTCACCCCGCCCTGAACCACCGTCGCGCTGAAGCCAACCACGTCCGGCGCCGGCGTCGTCTTGCCCACCAGCAGCAGGCTGGCGTACTCCGGTTGCGAGTCGTTGCCGAGCGCGTTGCGCGAGCTCACCACCACGTCGAACAGGCCCTTGGCCAGGCCGTCCATCTCCACGCTGTTCGCGCCGGTCGGCGGCAGGTGCGTCCACGGCCCGTTGTTCAAGCGCCAGGCCAGCACGTAAGTCAGGCCGCGCGCCGGTGCCACCCAGCTCACCGTCACGCGGCTCACGGTGATCGAGCCCGAGCGGTAGGGTGTTTCCGTCAGCGAAACAGGCGTCGGCTTCGGCGCCGCCACCGTCAGCCGCGAGACCGATGGCCGCTCGAACGCGATGCCTTGCTCGACCAGCGCGTACTTCTGCGGCGCGTGAGCGATCGCGTTGATGGTGAAGGTGTTCGCGCCGGCATCTTCCGTCAGGCCCACGCAGCGCCAGTTGGTCGCCTCGACCGCTTCAGACTGCAGCAGCCACACGCTCTCGGCCGCCGGCGCAGAAGTGAAGGCCACGCCCACCGTGATCGTGTTCGTGGTGCCGGCCGCCGTGCTCACCGCGCGCTGCTGCGTCATCAGCTTTGCCGGGTCGGCAGGGTCTTGCAGCATCACCGTCAGCAGGTAGCTCTCGCCCCCGGCCAGAACCACGGCGGCGTCGAGCGTCACCACCGTGGTCGTGGCCGATTGCACGCGCCCGGCCAGGCGCTCGCCCGCTTCGTTCGGGTCGGCGATCTGAAAGTACCTGCCCGGCGCCACCAGCACGCCGTCCAGGCCCACCTTGAACGACACGCCCTCGGTCTGGTTCTCCTGCGAATACAGCGCCCACTTGCCCACCCGCTGCGCCTGGCCGCGAGACCAGATGCCCAGCGGGCTCAGCTCCAGCGTCTTCACACCGATGCGCGCCACCAGCGCCTGGTCGACCACCACTTCGGGCACCAGCTTGCCGCGATCCGGCAGGTTGTTGAACCACACGATCACCTGGCTGTAGCGCTTGGCGTTGCTGGCCCCGGTGTAGGTGAAGAAACGGCCGGGCGTGGTCGGCACCACGTTCGCCGGCGTGAACACGGCCACCGGGTCGCCCGGCGCGTCTTGCACCACCGCGATGTCGGTGTTCGACCAGTAGGCCATGCCCATGAAGATCGCCGCCATGTCGGCCAGCACCTTGTAGGCCTGCTCGCGCGTCTCGAGCTGCGGGCTCGCCCTGAAACGCGGCTCCGTGCCGCCATAACCGTCGGGCACCAGCACGTCGCAGTACTGGCCGATGCCATACAGATCCCACTTGAACGCGTCCGTCGTGGCGATGTAGCGCCCCAAGCCGTAGCGGTTCTGCTTCACGATGTCGTGGAAGATCCAGGCCGGGTTGTCGGTCCATGCGATCTTGAAGGTGCCGTCCCACACCCCCGTGTACACGCGGGTCAGCGGGTCGTAGTTCACCGGCACCTGCACGCGCAGGCCCAGCCAGTCGAAGCTGCGCACCGGAATGCGCGCGAACTGCTGCGCACCCACCCGCGTGCGCACCAGGCAAGAGTGCGGGTAGCGGAGCTTCAGCGTCTGGATCTCGGTGTAGCTCGACCAGCCGAACGCGTTCACCAGCGTCACCGTGCCCGAGTCGGCCGTCACCCGCCGCACCCGAATGTCCCAGGGCGCCGAGCCCGGCAGCTTGAATTCCACCGCGCGCGGGTAGCTCGACATCGTCTTGCCCGCGATCTCTTCGGTGAACACCTGCACGTAGCCGCCGCCGGCACTCTGCACGTCGATCGCCCACTCCACCGTGGTGCCCACCAGGTCGCCGTTGTCCGGGTTCTGCGAGCTGAGCTGCGGCACCACGATCGTCACCCTGCAGGTGTCGATCGAGGCGCTGGCGATCGAGCGCACCAGCGGCGTGGCGAACAGCACCGTCACGCCCACCGCGATCTCGTTCTCCACGTCGTCGGCACCGGCGATCGACACCTGGCCTTGCGTGCCCGGTGTGGTGCTCACCTGCACACCCTGAAAGTTCATGCTCCCGTCGGCCGCCTGCAGCGGCACGCCGTCCAGGTAGATGCTCTTCAGCCCGTCGACCAGGCCCTGGCATTCGCCCTCGCTGACCAGATCGAGAATGTCGGCGATCTGCGTGCTGCGCAGCGTGTCGGTCTGCTCGTAGGCACCGCCGCCACCGCCGGCCCCGCGAATCGCCAACGCCGTCGACTTCATTCGCCGCCCCGGTCGATGTTCGGGTCGTCCGGCTCGTAGCCCGGCAGGTTCGGCAGATTGGAAGGAATGGCCGGCCCTGCAGGCGCGGCCAGCTCCTGCGTGCTGATGCCCTGAGACACCACCGTCGAGCCCACCATCGCCCGGCCGTAGCGCACCGGCACCGGGCCGCCTTGCTCGGTGTTGTTCAGCGGGCCGTCGAACACATAGCTCGGCAGGTTGCTCGAAGCCGCCTTGCCTTTCTTCTGCGGGCTCAGCAGCTGAATCACGCCGCCGAGCATCATCGAAAAGCCGAGGCTGACCAGGCCAAAGTCGCTGCCCGTGTACGCCGCCAGAAACGCACCGGCCACCATCAGCACATAGCCCAGGATCACCTGCGCGGTACCGGCGCGCTTGGCGCCCGCAATCACCGGCACCAACATGATCGGGTCGGCAGCGCCGAGCGGCTCGCACAGCTCTTCTTTGGTCAGGCTGCGCCGGGCCACCTTGCGGCCCACGAACACGTGATACGCCTGCTGCCCGTCACGGCCCAGGAAAGCACGCTCGAAGCCCGGCAGCACCGCGCGCAGCGCCCTCACCGCCTCACCCGGCGTGGCCACCGCCAAGCGGAACACCCGTCCGAACTGGCGGCCGAGCTCGCCGTACAGGCGCACCTCGCGCAAGACCACTGTGCTCACGCTGCTGCCCGTTCTTGAAGCGAGGCCAGCGCGATCGCCGACGCCTCCATCGGCGAGATCCGGCTGATGTGCCGCACCAGCGCCACCGTGTGACGTGCCCAGTAGCCGCCGTAGACCGTCTCTTCGCTCAACCGCCCGTGCAGGTGGTGCAGCATCACGCCGTTGCCCAGGTACACCGCGCCGTGGTTCGCGCGGTCGCTGGCCACCTGCATCAGGATGCCGTCGTGCCGCTGCGGCTCGCCGAACACTTGCACGAAGCCGGCCGCCGCGAAGTTCTGCATGTAGAGGTCCTGCGGCGCGTGGTCGGCGCGCTTCTCCCACCAGCCATCTTCACGGTCGAAGTCGGGCAGCTCAAGCTGCAGCTCGCGCAGGTACCAGTCCTGGATCAGGGTGTAGCAGTCCAGCACCCCGTGGTGGAACTCGCGGCGCGTGTAAGGCGCCTGCCAGCCCGAGGGTTCGAGCTGCTTGAACACGCCGCTCGGCCACCCGCAGATGATCCAGGGCACGCCGCTCTTCTCGCAGCCCACCCGGTCGGCCATCGAAGGGTTCGCGCTCGCGTTCGGGTGGCTGTGCACGATGGCCAGCACAGCCTCGTGTGCATCTTCAGCCGCCGCGTACCAGCCCGGGTCCATCAGGAACTGCGAGCCATCCGCCGAGATGTTCGGGATGCGCTCATAGATCACGTCGCCCCACGCCGTTCGGGCGATCAGCCCGCAGCACTCGCGCGGCTGCACCTCGGCCGCGTGAGCGTAGATCTCGGCGCGCAGCCTGTCGTCCAGTTCGAAGTCCATCACCACCTCACATGTTTCGAAGCACGCCGGCACCGGGGAAGATGCCGATCGGCAGCGCCGCCGCCGCGCCGAAGCGCAACTTGCAGCCGCTCACGCGCAGGCTGCAGCGGTCTTGCGCCGAGTCGCTGGTCAGCGTGTCGTCGGCCCTGGCCACCGGCCCGCCCGAGTAGCCGCAGTCCGCGCTGCGGTACTGCCAGGTGCAGATCGTGTTGCGCACCTGGCGCGCCGGCAGCACCACGTCTTCCAGGTCGAGCGGGCTCGCCAGCTCCCAGGCCACCTGGGTGCCGTCGCGTGCCCGCACCCGGTCGAAGATCCACAGCTCGTCGGGGTACTGCGCCGTCGGGTCGGCCGTGGGGTTCACGCCGCCGACAAAGTTCACCGGGTCCAGAAACCGTGCATGCGTGCGCCTGCGGATCAGCTTCGCCCCGCTCAGGTTGTTGTAGAGCCGCACCAGCGCGCCCAGCGCACCGAACGCATCGCCCACCTGGATCACCGGCCTCGGCCGCGGGCCGTCGCCTCGAGTCACGAAGCCGCTCGCCTCGACCGGGATGTACTGGTACAGCTGGCCCTGCCAGGTCACCGCCTGGCTGAGTGCGTTCGTGCCGTTGTGGAAGTAGTCGATGTCGCCACCGAGCGCCGTGGCGTCGAGCACGAAGAACTCCAGCTTCGCGCTCGGCGTCAGCGCCTGCAGTTCTGCCGCGATCGTCATGGCTGATACACCCGCTCGAAGGTCGCGCTGATGGTGCTCATGCCGTACTTCGAGCCCTGCGATCGCCGCCAGCTGCGGCAGATCACCTGGATCTCCGCCGTGGCCCAGAGCGGCACGTAGTCGAACGGCGTCACGCCGCCGTGCGTGCGCAGGAAGGCGATCATCTCGTCGGCGATCGCGTTGTCCACGTCGTTGAACTGCAGCGGCCACATCTCATCGGTCGGGTTCAGGCCATCGGGCGCGCGCTGCTCGTAGCCATCGCCGAACTTGGCGCTCCGCACCCGTGGCGTTTCTTCGAGAGAAGAGCCCGGCGATTCAACCCATACCCAGTCGGCCATGTCAGCGTGCCCCCCGCGCGAACATGCCGCCCTGGCGGCTTTCCTCGGCCGCCCACTCCACCACCACCGCACGCATGCGCTGGGTGAGCTGGTCGGCCGCACCGCGCTGGTCGCCTTCGGTGCCTTGCGCGCCGGTGACCGAGACGCTGATCTGCACGCCGTTCACGCTGTTGCTGAAGTTCTTGATGTGCCGCGGGTTGTCTTCGTCGAGCACCTCTTCGCCGTCGAGCGCGATGATTCCGCGCTCGCGCGGCTTCAGGCCGACGATGCCTTCGGTGTGGTACCGCGGCGCGCCCAGGAAGGCCGCGTAGGGCACCCGGCGCCGCGTGCCGCCACTGGCCCCCACCACACCACCGCCGTGGTGCTCGCCGGTCCACCCGCTGCCGTCCATGCCGCTGCTGCTCGAGTTCGTACCGCCCGAGCCCGCGAACGCCTTGAACAGCGAGGCCCAGAACCCACCGCCGTCGCCGTCCGAGTTGAGCTTGCTGCCGGCGTCGATGAACTGATTCACAAGCTTCTCGGCCAGCCGCTGGTTGATCAGGTCGAGCATCGACGTGGCGAAGCTCTTCACCATGTCCGTCAGCGCTTCCTTGCCGTTCTTCGCACCGGTGCTGATGTCGGTCAGCGCCGTCGACAGGCTGCTCACGGCCGAGTCCTTGGTTGCCTTCTGGAACGCCGTCGTCGCGTCCTTCAGCTTCACCAGATCCTGCGTGACCGTCGCCACGGCGTTCTTCTCGCCGGGAGTGCTGGCCAGCGCTTGCATCAGGCGCAAGATCGTTTCGAGCTGGGGAATGGCCTCGGCCCGCGCGTCGAATTTCTTCTGCTCGCCGTCGACCGTGGTCGCAGTGCCGTTTTCGACTGCCGCCGCGATCCGTTGTTCGCCCTGCACCAGCGCCTGGCTCAACTCGGTCAGCTGGGTCTGCAGCGAGGCGAAGGTAGCGGCGCGCGTGGCCTCATCGAGCGCGGCCTTCGACTCGACGCCGAGCTGCTCGATCTGCTTCAGCAGCTCGGCGCGCTGGCCAGGGTCCACGGTCACGGCCAGCTTCAGGTCCAACGCGAGCTTCAGCGCGTCCAACTGGCGCGTCAGGTCCGCCGTCTTCAAAGCCGCCTCAGCCGTCGCGCGCTGAATAGGGTTGGCGATCTGCGTCGCGGCCGTTGCACCGTTCTGTGCAGAGAGCGCGCGGATCTGGTCGGCTGCTTTCTGCCAGATCTGCTCCCATTCCGCCGCCTTGTCACGCGACTGGTTGAGCGAGATACCTTCTGCGTCCGACCTGGCCTTGATGGCTGCAGCGGCAATGCGGCCCTGCACCTCGACGAGCTGCCCCTCGAGCGCCGTCACCGAAGCGTTGCGCGCATTCGTCTCCGCCGGCGTGCCCACCGTCTTGCCGCGTTCGATCTCGATCTGCCTCTTGACGGTCGCAGCCTGAGCCGCCAGGCGCTGCTGCTCGATCGCGTTCAGCTTGGCGCTGTAGTCCGCTTCCGACAGCAAGCCATTCGCGTTCTCTCGCTCGATGCCGGCCTGGCGCAAGTCGAGCGCGGCCAGCTGCTGCGCCAGGCGCTTCTGCGCGCCGGCCGAGTCGATCTGCGCCAGGCTGTCCTGGAAAGCCTTGCCAGATTTCTTGATCTCCTCCTGCGCGTTCTGCGCGGCGATCGCGCGCTCGGTGGCGCGCACCTGGTCGGCGGCCGTCAGGCGCTTCTTGGCCTCGATCTCTTCTTCGACTTGCAGCGTCTCCGCACTCTTGCGCTGCTGATCTGCGGGCAAGCCGCGATTCGAGACCTTGTCCAGTTGCTGGAGGCGCTTGAGTCTTTCCTGCAGCGAATTCAGCTTGCTCTCGGCCGTCTCGTCTCGGCCGATCGCCTTCAGGTTGTCCAGCACGTCGCTGGTTGCTTTCTTGACCGCGTTCCAGGCGCGCTCGAAGGTGCCGATCGCCGGCACGCTGCGCTGCTCCATCGTCGCCGCCAGCGCGTCGAGCGTGACGCGCATGGCCTCCTGGGTGCGCCCTTGCGCCTCCAGGCTCTGGATGTACTTGAACTGTTCGGCCGTGAGGAAGTTGTAGGCCTGGTTGCTCTTTGCCGCCCAAGTGGCCACGCCGGCCGACATGCCCTGGAACTGCTCGATGGTCTCGGCCGCCGACTTGCCGTTCAGCTTGCTGAGTGCCACCGCCGCGCGGCCTGCCGCATCGAGTGAAGTACTCGTGAACTTGCCGGTGGCCACCAGGCCGGTGAGCGTCTCGCGCACGGCACCGATCGACGCCTTCTGCAGGTCAGCGATCTTGCGCGCCTGTGCGTCGAGCCGGCCCGCCGATGTGTCTGCGATGTTCCCGGTCAGCGCCAGTGTCTTGTTGAGCTGCGCGCTCTCGTCGTAGCCCTTTGCGGCGGCGGCCGCCACTGCCACGAACGCAGCCGCCACGCCCCCGACGACCACCCGGCCCACCGTGAATATGGATGTGAGCGCGCGGAACGCACCGCCCACGCCGCCGAACAAGTCCTTCAGCTGGCCGCCTTGCTGCAGCAGCACCGTGAACGGGTTCTGCCCCGTGCTCAGGCCCACCACGATGTCGGTCACCTGCGGTGCGAGCTGGCGCGCCTGGTTGCGCGACTGGCGCAGCTGCTTGGCGGCCTCGTTGGCGATCGCCTTCTGTTCCGCTGCCGCCTTCTTGGCTGCGTCGCTGGCGGCCTTGGCATTGGCCAGCTCTTCGGCACGCTTCTCGCGCGCGGCGGCCTTCTCCTGCTCGCGCAGCTTCTGGGCCTCGTCGCGCGCTTCCTTGGTTCGCTTCGCCGCCTCGGTCGCACCGGCCGACACATCGGTGAACGCAGGCTTGCCCTTCGGGCTGGCCGCCGTGGCCACACCCGCCGCCTCGGCCTTCACCTCGCGCAGTGCCTTCACCGCCTGGTCGACGATGGCGCTGATGCGGATCTGGGCGTTGATGGTCACTGCGGGTTCCTGCTCAGTCTTTCAGTTTCTTCAGGTGGGCCGTCACCGCATCGCCACCCTGCAAGGCGGTCGCCAGGTCCACGAACCGCTCGCGCCGTTCGCGCCGCTCGCGCCGGTAGCTCAGCTCCAGGTAGCGGCGGTACTGGAACAGCGTGTAGTCCAGCACCGCTTCATGCGAGTGCCCGTGCGCTACGAGCTGCTCGAAGGCGTCGGCGTATCCGAGGAGCTGGGCGCTGGCCTGAGACGCGATGCGAGGGCCCGAATCTGCGGCATCGCGCGACTGAAAAAATCGATGTTCACCTGCAGGCTCACCGCCGCCAGCGTCAGCGCCCGGTCCAGCAGCAGCCCGCCCACCCACGTGGCGTGGTCGACGCCGGTGCGCAGCTCGTTCAAGCTGGGTTCGATCGCCGGTTCCGAGTGCGCCTTCGTGCACAGCACCACCAGGTCGATCAGCTGCTCGCCGCTCACGGCCAGGGCCGTGATGATCTTGCTCACGTCGTCGTCGCTGATCTTGCCGTCGACGAAGCGCTGCGCCATGCCGGCCTGTAGCTCCGGCGTCGAGGCCATGATCGGCACCATCAGCTCGGTGAAGCGCGGCAAATCGCGCAGCACCAGCGGCGTGACCGTCACGTCGCAGCCATCGATCGCCAGCGTGATGGCGAGCGGGGCGACGAACTGCATGTCGCCGCCAGACTTCGTGGTCGTCATGACTCAGATCACTCGTGCGTCGAGGGAATGGAGAACTGAAAGTTCTGCCCACCCACCGCCGCCGGCAGCTTGGTCGAGTCGATCAGCACCGAGCCGTTGATCGCGAAGTCGTTGTAGTCGTTGTTCAGGAAGTCCATCGTCTGCGCCGGGTCCAGCCGCACGCGGAAGCAATCCAGCATGCCCTTCTGGCCGTTGTCGGCATTGGTGCCGTTCATCGCGATCCACAGCTCCGAGTCCGGCACGGCCAGGCCGGCCATCACCGTCACCGCACCCTGCTTGAACGCGGCCTTGAAAGGTTGCACGTAGGGCGCGCCGACCGTCAGGTTGATGATCGTGATGTCGCTGCTGAACAGGTCCACGGTGTAGTTCGTGCCGAGCACCAGCGTCTTCGGCGAGCCGGTGCTGTCGGTCACCACCAGCGTGTTGATGTTGCGCTTCGAGCACGCCAGGATGCTGCCCACCACCGCGCCGCTCGGGAATACGTCGTTGATCGTGGTCACCGCGTCGTCGGCCACCTCGTCGATGCGCCCGCGCGTGGCCAGCGCGAAATTCTTCTTGTTGAACTCGTCGGTCACCAGCTCGATCGAGCAGCTCGTGGCCTGCGTCATGCGGCGCAGCGGCGAGCGCGAGGTGGTCATGCTCTCGTTGCGCTCCACCGTTTTCGGGTCGAACTTGAGCGAGAGCTTCGGGCAGTTGCCCACGAAGTAGCCCAGGCCCTTGGCGCCGCCAACGGTGCGAGCGTGAATGTTGACCAGGCCAACGCCTGAAAAGCCTTGAGACATGGTTCTCTCTCCTGGTGGATCAAAGATTCAAAGGAAGGTCGAACGTGAGCGGGTACAGCCCCACGTTCGCCGTGTAGGTGGCCTTGCGGCCCTGCGCGCGCAGCATCGGCCGCACCGTGCCTTCGGGCGCCCAGCCTGCAAGGGCCTTGTGGATCGCGGAAAGGTACGGCCCCGCGGCTTCGTTGCGGGCACCGCGGTCGCCCTGGGTCGCGTTGCGCACCGCCAGCAGCACGGTCCACTGCTGGCGCATCAGCTGGCTGCGGCCGCCGGCGGCCGTGCCCTGTTCGCCGGTGTTGATCAGGTCGCCTTCCCACAGCACGAACACGGTCGGCGCCGTGATGTTCTTCTCCACCGCCTGTGCCAGCGTCTCGATGCCTTGCACCGAGTCGGGTGCCGCCAGGCCGGGCACTTGTTCGCGCAGCCGGGTGCGGATCAGCTCGCCGGCGAACAGGTAGTCCAGCAACAGCGCCTGGTTGCTCACAGCCCGCTCCCGCAGCGCGATGCGTCGTAGCCATCGCTGCCGAAGTTCGAGCCTTCGCGGCCGAACACCTTGTTGCCACGATCGAAGAGCACCGGGCCCACGCCGGTCGCCGCCGGCACGTCGGCCGCAGCGATCAACGCAATGTCGCCCTTGGCCACGGCGCGGTAGAACGCGGCGCGCTCGTCGTGCGCCTTCTGCGTCGCTTCATCGACCTGGGTGGTCATCAGCAGGTAGCGTGCTTCGGCAGCGCAGTCGAGGTTCAGCTTCGGCAGCGCCGAGGCGTCGACGATCGGCAGTGTGTAGCGGCCCACCAGGTGGCCGTCGATCCAGGCACTCGCGTCGATCAGCGCGCGCTCGAGCACGGCATCCACGATCACGCCGGCGCGCGGCGTGTTGATGTCGCTGAGCTGGCGCAGCTCGGTGTCGCCGTAGCGCACCAGCATGTCGGCTTGGGTGGCGTAGGGCACGGCCTCAGAACCCCTGCACGAAAGAGAGCGTCGTCACGCCGGCCTGGCGCGTCAGCATCCAGCGCATGCCGGCGGCGCCCATCCCGGCGCCCAGGCAGGTCACGGCCAGGTCTTTCCAGCTGAAGGTGTGGATGTCGGGGCGGCGGCGGTCGTAGAGTTCTTTGGCCACACCCGCGCTGCAGCCCAGCGCGAAGCCGACGCGTGCGTCGTCGAACACGAAGGTGCCGGCGCCAGCGATGCCGGTGCCCATCGCCAGGTGCAGGGCCTTGTCGGGCGCGATCCAGTTGTCTTGTGCGTGCACCGAAGGCACCGCCAGCAAGGCGGCCAGCGCCAGCGCCAGGCTGGCCCACCGCGTGCGTGCTTTCGTTGCGTGGATCATGGTGCTGCGTGTGCCGTGTTGGTCAGGTTGCCGGGGTCGCTGAGTGCCTATCCACCTGGAGGTTCGGCGCGTGCACATCGCTGGTGGTGAGTGCGGTACTTCCACCGGCCTGTCCAACCCGGCCAGCGCTCATGGCTGGCCGGGGGAGACACGAGGGCAGTGGTATGAGTTCGGTCAGGCCGGCGCGATGTCCTCGTCGACCACGACCAGTTGCGGCTCGGCGCGCAGCTGCTCGACCTGGTCGGCGGTGAGTTCGCTCAAGGGCAGCGTGATGCCCTCGGCGCTGAAGTGAAAGCCGGCGCGGCGAAAGCCGCCTTGCGGCCGTGCCACCACGCGCAGGCCCTTGTCGGCCGGGCCCGCTGCGGTGAGTTTCTTGGTTGCCATGTCGTGTGCTCCTGGTGCTCGTTGAAGGTGCTGCGTTGTTGCGTCTGATCGGTCAGATCAGGCGCGAGCTCACGACGACCTTCATCGTCCCGTTCAGCACGTTGGTTTCACCGTTGGCCAGCGTCGCCTTCTCGAACAGATCGCGCGCTGCCTGGCGGTTGTTCGGCGACACGAAGATGGTGTCGGGCACCACGTCGATCGCCTCGCCGGCGTCGTTGAACTGCTTCATCATGGCAGTCTCGGTCAGCTTGAAGTTCGTTGCGTCGAGCGTTTGCTTCGAGGCAAAGCACAGCTGCCAGAACGGGCTGAAGCCCACACCCGAGCGGCCGTCCACGCCGTAGATGTATTCCTTCTGCCAGAACACACGCGGGTCCTTCGGGTCGAAGAACGTGACCAGGTCGAACGCCCGGCGCGGCTGCCAGATGATCGGCTTGTAGACCTTGCTCGTGTCGGCCAGGAACCAGCCTTCGCCGGCGCCGCCCATGAAGTTCGAGACGCTCACCTCGGCACCCGGCTTGCCCACCGGGTGGTCCACGTCGAAGAAGTACTGGCCGTCCGGGCCCAGCGCGGCGAAGCCGCTCTTCAGGTGGTTGTAGACCGTGCGGTCCGGAAAGTCAGACACGTTCTGGCCGAGCTGCTCGTAGAGCTTGCCGTAGAGGCCGAACTGGTCGTCTTCGATCGACTTGCGCGGCACGCCGTGCGTCTCTTCGAAGTCTTTGTTCACGATCCGGAAGTCGCCCTTCGCCAGGTTCTGGATCACGCGATCGCCCACCCACTCGCGGATCGAACCGAGGTCGCGCAGGTACGGGTAGATGTTCTCCGAGGTGCCCGAGGGCACCGTCATGGCCAGCGACTGGTAGGTCGGCTGTGCGCGCGCCAGGCCCATCAGGAAGGAGGCGTTCACCGCCTGCGTCAGAAGCGACAGGCTTTGCTCGTTGATGATCATGTTCGTTTGCTCCGGAAGAAGAGTCGGGGTGTGGGGGGTGCCGTGCGCGTGTGTGGCGGAAGGATCAGGAGAACTTGATCCAGACGCCGCTGGCGTCCACCTGCCAGACCTTGCCGGCGATCGAGCGCGTCGCTGTGCCGTTGGTCTTGGCCACGGTCTGGTCGTCGACGATGAAGCAGTCGGCGCCGATGTCGTTGGGAATGATCAGGTCGCCGGCCGCGCTGTTCGCGAACGGGCCGAACACGCCGGTCTTCACCTCGCCGCTGATCGCACCCGCAGCGCCCAGCGTGTTGTCGTAGGTCTGCTGCGCCACACCCACGCACTTCAGCGTGGTGGCCACCGCGCCGCGCACCAGGTTGCCGCCGGCGTTCACGCAGGCCAGCGAGCCGCCGTAGATCTTCGCGGCGGCTTCGAGGGCGAAGGCGCGGCGGTGGCCAGACATCTCCCGCGTGTCGCGGTCTTGGGTTGCGAAAGTCATGTGTGCTCCTGGTGGAAGGTTTGGCTGTGGTCAGTCGGTGCGGCGTTCAGGCCGTGGCCGGCGCGCCCTTGGCGAACTGCTCGGCGGTCAGGCCGAACTGGCCCATCACGGTGCTGGCCTGGCCCGACAGTGCGGCCGTCGGCGTGTCGCCGGGGCCCTTGCCGCCGCTCTGGCCACCGAGCCCGGGAATGGAAGGCAGTGAGCCGATCAGCGCGCTCAGCTGCGCCATGTTCGAGCGGCCGATCGCGGCGTACTGCTCGCGCGAAGTGGGCGTGATCTTCTTGTCGGCGATCGCCTTGTCGAGCAGCTCATTCAGCGAGCGATCACCGCTCGCGGTGGTCAGCTGGTTCACCTGCGCCTGCAGCGAAGCCACGAGCGGCGCCATGCTGTCGGTACCGGCCTTCAGCGTGGTGATCGCGGTCAACGCTGCAGCTTCGTCGGCAGTGGCCGCCAGGCCGAGTGCGGCGCTCAGCGCCACCGGCACGATCGGCTTCGTCTTCAGCGCCGTCACCGCAGCAGCGGCTGCAGCTTCGTCGGCGGTGGCCGCCAGGCCGAGCGCAGCGCTCAGTGCGGTCGGCACCGGCGGGCGGGCCTGCATCGTGGCCACGTGGGCGAGTGCAGCGGCTTCGGTGGTGTTCGCGGGCAGGCCGATGGCGGCGAGCAGTGCGGCGAGAAGGGCCATGTCGAGCTCCTGTTGATCGTCTGGGTTGGAAAGCTGTGCGGCGAGCTGCGCGACGGCAGCGTTCATGCCTGTGAGGGCCGGGTAGTTCACGAGCGCCGCGAGCAGCACGCCGGTGACCAGGCCAGCCTCGTCATACGTGATGACGGGGCTGATGTAGAGGTACTCTTTCGCGTCGATGTGGCCCTTCGCTTTCGCGGTCCACTCGACGGTTGCGAACAGGCCGGTACCGGCCCGCCACTCCACGCTCTTGATCCAGCCGGCGGCGAGGGCCTGCTGGCCGTTCTTCTCGCTGTGCAGCGTCTGGTGGTCGTAGTCGATGACGATCGGCGTTCGCTTCGCAACGGCGTTCATCGAAGCAGCCAGGCTCGCGCCCTGCGCATCGGTCACGTTCCACTTCTTGCCCGGGCCAGGCCGGCCGTCTCGAGCCGCGAACTCACCTGCAGGCAGCAGCTGCGCCTCTCCCGCTCCGGAGAGCGGCATCGAGAGTGCAAGCAGGGCGGCGAGAAAGCGCATGGCACGCAGTCTTGCCGGCCTCGCGCGAGATGTATTGGTGAACCGGTTCAATGCTTGCGCCGCGTGGCGCAGAGCCCTAGAGGCCGAGGTTGAGCAGGAAGGCCTCGATGTCCGCCAGCACGTCCGCCTGGTCCTGCGCGCCGAGTGTGCCGGCGTTGAAGTCGTCGGTGAGCAGCTGGCGCCGCGGCATGCGCTGCGTGCCGGTCTCGTGATAGCCCATGTAGCTCTCGCCGAACCCGATCTCCACGAACGAACCGTCGATGCCGAGGTTGTAGCCCAGGCTCGACTTGCCGTGGCCGCTCAGCTCGAGTATCGAGCCCACGCCCTTCTTGCGCTTGAGCGTCGAAGCGGCCAGCGGCAACCATGCGTTGCCGTTCGGGTCGGTCTTCGTGATGAAGCGCAGCGCGATGTTCTCTTCCATCGTCGCGCCGATCAGGTTCATCAGCGCGCCCGGCTTCTCGAGCTGGCTCGCGGCGCGGTCGATCGCGCTCAGGAATTCGAAGCCGATCACCTCGATGTCGAGGCGGTCAGCCACGGCAAACCCCAACCCGCGTAAAATGCAAACCGCTGCCCGAGGGTGCCGGGAAGTCGCACACCGGCACGCCGCTCACGACCATGTTGTCGAGTTCGGCATATGCAGACCTAGCGCACTGCCGGGCAGCACCTTTCATCGCTTCACAGGCCATCGCTCGCCCGATCCCACGGCGGCAGCTCGACGGTCTGGCCCGCGAGCACATGCGTGCAATCACCCAGGAACTGGATGCGGCCGTCGGTAACGAACGAATGGCACACGGTGTTGCGCGAATCGAAGGCCTTGCCTTCGCGAGCTGGATGGCCAGCAGCCATCCACTCTGCATAGTCCGCTTCGCCCGCCTCTGTCATCTCGGTTCCGCTCACCAGAATGCTCGGCGTGAACGTCGGCTTGTCGATGCTGCCGTTCCAACCCCAGCGCGCCTTGCTGACCCACTGCGATGGGTCGATGCGACCGACGACCGGGATCCCGTGGGCACCATCGCACCCTGGGCACCAGAACAACAGCATGCCGTCCGTGGCATCCCGTAGCACTGCACTCAGCTGGCTCACGGCCATGCCCCCCACACCACGCTGAAACTCTTCGCGTTCTTCAGCGCATCAGGCATCTGCAGCGAAGCGGTGCGCACCAGGTTCATCACCTTGCGGGCCCGCTGGCCGTCCACCACCTGGCTCACGTCCTGGCTCATCAGCACGTAGAGCTTCAGCACCTTGCCTTCAGCGTCGCTCACGTCCACCACGTAGACCAGGCCGGCGTCGGTGCCGGTCACGCGCAACACGGCCGCCGGCCTGGCCAGCAGCATCGGCAGGCGCATGTACAGCTCGGTCGGGATCGGCACGCGATCGCGCGAGCTCGTGCGCAGCGTGTGCCACATGTCCAGGTCGCGCACCGCCAGCACCGAAGTCTCGAGCGGGTCGCCAGCCGCCGCCAGCGCGCGCACCACGGCCGGCTGCACCGTGCCGAGCGTGAACACCGCGCCGGTCGGCCGCCCGGCCGCCTGCGCGGTGGCCACCCACCTGGCGAACTGGTCGGCCCGCCGTACCGCCAGCGCCGGCATGTCGGTCGCGGCCTGGGCCGCCACCACCGCACCCGAATAGGCATCGGAGCGCATCGCCTTCTGCAACACCGTTTCAGCCAGTGAAGCATCGCGGCCCGCGTTGCGCACCGGGTCGGCGCCGAAGCCCGGGTCCACGCCGCGCGGCACCGACTTCACCTCGCCCGTCCACGGGTTGATGTAGGGCACGAAGTCGTCGGCCGGCGCCTTGAACTTCAGCTTCTGGCCAGCCGCCTGCAGGCGATCCACGCCGCGCTGCGAAACCTGCACCCACACGCACCGGCAGCGCCAGCCGTTCGGGCACCAGTGCGATCGCACCCACGGGTCGTCGATCGGCAGCACCAGGTTGTGCCAGGCCGCGTGCTCGGGTCGCACGCGTCCATCGTCCATCGTTCGGTACAGGACGAAGGGCAGCTGCTTCTTCGTCGCCTGGTAACGGTCCCACTTGCCGGCCGCGTAGCTCTGCCGCACGTTCACGTCGTAGATCAGCTGCAGGCGCCGGTCGTCGAAGCGCGTCACGCGCGTCTCGCCGTTGGCAGGGTCGGTCACCTCCACATCACCCCAGAAGCCCTTCGCTGCGAGCGCGGGCCGGATCGCCTTGCGGAACTCGGCGAGCGTGGTGCCCTCGGCGAACTTCGCGTCGAGCTGCTCGCGGAACACCGCCAGCACGTCGGCGCGGCTCACGCCGGCCACGGCGAACGCACGCTGGTGCTCGGCCTGCCACACGTCCTGCCAGCGGAACGACGGCTGCAGCAGCTTGCGCGCTTCGAACGCGGCGATCGCGTCCTGCGGGCTGATCACGCCCAGGCGCAGGCCTTTGGAGACTTGCGGCATGTCAGCGCGGGTTGCTGCGCACGTACTGCTGCAGCTGCTTGTAGAGCGGGTGGTCAGCCAGGTCGATACGAACTGCGTCCATCGAATCCATCACGTCTTCTTCGATGGTGACTTTCACCGTCTTGATGTAGCCCGCGTGACCCTCGGTGTCGAACGAGACGTGGAACGTGTTCGTTGGCTCAAGACGCTTGCCGTTTGGGTTGCCCATGCTCACTCCTGTTCGGTCAGATCGAGATCGGCCGCGCCGGCCAGGCTGGCCACGAACGCAGCGCGCGCCAGGCGCTCGGCCATCGGCGTGTAGTCCATCGCGGCCACGAGCTGCGGCAGTCGGGCCCGGAACGCTTCGAGCGTTTCGCCGGCGGCGATCGCGCGGTCCAGCTCGGCCAGCAGCGGGTCCACCATCGGCTGCAGCTGCACCTGCCAGTCGCCCGCGGCTTCATCCACCAGCGGGTCGATCGCGTCGCGCGGCGCGCCGCCAGGCAGTGCACCCGCCAGCTTCGCCTTGTTCGGCGGCATCGGCTTTACGCCAGGCGCCCCAGGTGCGCCAGGCTCACCCGCAGGTGCCGCAGCCACCGGCGCGGTCAGCACTTCTTCGCCCTCGGCGGCTTCGGGAATGCGCAGCTTGTCCTGCGCCCACTTCACGCCGATGCGCATGCCCATGCCAGCGAGCTTCGGCAGGTTGGTCGCGAACTCGCTCATGTCTTCCGGGTCGACCGTGTCGAACTGAATCCGCGGCAGGCGGCGCGGGTCGGCGCCGGGCATGTTCAGCAGGGCCATCGGCATCAGCAGCTGGCGGTTCAGCGTGCCCTCGACCTGGCGCGCGTCGCTGTCGCGGATGTCCATGCGCACCTCGTTGTGCACGGTGCCCAGCGCCTGTGTGCCGTTCTTGCCCTCGCTGCTCGAAAGCGTCTGGCCCAGGATCACCTTGCTCTGGATCGCCTCCATGCGGTCTTGCATCGAGTCGTAGGGGCCTTCCGAACCCTTGGCCGCCTCGACGAAGTCGATCACCATGCCGCTTGGCACGATGCCCGCCGCGTTGTGGCCGATCTGGCTCACGGCCTGCAACAGCTTGCGCTTTTCGTCGTCGCTCGCGCCGCTCGGGTACTTGCCGAGCCGCAGCGGCAGGCCGTAGATCTCCAGGAACTCGGCCAGGTCGCGCATCGCGAAGTTCTTGTACAGGTACGGCCAGGCCAGCACCCGCCCCAGGCCCATGCGCGCCAGGTAGCCGTTGCGCGTCTTGTGCACGTGGGCGATCCAGCTGAAGGGCTGCAGCGGCACGCCGAGCGGCGCGTCTTCGCGGCGCAGCAGCAGCGTGTTGCGGCTGTCGCGATCGACCGTGAACCAGCGGTGCGGCCGCAAGGTCACCGAAGGCAGCAGCACCTGCTTGCCCGAGCCGTCGGCCTGCGGGCTCCACACCAGCTCGTGGCAGGCGAACGCGCGCAGCACGCCGCTCATCATCCCGCGCACCACGTCTTCGAAGTCGGCAATGCCCTCGATCCACTCGCGCATCCGCGCCGTCAGGTCCTTCTCGGCGGGGGAAGCGTTCTCCGGCTCGGTGATGCTCCATTCGAGCGAGGCCACCGCGCCGGCGCGCTTGTCGAGTTCGGCGAAGCAGTGGCCGTCGCGTTCTTCGATGTCGTCGGCCAGGTCGAGCTGGTCGGTGATCTCGCCGCGCTCGCCGGCCTGCAGGATGTTGTGCAGGCGCGCCGGGGTGAGCCCGCGGGCCGGGTGCGAGTCGAACTCGCGCACCACGGCGCCGAGCAACGTGGTCTGAGGTTCGCGGATCGCTTTCAGGTCGATCGGCTGGCCGAATTGGTCAACGAGTTGCATGGCAAACCACCTTTGAAGAAAACCGGGCCTTGCGGGCGCCCGAGGCCCGAACCGGCCCCAATGCCCCAGCCTTGAGCCGCCGAGCGCTCCCAGGGCCGTCCGGACGTGTCCGGACACTATTTCCGTTCGGGGGGGCCGTCACCAATCGCCCTCCGACCCCATTCCAGCCGACGCAAAGCCGTCTTCGCTGTGGTCCGGGCGCATGCCCATGCGCTTCGGGCCGGCGGCTTTTTCGGCCCAGACCGAGGCCACGTCCGGCACCGGCGTCCACGCGATCTCGCCCACCTCGCGGTGGAACGCATAGACCGCCAGGAACACCGCGATCGCGAAGTCGCCGTGCCGGCGCTGCTTCGAGCCACCCTCGGCCGCGGCGGCCTTGGCGGCGGCGCTTTGCGTGTCGGCCCGCGGGATCTTCGGGATGCCCTGGATCAGCTTGATCGCCCGCATGTCGTCGCGGATCGCGTCGTCGCGCGGCAGGTCGACCAGCGTGCCGTCCTGCAGCGCGGCCTTGAGCTTGGGCATGTGCGCCAGGTAGAAGCTGTCGCTCAGCTTCACCTGCTCGATCATCTCCACGCCGTAGCGCTGCGCCATCGCCTCGGCCAGCGCCGCACCGTTGCCGGTCGCGTCCATCGCGCCACCGCGAAAACGCTTTGCAGCCAGTGCATCGACGATGAACTCCAGGATCTGCTGCTGCGAGGTGAACGGGCAGTTGGCCAGCTCCACCGTCAGACAGGGCCTGCAGGTCAGGTCGGTGTCTTCCTCCAGCACCGTGATCACGCTCTGGTCGCGGTTGCGTGCGAAGTCTTGCCCGAACACGTGGCGCCGCAGCGGGCTCAGCTTGTCCAGGTGCTTCTTCAGGTTCTCTTCGCACCAGCCCTTGATGGCGTAACGCCGCACGTCTTCCGGCAGGTAGGCGAAGCCGTCTTCCCACTTGCCACGCACCAACGGTGGCGAGGCGTCGACCGGCGCCATGCGCTGCGAGATCAGCGCCAGGCTCAGGTAGGCGCCCGCGCTCTGGCTCGGCACGCAGTCCAGTTCCTCGGCCGCGTCGTCGCCGTAGAAGCCGTAGGCCGCCTTCACCCATTCGTCCTGGCCAGGCTGCGTCCAGGTGATGCCGCGTCGCAGACACACCCGCTCGAACAGCCCCTGCGAAACCGCCGTCGAGAAGTCCACGCGGTGCACGGTCGCCTTGCCCCGCTTGCCGGCGCGCACCTCGAGGATCAACTGGTTGAACGGGTTCTCTGCGCCGTCGTGCGTGCTGAATATGCGGACCTTGTCGCCCCACAGCAGCATGGCCATCGCGGCCTTGATGAGGCCGGCCAGCTCGGGCGCGAACGCCGCTTCGTCGATGCCGATCACACCTTGCTTGCCGCGCAGGTTCGTCGGCCGGCTGCTCAGCGCCACGATGCGCCGCCCGGTCTTCGGGAAGTTGATCTCGTAGGTTTTGATGTAGCGGCGGCCGCCGGCGCCGGCGTCGATGCCGTCGTCGTAGAGGCTCTCCGAGATCTCGCCCGCCGCGTAGTCGAAGGCACGCGTCCACATGGCCGCGGCTTCGATGAACTCGCGCGCCATGTCCTGCGTGGCCGAGATGTAGAAGTAGTTCGAGCCGCCCTCAGTGGCGCAGGTCAGCACTGCGTCCGATGCCTCGGCCCAGGTCAGGCCCACACGCCGGCCCTTCTCGCAGATCTTCAGCTGCGCGTCGTCGGCCACCCACTCCTGCTGGTACGGCAGCAGCACCGCTGGGGGCGCGTCGTCAGCGGTCGGCCCGCTCAGCGCGCGCAGCGGGTCGTCGGCGGCCAGGCGGGTGTCGATCACAGCCGCACCACCCGCAGCAAGGCCGCGCTCACGAGCACGCGGCCAGTGTTCTTCACCGCGCGGCAGCGCAGCTTGTACGTCACGCCCTGCGACCTGGCGATCACGTTCTGCAGCACGTCGGTGCCGACGATCAGCGGCAAGCCCTGCGCCAGCCCACTGGCGCCGGCGTCCACTCCTGCAACGGCCGCCACCTCGAGCGTGACGGTCGCGATCGACTCGCCCGCCGCGAGCCGCTTGCCGAACTCGAAAGCGATGGTGTCGGACTCGTCGACGTCGATGTCGTCCAGAACGAACGGGCCGTCTCTCATGTTTTTCCTTTCATGCCGGCACCGAGCGCACCAGCGAATTTGCTGGCACACCACGCGCCAGCGCAAACGCCGGCACCCGGCGCCGGCGTTCCACGGTGGTGATCTCGCCCAGGCTCAAGCTGCCCGATGCGAGCGTCTGGCTCCCGGCCGCGCCGCTCAGCAGCACCGGCACGTCCAGGCTGCCGCTGGCCAGGCCGCGCCCTTGTGCATCGGCCTGCAGGCCCGCCTGCGTCACCTGCAGGCCGGCGAACACGGCAGCGCTGGCCAGCACGGCGCTGCTCAGCATCACGTTGATCGAGAGCAGGCCGCCCGCTTGGGCCTGCGCGATCGCAGCGGTGCTCAAAGGCACCGTGAGCATCAGCGTGGCGCCGGCCTGGCCGCTGCCTTGCGAAGCGACAGCCAGCGGCTTGCCCACGCTCAGCGCGCCGGTGCCGGCACCCGAGCCTTGGCCAGCACCGGCCAGCGTCACCACGCCGCCGCCGCTCACATCGAGCGCGGCCGTCGAGAGCCCGTTGCCGATGCCTGCGGCCGAGAGCTGCACCACCAGCGTCAGGCTCGCCGCCGAGCCGCCTTGCGCAAGTGCTGCCACGGCCAGCGGCTTGCCCACGTTCAGCGCGCCGGTGCCGGCGCCCGAGCCTTGTGGTGCCGCGGCCAGAGAAACGCCCGAGGTCACCTCCAGCGCACCGCTGGCCAGCGCCGCGGCAATCGCCGTGGCCGAGAGCGCGATGCTCAGCGCCAGGTTGCCGGTACCGGTGGCCACCGCCGCCACCGTGGCCTGCAGCGGCACCGAGTGCGCGATCGACACGGCCGCCGTGCCACCGCCCACCGCGCCACCTTGCAGCGGCACGCCATGCGCCAGGTCGCCCGTCACCGTGGTGGTGCCCACCGCGGCACCGAGCAGCGTCACCACACCCGAGGTGCTGAGCGCGGCCGTCACCGCCGCCGCGCCCACGGCATCGGCCGCCAGTGCCACCGCCTTCGCCAGCGCGGCCGTGGCCGCCGCCTGGCCGGCGGCGTTGCCCGCCAGGCCGAGCGCTTTGGCGAGTGCGGCGGTGGCGCTGGCCTGCGCGATGGCCGTGGCCGCCAGGCCAGCAGCCTTGAGCAGTGCTGCCGTGCCGCTGCTCGCACCGCTGGCCGCTGCCGCCAGGTCGACGATCGTGCTGGTGACCAGGAAGCCGCCGAACACCTTCAAGCCGCCGATCGATGACTCGTTGCTGCCGTCGTCGCCGAAGTAGAAGAGGTCGCCCGCCGATGCCGACTCGTCGAGCGCGCCGGTGGCGGTGCCGGTGGCCGCCGCGCCGCCTGTAGCCGCGCCTGCCAGGTCTTGCACGCCGCCGCCCGATGGTTCGTAGAACGAGATGACCGAGACACCGGCCGTCTCGCTCCGGTTCAGCACCGTGAACGAAGGCGTGACAGCGGTGGTCGCGGCCACCGCCAGCTTTGCGCAGCCCGAAGTCCAGAAGCTGGAAACCGCAGGTTCCTGGCTGAGGATCGTGAAGTTGCTGGAGCTGTATGCGCCGTCGGCCCCGCGGTTTGCGGCGCAACCTGCAAGCAGCACCGAGACGGCATCGCTCAGAGTGCCCGAGGTGACCGTGTAAGGGCTGGACGCGTCCTGGTTCTGCGCCGAAGCAGCGCTGTCGAACACCGGCGCGCCGTTGGCGGAGCTGACCTCCAGCAGGTGGGCTACCGGGTAGGCCGTGCCGGTGAAGTTGACCGTGCAGGTGTGCGACGTGCCACCCACGCCGTTCTGGCAGACGAACCACTGCGACACGCCCAAGGTGCTGGTCCAGTCCGCCTGTGGCGTGCCGACCGCGGTGTAGGTGTTGCCCTTGTTGTCGGTGATGGTGCCGCTGACGGAAACCGTCCCGTCCCACGACACGAACAGCGCGAAACTGCGGCCCGAGGCCGTGGTGTTGCCGGCGCCTGTGGTGACGGTGTTGCTGCCGCTTGAACCGCGGCTGCCGACCAGAACTGCATCGCAGGCCACTCAGCTTCTCCGGAAGACAGCGATCAACCCGGCGCCGAGCTTGCAATCGTTGTCGGCCCACGCCCACGCGGCGGACTGTTGCCCCGCCACCGTGGCGAGCTTCCAACCGATGCCGACGCCGATGTTGTCGGTGGCCGTGATCGTGGTCAGCAAGTTGTCTGCGTAGCCCGTCGGCGAGCCGACGCCGATCGCCGACGGGTCGCCATCGGTCACGCAAAGTCCCACGACCAGGTCGCCCACCTGCGCCGAGCTGCCGGCGGTGTTGACGGTCACCCCGTCGACGGCGCCAGAGGTGCCGCTCAGCGCGAGGTTCGAACCGGCGTCGACCAGCGACCAGGTCGAGCCGGGCCCGGAGAACTCCGCAGCCAGAAAGTACCCGTCACCGCTCGCGCCGATGTTCTGCGGCGTGAGCACGTGCGAGCCTGCGTTCGCGCCGGCCAGGTACGCGATCTGCCCGTGCACCGGCCAGCCAGGCGCAGGCGAGAAAGACGGCAAGGTCGGGTTCACCGCGGCCGAGAGCGTGCCGCCATTGCTGCTGCTCGGCAGAGACTGCGTGCCGCCCGTGCCGTGATTCGAGTCCCACCAGCCACCGAACGCCAGCACCAGGTTGCCCGAGGCAACGCCGGCCAGCGTCACGTTGCCTGGCGAGTTCCAGTCTGACCCACCGGTCCAGATCTGCGCCAGCGTGGCCGACTTGCGAATGAACTGGATCGCGCCGCCGGCCGACGGCACCGAGTTGGCACGCGTATCAGCCGTTGGGTGCCACAACTGACGGTTTCGCAGCACGGGCGCGCCTCAGGTGAAGCGGTTGCCGAGCGGGTTGAAGTTCAGGCCGAAGGCGTCGATGTCGAGGTTGCGCGCCGCCGTGGTGAGCGTGTGCGCCAGAAAACCGGCGTTCAGCGCCGTGGTCGGCAGGTTCGTCGTATGGGTGAAAGCCAGCACACCGTTTTTGGCGAACTGGATGTTGCCGTTCTGCAGCCGCACGATGTCAAACTGGTACCAGCTGCCGGCCACCACGTCGGCGCCGGTGTCGACGTTGCGTGTGCTGGCCGACGCCTGGCGCGTCACGTAGGCCCACTTGAGGCTGGTGGCGGGCACGAACTCGATGAACGCGCCCGCGCTGCCCAGCGAGCTCGAGGCCGGGTCGCTCAGGTCAACGCCGGCGCCCAGCTTCCAGGCACCGGTGGTGATCGTGGCGATCGAGGCGATCATGCGCAGCCGCGCCAGGTTGGCCGGCAGGATCGGTGCACCGGTGGCCGAGGCGCCGAGGTGCAGCCGCTGGTTGTTGCCGCTGGCGGCACCAGTGACGATGCGCAGCACACCGGGATTCCTCGCCGCTGCGGCCTGGAACGCCGGCGTGCCCCCCGTGGCGGCCGTGAGCGCCCACGCCAGCGCGCTGATGTTGCCGGTGGTCACGAGCGCCTGGCTGGTGAACTCGTCGTACAGGTCGAAGAAATCGAGCGCAGTCGGACGCTTGTCGATCAGCATCGCGTTGGTGATGGCCGTGACGGTGGCCGGCACGTACACCTGGGCCAGCTGCAGGCTGTTCGCCGGCACGTCGGGCGGCACGGGGAACGCAGCCGCGGTGCCGGCCACGCAGCTCACAGCACCGTTCCAGTCGATGACGATCAGATCGATCCGCTCGAGCGTGCTGTGCGCGGCCGTGACGGTGGCGTTGCCGCCGGCGTAATACGCGAAATAGCCCTGCTGACGCTGCAGCCCACCGGCCACCGCCACCGTCATGTCCGGCGAGCCTTGCGCCGCCACCCCCAGGCCGCTGAGCACGCCATCGCCGGCCAGCGCCTGGGCGATGGTGTCGATGTCGGCCGAGAAGCCGCCCGCCTGACGCGGGTAGCTCGCGGCGGCTTTGTTTGGGATGTCGAACATGAACGGTCAGGCGTCGCTGTTGGCAACGAGCTCGTACATGCCGCGGATCAGCCAGTTACCCATGCGGGCCGGGTTGACGCGGTACTTCGGCAGCCAGTTTGCTTCGCGGGTGTAGTGCAGGAACGAACGCGCCGCGGTGCTCTTCATCTGCGCCAACCGGAAGTCGGCGCGATTGGTCTGCAGGCCGAGTGCCTTCTTGGACTTGATGGCGAAGGCGACCATTCCGGCCACATCGAGCGCGTGACCCATGTGCGCTTCATCCGGGCCAGCGTCGCCGATCGGGCCGTTGAGCCACAGGCCGGCCAGGTAGGCCGGGAAGATGACACCGGTCCACTCCGGATGCGCAGCGGCACCGTCGTAGAACCCGCCATTGGCGTCGAGCCAGTCGAAGTAGGCCGAGGCCTGCGCGTTGATCTGCGGCGCCATGCCAGGCACGTCTTCGGCCAGGCGGCGAGCAGCCTGGAAGTACAGCGCTGCCATCCACGGCGAAGTGCACAGGTCGGTCGGCTGCGTGCCGCCGGGCCCGCCACCTTCGTGCTTGGTGTAGCTCACCAGCGGCGCACCGCGCCCCGCGCACACCGTGTCCCACTGGTCGAGCAGCGCTTGCGCGCGGATCAGCGACGAAGCGTTCGCGGTCAGCTCGTAGTAGCCGAGGGTCGCCTCCAGGCTGAATGCCATCTCGCGTTCGGTCCAGAGCGCCCCGCCCGCAAGGTTCGCCACGTTCGGCCAGTCGGCGAGCCAGCCACCATTGATCCGGTCGGCAGCAGCACGCTGCTCGTTGGTGAGCACGCCAGCCGCTTGCGCGAGCACGAACGGCGTGATGTAGCCGTACTTCGTGTCGTTGGCGCCCTTCGGGGTGAACACACCATCGGCGCCGATCTTCGACGCGTACCAGGCGAAGTCATCAACGAACTGCGAGCGCCACTGCAGGTCGTTCGTCAGCTGGTACAGGCGCATGCCGCACGTCGGCCGATCGAACAGGTGCGGCTCGTAGCCTTGCCCGTTGACGGTGCTGCGCTCCCAGTAGCCGTAGCTCTCGCCGAAGGGAGGCGTGCCGACGCCCACCACGCAGGTGTGACCGCCGTGGTTCCAGTTGCGCTTCCAGATCTGAGCAAAGTCGAGCAGCGACGCGAGCAGCGCGGCGTTGCTGGGCGACACCGGGAACGGAGCAGGTGCAGGTGCAGGTGCAGGTGCAGGTGCAGGTGCAGGCGCAGGCGCAGGCGCAGGCGCAGGCGCAGGCGCAGGCGGCGGGGGTGGAGGCGGCACAGGCGCAGGCGCCGGAGCGGGTGCAGGCGGCGGT
>JBEBIB010000061.1:0-4797 GCA_040080605.1 Burkholderiaceae bacterium
CATCCCGCCCATTCCGAGCACGGCGACGCGGCTGCGCACCGCGCCCACCGGCTGGCGCCGCCATGCGTGTTCGCGCTGCTGCCGTTCGTACATCGACAGCTGGCGCGCGTGGCGCAGCGCCATCATCACGACGAACTGGGCGATGCCGCGGCCCTGTTCGGTGTCGATGATGCGTGACACCGCCACGCCTTCGGCGAGCTCGGGCACGAGCAGCTTGTCGACACCGGCTGCCACCGCGCACACCCACTTCAGCTTCGGCAGACGCGCCGCCACGCCACGCGGAAAGCGCCAGCCGAGCACGACCTCGACTTCGGCGAGTTCGGCGTCGCTGATGTCGGCGCGGTAGGGCAGCAAGTCCACACCCGGGTCGACCGCGTGGATCGCTGCGGTGAAGTAGCCGGCGGGCATCGGGTCGATGAGCAGCAGGGTTTTCATCGGTCGGTTCGTGTGTGTCGGCAAGTCAGTTTTTCAGGCGAGCAGGCCCAGCGCAGCGGTCGGGTAACGCAGGCGCAGGCGCAGTTCGCGCTTGAGCCGCTCGTTCGACAAGCGCCGCGATTCGCCCATGAAACTGAGCTGCATCGGCGACATCTGCACAGCCGCTTCTTCGCGCGAGATGCGCGGCGGGCGCGGCAGCGCGCACAGGTCGGCGGCCAGGTCGAAATAGTCGCCCATCTTCATCTGCGTGTCGTCGCAGACGTGCAGCACACGCTGCGGCAGTCCGCGGTGAAGGGCTGCCACGCAGGCCCGCGCCAGATCGTCGGCGTGGATGTGGTTGGTGTAGACATCGTCTTCGCCCCGCAGCACCGGCGCGCCGCGGGCGAGGCGGTCGCGCGGGTGGCCGCCTTTGCGGTCGCCAGCGTAGATGCCGGGAATGCGCAGCAGCGTTACCTGCACGCCGAACGCCCGGCCGAACCAGCGCAGCCGCCGCTCGGCATCGACGCGCCGGCGGGCGCGGTCGGTGGCCGGTTTCACGGCGCGGGTTTCGTCGAACTGCGCCCCGGCGCAGTCGCCGTACACGCCGGTCGTGCTGCCGTAGACGATGCGCCGCACGCGGCCCTGGCGGGCAAGCGCTTGCAGCAGGTTTTGGGTTCGCAGGTCGGTGGAGCCGCTGCCCTGCGGCGGCGCGAGATGCAGCACTGCGTCGGCCAGCCCGGCGAGCCGCGCCAGCGTGGCCGCGTCGTCCAGGTCGCCGATCAGCGGCACCGCGCCCGCGGCACGCAACACACCGACCCGCGCCGCGCTCGACGTGAGCGCCACCACCCGCCAGCGCCCGCCCAACAGGCGCAGCACACGCATGCCCACATCGCCGCAGCCGACGATCAGCAAGGTGGGTCGTTTCGAGCGCGTCGGCAGGTCGGTCACGGGGTAATCGATGGGCGAGGCAGAATCGCCCCCTGTCCGAGAGTTTCGCCCAAAAAAACACCATGACCTTCACCGTCACCGTTCAGCCCAGCGGGCGCAGCTTCAGCGTCGAGCGCGACGAACCCGTATTGCTCGCCGCGATCCGCCAGGGCGTGGGCCTGCCCTATGGCTGCAAGGACGGCGCCTGCGGCTCCTGCAAATGCCGGCTGCTCGAAGGCCGCGTGATCCACGGCGTGCACCAGTCGAAAGCGCTCAGCGCCGAAGAAGAAGCGGCCGGCTGGATGCTGACCTGCCAGGGCGCACCGCAGACCGACCTGGTGATCGAAGCCCGCACGGTGCCCGGCGCCGGCGAGTTCCCGGTGCGCAAGATGCCGAGCCGCGTGACCAGCATCGCCAAACCCGCGCCCGACGTGGCGATCCTGCAGCTGCAGCTGCCGGCCAACGACGTGCTGCAGTACCACGCCGGCCAGTATGTCGAGTTCATCCTGCGCGACAACTCGCGCCGCAGTTATTCGATGGCCAATGCGCCGCACACGCAGACCGACAAGCCCGGCATCGAACTGCACATTCGCCACCTGCCGGGTGGCAAGTTCACTGACCATGTGTTCGGGGCGATGAAGGAAAAAGACATCCTGCGCGTCGAAGGCCCGTTCGGCAGTTTTTTCCTGCGTGAAGACACCGACAAGCCGATGATCCTGCTCGCCTCGGGCACCGGCTTCGCGCCGATCAAGGCCATCATCGAACACATGCAGTTCAAGAACAGCCAGCGCCATGCCGTGCTGTACTGGGGTTGCCGCAGCAAGGCCGACCTCTACCTGCATGACTGGGCGCTGGCGGCGGCCGAGAAGATGCCGAACCTGCAGTACATCCCGGTGCTGTCGGAGCCCAAGATCGAGGACGCATGGCCCGGCCGCACCGGCCTCGTCCATCAGGCCGTGATGCACGATCACCCGAACCTGATGAACCACCAGGTCTATGCCTGCGGGGTGCCGATCATGGTCGAGTCGGCCCAGCGTGATTTCGTGATGAAGGCCGGGCTGCCCGATGACGAGTTCTATGCAGACTCGTTCACATCCGAAGCGGACAAACACGGCGCATGAACCAGCCCTCAGCCGGTGCACGTTATGGCGCAGTCGCCATCGGCTTGCACTGGTTGCTCGCGCTGATGATCTTCGGCTCGCTCGGTGTCGGTCTCTACATGCACGACCTGCCGTTTTCGCCGTGGCGACTGAAGCTCTACAACTGGCACAAGTGGGCCGGCATCACGATCCTGCTGCTGTCGGCCTTGCGCTTGTTGTGGCGCCTGTCGCATCGGCCACCGACTCTGCCGGCCGACGTGCTCGCTGCGATGCCCGCGTGGCAACGGCACGCGCACAGCATGACCCACACGCTGCTGTACCTGCTGTTCTTCGCCGTGCCGCTGACCGGCTGGGCTTACAGCTCGGCAGCGGGGTTCCAGGTCGTGTGGTTCGGTGTATTGCCCTTGCCCGACTGGGTGAGCGTGAACAAGGAACTGGCCGATGCGGTGCTCAAGCCACTGCATGCTGCTTGCGCGCTCTCGCTGGGTGCGCTGGTGCTGCTGCACATCGCCGCCACCCTGAAGCACCAGTTCATCGACCATGACGGCCTGTTCTGGCGCATGTGGCCCACGGGAGAAAGACCTTGAAAAGAATTCTGCTGAGGGCAATGGCTTCGACCGCACTCGCACTGAGCACCGTCACGTTCGCGCAGTCCCCCGCGAAGTTGCTGCCGGCCCAGAGCGAGATCGTCTTCGTCAGCAAGCAGATGGGCGTGCCGGTTGAGGGGGTGTTCAAGAAGTTCGATGCACAGATCAGCCTCGACCCGAAGAAGCCCGAAGCCGGCACGGTGGCCTTCACGATTGACACCGCCAGCGCCTCGCTGGGCATCCCGCAGACCGACGCCGAACTGCCCAAGCCCGAGTGGTTCAACACGCTGAAGTTTCCGCAAGCCTCGTTCCAGTCGAGCGCGATCAAAGGCCTGGGCGGCGGCAAGTTCGAGGTCACCGGCAAGCTGACGATCAAGGGCAACGTGCGCGACGTCGTCGTGCCGGTCAGCGTGGTGCAAAACGCCGGCACTTCTGTGGCTACGGGCATCTTCACGCTCAAGCGGCTCGAATTTCGGATCGGCGAAGGCGACTGGGGCGACACGTCGATCGTCGCCAACGACGTGCAAGTTCGATTCAAACTCGCGCTCACCGGGCTCGGCCCGCTTTGACAGCCAGACCCATCGCCATGCAAAGACGCTCACTGCTGATCACGACTGCCGCCGGTGTGCTGCCCGGCTTGGCGAATGCCCAAGCCAGGACCGTGCGCCTGATCGTGCCCTACCCGCCCGGCGGCCCGCTCGACATCGTGGCGCGTGCGCTCGCGGAAAAAGTGCAGCCCACGCTGGGCACCGTCATCGTCGAGAACAGGCCCGGCGCGGGCGGCAACGTCGGTGCCGACCTCGTCGCCAAGGCCGCGCCCGACGGCAATACGATCGTGATGGGCGCGGTGGCCACACACGCGATCAACCCCTGGCTGTACGCGAAGATGCCCTACGACTCGGCGCGCGACTTCACGCCGATCACCGGCGTGGCGCAGGTGCCCAACGTGTTGGTAATGAACCCGGAGAACGCCGCCAGGCTCGGCATCACCAGCGTCGCCGACCTCGTCGCCTACGCGCGCAAGAACCCAGGCAAACTGAACTACGGCTCGGGCGGCATCGGCAGTGCCGGCCACCTGGCAGGCGAGATGTTCAAGGCCCGCGCCGGTGTCTTCATGGTCCACATTCCGTATGCGGGTGGCAATCCGGCGCAGCTGGCGCTGCTGTCGGGCCAGGTCGACTTGAACTTCGACAACCTCGCCGCCGCCTCGGCCAACGTCAAGGCCGGCAAGCTCAAGGCGATCGCGGTTACAACCGCGGCGCGGGCCAGCACGAGCCCCGAGTTGCCGACCATCGCTGAAGCCGGCAAGGCGCTCGGCCTGGCCGGTTTCGACATCCACACCTGGTTCGGCCTGTTCGGCCCGGCGAAACTGCCTGCCGAAGTGACGCAGCGGTTGAACAAGGCCTTCGTCGACGCGCTCAATTCGCCCGATCTCCGCACCCGCCTGGCCACCCTGCTGGCCGAGCCCATGCCCTCGACGCCAGCGCAATTCGGCGAGTTCGTGAAGAGCGAACTGGCGAAATACGAGACGGTCGTGAAAGCCTCGGGCGCACGGGTCGAGTGAGCCGGCGCCGCGCGGGCAAATCCCCCCATCTCGACGGCCGCGCGCCGTTGAAGCGCCCGCAACGTACCCCTATGATCCGGGGGCAGAATTGCCCACCCACGGAGGTCCCACCATGATGAAACACCGTCTCGAAGTCACCGCTGCGCTGATGGCGGCTGTCGTGCTTGCCGCTTGCCAGACCACGCAGGGCGGCGCATCCACGGCC
>JBEBIB010000062.1:0-4762 GCA_040080605.1 Burkholderiaceae bacterium
TGTGGGCAGGCTGGAGCGCGCCTCTGGGGCGCCGAGAAGCGCAGGGCAGTCGACGCGAAGCGGCGACCGCTCCAGCGAAGCGCGGAGGCCTGCCCACACGCGCCTTTGCTACCCCACCATCAGCGCCCGTGGTACTGCACAACAGTCTTCACAGTGCAGAACTCCTCCAGTGCCATGAACCCCTTCTCCCGCCCGTGCCCGCTCTTCTTCACCCCCCCGAACGGCAGTTCCACACCACCCCCCGCGCCATAACAGTTGATGTAGACCTGACCGCAGCGCATGCGCTTGGCCACGCGCGTCTGGCGGCCCCCGTCACGCGTCCAGATGCCGGCGAGCAGGCCGAACTCGGTGGCGTTGGCGAGTTTGATCGCGTCGTCTTCGTCGGTGAACGGGATGATCGCGAGCACCGGCCCGAAGACTTCGTTGCAGGCGAGTTCGTGTTCGCGCGGCACGTTGCCGAAGAGCGCAGGCGCCACGTAATAACCGCCAGCTGGCACGCCGCTGGCGACCTGGCCTTGGGCCAGCAGCGGCAAGCCACTCTCCACAGCGCGGCGGATGAAACCTTCGACGCGCTGCTTCTGCGCCGCGTTGATGAGCGGCCCGCAGTCACGGTCCATCGCCGGCGTGCCGGCGGCCGATTCCTTGAAGCGCTCGACCACGCGCGCCACGAAGCTGTCGTAGATCGAAGCCTGCACCAGCAGCCTGCTGCCGGCCGAACAGGTCTGGCCGCCGTTCTGCGTGATGGCTTTCAGGATGAAGCCGAGCGCGCGGTCGAGATCAGCATCTTCGAACACGATCTGGGGTGACTTGCCGCCGAGTTCGAGCACGCACTTGATGTGGCGCTCGGCCGCGGCCTTCTGCACGATGGTGCCCACTTCGGGCGAGCCGGTGAAGGTGACGAAGTCGATGCCGGTGTGGGCCGTGAGCGCCGAGCCCGCTTCTTCGCCGAGGCCGGTGACCACGTTCAGCGCCCCGGCCGGCAGGCCGGCTTCCTTTGCGATGTCGCAGAAGGCCAATGCCGACAGGCAGGCATCTTCGGACGGCTTGAGCACCGCTGCGTTCCCCATCGCGAGCGCCGGCACGACCGAGCGGCCGAACATCTGTGCCGGGTAGTTCCACGGCAGGATGTGCGCCGTCACGCCATACGGTTCGCGCAGCACGACGACGTGAAAGTCTTCCATGTAGGGAATGGCCTGGCCGTGCACCTTGTCGGCCGCGCCGCCGTAGAACTCGCAGTAGCGCGCGGCAACCAGAATGTCGTTTCGCGCCTGCGACATCGGCTTGCCGGTGTCGCGCGCTTCGAGCAAGGCCAGCTCTTCGCTGCGCGACAGCATGATCTGCGACATGCGGCTGAGAATGCGGCCGCGGTCGACCGCCGTCATGCGGCCCCAGTCGCCTTCGAGCGCGGCGCGTGCGGCGGCCACGGCGCGGTCGATGTCGGCCGCATTGCCGCGCTGCAGTTGATCGAAGACTTCGCCGGTACTCGGGTCGAGCACCGGCAGGGTTTCGCCGCTGGAACCGGGCGTCCATTCACCCGCGATGAAGTGCTGTTTCATGGTCTGACGATCTCCGTGTGTGTCATTAAGAAGTGCGGCTCACATCAGCACCACGTCGCGCAGGCTGGCGCCCGAAGCGAGGCGGTCGAAGCCGAGGTTGATCTGGTCGAGCGTGAGGCGTTCGCCCATCAGGCGGTTCACCGGCAGCTTGCCGCGCCGGTACATCTCGATGTAGCGCGGCACGTCGCGCGCCGGGACGGCGGAGCCGATGTAGCTGCCGCGCAAGGTGCGCTCTTCGCCGACGAGTTGTACCGGCGCGAACGAGAAGCGCCGGTCCGGGTGCGGCAGCCCGGCCGAGATGGTGCTGCCGCCGCGCCGCGTGATGCGCCACGCCAGCTCCATCGCGGGGATGGCACCCGCCATTTCGAAGGCGCAGTCGACACCGCCCCTCGTCAAGGCACGGATCTGCTCGGCAGCATCGGGGTGCGCGGCGTTGAAGGTCGCCGTGGCGCCGAGTTCGCGTGCGAGCGCGAGCTTGTCGTCGTTCAGATCGAGCGCGATCACTTCGCGCGCACCAGCCGCCACCGCCGCGAGCAAGGCACTGAAGCCGACCCCGCCGAGGCCGAGCACGGCGGCGGTGGTGCCGGCCTGCATGCGCGCGGTGTTGAAGACGGCGCCGACGCCGGTCAACACCGCGCAGCCGAACAGCGCGGCCTCGGCGTGGTCGAGCCCTTCCGCCTCGGCGCCGAGCTTCACGCAAGAGCGGCGCGACACGACCACGTGGTCAGCGAAACATGAAACGCCGACATGGTGGTTCAGCGCGAACCCACCCGCATGCAAACGCCGTTCGCCCGACAGCAGCGTGCCGGCCGTGTTGCTCGCCGCCCCCGGCTCGCACAGCGCCGGCCGCCCTTCCATGCACGGCATGCAACCGCCGCAGCTCGGCATGAAGACCAGCACCACGCGGTCGCCCGCACGCAGGTCGGTCACACCGGCACCACATTCGACGACCTCGCCGGCGGCTTCGTGCCCCAGCACCATCGGCACCGGGCGGGGCCGGTCGCCGGAGATTACTGACAAGTCGGAATGGCACAGGCCAGCGGCGCGGATGCGCACCAATACTTCGCCGGCGCCGGGTGGGTCGAGCTCGACCTCCTGCACGCGCAGCGGCAGGCTTTTGGCGTAAGGCGCCGGGGCGCCCAGTTGTTCGAGAACGGCGGCTCTGATCTTCATGGTGACGCTCGAAACGAATCGGAAAAAGAGTCTACGCCGCCGAGGCGGCGCGACGCTTCGCGAGTGCGAAACCCTCCCTTTCGATTGCACCGGCTTCGCAGTTCAGGCGTGCGTCGCCAGCGCCCGTTCGATGCGGTCGCGCGCCACGCGCGGACGCGGCACCGGGCCCTTGACCAGCCCCTTGAACCAGCCACGCACGTCGTCTTTCAGCCCCAGGCCATGCATGTAGTTGTAGAGCGCCTTCTTCAGCGCGACACCGAGTGTGTCGTGGTCGACACCGGTCGGGTCGACGAAGCCCACGTCGTTCTTCGCGAACGACACCGGCGGCAGCGGCAGCAGCGTGACGCCGTAGTCCTCGGGGTTCTTGCCCACCGGCGAATGCACGGTGCAGGCGAAACGGTGGAAGAAACCCGACTGGATGCAACCCGCCGCGAACAGCTGGCGCACGTATTCGAGCGCGTCGACCGTGTCCTGCACCGTCTGCGTCGGAAAGCCGTACATCAGGTAGGCGTGCACCAGGATGCCGGCGTCGCTGAAGCCTTTGGTGACCCGCGCCACCTGCTCGACCGACACGCCCTTCTTCATCAGGTCGAGCAGCCGGTCGGACGCCACTTCGAGCCCGCCCGAGATCGCGATGCAGCCGCTGTCGGCGAGCTGCTGGCACAGCTCGGGGGTGAAGGATTTTTCGAAGCGGATGTTGCCCCACCAAGAGATCGCGAGTTGGCGCTTCTGCAGCTCGGCGGCGAGTGCTTTCAGCGACTTGGGCGGCGCGGCTTCGTCGACGAAGTGGAAACCGGTCTGGCCGGTCTCGGTGACGATGGTCTGAATGCGGTCGACCAGCGTCTCCGCCGTCGCCGCCTCGTAGCGCGAGATGTAGTCCAGGCTCACGTCGCAGAAGCTGCACTTCTTCCAGTAGCACCCATGCGCCACGGTCAGCTTGTTCCAGCGCCCGTCGGACCAGAGCCGGTGCATCGGGTTCAGCATGTCGAGCAGCGAGAGATAACTGTCGAGCGGCAGGCCGTCCCAGGTGGGCGTGCCGACGTCGGCGAAGGGCACGTCGGGTTCGACGAGGTTGATGTAGCGCACCTCGTTCGACCCGGCCGGCCGCGTGAACGTGCGCACCAGCCGGCTCTGTGAACGTTTCCCGTCGAGGTGCTCCAGCAAGGCCAGCAAAGGGCGCTCGCCAGCATCCAGCGTCACGTAGTCGAAGTGGTCGAAGACGCGCGGCTCGCTCAGCTCGCGCAGCTCGGTGTTGACGAAGCCACCGCCGAGCGCGACCACGACATCGGGCGCGTGCGCCTTGATCGCCTGTGCGATGCGGAAGGCGGCGTAGACCGCGCCGGGAAACGGCACCGACACCAGCACCAGCGTGGGCGCGTGCCGATCGAGCGCGGCCACTGTCAGCTCACGCAGCGTGCGATCGACCAGGTTCAACGGCGCCGCCAAAGCGTCGGCCAGCGGGTCGAAGGTGGGCTGGCTCTGTGCCAGTTGCTCGGCGTAACGCACGAACTCGAAGCGCGGGTCGACGGCATCGCGCAGCACGTCGGCGATGTCGTTCAGGTACAGCGTGGCGAGGTGACGGGCGCGGTCCTGCGTGCCGAGTGCGCCGAAGGCCCAGGCCATCGGGTCGCCGCCGTCGTCGTCCACGTAAACATCGAGCGTCTTGAAGCGCGGGCCTTCGGGCAGGAAAAAGCGGCTGCAGATGCGGTGCATCAACGTGGTGTCGCGGCCTTGCAGGAAAGCGATGGTCGGCGCGATGGTTTCGAGGTAACGCGGGAACTGTGCGTGGAAACTGCGCACGAGCGGCGTGCGCTTCGCTTCGGGCAAGGCGTCGATGCAGGCCTGCACGGCGGTCAGCCCGTCGCGCGACAGCAGCTTCAGGATCAACGCCAGCGCCAGATCTTCCTGCACCGCGTCGATGCCGCGCGAACGCAGAAAGCCGGTGAGGTAGGCGGTCGACGGGTAAGGCGTGTTGAGCTGCGTCATCGGGGCGATGACGGACAGGACGCGGGCGGGCTTCGGGGGCATGGTGG
>JBEBIB010000022.1:0-86585 GCA_040080605.1 Burkholderiaceae bacterium
GTATAAGAGACAGTCCCCCACCCCTGCGAAAGGAACCCCCATGAACTTGACCATCAGCGGTCACCATCTCGACGTGACGCCTGCTCTCAGAGAGTATGTGCTCACGAAGCTGGACCGGGTCACGCGCCACTTTGACCAGGTCGTCGATATCAACGTGCTGCTGTCGGTCGAGAAGTTGAAGGAAAAGGAACGCAGGCAGAAGGCCGAAGTCACGCTGCATGTGAAGGGCAAGGACATCTTCATCGAGCAGTGCAACGAAGACATGTACGCCGCCATCGACCAACTGATGGACAAGCTCGACCGCCAGGTCTGCCGCCACAAGGACAAGGTGCAAGACCACCACCACGCGTCGCCCAAGCGCATCGACGCCACCACCGCCTGATCGACCGGCGCAGCACTGCGTTGTTCCGGAACACAAAGCGGCCTGCGGGCCGCTTTTATCGTGGCGCGGAATGTCCCCCGCGACCCGGGGAAGGAACACCGTTGCTGCAATGCAGCACCCTATGCACAATCTGGCATCGCGGAGCCTCCGCGCTTGCCCCTGCCGCCGACATGCCCTCCATAATTCATGACCCTGTCATTTATGGGGACCGCTTGATCGGCGTCAATTTCCGACCACTCGCCCTGTGCCACTGATGAACCGCCTCGCTGCCATCCTGCCTGCCAGCAACGTGCTGGTCGATGTCGACGCCACCAGCAAGAAGCGCGCGTTCGAACACGCCGGTCTGGTGTTCGAGAACCAGCACTCGGTGGCGCGTGCCACGGTCACCGACAACCTGTTCGCACGCGAACGCCTGGGCTCGACCGGCCTCGGGCATGGTGTGGCCATTCCGCACGGCCGCATCAAGGGCCTGAAGAACCCGCTCGCCGCGGTGTTGCGCGTTCAACAGCCGATCCCGTTCGACGCGCCTGACGAAGAACCCGTCGGCCTGCTGATCTTCCTGCTGGTGCCCGAAGCGGCGACGCAGCGGCACCTGGAAATCCTCTCCGAGATCGCCGAGATGCTGTCCGACCGCGAACTGCGCGAGCGGCTCAAGAGCGAAGGCGACGCGGCGATGGTGCATCAGCTCATCGCCAACTGGGAACCGCTGAAGTCGGTCGCCTGATGCGCCTGGCCGCACCGGGGGCCCCATGAAACCCAGCGTCATTAGCGCCGAGGCGCTGTTCGAAGAGCACCGCGAGATCCTGGCCTGGGAGTGGATCGCCGGCCACGCCCACCCCGAGCGCCGCTTCGACGAAGCGGCGGTGCGCAACGCGCAGTCAGCCGCCGACCTGGTCGGCTACCTGAACTACATCCACCCCTACCGGGTGCAGATCGTCGGCCGGCGCGAGGTGGCCTACCTCAGCGTCAACCCCGAGGTGGCCGAGCGCCGCATCTCGCGCATCGTTACGCTGGAGCCGCCAGTCTTGATCGTGGCCGACGGCGAAACCCCGCCCGACAAGCTCGTCGCCATGTGCGACCGCGCCGATATTCCGCTCTTCGCCACCGGTGAGTCGGCCGGCCACGTGATCGACGTGGTGCGCAGTTACCTGAGCCAGCACTTCGCCGAGCGCACCACGCGCCACGGCGTGTTCATGGACATCCTGGGTGTCGGCGTGCTGATCACCGGCGAGTCCGGCCTGGGCAAGAGCGAACTCGGCCTCGAACTGATCTCACGCGGCCACGGCCTGGTGGCCGACGACGCGGTCGACATCTACCGCGTGGCGCAAACCGCGCTCGAAGGCCGCTGCCCCGACCTGCTGCTGAACCTGCTCGAAGTGCGCGGCATCGGCCTGCTCGACATCAAGGCGATTTTCGGCGAGACCGCCGTGCGCCGGAAGATGCGGCTCAAACTGATCGTGCACCTGGTGCGCAAGGAAACGATGGACCGCGAGTTCGAGCGCCTGCCCTACGAGCCGCTGAACGAAGAGATCCTCGACGTGGCGGTGCGCAAGACCGTGATCGCGGTCGATGCCGGCCGCAACCTCGCGGTGCTCGTCGAAGCCGCGGTGCGCAACACGATCCTGCAACTGCGGGGCATCGACACCTACAAAGAGTTCATCGAGCGCCACAACAAGGCGATGCTCAAGCCCGAGTGATGGAGCCCACGGCGCGGTGTACCGCGCCACCCCCCGAGGGGGTTCGGGCCGGCAGAGGTCCACGCAGTGGGCCTCTTCGTGGCCCATGGCGGCCCGGCGCTCGGCCCGACGCGGTCTCCCTGCTTCCGGCTATTTCGGCTTGTACTGGCACTTCGGCTTGGTGCAGGCCGCGTACAGGGCCAGCGCATGGTCCTGCAGCTCGAAACCGCGTGACTGCGCGATGCTGCGCTGGCGTTTCTCGATCTCGGCGTCGAAGAACTCCTCGACCCGGCCGCAATCCATGCAGACCAGGTGGTCATGGTGCTTGCCTTCGTTGAGCTCGAACACCGCCTTGCCGGTCTCGAAGTGGTTGCGCGACAGGATGCCGGCCTGCTCGAACTGCATCAGCACCCGGTAGACGGTCGCCAGACCCACGTCGGCGCCCTCGGCCAGCAGCATCTTGAACACGTCTTCGGCGCTCATGTGGCGCTGGGTCGTCTTCTGGAATATTTCCAGAACCTTGATGCGCGGCAGCGTGGCCTTCAGGCCGCTGTTCTTCAGTTCGTCGGCGTGCGTCATGGCTATTCCGGGCAGGGGCATCGGGGCCGGCCGGGCAACCCCCAGCCGCTAGAATCGGCCGATCATATCGAGGTTGGCGCACGCTCGCGGCGCGCCGGTTCCAACACCATGCGATTCCCCGTTTCCGCTCCTTTGCTTCGTGTCGCTCCGCTCGGGCTGTTGTTGGCCGGCGCCCTCGGCCTCTCTGCCTGCCAGTCGCTGCAGTCTTCCGACAGCTTCCTCGGCGTGATCACGCCCTACCGGCTCGAAGTCGTGCAAGGCAACGTCATCACCAAGGAGCAGGCCGCCTTCGTCAAGACCGGCATGAGCCGCTCGCAGGTGCGCGACATCCTCGGCTCCCCGCTGCTCGCCGACCCGTTCCACGCCGACCGCTGGGACTACGTTTTCACGATCAAGCGCCAGGGCGCCGAACCGCAGCTGCGCCGCGTCAAGGCGTCGTTCGTCGGCGAAAACCTGACGGCCCTGGACACCGGCGGCGACCTGCCTAGCGAACAGGACTTCGTCGCCTCGATCGACACCTTCAAGACCGCGCGCAACGCACCGCCCCTGGAAATGAGCGCCGAGGACATCAAGGCCTTGCCGGTTCCGCCGCCTGAGCCCGCCGTCGCCGCCGAGCCGATCGGGCCGACCCGCACTTACCCACCGCTCGAGCCGCGCCCATGACGCTGCGCATCGCGGTGGCGGGCGCCTCCGGGCGCATGGGGCAGATGCTGATCGAGGCGATCGGCGCGGCCGACGACTGCGTGCTGGCCGGCGCACTCGACGTCGCGGGCAGCTCCGCCATCGGCCAGGACGCGAGCGCGTTCCTCGGCCGCAAGAGCGGCGTTCTCATCACGGCCGACCTGCGCGCCGGCCTCTCGGGCGCGCAGGTGCTGATCGACTTCACCCGCCCCGAAGGCACGCTCGCCCACTTGGCCGTGTGCCGCGCGCTCGGCGTGAAAGCCGTGATCGGCACCACCGGCTTCAGCGACGAACAGAAAGCGCAGATCGCCACCCACGCCGATCACATCGCCGTCGTGATGGCGCCGAACATGAGCGTCGGTGTCAACGTCGTGATGAAGCTGCTCGACATGGCCGCACGGGCCATGAGCGAAGGCTACGACATCGAAATCATCGAAGCCCACCACCGCCACAAGGTCGACGCACCGAGCGGTACCGCGCTGAAGATGGGCGAAGTGGTGGCAGCAGCACTCGGCCGTGACCTGAAAGACTGTGCCGTCTACGGCCGCGAAGGCGTGACCGGCGAGCGCGATCCTTCGACCATCGGCTTCGCCACCATTCGCGGCGGCGACATCGTCGGGGACCACACCGTGCTGTTCGCCGGCACCGGCGAACGCATCGAGATCACGCACCGTTCGAGCAGCCGCGCCACCTATGCCCAAGGCAGCCTGCGCGCGGCGCGTTTTCTCGCGAACCACGCCCACGGCCTGTTCGACATGAACGCCGTGCTCGGCATCCGGTAAAAGGTGCACATGGGCGGCTTCGAAAACTTCTGGGCCCAGGGCGACGCGATCACACGCAGCGTGGCCGCCTTGCTGCTGCTGATGTCGGTGAGCGCCTGGGTCGTGATCCTCTGGAAAGGCTGGCTGCTGCGCCGAGTGCGCCGTGACATCGAGCGCGCGGTGCCGGCGTTCTGGGCCGCGCCCTCGGTGGAGGCTGGCCGCGAGCAGCTCGCCGCCTTCGACCGCGAACGCGCCTTGAGCCCCCTGCTCGCCGCAGCCGTGGCCACCCCACCCGGCGGCACGCTCGAAGCCAAGGGCCACGCCGACTCCCAGCTCACGCGCCGCCTGCGCGACGCGCTGCACGGCGTGCTCGCGCAGTTGCAGTTCGGCCAGGTGCTGCTCGCCTCGATCGGCAGCACCGCGCCCTTCATCGGCCTGTTCGGCACGGTTTGGGGCATCTACCACGCGCTGATCAGCATTTCGGCCGCCGGCTCGATCACGATCGAGCGTGTGTCGGGCCCGGTCGGCGAAGCGCTGGTGATGACGGCCGCGGGCCTGGCGGTCGCGATCCCCGCCGTGCTGGCCTACAACATCTTCGGCAAGATGGTCGGCTCCTGCGAAGCCGAGCTCGAAGGTTTCGCGCACGACCTGCGCGAGATGATCATGGACGCCAGCGGCACGCGCTGAAGCCATGGCTTTCGGACGCCTCCAGCGCAGCGCCGGCAGCACGCCGATGAGCGACATCAACATGACGCCGCTGATCGACGTGATGCTGGTGCTGCTGGTGATCTTCATGATCACCGCGCCCTTGATGACCTCGAGCCTGAAGCTCGACCTGCCCAAAACAGACGGCGGCCAGCCCAACGACGCGCCGCAGTTCATCAGCGTCGCGCTCGACCCGCAGGGCAAGCTCTTCTTCGGCGAAGAAGCGCTCGACGCCGCGGCCTTCGAAGCCCGTGTGCTCGAAGCGGCGAAGAAGAACCCGAAGACCGAAGTGCAGCTGCGCGCTGACAAGGGCGTGCCTTACGGGCGCGTGGCCGAGCTGATCGCGACGGTCCAGAAAGCGGGCCTGAGCCGCATCGGTTTCGTGACCGAAGCGCCTGCCGCGCCGACCAAACCGTAAAGCGCCCGAGCGACGCGAGCCGCGAGCCGCAGCGCCTTCACCCGCCATGCTCACCGTCCACAACCCGCTCCACCACCTGCACCAGGGCCGGCACGAGATGTTCCGCGGCCGGCTCGTGCCCTGCCACGAAACCGCCGAACGGCTGGACCACGTGCGGGCCGAACTGCAAGGCCGCGCCATTGGCCCGCTGCAGGAGCCCGAGGTGGCAGCGAGCGACCTCGACACCGCGCTGGCGCGCCTGCACAGCCCGCGCTATCTGCACTTCATCGAACACGCGTGGGACGAGTGGGTCGCCCTCGACCCCGCCAACGCCGCGCTCGACGCGCTGCCCTCAGTGTGGCCCGCGCCGGGCATGCGCTTCGACGTGTTGCCCGACAACTTCGCCGCGCGCATGGGCATCTTCTCGTTCGACGCCGGCACGCCGCTCACCGCCGGCAGCTGGGTCGCGGCACGCGCCGGCGCCGCTTGCGCGATCAGCGCGGCCCGCGCCGTGGCCGGCGGCGCGCGCAGCGCCTTCGCGCTCAGCCGCCCGCCAGGCCACCATGCCGGCGCCGACTTCTTCGGCGGTTACTGCTTCCTCAATAACGCCGCCCTCGCCGCGCAGGCCTTGCGCGACAGCGGCCACACGCGCGTGGCCGTGCTCGACGTCGACTACCACCATGGCAACGGCACGCAGGCGATCTTCGACGAGCGCGCCGATGTGCTCACCGTGTCGATCCACGGCGACCCGCGCACCGAGTACCCGTTTTTCCTCGGCCACGCCGACGAGCGCGGTTCCGGCGCCGGCCTCGGCTTCAACCATAACCTGCCGCTGCCACGCGGCACTGGTTTCGCACGCTGGCGCGAGGCGCTGCACACAGGCCTGGCGCACATCCGCCAGTTCGGCGCGCAGGCACTCGTGGTCTCGCTCGGTGTCGACACCTTCGAGGGCGACCCGATCTCGGGCTTCACGCTGAAGAGCGCCGACTACCTGCAGGTGGGCCGTGACATCGCCGGTGCGAAGCTGCCCACGGTGTTCGTTTTCGAAGGCGGTTACGCGGTCGCCGAGGTCGGGGTCAACACGGTCAACGTGCTCGAAGGCTTCGAGGGCTGAGGCGTTTCGCGCTCCCTCGTCTGAAGTCACACACCGTCTCGACAGCCCGCCCTGCGGCGGCGCATGATGCAGGCCCGCTGCCGCCGAGGCGAGCCATGGCCGACATCTTTCTGAGCTACACCGAGAAAGACCGCGATGCGGTGTGGTGGGACCGCCGCATTCCCGCCGGCCTGAGCTGGCGCAACGTGCTCGAGCGCGAGCTGCAACAGATGCGCTGCATGGTCGTGCTGTGGTCGCAGCACTCGGTGGCGAGCGAATGGGTGTGCGAAGAAGCGGCAGAAGGGCGGCAACTCGGGCGGCTGGTGCCGGTCCTGCTCGAAAACGTGCGCCCGCCGGCCGGGTTCCGCGAGATCCAGGCCGCCGACCTCGTCGACTGGGACGGCTCGCCGCAGTTTCCCGGCCTGCAGCGGCTCGTCGAAGACATCGAACGCCTGATCGGCCAGCCCGGTGCCGCGGCGCAATCCCCATCGAAACCCGAAACGACACACCGCGCGCCAGGCTCCGCCGCACCGGCCGCGCCCAGGCCAGCGCTCGCGGCGTCGTCCATCATCGCCCGGTGCGTCGCGCTGCGCGAGCGGCTCGCGCTGGGCGAAACGCTATCCGGCCCGTCGCAGATCCTCTTTCGTCAGGAGTGCAGCAAATGAACACCGCCCGATTGGCCCTCATCGCGATCACCGCGCTCGTCGGTGCTTGCAGCACACCACGAACTCCACCGCCAGCACCCGCCGCCCCGGCGCCCGTACCGCCGCCCGCGCTGGCGCCCTCGCCCGCACCGGTGGCTGTCGTTGCCACGCCGGCACCGCCACCATCGCCCCCTCCGCCGATCCTGCCCTACGACGAGGCCGTGCTCAGCGCAGCCACGGCGCTGCTGAAGAACGCCAAGCTGCCACCCGAAGGAACGGCGGCCCAAACACGTTACACGGTCGTGATCGACCCGCTGATCGACGGCTTCAGCCACGCGCAGTCGGCCGCCACACGCTCGATGGGCGTGCGCCTGGCCGCCCTGATGCGCGAGCAGTACCCGCAATACGACGTGCAACCGTTCTCTGCGGCCAATGTGGCGCGCAGCCCGCTGGTGCTGATCGGCACCTTCACGCCCGTGAACGGGCAGCGCCAGACCTCGGGCACGCGCGAGGCCTACCGCATCTGCTTCGCACTGGCCGACCTGAAGAGCGGCAAGCTCGTCAGCAAGGGCCTGGCGTTCTCCGGGCCCGACGGGGTAGACGCCACGCCCACGCCGTCGTACCGAGACGCGCCAGCCTGGACCGAAGACCCGGCCACACTGGGCTACATCCGCACTTGCCAGGGCACGAAAGCGGGCGATCCGATCAACCCGCTCTACACCGAGCGCATCTCGGCGGCCGCTCTGGTGGCCGAGGCGATCGAGGCCTACGACGCCGGCAAGTACCAGCAGTCGCTCGATCTCTACACGATCGCCCAGCGCACGTCGGCGGGCGACCAGTTCCGTGTCTACAACGGCGTCTACCTCACCAACTGGAAACTCGGCCGACGCGACAAGGCCGAAGCGGCTTTTGGCAAGATCGTCGACTATGGCCTGGAGCGCCAGCGCCTGGCGGTGAAGTTCCTGTTCCGCCCCGGCTCCACGGCGTTCGACAACGCCAGCCGATTGACTGGCCCGTATCCGGTCTGGCTCAAGGCGATCGCTTCACGGGCGACGAACAGCACCTCGTGCCTGGAGGTCACCGGCCACACCAGTGCCACCGGGCCCGAGCCGCTCAACGAACGCTTGTCGCTGCTGCGCGCCGAGTACGTGAAGTCGCAGCTCGAAGCGAACGTGCCCGCGCTGGCGAAGCGCACCATCGCGGCCGGCATGGGCTCGCGGCAAACCATGGTCGGCTCGGGGCGCGACGATGCTTCCGACGCACTCGACCGCCGCGTCGAGTTCAAGGTGATCGGCTGCTGACGGCTCAGTCGACCTTTTCCGCACCCGACACCAGCGCCACGAAGCGGTCGAGCCCGATGTTGCCGCCCGACAGCGTGACGCCCACGCGCTGCCCCCTGAACTGCTCGCGGTGGTTCATCAACGCCGCCAGCGCACAGGCGCCCGACGGCTCCAGCACCAGCTTCATGCGCTCGAAGACGAAGCGCATCGCGTCGACCACCTGCGGGTCGGTGGCGGTGAACACGTCCTTGACCAAGGCCTGAATCACCTCGAACGGGTGTTTGCCGACGCCCTGCGTCTGCTGCCCGTCGCAGATCGTGCGTGGCACCTCGATGCCGACGATCTTGCCGGCGCGCAAGGACTGCTGCATGTCGTTGCCACGCAAAGGCTCGGCCCCGAAAACGTCGATCTGCGGCAGCAGGTGCTTGGCCGCGACCGCACAACCCGACAGAAAACCACCGCCGCCAGCGCAGACGATCAGCGCGTCGAGCGGGCCGGTGTCTTCGATCAGCTCCAACGCGGCCGTGCCCTGCCCGGCCATCACCGGCAGGTAGTCGAAAGGCGGGATCAGCGTGGCGTTTCGCTCCTGCACCAGCGCCGTGGCAATGGCCGCGCGGTCTTCCCTGTAGCGGTCGTAGAGGATCACTTCGGCGCCGTACCCGCGGGTGGCCGCGAGCTTCAGGCTCGGGGTGTCGTTCGGCATCACGATCGTCGCGTGGCAGCCGTGCAGTTGTGCCGCGAGCGCAACGGCCTGTGCGTGGTTGCCCGAGGAGAACGCGACGACGCCGCGCGCCCGTTGTTCGTCGCTCAGTGCGTTGACCGAGTTGTAGCCGCCGCGGAACTTGAACGCGCCCATGCGCTGCAGGTTCTCGGCCTTCATGAAGACGCTGCAGCCGAGCAGCGCGTCGAGCGTGCGCGAGGTGAGCACGGGCGTGCGGTGCGCCACGCCGCTAATGCGGTGGGCAGCGGCCTGGATGTCGGCGAATTCGAGCATGGCGGGTCGGTCGGAGTTGAACGGAGTGCAGACTCGATCGTACCGGCCGAGCTTGCTATTCCAGAGCCGCGTTCTATGTTTATAACTCGACCCGGCGAGGCTTGCGCAGACGAGGCAATGACGGCCTTCCCCGCCTCGCCGCCGGGCCTCGCGACCGTCATGTCATCCACTCCAACACTTGGGGAGAACGGTCATGCCTGCCTACATCACGCTCGGCAATTTCACCGACCAGGGCGCACGCGCCATCAAGGATTCGCCGGAACGCTTCGAAGCCTTCAAGGCGTTGGCCGAAGGCGCGGGCGTCACGGTCAAGAGCGTGCACTGGACCACCGGCGCCTACGACATCGTGCTCGTCACCGAAGGTGCTGAAGACGCCTTGATGGCGCTGAACCTGAAGATGGCCACGCTCGGCAACGTGCGCACGCAGACGTTGCGCGGTTTCTCGATCAGCGAGATGCGCAAGCTGGTGTCGACGCTAAAGTGAGCGCGGCCTTGCCTCAGGGCGTCTCGCCCGGAGGCAAGGCGTCGCGCCGGCACTGCGCCTGCAGTTCGGCCCAGCCTTCGGGGCCGAGCGCTTCGAGCGTGCGGATGTTCGCTTCGTAGATCTTGTCGGCCTCGGGAAAGGCATCGACCGCACGCTCGACACTTTCTTCGCGCAACAGGTGCAGCGTCGGGTAGGGTGAACGGTTGGTGGCGTTGCCCATGTCGTCGTCCTCGGTGCCCGCGAACCGGTAGCGCGGGTGAAAACTCGCGACCTGGATGATGCCGGTCAGGTCCATCGTGTCGAGCAATTGATCGGCTTCGTCGAGAAAGTCGTTGAACTCGGCGAAGTCGGCCAGCACGTGCGGGTGAACGATCAGCGTGGTTTCGATCTTCTCCGGCGCCGCTTCCGCCAGCGTTTCCAGTTCGTCGCGCAGCACGGCAAGCAGCGCCGGCGCGTCACCCACTTCGCTGACGACGCAGCGGATCTGCCCTTTCACCAGCGGCGCCTTGGCGAACGGGCACAGGTTGAGTCCGACCACGGCGCGGGTGACCCAGGCGAGTGTCTCGGCGCCTGCGTCGATCGTCATGCGGCCACCGGTTGCGTGAGGTAGCCCTTCAACAGGCGCACGATTTCCTGCGTGGCCGCTTTCAGCGACACACCTTTCGGCCGCTCGAGCACCACCGCGTGAATCAGCGCGTGCGCCGAGTGCATCAGCATGAAGGCGGCGAGCTTCAGGTCGGGCGTGGTGATCTCGCTGCGGTGGTGTGCCAGCAGCGCGACGATGCGCTCTTCCATCACGCCCACGTATTCTTCCTCCGGCCAGGCCTTGTCCATCGCGCCGAGTTGCAGTTCGAGCACGCAGTGCAGGGCCGAATCGACGCGGTGGGCTTCGACCGTGGCCTCGATCAGGCCGGCGAGCGCCTCGTCGAGCGTGGCGTCCATCGCCTTGGCCAGCGCGCGCAGGATCACCGCCGTCATCTGCTCGCCGTGGCGCGCGTGCAGCGCCGTGACCAGCGCGTCCTTGTTCGGGAAGTACTGGTACAGCGAACCCACGCTGACACCGGCGCGCTCGGCTACCGCATTGGTCGTGACCGCGGCGAACCCACGCTCGACCAGAATGCGAGCCGTGGCATCGAGAATGGCCTTGACGGTGGCCTGCGAGCGCGACTGGCGCGGCGCTTTTCGGGGGGAAACCTGGGCGGTCATGGGCGTTGATCCGTTCAACCGGAATGCGAGTAGGCAATGCGAGTAAAAGCTCGCATAGTGTGGCCACCGCGGCCCTGGCCGTCAAGCACACACGGCGTCGACATGCTGCAACGCTCCCGCACCTTCTTCATGCTGCTCAAGGCCACGACGAACTGGCGCGTGCTCGACCACGACGCGCGCCGTGCCGTGTTCGACGCGGCGCTGATGACGATCTTCAACGGCTTTCCCGACCTGCGCATGCGCTGGTTCGACGCCGGCGCCTTCCACGGCCGCTGCACGCAAGTGGTCGTGTGGGAGCTGGCCCACGGTGCCGACGAATGGCAGTACGAGGCGGCAGTCGAGGCGCTGTACGCGCAACCCTTTTTCGGCGCACCGCTGTTCGAGGTCGTCGACGTGATCGCGGGCGTCGAAGACGACCTGGCCGTCGACCTGCCCGACCCGCTGCCGCTGGAAGCCTTCGTCGTGTGAGCCGCCTCACATTGGCTGATACACGCGCATGAAGCTGGCGAAGCGGGGCAGGCCGGTGCTGGTCAGGTCGCGGTAACGGTACGTGACCTCGCTGCCGAGCGCCGGTGGCGTGCGGCGCTCGGCGTCGCTCAGGCCGGCCCCGATCAGGAAGTGGCGGCCTTCGGGCGTGCGCACTTCGAGCGCACCGAGCAGGCCGGCGTACTTGCCGCGGCCGGGGTGGTGCGCCACCACCGTGGCTTCGGCGTCTTGCTGCGGCTTCAACTTGACCAGCACGTCGCTGCGGCCGTTGCGGCACGGCGCCGAGGCGAGGTGCAGCATCAGGCCCTCGCCGCCTTCGGCCACGGTGCGGGCCAGGCGCTGTTGCAGCGCTTCGCGGTCGGCAACCGGTGTCTGCGGTGCCGCGACAAGTTGCGGCCAGCCGGTGGCCTGCACCAGCGCCGCGATGCGCACCACACGCTCGGCAAAGGTGCCGCCCGCGCCGGGCAGCTCGAAGACCATGTAACGCAGCTCGCGCCAGCCCGCGTCGTCGGGCGTGCTCTTGCGCACCAGCCCCGAGAGCTCGTCGAAGCGGCGCCGGCCCAGCCACAGCTCGCCGTCGAGCGGCTGGCGCGGCAGGCGCTCGGTGAACCACGCTGGCGCCGGCACCGTGCGGCCGCTGCGGAAACGCAAGGTTTGCCCGTCCCACAGGGCGCGCACGCCGTCGTACTTCTCGCTGACGAGGTAACAGGCCGGGTCGATGTGCGGACCCAGGGCGTTGGCCAGAAGCGGCTCGCCGGCGCGGGCCAAGGCGCAAGGTGCGGGCAGCGCTGCGGCGGCCAGGGTCAGCAGGAGCGTTCGGCGCTGGGTGTTCATCGGCGTGTCCTTGTCGGGTGAGATGGGTGACGCCATGGTGTCGGGCGCGAGCCCGAAGCACCATCCTCCCGACGAGGCGGCCCCGGCGGACGCGCTCCAATGGGGGTGGCCCAGCCCCCCGCTTCCTATAATCGACCGATGAACCCCGACTTCAAACCCGACGAGATCGAGCGCAGCGCGCAGGCCGCGTGGGCCGCTGCCGACGTGTACCGCGTCACCGAAGACACGTCGCGCCCGAAGTACTACGCCTGTTCGATGCTGCCCTACCCCAGCGGCAAGCTGCACATGGGCCACGTGCGCAACTACACCATCAACGACATGCTCGCGCGCCAGCTACGCATGAAGGGCATGAACGTGCTGATGCCGATGGGCTGGGACGCCTTCGGCCTGCCGGCCGAAAACGCGGCGATGAAGAACAAGGTGCCACCCGCCAAGTGGACCTACGACAACATCGCCTACATGAAGCAGCAGATGCAGGCGATGGGCCTGGCCATCGACTGGAGCCGCGAGGTCGCCACCTGCGACCCGGCCTACTACAAGTGGAACCAGTGGCTGTTCCTGAAGATGCTGGAAGCCGGCATCGCCGAGCGCCGCACGCAGGTCGTGAACTGGGACCCTGTGGACCAGACCGTGCTCGCCAACGAACAGGTGATCGACGGCCGCGGCTGGCGCAGCGGCGCGCCGGTCGAAAAGCGCGAGATCCCCGGCTACTACCTGAAGATCACGCAGTACGCCGAAGAACTGATGGACCAGGTGCAGCACCACCTGCCCGGCTGGCCCGAGCGTGTGAAGCTGATGCAGGAGAACTGGATCGGCAAGAGCGAAGGTGTGCGCTTCGCCTTCCCGCACACGATCAACGGTGCCGATGGCGTACCCATCGGCGACGGCAAGCTGTGGGTCTTCACGACCCGCGCCGACACCATCATGGGCGTGACCTTCTGCGCCGTGGCACCCGAGCACCCGCTGGCCCTGCACGCGGCGGCCCTCGACCCGAAGGTCGCCTCCTTCATCGAAGAGTGCAAGTCCGGCGGAACGACCGAAGCCGAGCTCGCCACGCAAGAGAAGAAGGGCGTGCCGACCGGCCTGTTCGTCGACCACCCTTTGACGCACGAGAAGATCGCGGTCTGGGTCGGCAACTACGTGCTGATGAGCTACGGCGACGGCGCCGTGATGGGCGTGCCCGGCCACGACGAGCGCGACTTCGCGTTCGCGAAGAAGTACGGGATCGACGTTCTGCAGGTCATCCACGTCGACGGCGCACCGCACTTCACCTACGACCACTGGCAGGAGTGGTACGGCCTGAAGGACCTGGGCGGCGAACGTGCGGTGACCATCAATTCCGACGTCTACAGCGGCCTCACCTTCAAGCTGGCGACCGACGCCGTGGCCAAGGCGCTCGAACTGCGCGGCCTGGGCGGCAAGAAGACCACCTGGCGCCTGCGCGACTGGGGCGTGAGCCGCCAGCGCTACTGGGGCACGCCGATCCCGATCATCCACTGCCCGAAGTGCGGCGTGGTGCCGGTGCCCGAGCAGGACCTGCCGGTCGTACTGCCCGAAGACCTGATCCCCGACGGCTCCGGCAACCCGCTGAACAAACACGCGGCGTTCCTGAACGTGGCCTGCCCGACCTGCGGCCAGCCGGCGCGGCGCGAGACCGACACGATGGACACCTTCGTCGACAGCTCGTGGTACTTCATGCGCTACTGCGACCCGAAAAACACCGACGCGATGGTCGGTGACGGGGCGAAGTACTGGATGCCGATGGACCAGTACATCGGTGGCATCGAACACGCGATCCTGCACCTGCTGTACGCGCGCTTCTGGACCAAGGTGATGCGCGACCTGAAGCTGGTCGAGGTGGACGAGCCGTTCACCAAGCTGCTGACACAGGGTATGGTGCTCAACGAAGCCTTCGTGCGCGTGGGCGCCGAGGGCGGGCGCGACTATCAATGGGCCAGCGACCTCGACATCGTGCGCGACGAACACGCCCACGTGGTCTCGGCCACCGCGAAGAGCGACGGTGCCGCGGTGCACTACGAAGGCTGGACGACCATGTCCAAGTCGAAGAACAACGGCGTCGATCCGCAGGAGCTGATCGCGCGCTACGGTGCCGACACCGCACGCCTGTTCGTGATGTTCGCGTCGCCGCCCGAGCAGACGCTGGAATGGAACGACGCCGGCGTGGAAGGCGCGAGCCGCTTCCTGAAGCGGCTCTGGAACTTCGGCGTGAAACGCGGCGACCGGCGCGGCACCGGCCCGGCCAACCCCGACACGCCTTGTGATGCCGTGAGCGCGCTGCGCTTCGAAGTGCACACCGTGCTGCGCCAGATCAGCTACGACTACGAGCGCATGCAATACAACACCGTGATCTCCGGTGCGATGAAATTGCTGAACGCGCTCGAAGGGTTCAAGGGCGACGCGCCTGCCGCCGTGCGCGAGGGCTACGGCATCCTGCTGCGCGTGTTGTACCCGGCCTGCCCGCACACCACCTGGGTGCTGTGGCGCGAACTCGGTTACGCAGCGGCGCACGGTGAACTGCTCGACACGCCGTGGCCGCAGGTCGACGAGGCGGCGCTGGTGAAAAGCGAGATCGAGCTGATGCTGCAGGTCAACGGCAAGCTGCGCGGGTCGATTCGCGTGGCCGCCGATGCCGGCAAGCACACGATCGAAGCGGCCGCGCTGAAGAGCCCCGACTTCATCAAGTTCGCCGAGGGCAAGCGCCCGAAGAAGGTGATCGTGGTGCCGGGCCGGCTCGTCAACGTCGTGGTCTGAGTCGACCTGCTGAATGACAACCCGCCGCAACCTGCTCGCCGCCAGCGCAGCCTTGCTCGCGGGCTGCGGCTTCGAACTGCGGCGCGCGCCCGAGCTGCGCTTCCAGACCGTGCAGCTCACCGGCTTCAAGCCGCGTTCCACGCTCGGCGAAGAGCTGCGGCTGACGATCAACACCAGCACCACCACGCGCGTGGTGGTCGGGCTCGACCAGGCGCAGGTGATCCTCGAATCGCTGAACGACGCCACCGAGAAGAGCGTGGTCGCCAGCAGCTCGGCCGGGCAGGTCACTGAATTCCAGCTGCGCGCGCGCTTCAAGTTCACGCTGCGCAGCGTGGCGGGAAAAGAGCTGATTCCGGCGACCGAGATCCTGCTCAGCCGCGACATGAGCTACACCGAAAGCGCGGCGCTGGGCAAGGCGCAAGAAGAGGCCACGCTCTACCGCATCATGCAGGGCGACATCGTTTCGCAGGTGCTGCGCCGGCTCGCTTCGGTGCAGACTTTCTAAGGAACCAACACACGTGCAGGTCCGCCCCGAGCAACTCGCCGCACAACTGCAGAAGGGCTTGCGCCCGCTCTACACCGTGTGGGGCGACGAGCCGCTGCTGGCGCAGGAAGCCGGCGACCTGATCCGTGCAGCCGCGCGCGCCGGCGGCTGCAGCGAGCGCCAGGTTCACACCGTCGCCGGCCAGCACTTCGACTGGAGCGGTTTGCTCGGCGCGTCGATGGCGATGAGCCTGTTCTCCGACCGGCAGCTGATCGAGATCCGCATTCCTTCCGGCAAACCCGGCAAGGACGGTTCCGAGGCCTTGCAGCGCTATTGCGAGACGCTGAGCGACGACGTGGTCACGCTGGTGCAGTTGCCGCGTCTCGACCGCACCCAGCAGAACAGCGCGTGGTTCACCGCGCTCGACGCGTCCGGCGTGACGGTGCGTGTCGACCCGATCGAGCGCAAGGCGCTGCCGGTGTGGATCGCGCAGCGCCTGTCGGCACAGAAGCAGCGTGTGCATGCCGGCGAAGAAGGCCAGCGCACGCTGACATTCTTTTCCGACCGCGTCGAAGGCAACCTGCTCGCCGCTCACCAGGAAATCCAGAAACTCGGCCTGCTCTACCCGCAGGGCGAACTGAGCTTCGATCAGATCGAAGCGGCGGTGCTCAACGTGGCGCGCTACGACGTTTTCAAGCTCGGCGAAGCCGTGCTCGCGGGGCAGCTGGCGCGCGCACTGCGGATGCTCGAAGGCCTGCAGGCCGAGGGCGAAGCGGCCGTGCTCGTGCACTGGACATTGACCGAGGACATCCGCGCGCTGAAGCGCGTGCGTGATGCGATCGGCGCTGGCAAGCCGCTGCCGATGGCGTTGCGCGAAGCGCGGGTATGGGGCGCGAAGGAACGTTTGTTCGAGCGTGTGGTGCCGATGCTCAGCGACTCGGCCGTGGCGCATCTGCTCGACGCCGCGCAGGTCTGCGACGGCCTGGTCAAAGGCCTGAAGCACCCCGACTGGCCGCTCGAACCTTGGGAAGGCTTGAAGCGGCTGGTGTTGATGCTGGTGGAATGCACGGCGGCGAAGCCCACGGCGCGCGAGCCGGTGCGCTTCGTGTTGACGGCCTGAAGCCTGAGCGCTTGGCGGCATACAGGGCCGAGTCGGCGCGTTGCAGCAGGCTGTCGGCGGTGTCACCTGCGCTGACGCTCGTGACCCCGGCGCTGATCGTGACGGCGTGTTCGCCGACCAGCGGCGCGGCGGCCACGTGGCCACACAAGGCCGCGGCCTTGTGCAGCGTTTCCTCGAACGGGGTTTCCGGCAGGATCACGACGAACTCTTCACCACCCCAGCGGCCCAGCGTGTCGACGTCACGCAGCACGCCGACGATTCTGGCGGCCAGCGCCACGAGCGTCTGGTCACCGGCGCTGTGGCCGAACCGGTCGTTGACAGCCTTGAAGTGGTCCACGTCGACCAGCACGATCGAGAACACGTGGCCGTAGCGTGTGAACCGCTGCAGCTCCGCTTCGATCGCTTCGGCCACGCGGCGCCGGTTGGCCAGTTGGGTCAGCTCGTCGGTGTTGGCCAGACGCGCAAGATCGTCGGCCGTGAGCTGGGCGATCTGGAAACGCTGCTGGTAGCTGGAAAAGAAGTACAGCGCCGCGATCAGCACGGCCGACACCACGTGCAGCTGAATGGTGAAGTTGCCGAAGGGCTGGTGCGCACCCTGCGCCAGGTAAGGCAGGCTGATCGACACGAACAGCGCCAGGATCGCGAGCGAGATGCGCAGGCTCGAGCGGTGGCCCGCCACGGTGAACACGAAGACGTAGATGACCGGGATCCACAGGTACAGCGGCTGCAGGTCGATGCTCGCGCCCCAGGCGGGCGAGTACAGGCGCAAGGCCATGCAGGCGGCGCACAGGCCGGCCGCGAACAGCAGGCAGGCCATGTCGACCACCTGCGCCGGGAGCAGGCGCTTCCACACGATGACGAACGCCGTGGGGTGAAACGCCATGTTCAGGCCGAACACCACACGCAGCACCGGCGACGACAGGCCGCGCGCTTCCATCAGCGCCCAGGCAGCGTTCGAGCCGAGCCAGCTCAAGCCCAGAATCGTCATCATCACGACACGTTTCAGCTGCCCGGCCGGCACCGCCGGCGCTTGATCGGGCCGGCTCATGCGCCGTGGCTGTTCACGCGCGGCTCAAGCGCCACGCGCAGACAGGTTGCGAAATCCCTTCAGCGAAGCCCACCCGAGCACGACGAACATCCCGAGCACGATGAGCTGCGTGGCCACGAAGGGCGGCGTCGGCGGGGTGGGCCCGAGCAAGGCCATCGCCGGAATCTTCTGGAACAACTGCGCCAGCAGAACGAACACGTTCAGGTAGAGCGCCAGCACACTGAGCACGACGAAGATCCGGCGCCAGCCGCCTTCGAGCCGCTTGCCGTAGATCGCCACGATGGCGCCGAGCAGCACCAGCAGCGACAGCGCGCCGACGATGTGCGAGGGCAGCAGCTTGACAGAAGGGAAGCCGAAGCCGGTGGCGCTGGTCAGCACCGTGGTCGCCAGGAACAGGCCGATCCAGCGGCCGAAGCGAACGCCGGCCATCATTCCGCCGACCGCCACGAGGCCGGCGAACATGCCGACCAGACTCAGAACCACGTGGATCAGCAGAAAGGTTTTGGGGTCGACGAACATGGGTTTTCCTCGGAAGGCCGACCGGGTCGGGCGGTCGGCTCTTCAGTGTAAGTGTGGTCAGCCCGCCCCGGTTTCAGCGACAAGCAGTTGCCGTGCCGTTGCGCTGGCCCGTGAAACTGCCGCCCAGTTCGGTCGCGCTGCTCCACACGCCGGTGAACACCCGGCCCGCGTCGATGCCGCCGGCGAACTGCGCCACGCCGGCGAAGCCCAGCGCCGCCGACACCCTCTGCGTGCCCAGGCCGAGGCGCACCACCGCGCCCAAGCCGGGTACCTCGGCGCCGCCGGCCGGGTTGCTTGCCGTGCCCGCGACCAGGCCGGTGTAGGCGTCGATCGTCGCCGACCAGCTGCCCTGGCTAATGCCCGAATAGCTGCCCTGGTAGTGGCCCGCCACGTCGCAATACAGCGGCGCGGCCGGCGTGGCGCCGCCGGTGGGGCTGGTGAGCACGAGCAGCACGAAGTCGGGCGAGTCGATCAGCAAGGTCGTGAACACGAACTGCAGCAGGTCGAGCGCAGCGTCTTGTGCATCGGCCGGCGTGGCGATGAAGGGCCCGTTCACGAAGTCGATGTTGCGCGGCAGCAGCGCGGTGGGGTCGAGCCGCGTCAGCCAGTCGAGCACGTTCAGGCTCGCGTCGATCAGGTCGAGCGGGTTGATGAGCAACAGGCCGAGCGGCAGATCGAACAGGCCGTTGGCGTCGAACCGGGCGGCCGAGCTGACGACGGCGTGCGACATCGGCGTGAGGTTCAGCGTGTTGCGCGTGGCGCGCGCGCCGAGCGACACGCCCACGTAGCGCTGCGTGTTGGCCTCGGGCCTGCAGCCGGCTTGTGTGCCGCAGGCCAGGCTGCCGCCTTCGACCCGCGCCACCACCGGCCAGGTGAAGCCCGACACGTCGTCGAAGCTGTAGCTGCCGTCGCTGCGCGTGGTCTGCGTGGCACTGCGGCCGGCCACGTCTTTCAGCGTGACGGTCGCGCCGGCGATCGGCCGGCCGGTCGCGGCCGTGCCCGACAGGCTGGCCGAGCCGTACTCGCCGAGCGAGAACTCGCCGCCACCGCCGCACGCATTCAACAGGCTGGCGACAACCAGCGCCGCCACGGCACGGCAACGCGGGAGCAAGTTGTTGTTCATGACGCGTCCTCCAGACGAGCGCAAATTGTGCCCGTGCCCGTGCCCGGGCGCCGCTTCAGCGCCATTCAGTAACCGCGGGTGCGGTCGACCAGGTTCGACGGCGTGCGCCCGGCCCGAAAGGCTCGCACGTTGTCGGCCGCGATCAGCGCCGCACTGCGCGGGTCGGTCTGGGCCGCCACGTGCGGCAAGACCGTCACCCGGGCGTGGTGCCAGAACGGGTGGTCGGCGGGCAGCGGTTCGGTGCTGAAGACGTCGAGCACGGCGTGTTGCAGGTGGCCGCTGTCGAGCGCGGCCATCAGGTCGGCATCGACCACGTGCGCGCCGCGCGCCAGGTTCACGAGGCTGGCGCCGGGCCGCATCTGCGCCAGCGTGGCAGCATGGAACAAGCCGCTTGTGGCCGGCGTGAGCGGCAGCAGGTTGACGACGACGTGCGCGCTGGCCAGCACCGCCGGCAACGCGGCGTCGCCGTGCGAGGTGGTGATGCCTGACACCTCGCACGGGTTCGCGCTCCAGCCCGACACGTCATAGCCTTGCTGCGCGAGCGTCTGTGCCGCCGTGCGGCCCATCTGGCCGAGGCCGAGCACCGCCACCTTCACCTCGTCGGCGCGCCGTTGGGCGTGCTGTCGCCATTGCGCGGCGCGCTGCTGTGCGGCATAGCGGAAGCTGTCGCGGTGCAGGCCGAGCACGGCCCACAGCGCGGTCTGCGCCATCGCGGTGTTCATGGACGGGTCGACCATGCGCGCCAGCGGCACCGCGACCGGCACGCTCGCGTCGAGCAGCAAGCGGTCGACGCCGGCCCACAGCGACTGGATGAAGCGCAGCCGCGGCAGGCCTTGCAGCGCACCGGCCGACGGGTTGGCGACGAGGGCGATGTCGATGTCGTCGCGCTGCGCGGCGGGGGCCATGCGCAGCAGCTGTTCACCGGGCAGCGCGGCCGTGAGCGCAGGCCACCAGGCGGCCCACTCTTCGGCGCTGAAATCGGCGGCGATCAGGATGGCCATGCGGCCCTCACGACGTTGCGGCGCCGAGCAAACAATTCAGCGCGTGCTGCACCGTCTGCTCGCGCACGGCGGCGCGGTCGCCACCGAGCGTCAACAGCTCGCTCTGTACTGCACCCCCTTGCCGCGCGAGCGCCAGCCAGACCGTGCCGACGGGTTTGCCCTTCGTGGCCCCGCCCGGCCCGGCGATGCCGGTCACGGCCACCGCGAGCTGCGCGCGCGAATGCAGCAGCGCGCCTTCGGCCATCGCCCGCGCCACTTCTTCGCTGACGGCACCGACGGCCGCGATCAGCGCCGCATCGACGCCCAGCGACTCGGTCTTCGCCTCGTTCGAGTAGGTGACGAAGCCGCGCTCGAACCAGTCGCTCGACCCGGCCACCGCGGTGCACGCTGCCGCGATCAGCCCGCCGGTGCACGACTCGGCGGTGGCGATCTTCAAACCCTGCGCGCGCAGGGCGGCGGCGAGCGCGAGCACCGCGGCTTCGAACTGCTTCACATGAACCTCCACAACGCGATGACGAGCAGCGTGCACAGCGCCGCGATCAGGTCGTCGAACAGGATGCCGAAGCCTTGCGCCCAGCCCACCGGCTGGCCGCGCCGGCCCTTGAACAAGGCGTCGGCCCAGGCCACCGGGCCGGGCTTGGCGGCATCGAAGAAGCGGAACAGCACGAAGGCCCAGAGCTGCGCCCACCAGCCCGCCGGCGTGACGAGCCAGAGCACGAGCCAGAACGCGAGAATCTCGTCCCACACGATCGCGCCCGGGTCGGTCACCGCCATGTGGCGCGCCGTGAGCGTGCAGGCCCACCAGCCGACCAGCGCGCTCGCGCCGAGCAGCAGCGCCCATTGCAGCGGGCTCAGGCGCGGCTGCAACACGGCGAACGCGACCCAGGCCCAGAGCGTGCCCACGGTGCCCGGCGCCACCGGCGACAAGCCGCTGCCGAAACCGAGCGCGATCGCATGCGCCGGGTGCGCCAGCATGAAGCGCCAGCTCGGTTTGCGCGGCGCCGTGGCGACCGGAGGGTTCAGCGCGGGGGGCGTCGTGTTCATGCCTTGAAATGGTCGAACGAGGCGAAGTGTCTGTCGACGGCGCGCCCATCACGGTCGACCAGCCGCAACCCGGCTTGGCTGTCGATGCGGCCGATGCGCGTGACGGGCACATTCGCCTGCCGCGCGGCGGCCTTCACCTGCTCGGCGCGTTCTTGCGGCGCGCTGAACACCAGCTCGTAGTCGTCGCCGCCGGCGAGCGTGAACTCCTGCTGCTGCGAGGCCGGCAGTGTGGCCAGCACTGCGCTGCGTGGCAGCGCATCGGTGTCGACCGTGGCGCCCACGTTCGAGCGGCGCAGGATGTGCGCAAGATCGCCGAGCAGGCCGTCGGAGACATCGATCGCACTCGTTGCGATGCCACGCAGCGCCATGCCGAGCGCCAAGCGCGGCTGCGGTGTTTCCATCGCGAGGCGCACGCTGTCGAAGGCCGGCCCGGGCAAAGCCAGCGTGCCGCGAAACACTTCGAGCGCCGCGCGTGCGTCGCCGAGCGTGCCGCTGGCGTACAGGTCGTCACCGGCGCGTGCGCCCGAGCGCAGCAAGGCCTGGCCGGTGGCCACCTCGCCGAACACGGTGATGCAGAGGTTGAGCGGGCCTTGTGTGGTGTCACCACCGATCAGCTCGCACTCGTGCAGATCGGCCAGTGCGAGCAGGCCCTCGGCGAAGCCGGCGAGAAAAATTTCGTCGACACGCGGCAGCGCCAGCGCCAGCGTGAACGCGACCGGCTTGGCGCCGCAGGCCGCCAGGTCGCTCAGGTTGACCGCGAGCGCCTTGTGGCCCAGGCGCTGCGGCGCGACCGTGGGCAGGAAGTGGCGGCCTTCGACCAGCATGTCGCTCGACACCGCGAGCTGGGTGCCCGGTGACGTGGCGAAGAGCGCGCAGTCGTCGCCCACGCCGAGCGCCGCGCGCTTCACGCTGCGGGTGAAGTACTTCGCGATGAGGTCGAATTCGCCGAGGGCCATGCACGCATTGTCGCCCGCGGGCCGACCTGCTTCAGCGCAGCTCGAGGTCGCGCAGCAGGTTGGCCAGTTCGACCGCCGACTTCACGTCCATCTTCTCGAACACCCGCGCGCGGTGGACTTCGACGGTGCGCACGCTGATATCGAGCGCGTCGGCGATCAGCTTGTTGGGCCGGCCTTCGATGACGAGCCGTGTCACGTCGCGCTCGCGCTCGGTGAGCTCGCTCAGGCGCTGCGCCCGGGACGCGCGTTCGAGGCGCTGGCGGATCGCCGCCTCGCTCTTCGACAGCGCCTGCTCGATGCGGTCGACCAGCGCGTTGTCGGAGAACGGCTTTTCGACGAAATCGAACGCGCCGCGCTTGACCGCGCCCACCGCGGTCGGCACGTCGCCGTGGCCGGTCAGGAAGATCACCGGCAGCGCGGCCAGCACGCCGCGTTCGTTCAGGCGGTCGAACAGCGCCAGGCCGCTCATGCCGGGCATGCGCACGTCGAGCAGCAGGCAGCTCGGCGCGCCCGGCCACGCAGCTTGCGCGGCGGCCGGCAGTGTGTCGAGAAAAGCCTCGAAGGCTTCGGCGCTGGCGAACGACTCCGACAGCAGGCGGCGCGAACGCAGCAGCCAGGCCAGCGCGTCGCGCACCACGTCTTCGTCGTCGACGAGGTAGACCATCGGTCGGCCGAGGCTGGGCGGAAGAGGCTGGATCATGACGGGATGGACTCGCTGGCAACGGGCCGTGTGCGGCGGGCGATGTCGGTTGTTTCGGCCGGCAGTGTGAACCGGAATTCGGTGCCCACGCCGCGTGCAGACTCGGCCGATTCGAGGTTCTGGAAGTCGAGCACGCCGCCGTGCTGTTCGATCACGGTGCGGCACAGGCTCAAGCCCAGGCCCATGCCTTCGCTGCGCGTCGTGAAGAAGGGGGTGAACAAGCGCCGCGCGACCTCGGGCGCGACGCCGGGGCCGCGGTCGACGACGCTGAATTCGACCCAGCGCGCGTGGCTCTGCCGCACCCGCAGGCCCAGCACGCGGTCGGCCGGCGAGGTGCCCTCTTCCATCGCCTGAATGCCGTTGCGCGTGAGGTTGAGCAGCACCTGCTCGATCATCGTGCGGTCGCACACCACCCGCAGCGGCTGCGCCGGCAGGTCGACCTCGATGCGCGTGCCACTCTTGCGCGCCTGCAGCCGGGCCAGCGGCAGCACCGCGTCGATCAATACGTCGACACGCCAGGCTTCGCGCGGCTGTTCGCGGCGGCGCACGAAGTCGTGCACGCTCTTGATCACGCGCCCGGCGCGCTCGGCCTGCTCGGCGATGCGCTGCGCGGCCTGGCGCAGCAGCGGCAAGGTTTCGGGATCGAGGCGCTCGTTGTGGGCGTCGAGCAGGTTCATCGAGCCGGCCGCATAACTGGCGATGGCCGCGAGCGGCTGGTTCAGTTCGTGGCTGAGCAGCGAGGCCATCTCGCCGACGGTGGCCAGGCGCGCCGTGGCCTGCAGGCGCTCCTGCTGCTGGCGCGACAGTTCTTCGACGCGGCGCTGCGCGCTGATGTCGAGCGCCGCGCTCATCCAGCCGGTGTGGCGGCCGCTGCCGTCGACCAGCGGCGCTTCGAAGATCAAGACCGAGATGCGCTCGCCGTTGCGCTTGACGAAGGTGGTCTCGAAACCTTCGCGCGACTCCTGCGGCGTTTGTTCGGCCGCCTTGCGGCCGAGGCGGATCTTCTGCCGGCTGGCGTACTGCGCGGCCAGCTCTGGCGGCCAGTAGGGCGGGGATTCGCTGCTCTGCAGTTCGGCCGCGGAAAAGCCCACCATCTGGCAGAACGCCGGGTTGACGTAGGTGATGCGCCCGCTCAGGTCACGCGCGCGCAGGCCGGTGGCGAGCGAGTCTTCCATCGCCTTGCGAAAGGCCAGCGCTTCGGCCAGCGCGGCCTCGGTGCCGGCGCGCAACCGCACGTCGCGGGCGAGCAGCACCACGACGGCCGCAAGCGCCAGCGACAGCCCGAGCACGAGCGCGACCGCGAGGTTGGGTATGAGTTGCGGCCCGCCGCTCTGGCTGTCGAGCCGCAATTGCAGCGACTGGCCCGGCAGGTCGACGAGCCGCTCGGCCAGGTAGACACCAGCGCCGCGCTGGCGCCCGGCGCGGGCCACGCGGGTGCCGTCGGCTTCGACGAACGAGATCTCGTTGGTGCGCGTGATGTCGGGCGCCACCGCTTCGTCGAGCAGTTGCGCCAGCGCGATCGTGGCGCTGACAAAGCCGTCGGGCCGGCCCGAGCTCAGCAGCGGAATGCACAGGTCGATCACCTCGGCGCCCAGACCGTCGGCACGCGGCACGAAATAACTGCGCGAGAACAGCGGCGTGGTGAAACGCTGGGCCGCGTTGCAGGCGACCTGCAGGTCGAAGTCGAGATCGGCACGCCGGAAGTGCGCGAACAGCGGCACCTGCAACGGCGAGTCGGCTGCGTCGGTGACGCGCATCTGCGTGTCGCGGCGTTCGACGCGCAGCAGCTCGCGGCGTGCGCGCAGCAGCGTGGTCGCCTCGGCGTGCCAGACCGCGGGCGCCGGGTCGTTCCACAACAGCGCCTGCAGGCTTTGCTGGTGGCGCAGCAGTGCCTGCCGCACGTCGGCGGCGGCGGCGGCGGCGGCCTGGTCGACCTGCTCCTGCGCGCGGTTGCGTTCGTAGCTGATCGTCAGCCACACCAGCAGCGACTGCGCCACGATCAGCAGCGCGACCAGCGCACCCCAAAGCGCGAGCCGGCGCATCGGCCAGGCGCGCGGCAGGCGGGTGGGAGAAGGCGGCTGATCGGTCATGCGGGCGCGGGGGAACTCGGGGCCAGGAGGCAACGCGGAGTATTGCGGACGACGGCGCTCTGCCGCTACGCAGTTTTGCGCATGGCGCAGGCCACGGCCAGGCCCCAGACTGCGCGCGCTGCAGCCGCGCCGTTTTGCCGCGGGCCGCTCCTACAATGCCGGCTCGAACGCCCGGCGCAAATGCTTGACGCCACCCGCGCGACGACCTCACAACGACCGAGACAGCCCACCATGAACAACTCTGAACAGAAGGCCGCCGAGTTGCGCCGCGCAGCGCTCGAGTACCACGAGTTCCCGACGCCGGGCAAGGTCGCCATCCACGCGACCAAGCAGATGGTCAATCAGCGCGACCTGGCGCTGGCCTACTCGCCCGGCGTGGCCTCGGCCTGCGAAGAGATCGTGGCCGACCCGGCGAACGCGTTCAAGTACACCTCGCGAGGCAACCTCGTCGCCGTGATCACCAACGGCACGGCCGTGCTCGGCCTGGGCGACATCGGCCCGCTGGCGGCCAAGCCGGTGATGGAAGGCAAGGCGGTCCTGTTCAAGAAGTTCGCCGGCATCGACGTCTACGACATCGAGGTCGACGAGAAGAACCTCGACAAGCTGATCGACGTGATCGCCGCGCTCGAGCCGACCTTCGGTGGCATCAACCTCGAAGACATCAAGGCGCCGGATTGTTTTTACGTGGAACGCGCATTGCGCGCACGCATGAAGATCCCGGTCTTCCACGACGACCAGCACGGCACCGCGATCGTGGTCGGCGCGGCCTTCCTGAACGGGCTGAAGGTCGGTGGCAAGAACATCAAGGAGGTCAAGCTCGTGACTTCGGGCGCCGGTGCCGCAGCACTCGCCTGCCTGGGCCTGCTCGTCAAGCTCGGCCTGCCGCGCGAGAACATCTGGGTCACCGACCTCGCCGGCGTGGTCTACGAGGGCCGCACCGAGCTGATGGACGCCGACAAGATCGAGTTCGCGCAGAAGACCGAACTGCGCACGCTCGCGCAGGTGATGGAGGGTGCCGACGTGTTCCTCGGCCTGTCGGCCGGCGGCGTGCTGAAGAAGGAGATGGTCGCGAAGATGGGCGCCAACCCGATCATCTTCGCGCTCGCCAACCCGACGCCGGAAATCCTGCCCGAAGAAGTGAAGGAAGTGCGCAGCGATGCGATCATCGCGACCGGCCGCAGCGACTACCCGAACCAGGTCAATAACGTTCTCTGCTTCCCGTACATCTTCCGCGGCGCGCTCGATTCGGGCGCGACCACGATCACGATCGAGATGGAGATCGCTGCGGTGCACGCGATCGCCGAACTCGCGCAGGCCGAGCAGAACGAGGTGGTGGCGGCGGCCTATGCCGGCGCGGCGATGAGCTTCGGGCCCGAGAACCTGATCCCGAAACCGTTCGACCCGCGACTGATGATGCGCATTGCGCCGGCGGTGGCGAAAGCGGCGGCCGATTCCGGCGTGGCCGCGCGGCCGATCACCGATATGGACGCGTACCGCGAGAAGCTGCAGACCTTCGTCTACGCCTCGGGCACGACGATGAAGCCGATCTTCAACATGGCCAAGCGCGCGGTCAACAAGCGCGTCGCCTACGCCGAAGGCGAAGAAGAGCGGGTGCTGCGCGCAGCGCAGGTGATCGTGGACGAAGGCCTGGCTCGACCGACGCTGATCGGGCGGCCCGAGGTGATCGCGCAGCGCATCGAGAAGTTCGGCCTGCGCCTGACGGCCGGAACCGACTACGACCTCGTCAACACCGAAAACGACCACCGCTTCCGCGATTACTGGCAAACCTACCACCAGCTCACCGCGCGCAAGGGCGTGACCGCGCAGCTTGCGAAGATCGAGATGCGGCGGCGCCTGACGCTGATCGCTGCGATGCTGCTGCGCTCGGGCGAAGTCGACGGCATGTTGTGCGGCACCTGGGGCACGACGGCGCTCCACCTGCACTACATCGACCAGGTGATCGGCAAGCGCGAAGGCGCCAACACCTACGCCTGCATGAACGGGCTGATCCTGCCCGGGCGCCAGGTGATGCTGGTCGACACGCACGTCAACTACGACCCGACGGCGCAGCAGCTGGCCGAGATCACGATCATGGCGGCCGAAGAAATGATGCGCTTCGGCCTGCAGCCGAAGGCGGCACTGCTGTCGCACAGCAACTACGGTTCGAGCAACCAGCCTTCGGCATTGAAGATGCGCGACGCGCTCGCCTTGCTGCAGCAACAGGCGCCGTGGCTCGAAGTCGACGGCGAGATGCACGGCGACACCGCGCTCGACGCCGCCGTCCGCAAGGAAATCATGCCCGGCAGCCCGCTCACCGGCGAGGCCAACTTGCTGGTACTGCCGAACATCGACGCGGCCAACATCAGCTACAACCTGCTGAAGACCGCCGCCGGCGGCGGTATCGCGATCGGCCCGGTGCTGCTCGGTGCGGCCAAGCCGGTGCACATCCTGACGCCTTCGGCCACGGTGCGGCGCATCATCAACATGACCGCGCTGACCGTCGCCGACGCCAACGCCGCGCGCTGAAGGCCACCGGGCCCACGGCAACGGGCGCCGCGCCCGGTGGCACCTGCCGGCCCGGTGTTTTCACACCCCGGTCACAATGCCCGGGAAAACCCGAAGGGCTTGCAGCGTGCCGCCGCGAGCCAAAACGGTGCTTGTGAATCGCCACTAGACGCGCTGGTCGCCATATTTTCAGGCGATATTCAGGACAGCGTTCGCTCACTTACTGCCCCCAGTCACTGCACCAATTTTAGGCAGAGGCTTGAGCTTTCGTGGCCGATTCGGTAACATCGGGGCTTCTGATTTCAGGGATTTCCCGTGTTTTTCTCCGCTCGGCCACCATGGTGGCAAGCCCTGCGCACGTGGGGGCTGGTTGTCACATTGGCGGGGTCGGTACTGGCAGCAAGTGCAGTCCAGGCCAAGGAGCCGGCGCCTGAGGCGACAACGGCCACCGGTGCGGTGGCTCTGGCCGATCTCCCCGCCGAAGCGCAGAAAACCCACCGTCTGATTCTTGCCGGCGGGCCGTTTCCGTACCGCAAGGACGGCACGGTGTTTGGCAATCGCGAACGGGCACTGCCAGCGCAGCCACGCGGCTACTACCACGAGTACACGGTCCGCACGCCAGGGTCGCGCGACCGCGGCGCCCGTCGAATCGTCTGCGGAGGGCGCGAGCCGACCCAGCCGAAGGCCTGTTTTTACACCGGCGACCACTATGCGAGCTTTCGCCAGATCGCACCGTGAGCGCCGGACCGGGTTCGTTTTTTGAGGTTTGTTTTTTGACTTGAGGAGGAACGCGACCATGCTTTTGCAGACAGTCCGTCCGAACATTGTTCAATCGATCCGCGCATTCCGCGTGGAGGATCTGATGGAAGCGGCGCAAGGCGCCAGCCAGCATTTTCTCTACGCGAACTTGACGGCGGCCCAGTCCAAGCAGGACGTTCTCGAAGGCATTGCACAGGCATTCATGTTCCCTGCGCACTTCGGGAAGAACCTCGATGCACTCTACGACTGCATGACCGATCTGGTCCACAAGTCGGGCTCGCAGCCCGGCTTCGTGGTGGTGCTGGAGCAGTTGCCCGACAACCCGCGCTTCGACCGCGAAGCCCGCGAGCAGCTGCTCGACGTGTTTCGCGATGCGGCCGATTACTGGGCCGAGCGAAAAATCGCTTTCAGGTGCTTCTATTCTTTTCAGTAGCCCGCTCCCAAGAACTAGGGTCATGGGAGCGGGCGACGGATGTGGCCCCCAGCATTGCAGACAAGCCGGCCAAGCCGGCCGCGAAGAGCGCCGCGAACAGCAGCTTCGGCATGAACATGCCCTTGATGAGCAGCGCGTTCGACACAGCCATGTGGCTCAACGCCGCGTGAGCTTGTGATCGCGTCACTCCGGGCCGCGCCCGGGGTGACGCGCGCTCTACTTCGGTGAAACCGCTGCCGCCAGGGCCAGGTATTCGCTCACCGGCACTTCTTCAGCGCGACGCTGAACGTTGAATTCACCCGGGAACTGGCGTTCTTCGAGCCAGCGCCCGAGCGTGTGGCGCAGCAGCTTGCGGCGCTGCGAGAACGCGACCCGCACCAGCTCGCCGAGCAGGCCGGCGTCGACCCCCACCACCGGCGGCAAGGGCCGCATGCGCACGACCGCCGAGTCGACCCGCGGCGGCGGCTCGAAGGCCTCGGGCGGCACGTCCAGCACCGACTCGATACGGTAGCGCCACTGCAGCATGACGCTCAGTCGCCCGTAGTCCTTGCCGCCCGGCGCGGCGGCCATGCGGTCGACCACCTCTTTCTGCAGCATGAAGTGCTGGTCGATCACGTGCTCCACTGCACCGAGCAGGTGGAACAGGATCGGCGTGGAGATGTTGTACGGCAGGTTGCCGACGATGCGCAGGCGCCGCCCGGCGCGCGCCGCCAGCGCCGCGAAGTCGACCTGCAACACGTCGGCTTCGATCACCTCGAGCTCGGGCCGCTTGCGCAGGCGCAGCGCCAAGTCTCGGTCGAGTTCGATCACGGTGAGTTTATGGCAGCGCGCCACCAGCGGGTCGGTCATCGCGCCCAGGCCGGGGCCGATCTCGACCAGCGCTTCGCCCGGTTCGGGCCGGATGGCGTCGACGATCGCGTCGAGCACCGCCCCGTCGGTCAGGAAGTGCTGGCCGAAGCGCTTGCGCGCAAGGTGCTTGGCCACGCTTACTGCGGCGGCTCGCGCAGCTCGACGTAAGCGCGCCCGCGCAGGTCGCGAATCCACTCGTTGTAGGCGTCTTCGAACTTCTGCTCGCGCAGCACGTTGCGCATCTGCTCGCGCTGCTGCTTGCTGTCGAGCACGGCCTCGCGGCGCTCCAGCACCTGGATCAGGTGCACGCCGAAGCGCGAGATGATGGGGTCGGAAATGCCGTTGATCGGCAGCGCGTTCATCGTGTCCTCGAACTCCGGAACCAACATGCCGGGCGACGACCAGCCGAGGTCACCACCGCGCGGCGCCGAGCCGTCTTCGGAGTTCTCTTGTGCCATCTGCTCGAACGTCTTGGCGCCGCTGACGATGCGTTGCTTGAACTCGGCCAGCCGCCGGCCCGCCGCTTCCTGCGAGAGCTGGGCCGAGGGCCGCAGCAGGATGTGCCGGGCGCGCGTCTGCGGCACCGTGAAGCCTGCCCCCAGCGCCTGGGTGCGATCGATCAGCCTGAGGACGTGAAACCCCGCCCCCGATCGCAACAGTGTCGGCGCCACCTCGCCCGGCTTGAGCGTCTTCACGAAGTCGACGAACAGATCGGGCAGCCGGTCGGCGGCGCGCATGCCGATCACGCCGCCCTGGGCCTTGTTGCCGTCTTCCGAAATCTCGCGCGCCACGGCCTCGAACGACTCGCCGGCCTTGACCCGCGCCATCGCCGTCTCGGCGCGCGCCTGGCGCTGCCCGACCTCGGCCGGGCTCGCCCCTTCGGGCACGGTCACCAGGATCTGCGCGATGTTGAGCTGGATGCCGCCGGCCGCCTGGGCCCGGCGGCGTTCGATCGCGGCGTCGATCTCTTCGTCTCTGACCTTGATGCGTGCGTTCACCTCCCGCTCACGCACCCGCTCCATCAGCATCTGGTCGCGCAGGTTGTTGCGGAAGGTGGTGTAGGCCAGGCCCTGCTCCTGCAAACGGGCACGCAGTTGGGGCATCGACATCTTGTTCTGCACCGCCACGTTCAGCACGGCGCGGTCGAGCTCGGCCTCGTCGAGGCGTTGGCCGGTTTCGCGTGCGTTGGTGACCTGCACACGCTCGTTGATCAGCACGTCGAGCACCTGCTTGCGCAGCTCGTCGGGCGGCGGCAGCGGGGTCTTTTCGCGCGCCGCACCTTCGGTGATGCGGGCAATGCGCTGCTGCAACTCGGCGTTGGTGACGAGCTCCTGGTTGACGACCGCGACGATGTAGTCGGCCGTGCTCGGCACGACCGGCCTGGCCGGCGCACGGGTCTGGGCCAGGCCCGGCAGGGCCGCGAGGCCGAGCGCCACGCAAGCCACCCAGCGAGCGGCGGCCTGGTGCACCGGGTACAGGTGGCGGAGGGAAATTTCAGTCATAAGCATTCAATGCAGGCCCCGGAGCACGATCGTCGCGCAGCAGTCGGAACCCTGGAATATTGTCCTTCAAGACCTGCAGCGGGTTGGAGCCGAGGTTCAGCCGCGACAAGCCCACCAGTTCGAGCTGCACCGACAGGCGGGTCGTCGCCTCGCTGCGTCCGGTCGACAAGCGCGAGGCCACCACCCTGCCGATCCAGCAGCCAGCGTCGTATTCGAGACCGACCACCGAGTCGATCAGGCGTTTCTCCAGGGTGCTGTAGTTGATGCGGCCCACGCCGTACCAGCTGCCCTGGCAGCTCGAACCGGCGCCGATGTTCAGGCTGCCACCGCGGCCACTCACGCCCGAAGGCAAGGGTCCATAGATCGGCCACTGCCAGCCGAGTTCCACCTGTTCGCTCAAGCCCCGTGTCAGCCGGTAAGTGGCGCTCAACGTGCGGTAGGGGCCGGGCGAGTAGCGCGCCGAGACGATCGAGCGCGCCAGGCGCTTGCTGTCGGGGCTGTACTGCAGCGACGCCTCGAGCGCCCAGCTCGGCACGAGTGTGGTCGAGCCGAGCAGCAGCACGTCGGAGAAACGCTGCGTCAGCGGCGGGCCGACACCGGAGAACGGGTCGACCGTGGTCGTGCTGCCGACGGTGTTGGCTTCCTTGGGCGTGACGAGCTGGTCGCGGAACAGGTAACGCTGCGCCAGGCCCAGGCGCAGCACCTCGGCGCCGGTGTCGGGGCTGAGCACGCGCGTGGTCACGCCGGCGGTGAGCTGGTGCGCGTCGGACACGCGGTCGACGCCGGAAAACGCGCTCTCGCTGAAGATCGAATCGAAGTTGAAGTCTTTCGCCGACGAGTCGAAGTTCGGCAGCCCGGCCTGGTCGCGGCGCGAGGTGTTGACGTAGAGCAGGCGCGGCTCCAGCGTCTGGCGCACGCTGCGGCCGAAGAAGTTGGTCTCGCGCTCGAGCACCCAGCTGCTGTCGACGCTCACGGTCGGGATCACGCGCGACGCGCTGGTGCGGCCGTCGGCCAAGGGCTGGTCGAGAGAGTAAGACGCGGCGTTGAACGCCAGCTTGGGGGTGACCGTCCAGCCCGGTGTGGCGAAGGGCCGGGCGACGCTGCCCAGCGCGTGCAGGCGCGAGCCGGTGGCGCGCGCCACGGTCACGGCATCGGTCGGGTTGGTGAAGCGGTTGTATTCGCCTTCGATGCCCAGGTCGAAGCCCCCACCGACGCGCTGCACATAACGTGCGCCGATCTGCGGCAGGCGTTCGTAGGGCGCTTCGATGCGCGTCGTCGGGTCGGCCGTCTGCAACACCTGCCAACGCTGCACCCGCGCGTAGGCGTTCCAGTCGTCGCCGAACGGGCGCGTGAGTTCCAGGTCGGACGCGAGCAGCCGCGGCGTGAGCGTGCCCAGGTCACGCGGAAAGTCCTTCCAGTAGTCGTTGTCGGAAACGCGCCGCACATGCAGCTGGGCCCGCAGCTCGTCGGCGAACTCGCTCTGTTGCGAGCCCGTCAGCGCATAACGGCGGGTGTCGGTCAGGCGATCGAACGGCAACAGGTTCAAGCGGACTTCACCGCGGTGGCCCGGCTCGAGGTAGCGGAACTCGCTCTCCAGCCCGGCGCCGCGGCGCGTGCTGAGCGCCGGCGTGAAGGTGGCATCGCGGTTCGGCGCGATGTTCCAGTAGTAGGGAATCGAGAACTGCAGGCCGCTCTTCGTGTCGAGGTCGAAGTTCGGCGGCAGCCAGCCCGACTTGCGCGCGTCGGTCAGCGGGAAGCTCAGGCGCGGCGCGGCCAGGATCGGCACGCCGTAAAAGCGCAGCACCGCGTTGTCGGCAATGCCTTCGTTGTTGCCGAAGTCGATCTGCACCCGGTCGGTCGACAGCAGCCAGGCCGGCGTACCAGAGCCGTCGGTCGGGCAGCTCGTGTAGGTGGCACGGGACGCGATCGCGCGCTCTTCGTCGAGAAAGTCGACCCGCTGCGCCGTGCCGCCGGCGCCGATGCGCCCGAAGTGGTAACTCGGGTTCAGGAAGAAGCCTTCGAAGCGCTGTACCTTCAGCTGCACTTCCGGCCCGCTGTAGATGTTGCCGTCGCGGCTGATGCGCACGTTGCCCTTGCCGATGGCCAGGTCGTCGGGCGCCTGGTAGATAAGCCGGTCGGCGCGGATCACGGTGCCGCCGCGGCGGAACTCGGCATGGCCTTCGGCCACGGTGTCGAGGTCGGGCCGGCCGGTCAGCGTCTGGGCCTGAAGAATGATCGGCAGCTTGCTCGCCGCTTCACCGCGCGGCGCGGGTCGCAGCGCCGGCGCCTGGCGCAGCTCGATGCCGTCGGGTGCAGGGTCTTCCTGAGCCCGCACCGGTGCGCAGAGCAGCGCCGCCCCGGCGGCCACCATGGCGGCGGCCAGCGGCGTGTGGCGCAAACGCGCTGCGGCGGGGGATCGGCGAAGGAGCGACAAGGACAATGGCAACAGACAGTGGGGTGCGCCGTGCGGCACGCGCTGCGGCAGCGCGAATGAAGGGCACCCGGCAGCCTCGACAGCGCCCGCCCGGCAGCGCGGTTTGTAGAATCGATTATCCACGAGGCACCTGCCGGCCTCGCCTGCAAAACGGCTGGTGACAACCCCACCGGCCACCCACCCCGGGCCTTCGTTTGAGCGACTCTGCTGCTGACCTCATCCTGTGGGCCGACCCGGCCCGCCACCACGCGTTCGACACCTGGCTGCGGGCCGTGGCACCGGCCCACGGCCTGATCGTGTCGACGTTGCGAAGCGCCTCGGCCGATGCGAGCTTCAGGCGCTACTTCCGCATCGACGCCCAATCGGGCGCGAGCTTCATCGTGATGGACGCGCCACCGCCGCTCGAAGACGTGCGGCCGTTCATCAGCGTGGCGGCCCTGCTGCAAGGCGCCGGGCTGAACGCACCGCGGGTCGTCGAGCAGGACGTCGGCCACGGTTTCCTGCTGCTCACCGACCTCGGCGCGCAGCTTTATCTCGGCGTGTTGCAGGCGGCCGTGATCAGCGGCGACCTTCAAACGGCCGACACGCTGATGCGCGACGCGACCGCCGCATTGATCCAGTGGCAGCTGCGCGCCGATGCGAGCGCCCTGCCGGCGTACGACGACGCGCTGCTGCGCCGCGAGCTGGCGCTGTTCCCCGAGTGGTGCGTGGCGCGCGAGCTTGGCGTGGCGTGGACCGCGCAGGAACAGGCGGTGTGGCAAGACGCCTGCGACCTGCTCGTGCAGAGCGCGCTCGCCCAGCCCAGCGTGGCCGTGCACCGCGACTACATGCCACGCAACCTGATGGTCTGCGCGAAAGACACGAACGGCGCCGGCTCGCCCGGCATCCTCGACTTCCAGGACGCGGTGCGCGGCCCGATCGCCTACGATCTGGCCTCGCTGCTGCGCGATGCCTTCATCTCGTGGGAAGAAGCGCAGGAGCTCGACTGGGCCGTGCGCTATTGGCAGGCTGCGCGCAAAGCCGGGCTGCCGATGCCCGAAGACTTCGGCGAGTTCTGGCGCCAGGTCGAATGGATGGGCCTGCAGCGTCACCTGAAGGTGCTGGGCATCTTCTGCCGCCTGAAACACCGCGACGGCAAGCCGAAGTACAGCGAAGACCTGCCGCGTTTCTTCATCTACGCGCACAAGGTTTCGGCGCGCTACAACGCGCTGCGGCCGCTGTCGCGGCTGTTGGAGCCTTTGATGGGGGCGGAGCGGGTCGAGGTGTTTCGCTGAGCGGGCGAAACACCTCGGTCGAATTGCAGGAGGGAACGACCCCTCAAGGCCGCCAATTCGCGGCGATCACAGGCAGCAACACCGCTTGGTAGTTGGCCGGCAGGTCGGTCAGCGCTGAAGGCGGCGCGAACGCTGCCATCGCACTGACGAGGCCCTGTACCTGCGAGTCGAGCAGCGTCTTGCCGTCAGACGTTTTGAACTGCTCGGCGTGGTACGAGTTGCCGAAGTACCAGCCCGACAGCGTGACCTTGTCGGCGCTGCCGATGATGCTCACTTCCAGATCGGAGTTCACCTGGCGGAACCACAGTTGAGCGGCGGTTAAGTCGGCGCCGAACTGAATGACATCGGTATTGCCTGGTGTCGCATCGTTCTCTTGTACGCGATCAGCGCCCGACCCACGCCCGACGAGATAGACATCGCTCCCCAGCCCACCGCTCAACACGTCGTCACCGGCGCCACCGTCGAGCGTGTCCGCCGTCGCATAGCCGATTAACGAGTCGTCACCCGCCGTTCCCGTGAGCGTGCGCGCCCTGACCGTCGCGGTATCCCAGATCGTGCCGTCGGCAAACCTGAGCTGCTCGACGCCCCAGGGGTTGGCGCCATCGGCACTGAAGAAGTAGCTCAGTTTCAAACTGTCGGAGCTGCCCATGCGGCTCACCAACAAGTCGCTGCCAACGCGGGTCAAGGCCAGGTCCGTGGTGGCAATGCCCGCGCCGAACTGCACGGCATCAAGTTTCCCGACCGTGGCGTCATAGCTGCTGATGGTGTCTTTGCCGGAGCCGATGTTGAACAGGTAGGTATCGTTGCCGTTGCCACCGCTCAACGAATCGTCTCCCGCTCCGCCATCCAGCGTGTCGTTGCCGGCGCCGCCATCGAGCGTGTCGTTTCCATCCTGGCCTTGCAGGTTGTCGCTGCCGTTGCCGCCCGCAAGACTGTCGTTTTGCGAGCCGCCGACCAAGATGTCGTCGCCATCGTCGCCACTGAGCGTGTCTTCACCGGCACCGCCGTCGAGCGTGTCATTGCCGAGCCGCCCATGGATCGTGTCGTCACCCGCCATTCCTGACAGCGAGTCCGCCGTAGTGTAACCGGTCAGCACGTCGTTGCCTGTCGTTCCCATCGCAACCTTGGTTCTCACGAAGGTGGTATCCCAGACCGTGCCATCGGCGAATTTGATCTGGTCGACCGCGTAAGGGCTCACGCCGTCAGCGTTGAAGTAGTAGGCAACCCTGAGACTGTCGGCGCTGCCATTGCGCGTGAGCAGCAGGTCGTCTCCGGCTCGGCTCAGGGTCACACCGGCCGCGGTGAATCCAGCGCCGAGTTGCACCACGTCGAGCCTGCCGACAGCGGTGTCGAAGTTGTAGATCGTGTCTTTGCCCGAGCCCACGTTGAACAGGTAGGTGTCGTTGCCGGCGTCGCCGTACAAGATGTCATCGCCCGCGCCGCCGTCCAGCGTGTCGTTGTCAGCGCCGCCATAGAGCGTGTCGTTGCCGTCTTGCCCTTGCAGGTTGTCAACGCCATTGCTGCCATTGAGCACGTCGTTTTGCGTGCCGCCCTTCAGCAGGTCGTCACCATCGTCACCAGCAAGCGTGTCGTCGCCCGCACCGCCATCGAGCGTGTCGTTGCCGGCGCGGCCCACGATGTTGTCGTCACCTGCCAGCCCCGACAAGGTGTCGGCGGTGGCGTAACCCGTAAGCACATCGTTGTTGGCCGTTCCCGTGGCGACCTTTGTTCGAACCGCGGCGGTGTCCCAGATGGTGCCATCGGCGAATTTGATCTGCTCGACGGCATAAGGGCTCACACCATCGTAGTTGAAGTAGGCGGTCAGGGTCAGGCTGTCGGAGCTGCCGTTTCGGCTCAACACCAACGAGTCGCCGCTGCGGGTCAGCGTTACGGCGCTGGGAATGATGCCGGCACCGAGTTGCACGATGTCGAGCTTGCCCACCGTGTTGTCGTAGTTGTAGATCGTGTCTTTGCCAGACCCCACGTTGAACAGGTAGGTGTCGTTGCCGATGCCCCCGGTCAAGGTGTCGTCACCGGCGCCTCCTTCGAGCGTGTCGTTGCCATCACCGCCGTCGAGTGTGTCGTTGCCGTCCTGGCCCTGCAGGTTGTCGTTGCCAAAGCCACCGTTGAGCTTGTCGTTCTGGGTTCCACCTTTCAGAACATCGTCTCCTTCGTCACCGTTGAGCGTGTCATCGCCCGCCCCACCGTCGAGCGTGTCGTTGCCGGCGCGACCGTTGAGCGTGTCGTCGCCGGCCAAACCCGAGAACGTGTCGGCGGTGGCGTAGCCGGTGAGCATGTCATTGGATGCCGAGGCCGTGATGACCTTGGCCTTGACTGCCGCCGCGTCCCAAATTGTTCCGTCGGCGAACTTAATCTGCTCGACGGCATAAGGACTCACGCCGTCGGCATTGAAGTAAGCGCCCAAGGTCAGGCTGTCGGAACTGCCGTTGCGGCTGAGCACCAGCGAGTCGCCGCTGCGGGTCAGCGTCACGCCGGCTGTGGTAATGCCCGCGCCGAGTTGCACGATGTCGAGCTTGCCCACCGTGTTGTCGTAGTTGTAGATCGTGTCCTTACCCGAGCCCACGTTGAACAGATAGGTGTCGTTGCCAGTGTCGCCCGACAGCGTGTCGTCACCCGCACCACCGTCGAGCGTGTCATTGCCGGCCCCGCCGTAGAGCGTGTCGTTGCCGAGGCCGCCGGTCAGCGTTTCTCCCAGCGCCGTGCCGGTGATGGTCACGCCGGCGGGCGCCGTGGCCGTTGAAATCTTCGTCTTCACGGTCGCCACGTCCCACACAGTGCCGTCTGCGAACTTGAGGTATTCGACGGCCGACGCCGTACTCGCGTTGCCGGTGAAGTAGCCCACCACCGACAGCGTGTCGTCGCTGCCGTTCAGCCGGATCACGAGATCGTCGTACACGCGCGTCAGCGTCACCCCGCTGGTCGTGATGCCAGCGCCCAGCAAAATGGTGTCGGCGTTGACGCCGATGGCGTCGGCGTCGTAGTTGTAGATCGTGTCCTGGGCGGAGCCCTTGCCGAACAGGTAGGTGTCGGCGCCGGTACCGCCGTTCAAGCTGTCGCTGCCCACACCGCCGTCGAGCATGTCGCTGCCGGCGTCGCCCGACAGGTTGTCGTTGCCTTCGCTGCCGAGCAGCGTGTCGTTGCCCGCGCCACCGCCCAACCAGTCGTTGCCGGTGCCACCGGTCAGCGTGTCGTTGCCGTCGCCGCCGTACAAGGTGTCCGCACCTGTGCCACCGGAGAGCACGTCGTCGCCGGCCCGGCCTTCAACGGTGTCGTTGCCATCGCCCGCGGCCACCGTGTCGTTGGTGGCAAAGCCGGTGATGTTGTCGTTGCCTGCCGTGGGCGCCAACACCTTGGCTTTCACCGCGGCAAGGTTCCACACGGTGCCGTCGGCGAAGCGGATGTTCTCGACCACCGACTGCGTCGTGCCGTCGGCATAGAAGTAGTTGTTCACGGTCAGCTTGTCGTCGCTGCCATTCAAGGCGATGACGAGGCTGTCGGCCAAGCGCGTCAGCGTCACGCCGGTGGTGCTGATGCCCGCGCCCAGCAGAACGGTGTCGGCGTTGCTGCCCAGCGCGTCGCTGTCGTGGTTGTTGATCGTGTCTTGCCCCGAGCCCTTGCCGAAGAGGTAGGTGTCGACCCCTTCGCCACCCGAGAGCGTGTCGTTGCCGGCGCCACCGTCGAGCGTGTCGGTGCCCGCGTCGCCGGTCAGGTAGTCGTTGCCCTCGCTGCCACGCACGGTGTCGTTGCCGGCACCGCCTGACACATAGTCGTCACCTGCACCACCGGTCACCGTGTCGTTACCGTCGCCGCCAGAGACGTTGTCTTTGCCGGCGCCACCGTCGAGCACGTCGTCGCCCGCGCGCCCGTCCAGGCTGTCGTTGCCGTCGCCGCCCGAGAACGTGTCGTTGGTGGCGAAGCCGGTGATGCTGTCGTTGCCAACAGTTGAAGTCAGCACCTTGGCCTTCACGGCAGCAATGTCCCACGCAGTGCCGTCGGCAAACCTGATTGTCTCGACCGCAGACTGCGTCGTACCTTCAGACGCGAAATAGTTGCTCACCCTCAGCAGGTCATCGCTGCCGGCCAACCCGATCAGAAGGTCATCGTAGGCACGGGTCAGCACCACGCCACTGGTGACGATGCCGGCGCCCAGCAGAATGCCGTCGGCGTTGACTCCGAGCGCATCGCCGTCGTAGTTGGTGATCGTGTCTTGCCCCGAGCCCTTGTTGAACAGGTAGGTGTCGGCGCCGTCGCCGCCGTTCAAGGCGTCATTGCCCGCACCGCCGTCAAGCGAGTCGGCCCCTGCATCGCCATTGAGCGTGTCGTTGCCTTCCTTGCCGAGCAGGGTGTCGTTGCCTGCGCCGCCAGAGAGCGTGTCCCTGCCCGTGCCGCCGTCGATCAGATCGTTGCCGCCCTGTGCGTAGATGGCGTCGTTGCCGTCACCACCGCTCATCGTGTCGTCCGACCCATAGCCGGTTCGGGTGTCGTTGCCCGCAGTCGACAGCAGCACAAGGGCCTTTATGGCGGCCACGTTCCACACACCGCCATCGGCGAACCTGATGGACTCGATGGCGGAGCTCGTTGAGCCGTCCGCATCAAAGAAGCCGGACACCAGCAGCTTGTCGTCGGTGCCGTTCAAGGCCACCAAGAGATTGTTGTCGGACCGGCTCAGCAGCACATCGGCCGCCGTGACGCCGGCGCCGAGCAGAATGCTGTCGGCATGGCTGCCCTGCGCATCCAGATCGAAGTTGTTGATGAAGTCCTGGCCCGACCCGCGGCCGAACAGATAGGTGTCGGCCCCATCTCCACCATACAGGTTGTCGGCGCCGCTGCCACCGTCGAGCGTATCGCCCCCGGCGCCGCCGATGAGGATGTCGATGCCTTCGTTGCCAAGCAACGTGTCGTCGCCCGCGTCTCCCGACAGGTAGTCGGCGCCCGAGCCGCCCGCGAGCGCATCATTCCCATCGCCGCCGTACACGTAGTCGGCCCCGCCACCCCCATTCAGCGTGTCGTTGCCCGCGCGGCCCGAGATCGTGTCGTTGCCCTCGCTGGCCAGCACCACGTCGTCACTGGCATAACCGGTGATCGTGTCGTTGCCGATAGTGGGCACGAGGGCTCGGGCCTTCACCGCAGCCAGATCCCAGGTGGTGCCGTCGGCGAACCGGATGAAGTCGACCACGCTGCTCGTTGCACCGTCAGCGCCGAAGTAGCTCACCACGGTCAGCGTGTCGTCGCTGCCGATGAGCCGCAGCACGAGGTCATCGTTCAGGCGAGTGAGCGCCACCGTGCTGCTTGTGATGCCTGCGCCCAGGAGAATGCTGTCGGCGTTGGTGCCCGCCGCATCGGCGTCGAGATTCGCGATGCGGTCTGCACCCGAACCTGTGCCGAACAAGTAGGTGTCGGCTCCATCGCCACCGAGCAGCAAGTCGTTGCCCGCGCCGCCGTCCAGCGTGTCGTTGCCCGCGTCACCCTGCAAAGTGTCGTCACCGGCCCGGCCCAGAACCAGGTCATTGCCGGCGGCGCCAGACAAGTAGTCGTTGCCGCCACCGCCGTCGAGCAGGTCGTTGCCGTCACCGGCGTTGAAGTTGTTGGCTGCGGCGTCGCCGAAGTAGATGTCGGCGCGCGAGCTGCTGGTGGTGGCCGACGCACCCAACACGTCGAGCGTCAGGAGTTCAGCGCGCAGTGGCGAGCCTGCCGGCAAGGCGTCGACCCAGCCGCGAAGCTGCAACAAGCCGTCGAAGCCCACGGCCTGCAGCGTGGAGCTGCCGTAGCGGTTCAGGTCCACCAGATCGAGCAAGGCGTCGCGTGCGTTGCCGGCCTTGCGGGATTCGAGCAACGCGGCCAAGGGTGCAGCGTCGAAGCGAATGCCGGTGTTGTCGATCACCAATTCGACTGCGTCGATGTAAGCCCCGAGCCGGGTCTGCATCACGAGGGCCGCATAGGCCGATTCGCGCAGCGCTTCGTGTGAAGCATTGAGCGCGTCCACCTGCTGCTGGGCGAGTGTCATGCCCCAGATTCTGGCGCCGGTGAAGACCCCGCCACCACCGCCGCCGCCCGACCCACCAGCGCCAGCGTCACCTGTCGTCCCGATCTCGGTGAAGTTCACGAATCGCGCCCCGTTGAAGGCTTCGAGTTCGCCCAGCCGCTTGAAGACCTCATGGCCTGCCGCAGTCAGCACGGCTACGGGCAGAGGAAAGCCCGAAATGCTTTCCATCGTGTAGTAGCTGGCAGGCAGGCCGATGGTGACCGAGTAGTCGAAGCTGCTGGTGCTGCCGGGTTCGGCCGTGGTGTAGCGCGAGGTGGTACTGGTCGCCGTGGTGGAGACAGTCGTTCCTGTCACACGCTGCGACGCACCGATGTTCACTCGCCCGGTCGTCTGCGCCCAAGCGAGCAGCAGCGCATCAAGCTGCCCACGCTGCGCGTCGCGCGTGCCCGCCGCCGCAAAGCCCGCCACCAGGTCGGTGAGTTGCTGCGCCGAGGCCGTGCCCAAGCTCATTGCCTCGCGCAAGTCCCGAGTCCAGCCACTGCCACCCATCTCGGGCAGCGCCTTTGCCGCGTCGCTCAGCGGAATCGTGTCTGTGAACTCCCGGTAAAACGGGTTGTCTGCCAGGTTCAGGTTGCTGGCCTGCAGGTCAACGCTGTCGATCTGGGTGGTGCTGCCGTTGCTGCGGGTCACGGTGGCCTGCCCGGTCACGGTGTTGCCGTTGCCCAGGTCGGTGGTGCTGGTGCTGGCGTTCAGGCTGATGGAGGTGATGCCTTTGTCGGCCAGCGTGAAGAGTTCGGTGCTTTGGCTGATGCCGTCCTGGTTCAGGTCTTGCCAGAGCTTGACCTGGGTGAAGGCGGCGTCGCTGGCGTTGAACACGCCGTCGCCATAGCCGGCGGTGCCGTTGCCGGTGTCGAGCGTGCGCAGCGCTTCGAAGCCCGACGTGGCCTTGCGGGTGACCGTGGTGCTGGCGCCGGTGTTGCCGGGCACGACTGTGGTGACTGTGATGGAGGTATCCACACCGAACAGCTCAAGGCCGCTGTCGATGCTGCCGTTGCCGTCGCGGTCGAGCACGAGCCAGGCGTCGTCGCCTTTTACCCAGCCAGTGCCTGTTTTGATGCCGTTGGCGTCGTGGTCGAACAGGATGGGGGAGCCACTCGCGGGGATGCCGACCGTCTCTATGCCGTCGCCATCCAAGTCGATCGCCAACGGATCACGACGAACGAACGTTGTGGCAGCTCGCCACATGTTACCGACCTCAATATTCATCCATTGTGTGTATGGATTCCAAATGATGGTCTCGAATATGTCCGTCAATATATTGTCAGGAATCATATTCGGGTAGAGGCCTGGCATTCCAGCTTCCTGCAACGCTCGTACCGCCCAGTTCGCACACTGGGACCCGAATGGCAAATAGTAGTCTGGCGGATTTTGCTTTGACCTCTCAATGAAATCCATCATTCTAGAATATTCGACGTCGCTAATATCCATTCTTCCAGTTGTCGAAGTATATTCATGATTCAAGTCATCAAATATTTTTCCTGGGCCTGTTAATGTTCCATGATTTTCCGGCGCGAGTCCATAGCCATGAACAGATCCGTCGGGGCCGGTAATTACCAGAAATGTGTGCGGGATAAAATCACTACCACCTATGTCGACTCGTAGTTCAACGCTTGGCATGGGATCCTCCTTTAATCGTCATTCTTAGCAGTTTCTTTTCCGGAACCCAGAAGAACCGTCCAACTGACTCTTCTTTGCTGATCGCCATGAAAGCGACCTCAACTTCGCTCGTTGTCGGAAGGCTCTCGGCTTCCCGGATCACTACTGAGACAAGCGTAGCAATTGACGAGTAATTTGTAACGCCATAGACACTTACTGATAGTCCATTATTGGCCGGACTAACAAATATGACCTGCCGCCGATTGCAGTCTCCTTGATTTTCACAAATATGCATCGACACAGACGCGTCAACAAGTTTTGACGCCATACTCAATCGCTCTGGCTCAAGGGATCGATCCTCCCCAGCAAAACAAAACGCCGTGTGAATTGCAAACATTGAAGGTGCCAATACTCTCAATGCGAGTTTATTAAAGGGCATCAAATCTTTCAATAAGCTCATCATTTACCCCAAACTTTCAAACAAAATGCTAAATATGAAAAACTTTGGAGATGACCTTTTGTAGGTCCGCAATGGCGCACTTCTATAATCCATCTTCAGTACAAGATTGCAACCCACTCTACGACACATAAACTCTGCCCCCCATTTTGGCCGTATCGCCTCTACGGTCTATGGATCGTTCGGTTCAAAGATCCTCGATTTTCCATTTGATTGCATGGCCTAGATGCCACGGCGACAGCTTCTGCACGTCCCGAAACGTTCAGCTTGGTGTACAGGGCGTGCAGTTGATTCCGAACGGTCGCAAGACTCCGCCCTCGAACTGCAGCAATGTCCGCATTTGAGCGGCCGGATGCCAACCATATGAGAAGTTCCCGCTCGACTTCAGTTAACCGGCTCGTCGGGCGAACCTCGCTAGTCGTGTCTGGGACCAAGACAAACGCACGATGAATGTGCGGTGCAATCAAGCTCAGGTGATTTCGTAGCTTGTGTTCAGGCATCGTGGGGTCAACCCCGGCAAAACTGAAATACGAAGCCATTTGCGACGACAAATCAATCTGGCCATGGATCGCCAGTCGACCAAGGCCAAATTGCTCGATTTCGCGCAGTTCCAGTTCGGAGAGCCAATGTCCGTCTCGCTCAGCGTCAACTACAAGAGGCTCGCGCAATGCAAGCCACTTAGCGATCACTGGCCGGTCGCCGATGTTCACCTGCCGAGGTATTTTTCTAAGAAAGTGCTCGGGATAGTCAGTGCCAATCGTCTGGCGCATCGCAAGCTGACCAAATGACAATGTGCCAAGAACCGCAATTGAGAACCGATGAGGAAGTAGCGGCGTGACGTACCGTCTAACAATAGTTCGAAAGGCATCAGCACTATCGCATCCGGCAGCACACGCGTGAACCAGTTCCAAAAACTGAGTGCTGGCGTGTGCGTCGAGGGGGACGGATTCATTCATAAGTTCACCGCTCCCTTAGGCTCTCATCTACCGCCCGTTGCATTGGACTGAACAGGTACTCGATCACTCGCCGCTTGCCAGTCTTGATCTCGGCCGTGACGTTCATGCCCGGGCTCAGGGCGATGCGTTTGCCATCCACGTTGATGCTGTTCTGGCCCAGGCTCAGCACCGCCGGGAAGATGGCACCCTTCTTCTCGTCGTTCACCGCGTCGGCGGTCACGCTCTTGACCTTGGCTTCGACCGTGCCGTAGCGCGTGAAGGGGAAGGTCTCGAGCTTCACCGCGACAGCCTGGCCTGCGTTGACAAAACCGATGTCCTTGTTGTCGACCACCACCTCGGCCGTGACCTCGGCGTCCTTGGGCACGATCACCATCAGCACCTGCGCCGGGGTCACCACACCGCCTTCGGTGTGGATGGCCACCTGCTGCACAGTGCCGGCTACTGGGGCGGCCATTTGCGTCAACCTTGAGCGCTGCTCGGTCTTGCTGCGCTCCTGCGTGAACTGCTGACGCTTGGACGCGGCCTGAGCCTGTCGGTCGCTGAGGGCGCGCTGGGTTTCGGCGATGTAGGCGCTGCGGGTGTTTTCGCTTTCTCGCAATGCGGCTTGGGCCTCGACGAGTCTGGCTTGTTGGGTGGCGAGGTCACGTTCCTGCTCGATCCGTTCGCGGGTGCGGTCCTGCCCGGCGTGGCTGGACATGAAGCCCTGGTCGGCCAAGCCCTTGAAGTCGGCCTCGCGCAGCTTGGCGATGGGCAAGGTGGCTTCGAGCTTCTTGATATGCTCGCGCACGGTCGCCAGTTCGGCCTGGCGGCGGGCCTGTTCGGCATCGAGCTTGCCGAGCTTGGCGGTGATGTCTGACCACTCGGCTTGGAGTTGGGTGGTGTCGCGGGATTGGTGCTGTGTGACGGCGCTGCGGCCCTCACCCCAACCCTCTCCCAGAGGGAGAGGGGGTAATGCAACAGAGGGGTTTGTTCCGGTGCGCAGGGCTTTCATCAACGCTGTGGTGCGCCGCTCTTCCGAAATGGCCATGCTCAGTTGCTCTTGCACGCTGGCGCCATCAGCCACTGCGTTCGTGGCGTCGAGTTCGACCAGCACCTGCCCGGCCTGGACCTGGTCCCCGTCTTTGACGAGCACACGCTTGACCAGGCTCGCTTCCAAAGGCTGCAGGGTCTTGGTGCGCTCGCTGACGACGATGCGGCCGGGTGCAACAGCCACGATGTCGATCTCGCCGACGATGGACCAGACGAGCGCGATGATGAACAAGGTGCAGACGACCACGGCCACGCGGCGCGGTGCGGGGTGGGCCGGTGTTTCTTGCAAGCTGAGCGCAGCAGGCAGAAAAGCGGCCTCGTCGGCCAGGCGCTTAGGGCCGGCGAGTTCATGGCGGGCCGCCCACACGACCCCGAAGATGGCCCGGTAGCGGGCCAGCAGCTCGATCACAGGGTGGCGCGGGGCGATTGCCGATGTCGTCATGTGTGTGCTCCAGGGCAACTTGCACGCTGCGTTGCGGGTGGTGGCAAGGCTGATACCATTGCAGCGTGACAATCGTGATCGATACCAACGTATTTGTCGGTGCTTGTTTGGGCACCGGCGCATCCAACCGCGTGATCGAAGCCTGTCTGGCGCAACGCTTTCAGCCTTTGATGGGCTCGGCGTTGTTGGCCGAATACGAAGATGTTCTGGGGCGTTCGCCTCTGTTTGCAAAGAGCCGCCTCAGCGCCGACGAACGCAGCGAGTTGCTCGATATTTTTCTGGCCACCTGCCGTTGGACACGCATTTACTTCGGCTGGCGGCCGAACCTGCGCGACGAGGGCGACAACCATCTGGTCGAACTCGCCGTGGCGGGCGGTGCAAGCCACATCGTCACGCTCAACCTGCGTGATCTGAAGAGCATGGAGCTGCGATTTCCCGGGCTTGATGTCGTCACGCCCACTCAACTGCTGGCAAAGGAGCCCCCGCCATGAGCGCATTGACAATTCGCCTTCCTGACGACAAATACGAGCGGCTGAAGGCGCTTTCCAAGCGGCGTGGCACGAGCGTGAACCGCTTGATCGATGAGATGGCCACGCTGCTGCTGGCCGAGTTCGATGCAGAAGCGCGTTTCCAGATTCGTGCAGAGCGTGGCCGCGGCAACGCCGCACGCGGGCTTGAGTTGCTGCGCAAGGCCAGCGGGCGCGTGTGACCGTCATGGCTTGCCTTCTGAACTTGCGGCGCCCGTGCCGGCCTGCATGGCCCAAAGGTAGGCATACAAACCGTCGGGCAGCGTCAACAACTCGTCGTGTGAGCCTTGCTCCACGATGCGCCCCTTGTCCATCGCGATGATGCGGTGAGCTTGCCGCACCGAGCTGAGCCGGTGCGCAATGATGATCACCGTGCGGCCCTTGCAGATGGAAGCCATGTTGCGCTGCAGGATCGCCTCGCTCTCGTAGTCGAGCGCACTTGTCGCTTCGTCGAAGATCAGGACTCTTGGATTGGTGAAGAGCGCTCTGGCGATGGCAATGCGCTGGCGCTGGCCGCCGCTCAGGGATGCCCCTTGTTCGCCGACGACGGTGTCGTAGCCCTCGGGCAGCTCGCTGACGAACTCGTGGGCACCGGCCATCTGCGCGGCGCGCATCACCGCTTCGATCGGTGCCGCCGGGTCGGTGATGGCGATGTTCTCGCGCACGCTGCGGTTGAAGAGCAGGTTCTCCTGCAGCACCACGCCGATCTGCCGGCGCAACTGGGCCGCGTCGATCAGGCTGATGTCGATGCCGTCGACCAGCACTCTGCCCAGCTCGGGCGTGTACAGGCGCTGCACGAGCTTGGTGAGCGTGCTCTTGCCGCTGCCGCTGCGCCCGACGATGCCGATCACTTCGCCGGGGCGCACGTCCAGGCTCAGGGTGTGCAATACCGGCGGCGCTTCGGGCCGGTATCTGAAACTCACCGCATCGAACTGGATGCGCCCTTGCAGCGCCGGCAACTGGGCCGTGCTGGTGGGCGGGACTTCGGTGCGGGTGTTCAGGATGTCACCAAGCCGCGCCATCGAAATGCCGGTCTGCTGAAAGTCGGTCCACAGTTGCGCCATGCGCATGATGGGTTGCGCCACGCGCTGGCTGAACATGTTGAAGGCGACGAACTGGCCGACGCTCAGCTCCTGGTTCATCACGAGCCTGGCGCCGTACCAGAGCATGGCGGCGCTGACGAGTTTGCCGATCAGGTTGATGCCTTCGTGGCCGTAGCTGGCCAGCGTGCTGGTCTTGAAGCTGGCCGAGACGTAGGCGGCGAGCTGATCGTCCCAGCGTTTGGCAAGTGAAGGTTCGAGTGCGTTGGCCTTGACGGTCTGGATGCCGGTGACGGTTTCGACCAGCAGCGCCTGGTTCTCGGCACCGCGGGCGAACTTCTCGTTGAGGCGGGCCCGCAGGATCGGCACGAGTACGAGGCTCAAGCCCACATACAGCGGCAGGCTCACCAGCACGATCAGCGTCAGCGGCACGCTGTAGGCGAACATCACGGCGATGAAGATGACCGAGAACATCACGTCGAGCACGAGCGTGAGCGCGTTGCCGGTCAGAAAGCTGCGGATGTTCTCGAGCTCGCGCACGCGGGCCACCGAATCGCCCACGCGGCGCGACTGAAAGTAGGCGAGCGGCAGGCTCACCAGGTGGCGGAACAGGCGCGCACCGAGCTCCACGTCGATACGGCTCGTGGTGTGGCTGAAGACGTAGGTTCGCAGTGCAGTGAGCACGCTCTCGAAGAGCACGACAACGACCAGGCCGACCACCAGCACATCGAGCGTGGTCAGGCCACGGTGGACGAGCACTTTGTCCATAACCACCTGGAAGAACAACGGGCTGACCAGCGCGAAGAGCTGCAGGAACAGCGACAAGACCAACACTTCACCGAAGAGCTTGCGGTACTTGACGAGGCTTGGAATGAACCAGCTGAAGTCGAACTTGGCGAGTTCACCGGCGAGGGATGCACGGCTGGTGATCAGCATCAGCTCGCCGGTCCATTGCGACTCGAACACGCTCACGGGTTCGATGACGGGGCGGCCACCTTGAATGGCGCCGCTCGGGTCCTGGAACAGCACACGCTGGCCGTCGCATTGAGCGAGCACGACGGTGTGGATGCCACCGGATTCGGTCTTGAGCAAGGCCAGTGCCGGCAGCGGCGAGAGGTTCAGCCGGTCTGCGGTGCTGCGGGTCAGCTTGGCTTTGAGGCCGATGTGTTTGGCGGCCAGAAGCAGATCACTCGTACCTGGCCGGTGGCTGGCAGGCCAGCCGAGTTGATGCGCCAGATGGGCCGGGTCGGCAGCGACCTGGTGCAGCCGGGCGATCACGCACAGGGCGGCCAGTGTTGCCGAACCGGCACCCGCAGCGGGCGGCGGTTCGCTGCCGGCTTGCTCGGTGCTGCGTTCGCTTGGCAGCAGTGCCATGCTGGCGGTGTCTCCCACGTCTTCTCCCTGAAACTGGTGTTGTTGTGCGAGCCTGTGACTCGGTTCGTTGATGGCGTGTTGGTGTGCGGCTGATTGTTGGCAGCGGTGCAGGCCGGCGGCATGCGTTCTTGGGGGAGACGGTCACCCCCAGAAGGGGGAGGCGCATGGGCACTCGGGAAACGCGCGCAAAGGTTGTAGCTGGGACGCCGAGGTGGCGCTACTGTCAGGTCTGCATAGCTCGGCTGAGGGGTTGACAGTTCAAGTCGGCCCGCCGGTGCCGGGTGTTTTCTTCGATGAAGGTGGTCCGCTTGTCGGGCGTCATGCGCCAGCCCATCTCCAGGCCGAAGTCGATGCTGAAACCGACCTCCGCACGATCGACCTCGTGCTTCAACTCGGCCAGTTGCTCGGCCAAGCCTTTGTTGCACTGCTTGAGCCGCTGCGTGCTCGCATCGGCGATGTGGCTGGTGTCACGCTGCTGCGCGGTGCTTGCGACGCGGTTTCGGCGCTCTCGCAGCGCCACGACCGCCCGAACTTTCAGCCGGCAAACCCCAGCGAAGCCTGCACTTCGTCCACCACCTTGGGCGGCGCACCGCGGCGCTGCGTCTCGCAGCCGGCGGCCAGCAGCCACGGGTCGCGGTCTTCGCCGCCGAAGGTCTGCACCAGGAAGTCGACGAACGCCCGCGTGCGCGCCGGCACGTGCTTGCGCGTGGGCATGCCGGCGTAGAGCGTGGTCGTCAGCATGTGCCACTGCGGCAGCACCCGCTCGAGCGCGTTTTCGAGCAGCGCGTCTTCGGCCACGAACGACGGCAGCCCGGTGATGCCCATGCCGGCCAGCGCGGCGGCGTACATCGTGTCGGTGTGGATGGTGCTCAGCGCCGGGCGCGGCACGGGCAGCGTGACGGTCTCGGCGGCGGCGTCGCTGCCGGCCCAGTTGACGGCGTGAAAGGTCAGCTCGTGCAGGAAGTTGGGCAGCATCGCTTCGTGCTTGGCCAGGTCGCGCGGGTGCTGCGGCCGGCCGTGTTTGTCGAGGTATTCCGGCGACGCGCAGGCGATCACCTCCGAGCGCGCCAGGCGCCGCGCCACGAAGCTGCCGTCGAGCGGGCGCCGGCCTTCGGTGAGGATGCTCACGTCGAAGTTCTCGTCCACCGTTTCCACCGGCCCGGGCACCGAGAGTTCGAGCGTGACGCGCGGGTACAGCGCCCTGAACTTCGGCAGCAGCTTGGCGATCTGGTGCACCGCGAAAGCCGGCGAGCACAGCACCCGCAGGTGGCCGCGCGGCTCCGAGGTGGCGGCCGTGGCCAGCGCTTCGGCTTCGTCGACCTCGGTCAGGATGTGGCGCACGCGCTCCAGGTAGTTCTCGCCGGTGTCGGTGAGCGACAGCCGGCGCGTGGTGCGATTGATCAGGCGCGCGCCGAGATGCTCTTCCAGATCGGCCACGAGGCGCGTCACGACGGCCGGCGACAGGTTCAGGTCGCGCGCCGCACCGGCGAAGCTGCCCTGCTCGATCACCCGGGAAAACACGCGCATGGAGTGGAGTCGGTCCATGTTCAAGCCCTCGGTTGTTTCTATTTCAGCAATACGCAATTGAAACACAGGTACTTTATTGATGCATCGGCAATGTCTACAGTTCAACCCATCGATGAGGAAGTCCTCACCGAGGCTGGACAAGACGGTGTTTCAACGCCGCCGGGCCCGGACAAGTCGAACCCATTAGATCGAAAGAAACACCATGAACGCCAAGTTCCTCTTCGCCGCCACCGTTGCGGTTTCCGCCCTCGCCACTTTTGCCAGCACGACCGTGCTCGCCGACGAGATCAATGCCCCGCTGACCCGCGCGCAAGTCACTGCGCAGCTGGAGCAAGCCCGCGCCAACGGCACGCTGCAAAAGACCGACTACGACTTCGGCGCGGCCGCCCGCAGCGAAAGCCCGGCAGTGAGCCGCAGCGACGTGCTGGCCACGCTGGCCGCTAAGCCGAGCGCCCTGCTGGCCAACAGCAGCGCCCGCAACCGCAGCTACAACCCGTTCGGCACCGAGCTGATCCAGGCTTCGACCGTGAGCCGCGCCGCGGTCAAGACCGAAACCCGCGAAGCGGTGGCCAACGGCACGCTGCCGCGCACCGACTACGAGTACGACCAAAGCCAGGTCGCTCGCCGCGCCGTCGACAAGAACGCCAAGCCGATCCTGGCGCGCCTGTTCCGCAGCAACCAGACCGGTTCCTGAGCTTTTCCAGAACCTTCACAGGCCGCCTCCGGGCGGCCTTTTTCGTGGGCAGCGAGAATGCCCGGCTATGTTTGCATTCTTCGAAAGCCTGATTCGCCCGACCCAATTGCCCACCGGCTCGCCACCGCCGGGTTTGATCGGTTTCTACTGGCACTTCGTGCGCCAGGCACGCGGCCTGTACGCCGCGATGTTCGTCACCGGCCTGGCCGTGGCCGGCATCGACACGCTGATCCCGGTCTTCATCGGCAAGATGGTGACGCTGATGGAAGCCACCGACCGTGCCGCCGCGTTTCACGCTGCCTTGCCGATGCTGATCGGCATGGCCGCCGTCGTGTTGATCGGCCGCCCGATCACGCTGCTGGCCGACAGCCTGGTGCGCAACAACGCCGTGGTGCCCGGTGTGACGAGCCTGATTCGCTGGCAGAGCCACTGGCACGTGGTGCGCCAGAGCTGGCCGTTTTTCCAGAACGACTTCGCCGGCCGCATCGCCAACCGCGTGATGCAGACCAGCAACGCGCTGCGCGAATCGGTCGTCAGCACGATCCGCGCGATCTGGTACATCGGCATCTACGGCCTGAGCGCGCTGCTGCTGATGGGCGCGGCCGACTGGCGCCTCGCCGTGCCGACCTTGCTGTGGTTCTGCGGTTACTGGTTCTTCCTGCGTTACTTCGTGCCGCGCATGCGCGACCTGGCCAAGACCAGCTCGGAGCTGCGTTCGCTGGTGATGGGGCGGGTGGTCGACAGCTACACCAACATCCTGACTGTGAAGCTCTTCGCCCGTGCGCGCGACGAAGACGCGTACGTGCGCGAAGTGATCGACGACCACACCGTCGCCATCGCGGCGCACATGCGGCTCATCACGCGTTTCATGGGCACGCTCGCGGTGATGAACGCGCTGCTGCTGGTGGCCACCGCTGGCATCGGCATCACGCTGTGGGGCCAGGGCCAGATCAGCGCCGGGCTCGTGGCCATGGCACTGCCGCTGGCCTGGCAGATCGCCAACATGGCCGGCTGGGTGAGTTGGGAAGTGACCGGCATCTTCGAGAACGTGGGCGTGGTGCAGGAAGGCATGGAGACGATCGCCGTGCCGCACACGCTGACCGACGTGCCGGGGGCGCGTGAACTCGAGGTGCCGCACGGCGAGATCCGCTTCGAGAAACTCACGTTCACCTACGGCCGCAGCGACGGGAAGAAGGTGCTCGACCAGCTCGAGCTCGTGATCAAACCCGGCGAACGTGTCGGCCTGGTGGGCCGCTCCGGCGCCGGCAAATCCACGCTCGTGAACCTGCTGCTGCGCTTTCACGAAGTCGAACAAGGCAGCATCCGCATCGACGGGCAGGACATCGGCCACGTGACTCAAGAGAGCCTGCGCGCCGCGATCGGCATGGTGACGCAGGACACGTCGCTGCTGCACCGTTCGATCGCCGCCAACATCGGCTACGGCCACCCCGAGGCCACGCACGCGCAGATCGAAGCCGCGGCACGCAAGGCGCAGGCGCACGACTTCATTCTGGAGCTGCACGACTGGAAAGCGCGTACTGGCTACGAAGCGCACGTCGGCGAACGCGGCGTGAAATTGTCGGGCGGCCAGCGCCAGCGCATCGCGATCGCGCGCGTGGTGCTGAAAGACGCGCCGATCCTGGTGCTCGACGAAGCCACGTCGGCGCTCGACAGCGAAGTCGAACTCGCGATCCAGGACCAGTTGCTCGGCCTGATGGAAGGCAAGACCGTGATCGCGATCGCGCACCGGCTCTCGACCATCGCGCGCATGGACCGGCTGATCGTGCTCGAGCAGGGCCGCATCATCGAACAGGGCACGCACGACGAGTTGCTGCGGCTGAACGGCCACTACGCGCTGCTGTGGAAACACCAGTCGGGCGGTTTCCTGCCGCAGGACGCGCCGAGCGTGGCGGCCTTGCGCGCGGGCGAAGACGACGAGCCCGTGGCCACCGAACCCCTCGACGAGATGCTGCACACCGAGGCGCCCGAAACCCCCGACGACAAGCTGCCACCGCCGCTGCGGGCCTGAGACTTGTTCGTGTACCAACATGCTGCGCATCACTGAAGTCCGCCTGCCGCTCGACCACGCCGAGGATGCACTTCGTTCGGCCATCGTCACACGCCTGGGGATCGACGACGCGGCGCTGAAGAGCTTCAGCATCTTCAAGCGCAGCTACGACGCGCGCAAGAAAAGCGCGGTCGTGCTGACCTACACCGTCGACTGCGAGTTGGCCGACGAAGCCGCGGTGTTCAAGCGCCTCGAAGGCCAGCCGCACATCCGGCCTACGCCCGACACCAGCTACCAGTTCATCGGCCACGCTCCGGCGAGCGGCGTGAACGGACCCCGCCCGCTGGTCGTGGGCTTCGGGCCGTGTGGCATCTTCGCTGCGCTGATCCTCGCGCAGATGGGCTTGCGGCCGATCGTGCTCGAGCGCGGCAAGGAAGTGCGCGAGCGTACGAAAGACACCTGGGGCCTGTGGCGGAAGAACGTGTTGAACCCGGAATCGAACGTGCAGTTCGGCGAAGGCGGCGCCGGCACGTTTTCCGACGGCAAGCTGTGGAGCCAGATCAGCGACCCGCGCCACCTGACGCGCAAGGTCCTGAACGAGTTCGTGAAGGCCGGCGCGCCGGAAGAAATCCTGTTCGTCGCCAAGCCGCACATCGGCACCTTCCGGCTCGTCGGCGTGGTCGAGAAGATGCGCGCCGAGATCATCGCGCTCGGTGGCGAGGTGCGTTTCGAGCAGCGCGTGACCGACGTGCTGATCGAGGCCGGCCACATCCGCGGCGTGACCCTGAACGGTGGCGAGCAGATCGCCGCCGACCATGTGGTGCTGGCGCTCGGCCACAGCGCGCGCGACACCTTCGCGGTGTTGCGCGAACGCGGTGTGTTCATGGAGGCCAAGCCGTTCTCGATCGGCTTTCGCATCGAGCACCCGCAAAGCCTGATCGACGCCGCGCGCTTCGGGCCGAACGCCGGCAACCCGATCCTCGGTGCGGCCGATTACAAGCTCGTGCACCACGCCAGGAACGGGCGATCGGTCTACAGCTTCTGCATGTGCCCGGGTGGCACGGTGGTGGCGGCCACCTCGGAGCCGGGGCGCGTGGTCACCAACGGCATGAGCCAGTACTCGCGCAACGAACGCAACGCGAACGCCGGCATCGTCGTCGGCATCACGCCTCAGGACTACAGGCAGGACGGCCAGCATGAGGGCGCGGTGAACCCGCTCGACGGCATGGCTTTCCAGCGCCTGTGGGAGTCACGCGCGTTCGAACTCGGCGGAGGCAACTACGAAGCGCCGGGGCAACTCGTCGGCGACTTCATCAAGGGACAGAAGTCTTCGGCCTTCGGCAGCGTCTTGCCGTCGTACAAACCTGGCGTGAAACTCACCAATCTGGGCGACCCGAACCACATGAGCCTGCCCAACTACGCGATCACCGCGCTGCGCGAAGCGCTGCCCGCATTCGAGCGCCAGATCAAGGGCTTCGCGATGCCCGACGCAGTGCTCACCGGCGTGGAGACGCGCACCTCGTCGCCGCTGCGCATCACACGCGGGCGTGACTTCCAGAGCCTGAACGTGAAAGGCCTGTACCCGGCCGGCGAAGGCGCGGGTTATGCGGGCGGGATCATGTCGGCCGGGGTCGACGGCATCGAGGTCGCCGAAGCGCTCGCGCGGCAGATGCTCGGCTTGGAGGCTGAAGCGCGCTGATCAGCCGAACTGCAGGCAGCGCATGCTCAGCGTGCCGGAGTGAAAGGCCTCGAAGGTCGCCTTCGCCATTTCGTTCGGCGCCGCCGCACCGAGCGCGTACAGCACCGGGTAGTAGTGGTCGGGCGTGGCCACGGCCATCTCGGCGCCGGGCAGCCTGGCGTAGTTCATCAGCGCCTTGTCGTCACGCCCGGCCAGTGCACTCTTGAAGGCATCGTCGAAAGCCTGCGCCCAGGGGCGTGAGGCTGTCAGTCCGACCGGGGCGTTGCGGTCGGTCGCGCGCAGGTTGTGCACGACATTGCCGCTGCCCATGATCAACACGCCCTTGTCACGCAGCGCACTCAGGTCGCGGCCGACGGCGTGGTGGAACGCACCCGGCCGGTCGTAGTCGATCGAGAGCTGGAATACCGGGATGTCGGCCTTCGGGAACAGGTGGTGCAACACGCTCCAGGTGCCGTGGTCGAGCCCCCACTGGTCGCTGCCCTGCGTGACGCTCTGCTTCACGCGGAGCGCGGCGTCACGCGCGATCGCCGGCGCGCCCGGCGCCGGGTACTGCATCTCGTGCAGCTCGCGCGGGAAACCGCCGAAGTCGTGGATCGTCTTGGGCCGTTCGTCGACCGTCACCAGCGTCTGCCCCGGCGTGAGCCAGTGGGCCGAGACCGACAAGATCGCCGTCGGCCGCGGCAGCGCCCGGCCCCAGGCTTGCAACGCGCGGGTGAACGGGTTGTCGCTGATCGCGTTCATCGGGCTGCCGTGGCCGATGAAGATCACCGGCATGCGCCGCACCGGCGACTGGGCATTCGCGATGTCGGCCATGGCGGCGAGGGATGCGAGCAGCAGCGGGCGGCGGCCGTGAACCAGGCTCATCGTGTGATCGCGTCCTTCAAGCGCACGCCGCCATCACCTGCGCCACCGCCGCAGTGAGCTTCTTGCCATAAGGCACATGCAGGAATTCGTTCGGCCCGTGCGCGTTGCTCTTCGGCCCGAGCACGCCGCAGACCATCATCTGCGCGGCCGGGAAACTCTTCTGCAGCATGCTCATCAGCGGGATCGTGCCGCCCTGCCCGATGTAGCCACAGGGCGCGCCGAAGTGCGCCTTCGACGCGCTGTTGAGCGCGTCTTCCAGCCACGGCGACAGGCTCGGCGCGTTCCAGCCGGTGGCGCCAAAAGCGCCGGCGCGACCATCGGGTTCGAAGGTCACCTTGGCGTTGTAGGGTGCGTTGTCTTCGAGCAGCGCCTTCAGCTTGATCGCCGCTTCGTTGCCTTCGATCAGCGGCGGCAGGCGCAGGCTCAGCTTGAACGCGGTGTAGGGGCGCAGCACGTTGCCGGCGTTCTTCAAATCGGGGAAACCGTCGGCGCCGGTCACGCTCAGCGTCGGCTTCCAGGTGCGGTTGAGAAGCGCCTGCAGCGGGTCGGTGGTGGTCGGCAGCGTGGCACCACCATCGGCACCGCAGGCCCACGGGAAGCGCTTCCACACCTCGTTGCCGAGGATCTGTGCCGTGGCGCGCGTCTGCTCGACGCGGTCGGCCGGGATCTCGCAGTGAAAACTCTGCGGCAGCAGCTCACCCGTCTTGCTGTCTTCGAGCCGGTCGAGCACCTGGCGCAGGATGCGAAAGCTCGAGGGCACCAAGCCGCTCGAATCACCCGAGTGCACACCTTCGGTCAGGATCTCGACCTTCAACACGCCGCTGACCATGCCACGCAGGCTGGTCGTGAGCCAGAGCTGGTCGTAGTTGCCGGCACCGCTGTCCAGGCACACGACGAGGCTGACATTGCCGAGGCGCGTTTTGAGCGCGTCGATGTACGCCGGCAGGTCAAACGAGCCGCTCTCTTCGCAGCTTTCGATGATGCCGACGCAGCGCGGGCGCGGAATACCGAGCTTGTCGAGCGCCATGATCGCGGTCAGCGACGCGTAGACCGCATAACCGTCGTCGGCGCCGCCGCGGCCGTAGAGCAGGCCGTCGACGTACTTCGGCGTCCAAGGCCCGAGGTCGTTGCGCCAGCCGTTGAACTCGGGCTGTTTGTCGAGGTGGCCGTAGAGGCAGATCGTGTCGGTGCTGCCCGCTTTGGTGGCAGGCACCTCGAAGAAGATCACCGGCGTGCGGCCTTCGATGCGCACCACTTCGAGCTTCAGGCCCGCGACCTTCTTGCTTTCGACCCATGCCGCGGCGTCACGAATCACCTTTTCGATGTGGCCGTTGGCCGCCCAGTCGGCATCGAACATCGGGCTCTTGGCGGGAATGGTGATGTAGCTCGTGACCAGGGGCACGATCTCTTCGTCCCAGGTCTTCGCGGCGAACGTGGCCAGCGCACTGGCTTCGTCGGGTTGCACGGGTTGCAACGGGTCGCGGGCGTTCATGGGCATCTCCTCAGCGTTGGCGGTCGACTTTCGAGTGTATGACTTCGTCCCCGTCGTCGGGCGTTTCACACAGTTGTCCGCTACGGCAAACACGGCGCGGCCGAGGCAAAGGGTACGCTTGCCACGTCATCGACAGGGAGACAAAAGAATGAAAGAGACAAGCCGCCGCCGCTTGCCGGACGGACTGCGCTGCCTGTGCGCGGCGCTTGGCCTGCTGGCAGGTGTGGCCAGCGCCGAACCGGGCGTGAGCGCCACCGAGATCGTGCTCGGCCAGAACATCACGCTGCAGGGTGGGAAGAACAAGTACGGCGTGGAAGTGCTGGCCGGCATCAACGTGCTGCTGGACGACGTCAACCGTGCCGGCGGCGTCAACGGTCGCCGCCTCGTGTTGCGAACCCTGGACGACGAGAACCAGGGCGCGAAGGCCGAGGCCAATGCGCGCCAGCTCGTCGACGGTGGCGCCTTCATCCTGTTCGGCCCGATCGAAGGTGGGCCTTCAACGGCCGTGATGAAGGTCGCTGCCGAAAAGCAGGTGCCGCTGTTCGGCCCGATGGCCGGGTCGCCGGAGTTGCGCCGCCCGCATCAGTCGATGGTGTTCCCGGTTCGCGCCGAACACCGCGAAGAATTTCGGGCCCTGGTTCGCTACGGCGCCAGCACCGGATTGAAGCGTGTCGGCTTCTTCCATGCCGACTCCGACACCGGGCGCAAGCACCTCGAGAACGTGAAGTTGGCCGCAACGGAAACGCAGACCGAGCTCGTGCTGGGGCTGCCCTTCAAGTCGGAAGTCAGCGACGCGCAACTTGACGAGTTCGTCAAGCAGATCGGCACACAGCGGGTCGACATGATGCTCAACCACGGCGCGGCGTCGAACTACGAACGGTTGATCCGCAAGGCCCGCGCGGCCGGCTTGCGCACCACCTTCCTGGCCGTGAATTCCGGCTCGACCCAGCTCGCCGGGGCCCTCGGCCCGCTGGCGCAGGGCATGGTCTTTTCGCAGGTCGTTCCGAGCCCCTGGGCGCGCAAGACGGCGATCACCCGGGAGTACCAGGACGCGTTTCAACGCGTTCAGCCGGATCGCCCGTACTCGTACGGCAGCCTGGAAGGCTACCTGACGGCCAAGGCGCTCGTGGCTGCGCTCAAGCTCGCTGGCGCGCAACCCACCCGGGCCAGCCTGACCAAGGCGCTCGATGGCGCGACCATCGACCTGGGCGGCGTGAAGCTCGTGTTCCGCGCCGGTGACCACATCGGCTCGACCTTCGTCGATCTGGCCATGGTCACGCGCGAGGGCAAGTTCCTTCAATAGCCGGCGGGCTCATGGGCGCGCGAGGCGCGCCAGCCAGCCGCCGAGCACGGCGAACACCTCGGCCTTCTCGGGCTCGTTGAAGATCTCGTGGTACAGCGGCTTGAACTCCTGCACGGTCAGCATCGCTTTGGATGCCGTGGCAGCGAGCGCGCGGCTGCCCGCGGGAGCCACGCAACGGTCGCCGCCGGCATAGAGCAGCAGCGTGGGCACCGCCGGCCAGGCCGCCGCGTTGGCGCGCACCCATTCACCCGCATCGACGATGAAGCGCGCCAGCCGCGGCGTGATGCGGTCGTGCACGAGCGGGTCGGCCATGTAGGCGCCCACGACCGCGGCGTCGCGCGAAATCCAGGTCGGCTTCAGGCCGTTGCTCACCGCCAGGTTCGGCGCCAGCGGGCCCAGCGCCGAGAGCAGGAATTTCTGCCACGCGGTCGTGCCGGCGTCGAGCGCGGGCGACGACAGCACCAGCGCATCGACCGGCCGCGCCCACGCCGGCGCGCCCGGCAGGGCCGAGGCCGCCACAAAGCGTGCCGCCACCAGCCCACCCATGCTGTGGCCCAGCAAGACCAGCGGGCCGGGGTGCTTGGCGCGCACCGCGTCGATCATCGAAGCCAGGTCGTTCAGCAGATCGTCGCTGTGGTGCAGTTCGCCGCGCGCGCCTTCGCTGCCGCCGTGGCCGCGGTGGTCGTAGCCCGCGGCCGACCAGCCCCAGGCGTTGAGCTGCGCTGCGACATGAACGTAGCGGCCGATGTGTTCGCCGAGTCCGTGCACGATCAGCACGGTGCCGCGCGGATTGTTCACGGGCCACTCGCGAACGTGCAGCTGCAGGCCATCGGCGGTGGTGAGGGTCGGACGCATCGCCGCGAGTGTAGGGACAGGCCGGTACTTTTGCGTGACAAGGGCTTGCCCGCTGGTCGCGTGCGGCCAGCCTGCGGCACAGTAGTGCACACAAATTTCCAAGGCCTGCGCCACCCGCCCATGAACGACTTCTTCACGCTGAGCACCGCCGCTGGCGTCGCCCACCTGCAGCTCAACCGGCCCGAGCGCCTGAACACGATGGCGCCGCCCTTTTTCCCCGCGCTGCGCGACGCGGTGCGTGCGCTGCACGACGCTGGCGAGGCACGCGCGCTCGTGATCTCGTCGACCGGCAAGCACTTCTGCGCCGGCATGGCACTCGACGTGTTCGGGGGCGACGATGCCTTGCTCGTCACGTCCACCGCCCGCGCGCGGCTGAACTTCCAGGACACGCTGCGCAAGCTGATCGACTGCTTCACGGCGATCGACGAAGCGCGCTTCCCGGTGATCTGCGCGATCCAGGGCGGCTGCATCGGCGGCGCGCTCGACCTGGCCACCGCCTGCGACATCCGCCTGTGCACGGCCGACGCGTTCTTCACCGTGCAGGAGATCCACATCGGCATGATGGCCGACCTGGGCGTGCTGCAGCGGCTGATGAAGATCGTGCCACAGGGCGTTGCACGCGAGATGGCCTACACCGGTGACCGCATGAGCGCGGAACGTGCGCTCGCGGTCGGCCTGGTCAACGCGGTGCTGCCCGATGCCGAAGCGCTGCTCGCGCACGCGATGCAGCTCGCGAAGAACATCGCCGCCAAGTCACCGCTGGCGATCGCCGGCAGCAAGCTCGCGCTCAACCACGCACGCGATCACGGCACCGCGTCGGCGCTGCAGCAGATGACGCTGCTGCAGAGCGCGATCTTCGACACAGCGGAAATGGCGACGGCCATCGACGCGTGGAAGAAGAAGGCCGCGGCCGACTTCCCCGCGCTGTTGCCGGTGTCGAAGGTCTGACACGTCAGCGCGTCAGTTGCTGGCGCGCGCCGGCTCGGTCCAACCGCCACCCAGCACCTTGTACAGCGTGACCAGGTTCTGCGCCTGCAGCGCCTGCACCTGCACGGTGGCCTGCTGCGCCGCGAACAGGTTGCGCTGCGCGTCGAGCACGTCGAGGTAACTCGAGGCGCCGTTGCGGTAGCGCAGGTCGGCGAGCTTGTAGCTTGCCTGCGCGGCGTTGGCCTGCGCCGTCTGCGCGCGCAACTGTTCACCCAGCGTGGCGCGGCCGGCCAGCGAGTCGGAGACTTCGCGGAACGCGGTCTGGATCGCCTTCTCGTACTGCGCGATCGCGATGTCCTTGTTGACCTTGGCCACCGCGAGGTTCGCCTGGTTGCGCCCCGCGTCGAAGATCGGCTGCAGCAACGTGGCCGTGCCGGTGAGCGCGAACGTGCCGCTCTTGAACAGGCCCGAGAGTTCGGTGCTCGCGGTGCCGGCATTCGCCGTCAGCGCGATCCGCGGGAAGAAGGCCGCACGCGCCGCGCCGATGTTGGCGTTGGCGGCCAGCAGTTGCTGCTCGGCGGCGAGCACGTCGGGCCGCCGCGTCAGCAGATCGGACGGCAAACCGGCAGGCAGCTCGGCCAGGCCTTGCTGCGCCGCGAGCGGCTGCGCGGCAGGCAGCTCGGCCGGCAGCGCCTGGCCCAGCAGCAGGACCAGCGCGTTCTCGTCGAGCGCACGCTGGCGCTGGGTTTGCGCGAGCGTGGCGCGCGCCCCTTCGAGCAGCTGTTCCGACTGGCGGAAGTCGAGCTCAGACGTCGCGCCGTTGTCGAACTTGAGCTTGGTCAGGCCGAAGGAGTCTTCGCGGGTCTTCAGCGTCTCGCGCGTCACGCGCAGCAGCTCTTCGTCGGCGAGCAGGCCGATGTAGGTGTTCGCGACCGAGGCGATCAGCATGATCTGCACGGTCTTGCGCGAAGCCTCGGTCGCAAGGTATTGCGACAGCGCGGCCTGGCTCAGCGAGCGCACGCGGCCGAAGAAGTCGAGCTCGTAGCCGCTGACCTGCAAGCCCACCGCGTAGGTGTTCACCAGGTTGCCGTTCGAACCCGCGCTGCGCTGCGCGCTCAGGCCTGCGCCGATCGACGGCAACTCGTCGGCCCGCCTGACCTGGTAGGACGCGCGCGCCTGCTCGATGTTGAGCACCGCGACGCGCAGGTCGCGGTTGTTGGCGAGCGCGATCTCGATCAGGCGCTTCAGGCGCGCGTCGGTGAAATAACGCTGCCATTCGATGTCGGCGGCGGCGGTGGTGCCGGCGGCGCTGCCGGCGGGCGTCAGTTCCGGCGCGTAGGACGCAGGCACCGGCGCGGCCGGCCGCTCGTAGGCCGGGATGAAGCTCATGCAGCCGCCCAGCATCAGGCTGGTGGCCAGGGCCGACAGCGTGCCGGCGCGTTTCAGGACGGTGGTGTTGTTCATCATGAGCCCTCCTGCACCGGGGCGGGTGGCGTGTCGTGTGAAAGGGCCGGGCCGCGGTGCGGCTTGACCTTGCTCTTCTTGAACACGGCCCGCACGACGACGAAAAAGGCCGGCACGAACAGCACCGCGAGCGCGACGGCCGTGATCATGCCGCCGATCACCGCAGTGCCGATCGCACGCTGGCTCGCCGAGCCGGCGCCGCTGGCGAGCGCCAGCGGCAGGGTGCCGAGAATGAACGCGAGCGAGGTCATGATGATCGGGCGGAAGCGAAGGTGGGCGGCCGCCAGCGCCGCTTCGACCGGGCTCTTGCCCTCGGCCTCGAGGTCTTTCGCGAACTCGATGATCAGGATCGCGTTCTTCGCCGACAGGCCGATGATCGTGATCAGTCCGACCTGGAAGTACACGTCGTTCGCGAGACCGCGGAATATCGTCGCCAGCACCACGCCGAGCACGCCGAGCGGCACGACCATGATCACCGCGAGCGGGATCGTCCAGCTCTCGTAAAGCGCCGCGAGACACAGGAACACCGCGAGGATCGCGAAGCCGTACAGGATGTAGGCCTGCGAACCCGCGAGGCGCTCTTCGCGCGACTGGCCGGTCCACTCGAAGCCGAAGCCGGCCGGCAGTTTTTTCGCCAGCGTTTCCATCTCGAGCATCGCCTGGCCGGTCGACTGGCCCGGCGCGGCGTCGCCCGAGATTCGCATCGTCGGGTAGCCGTTGTAGCGCACCGTCTGCACTGGGCCCGTGATCCAGCGTGTCGTCGCGAAGGCCGAGAGCGGCACCGGTTGCCCCTTGGCGTTCAGCGCGTTGATGCGCAGCAGGTCGTCGGGCTGCATGCGTTCGGGCGCATCGGCTTGCACCACCACCCGCTGCAGCCGGCCGGCGTTCGGAAAGTCGTTGATGTAGGCCGAGCCGAGCGAGGCCGACAACGCCGTGTTGACCGCGCTGAAGTCGACGCCGAGCGCCTGCGCCTTGTCGCGGTCGACGTCGAGCTGCAACTGCGGCGCGTCTTCCAGGCCGTCGGGCCGCACGCCCGCGAGGATCTTGCTCTGCGAGGCCATGCCGAGCAGCTGGTTGCGCGCCGCCACGAGCGCGTCGTGACCGTTGCCGCCGCGGTCTTGCAAGCGGAAGGTGAAGCCGGTGGCATTGCCGAGCTCGGGAATCGGCGGCGGGCTCAGGGCAAAGATGAACGCGTCGCGCACGCCCATCAGCGCGCCGAAAGCACGCCCGGCGAGCGCCTGCGCCGAGTGGCCGGCGCCCTCGCGCTCGCTCCAGTCCTTCAACGGCACGAAGGCGAGTGCGGCGTTCTGGCCGGTGCCCGAGAAGCTGAAGCCGAGCACGCTGACCATGTTGGCCACTTCGGGCTGCTTCAGGAAGAAGGCTTCGGCCTGCTTCATCGCTTCGAGCGTGCGCGACTGGGTCGCGCCCGGCGGCAGCTGCACGTTGGCGATGATGTAGCCCTGGTCTTCGTTCGGCAGGAACGACGTGGGCAGGCGCACAAACAGCAGGCCGACCGCCACGCCGATCGCGGCGTAGATGATCATGAAACGCCCCGCACGTTTGAGGATGCGCGCGACCCAGCCTTCATAGCCCTTCGCCGTCGACTTGAAGCCGCGGTTGAACCAGCCGAAGAAGCCCTTCTTCTCCAGGTGCGAGCCGGCCTCGACCGGCTTCAGCAGGGTGGCGCACAGGGCCGGCGTGAGCGACAGCGCCATGAAGGCCGAGAACGCGATCGACGCGACCATCACCGCCGAGAACTGGCGGTAGATGTTGCCGACCGATCCGCTGAAGAACGCGAGCGGCACGAACACCGAGATCAGCACCACGGTCACGCCGATGATGGCGCCGTAGATCTGCCCCATCGCCTTCTTGGTCGCCTCTTTGGGCGGCAAACCTTCTTCGCTCATGATGCGTTCGACGTTCTCGACCACCACGATCGCATCGTCGACCACGATGCCGATCACCAGCACCATGCCGAACATCGTCAGCACGTTGATCGAGAAGCCGAGCGCCAGCAGCACGCCGAAGGTGCCGAGCAGCGCGACCGGGACCACGATGGTCGGGATGATGGTGTAGCGGATGTTCTGCAGGAACAGGTACATCACGAGGAACACGAGGATCACCGCCTCGACCAGCGTTTCGGCCACCTGGCGGATCGAGATGCTGACGAAGCGCGAGGCGTCGTACGGGATCGTGTACTTCACGCCGGCCGGGAAGTAGGCCTGCAGTTCTTCCATGCGCGCTTTCACCGCCTTGGCGGTGGCCAGCGCATTGCCGGTCGGCGAGAGCTGCACGCCGATGCCGGTCGAGGGTTTGCCGTTCAGGCGCGCCGAGGTCGAATAACTCTGGCCGCCGAGCTCGATGCGGGCCACGTCTTTCAGGCGCACGGTGGAGCCGTCGGCGTTCGCGCGCAGCACGACGTTGCCGAACTGCTCGGTGGAACTCAGCTGACCCTTGACGACCACGGTCGCGAAGATCGACTGGCCCGGCAGGTTCGGCAGGTCACCGATCGTGCCCGACGAGACCTGCGCGTTCTGCGCCTGGATGGCGGCGGCCACGTTGGCGGTCGAGAGGTTGAAACCGACGAGCTTCTGCGGGTCGATCCAGATGCGCATCGCACGCTCGGTGCCGAACAGCTGCGCCGTGCCGACGCCGGGCAGGCGCTGGATCTCGGGCAGCACGTTGCGCGCGGCGTAGTCGCCGAGCGCGACCGGATCGAGCGCCGGGTCGTCGCTCGACAGGATCGTGAACAGCAGGAAGTTCGAGCGCGACTTGTCGACCCGTACGCCCTGCTGCGTCACCGAAGACGGCAGGCGCGGCGTGGCGCGCGAGAGGCGGTTCTGCACGTCGACCTGGGCGAGGTCGGGGCTGGTGCCGGTCGCGAAGCTGAGGGTGATCGCGCCAGTGCCGTCGGCCTGGGCGACCGACTCCATGTACAACAAACCCGGCGAGCCGTTCATCTCGCGCTCGATGACGCTGATCACGCTGTCTTCGAGCGTCGAGGCTGAGGCGCCGGGGTAGGCGACGTTGATGACGATCGCGGGCGGCGCGACCGACGGGTACTGCGCGATCGGCAGTTGCGTGATCGCGGTGCCGCCGAGCACGATGATGAAAAGTGCGATCACCCACGCGAAGATCGGGCGATCGATGAAGAACTGGGCCATGGAATGTGCCCCTTCTTACTTCGACGCGGCCGAAGCGGGGGCCGAGGCACCCGCTGCGGCGGGCGCCGCGCCGGCCGGAGCCGTGTTCGCGCCTGACGCGGCCGGCTTCCACGGCACCGGCTTCACCGGCGCGTTGCCGCGCAGCTTCTGGAAGCCGTCGACCATCACCTGTTCACCGGCCTTCAGGCCGTCGAGCACGACCCACTGGCCGTTCACCGACGAGCCGATCTTGACCGGGCGCGGCGCCACCTTGCCGTCGGCGCTGACGACCATCACCGTGTCGCCGCTGGTGCCGCGCGTGACCGCCTGCTGCGGCACCACGATGCCAGCCTCGGCCTGCGCCTGCTCGAGCCGCACGCGCACGTACATGCCCGGCAGCAGCAGGCCACCGGGGTTCGGCAGCTCGGCGCGCAGCGTGATCTGGCCGGAGGTCGGGTCGACCGTCAGGTCGCTGAACAGCAGCTTGCCCGGCTGGGCGTAGACGCTGCCGTCTTCGAGCAGCACGCGCACCTGCGCACCGTCACCGGCGCGTTTGTACTGCCCGCTCTCGACCGCCTTGCGCAGGCGCAGCACGTCGGTCGTCGACTGCGTGAAGTTCACGTACATCGGGTTGATCTGCTGCACCACGGCGAGCTGCGTCGCTTCGCCCTGGCCGACCAGCGCGCCTTCGGTCACCAGCGCGCGGCCGATGCGCCCGGAAATCGGCGACGTGACCGCCGCATAACCGAGGTTGATCTGCGCCGTCTGCACCGACGCCTTGGCCGAGGCCACGTCGGCCTCGGCGGTCTTCTGCGCGGCCACGGCGTTGATGAAGTCCTGCTTGCTGATGGCGTTGGCTTCCATCAGCGGCTTGTAGCGTTCGGCCTGCGCCGCCGCCTGCGTCAGGTTGGCTTCGGCGCGCGCCAGCACGGCACGGGCGCTGGCCGCGCTGGCCTGGTAGGGCGCCGAGTCGATCTGGAACAACGCCTGGCCGGCCTTGACCTCGCTGCCTTCGGTGAACAGGCGCTTTTGCAGGATGCCGGCGGCGCGCGCCCGCACCTGCGCCACCCGCGAGGCTTCGAGCCGGCCGGGCAGTTCCGTTGCCAGCCCGACCGCCGCGGGCGCGACCGTGACCACGCCGACCTCGGCCGGCGGCGGTGCGCCACCGCCCGCGCCTTCGGCAGGCTTCTGCCCGCAGGCCGCCAGCAGGCAGACGGCCAATACAACAGCAGAACCCGCCAAACCGTTTTTCAACGCTGACATGCGAAACCCTTCAGAGCGTGGGGCGCCACGGGCGCCGGAAGATGGGGAGAGAACGAAGAAGGAACACGAGCGCGCACCGGAATCGGCTACGGCTTGGTCGCCAATGAAGTACAGTATACATACACTCTTGAATGTATGTAAAACTTGCTGCACTGCAGCATCCTCATGGTCCGCAGAACGAAACAAGAAGCCCTGGCGACCCGCAGCCACATCCTCGACACCGCCGAGCTGGTGTTCGAGCAGCGTGGTGTGTCGGGCACGTCGCTGCACGAGATCGCCAAGGCGGCCGGCGTGACGCGGGGCGCCATCTACTGGCACTTCGACGACAAGGCCGACCTCTTCAACGCGATGATGGAGCGCGCGACGATGCCGCTCGAAGAAGGCGGCGTGTGCGGCTTCGACGCGAACGAGTTGACGCTGGCGCAGATGCGCGATGGCATGGTCGCCGTGTTGCGCCAGGTGGTCACCGACCCGCAGATGAAGCGCGTGTTCGGCATCGCCACGCACAAGGTCGAGTACATCGGCGAGATGGACGCGGTGCGCGAGCGCCATCTGAGCATCCGCAACGGTTGCCTCACCGACGTGGAGCGCACGCTGAAGCAGGCGATCAAGAACGGCGAGCTCTCGCGCCGCATGCCGGCACGCGCGGCGGCCGTGGGCCTGCACGCGCTGCTCGACGGGCTGCTGCAGAACTGGATGCTCGACCCCACCGGATTCAACCTGGTGAAGGTCGGCACCCAGGTGCTCGACGCCTACCTCGCCGGGCTGGCCGCCGAGACCGCCAGCGCCTGATTCACTTCAGGCCGTTGTAGTTCACCGGCACCCACTCGTAGCCCTTGCCCTGCACGCGCAGGTGGCCGAGGCCGGGGAACGAGATGTGGGCCGAGCCGACCAGGTAGCCGTTCTTCGCCGCTTCGGCATAAGCGCGCTTGCGCTGCGCGGCGGCGGCCTTGCTGTCGCTGTCGAACTGGATCGTCACGCCCGGCTCCGCGAATTGCACCGCGGCCACGTGCATCAGGTCGCCCCACAGCACCAGCGTCTGGCCCTGGCTTTCGACCTTGTAGATGCTGTGGCCGGGCGTGTGGCCCCGCGTGGCCACCGCCTTGATGCCGGGCACGAGCTCGGTATCGCCATCGAAGGCCTTGAACTTGCCCGACGCCACATACGGGTTCAGCGACAGCATCGCACCCTGGAAGGCGCCCTTCATGTCGGCCGGCGCCTTGTCGAGGTTGGCCTGGCTGAGCCAGAAGTCGGCGTCGTGTTTGTCGGCGCGCACGGTCGCATTCGGGAACGCGGGCTTGTCGGCGGCCATCAGCCCGCCCACGTGGTCACCGTGCATGTGTGTGATGTAGATCTCGTCGACCCGCTCGGGCTGGTAGCCGGCCGCTTTCAGGTTCGTGATCAGGTTGCCCAGCGTCGGGCCGAACAGGCCGGCCGCGCCGGTGTCGATCAACACGAGCTTGGTGCCGGTGTTGATGAGGTAGGCGTTGACCGAGGTGTCGAGCGGCGCCTTCAGAAAGCTGCGAGCCAGTGTCTTCTGGGTCTTGGCGGCGGTGGTGCCGGTGAGCAGTTTGTCGACCGGCAAGGCCACGGTGCCGTCGGACAGCGCCGTGACTTCGAAGTCGCCCATCATCACGCGGTAATAACCGGGCGCCTGGGTCTTGACCTGCGGCGCGGCCGCATGAGCGCTGCCGAACAGGACCAAGGCGCTCGTGGCGGCAAGGGTGGCGTGTCGCAGCCAGCATGAAAGTCGGGGCATAAATTCTCCTGAAATCGCCATGGAGCCGGGAGCATACGAGGAACCGGATTTCGTTGCAGGCCGGCATGACAAACGCACGCGCCCGGCCTGCGGGCCTGTGGCAGATTTCGGGCAGAGAGCAACAAGAACCTCAGGGAGACCCGATGAATTCATCCGCACGACACACCGTGCTGGCCACCGCGCTGGCCGCCGCCACGCTGTTCAACCCGGCCTGGGCCGCGAGCGTCACGCGCTTCGAGCCGGCCGCGCAGGTCGCTGCGACGAAGCTCCAGCTGAACGGTTCGGGCACGCGCTTCAAGGCGATCTTCAAGGTCTACGACATGGCCTTGTACACACCACGCAAGGTCGGCACCGTCGAAGAATTGATGGCGCTCACCGGCCCGAAGCGCCTGCAGTTCACCGCGCTGCGCGAGCTGCCGGGCACCGACCTCGGCCGCCTGTTCCTCAAGGGCATGTCGGAAAACGCGCCGCGCGACGTGTACCAGAAGCACACGGTCTCGGCCACGCGCCTGATCGAAATCTTCTCGGGTCGATCCAAGCTCGCACCGGGCGACTCGTTCGCGATGGACTACCTGCCGGGCAAAGGCACGCAGTTCTACATCGCCGGCCAGGCGCAGGGCGAGCCGGTGGGCGACGCCGAGTTCTTCGGCCTGGTGCTGGGCATCTGGTTCGGGCCGTCGCCGGCCGACCGCACGCTGAAGGAAGCTCTGCTCGGCCACGAAAAAGAGGCGCAGTGAAACACGCCGGGTGAGTCAGCCCCGTTCGAACTTGAACACCGCCACGCTGGCCATCAGGTTCGGCCAGCGCCGCACCGAGGCGCCGGCCTGGATGCCGAAGGCGTCGAGGATGCGCAAGCCGTCCTTGCGCGCCAGCACTTCGAAGTCGGCATAGGTCGCCACGCGGATGTTGGGCGTGTCGTACCACTGGTAGGGCAGCACCTTGGTCACCGGCATGCGGCCGCTCACCACGTGCAGCCGGTTCGGCCAGTGCGCGAAGTTCGGAAAGCTGACGATGCCGATGCGGCCGACACGCGCCGTTTCGCGCAGCATCTTCTCGGTGTTGCGCAGGTGTTGCAGCGTGTCGAGTTGCAGCACCACGTCGAAGCTCTGATCCTCGAACAGGGCGAGGCCCTCTTCGAGGTTGAGCTGGATCACGTTGACACCACGCTGCGTGCAGGCCAGCACGTTGGCATCGTTGATCTCGATGCCGTAGCCGCTGCACTGGCGGTGGTCACGCAGGTGGGCCAGGAACTCGCCGTTGCCGCAGCCGAGGTCGAGCACACGTGAGCCCACGGGCACGAGCTCGGCGATCAGCTCCATGTCTTTCCGATCGCTCATCGCAGTTCCTTCGCGATGTTGTCGAAGCGCGCCCTCAGCACACCGTGGTAGCGCGCATCGTCAAGCAGGAACGCGTCGTGCCCGTGCGGTGCATCGATCTCGGCATAGCTCACATCACGTTTGTGGTCGACCAGCGCCTTGACGATCTCGCGCGAGCGCGCCGGCGCGAAGCGCCAGTCGGTTGTGAAACTGACGATCTGGAATTTGCAGACCGCCGCCGCGAATGCCGCCGTCAGGTCGCCACCGAATTCGCGCGCCGGGTCGAAGTAGTCGAGCGCGCGGGTGATCAGCAGGTAGGTGTTGGCGTCGAAGTACTCGCTGAACTTGTCACCCTGGTGGCGCAGGTAACTTTCGATCTCGAACTCGATGTCTTGCGTGGTGTAACCCGGCGCGCCGTTCTTCAGGCTGCGGCCGAACTTGGCTTCCATCGCGTCGTCCGACAAATAGGTGATGTGGCCGATCATCCGCGCCACCCGCAGGCCGCGGCGCGGCAGCGTGTTGTGCCGGTAGAAGTGGCCACCGTGGAACTCGGGGTCGGTAACGATCGCGCGCCGCGCCACTTCGTTGAACGCGATGTTCTGCGCCGACAGGTTGGGCGCCGTCGCCACCGCGATGCAGTGGCGCAGCCGCGTCGGGTAGCGCAGCGACCACGACAGCGCCTGCATGCCACCGAGGCTGCCGCCGATCACGGCGGCGAGCTGCTCGATGCCGAGCGCATCGAGCAGGCGGGCTTGTGCATCGACCCAGTCTTCGACGGTCACCACGGGAAAGTCGGCGCCGTAAGGCAGGCCGTTGTCGGGGTTGGTCTGCATCGGCCCGGTCGAGCCGAAACACGAGCCGGGGTTGTTGACGCCGATCACGAAGAAGCGGTTCGTGTCGAGCGGCTTGCCGGGGCCGATCAGGTTGTCCCACCAGCCTTCGCTCCTGTCTTGCCCGGCATAGGTGCCGGCGACATGGTGGCTCGCGTTGAGCGCGTGGCACACCAGCACCGCATTGCTCTTGTCGGCATTGAGCGTGCCGTACGTTTCATAAGCCAGCGTGTAGTCGCGCAGGTGCGCACCGCTGCGCAAGGGCAGTGGCTCTGCGAAGACCATGGACTGTGGCTGGACGTCTCCGATCGAACTCATGACACCCCAATGAAAAAACCCGGCTCCGCTGCAAGGGCGGACACCGGGTCGGCGTCCCTCTTTAGCGGCATTTTTTAAGCGCCCGCAATTCGGAACAAATCGGCGCTGACGGAAGTATAACGAGCCGCATCGGCCGCTGTCATCGGCGCGTCACCGCGCTGCCCTAACGTCTTGTGTCGTCGCTGCAACCGTCCGATCATGGCGAGCTCGACAACAACACCGAGGAGACATCATGCACCGCACCCTGTTCACACTGACTCTGGCCGCCTGCGCCGGCCTGTTGCCCGGCCTGGCCCTGGCCGACCGCGACGACGACGATCACCGGGACGGCCGCGACCGACCGAATGCGCAGATCGGCGTGCGCCCGTTTTTCCTGGTGAACGACATGACCGAGAGCCCGCTCAAGCAAAAATTGCTCGCGTGCACGAACAAGGAGTCATTCAAGCGCACGCAGTTCTCGATCGGCCACCGTGGCGCGTCACTGCAGTTCCCGGAACACACGCAGCAGTCGTATGAGGCCGCGGCGCGCATGGGCGCGGGCATCGTCGAATGCGACGTGACCTTCACGAAGGACAAGGAGCTGGTTTGCCGCCACGCCCAGAACGACCTGCACACCACCACCAACATCCTGGCCACGCCGCTGGCGCAGAAGTGCATCAAGCCTTTCATTCCGGCGACCTTCGACGCCAACGGCACGCGCCTGACGGCCGCCAGCGCCGAGTGCCGCACCAGCGAGATCACGCTGGCCGAGTTCAAGACCCTGCGCGGCAAGATGGACGCGTCGAACCCGAACGCCCGCACCGTGGCCGAGTACCTTGGCGGCACCGCCAACTTCCGCACCGACCTGTATGCCGGCCCGAGCAGCGGCACCCTGCTGACGCACAAGGAAAGCATCGAGCTCTTCAAGCGCCTGGGCGTGAAGATGACGCCCGAGCTGAAGAGCCCGAGCGTGGTGATGCCGTTCGACGGCTTCACGCAGCAGGCCTACGCGCAGAAGATGATCGACGAGTACAAGCAGGCCCACGTGCCGGCACGCCATGTCTGGCCGCAGTCGTTCGACAAGAACGACGTGTTGTACTGGGTGCAGAACGAGCCCGCCTTCGGCCGCCAGGCGGTTTATCTGGACGACGCCAACGTCGTGGCCGACCTGCCCAATGCCGCCGAGCTGGCCGGCTACCGCGCCCAGGGCATCCGCATCGTGGCGCCGCCGATCTTCGCGCTGCTGACCGCCGACGCGAACGGCAACATCCTGCCCTCTCAGTACGCCGCGGATGCGAAGCGAGCGGGCCTGGACATCATCACCTGGTCGCTGGAACGCTCGGGCATCCTGGCCGACGGGGCCAACGGCTTCTACTACCAGAGCTTCGACAGCGCCATCACGCGCGAAGGCGACGTGATGCGCGTGCTCGACGTGCTGGCGAAGGACGTGGGCATCATCGGGATCTTCTCCGACTGGCCGGCGACGGTCACGTTCTACGCCAACTGCATGGGGCTGAAGTAAAGCGGTGAAACGACGGGCGGGTCAAGGCCCGCCCGACCGATACCGAACTCAGCCGTAACGCAGATCCACCAGTTCATGCGGCGGTTGGGTCTCTTCGAAGCCCGAAGAGTGGAACACCGTGCCGGCGCCCTGCTCCCGCCATGCCGACGGGCCGCGGTGCTGGCGCTCCTTGTGCCACATCAGCAACTGGTCGACCAGCACCCAGACCACGATGGCACCCACGAGCAACGCGACAGCCAGCATATCGACCTCCGTTCGGCTTGAGCGACCCGCCTGATTGCGCCGCCCGTGCGAAGAAATCTACGCCGCTGCGCGGCGGGCATCAAGCCGTGGCACCCCCTCGAACGCGGGCCGGGTGAACCGCCAGCTCAGCCATCGGCAACACACTGCGCCGCGCGCACCTGCCGGCGCTGTTGTTGCGCGAGCACACCCCCCAAAAAGCGGGGTCGACGCTCTTGCACGCAAGCGCTTCAATAGCTCCATGCGTCTCGTACCCCCCATCACCTACGCCTCCGCGATGCCGGCCACCCGGCAGCCGAAGAAGCCCCGGAAGATGCGGGCGCCCTCGCGCCTGCCCACGGTCTACCCGACCCAGTCTTCCTACCTTCGTCGCCTGCTCTGGGCACTCGGCTTCGGCCGCTGAACCGGCCGCGCCGCCCGCGGGCGGTTCAACGCGGGCTCGCGACGAGCCCGCGCTGCTCGCGCCACTGCGTGAGCGCCACGTCGGGGTAAGCCTCGAAACTTCGGCCCCTTGCGCGCCACCTGGCGCCAGCCCCTGAACTGGGAGGCAATCGGGGCATTCCCGCGCCCATGGCCGTCACGACGCAGGTCTACCATCGCGCCAAACTCGGCGGGAGACAAGCCATGTTCGACTGGCTCAAAAAACTGGACCAGCATTTCCCTGTGCGCTACACGGCCTGGCTGCTGTGTGCCGTGGCGATGATGCTCGGCGCTTTCAGCTGGGTGGCGTTCAATACCGGCGGCGCCCTCGTATTGGTATTCATGCTGCTCACCGCGCTCGGCTTTCGCGACACGCAGCAGACCCGCCATTCGGTGCTGCGCAACTACCCGGTCATCGGCCACCTGCGTTTCCTGCTCGAATTCATCCGGCCGGAGATGCGCCAGTACTTCATCGAAGGCGACAACGAAGCCGCGCCGTTCTCGCGCCAGCAGCGTTCACTTGTTTACCAGCGCGCCAAGGGCGATTCCGACAAGCGCCCCTTCGGCACGCAAATGGACGTCGGCGCGGTGGGGTACGAGTGGATCAACCACTCGCTGATGCCGACCGAACTGAAGCGCCACGACTTTCGCGTGCTGATCGGCGAAGGCCGCGCCCAGCCCTACAGCGCCAGCATCTTCAACATCTCGGCGATGAGCTTCGGCGCGCTCAGCGCGAATGCCATCCTCTCGCTCAACGCCGGTGCCAAGCGTGGCAACTTCGCGCACGACACCGGCGAAGGCTCGATCAGCCGCTACCACCGCGAAAACGGCGGCGACCTGATCTGGGAGATCGGCTCGGGTTACTTCGGCTGCCGCAACACCGATGGTTCGTTCAGCGAAGAACGCTTCACCGAGAACGCATTGCAACCGCAGGTGAAGATGATCGAGCTGAAGCTGAGTCAGGGCGCCAAGCCCGGCCACGGCGGTGTGCTGCCCGGCCCGAAGGTCACGCTCGAGATCGCCGCGGCGCGCGGAGTGGAGCCCGGCGTCGACTGCGTTTCACCGGCCAGCCACAGCGCATTCAGCACACCGATCGAGATGATGCATTTCATCGAGCGGCTGCGCACCCTGTCGGGTGGCAAGCCGGTCGGCTTCAAGCTCTGCATCGGCCACCCCTGGGAATGGTTCGCGATCGCCAAGGCGATGCTCGAGACCGGCATCACACCCGACTTCATCGTCGTCGACGGCGCCGAGGGCGGCACCGGCGCGGCGCCGGTCGAGTTCACCGACCATGTCGGCGCGCCGCTGCAGGAAGGGCTGCTGCTGGTGCACAACACACTGGTCGGGCTGAACCTGCGCAAGCAGATCAAGCTGGGCTGCGCCGGCAAGGTGATCACCGCCTTCGACATCGCCCGCATGCTCGCGCTCGGTGCCGACTGGTGCAACGCGGCACGCGGTTTCATGTTCGCGCTCGGCTGCATTCAGGCCCAGGCCTGCCACACCGGCCACTGCCCGACCGGCGTCACCACGCAAGACCCGCAGCGCCAGCGTGCGCTGGTGGTGCCGACGAAGTCGGAGCGGGTGTTCCACTTCCACATGAACACGCTGATGGCGTTGAAAGAGCTGGTGCAGGCCGCCGGCCTGAACGACCCGAGCGAGATCACCGCGGCCCACATCGTGCGGCGCACGGCCGAACACAGCGTGAAGTTGCTTGCAACCCTGCTGCCGTTCGTGAAACCGGGCGAGCTGCTGCGCGGCGAGATGTCGCAGCAAGTCTTCAGCATCTACTGGCCGATGGCACAAGCCAGCAGTTTCAACGTCGTCATCGACGCCGCTTGACGCCGAGAAACCTCAGCCCGTCGGCGGCAGCGTGTCGATGAAACTCTGGCGCGCGAACAGCTTGTCGGCCAGTTTCGCCAGGTTCGCGTGCTCGCGCCACTTGACCGCCGGGAAGCGGAAGTCGAGGTAACCGAGCGCGCAGCCGACCGCGATGTCGGCCAGCGACAAGTGGATGCCCGAGCACCAGGGCTTGTCGGCGAGACCCGTGCTGATGGCGCCGATGCAGGCGTCGATCTTCACCATCTGACGATCGACCCAGGCCTGGCTGCGCTGTTCCGCAGTGCGGCCAGGCCAGGTCTGCTCCAGGCGCGCGAGGATCGCGGCGTCGATCAGGCCGTCGGCCAGCGCTTCCCAGGTACGCACCTCGGTGCGCTCGCGGCTGCTTTCGGGGATCAGGCGGCTCACCGGCGAGCGTGTGTCGAGGTACTCGACGATCACGCGCGAGTCGAACACCGCCTCACCCCCGGAAAGCACGAGGCACGGCACCTTGCCCAAAGGGTTGGACTTGAGGATCTTGTCGTTGCCCCACACGTCTTCGAGCTCGAGCTGGAAGTCGAGCTTTTTCTCGGCCATCACGATGCGCACCTTGCGCACGTAGGGACTGGTGAGTGAACCGATGAGTTTCATTGTGGGGGCCGTCGCTGTTGGCGTCTCTTGCTTGATTTCATTCTAGCGGCGCGGCCCATGTGCACCGGGTCAACGGCGTAGCGCCCAGTCCACAGTTTCAGGACGGCCGGGCAGGCTCAGGCTGGCGGTGGCGGCCGGTGTTCGCGCCACGATCTGGCCGCGACGCACCACCATGAGGCGGTTTGCGCGCAAACGGAGCGCATCGGCCGGGTCGCGGGCCTGCAGCAGCACAAGATCGGCGTACTGGCCAGGCGCGATGCCGTAGCCGTCGAGGCCGAGAATCTGCGCCGCGTTCACGGTGACCGCGTCGAAACAGGCCCGCATCTGCACTTGCGAGGTCATCTGCGCCACGTGCAGGCCCATCTGCGCCACTTCGAGCATGTCGCCCGAGCCGAGCGAGTACCACGGGTCCATCACGCAGTCGTGACCGAACGCGACCGTGACGCCGGCCGCCATCAGCTCGGGCACACGCGTCATGCCGCGGCGTTTCGGGTAGGTGTCGTGACGGCCTTGCAGGGTGATGTTGATCAGCGGATTGGCGATGGCGTTCACCTGCGCTTCGCGCATCAGCGGCAGCAGCTTGCTGACGTAGTAGTTGTCCATCGAGTGCATCGACGTGAGGTGCGAACCGGTCACGCGGCCGTTCATGCCGAGGCGCTGGGTGTGAAAGGCCAGCGTCTCGATGTGGCGCGACATCGGGTCGTCGCTTTCGTCGCAGTGCATGTCGACACGCAAGCCGCGGTCGGCGGCCAGCTCACAGAGGATGCGCACCGACTCGGCACCTTCGGCCATCGTTCGTTCGAAGTGCGGAATGCCACCGACCACGTCCACGCCCATGTCGAGCGAACGTTTGAGGTTGGCCAGTGCAGTGGGCGCACGCAGCACGCCGTCCTGCGGGAACGCGACGAGTTGCAGGTCGAGGTACGGCTTCACGCGCTCCTTCACATGCAGCAGCGCCTCGACCGCGAGCAGCCGGTCGTCGCACACGTCCACATGCGTGCGGATGGCGAGCAGGCCCTTGGCCACGGCCCAGTCGCAGTACTGCAAGGCACGCTCGACGAGTGCATCCTGCGTCAGGTGCGGCTTCAGCTCGCCCCAAAGCGCGATGCCTTCGAGCAGCGTGCCACTCTGGTTCACGCGCGGCAGGCCGTAGCTCAGCGTCGCGTCCATGTGGAAGTGCGCGTCGACGAAAGGCGGGCTCAGCAGCAGGCCGCCGGCGTCGATGACCGGCACGCCTTCAGGCAGCGGCAGGTTCGGTCCGACGGCCTTGATGCGGTCGGCTTCGACGAGCACGTCGATGCCGGTGCGGCCGTCAGGCAAGGTGGCGTTGCGGATCAGCATGGTCATGGCAAGGCGTGAAAGTGGAACGAAGCCGGGCGATGACCTCGCAGGTAATCGCCACGGCGCGTGATCAGGGCGAGCATACGGTCAACCACAACGACGAAGGAACACACGATGAGCAGCGAATACCTCCCCCTGGCCGTGGGCCACATGATCGGTCTCGGCGCTATCGGCTCGTGCCTGGGAGTGGGCCTGCTCGGCTCGAAGTACCTGGAAGCCTCGGCCCGCCAGCCCGAGCTGATGGAACCGCTGCAGAACAAGGTCTTCCTGCTGGTCGGCGTGCTCGACGGCGCGTTCATCATCGCGACCGGCATCGGCTTGTGGTTCGCCACCGCCAACCCGTTCGCCAAGTGACCGAAGGCGAGCGGCTTCACGAGCGTTCGCCTTTCCGATACGGCTTCATCAGCGCTTGGGGATAGGCCGCACGCCGCGCCACCAGCACCAGCGCGATGATCGACAGCAGATAGGGCAGCATCAGGTAGACCTGATACGGCACAGCGACACCGAACAGCCCGGTGCCCGACTGCTGCAGCCGCAGTTGCAGCGCGTCGAACAGCGCGAACAATACGGCGCCCAGCAGCGCCTTGCCCGGCCGCCACGATGCGAACACGACCAACGCCACGCAGACCCAGCCGCGGCCGTTGACCATGTTGAAGTAGAAAGCGTTGAAGGCGGCCAGCGTGAGGAAGGAACCGGCCACGCCCATCAGCGCCGAGCCGGCCATGATCGCGCCGATGCGCAAACGCGCCACGTCGATGCCCTGCCCTTCGGCGGCCGCCGGGTTCTCGCCGACCATGCGCAGCGCGAGGCCGAGCGGCGTGCGGTAGAGCACGTAGCCGATCAACGGCACGAGCGCGAGCGCCAGCAGCGTCAGCGGCGTCTGACCCGAGAGGATCGGGATCGGCAGCCAGGTCATCTCGGCGAACGGCACCACCGTCGGCGGGCTGTCGACCTTCGGAAAACTCACGCGGTAGGCGTAACTCGCCACGCTGGTGGCGAACAAGGTGATGCCCAGCCCCGAGACGTGCTGCGACAAAGAGAGCGTGACGGTCAGCACGCCATGCAGCAGCCCGAATAAGGCACCGACGAGCGCCGCCACCAACACCCCGAGCCACAAACCACCACCTTGATAAACGGTGAGCCAGCCGGCGAACGCACCCGCCACCATGATGCCTTCGATGCCCAGGTTCAGCACCCCCGCGCGCTCGCACAACAGCACGCCGAGCGTGCCCAGGATCAGCGGCGTGGCGATGCGCAATACCGCGACCCAGAACGGCAGGCTGAACAGCAGGTCGAGCGTTTCAGCGAGCAAGGCGCGGCCCTCTGAAAACAAAACGGTACTGCGCCGACATGGTCGCGACCAGCATGCTGAGCAAGGACACCGCGACGATCACGTCGGCGATGTAGGTTGGCACGTTGACGGCGCGACTCATGCTGTCGGCGCCGACCAATACGCCGGCCACGAAGACCGACGCCGCCACCACGCCGAGCGGGTTCAGCGCCGCCAGCATCGCGATCACGATGCCGCTGTAGCCGTAGCCGGGCGACATGTCGAGCGTGAGGTAACTCGTGCGCCCCGCCACCTCGATGGCGCCCGCCAACCCGGCGAGCGCGCCCGACAGCAAGGCCACCTTCACGTTGACCCACGCGACCGGCATGCCGGCGAACGCGGCGGCGCGCGCGTTCGCGCCGACCGCGCGAATCGCGAAGCCGGTCGTCGTGTACTTCAGCAAGGCCCACAGCGCGACGGCCAGCAGCAGCGCCCACAGCAGCCCCGCGTGAACCCGCGTGCGCTCGACCAACTTACTCAGCTGCACCCCATCCTGCAGCGCGACGCTCTGCGGCCAGCCCATCGCGCTCGGGTCTTTCATCGCACCGTCGAGCATCATCGAGACGAACAGCAGCACGATGAAGTTCAGCAGCAAGGTCGTCACGACTTCGTCGACGCCGAGCCGGCTTTTCATCAGCGCCGGGCCGAGCAGCAACAGCGCGCCGGCCGCGGCCGCCGCCAGCATCATCAGCGGGAACAGCAGCCACGGGCTCAGCGCGAAGCCGCTGCCACCGTGCAGGCCGCCGACCGCGACGGCCGCGAGCGCGCCGGCATACAGCTGGCCTTCGGCGCCGATGTTGAACAGGCGCGCCTTGAACGCAACGGCCGCCGCCAGCCCGGCCAGGATCAGCGGCGTGGCACGCGTCAACGTTTCGCTCCAGGCGAAACGCGAGCCGAAACCACCTTCGAGCAGCAGCGCATAAGCCTTGCCGACCGGCGCGCCGGCCCAGGCCACCAGCACCGAGCTGATCAGCAGCGTGAAGGCCACGGCGATGAAGGGCGCGCCGAACTGCATCGCGCGCGAGACCTGGGCGCGGCGTTCAATGCGCATGCTGCGCCCCTGCCATCGCCAGGCCGATGCTCGCGAGCGTCCAGTCGGTGACCGGCTTCGCGACAGTCAGCCGGCCGTGGTGAATCACCGCGATGCGGTCGGCGATCGCGAAGATCTCTTCCAGGTCTTCCGAGATCAGCAACACCGCTGCGCCTTGGGCACACGCGTCGAGCAGTTGCTGATGCACATAAGCGACGGCACCGACATCCAGCCCCCAGGTGGGCTGGTCGGCCACGATCAACACCGGCGGCTTCGGGTCGCGCGGGTCGCCGGTCAAGGCTCGGCCGAGGATCAGCTTCTGCATGTTGCCACCCGACAGCGCGGCGGTCGGTGTGGCCACGCCCTGCGCCTGCGTGCCGCGCACGTCGAAACGTTCGATCAAGGTGCGCGCGTGGGCTTGCGCCGCGCCCCGCCGCAGCAGGCCGGCGCGCGAAAACGTCGGCGTGGTGAAGCGCTCCAGCACGGCGTTTTCCCAGATCGGCAGATCGGTCACGACACCGACCGCATGCCGGTCTTCGGGGATGCGCGCCACGCCGGCGCGCACCCAGTCACCGGGGCGGGCGGCCATCGGCTGGCCCATCAGTTCCAGCCGCCCGCTGCTCACCGCGTGCAGGCCGAACAACAATTCTGCGAGCGCCTGCTGGCCGTTGCCGGCCACACCGGCAATCGCGACGACTTCACCGGCGTGCAGGTCGAGGTCGATGCCTTCGAGTTTGCCGACCGCACCGACGCCACTCAAACGGCAAGTGAGTTCGCCCGGAGCCCGCGCGCGCCGCTGCGCCGGCTCGACCGTGCGCCCCACCATCAGTGTTGCCAGCTCGGCCTTGCTCGCGCCTGCCGCGGCCAGCGTGGCCACCAGCTTGCCACTGCGCAACACGGCGATGCGGTGCGACACCCGCAGCACCTCGTCGAGCTTGTGGCTGATGAAGATGACGCTCAGGCCTTGCGCGATCAGCTGCTGCAAGGTGTCGAACAGAGACTCGGCCTCGGCCGGTGTGAGCACCGCCGTCGGTTCGTCGAGGATCAGGATGCGCGCGCCGCGCACCAGGGCTTTCAGGATCTCGACCCGCTGACGTTCGCCGACCGAGAGCTGCTCGATCAGCGCATCCGGGTCCACCTGCAATCCGAACCGCTCTGCCGTCTCCACCAGCCGCTTGCGGGCCGCACCGCGCCGCGAGAACGGCAGCCACAGCGGCTCCGTTCCGAGCATCACGTTGTCGAGCACCGAAAGGTTGTCGGCCAACGTGAAGTGCTGGTGCACCATGCCAATGCCGGCCGCGAGCGCAGCCCTCGGGTTGCCGGGCAGCAGCCGCTGCCCGAAGGCTTCGATGTGCCCTTCGTCAGCGATGTAGTGCCCGAACAATATCGACACCAACGTGCTCTTGCCGGCGCCGTTTTCACCGAGCAGCGCAAGCACCTCGCCCGAGCCCAGCTCGAGCGAGATGGCATCGTTCGCCACCAGGCTGCCGAAGCGCTTGGTGACGCCCGAGAGGCGCAGCACCGGCGCCGCCGCAGCGGCCGGTGCTGCGGCGCTGCCGGCCATCACTTCGCCGTCGGCTTCGGCTGGTTGTCGTCGACCACCACGGTGAAGCTGCCGGCGAAGATCGCCTTCTCTTTGGCCACCACCTTGGCGACGATGTCGGCCGGCACCTTCTTCTCGAACGTGCCGAGCGGTGCCAATGCGCTGCCCTTGTGTTTCATCATCGAGTACTCGCCATACTCCTTGGCTTCGAACTTGCCGGCCTTGACCGACTTGATCGCCAGGTCGATCGTCGGCTCCATCTGCCACAGCGCCGAGGCGACCACGGTGTCGGGGTATTTGTCCTGCGTGTTGATCACGTTGCCGATGGCGAGCTTGCCCTTTTCCTTGGCCGCGTCGCTCACGCCGAAGCGCTCGGCGTACAGCACGTCGGCGCCCTTGTCGATCATCGCGAACGCGGCTTCCTTGGCTTTCGGCGGGTCGAACCAGCTGTTGATGAAGCTGACCATGAACTCGACCTTCGGATTCGTCTCTTTCGCGCCGGCCATGAAGGCGTTCATCAGCCGGTTCACTTCGGGGATCGGGTAACCGCCGACCATGCCGATCTTGTTGCTCTTGCTCATGCCACCGGCGATCATGCCGCTGAGGTAGGCCGGCTCCTGGATGTAGTTGTCGAACACGCCGAAGTTCGGCGCCTGCGGCTTTAGACTGGAGCCGAGCAGGAAGCTCACCTTCGGGTAGTCCTTCGCGACCTTGCGCGCGGCCGCCTCGACGGCGAAGGCTTCGCCGACGATCAGCGTGTTGCCGGCTTCGGCATAACCGCGCATCACCCGCTCGTAGTCGGCGTTGGTGACGTTTTCGCTGAAGACGTACTCGATCTCGCCGCGCGCCACGGCCGCTTTCAGCGCCTTGTCGATGCGGCTGACCCATTGCTGCTCGACCGGCACGGTGTAGATCGCGGCGACCTTGAGCTTGGCTTGCGCAAAGGCGCTCGGGCTGATGCCGGCGAGCAGGCCGGCGGCCACGAACGTGGCGCTCAGGGCATGGCGGCGTGAAACGGACATGGGGATCTCCTTGTGGTCGGTGGGAATGAGGGCAGGCAACATTAAGCAAGAGCCATTCCGGCGCCGCAACCGGGTCTGCCCTGCCCGGCGGCCGTTTCCGGCGCAGCACTTCTACAATCGCGGGGTGCCTGCCCCACCCGTGCGCGCTGCGCTTGACCCCATGAACCTCTCCGCCCTGTCCGCCCTCTCGCCGCTGGACGGCCGTTATGCCGCGAAAGTGGCCGCCCTGCGCCCGCTGCTGTCCGAGTTCGGGCTGATGCACCGGCGCGTGCAGGTCGAGGTCGAGTGGTTCATCGCACTGTCCGACGCCGGCTTTGCCGAGTTCAAGCCGCTCAGCGAAGCCTCGCGCGGCCTGTTGCGCGGTCTGGTGCTGCGTTTTTCCGAAGCCGACGCGCAGGCCATCAAGGACATCGAGCGCACCACCAACCACGACGTGAAGGCGGTCGAGTACTGGCTCAAGAGCCGCTTCGAATCGACGGCTGAACTCAAGGCCGCCGGCGAGTTCGTGCACTTCGCCTGCACCAGCGAAGACATCAACAACACCAGCCACGGGCTGATGCTGCGTGCCGCGCGCGCCGAAGTGCTGCTGCCGGCGATCGACAAGCTGGTCGAGCGCCTGCGCGCGATCGCCCATGCGCTGGCCGAGGTGCCGATGCTGGCCCGCACCCACGGCCAGACCGCGAGCCCGACGACGGTGGGCAAGGAAGTCGCCAACGTCGTGGCACGACTGGCGCACGCCCGCGAACGGGTCGCCGCGGTGCCACTGCTGGGCAAGATGAACGGTGCGGTGGGCAACTACAACGCCCACCTCTCGGCCTACCCCGATTTCGACTGGGAAGCGTTCTCGCGGCGTGTCGTCGAAGGCGACGGCAAGAGCGGCGGCCTGGGCCTGACCTTCAACCCCTACACCACGCAGATCGAGCCGCACGACTGCATGGCCGAACTGTTCGACGCCGTCACCCGCACCAACACGATCCTGATCGACTGGTCGCGTGACGTGTGGTCGTATGTGAGTCTGGGTTACTTCAAGCAGCGCACCAAGGAAGGCGAGATCGGCTCGTCGACGATGCCGCACAAGGTCAACCCGATCGACTTCGAAAACGCCGAAGGCAACTTCGGCCTGGCCAACGCGCTGCTCACCCACCTGAGCCAGAAGCTGCCGATCAGCCGCATGCAGCGTGACCTGACCGACAGCACCGTGCTGCGCAACATGGGTGTGGCGCTGGGCTACGCGCTGCTCGGCTACGACTCGCTGCTGCGCGGCCTGGACAAGCTCGAAGTCAACGAAGCCGCACTCGCCGCCGACCTCGACGCGGCATGGGAAGTGCTTGCCGAACCGATCCAGACCGTGATGCGCCGCTACCAGTTGCCCAACCCCTACGAGCGCCTGAAGGAGCTGACACGTGGCAAGGTCATCACGCGCGAAGCGATCGCGGCCTTCGTCCACACGCTGGAGATTCCACCCGCCGAGCGCGACCGTCTGCTGGCGATGACGCCGGGCAGCTACACCGGCAACGCCGCGGCCCTGGCCAAACGCATCGCCTGACCCTCATGAACTTCACCGACCAACTCGCCCGCGCCGAAACGCTCAACGACTCGCTGCTGTGCGTCGGCCTCGACCCCGACCCGTCGAAATTCCCGGGTTCGTGGAAAGACGACCCGGCGCGCATCTTCGACTTCTGCGCCAGCATCGTCGACGCGACGCGCGACCTCGTCATCTCCTTCAAGCCGCAGATCGCCTACTTCGCCGCGCACCGCGCCGAAGCGCAGCTCGAACGGCTGATCGCCCACATCCACGCCGTGGCGCCGCAGGTGCCGGTGATCCTCGACGCCAAGCGTGGCGACATCGGCAGCACCGCCGAGCAGTACGCGCACGAAGTGTTCGAACGCTACCGCGCCGATGCGGTGACGCTTTCGCCCTTCATGGGCTTCGACTCGGTCGAGCCTTATCTGAAGTACGAAGGCAAGGGCGTGATCCTGTTGTGCCGCACCTCGAACCCGGGCAGTGCCGACTTGCAGGCGCAAACGCTGCAGTCGGGCGACAAGGTCTACGAGCACATCGCGCGGCTGGCCAGCAGCGCGTGGAACCGCGGTGGCCAGCTCGGTCTGGTGGTCGGCGCGACCTACCCGGCCGAAATCGCGCGCGTGCGCGAACTCGCGCCGACCTTGCCTTTGCTGATTCCCGGCGTCGGCGCGCAGGGCGGCGATGCCGTGGCGACCGTGCGCGCGGGCTGGCAGGGCAACAGCGCCGGCCGCACGCTGGCGCCGATCATCGTGAACTCGTCGCGGGCCGTGCTCTACGCCAGCCGCGGTGAGAATTTCGCCGAAGCGGCGCGCCAGGCCGCCTTCACCACCCGCGACGAGCTGAACCAGGCGCGCCGCCCGGCCGTGGCCACCGCCTGAACCCGCCGCCCGGGCCCGCATGGCGACCCAGCTCACGCCGACCAGCGAAGCCGAGATGCGCGGCACGGTCACGCGCCTGATCGGCCGCTACTACTTCGGAACCACCTCGGCCGCAGCGCTGGTCTCCGCGCTGATCCTCGGCACCTTGCCAGGGGTCATCGGTGCCGATGCCCGCGCAGCCATCGTCGCCGCCCTGGCCTTGTTCTCCGGCCTGTGCCTTTGGGCTTCGCAGCGCAGCCGTACACCGTCGTTCCCGATGATCGCTGGCCTGTGCGGCGTGGGGCTCGCCTCGGTCGCCTTTGTCGGCTGGGTCGGCATGCTGATGCACGACGGCATCCGCAACCCGGCCCTGGGTTTCCTGGCACTGATCGTGTGCGTGCTCAGCGCCATGACCGGTTGGCGCTGGGGCCTGATGTTGTGCCTGATGGCGCTGTTCGAACTGGCCGCACTCGCGTTCGCCGAAACCTCCGGCCTGCTGCCGGCGCCGGCCGGCGCCACACCCTGGCTGCCGGTGCTGCTGTTCCAGAGCGTGGTGGTGGTCTGCAGCTGGATCGGCGGCAGCGTGATCTCACGCGTGCTCACCCACTACCTGCGCACCGCGTCGCTGCGCGAGCAGCGCTTCCGGGGCCTGCTGCGCATCGCCGCAGACCGCTACTGGGAACAGGACCCGAAGTTCCGCTTCACCTACGTGGCCGACACGCGCGACGCCGAGCCCGGCCGCGGCACCGATGCCAGCGCCGGCTGGGACATCAATGACATGGGCCTGACCGAAGACCAGCTCGACGCCCACCGCGCCGACCTGGAAGCGCGCCGCCCGTTCAACGGCCTGCTGGTGCGGCGCCGCAACGACCAGGGCCGCAACCGCATCCACAGCATCAGCGGCGAGCCCAAGTACGACGAAGCCGGCATCTTCACCGGCTACTGGGGCGTGACCCGCGACGTGACCGACGAGCTGCGCGCGCAACGCGCCGTGAAGGCCACCGAAACCCGCTACCGCGAGCTGTTCACGCGCTCGCCCTCGCCGCTGTTCCTGCACCGGCGCGGCGTGGTCTTCGACGCCAACGAAGCAGCGGCACGCCTGTTCGGTTTCGAGCATGCTGCCGCGATGAGCGGCGTCGACGTGATGACGCTGTTCCCCTCGGCCGAAACGCGCAAGCGTGTGACCGAGCGCATGGCGCAGCTCGAAGCGCTGCCGGTAGGCGAAGGCTTGCCGGTGATCGACCTGCAGACCCGCTCGGTCGACGGCCGCTTTCTCAGCCTGCAGGCCACCGGCGTGCGTGTGGACACCGCCGGCGGCCCGGCCACGCTGTCGATCTTCTTCGACGTGACGGCGCGCCAGGCCGCCGAAGCCGCGCTGCGGCGATCCGAGGCGATGCTCTCGCACCTGTTCGCCACCAGCCCCGACTGCATCATGCTGATCGAGATGGGCAGCGGCCGTTTCTCGCTGGTGAACGCGGCGTTCACGCGGCTCGCCGGTTTCACGGCCGAGGAAGTGCAGGGCCGCACGCCGGCCGAACTCGGCTTGTGGAGCGACGCCGGCAGCGCCGCGCAGCTGACCGCGCGGCTCGCACGCGGCGGCGTCACGAGCGAGTTGCCGGCGGTGCTGGTGGCCAAGTCGGGCGTGCAGGTCTCGATGATGCTGGCCGCCGCGCGCTTCGTGATGGACCAGCGCGAGTACCTCGTCGTCAACGCGCGCGACGTGACCGCCACCGAACGCACACGGCTCGAACACGCGGCCATTCTGGAGCGGGCCTCGATCGGCATCGCCTTCACACGCGATCGTGTCTTCGTGCAGGCCAACCCGTACTTCGAGCACATGTTCGGCTGGCCCGAAGGCGAGTTGCGGGGCCAGCCGGGCGCGGTGGTGTGGCCCGACGAAGCCGGCTACGCCGACTACGGGCGCCAGGCCGGCCCGCTGCTGTCGGCCGGCCAGTCGTTCGAGATCGAAATGCAGCTGCGCCGCCACGACGGAAGCGCTTTCTGGTGCCGCCTGCTCGCACAAGCCGTGGACCGCAGCGACCCGAGTCGCGGCGGCACGATCTGGATCGCCGAAGACATCACCGAGCGGCGCCGCCTCGACCAGGCGCTGGCCTCGGCGCGTGACGCGGCCGAGGCGGCGAGCCGCGCCAAGTCGGCCTTCCTCGCCAACACCAGCCACGAGATCCGCACGCCGCTGAACGGCCTGCTCGGCCTGGCCCGGCTGGCAATGCAGGAAGACCTGATCGACAGCCGCCGCCAGCAGTACCTGAACCAGATCTTCGACAGCGCGCAGAGCCTGTCGGGCATCATCTCCGACATCCTCGATGTGTCGAAGATCGAGGCCGGCAAGATCACGCTCGAAGACTTGCCCTTCGGCCTGCGCGACACGCTGCAGGCGGTGCACCACGCCTATCAGTCGCTGGCCGACGTGAAGGGCCTGACGCTGGCCCTGAGCGTGGCCGACGACGTGCCCGACACGGTGCGCGGCGACCCGGTGCGGGTGCGGCAGATCCTGTCCAACTTCATCACCAACGGCCTCAAGTTCACCGACCGCGGCGAGGTGCGCATCGAAGCATCGACCACCGCGCAGGGCTGGCTGCGGCTGGCGGTCGTCGACACCGGCCCGGGCATCGAAGCGGCCACGCAGGCGCGGCTGTTCCTGCCGTTCTCGCAAGGCGACTCCTCGACGACGCGCCGTTTCGGCGGCACCGGGCTGGGCCTGTCGATCTGCCGCGAGCTAGCCCGCCTGATGGGCGGCGAAGTCGGCCTGCGCAGCACGCCAGGCCTGGGCAGCACCTTCTGGGCCGAGCTGCCGCTGCAGGCCGCCGAACCGGCGCAGGCGCCGGCCAACACCGAAGCGAGCGACATCGACCGCCTGTTCGGCGCGCGTGTGCTGATGGTCGAAGACAACCCCGTGAACATGATGATCGTGGTGGCGATGCTCGAACACTGGGGTGTGCGCGTGGCGCAGGCGCACGACGGCAAGATGGCGGTCGAGGCGGTGCACGCCGCGCACAGCCAGGGCGACCCGTTCGACGCGGTGTTGATGGACGTGCAGATGCCGGTGATGAGCGGCCACGAAGCGGCGCGCGAACTGCGCCGCCACTATGCCGCGCACCGCCTGCCGATCCTCGCGCTGACCGCCGCCGCGCTGGTCTCGGAGCGTGACGACGCGATGCGTGCTGGCATGAACGACTTCCTCACCAAGCCGATCGACGCGCCGCGACTGCGCCAGTCGCTGGCTCGGCATGTGCGGGCGCAGGCGGCGGAGTCGCTGGGGTAGATCGTCCTTCCCGTGGGCGCGCCCTCGGTGGTCGAGCGCGGTCTGGCGCGGGGGGCTGCTTGCGACCCATACCAGCCGATCGACGCGCTCCGAAGCTGTCGGACGACCGACCCGGCTCCTTCACGTTCCGCATCTATGAAGCAGCCGTTCGTGGCCACCGGCAGTCGGCCGAGGCTGTGTAGAAACGCTCAGTGGCGAGTGGCGTCGAATTTGGATGTCGTGCCGGGCACCTTTGGGGCCCCGCAAGCCGATGCAGCCATCCAGT
>JBEBIB010000023.1:0-85056 GCA_040080605.1 Burkholderiaceae bacterium
CCCTGAGCGCATTGGCCGCCGCCGCGTTGTGCGCTTGCGCCGGCGCGCATGCGCAGACTGCCGCCGCGGCCCCGCCGCCCAAGTCGACCGAGCAGAGCGCCGAGTTCGTGCTCAAGGGCATCGTCTTCCGCGGCATGACCGAGTTGCAGGACAGCCAGGTCAGCACGCTGGCCGCGTCCTACATCGGTCGCCGCGTGACGCTCGCCGACCTGGAAAAGCTCGCCGAACTCGTGACGCTCGAATACCGCTCGCGCGGCTTTTTCCTGGCGCAGGCGCTCGTGCCGCAACAGAAGATCGAAGACGGCCAAGCCGAGATCAGCGTGCTCGAAGGCCGGCTCGGCAAGGTGCAATTGAAGGTCGCGGCCGACGCGCCCACCAGCGAAGAGCGGGTGCGCGCGATCCTCGCCCACCTGCCACCCGGCGCCGCGCTGCAGCAGGCGAGCTACGAGCGCACGATGCTGCTGCTCTCCGACCTGCCAGGGCTGAAAGTGCAGGCCGGGCTGGAGCAGGGTACCGAGACCGGCACGACCGACCTCGTGGTCGAGGTGTCGGCAGCGCCCAAGCGCTGGCAGGCGTCGGTCGAAGGCGACAACTACGGCACCGATGCTTCGGGCCGCGAGCGCCTGTCGGCGACGCTGCGCTATGCCAGCCCGTTCGGCATCGGCGACAACTTCGACGCCCGGCTGATGAGCAGCAGCGGTGCGCACCAGACCTTCGGCCGCCTGTCGTATGAAGCGCCGCTCGGCGCCGACGGCCTGCGCCTGGGCGCCGGCTTCAGCCGGGTCGGCTACGAACTCGGCGCACAGTTCGCCGCGCTCGGCGCCACCGGCACGGCGCAGGTGTTTGACGTGTCGGCCGTGTACCCGCTGCTGCGCAGCCGCGGCCGCAACATGTTCTTGCGTGCGGCGATCGAAACCAAAGCGCTGCGCGACAAGACCGAAGCGGTCTCGCAAGACAGCGACAAGCGTGTCAACGCCGGCTCCATCGGCATCACCTGGGAGGCGCGCGACACGCTCTTCGGAGGCGGCTACGTGAACGCCGGGGCCACGGCCTATTTCGGCCGACTCAAGCTGAACAACGACGCCACGCGCGCGCTCGACCAGGACCCGACCACCGGCCACCGCACCGAAGGCAACTTCGCCAAGCTCGGGCTGACGGGCTCGCGCCTGCAGTCGCTGGTCGGGCGCCACAACCTGTTCGTCTCGCTGGTCGGCCAGCTTGCCAGCCACAACCTCGACCCGTCGGAAAAGCTCGCGCTCGGCGGCGACCGCGCGGTGCGTGCCTACCCGAGCGGAGAGGTGCTGGTCGACAGTGGCTGGATCGGCGGCGTCGAGTGGCGCTACAGCGCGTCCGACGACCTGGTGCTCGCGGTCTTTCACGATGCCGGTCATGGCGAGCAGGCGCACAAGCCCAACCCGGGCGACGTGCGCAACCGGCGCACGCTCCGCGGCACCGGCGTCGGCCTGACCTGGAGCGCGCCGTGGGCGATCACGCTGCGCGGTGCGGTGGCGTGGCGCATGGGTGACCCGCCGGTGTCCGACACCGGCGCTTCCGACCCGCGGGTTCTGGTGCAAGTTCAAAAGGCGTTCTGATCATGAAAACTTCGCGTCGCCCGGAATTCCGCCTGCGCCCTTCGGCGCTGGCGGTGGCCCTCGCTTTTGCTCCGGCCTTCGTTCTGGCCCAGACGCTGCCGACCGCGCCGAGCGTGGTGCAGGGCAGCGCCAACGTCACCCGGCCCGGTGCCGGGCAGATGAACGTGCAGCAGAACTCGCAGAACGTCGTCATCAACTGGCAGTCGTTCTCGATCGGCGCGAACGGGCGGGTGGTGTTCAACCAGCCGAACTCGCAATCGGTGGCGCTCAACCGCGTGACCGGCAGCGACCCGTCGGCGATCTTCGGCAGCCTGAGCGCGAACGGCAAGGTCTTTCTCGTCAACCCGAACGGTGTGCTGTTCGGCGCCGGCGCGAGCGTGAACGTCGGTGGCCTGGTGGCCTCGACGCTGAACATTTCCGACAGCGATTTCAGTGCCGGCCGCTACAACTTCACGCGCGGCAACGCCGCACCGGCCGGCGTGGTCAACGAGGGCACTATTCAGGCGGCACCCGGTGGCGTGATCGCGCTGGTGGGCAGTACCATCAGCAACAGCGGCACGATGGCTGCGCCGCAGGGGACGGTGGCGCTCGCCTCGGGCAAGACCGTCACGCTCGATTTCCAGGGCGACGGCCTGACACAGCTGCGTGTCACCGAAGCCGATCTGCAGGCGCTGGCCGCCAACACCGGCACGCTCGCCGCCGACGGCGGGCGGGTCTTGATGCTGGCCGACGCGACGCAGGCGACCGGCTTCGTCGTCAACCAGGGCGGGATCGTCCGGGCGCGTTCGCTCATGCAGGGGCCGGGCGGGGTGCTGATCGCCGGCGGCGCGGGGGATGTGTCAGTCACCGGCAGCATCGACACGCAAGGCGGCAGCGGCCGGCGTGGTGGCGACGTGACCGTCAGCGGCCGCAACGTCGGGCTGCTGGACGCCGGGCGCATCGACGCCAGCGGCGACCAGGGCGGCGGCCAGGTGCAGCTCGTGGCGACCTCGGTCGCCGGCGCGGGCGGTGGTGTCGTCGTGGCACGCGACACGCAGATCAACGTGGATGCCATCACGCGTGGCAACGGCGGGCGTGTCGACCTGACCGGCGACTACGCACGCACGCTGGGCACGGTCTCGGCGCGTGGCGGCGCGCAAGGAGGCGACGGCGGGCTGGTCAAGCTCAATGTCAGCGGCGGTGTCGAGACCACCGGCATGAAGGTCGACGCGAGCGCCGCGCATGGCGTTGCCGGCACGCTCAACATCGACCCGTTTGACGTGTTCATCTATGACATCGACCCCGCGAACCACCAGCCAGTACCGCTTGCCAACCCTTTCGTGCCGCTCACGGATCCCAGCACGGTCTACACGAACGACATCAATGCCACCCTGAACAACGGCACCAACGTCACTATCACCACCGGCGTCGCCGGCAGCTCGCCAGGCGGCACGATCTCGATCGGCCGCACGATCGTCTCTTCGGGACCAATCTCCACGCTCAATGCCAACATCGTGCGCAGCGCCAGCACAGCGCCGGTAACGCTGCGTTTCGACGCGGCCCGCAACATCGTCACCGCGCCGGGCACCATCAACTCGATCAGCTCGACCACCGGGCCGCTCAACGTCGACTTCAACGCGAACGCGACCGGGCAGTTCGACGGTGGCATCAACCTGCAGGCGCTGACGCTGCAGAGCAACGGCGGCAACGTGCGGCTGTTCGGCAGCAGTGACCCGGCGCTGCCCTCGTCGAGCGGCTTCGCCGGTGTGACGCTTGACCAGGTGCAGATCGACACCCGCGTCGGCCAGTCCGACGCCAACGCTGGCGGCAACATCTCGGTGCTCGGCCAGACGCTGGGCGGCGCGAACTCGGTCAACGACGGCGTCTCGATCTTCGGCTCCACGCTGAACAGTGCCACTGGTTCGATCACCGTCACGGGCAACTTCGACCCCCGCGGCAGCTATGGCAATGGCGTGCGTCTGTCGTCTGCCACATTGGCTTCGACGAGTGGCGCGATCGCGGTAACCGGCTTGGGCCAGTCCTTCATCGATGCCGAAACCGGCAGCGGGCTGAACGCGACCGGTGTCGACATGCAGTACACCACGGTACGCAGCACCACCGGGCCGATCGACATTCGCGGCGGGGTGCAGCAAGGCAGCGGCAGCGGCCCGACCACTTCGACCGGCGTGGCCTTGCGCGAAGCGGCGGCGGTCACCGGCAACGGTAGCGTGTCGATTGCCGGCAGCACGGCCGATGGCGGCCAAGGCCTGCGGCTCGAGCGTGGCTCGGAAGGGCCTGATGCCCTGGTCAGCGGTGGACACGTCACCCTCATCGCAAGCAATGCCGATCAGGGCACCGACGCGATCGTGATCGACGGCTCGGTCACGAGCACCGGCGTCACCAACGTGCGCCCCGGCGCAGTCGATGCGACGGGGGCCGTGGTGGAGCGCAGCGACGTGGCGATCAACCTCGGGATGCAGAGCGGCCTCGGGCTGAGCCAGAACGATCTCGACAACATCGTGGCCGGCACCACGCTGGTGCTCGGCTCCAACCTCTATGGCGGCGTGATCACGGTGAGTCTGGCGACCACGGTCGACAACAACCTCACGCTGCAGACCGGCACGGGTGGCAGCATCGCGATCGACGAGAGGCTGTCGGTCGGCGCTGGCACGCTGGCACTTGCAACTGCTGGCACCGTCACGCAAGGCGGCGCGCCCTTGGTAGTCCAGCTCGCAGCCCGCGACCGCACACTCGAGGCGCCGCTGGCTGGCCCGAACCAGACCGCTACGCTCACCGCTGGCAACCTGCTGGTGCGCGCCGGCAGCGCCGAGCTCGACCTGGCCGGCAACAGTGTCGACACTTTCGCCGCCAACACCGGCACCGGTTCGCTGCTCTACGCCAACAACAAGGCGCTGGTGCTTGGCCCGGTGGCTGCGGTCGGTGTCGATGCCGCCACCAATTCGGCGCTCACGATCAACGCCAGCTCGCTCACCGGCGGTGCGACGACCGTGCGCAACTTCGCCGGCAACATGACACTGGCCGGCAACATCGTTGCCAGCACGCTCGACCTGGTGACCCCGGGCACGTTCCAGAACCCCGGCAGCAGCACCATCGCCGCGAGCGGGCGCTGGCACCTGTTCGCCGACACCTGGGTCGGTGAAACCCGCGGTGGCCTGGCCGGCAACGGCGCCTTGCCCAACATCTACGGCTGCAGCTTCGGCGTGACCTGCGCGATTCCGATCTCCGCGACCAACAATGCCTTCATCTACGCCCAGCAGCCGACGCTGGCCGTGACGGTGAACAACCAGAGCCGCCTCTATGGCGATGCGAATCCGACTTTCACCTTCAGCTCGACCGGCCTGCTCAACGGCGACGTGCAAACCGGCGTGGTCGGCGGTGCGCCCAGCACCACGGCCGACGCAGGCAGCAATGTCGGCAACTACGTGATCAGCGGCGCGACGCTCACCTCACCCGCGGGGTATGTGTTGACCTTCACCAACGGCGCCCTCGCCATCAACCCGGCGACGCTGACTTACGTGGCCGACCCGGCCACGCGCACCCAGGGCCAGCCCAACCCGGCCCTCAACGGCACGGTGACCGGCCTGCGCAACGAAGACTCGCTGGGCGGTGCGACCACCGGCACGCTGACCTGGACTTCGCCGGCCACCACCGCCTCTGCGCCCGGCAACTACGCGATCAACGGCGGCGGCCTGAGCGCCACCAACTACGTCTTCACCCAGGGCGAAGGCAACTCGAGCGCACTGACCGTGACGCCGGGCGGGCGGTCACGCGCACTGGCGGTGCTCGAGCACGAGCTGGGCGCCGGCGCGATCGAACCACGCCGCGAAGACAAGGGCACCTACGTGTACGACCGCAACCTCGGCCTGCCGCAGATGTGCGTGCCCGACTCGCCGCTCGATGTCGACGTGGCCAGCCGCTCGATCGCTGACTTGCTGGCGGTAGAGTGGGCGCGGCTGCGCACGCGGCCGAACATTTCGAACTGCTTCGACAGCGGCCGCAAGAACGCCTGCGGCGATTTCTGAGCGCATGACCTTCGGCTGGCGCGCATGGCGCCCGACATGACCTTAGACAACTGCGCGTGACAGGCTTGCTGCCTAAAGTCGTTCCACTGCGAATCGAAACCGCATCGCTACCCACTCCAACGCACGAGACTTCCGAACATGGCCGAGATCAACGTTGACGCCTTCCTGGCCCCGGTGAGCGACACCGCGCCTTGTGGCGACGACCTTGAGTACGACCCGTCGTTCCAGGTTCTCGAAGAGGCGGCTCGCGGCAAGCCCGAGCAGCAGTTCGGCGACACCGTCATCGCGGCGCAAGAGCCCGACTGGCGGGTCATGCAGGAGCAGGGTGTCGCGCTGGCCCAGCGCACGCGCGACCTGCGGGTGGCGATCCACCTGCTGCGCGCCAACACCCGCCTGCACGGTTTCGGCGGTTTTGCTTCCGGCATCAAGCTGGTGCGCGGCCTGCTCGAGCAGCACTGGGCGCATGTTCATCCGCAGCTCGACGCCAGCGACAACAACGACCCGACCATGCGCCTGAACGCGCTGGCCCCCCTGTCGTTTCCCGACAGTGTGCTGGCCGATCTGCGCCAGGCGGTCATCGGCAACCCGCGCGACGGCATCACGGTGCGCCAGGTCGAGCTCGGCACCGGCAAGGCCGAGCCGTCGGGCGGCGAGAGTGTTCCCAGCGCGTCCGGCGTGGCCGACGCGCTGGCCGCCGCCGACCAGCAGTTCCCGGGCCTGTTTGCCCTGCTGGCCGCCGCCCATGCCGACGTGCAGGCGATCGAGGCCGTGATCGACACCCAGCTCGGCCCGGCCAGCGGCCCCGATCTGCGCCCGCTGCGAGCACTCACCCAACTGCTGGCGCAGGCAGCCGGCGGCGAGGCCGAAGCGGCAGAGCCTGCCGAAGCAAGCTCGGGTGCAGCGCCGGCAGCGCGCTCCGCCGGCGTCGGCGCCATCAACAACCGCGACGACGCGATCAAGGCACTCGACCGCGTGTGCGACTGGATCAACCGCAACGAGCCGACCAACCCGGCGCCGCTGCTGATCCGCCGTGCGCAGCGCCTGATGGGCAAGAGTTTTCTCGAGATCATCCGCGACCTGGCGCCTGACGGCCTGAAAGACGTCGAGCGCATCGCCGGGGTGGACAGCGAATGACCCGCCGCGCACACTGCATTTTTTCTGAACCCCACAAGGAGTGATCCCCATGGCAACCAGCAGCCAGAAATTCGTCGCCCGCAACCGCGCACCGCGGGTCCAGATCGAATACGACGTGGAGCTCTACGGTGCCGAGAAGAAGGTGCAGTTGCCCTTCGTCATGGGCGTGCTGTCCGACCTGTCGGGCAAGCCCAGCGAGCCGCTGGCGCCGGTGGCCGAACGCAAGCTGCTCGAGTTCGACGTCGACAACTTCGACTCGCGCATGAAGTCGATGAAGCCGCGGGTCGCGTTCCAGGTGCCCAACACGCTCACCGGCGAAGGCAACCTGTCGGTCGACATCACCTTCGAGAACATGGACGACTTCTCGCCCGCCGCGGTGGCCCGCAAGGTGGACTCGCTCTCCAAGCTGCTGCAAGCGCGTGAGCAGCTCTCGAACCTGATCACCTACATGGATGGCAAGACCGGCGCCGAAGAGCTGCTGGCCAAGGTGCTGGCCGACCCGGCGCTGCTCGGCACGCTGGCCGCTGCCAAGAAGCCCACCGACGCAGCCTGACCGGCGCGCCACTTAAAAGACCGACGGAGCACACCACACCATGGCAACACAAGCAGAAGACTCGGCACTGAAGGGCGTCGAATACGAAGGCGGCGACTTCGCTTCCTTGCTCAACAAGGAGTTCAAGCCGAAGAGCGACGAAGCCAAATCGGCCGTCGAATCGGCGATCCTCACGCTCGCGCAACAGGCGCTGGCCCAGACCAAGCTGATCGGCAGCGACGTGGTCGCCTCGATCGAAGCGATGATCGCCGAGCTCGACGGCAAGCTCAGCGCACAGATCAACCAGATCATGCACCACGCCGATTTCCAGCAGATCGAAAGCGCCTGGCGTGGCCTGCACCACCTCGTCAACAACACCGAGACCGACGAGTCGCTGAAGATCCGCGTGATGAACATCTCGAAGGCGGAGCTGGGCAAGACGCTGAAGCGCTACAAGGGCACGGCCTGGGACCAGAGCCCGATATTCAAGCGGGTCTACGAAGAAGAGTTCGGCCAGTTCGGCGGCGAGCCTTTCGGGTGCCTGGTCGGTGATTACTACTTCAACCATGGCCCGCAAGACGTCGAGCTGCTCGGTGAAATGGCCAAGGTGGCCGCGGCCGCGCACACGCCGTTCATCGCCGCCGCCGACCCTGGCCTGGCGCAGATGGGCTCCTGGCAGGAACTGGCCAACCCGCGTGACCTGACCAAGATCTTCACCACGCCCGAGTACGCCGCCTGGCGCTCGCTGCGCGAGTCCGACGACGCGCGTTACATCGGCCTGGCGATGCCACGTTTCCTGGCGCGCATTCCCTACGGCGCGAAGACGAATCCGGTCGAAGAGTTCAACTTCGAAGAAGAGACCGCCAACGCCGATCACACCAAGTACACCTGGGCCAATTCGGCCTACGCGATGGCGGTCAACATCAACCGCTCCTTCAAGCAGTACGGCTGGTGCTCGCGCATTCGTGGCATCGAGTCGGGCGGCTCGGTCGAAGGTTTGCCCACGCACACCTTCCCCACCGACGACGGCGGTGTCGACATGAAGTGCCCGACCGAGATCGCGATCAGCGACCGGCGCGAGGCCGAGCTGGCGAAGAACGGCTTCATGCCACTCGTGCACCGCAAGAACTCCGACTTCGCGGCCTTCATCGGCGCGAACTCGCTGCAAAAGCCGGCCGAATACGACGACCCCGATGCCACCGCCAACGCCAACCTGGCCGCCAAGCTGCCCTACCTGTTCGCCACCTGCCGTTTCGCGCACTACCTGAAGTGCATCGTGCGTGACAAGGTCGGTTCGTTCAAGGAAAAGGAAGACATGGCCAAGTGGCTCAACAACTGGATCATGAATTACGTCGACGGCGATCCGGCCAATTCGTCGGAAACCACCAAGGCGCAAAAGCCGCTCGCGGCTGCCGAAGTGACCGTTGAAGAGATCCCCGGCAACCCCGGCTACTACTCATCGAAATTCTTCCTGCGGCCCCACTACCAACTCGAAGGGCTCACGGTTTCCTTGCGACTTGTCTCCAAGCTGCCTTCACAGAAGCAGCAGTAACTCAACCCTGATCGATCACAGGTTCTCCAGCAGTCATTCAGCGTCGTCACCAGCGCACGCCAACCTTTCACCACATCATCTTTTTAAGGACTATTCATCATGAGCGGCGACTTTCATATCAAGTTCGACGGCGTCGAAGGCGAGGCCACGCACAAGGACCACAAGGGTGAGATCGAGCTTCTCTCGTGGAGCTGGGAAGTGACCCAGACCACGGGTGCGGCCACCGGCGGCGGCTCGGGCCGTGGCAAGGCCACGCCGGGCGAGTTCGTGATCTCGCACATCTACGACAAGGCCTCGCCCGTGCTGGCCAAGCACTGCGCGGCGGGCAAGCACTTCAAGGACGCGAAACTCACGGCCCGCAAGGCCGGTGAAGGCCAGAAGGCCTTCCTCGTGATCACGATGAAAGAGGTGTTCATCACGAGCGTGAGCCCTTCGGCTGGCTCGGAAGGTGACATCGAGGAACAAGTCAAGTGCAGCTACAAGGACATCGAGTTCGCCTACAAGGCCCAGGACGACAAGGGCGGTCTGGGCGGCGAAGTGAAGTTCGGCTGGAACACCTCGACCACCGAGACACGCTGAGCCCGCGCTTGCACACGGGCGCGGCCCGCCCCTGCCGGTGCAATTGCAGACGCTACGGGGTTCGGCGCGGCCCGTTGGGGCCGACAGATCAAGCGCCGAACCGTGTGGCTCTTAGGCGAGCGCGTGTCCAGCGAGGCACGCGCTCGTTGAAGTGGTTGTATGGCGTGCCCGTGCAAGCGGGTGTGCCGAAGGATTCAACATGCCCTCCTCACCAGCCCCCGTTGCCGGCGGCGCAATCGACGTCTTCTTGAGCGTGCAGTCCAAGCGCGCCGGCAAGCTCAAGGGCGAAAGCAGTGCCGTCGACCACAGGGACGAGATCGTCGTTCAGGGCTGGAGCTGGGGTGTGGCCTCGGCGTCGGCCCTGGGGTCGTCGCAGGCGACCGGCCGGCGCAGCTACAAGAACCTCGTCGTCACCAAGCGCATCGATGCGGCGTCGACGGCGCTGATGAGCGTGCTGGCCACCAATGACGAAGTCAAGGAGGCCAAGCTGTCGATGCGCAAGGCCGGCGAAGGTCAGCGCGACTTTTTCACCATCACGTTGTCGCAGGCGCGCGTTACCGCGCTCGACATCGAATGTGGTGACGACGGCGACGCCGTCGAGCGCGTCAGTTTCAGCTTCAACAAGGTGTCTGTGGAGCACGAGCGCCAGCAGGGCACCGGGCAGCGCGGTGGCAGCACCAGCTTCCAGGACGAAATCCTCCCGACCTGAACCATGGCCACGACCCCTCAGGAACTGCTCGCTGCCGGTGACCCGGCCCAGGCGCTGGTCGCTCTGCAAGCCCAGGTGCGCGAAAAGCCCGGCGACCCCAAGCTGCGCATCTTCCTGTTTCAGCTGCTGAGCGTGCTGGGGCAGTGGGAGCGCGCGCTGGCGCAGCTCGAGATCTGCGGCCAGCTCGACCACGGCACGCTCGCGATGGTCAACACCTACCGCGAAGCCATCAAGTGCGAAGCCGTGCGTGCGGCCGTGTTCGCCGGCAAGACGACACCCGTGGTGTTCGGTCAGCCGGCGGGTTGGGTCGCGATGCTCGTCGAGGCGCTGGGGCAAGAGGCGCAGGGTCAGCTCGCGCAGGCGCAGCACCTGCGCGCGGGCGCCTTCGAGCAGGCGCCGACCAGCGCCGGCAGCCTGAACGGCGAGGCCTTCGACTGGATTGCCGACGCTGATTCGCGCCTCGGCCCCGTGCTCGAGGTGGTGCTCAACGGCCGCTACACCTGGGTGCCGTTCGCGGCGCTCTCGGCCATCAAGGTCGAAGCGCCCGAAGACCTGCGCGACATGGTCTGGTCGGCCGTGCACCTGACCTTCAGCAACGGCGGCGATTCCGTCGCCCTCGTGCCCACCTGTTACCCCGGCACGCGCGAGCAGGAAAACGGCGCGCTCAAGCTCGCCCGTTCCACCGCGTGGGTCGAGCTCGGTGCCGACCAGTTCGCGGGCCTGGGCCAGCGCCTGATCTCGACCAGCAGCGCCGAGATGGGGCTGCTCGAAGCGCGCGAGATCAAGCTCGCCAGCGCTGCCGCATGAACGTTCGTGATCGCCTGCAACCCGCGCTGCTGGACCGCCTGACCGACCTGGCACCGCTGTCCTCGGTCGAGTCCGACGACACGCGGGTGATGAACAAGTCGCAGATCCGCGACGCGGTGCTGCGCGACCTGTCGTGGCTGCTCAACTCGGTGCAGTCGCTCGGCAAGCTGGCAGAGCAGTACCCGCAGGCGGGCGACTCGGTGCTGAACTACGGCCTGCCTGCGATGTCGGGGCAACTCGCCTCGCGGGTCGACGTGGGTGTGCTCGAGCGCACCATCAAGCAGGCCATCCTGCGCTTCGAGCCGCGCGTGATGGAAGACTCGCTCGAGGTCAAGGCGTTGGAGGCCACGAGCGTGCTCGACACGCACAACGTCATCGAGTTCGAGATCCGCGGTTTCATGTGGGCCCAGCCGGTGCCGCTGGAACTGCTGCTGCGCACGCAGATCGATCTCGAAGCCGGCCAGGTCGAGGTACGCGACGTGGGTGCCTCGGCACCGCGGCGGAGGCCCTGATGGACCCGAACCTGCTGCGCCACTACAACGAAGAGTTGACGCACCTGCGCGAAGTGGGCGCCGAGTTCGCGCAGGAGTTTCCGAAGATCGCCGCGCGTTTGTCGCTCGACGGGCTCGAAGTCTCCGACCCGTATGTCGAGCGCCTGCTCGAAGGTTTTGCCTTCCTCACCGCGCGCATCCAGCTCAAGCTCGACGCCGAGCACCCGCGCTTCGTGCAGCACCTGCTGGAGACGGTGTACCCGGGCTTCCTGTCGCCGGTGCCGTCGATGATGATCGCGCGCATGCGGCCCGACCCGCTCGACCCGAACCTCGGGCGCGGTTTCACCATCCCCCGCGGCAGCGCGCTCACCAGCGAGCTGGCGCGCGGCCAGAACACGCACTGCGAGTTTCGCACTGCGCACGACGTGACGCTGTGGCCGATCGAGATCGCTGCGGTGCAGTACTTCAGCTTCGCGCCCGACCTGCCGCTGAACCAGCTGCCGGTGGCCAAGCCGGTGCGCGGCGGCTTGCGCATCAAGCTCAAGCTGCAGGGCGGGCTCAAGTTCAAGCAGCTGCGGCTCGACCAGCTCCAGCTCTTCATCTCGGCGCCCGACGAGATCGCCTTCCGGCTGCACGAGCTGGTGCTCGGTAACGCGGTCGGCACGTTCGTGGCCGGTGGCAGCCACGGCCCGTCGGCCGGTTTTGCCGACGGCGAGTCGGTGCAGCCGGTCGGCTTCGACGACGCGCACGCACTCTTGCCCGAGACGCTGCGTGGTTTCAGCGGCAACCGCCTGCTGCAGGAGCTGGCGGCGATGCCGCAGCGTTTCCTGTTCTTCGAGATCAACGATCTGGCCCGCCGCCTGGCCTCGGTCGACAGTGCCGAGGCCGAGATCGTCTTGCTGTTTTCGCGTGGGGAAGCCGCCCTTGAATCGCTGGTGGACGCCGGCAGCCTCGCGCTCTTTTGTACGCCCGCGATCAACCTCTTCCCGAAGCGGCTCGATCGCATCCAGCTCGGTGCCGGCAACTGGGAGCATCACGTCGTGCCCGACCGCACCCGGCCGATGGACCACGAAGTGCACACGCTCGAGTCGGTCACCGGCTATGGTGTGGCGCAGGTGGCCGAGCAGAATTTTCAGCCGCTCTACGCGAGTTTTCACGAGGACACGAGCAACCACGGTGCCTACTACACCGTGCGCCGCGAGCCGCGCCTGCTGTCGGCCCGGCAGCGGCTCGAAGGACCGCGTTCGGCCTACATCGGGCAGGAGGTTTTCCTGTCGCTGGTCGACCCGCAGAACGCGCCCTACCGCGAAGACATTCGCCAGCTCTCGGTCACCGCGCTCGTGACCAACCGCGACCTGCCGACGCTGCTGCCCGGCAGCACGTCGACCTGGCTGCTCGACGGCGCCGGCCCGGCCGGCCGCATCGAAACGCTGCGCGGCCCGACCCGCCCGGTGCAGCGCCTGGCGCGCGGCGACGTGGGCTGGGCGATGGTCAGCATGCTCACGCTGAACTACCTGAGCATCGCCGGTGAAGACCCGAAGCGCGCCGCGTCGGCGTTGCGAACGCTGCTCACGCTGCACGGGCCGGAACAAGACACGTCGTGGACCAAGCAGGTCGAGAGCATCCACTGGCTCGAAGCGCGCTCGGTGGTGCGGCGCTTGCCCTTCCCGGGCCCGCTGACCTTCGGCTGCGGCGTCGAAGTGACGGCGCTGGTCGACGAACTCGGCTTCCAGGGATCGAGCGCGTTCCTGATGGGCAGCGTGCTCGACCGATTCTTCACGCGCCACGCGGCCGCCAACAGCTTTTGCGAAACGGTGCTGCGCTCGGCTTCGCGCGGCGAGATCATGCGGAGTGCGCCGCGCATCGGCACGCACGCCGTTCTCTAGCGCCTGGTAACGCCATGACGGCCGACGCGCGCCAACTCCACGAGCGTCGCGCGCGCCTGTTCGACAGTCTGGCGGCCGAGCCCTGGGCCCACGACTTCTACGCCGTGCTGCGCCAGATCGAATCACTCTCGCCGGCCTCGCCGCGGCTGGGCCGGGCGCTGCGGCCGAGCGCCGAGCCACTGCGCCTGGGGCAGGAGCCCGAGCTCGACTTCGCACCGGCCGCGTTGATGTCGTTCAAGGTCGACGCCGGCGGCGACAAACCGCCGCGCCTGGGCACGCGCTTCTTCGGCCTGTTCGGGCCGATGGGCCCGCTGCCGCTGCACCTCACCGAATACGCGCGCGACCGCCAGCGCAACCACGCCGACCCGACCTTCGTGCGTTTCGCTGACATCTTTCACCACCGCGCGCTGTTGCTGTTCTACCGCGCCTGGGCCCACAGCCAGCCGGCGGTGCACGCCGACCGGCCGAGCGACGACCAGTTCTCGAAGTGGGTGAGCGCGCTGTTCGGCCAGGCGCCGGCGGCGCTGCGCAATGCTGACGCCGTGCCCGACACCGCCAAGCGTTTTGCGGCCGGCCACCTGGCGCGGCCGACACGCAACCCCGAAAGCATCGCCAAGGTGCTGCGCCAGTTTTTCAAGGTGCCGGTGCGGGTCGAGTCGTATGTGGGCCACTGGATGCACCTGCGCGCCGAAGACCGCAGCCGCCTCGGCCGCGCTGGCGGCGGCCGCAGCGCGCGGCTCGGTGTCTCGGCCGTGGCCGGCGCCAAGGTCTGGGACCGGCAGTACAAACTGCGGCTGCACATCGGCCCGCTCACGTTGGAGCAGTACCGGCAGTTCCTGCCCGGCCAGCGCTCGCTCGTCGAGCTGCGCGACTGGATGCGCCAGCTGCTCGGTTTTGACATGCTCTGGGATCTGCAACTCGTGCTCAAAGGCAGCGAGGTGCCGGCGTTGGCGCTCGGGCGCGACGCTTCGCAGGCGGCGGCGCTGGGCCGCAGCACCTGGCTCGGCGCACGGGCGCCGCACACCGACCGTGGCGACCTTCGCCTGAACCCGGCGAGCCTCGGCGCGCCACACGCCCCCTAGGGAGACACCATGGCTGAAATCAGTCGCGCCGCAATCTTCGGCAAGCTCAACTCGATCGCCTACAAAGCCATCGAGGGCGCCACCGTGTTCTGCAAGCTGCGAGGCAACCCGTATGTGGAGTTGCAGCACTGGCTGTTCCAGATCCTGCAGACACAAGACACCGATCTGCACCGCCTCGTCAAGCACTATGGCATCGACCCGTCGGTGCTGGTGGGCGATCTGCAGAACTCGCTCGATCGCCTGCCGCGAGGCGCGACATCGGTGACCGATCTGTCCGAGCACATCGTAGACGCGGCCGAGCGCGCCTGGGTCTACGGGTCGCTGATGTTCGGTGGCACACAAGTGCGCACCGGCTTCGTGATCGTTGGCATGCTCAAGACTCCGAGACTGCGCAGCCTGCTGCTCTCGATCAGCAAACAGTTCGAGCGCATCGAGGCCGACGATCTCGTGAAGAACTTCCACTCTCTGCTCGGCAGTTCACCGGAAGAGGCACAAACGGCGAGCGAGAGTGGTGGCGAGCCGGGTGAGAGCAGTGGTGCGCTGGCACCCGCGGCGATGGGCAAGCAGGAGGCCTTGAGGAAGTTCACGACCGACCTGACCGAGCAGGCGCGCGGCGGCAAGATGGACCCGATCGTTGGCCGCGACGACGAGATCCGGCAGGTCGTCGACATCCTGATGCGGCGGCGCCAGAACAACCCGATCCTGATCGGCGAAGCCGGCGTGGGCAAGACGGCCGTGGTCGAAGGTTTTGCCCAGCGCATCGCGCGCGGCGACGTGCCGCCTGCGCTGAAAGACGTGGAGTTGCGCGTGCTCGACGTCGGCCTGCTGCAGGCCGGCGCGAGCATGAAGGGCGAGTTCGAGCAGCGCTTGCGCTCGGTGATCGACGAGGTGCAGGCCTCGGTCAAACCCATCATCCTGTTCATCGACGAGACCCACACGCTGGTCGGCGCCGGTGGCGCAGCCGGTACCGGCGATGCGGCCAACCTGCTCAAGCCTGCGCTCGCACGCGGCCTGTTGCGCACGATCGGCGCGACCACCTTCGCCGAGTACAAAAAACACATCGAAAAAGACCCGGCGCTGACCCGCCGATTTCAGAGCATTACCGTCGACGAGCCCGACGAAGCTCGCGCGATCCTGATGATGCGCGGCGTGGCCTCGACGATGGAAAAACACCACAAGGTGCAGATCCTCGACGAGGCGCTCGAAGCGGCGGTGAAACTCTCGCACCGCTACATTCCGGGCCGCCAGTTGCCCGACAAGTCGGTGAGCCTGATCGACACGGCCTGCGCCCGCGTGGCGGTGAGCCTGCACGCCACGCCCGCCGAAGTCGACGACTGCAGCAAACGCATCGAGTCGCTGGAAACCGAAGAAGGCATCATCGGCCGCGAAAACGCGATCGGCATCGACACCGACAAACGTGCCGCGCAGGTGAAAGAGCAACTCGCTTCCGAACGTGCTCGGCTCGAAGGCCTGCAAACGCGCTGGCAAGCCGAGAAAGCGCTGGTCGACCAGCTGCTCGACCTGCGCGCCAAGCTGCGTGGCGCGGTGGAGCCGGTCGAAGGCACGGGCAGCAAGCTCGAGAAGGGCGCCGACGCCGTCGCGACCGACATCCCGAAGATGTCGGACGCCGAACGCGGCGCCGCGCTCACCGAGTTGAAGCGCGTGCAGGCCGAGCTGGCCGCGCTGCAGGGCGAGAGCCCGTTGATCCTTCCCACCGTCGACTACCAGGCGGTGGCGAGCGTGGTTGGCGACTGGACCGGCATTCCGGTCGGGCGCATGGCGGCCAACGAGATCGAGACCGTGCTGAAGCTGCCCAAGCTGCTGGGCGCGCGCGTGATCGGCCAGGACCACGCGATGGAGATGATCGCCAAGCGCATCCAGACCTCGCGCGCGATGCTCGACAACCCGAGCAAGCCGATCGGCGTGTTCATGCTTGCCGGCACCTCCGGCGTGGGCAAGACCGAGACCGCGCTGGCGCTGGCCGAGACCTTGTACGGCGGCGAGCAGAACCTCATCACCATCAACATGAGCGAGTACCAGGAGGCGCACACCGTCTCCACGCTCAAGGGCGCGCCCCCGGGTTACGTGGGCTACGGCGAAGGCGGTGTGCTGACCGAGGCGGTGCGCCGCCGGCCCTACAGCGTGGTGCTGCTCGACGAAGTGGAAAAAGCCCACTCCGACGTGCACGAACTCTTCTTCCAGGTGTTCGACAAGGGCTGGATGGAAGACGGCGAAGGCCGCTTGATCGACTTCAAGAACACGATCATCCTGCTCACCTCGAACGCCGGCAGCGAGATGATCATGAGCCTGTGCAAGGACCCGGAGCTGATGCCCGAACCCGAGGCCATCGCCAAGGCCTTGCGCGAGCCGCTGCTCAAGGTGTTCCCGGCGGCCTTGCTCGGGCGCATCGTCACGATCCCGTACTTCCCGCTCAGCGAAACGATGCTGGGGCAGATCGTCAAGCTGCAGCTGAACCGCATCAAGAAGCGCGTCGAGGCGAACCACGGCGTGCCCTTCCTGTTCGACGACGAGGTGGTCAAGCTGGTCGTGAGCCGCTGCAACGAAATCGAGAGCGGCGGGCGCGTGATCGACGCGCTGCTGACCAACACCGTGCTGCCGCGCATCAGCCACGAGTACCTCACGCGCCTGTCGACCGGCGCGCCGCTGCACAAGGTGGCCTTGTCGGTCGAGGCCGGCGATTTTGCGTATGCGTTCGACTGAAGCGACAGCGGCGCGCAACCCGCGCGCTGCGCAGGGCGCGGCCAAGCTGGCTCAGCGCCAGCAGCTCGAGCACGCCGTCGGGCTGTTGCGCGCGAAAGAGCTGGACAAGGCCGCCGTCGCTTTCGAAGCGGTGTTGCAGCGCTGGCCTGGGCAGCCCGACGCGCTGCATTTCCTGGGGGTACTCAAACACCAAGCCGGCGACAGTGACGCGGCAGTCGCACTGATCAGGCAGGCCATCGACGCGCTGCCCGGCGTGGTCGGGCCCCTGAACAACCTGGGCAACGTGCTGGTCGAGGCACAACGCTTCGATGAAGCCGAAACGGCCTTTCGCCAGTGCCTGGAACTGCAGCCCGACTTCGTCGATGCGCTGAGCAACCTCGCCACGATCCACAGCAAACGTGGTGAGCACGCCGAGGCCGAAGCCTTGTGCCGCCGCGCCATTGCGGCGCGGCCGGAGTTCGGGCAGGCTTGGTACAACCTGTCGGTGTCGCTGCTGGCCCAGAAGCGCATCGAAGAAGGCCTGGCCGCCAACAGCCGCGCGATCCTGCTGTGGCCCAAGCACTTGCAGGCACGCGACGCGGTGGCGCGTGCGCTGGTGTTCCTGGGGCGGCTGGACGAAGCGGCCACGCTGTACCGTGAGTGGTTGAAGGTCGACCCCGACAACCCGGTGATTCAGCACCACCTCGCTGCCTGCTCCGGCGGCACCGCGCCGCAGCGCGCGAGCGACGCGTATGTCGAGCGCACCTTCGATGCCTTCGCCGCCACCTTCGATGCCAACCTCAGCGCGCTCGGCTACCGCGCGCCGGGCCTGGTCGCCGAGTTGCTGCGTGAGCTGTTGCCCGCGCCGGCGCGCCAGTTCGACATCCACGACCTCGGCTGCGGCACCGGCCTGTGCGGCCCGCTGGTGCGCGACTGGGCGCGCGACCTGAGCGGCTGCGACCTGTCGGCCGGCATGCTCGAACGCGCCGAGCGCCGCAACGTGTACGACAGCCTGCAGCACGCCGAACTGGTGGCGCACCTGCTCGCGAACCCGGTGCGCTTCGACGCGCTGATCTGCGCCGACACGCTGTGTTATTTCGGCGAGCTGGGCGAAGCGCTGCGTGCTTCGGCGCAGGCCTTGCGGCCCGGCGGTGCGCTGGTCTTCACCGTCGAGGCCAACCTGGCGAGCGACGCCCCTCCCTACCGCCTGCAGGCGCACGGGCGTTACGCCCACCGGCGCGACTACGTGGAGCGGGCCGTGGCAGAGGCCGGCCTGGCGCTCGTCACCCTGCGCCAGGAGACACTGCGCCACGAAGGCGGGCGGCCCGTCATCGGCTGGCTGGTCGCGGCGCGCCTCGACAAGGAGAACACGCCATGAGCGACGGCTTCTTTCGCACCTACACCGGCTGGAACGGCCGGTTCGTGCATCCGAATTCGAGTGCGGGCGCAGGCGGGCCGGGCAACTTCCGCAGCGTCGGCCTGCTCGGGCAGTGGGGGGACCTCGATCTGCTGCGTCGAGCGCAGCACCCGATGTCACCGCGCACGCTGCAGTGCACGGCGAACGACCGGCTGCCGACGGCGGCACCCGAGCCGGATCTCGCCTTCCTGTTCAACCAGTGCCTGAACCCGACCCGCGGCCTCGGCGCTGAAGACTACAACGCCGCCGCGACGGCCCTGGGTGTCGACGCGGCCAGCATCATGGCGGTGGCCGAGGTTGAAACGTCCGGTGCGGCGTTCGACGACCTGGGCCGGCCGCGCATCCTGTTCGAGCGCCACTACTTCCACAAGGCGACCGGCGGCAAGTTCGCGGCCAAGCACCCGACGATCTCTGCGAAGTCGGGGGGAGGCTACGGCAAGTTCTCGGCCCAGTACGGCAAGCTGCAGGAAGCCTGGGAACTCGACAAGGACGCGGCGCTGGGCTCGGCCTCGTGGGGGCGCTTCCAGATCATGGGCAGCAACTACAAGGCGGCGGGGTTCAAGTCGGTGCGCGGCTTCGTGAAGGCGATGACGCAATCCGAGGCCGATCACTTGCGCGCGTTCGTGAGCTTTGTGGGCGCCAACGCGAAGATGAAGAGGGCCCTGCAAGACCGCGACTGGGCCGCCTTTGCGAAGGCCTACAACGGCAAGGGCTACGCCAAGAACAAGTACGACGAGAAGCTGGCGGCGGCGTACAAGAAGTTCGCGGCGCCACCACTACCGCCGTCGCCACCACCATCGCCGCCTCGCGCATCGCCGACGAAAGCACCGGCACCCACGATTCCGCTGGGGCGCATGCCATGAAGCGCACGGTACAACTGTCGCTGGTGCTCGCCGTTGCCGCTGTCACGCAAGCACACGCTGCGCGCGCGCAGAGTCTGTGCGCCAAAGACGAGACCACGTACTTCAGCTGCCCCGCCAGCAATGGCCGATCGATCAATCTGTGCGGCAAGCCTGCGCAGACCCTGCAGTACCGCTTCGGCAAGCCGGGGCGGGTGGAACTCGCATTCCCCGCGCGGCCGGAAGAGGGTGTCGACGTGTTTCGCTATGCCCACTACAGCCGCTTTCAGGTCGATCGTTTCGAGCTTCGATTCGACAACGCCGGCACCGAGTACGTGCTTTTCGACTACACGGAATCGGGCCGGCGTGAAGCCGGCATCGGCGTGACCCAGGGGGGCAAGGAAGTCAGCGTGAGTTGCCGCATGCCCGTCCGCAGCCGGCTGGGCGAACTGGAAGGCAAACTCAAATGCGATACCGACAGCGCATTGGCAGGCGGCGCCTGCCGCTGAGCGTATGACTTTCGGCGCTTTACCCAGACTGCAGTACGCCCTACCTTCGCAACTGAACTGAGCCCTGCTGCGCCATGCTGAACCCTTGCCAGATCAAGACCCCGCTGCCCCAAGACGCCTTGCGTCTGAGCACCTGCGTGGCGCGCGAGTCGCTCAGCGTGCTGGGCGACATGGACGTCACGGTGCTCGGCAAAGACCCCAACATCTCGGCCGACAAGCTGCTCGGCAAGGTGGTCACGGTCAGCGTGCTGCTGCGCGACCAGACCACACGCGAGCTCAGCGGCTACGTCACCCGCTTCACGCAAAGCGGTACCGACGGTGCCTATTACGCCTACCAGATGACTGTGCGGCCCTGGTTGTGGATGCTCACGCGCACCGCCGACTGCCGCATCTTCCAGGACATGAGCGTGCCCGACATCGTGAACTCGGTCTTCGCCGATCACCCGGTCGCCGATTTCGAGTTGAAGCTGTTCCGCGCCTACCGCAAGTGGAACTATTGCGTGCAGTACCGCGAAACCGATTTCAATTTCGTGGCACGCCTGCTCGAACACGAAGGCATCTACTGGTACTTCGAGCACGCCAAGGGCAAGCACAAGCTCGTGCTCGTCGACGCTTCGAGCGCTCACGACAGCACGGCGGGCCATGCCAGCCTGCCCTACTACGGCACCACGGGGCAGTTGCCACCCGACATCGACTGCGTGAACCACTGGGCCGTCTCGCGCGAAGTCGAGCCCGGCAAGGTCGTGCTGACCGACCACGATTTCGAGCGGCCCTCCACCTCGTTGAAGGTCGACAAGGCGCACGCCCGCAGCTACGACCTGTCGGATGCCGAGGTGTTCGACTACCCCGGCGGCTACACGCAGACCGCCGACGGCGCGCAGTACGCCGAGAACCGCATGGAAGAGCTGCAAAGCGACTTCGAGGTCTTTCACGGCGCGGCCAACACGGTCGGCGTGCGCGTGGGCCACACGCTGAAGCTGCAGCGGCATCCGCGCGAAGACCAGAACGCCGAATACCTGGTCACCGCCAGCACCTTGCACATCCAGCATCCGGGCTACGAGTCCGACGCCGGGCCGGCGCTGTTCCAGTGCGACTTCGGCGCGATCGTGTCGGGCCAGCAGTACCGGCCGACGCGGCGCACGCCGAAGCCGTGTGTCAACGGCCCGCAGACGGCGGTGGTCGTCGGCCCTTCGGGCGAAGAGATCTTCACCGACAAGTACGGCCGCGTGAAGGTCCAGTTCTACTGGGACCGGCGCGGCACGAAGAACGAGAAGAGTTCCTGCTGGGTCAGTGTCTCGCACCCGTGGGCCGGCAAGAATTTCGGCGTGGTGCACATCCCGCGCATCGGCCAGGAAGTGATCGTCGGGTTTCTCGAAGGCGACCCTGACCGCCCGATCATCATCGGCCGCGTCTACAACGCCGAGCAGATGCCGCCCTGGGAGCTGCCTGCCAACGCCACGCAGTCGGGCATCCTCACGCGCTCGTCCAAGGGCGGCGGCTACGCCAACGCCAATGCATTGCGCTTCGAGGACAAGAAGGGTTCGGAGCAACTCTGGCTGCATGCCGAGAAGAACCAGGACATCGAGGTCGAGAACGACGAAACGCATTGGGTCGGGCACGACCGCAGCAAGACGATCGACCACGACGAGACCGTGCACGTCAAACATGACCGCACCGAAACCGTCGACCACAACGAGACGATCACGATCGGCGTGGACCGCACCGAAACGGTCGGCCACAACGAGACGATCACGATCGGTTCGAACCGCAGCGTGAGCGTCGGTGCCAGCGAGACCAAGACGGTGGCGATGCAGCGCAGCCACGCCGTCGGCATCAACGAAAGCATCGCGATCGGCGCGGCCCAGGAAGTGGCGATCGGCGCCTACCAGACCGTGAGCATCGGCGCGAACCAGGACATCAACGTCGGCAGCAACCAGTCCACCGGCGTGGGCGCAAACCAGTCGGCCACGATCGGCAAGAACCGCAGCATCGACGTGGGCCAGGACCTGACCACCAACGTCGCCAAGAAAGAGTCACGCTCGGTCGGGGAAGAGCGCACGACCAGCATCGGCAAGGACGACAAGCTGCAGGTCGGCAAGAAATACCTGCTCGAAGCGGCCGACGAGATCACCTTCAAGACGGGTGACGCCAGCATCACGATGAAGAAGGACGGCACGATCCAGATCAAGGGCAAGGACATCACCATCACCGGCAGCGGCAAGATCAGCGCCAAGGCCTCGGGCGACATGGTGCTCAAGGGCTCGAAGATCGCGCAGAACTGAGCATGCTGCAGGTCGCCAACCACACGCCGTTCAGTGCGGCGCTCTCGGTGTTCCCCGACCAGGCCGGCGTGGAGAGCGCTTACGCCGTCGTGAAGGCCAGCTTTCGTTTCGGGCCCAACGGGCCCGAGCTGGCGGAAGTGCAGACGCCCCTGCTCGCGGCCGACGTGTTCTGGGGCGACCCGGTCTCGACCAGCCTGCGCGCCGTCGGCGAGTTCGGTCTGCTCAAGACCGCGACCGACGTGCTGCTGATCGGCCGCGCCATCGCGCCGGTGCCCAACACGCGTGTAGCCGACGTGAGCCTGCGCGTCGGGTCGGTCGCGCGAACGGTGCGGGTGTTCGGCGACCGCCACTGGGAAAAATCGGGCGGCAAGTGGAAACCTTCGCTGCCACAAGCCTGGGAGCGCATGCCGCTGCGATGGGAGCTGGCGTGGGGCGGTGTGGCGCCGCAGGTTGGTGATGCGGTGCCCGAGCACGAGCCGCGCAACCCCGTCGGCCGCGGCATTGCCGGCCGTGACGGCCCCACCGACGGCCAGCCGTTGCCCAACCTGGAAGACCCGCAAGCCTTGCTGAGCGACCCGACAGACCGGCCTGTGCCGGCCTGCTTCGCGCCGATCGCGCCCACCTGGCTGCCGCGCCGCCAGCATGCCGGCACCTATGACGACGCGTGGGTGCGCAAGCGTGCCCCGTACCTGCCGCTCGACTTCGACGCGCGCTTTTTCCAGGTCGCGCCGCCCGCGTTGATCGCTCCCGGTTTCCTGCAAGGCGGCGAGCCGGTCGAGCTGGCGGGTTTCACCGCCGGCCCACCGATCCGTTTCGAATTGCCACGCTGTGACCTCGAGCTGGAATTCGACTTCGACGGTGCGACTGTTCCGGTGCTACCCCAGCTCGAGACGGTGTTGTTCGAGCCCGATGCGGGCCGCTTCCACCTGCTGTGGCGCGCGGTGCTGCCGGTCGACAAGAAGCTGCTCAGGCTGCGGCAGCTGGCGGTGCGAAGCGCGGCCTTCGAACGCACGACAGTGCCTGCCTGATGAGCGCGCCCGGGATCGTGATCGCCAGCGCCGGTGTCGTCACACCGGTGGGCCTGAGCCTGGCCGAGACGGCCGCGTCGGCGCGCGCGCGTGTCGCACGCATCCGCGAGATCGAATGGCGCGATCGGCGCTTCGAGCCGTTCGTGGTTGGCAGCGTGCCCGACGACGGTTTGCCCGAGCTCGCGGCCGGGCTGAACGAGCTGCCGCTCCAGTACCGCGAAGGCCGCATGCTGCGGCTCGCGCATGTGGCGCTCGAAGAAGCGCTGGCGCCGCTGGCCGGAAAGGCCGGGCCGATCCCGCTGTTGCTCGGCCTGCCCGAACAGCACACGACCATGCCGCTGCAGCCGCGTGAGTTCCTCGCGCACCTCGCTGTGCAGGTGCCGGGTGCGCTCGACATCGAACGCAGCCTCGCCGTGCCACGTGGTCGCGCCGGTGGGCTGATGGCGCTGCGCGAAGCCGCGGCGCGGCTGGTGCGGGGCGACAGCCCGTTCGTGCTGGTGGGCGGTGTCGATTGCCTCGTCGATCTCTACGTGCTCGGCGCACTCGACGTGCAGGGCCGCATCCGCAACGACGTCAACAGCGACGGCTTCAGCCCGTCGGAAGGCGCGGCCTTCCTGTTGTTGTCGCTCGCGTCGACCGCGCAGGCGCATGGCCTGAAGCCACTGGCCAGCGTGCTGGGCTCTGCCCAGGGCTACGAGCCGGGCCACCTCTACTCCGAAGAGAGGTACCTCGGCGAAGGCCTTGCCGCCACGTTCGCGAGCCTGCTCGCCGAAGCCCCGCCGCCGCAACCGATCGGCAGCGTTTACAGCAGCTTCAACGGCGAACGTTACTGGGCCCGCGAGTACGGCGTGGCGCGGCTGCGCCACACCGATTCCTTCGCCGCCGAACACACGATGGAACACCCGGCCGAATGTTTCGGCGACATGGGTTCGGCGCAAGGCCCGGCCCTGGCCGCGCTCGCCGCGCACGGCGTGCAGCAGGGTTACCGCCGCGCGCCGTGCCTGGTGTTCGCGTCGTCCGACCGCGGTGACAGGGCGGCCTCGCTGCTCGGCCGCGTGGCCTGAATCTCAAGAAGGACACAACCATGCCTTGCACCGTTCACAACATCACCGGCTTCGCCCACAAGGGCAGTGGCGGCCTGAGCATGGTGTTCCCCGACGTGTGCAAGACGCCGGCGCCGCCGGCGCCGTTCGTGCCGATCCCGTACCCCAATATCGGCAAGTCGTCCGACACCTCGCAGGGCACGACCAAGGTCGAAGCCGACGGCAATATGGTGATGGTCAAGGGCGCCAAGTACATGATGAGCGCGGGCGACGAACCCGGCAGCATCGGCGGCATGATCAGCAGCGTCTTCAAGCAGGAGTGCGAGTACATGATGTACTCGTTCAACGTGATGCTCGAAGGCAAGAATGTGTGTCGCATGGGCGACCCGCTGTGGCACAACAAGAAGAACATCTGCGGCTGATGCGCGTCAACCCGCCTTCGGCCGGCGCCCGACCATGACCCAGCTCGGCGAAGGCGTGGCGGTGGGCGTCATCCCCGAGGTCGAGGTGGCGAAGAGCGACGAGCCGAAGAAGAAGGACAAGTGCAAGCGCATCTACCTTCATGCCTTTCGCGGCGACCGCTCGCGCGATGCGATGGACGCCTTCGACGCCCGGCTCGAAGACGGCCGCATCGGCGAAGGCCCGGGCCCGAGCGGCCTGGAGTGCCTGCTGTACACCGGGCACGTGGGCATCTCGTTCGAGGCCGATTCGCCGATCTACGCCTTCAACCCCGACACCGGTGCCGAGCCGAGCTGGCAGGTGATCGAGAATCTGAAGAAGAACCAGGGCTCAAGCAAGCCGTACCCGGGCGCGGTGACCGACGACACGGCGGTTTTTTCGGCCGCCAAGGCGCGTGGGCTGTCGGTGGCGAAGCTGGAGATCGTGTACCCGGAATCGAAGTTCAACGAGATCAAGCAGCGCTTCGAAGCCGAGAAGGGCAAGAGCGACTACCACTACAGTTTTCCGGGCCGCGGCGGCGATTGCAATTGCGCCACCTGGCCGCGCAAACTCGGTGTGTTCATCCCCGAAGGTTCGGGGGTCATGAAGGCGTATGTCGAAGCTTTGGGCAAGACCGAGTCGCCCCACAAGATGGGAGTGTGTGAAGAATGACAACCTACGAAGCAGCGCCGGACATGCTGGCCGAGATCGCCCCGCTCGCGCAGCAGTACAAGGCCGCCGACGCGGTGCACGACGCCGCGCGCCAGGAGAGCGTGCGCAACGCCTACCTCGCTGCGCTGCTGCGCTTTCTCGCCGCCGGCTGGTCTGGTGCTGCGGGCGAAGAGCACGAGCTGCCTGACGCGCTGATGCCCGCGAACTATCTGGCCCGGCGTGCGCAGATCCTCGACGAACTCGAAAACGAACTCGGGCGCCTGGCGATCGAGTACCGCTCGGCACTCACGCCGCTGCAAATGGCCGCGGCCGTCACGGCTTACCACGCGGTGTTCGACGAGATGAGCCGCATCGGCCACTGGCACGGCGTGCCCGACCCCGACAGCCAGTTGCCGCTCGACGACATGCCCGCGCTCTTCAAGGCCCGGCGTGCCGAGCGCATTCGGGCTTACCGCGCGCGGCAGGCCGCACCCTGACTGCACGCCCGCGCACCCCAACTCTTTCGGAGGATGAAACCATGAACAGGAAGAACACCGCTCAAGTCATCGAGCTGCAGCCCGCAGCGCCGGCCGCGCTGCCTTTGCGCGCGCGTTTGCTCACTATCCAGGGCGACGGCATGCTGCTGGTGCAATTGGCCGACGGCAGCGAGTGCGCGTGCGACTGGCTCGAAAGCGCCACGACCGCGGCGCTGGCCCTGGCCGTCGGCGACGCGGTGCTGGTGATGCCGGAGTCAGCCGGCGCGCCGGCCGTCGTGCTGGGCCGCATCGGGCGCTACCGCGCGCCGGTGACCGAAGCGCATGTCACGCTCGAAGCCACCGAGTCGCTCACGCTCAAGTGCGGCGAAGCCTCGGTCGACCTGCGCGCCGACGGCAAGGTGATGGTGCGCGGCGAAGACGTGCTGCTGCGCGCCAAGGGCACGCAGCGCATCCGCGCCGGCAACGTCTCGATCAACTGAGCGGCGCGCGAAGACGCTTCCCGCATGACCGCTCCCGCGCGCGCTCGCCACATCGCCGACCTGCTGCAGGTTCACGTCGAAGACCTGGCGTTCCTGTGGGGGCAGCGCCGCGAGGCGCTCGGCTCGCGCAAGCACACGCTGCGTGAGTACGGCGAGCTGAACGAGCGCATCGAAGCCCACCTGCAAGGGCTGCTCGTGGCCGGGCCGGTGGAACTCACGCGCTGGCTGCAACCGCAATTGGCGGGCATCGATCGCGACGAGGTGTTCGCCGCCGCCTACGCCCTGCTGCGGCTGGCCGAAGCGGATTCGACGCACAGCGTGGTGGTCGAGTTCTCGCGCGCCGCGGGGCCCGCCCTGGCCGGTCTGCGTGACGCGTTGAGCGTCGCCCCGCACGCCCTGTTCGCCGCCGAGATGCAGTCGGCGCTCGACCAGGCCAAGCCGACCACCGCCGTGGCCGCGGCCGTGGTGCTGGCGAATCACCGCCAGCTCGACGGCGCCTCGCCACGCCTCGCGCGTTTGCTCGAAGACCCCGACGCCGGCGTCTGCGAGCTGGCCTGGCGTGCGGCCACGGTGGCCGATGCGGTGGCACCGCTTAGCGCGCCCAAACGCCCGTTCAACCACGCACTGGCGCATGCTGCTGCGGGTGTCCGCAGCGCCGGCTGGGCCGCGGCCGCCTGGTCGGGCCAGACGCGGGCGATGCCGCTGCTGCGGCAGCTGGCCGCCAGCGGCGACGCCACCGCGCTGCACTGGCTCGCCGTGCTCGGTAGCGAAGAAGACGTGCCGCTGCTTCAAAAGGCGGCGCTCGAAACCCCCGATGCGGCTGCGCGCTGTGCGCTGCTCGCCCGCTTCGGCCACCCGTCGGCGCTGAACGCGCTGCTGCACTGGATGGCCGGCGACGACCTGGCGCTGGCCGCCGCCGCCGGCAAGGCCTTCACGCGCATCACCGGGGCCGAGGTGCGTGGCCAGCGCCGGCAACTGCCGGTGCCGGAAGATGCCGACGACTTCACCCGCGAAATGGCCCCCGAAGTGTGGTTGCCCGACGTGCCCAGAGCGCGCGCGCTGCTCGAGCACCGCGGCGCCGAATGGGCTGCGGGCTTGCGCTGGTGCAACGGTGCCCGGCTCGACGGCGACCACGCGCGCGAGCTGCTGACCCAGCTCGACCTCGAAGCACGCTGGGACGTGGCAGCACGGGCTGCGTTGGCGGGGCGGCCGGTGTCGGCCCCGGCCCCGATTCACTGAGCTGGCGCGGCGCTGCCGTTTTGCCACGCCGGTCGGCCACAGTTCACGAAGCGGTTTGCAGGCTTTGCCGACCGCCGGGATGCATGTGACTTTCGTTGATTGCCGCGTCGCCGCCGCTGACCGATAAAGGCGGTATTGCCCATCTCACCGCGTACGAGAGCACCCGCAGCCACATCTTCCCCGGCCCACGCACCATGAATCTCGTCATCCGCGCCCAGACCCTCAACGACCGGCCGCTTTCGCAGGCGATCGTCGGCTGTTTCGATCTGAAAGGCGGCACGATCGGCCGCTCCGACACCAACACCATGGCCCTGCCCGACCCGGAGCGCCACATCTCGCGCCTGCAGGCCGAGGTCAGCGCCCAGGGCGGCGGATTTTCGATTCGCAACTCCGGCGCTGCCAACGCGATCTTTATCAACGGCCGCGCGCTGGCGCCCGGTGAAGGCAGCGTGCTCTCGAGCGGCGACGAGTTGCGCATCGGTGGGTACGCGCTCGGCGTGATGGTCGAGGCCGAGAACGAAGTCGTGCGCACCATCACACAAGGGCGTGCGGTGATCGACGCACGCGCCGTCATCGTCGGCTCCGCCGTCGAGAACCGCACCGACCCGCGTCACATGGGGGCGGGGCGCAAGGCGCCCCCCGCCATGCCAGCGCCCGCGCCGGTGCTGCCCCCGCCGGCAGCAGTGCCGGCCAGTGCCGGCCTGAACCCGTTTTCCGATCTGCTGGCAACGCCGGCCGCATCGGCCTCTGCCGCCGACGACCCGTTCGCGTTTCTCGGGGCGCCCGGCGCCAGTTCGGTGGCGCCGGCGACACCTGCCGCCGCGCCCTCGGGCCCGCCGGCGCGCCTGCCCGACGACTTCGACCCGTTCGCCGGTTTGCTCGCAAGCCCCCCGCCGATCAAACCTGCCGCCGCGCCCGCACTGCCGGTCGGCGCCAACGACCTGCTCGCGTCGGTGGGTGCCGGTCCGGCGCTGTCGCTCGACGCGAGCTTTGGTCTGGGCGGCGCTGCGGGTACTTCGTCGGCCGACCCGCTGGCCGCCTTCATGGGCGGCACATCGGCGCCCGACGCTGCTCCTGCGATGGCCGGTGCGGGTTCAGCGAGTACCGACCCGTTCGCGATGTTCGGGGCGACCCCTGCCGCCAAGCCACCCGGGCCGGCGGCGTTCAACCACACGCCGGAGCTGAGGGGCGCCTACGAGCCGCCGCCGATCGTCCACGAAACCCGGCCCGCGGTCCGGCAGGTAGCGCCCGCGCCGATCGTGGCACCGAGCCCGGTCGCGGCGCCCGCTGGCACCGACCCATTCGCGGGGCTCGAGCTCGGCCCGGCGTCGTCGAGCGACCCGCTGGCCGCGTTCATCGCCGCACCGCAGCCCGCGCCCGCCAAGTTGGTTGCGCCGGTGGCCACCGCACCCGTACCCACCCCGGCACGCAATGCCGCACCGGCTGCGGTGCCCGCGGGTGCGGCCGGTCACACACCCGACGCGCTGTGGGCCGCCTTTTGCGAAGGTGCTGGCGTCGACGTCGCGCTGCCGCAAGGGCTGACCCCCGAGCAGATGCGCGTGCTCGGCACGATCATGCGCGAGGCCGTCGACGGCACGCTGCGCCTGATGGCGGTGCGTGCCACCGCCAAGACTGAATTGCGCGCGGCCGTGACCACGATCCGCGCCCGCAACAACAACCCGCTCAAGTTTTCACCCAGCGCCGAAGCGGCTCTCGGGCAGATGCTGCAGCCGCCGCTGCGCGGCTTCATGGCCGGCCCGGTGGCGATGCAGGACGCGATGCACGACCTGGTCGGCCACAGCATCGGCACGATGGCGGGCATGCGCGCGGCGCTGGCCGGCGTGCTGGCGCGTTTCGAACCGGGCCAGCTCGAAGCCAAGCTCGCCGGCAAGAGCATGCTCGACAGCTTGATGCCCGGGGGCCGCAAGGCCAAACTCTGGGACCTGTACCTGCAGCATTTCGAATCGATCCGCAACGATGCGCACGACGATTTCCACAACCTCTTCGGTGCGGCCTTCGTGGCCGCCTACGAAGATCAGCTCGATCAGCTGCCTCCGGCGCGCGGCTGACGCAGCCTCTGGTTTTCTTTCAGCTCCCCTTCCGTCGCCACCATGCCCGATGTCGTGATCGCCAGCCGCAGTGAGGTCGGAGCCCGTAGCCGCAACGAAGACTATCTTCAGCACGGCGCGTTCGACGCGGGCTGGTACGCCGTGCTCTCCGACGGCGCCGGTGGCCACAGCAACGGCGCTGTCGCCGCCGACCTGGTGGTGCGCATGGTCGCCCACGAACTCGGCAGCCAGCTGACCCAGCAGGGCCGTCAACAACCGGCGCTCGATGAAGTCGTGCACACGGCGAACGACGCACTCAACCGCCAGCAGCAGGGCCTGCGCGGCCAGAAGCGCATGCATGCCACGCTGGTGATGCTCTGGATCGCCAAGGACACACGCCAGGCGGTGTGGTCGCACGTCGGCGACTCGCGCCTGTACCTGCTGCGCCAGGGCCGCGTCGCCCAGGTCACGCGTGACGACAGCGTGGTGCAGACCATGGTCGATGCCGGCCTGATCGCGCCCCACGAAGCGCGCAGCCATTCGCAGCGCAACCAGCTGATCGCCGCGATGGGCTCCGACGAGCCGATCGAGCCGCACGTCAGCGACCCCGGCTTTGTGGTGCAGGACGGCGACGCTTTCCTGCTCTGCTCCGACGGCTGGTACGACCGTCTCGAAGAAGCCGACATCGAACACTGCCTGGCCGAGGCCGGCAGCGTCGAAGGCTGGCTCGACGGCATGCAGACGCTGGTGCACGAACGTCAGCGCGCCAACCAGGACAACTTCAGCGCGGTCGCGGTCTGGGTCGGCAACCCGGCCGAAGTCACGCGCATCGGGCCCCTGTAGCGGGCCGCATTCAAACCTGTCAGATCCGAACCAAGGAAACCATCATCATGCAAACCACCACGTCGACGCGCGCTCTGTCGCACCCCACCACCCTGGCCAAACGCCTGGCCGCAGCAGGCTTGGTGTCGTGCCTCGTGGTCTCGCAGCTGGTCTGGGCCCAGGCCGGCAACGGCAAGGTGCTGAGCGGCAAAGCCGTCACCGAAATCAACCTGCTGGAGGCCCTGACCCCCGCCGCGGCGGCACCGGCCGCTGCCCCGGCCGCAGCAGACGCCAATGGCGATGCCGACGTGGTGGTGCGCACGCGCAGCCTGCGGGTCACGTCCAACACGCCCGCGGCGGCCGTGCTCGCGCCACGCAAGAAAGGCAGCGCGTCTTTGCTGATCACCTTCGAGACCAACTCGGCGCAATTGACCGCCCGATCCAAGGAGCAACTCGACGTGGTGGCGGCGGCGCTCAAGAACGATCGGCTGAAAGACTTCAGCTTCGAAGTCGAAGGCCATGCCGACGCGCGCGGCGCGGCCGATGCCAACCAGCTGCTCTCGCAACAACGCGCAGAGAGCGTGCGTGCTTACCTGGTGGGCAGCCACAGCATCGCCGAAGCGCGCCTGCGCGCCGTGGGCAAGGGTGACACCGAGCCGATGAACACCCGCGACGTGGCCGCCGCCGAAAACCGCCGCGTCACGATCACGACCATCACGCAGTAGTCGACGCGGGCGGCACCCGCGCCGCGCGCCGGCTTACTTGCCGGGCGCTTCTTCGGCGATGCGGATCAGCGTGGCGCCGAATTCCGCCGGGCACGTCGCGCCCACCACGCAGCGCGCGGTGCCGGCGTAGACGCTGTTGTCGGCGGGCGCTGCCGACCACAGGCGCTGCAGGGTGGCGAGGTCGAATTCCGCGAGCGGGTTGGCCGGCTTGAGGCCCGCGCCCGAGAAGTCGCGCGGCGAGCGCGAGACCATCGTCACGATGTGATTCACCCCGGGCGGGCCGCCGGCGTCGATGTTCCAGCTCTCGCGTGGCAGCACCATCTCGGTGTCGGCCGCGATCCGGTTCTTGGCGTCGTTGGCGTTCGGGAACAGCAGCGTCAGGCCGGCGTTGTCGGTGCCGCTGAAGAACACGTAGAGGTAGCCCGCTTCGCTCGACTTGACGCGAAACTTCATGCGGTCGCGCCCGATCACGAGGCTCTGTTTGTCGGCCAGCGTGTTGACCGAAATCAGCGGGTCGGAGTGGCGCACGATGTCTTCGAGCGCGGCCACCGTGCTGAACGGCCCGCGCACCGGCGCGGCGACTTCGGCAACGACGGGCGGCGCGACGCTGCTGGCGGCCGCGGCCACCGCGGGCGTGGTCACGGCCGACGGCGCAACGGCCTCGGCCGACTTGTCCGTCCCGCGGGTCAGGAACCAGACCACGCCCGCGCCCAGGGCGAGCATGGCCACGCCCGCGATCAGCGGGGCGCGCGACTTGCCCACTACCGGTGCCGGCGACGGTGGGCGAAAGTCCGACTGCGGCGCCGCCAGCGCACCGAAGCCGGTCGAGGGTGGGCCGCCTGCCGGTTCCAGCAGCACCGGGGCCGGTGCGATCGTCGGGCGAATCTGCGTCACGTCGTCGCCGGCGTCCGGCAGCTCGGTCGAGAACAGGGCGGCACGCAGCGAGGCGATGTCTTGCAGCCGGTGTTCGGGTCGCACCGCCAGGCCGCGGTCGATCGCGGCGAGAAACGGGGCCGAGTAGCGACCGCGCGCACTCTCCGAGACCGGCACCATCTCGTCTTTCATCAGCCTGCCCACCGAAGGGGTCGGCGCGCGCCCGGTGATGCCCGCGTACAGCACGGCGCACAGCGCGTACACGTCGGTCCACGCGCCCTGTTTCATCGACGGCACTTCGGCGTACTGCTCGACCGGGGCGTAGCCGGGCTTGAGGATCACCGTGAGCGCCTGCGTCGCGTCGCCGATCACGCGCCGCGCCGCGCCGAAGTCGAGCAGCAGCGGTTTGAGCTGCGAGCCGAGCAGCAGGATGTTGTCGGGCGCGATGTCGCGGTGGTAACAGTGGTCGTTGTGGATGATCTGCAGTGCGTCGAGCAGCGGCCGCAGCAGGTTCTTCAGCCAGCCTTCGTCGGGCGGGTGCGGCGACTGCTTGAACAGCGCCTTCAGCGTTGGCCCTTCGTAGAACGGCATCACCATGAAGGCCGTGCCGTTCTGCTCCCAGAACCGGTACACCTTCACCAGCGACGGGTGGTCGAACGACGCGAGCAGCCGCGCTTCGTTGACGAAGCTGCGCAGCCCGAGTTCGAAGGTCTCGCGGTGGCGCTCGGAGCGCAGCGAGATGCCGTGGTCGGCGCCGCGCGTGGCGAGCGAACTCGGCATGTACTCCTTGAGTGCCACGGTTCGCTGCAACTGCAGGTCGTTGGCCAGGTAGACGATGCCAAAGCCACCTTCGCCGACCACCTGCACGATCTCGAACTCGTGAATCCTGTAACCCGCCGGCAGGGCGTTACCACCTTCACCGGGTGGCGGCGGCACCGGGCGCACGCTCGCCATCGTGGTGGCGAACTCGGTGAAGGCCGACGGCGTGCCGCTGTTCTCGGTCAAGACCGCTCTCCCGAGGGTGCTGCGCGCTGAGGGAAGGTCATCTTCACCAGGTGCCTTCGAGCATGTGAATGAAGGAGTCGCCGCCGGGCAGACCCACGGCCGTGCTCAGGCTGCTCGGGCCCGAACCCGGGCGCAACGACCACCACAAGGAGCAGCCGCGAAAGCGCCGCAGGCTCTCGACCACCGCCAGCTCGTTCAGGCATTGCGCGAGCGTCACGCCGGCGGCCAGTTCGTGGCGGCTGCGTTCGGGCCATTGTGCCGCAGCCCAAGGCGCGGCCGGCGCGCTCGTCGGCAAGCGGGGCGCCTGTGCCAGCTCGGTCTCGAACTGCTCCAGGCTGCCGCCCGGCTGCAGCGTGCCGAGCGCGGCGCGCGCCATGCCCGAGTACCAGCGCTCGAGCTGGTTCAGGCCGTCGCTGTTCAGCGGCGCTTCGTTGCAGGCCTGCGTGACCACCAAGGGGAAATAACGGCCGACGTTGTCGACGCTGGGCATCAAAACGCCGAACCACCAGCGACTGTCGAGCACGCCCGGCGCGAGCGCGAAGCGCCACAGCGGGCTCGTCAGGTACACGTTCAACCAGCGTTCGCCGAGCTGGCCGCGACTCGTATCGACACCGCGCGCGAGCCAGGCGTCGAACACCTGCGCCGTGTCTTGCGGCAGCCGGCGGCTGGCGAAATCGCCCAGGCAGGCGATCTTGCCGAACCAGGCCGGCACGGGTTCGGTGGTGCTGAAATCGGTCACGGGCAAGGCACCGAACTCAGATGGCGTTGGGGCAACCGAACGACGCCAGTTCGGGCAGCTTGAACGGGTTCACGACACTGCTGGCCGTGACTTCGAACGTGGCCTTGCGGTTGTCCACATTGAAGGTCACCTTGAAACGTTCCGGCCCGCCCGACTGCACGAGGCTCAACTTGTCGAACATGCGGAACAGTGCCCACGGGCCTTCGGTCACCAGCCCCGAGGTTCCGCCCGCGATCGACGGCTGCAACTGCACGCGCACCTGGGTGCTTCCCTTCGGGCCGGGCCATTGCACGGCGGTGGGAATCTGCGGGCCGTGCGCGTATTTCACGAGCTGGCCGTCGAGGTCGAGCGTGAACTGCGTGATCGACTCGTCCATCTCCTGCGGCTTGAAGTCGAGCCGCAGGCCGGCGGCCTTGCCGCCCGAGCGGAAGAAGGTGTCGCGGATGACCGCGGCGCGCTGGAACTGCGCCAGGGTGCCGCTGTCCTTGCCCAAAGATGTTTCACCGAGTTGGCGGAAGCTCCAGGGCCGCGTGTTGGTGTCGACCAGCGCCGCGAGGTTCTTCTGGAAGAACTCGTCGAACAGGCCACCGGGCGAGAACAGGCGCGAGAAGTCGTCCTGCGTCACGTCGGTCGTGCTGTTGCGCGCGAACGGGTAGCGCCCGGTGATCGCCTGGCGGCAGAACTCGCCGATGCTCGAGTTGACCCCGCTGCTGATGTTGCTGCGCATCTCGCGCGCCACGGCCGCGCCGCTGCTGGCCGAGAGTGTGTTCATCAGGCTGCGCAAGGGCTCGGGCAAGCGCGCTGCTTCACCCTTGACCTTGTTCGGCACTTCCGAAGGCGGTGGCGCGTTGCCACCTTTCACCGCGGTGTCGGCGGCGTTGAGCAGGGCGTAGACCTCGTTGATCAGCGCGATGGTGCCGTCGAGCGGCGCCGGCCCGCCCGGCGCGCCCGGCTTGACGAGCTGGCGCAAGCCCTCGAAGCGGTCGTCGACGATGCGTTCGATGCGTGCCGCTGGCGCCGCGGCGGGCGCGTTCTTGTCGCGCAGCATGCTCAGCAGCTGTTCGCGCGACTTGTCGATCGTGCTCTTGGCCTTGTCGCTCGCCTGCTCGACGACCGACTTCGACTCGGTGGCCGTCAGCGTGGTCTCGCGCACCAGCGCGCGCATCAGCGGCGCGAGCGGGTTGTCGGGCGCCGAGAGGATGCGCGCCATCTGCACCGACTGCGCCAGGTTGCCCATCGGCAGCATGCGGATGTCGGCGATGTAGTTTTCCCAGAGCTTGGCGTATTCGAGCAGGTAGGCGCGCCGCACTTCATCGGTCAGGCGGCCGAGCGCGAGCGGGTCGCGCAGCGCGGCCGAGCGTGAAGCCTCGGGCAGGCCGAGCACCCAGCCTTCTTCGTCGCGCAGTTGTTTGGTCGTCTTTTCGACTTCGGGTTGAAAGCCCTTGTAGTAACCGTCGTAGGTGAACAGCCCCGGCACACCGCGTGTGATCGGCAGGTTGCTGGCGCGTGTGAAGACGAGGGCTGCGCTGGTGCCGGCCGCCTTGGCGATGCTGAACTCGGGGATGTCGGCGCCCACGCCCTGCAGGCGAATGCGGTTGTAGACCCGCTGCGCCAGCGGCACCGAGGCGAGCTTGGTCCGCACTTGCGCGATCAGCGCCTTGTCTTCGGGCAGCGGCGAGACCGTGGCGCCTTGTGCCAGCAACGCGTCGAGGTGCGATTCGAGCGCGGCGCGCTGCTCGGTCGTCACGTCACGTGGCAGGTTCACTTCCCAGTCGACCATCACGTAGAGCTTCAACGCCTGCGCGTCGAAATGCTCCGGGTCCTGCAACATCATGTAGGCCTTCAGCGCCTCGTACTGCGACTCGGGGTTGTCGAAGCTGCGCTTGAGCTGGTCTTCGACACGCAGCGCGATGCGTGGCTGCACCGCGTCGACGAGCATGCGCTTGTAGACCTGCTGCGTCGCCGAGTCGAGCTTGCGGCCCTGGTACAGGCCGAAGCCGAGCGACCACGGCACGCTGGCCTGCTCTTCGACCGCCAGCGCCTTGGTGGCGGCCAGCGCCGGCAGCAGCACGGTGATGTCGGACGACGCGCGATTCGGCGTGGCCTGCACCAGCTGGCGCACGCTGTCGACCTTGGCTGTCACTTCGGCCACGTACTTTCGGTTGTTCAGGTAGCTGATCGTCCACGCGGCCGTGGCCGTCACGAACACGAGGCCGATCAGCGCATAACCGCCGGCCGCGAGCAGCGAGCGGCGGCGCTCCCACTTCAGGTTGGTGCCAGCGAGTTCGGCTTCGCTGAACACCACTTCCTGCAACAGGCGCGACAGGAAAAAACTCTTGCCGCTGGCCTGGTTCGCAGGCACCGGCGTGCGCGAGAGCCGGTAGGTGCGGGCGATCGTGCCCAGCATGCGGTCGATCGGCGTGCCCTCTTGCGTGCCGCTGATGAAGTACACGCCGCGCAGCAGCGGGCGCTCTTCGAACTGCGACGGCGAGAACACCTTGTCGACGAACTCCTTCAGCACGCCGCGCAAGCCGGCGAACTGCTGCGGGAAGGCGTAGATGCGCGCACGCCGCGCCGGGTCGCGCTCGCTTTGCAGGCGGTCGATCAGGCCGTCGGTCAGGCGTGCCTGCAGCAGGTCGAACTCCTGCGGCAGCGAGCTCGGGTCGGTGCGCTGCTGCGCGTCGAGCGCGAAAGTGAAGCCCCACGGGTCCTGGCGCACGTCCTTGCTCGCATCGCCCAGGTAGTCCATGAACCCGGCCAGCAGGTCGGTCTTGGTGACGAGCAGGTAGATCGGGAAACGGATGCCCAGGTGCTGGTGCAGTTCCTGGATGCGGGTGCGCACCGCGGCGGCGTATTCGGCACGTTGGGCGGCGGTGCGGGTGAGCAAGTCGGGCACGGAGACCGTGACCAGCACGCCGTTGACCGGCTGGCGCGGCCGGCTCTTCTTGATCATGCCGAGGAAGCCGGTCCAGGCTTTCTGGTCGGTGTCGCGGTCGCTGTCCTGCGTGGTGTAGCGGCCGGCGGTGTCGATCAGCACGGCCTGGTTGGTGAACCACCAGTCGCAGTTGCGCGTGCCGCCGACGCCGCGCACTGCCGCGTCGCCCATGCTCGCGGCGAGCGGGAATTCGAGACCGGAATTGAGCAGCGCCGTCGTCTTGCCCGAGCCTGGTGCGCCGATGATCACGTACCAAGGCAGCTCGTAGAGGTAACGTTGGCCGACACGGGCGGATGCGCTCGACCACAGGCTGCGGTTGCCTGCGAAGCGGGCCTGCTTGAGCGTGCTCAGCGCTTTCTGGAAGCGCTCGTTGATCGTCGCGAGCTCGGCGCTCGCCGCATCGCCGCCCTTCGGCGCCTCGGCGAGCATGTGGTTCACGACCGCGCTGTTGGTGCGCCGTGCGCTCCACGCTTTCCAGGCTTTCTGCAGCACGTAGAGCAGCACGATCACGCCGATCACGCTCAGGCGCACCGTGGCGCTTTCGAGGGGCCGCGCTTCGCCGATGCCGATCATCGGCCCGACGATCCAGATCAGCAGCGAGATCGCCAGCAGACCGAGGATCGCGAGCACCCAGCCGTTGAAGATCCATCCGAAGATTTTTTTCATGACGCCGCCCCGGTGCGCGCCGCCACCAATGTCACTTCGACACGCCGGTTGATCGATCGGTTGCCCGGCGTGTCGTTCGCGACCACCGGTTCGCCGTCGGCACGCCCTTCGGCGACCACCCGTGCCGGGGCCACGCCACGCGACACCAGAATGCCGCGCACGGCCTTCGCTCGCTCCTCCGAGAGATGCCAGTTCGACGGGAAACGCACCGAGCGGATCGGCTGGTTGTCGGTGTGACCGGTGACCAGGATCTGACCCTGCACTTGCGCCAGCGCTTCGGCGATGCGCTTCATCAGCGCTTCGCGGTCGTCGCTCAGGCTCGCGCTGCCGGGGTCGAACAGGCCGTCGCCGCGGATTGTGATCACGCTGCGGTCGAGGTCGTCGCGCACCGCCACCAGCCCGGCCTTGATCTCGCTCGCCAGGAACTGCGCCAGGCGTGGCTTGGCCGCAGGCTGCACCACGGTCGGCGTGGGCGGCAACAGGCGCAGGCTCTGGATCTGCCCGAAGGTCGGGTCCGACACGCCGCCCAGCGACATCGACAGCGCGAAGTACAGGCCGAGCAGCACGGCCGCGGCCACCGCGCCCGTGACCCAGAGTGGCAGCCAGGTCAGGAACGGGCGGCGCTTGAGCGTCTGGCCGCGCCAGTGCTCGGCCAGCGGCTGGGCATAAGCACCGCGCTCCTTTTTCAGGATTTGCGCGAGCCGGTCACGCACCGCTTCGAGCTGCGCGAGGCCCCCTTCGACGACGCGGTACCGGCCCTGGAAACCCAGGCACAGCGCGGCGTAGATCAGCTCCAGCAGGTCGCGGTTGGCGGCCGGGTTCTCGGCCAGCTTGGCCATCAGCTGGAAGACCTTTTCGCCGCCACCGGTTTCGTTGTGGAACATCGCCAGCAGGCTGTAGCGGCCCCACGCGCCCGATCCACCCCAGGGTGTGCTGGCAGCGGCTTCGTCGAGCAGCGTGCACAGGATATAGCGCGCGGCCATCACCCGCTCGGGGGCGATGCCTTGCTGCGGCGCTTTCGCGTCGAACTCGCGCAGCCCTTGCGCGAGCGACTCTTTCAACACGCCGGGATCGGGCAGGTGGCTGGTCGAACGGATCTGCGGCACCACCGCGAGCAGCGGGTTGGCCAGTGCCAGCAACGGGTTCAGCCCGGTGTCGGGTGCGCTGAGGTCGGCCGTGACATCGGCAGCGCCGGCGCTCGGCATCGCGCCGGGTTGTGGTGTGGCCGGCGCCCGCGCGCCCGGGTTCGGCATCACGAAGGTGCGCTGGTTCTCGACCGCGGCGAACGGGTCACTGAACGGGTCGTTCGGATTGGCAGGGCTCATGGCAACACCTCAGGGATCGGGGCGGCAGCGCGGCGGCGAATCAGGCCCGCGTCGCCACCTATTGGCGGATCGCCCACAGCTCGAGTTCGAGCCCGGGGAAGTCGCCCGCGGTGTGGATCACCAGGCTGCCGCTCTTCTCGAACTGGCGCCACAGGTCGCTGCCACGTTCGAGCTCGAAATAGAAGAAGCCAGCGTGGTAGGGCAGCTGGCGCGGCGCGACCGGCTGGCCTTGCAGGCCGATGCCCGGCAACTGCAGGTTGACCAGATCGCGGATGCGGTCGACCGGACCGACCTTGGTCTGGGCGACGAATCGCTGGCGCAGTTGTTCGGGCGGCATCTGGGCGTTGACGGCGAGCATGAACTGGCCGTTGCGCACCAGTTCCAGGTCGGGCACGACGGCGGTGCGCACGCCGTGGTTGCGCTCGGTAAGCTCGATCTGGATCGCGTTCTGCTCCAGCACCACCGAAAGCATCTTGCGCAGCTCACTGACAACAGGCGCGAAGCAGCCGCGCAGGTCGTCGTGCCGGTACAGCGGGAACTCGGGCGGGCGGCGCGCCGTCGACGCGAAGGTCGACAACTCGCCGGCGAGCTGCAGGCAGTCGACGTACAGCGCCATCGGGTGCGAATTGGGCGCGCTCGCGTGCTGGCGGAACAGCGGCTCGGCGCGGTTGAGCACCTGCAGCATCATGAAGTCGGCGAGTTCGGAAACCCCGCTGCTGAGCTGGCCCATGCGGCCGGCCAGGGCCTGCGACCGCTGGCTGATCAGGCCGTGCAGCAGGCGTGTGCTGCTGGCCAGCGAGTCGGTCGCATCGAGCACCACGGCCGGCGGAATGTAGCTGCGGTCGAGCAGCACCTGCTTGTCGCTGCGGCGCTCGCTGACCTCGGCCACGCCGATCACGGTGTAGGCGTCGCTCAGATCCTTGGCGCGGACCAGGCGCAGCTTGAGTCGCCCGGTCTGGATGCTCGCCGGTTCGTCGGAAGCGCTGGTGTGGTCGCGCACGCTCTCCTCGGCGGCCTCGAGGCGGGTGGTGTCCTGGCTGGCGGCGTCGCCGAAGTCGACTTCGGACACCCCTTCCCGGCTCAGCGGCAAGGCCAGGTAGATCAGCTCGCTCTTCAGGTCGGCCGAGACCTCGAGCGGCGCCGGCGGTGCGTCGAGCTGCGGAATGGCGAACGGTGTGCCGTCGGGCAGCACGCCCGAGGCGCGGGCGATGCCGACGCGGCCGAGCGCGAGCAGCGTGTCGTCGAGCACCAGCTCGACCAGGCCCCAGGCATAGGGCGACACGCAACGTGCCCGCGCGTCGACGAGCCGCGACACATAACGCGCTTCCTGCTGGAAGTGGTGCGGCTGCAGGAACATGCCCTGCGACCAGACCACCGAGCTGCGCCAGCTCATTGCGCCACCACGTTGCCGGTCAGCGTGATCGCATCGGCGTTGATCGTGACCGTGTTCTTCAGCCCGGGCTTGACCGCGATCAGCGTCTTCCAGCGGGCGCGCTCGATGTCGCGGTAGGAGGCCATCACGCCGATGAAACGAACCTCGGGACCGAGCGTCTTTTCCCATGGGCGGCTCTCGCCCGGGCGCATCGTGAACTCTTCGCGGCCGACCATCTCGGCGCCGAGCGTGGCCTGGTCGCGGTCGTACAGCGACAGGAAGTCGGCGGCTTCGAATGCCGCCGCCGACTTCAGTTCGTAGATGCGCACCACCAGCGGCGAGGCGCGCTTGCGGCTGTCGGGGTTCACGTCGGCCGCGGCCTGCACGGTCGCCTTGACGGAGGTCGGCTTGGGCGGCGGCGGTGTGCTCGAGCAGCCAGCCAGCAAGGCGAACACGGCGAGTGCCAGGCCTTGCAGCGCACGAAGGGGCACCCGGCGGGCGCCCTCGATGGCGGCGATCATGCGCATGCGTCTTCTCCACAAGCCCGGTCGGGCGAACTGCATCGAGAATAACGAGCGACCGGCCGACCGAGGCATGACTTAGGTAACACCGCCCGGGGTGGCTCGGCCCCTGCGCCGGCCCGCGCTGACGAAGGTCAGTTGATGTGGCGCAGACTTGGGCCTACGTTCAGCCCATGAGACCCCGGACCACGTCATGACGTTTCCCGCACCGCCCCGTACCCGCCGCACCGCTGCCGGCGCGCTGCTCGCAAGCCTGTCGCTCGTGCTGTGCGCCTGCGCTTCGGCCCCCGCCGGCAGCGGATCGGCTGCGGCACCGGCCGCCGTGGCGGCGCCGGCTCCGACCGTGGTGCCTGCCACCGCCTCCGGTGCGCCGGCCCGCACCCTTGCCGCACCCACCGATCTGGCGGCTGCACCGGGCGCCGATGCCGGGCTCGGCACCGACGTCAAGACACGCAACGCCTTGTTCAAGGCGAGCAGCTTCGCCGAGTTGCCGGGTTGGGGGCAAGACGACCTTGATACCGCGTGGGACGCGTTCCAGACCTCGTGCCTGGCGCTGGTCAAACGGGAGGCCTGGAAGCCGCTCTGTGCCCGGGCCGCGCGCCTGAACCGCAGCCCGGCCGAACTGCGGCGCTTCTTCGAACAGGAGTTCGCACTGTTCCGTATCCTCAATGCCGACGCCAGCCGCGACGGCGACGTGACCGGCTATTACGAGCCGCTGATCAACGGCAGCCTGCGTCCCGAAGGCGCCTTCACGGTGCCGGTCTACGCCACGCCGAACGACCTGTACACGCTCGACTGGAAGTTGATCGCGCCGGCTCAGCGCCGCGCCACGGTCTACGTGGTGAAGGCCGGTCAAAGCCTGAACGTAGCGCCCGGCCGCGTGCCGGGCAGTTATGCACTCGACACGACCCGCTTCGAGCTCGACACGCGCGACCGCAACTGGCGCGTGCAGCTGGTGGGCGACCGTGCGTTGCCGTACCGCACCCGCGCCGAGATCGAGGCGAGCGGCCAGCTCGACGCGCCGGTCGTCGCCTGGGTCGACGACGCGCTCGCGCTCTACGCGATGCAGGTCCAGGGCTCGGGCCGCATCCGCCTGCGCGACGGTACGGTGCTGCGGGTGCAATACGCCGAGCAGAACGGCCACCCGTTCAGGCCGGTGCGGCTGGTGGCCAAGGGGCCGGAGCGGGTGCGCACGCGCAGCCTCGGCGCAGGCCCCGAAGAGGCCGAGAGCTTCGAGCTGGCGGATGCCGGGCCAGCCGCCGCGGCGCCCGAAGCCGACAGCGCGACCGAAGGGGTGACCACCCGCGGCATCAAGCCAGCGCCTGCCAAGCCGGCCGCCAATGCTTCGGCTTCCGACGCGCTGGTCGACCAGTTGCTCGGTGGGGCGCAGCGCAAGCCGGCACCCAAACCGGCGACGACGGCCGCGGCGCCCGCCAACCCGGCCGCGCCACCGGCTCGGTCGTCGATTCCCGGCGCGCCGCGCACCGCGGCGCTCGGCAGCGACCCGAGCTACGTGTTCTTCCGCGTCGCGCCCGATCAGTCGCCCACGCGCGGCCCGGTCGGCGCGCTCGGTGTGCCGCTGACGGCGGGCCGCTCGATCGCGGTCGATCCGCGCGTCACGCCGCTCGGCTACCCGGTCTACATGGCCGCGCCCACGCCGGCCGGTTCGTCGCTGCCACTGCAGCGGCTGGTGGTCGCACAAGACACCGGCGGCGCGATCCGCGGCGCGATCCGGGCCGACTTCTTCTGGGGCTCGGGCAACGATGCCGGTCGCCAGGCGATGCGCACCCGCCAGCGTGGCCAGATGTGGCTGATGCTGCCGCACGCCGAAGCCAGCAAGCTGCGCAGCAGCGGGTTGCTGACGCGCGGCATCGCCGGCGCAGCGCGGGTCGATGCCGAGTGCGTGATCGCCGACGACACCTTCTGCTCCGAACCCGAATGAGCCCGGGCGCCCTACCTCGCGCTGCGAAAGCGCTCGACCTCGAGCGCTGACACCGCGGCGCCGCGGTTGCCCCAGCTGCCGCGCACGAACGACAGCAGCTGCGCCGTTTCTTCGGTGCTCAACACGGTGGCGAAAGGCGGCATGCCGTAGGGCCGCGGGTTGCCTTCGGTCGCCGGCGCGAAGCCGCCTTCGAGCACGATGTGGACGAGGTTCGCCACCTGCGGCATCGTGACCGCGCGGTTGCCGGCCAGCGCCGGGTAGGCGCCGCGCACGCCTTCGCCGGCGTCACCATGGCAGCCCGCGCAGTGGCGCTCGTAGAGCTTGGCGCCGGGGCCGGTGGCAGCGTAGGGCTCGGCCTCCCGCAACACCACCGGCGCAGTCTGGGGCAGCGCCTTCAGGTAGACGGCCATCGCCCGCAGGTCGGGCTCGGACAGGTGCTGCGTGCTGCCAAGCACCACCTCGCCCATCGGCCCGGCCACCGAGCCGCGTGGCGAGACGCCGGTCTGCAGCAGCGCGACCACGTCCTGAGTGTCCCACGCCGCCACGCTCGCTTCCTGGGCCGAGGTCAGTGAAGGCGCGTACCAGTTCTGCACCGGAATCAGCCCACCCGCCAGATCGAGCGGGCCGGTCGTGGCGCCGAGTGCGTTGCGGCTCGAATGGCAGGCGTTGCAGTGGCCCAGGCCTTCGACGAGGTAGGCGCCGCGGTCCGCTTCGGGTGAACGTTGTGGATCGGCCCGGTGTTGCCCCGGCCGGAAGTAGAGCGCGCGCCACACCGCCAGCGCGGCCTGCTGGTTGAACGGGAACTTCAACTCGTGCGGCCGGTTCGCCTGTTCCACCGCCGGCACGAGGCGCAGCCAGGCGTGCAGTGCATCGGCATCGGCGCGCGTGATGCGGGTGTAGTTCGGGTACGGGAAGGCCGGGTACAGCAGGCGCCCGTCGCGCGAGCGGCCGTTGTGCAGCGCGCGCCAGAAGTCGTCGGCCGACCAGGTGCCGATGCCGGTCTTGTCGTCGGGTGTGAGGTTGGGCGCCATGACCGTGCCGAACGGCGTGGGCACACCGCGCCCGCCGGCATACGGCGCGCCACCGGGGGCGGTGTGGCAGCCCATGCAATTGCCGGCGAGCGCCAGGTAGGCGCCGCGCGAGACCTGCTCGGCGGTGGGCATCGGTGCCGGCTTGTCTGATCGCGGCGATTCGTCGCGCAGGTTCATGAACAGCACCCAGGCGATCGCCAGCGCGGCCACCAGCAGCAACCCGACCGTCATCGCGAGGAGCCGACGCCTCACGGCCTCACCCCCGGCACGCCGCCGCAGTGCATCGGCAGGGCGGCCGGCAGGCTGGTCGCCGGCTTGGCCCCGGCCTGCACAGGCACCGCCGCGAGCCACTGCGACAGCGCGCTGATGTCGTCCGGCTTCAACAGCCGGGCGACCTGTGCCATGCAGTCGGGTTCGAGCGCGTGCCGGTTGCCGGTGCGCCAAGCGCCGAGCTGCGCGTTGAGGTAGTCGCGCGGCATGCCGAGCAGCGCCGGAGTGGCTGGCACCACGCCCATCAGCGCCGCGCCGTGGCACGCCACGCAGGCCGGGATGCGCTGGGCCGCATCACCCTTCAGCACGAGTTCTTCGCCGCGGCTCAGCGCATCGACGCTGCCGGTCGCGGGTTGCGGCGGCGGGTAGGGCAGGTCGAGGCTCGCGAAGTGGTCGGCAATCTCGCGCAGGTAAGCGTCGCTCAGCGGCGCGAGCAGCTTGTTCATCAGCGTGTACTGGCGCCGCCCATCACGAAAGTTCAGCAGCTGGTTGTACAGGTACACCGCGGGCTTGCCGGCGATGCGGGGGTAATACCCGTCGCTCGCGGCCCGGCCCTGCGCGCCGTGGCAGCCGGTGCAGGCGAGCACACGCTGGGCGATCGAGTCTTCGACCTGAGGGGTCGCGAACGCGCTCTGGGCACCCGCTGCGAGCAGGCCGAGGGCGGTGAGGAGAACTCGGTACAGGATCGTCATGGTGGGTGCGCATGATGCCGCACGCGGCAAGCTCATCCCGGTTTTTGGGCCTTCGACAAGGCTGCATCGTGCAAGCGGATGTCGGGCAGCCGCGTGACCAGCCACAGCGACACCATCGAGACCAGCGCGCTGACATGCATGACCTGCCGGAACGCGCCGTCGCTGGCCAGCGACGCGCCGTGCGCCGCACGCGCGGCGTCGAGCATCGCGCCCAGGCCTTCGCCGTCGAGCGAGGTCACGCCGCTCGGCAATTGCCCGCGCAACAGCAGCAGTGCCACCGAGCTCAGCACGGCGATGCCGATCGCCCCGCCGAGCAGCCGGAAGAACGCGGTCAGCGCCGTCACCGTGCCGACCTGTTCACGCGGCACCGACTGCTGCACCGTGATCAGCGTGGTCGGCATCTGAAACCCCATGCCGATGCCGACCACCACCAGCGCCACCGCCGCGAGTACGCTGGTCGGGCCGACGAGACCGAGCGTGGCCAGGCCGAGCGGCACCAGCAGCACCCCGAGCCGCTGGGCTGGCAGCACGCGGCCGCTGCGGTCGAGCCAGCGCCCGCTGAAGAAGGCCGCGGCGGGGATCGAGAGTGTCATCGGCAGCAGGTACAGCCCAGCGTCGGCTGCCGAATAACCGGCCACGAGCTGCAGGCGCAAGGGCACCAGCACCGACAGCGCGATGAAGTTGAAGAAGCACACGAACAGCAAGGCGCAGCAGGTGACCACGACGCGGTTGCCGAACAGCGCCATCGGCACGATCGCATCCGGGTGCCGGCGCTGCTGCGCGATGAACAGCGCCAGCAGCACCAGCGCGACCGCCCAGCCGGCGGCATTGGCCGCGTCGTTCCACGGCGTACCCTGGCCCACGCGGGTGATCGGGATCAGGAAGGCGGTCAGGCCGCTGAGCAGCAGCAGGGCGCCGGCGCCGTCGATCTTCGGCGTGCCGCGGCGCACCGGCAGCGCACCCAGCGAGCTGCGCACCAGCATCAGCGCGACGAGGCCGACCGGCAGGTTGATCCAGAAGATCCACGGCCACGACAGGTACTCGGTGAGCACGCCGCCGACCACCGGCCCGAGCATGCTGGCCACGGCCCAGACGATGCTGATGTAACTCTGGTAGCGGCCACGTTCGCGCAGTGGCACCACGTCGGCGATCACCGATTGCGCCATCGTGATCAGCCCGCCGCCACCGGCGCCTTGCAGCACCCGCGCGATCACGAGCTGCGGCAACGTCTGCGCGAGTGCACAGGCGACCGAGGCCAGCAGGAACAGCAGGATCGCGAAGCTCATCACCTTGCGGCGGCCGAACAGGTCGCTGAACTTGCCGTAAAGCGGCGTGACCGCGGTCGAAGCGATCAGGTAACCCGAGATCACCCACGCCATCCACTCGAAGCCGCCGAGCCTGCGCGCGATGGTCGGCACGGCGACGCTGACGATGGTCTGGTCGAGGGCACCCAGCAGGATGGTCATCATCACGGCCGCCGTGGCGGCGCGCAGTTGCGGCGGGGTGAGTACAGCGGCAGGTGAATTCAAGGCAGGGGCGTCCGGGAGCGAGGCGAGAGCATGCCGCAAAGGCGATGCCCCGGCGCCGGCCGGGGTCGGCGCCGGTTATGCCTTGCCGCTGCCGGCCACCAGCGCCGCCATGTCGGCCGCGTCCGAGCCGGGGCGTTGCGCCAGACCGCGCGCGACGCCTTCGCGGTCGGCGGCCGAGCGGTTCTGGCTCGTCTTCCACTTGCCGGTGAGCGCCGTCAACGTGATCTCGATGCCGACGATCGCGCGTTGCGTCGCCGCAATGAAATCGGCCGGCGCATCGCTCACGGCCCAGGGCCGGGCCTGCGTCACTTCATGGCGGTTCGTCAATCGTGTGACGAAGGCGTGCACCCAGGCCGCGTCGTCGACCACGCGCAGCAGCCCGCGGCCCTGCACGATGCAGTAGTTCCAGGTCGGCACGACCTTGCCGTGCTCGGCCTTGCTCGGGTACCAGCCGGGCGAGATGTAGGCCTGCGGACCTTGAAACACGACCAGCGATTCGGTGTCGGTGCGGGCTTCGCGCCAGACCGGGTTGGCGCGGGCCACGTGGGCACGCAACACGCCCGGGCCACCGGCCGGGTCGGCGTCGAACACGAACGGGATCGGGTTGGCCTGCAGGCCGCTCTCGCCCTGCGTGACCAGCAGGCCGAGCGGGTGCGATTGCATCAGTTCCTGCAGGACTTCGGGGCGTTTCTCTTCGAAGTGGGAAGGGAGGTACATGGTCAGACCTGTGGTGCTGTGGCGGGGTGGGCAAGCCGTGCGTCGAGTGTGTGCCGAACCGCGGGCCACTCGGTGTCGATGATCGAAAAGTACACCGTGTCGCGCATCCGGCCCGATGCCGTGACCAGGTGCTTGCGGAAGATGCCTTCCTGCACCGCACCGAGGCGGCTGATCGCGGCGCGCGATTTTTCGTTCAGCGCATCGGTCTTCAGCTCGACGCGCATCGCGCCGAGATCGTCGAAGGCGTGGGCCAGCAGCAGGCGCTTGGCATCGGTGTTGGCGGCCGTGCGCTGGTGCGAGCGTGCGAGCCAGGTCCAGCCGATTTCCAGGCGCCTGTTTTTCACGTCGATGTTGCCGAAGCGGGTGCAGCCGATGACCTCGCCACCGGTCGCGTTGGTGATGGCGAAAGGCAGCGCAAGGCCGCGCGCCTGGTCGTCGAGCGCGCTGGCCACGTAGTCGCGCATCTCGTCGCCGGTGGTGACCGGCACCGGGATCCAGCGCCACAGCACCGGGTCGAGGCCGATGCTCGCCAGGGCAGGAACGTGTTCAAGCGTGAGCGGCACGAGCCGAACGAAGGGGCCGCTCAGCGTCACGGGTCGCGGGTTCATCGGAAGCTCCTGTCGGTCGGATCGGATTGGCTCTTTATCGTAGACACTGAAAGACAGGACGAAGGTGCCAATCGATGAAGAAGCAAAGAGCCGTTGCGAGCACCATCCGTGCCCCCGCATTGCTGCGACAGCAGGTCTATCTGCGCTTGCGCGAAGCGATCGAAGTCGGCACCTTCGCGCCCGGCGCGCGCCTGCCGCCGTCGCGTGAACACGCGCGTGTGCTCGGGGTGGCGCGCAACACGGTGATGTGGGCGGCAGAGCGTTTGCAGGCCGAGGGTTATCTGGTGGCGCGGGTCGGTGACGGCACCTACGTCGCCGAACGGTCTGCGCCGGTGCGCGGCAAGGCGCGGGGCGGCGGTGTCACGGCGCAGCAGTTGTTGTCGCAGCGTGGCCGCCTGATCGCCGAGACCGGCCTGCGCTGGAACCCGCCGAACGTGCTGCCGCTGCCGTTTCGCATCGGCCAGCCCGCGCTCGACGACTTTCCGTTCGCGCTGTGGCAGCGGCTGGAACGGCAAACGCCGGTGGCGCAGCGCGTGGCCTGCGCCGGCTACCACGACCCGGCCGGCCACCCGCCGCTGCGTGCCGCGATCGCGCAGTGGCTGCTGGTCTCGCGCGGCATTCGCTGCGACGCTGCGCAGGTGCTCATCACCGCCGGCTCGCAGCAGGCGCTCGACCTGATCGCGCGGCTGCTGCTCGACGTGGGCGACGAGGTGCTGGTCGAAGACCCGGGCTACCCCGGCATCCGCGCCAGCCTGCTCGGCCACGGCGCGCTGGTGCGCCCTGTGCCGGTCGACGACGAAGGCCTGTGCATCGCCCACGGCGCCGCGCGCTGGCCCGGTGCGCGGCTCGCGGTGGTCACGCCGACGCACCAGTTCCCGCTCGGCGTGCGTTTGAGCCTGGCGCGGCGCAGCGCGCTGCTCGACTGGGCGCGGGCGCAGCGCGCGTGGATCGTCGAAGACGACTACGACGGCGAGTTCCAGTACGGCGCGCAGCGCATCCCCGCGCTGTGCAGCATGGCCCACGACGCGCGGGTGCTCTACGTCGGCACTTTCTCCAAGTCGCTCGGCGCGGGCTTGCGGCTCGGCTTCGTGGTCTTGCCCGAAGTACTGGTCGAGCCCTTCACGAGAGCCCGCGCGATGAGCGACCGGCACTCGCCCGGCGCGGCGCAAGACGTGCTCGCGCGATTCATCGCCGACGGCCACCTGCTGCGCCACCTGCGGCGCATGCGCGAGCTTTACCGCGCGCGCCAGGCCTCGATGATCCACAGCCTGGTCCGCGCGACACACGGCGCGATCACCCTTTCACCGAGCCTGCAGGGCATGCACCTGGCGTTCGAGACCGACGGGCGAACACGCGACACCGAACTCGCCGAACGCGCTGCGCAGGTCGGCGTGCAGCTCGCGCCGATCTCGCGCTACTGCATCGAAGCGAAGCGCAACGGCTGGTTGTTTGGGTACGCGGGCTACAGCGAAGCGGCCTTGGGTGCCGCAGCGCGAGCGCTGGGCCGGCAGATCGGATGAAGAAGCGGCGTTGTGGTCGTCAGTGCAACACCGCACCCGTACCGGTGGTCGAGCGCGGCCGCTGCTTGTTGGCCCAGCCGATCGACCAGGCCTGGAACTCGTTCGCCGGCATCGGCTTGCCCATGTGGTAACCCTGTGCCTCGTCGCATTCGAGCTCGCGCAGCAGGTCCCAGACCTTGGCGTTTTCCACACCTTCGGCGACCACCGTCAGGCCCATGTTGTGGGCCAGGTCGATGGTCGAGCGCACGATCTTCGCGTCGTCGAGGTCGGTCTCCATGTTGAGCACGAAAGACTTGTCGATCTTGAGCTCGTCGACCGGCAGGCGCTTCAGGTAGGCGAGCGATGAATAACCGGTGCCGAAGTCGTCGATCGAGAGCTTGAAGCCGAGGCCGCTCAGCCGGTTCAGCGTGGCCAGCGCGCGTTGCGGGTCGTCCATGATCGCGCTCTCGGTGATCTCGAGGCAGAAGGCTTCGGCCGGCACGCGGTGCTTGACGAGCAGCGCGTCGAACTTCTGTGGCAGGTCCTGGTCGAGCAGGTCGCGAGTGGAAAGGTTGACCGACAGCACCAGCGGCAAACCTTCGGCCTGCAGCCGCAGCCATTGACGCGCCGCTTCTTCGAAGACCCACATCGTCAGCGTGCGGATGAAGCCGGTCTGTTCGGCGAATGGAATGAAGTCCATCGGCGGCACCAGGCCACGCTGCGGGTGCATCCAGCGCACCAGCGTTTCGGCACCCCCAACGCGCCCGGTTTCGAGCATCAACTTGGGCTGCAGGTACAGGCGCAGTTCGTTCCGGTCGACCGCACTGCGCAGCTCGGTCAGCAGCGAGAGCGTCTGGGCGCTGGCCGCGTCGATGGCGGCGTGGTACATCAGCGGCCCGTCGCTCTTGCGCTTGGCGGCGTACATGGCCACCTCGGCGCGGCTGAGCAGCACGTCGGCGTCGGCAGCGTGTTCGGGCCAGCAGGCCATGCCGATGCCCGCGCCCATGTCGACGGTGTGTTCTTCGAGCGTGAGCGGCGCGTCGAAAGCGCGCGTGATGCGCTGCGCGACCGAGGCCGCGAGCGCAGCGTCGCCGTGGCGCAGCAGCACCGCGAACTCGTCGCCACCCAGTCGCGCGACGATGTCGTCGCCGCGCAGGTTGTGCTGGCCCAGGCGCTCGGCCACACGTTTGAGCAGCAGGTCGCCGAAGCGGTAACCGAGCACGTCGTTGACGTGCTTGAAGCGGTCGAGGTCGAGCATCAGCACGGCCAGCGTCGGGCGTGCACCCGGGTCGGCGGCGACTGCCGCTTCGGCCTCGGCGATGGCCTTGTGCACCGCGTCGCGGAACTGCACACGGTTGGGCAGACCGGTCAGGCTGTCCCAATAGGCGAGCTTCAGAATCTGCTGCTGCTTGTCGGCCACGTTCACGCGCATGCGCTCGAAAGACTGCGCCAGCTGGCCGAGTTCGTCCTCACGCTGAAGGCCGCGCATCGGCGTGTCGAAGTCACCGGCGCCCAGGCGGTCGGCCGACTCGGTCAGCTCGCGCAGTGGCGTCGTCACGCGCCGCGCGGTGAACACGCTGCCGAGCGCAAAACCGGCGATGCCCAGGAGCGTGATGCTCAGCAGCGCGGCCTGCAGGAAAAACGGCAAGCGCACTGCGTCGTCGATCGAGATCGAGGTGAGCGCGACCACACCCACTTCGCCGTCGACCGCGTTGGGTCCTCGTTGGGTCAGCCAGCGCGGGCGCACGCCGAGTTCTTCGCCGGCGGCGTCGACCGAGTCCATTCTGCCCGTGGGCGGAATCGTGAGCCACGGCTGGTGTGCCAGCGCCGCCGCTTGCGCAGCCGGCAGCCGGGTCACTTCCACCGCCCAGGGCGTGCCGGCATCGTTGCGCGTCAGCAGGGTCAGCTTCAGGCTCTGCGCCGACATGGCCTGCATGGTGGTGACGAGCTGGTCGTCGAGCGGGAAGCCCATCATCACCCAGCCGACGACGATCGGCGCTTTCATCGGCACCATCACCATCTGGTAGGGCTTGCCGCCGATCAGCGCGATCTCACTGGCGCGGCTGCCGCCGCGCCCTTCGGCCATGGCGCGGGCGCCCAGGCGTTCGACCAGCGGGCCCATGTTTGTCTGAAGCTGGCCGGTCGCCGCGCGCAGTGAAAAGTCGGTGCCGTAGAGCGCCGCCTCGGTGGCCTTCACGCGGCGGCTGTGGTTCGCCAGCGCCGAGGCGATGGTTTCGGCGTCATTGCTGGCCACGGCCTCGCGGAACGCGTAGTCGGCGGCGGCCACTTCGGCGCCGTCGATCAGGCGCTGCGCGCGCCGTTCGATCACACTTTGCAGGATGCTGTCGGCCAGCGCGAGTTGTTCGGGCAGCTCCCGGTGCGCCTGGTTCCACAGGCTGGCGCGAATCGCCCAGAAGCTGGCGATCTGCACCACCAGCAGCAGGCCGAGGAACACGACGACGATGCGTGCGCCCAGCGACTTCTTCACCCAGCCCGTGCTGCGGGCCACGATGCCGGCGGCAGGTGCGTTCATGGCTCGGTGCTCACGGCCAGGCGCGCGCTGTGCTCGGCATCGGCGGCACCGATGGTGATGGCCACGGGTGCGGGCTCGATGCCCGGGCCCAGGCCGGCATGCCACAGGCGCAGCCGGTAGTTGCCCGCCGGCACGCCGTCGATGCGGGCGCGGCCGTTGGCGGCGCTGCGCGCGAACCAGGGCGTGTCGGTCACCACCACCCAGGCGGCCATGCTGTCGTGGATGTTGCAGCCGAGCACGGCCACGCCGGGCTTGTCGAAGGTGACGGGTGCGTTGGGCACGCCGGCGTAGAGCTTGAGCTCGAAGGTCTTGACCGGCGAAAAGGAATAGACGTGGTGGCGCACCGTGTCGAAATTCGGGAACGTGACCTTGGTGCCCAGCGTGATCAGCGTCACGCGCGGCGCGAACTGGCGCTTCGCCTGCGAGATCTCGACATCGGCCATCGGCTTGACCGGGGCCTTGCCGACCGCGGGTTCGAGCAGCGCCACCGCGTCGAGCAGCGGCTTGCCGGCGGCGTCGCTGACGCTGATGTTCAGCGCAGTGGCGTGGGCCAGCAGACCAGGCGTGGCAAGCAGCGCACCTGCACAAACGTGCAAGGCGAAACGAAACGCGGAATCGAAAGGGGCGAAGTGCAAGACGGATGCCATCAAAGGTTGCCGGAACTATCGGCGCACGAGCTCGCAACTTGAGTTCGTCCGCCCGGTGGGCACGGCTCGGCGCGCACGCACACGATGCTGCCGGAGCTTCGAAGGCCGTGCTGCCGGCGCGGCGTGGCGCAATTCACGACGGCATCGACTGCATGCGTTCGGCTCACCATTGCTCACCGCTGTTTACCCCTGAACGGCCTCGCCATCGGTAGCCTGCAGGTCGATGACAAATCTTCAATCGACACCGATGCGCGCCGCCTTGCTGGCCGAACTCTTCGGCGCGGTGCTGTTGCTCGCAGCCTGCGGCGGTGGGGGTGGCGACGCGCCCGCGCCTGCCGCAGCGGCACCGGCGCCTTCACCAGCGCCAGCGCCCTCTCCAGCCCCCGCACCGGCGCCTGCGCCTGCGCCTGCGCCAACCCCCGCTCCCGCGCCAGCACCCAGCACCGCCGGAACCTGCGGCATCGCCGACTTCGCGGCCACGTCGCTGGCGCGCATCAATGCCGTGCGCGCGGCCGGCGCGAACTGCGGGGCCAATGGCGTGTTCCCGCCGGTGCCACCGCTGGCGTGGAACGCCGCGCTCACCACCGCGGCCAGCGCGCACTCGGCCGACATGTCGGCCTTGAACTATTTTTCGCACACCAGCGCCGACGGGCGCACGCTCGGCACCCGCGTCACTGCCGCGGGTTACGCATGGAGCCGGCTCGGCGAGAACATCGCCGCGAGTTATGCGGGCATCGAATCGGTGATGAACGGCTGGGTCGATAGCGACGGCCACTGCGCCAACCTGATGAGCGCGAACTTCACCCAGGTAGGCCTGGCCTGTGTGTCCGGCACCTCGACGTCGACCTACAACACCTACTGGACGATGGACCTGGGCAAGCCGCCCTGACCGAGCCGGTTACGCCGCGGTTGCGATGACGCCCCCGCCCAGGCATACCTCGCCGTCGTAGACCACCGCCGACTGCCCCGGCGTGGCGGCCCATTGGGCCTGCTCGAAGCGCAGCTCGAACGCTGCGTTCGCGCCTTCGCTCAGCAGGCAGCTCGAATCGGCTTGCCGGTAACGAGACTTCGCGCTCAAGGCCCCGCCTGCGGGCGCCTCGCCTGCGACCCAGCTCGCATCGTCAGCCGTCAGCCGGTGCGACTGCAGCCAGGCGTGATCGTGGCCCTGCACCACGTAGAGCGTGTTTGCCGCCATGTCCTTGCGTGCCACGAACCAGGGTTCGTGGTCGCTGCCACCGCGTGCCGCGCCGCGTTCCTTCAGCCCGCCGATGCCGATGCCCTTGCGCTGGCCGAGCGTGTAGAAGCTCAAGCCCACGTGCTCGCCGATCGTGCGGCCGCGATCGTCCTTGATCGGGCCGGGCGTGTTGGCGAGGTAACGGTTCAGGAACTCTCGGAACGGCCGCTCGCCGATGAAGCAGATGCCGGTCGAGTCCTTCTTCTTCGCATTCGGCAGGCCGGCCTCTTCGGCGATGCGCCGCACTTCGGTCTTGGGCAGTTCGCCGACCGGGAACAGGGTCTTGCTCAGTTGCGCCTGGGTCAGGCGGTGCAGGAAGTAACTCTGGTCCTTCAGCGGGTCCAGGCCCTTCAGCAACTCGAACGCGCCGTCGCGTTCGCGCACCCGCGCGTAGTGCCCAGTCGCGATCTTGCCGGCGCCCAGGCGCAGCGCGTGGTCGAGAAAAGCCTTGAACTTGATCTCGGCATTGCACAGCACGTCGGGGTTGGGCGTGCGGCCGGCCTGGTATTCGCGCAGGAACTCGGCGAACACGCGGTCCTTGTAGTCGGCCGCGAAGTTGACGTGTTCGATCTCGATGCCGATCACGTCGGCCACCGCCGCCGCGTCCACGAAGTCGACGTTCGACGAGCAGTACACGCTGTCGTCGTCGTCTTCCCAGTTTTTCATGAAGATGCCCACGACCTCGTGCCCCTGCTGCTTGAGCAGGTAGGCGGTGACGGCCGAATCGACGCCGCCCGACAGGCCGACGACGACACGCTGGGGTTTCATCAATGCAATTTTAGGTGTCGCCCCCGCGACGCGTGCGGGTAAGGCCTCCGCCCTAAGATGTCCACGTCGGTCGCAAGGCCGGCACACGTCTTCAGGGCGGGGTGGAATTCCCCACCGGCGGTATGTGGCGCAAGCCACGAGCCCGCGAGCGCTCTTCACCTCCCGGTGAAGAGGTCAGCAGATTCGGTGAGATGCCGAGGCCGACGGTCACAGTCCGGATGAAAGAAGATGTGCTCATGCAGTTCGTCTGCGCCGCCCGTGGCTTCTTTGAGGCCTCGGTGTTTTGGCCGAGCTTCGCCCGGCAAAACCGCGGCGTGGCCGGACCGCGTTTGCGCGCCCTGGAATGTTTTTCGTTCAAACGAGGAGCGTTTCAATGTCTCAACTCTCTGCCACCACCCGGCCCATGCCGCCTCGACTGAGGATCGCGCTGGACGCCATTCGCCACGGCCGCGCCGTGGTTCTGCTCGACGACGACGACCGCGAGAACGAGGGTGACCTCATCGTCGCGGCCGACCGCATCACCGTGCCGATGATGGCCACGCTGATCCGCGAGTGCTCGGGCATCGTGTGCCTGTGCATGACCGACGAGCACCTGCAGCGCCTGGCGCTGCCACCCATGGTCAGCCACAACGGCAGCCGCTACGGCACGGCGTTCACCGTGTCGATCGAAGCGCGCGAAGGCGTCACCACCGGCGTCAGCGCGGCCGATCGGGTGACGACGATCCGCACCGCGATCGCAGCGGGCGCGACGGCCGCCGACCTCGTCAGCCCCGGCCACGTATTCCCGTTGCGGGCTGCGCCCGGCGGTGTGCTCGAGCGGCGTGGCCACACCGAAGGCGCGGTCGAACTCGCGCGCCTGGCCGGCCTTCAACCTGCCGCCGTGTTGTGCGAGCTGATGAACGAAGACGGCAGCATGATGAAAGGCGACGAGCTCGTCGCTTTCTCGCGCCGGCATGGCTACCCGATGCTGACGATCGAGGAGCTGGTGAGCTTTCGGCGTGACAGCGAGGCCGTGACCGCCTGACCGCCGATCAGCCCGCCAGATTGATGTTGCGGGCGGTGCCGAGCAGCGTGGCGCACAGCGTCTCCTGCTCGCCGTCGACCGCGTAGACCTCGGCCGCGCACACCGTCAGCAGCGAGGCCGCGTGCACCACGCGGCCGCGTGCCCGCAGGCAACGCCCGCGCGCCGGCGCCAAGAGCTTCAGCGTGGCGTCGACCGTCGCGTTGGCCCAGCCGGAATTCAGCAGGGTCCCGGCAGCCGCCACGGCGGCGAAGTCGGCCGCGGCGAACACGGCGGTGGCCTGCAATTGGCCGGGGCGAAAGCAGAACGCGTCGCTGACCGGCACTTCGATCTCGACTTCGCCGGGTGCCAGGCGCGTGAAGCGGAGGCCGAGCGTGCGCGCCATCGGCATCGCCAGCACGTGCTGCCTGACCTGTTCGGTCATGGAGAGGTCGGTGGTGGTGGTTTTCATCGGGCTTTCTTTCGGGCGGAAGGCCAAGGCGTGGCCGGAGGTGATTCGGTCGCGGCACGCGCCTTCTGCGCGCGCTTCCTGAACCACGCGATGTGCTCGACCAGCTGGCCGCGCTGCACACGCTGCTGCGCGATCTGTGCGTCGATCTGGTCGATGCGTTGCTGCAGCGCGTCGATCATCCGCTCGGCCGTCAGCCGCCCGCTGCGGTAGGCCGGCAGCCATTCGGCGATCTCCTTCAGCGAAAAGCCAATGCGCCGGCCCATCACGATGAAGACCACCTCGCGGACCACGCTCTCGCTGAATTCGCGGTAGCCGCCGGCGCTGCGACCGGCGCGGATCAGCCCGAGCTTTTCGTAGTGCCGCAGGGCGTGGGCCGAAGCGCCGCTGCGCGCGGCCAGTTCCGAGATGTGCATGCGGGCAAGGCTAACAAGCTTCGCCTTGTGCGAGGGTTGCCCGCCGCTGCAATCAGCGCTTGACTTCGGGCACGTAGACCGTGGCGTCGGTCGTGATCGTGTCCAGCGGGTAACGGCGACCCGCCAGGTAGTCTTCGATGCAGCCCAGCACGTGCGGGCTGCGGTGTCGGGCGCGGCTTGCGCGCAGCTCGGGCAGCGTCATCCACAGCGTGCGCACGATGCCGTCGTCGAGCTTTCGGGCCGGGTCGGGCTCGCCCACGCTGCCACCGAAGGCAAAGCGCACGAAGGTCACGTCTTCGCCGCGGGCCGGGCGCTGGAAGCGCGACAGGTACACGCCGACCAGCCGGTCGGGCGTGAACACGCAGGCGGTTTCTTCCAGCACCTCGCGCACCACGCCCTCTTGAGGCGACTCTTCGGGGTCGAGGTGGCCGGCCGGGTTGTTGATCTTCAAACCTTCGGGCGTGTGCTCTTCGACGAGCAGGAAGCGGCTCGTGTCGCCTTCGCGACGCTCGATGATCGCGGCGACGGTCACGCTCGGTTTCCAGCGGTCGGCCATGCGCCCGATGGTAGCGCGCGGCCCCGGGTTTCAGCCGGGTTACGGCGCGCTTGATCGCGGTCATTGGTGGCGGGGCCTCAAGGTACGGCAGAATCGGCCCTGTTCTGCAGTTCCAACATAAAAGCGCCTGAGGAGGCATCCATGCTGATAGGGGTACCGCTCGAGACAGCGGCCGGTGAAACGCGCGTGTCCGTCACGCCCGAAACGGCCAAGAAGCTGAAGGCGCAGGGGCACACGATCCGCGTGCAATCGGGGGCTGGCGTGGCCGCCAGCGTGACCGACGCGGCGTATGAAGCCGCCGGCGCCGAGATCACCGACGCCGCCGGCGCGCTGGGTTGCGACCTGGTGCTGAAGGTGCGCGCGCCGCTGCACAGCGAACTCTCGCTGATGAAGACCGGCGCCAACCTGGTCGGCATGCTGAACCCGTTCGACACCGACGGCCTGCACCGGCTTGCCGGCGCCGGCGTGACGAGCTTCGCGCTCGAAGCCGCGCCGCGCACGACGCGTGCGCAGAGCATGGACGTGTTGTCGAGCCAGGCCAACATCGCCGGCTACAAGGCCGTGATGATCGCGGCCGACCGATACCAGCGTTTCTTCCCGATGCTGATGACAGCGGCCGGCACCGTGAAGGCCGCGCGTGTCGTGATCCTCGGTGTCGGCGTGGCCGGCCTGCAGGCCATCGCCACGGCCAAGCGGCTGGGCGCGGTGATCGAAGCGAGCGACGTGCGCCCCTCGGTGAAAGAACAGGTCGAGTCGCTCGGCGCCAAGTTCATCGAGGTCTCGTACGACACGTCCGAAGAGAAGGAAGCTGCCGAAGGCGTGGGCGGTTACGCCAAGCCGATGCCGCCGAGCTGGCTGGCGCGGCAGAGTGTCGAGGTCGCCAAGCGGGTGGCCGCCGCCGACATCGTGATCTCGACCGCGTTGATCCCGGGCCGGGCAGCACCCGTGCTCGTGACCGAAGACATGGTCAAGTCGATGAAGCCGGGCTCGGTGATCGTCGACATCGCGGCCGGCAAGGGCGCGAACGGCGTCGGCGGCAACTGCCCGCTGAGCGAGGCCGACAAGACCGTCGTGAAACACGGCGTCACGATCGTCGGCGAGACCAACCTCGCGGCGCTGGTGGCGGCCGACTCGAGCGCGCTCTACGCGCGCAACGTGCTCGACTTCCTGAAGCTCGTGATCACCAAGGAAGGCACGTTCCACGTGCCGATGGACGACGACATCGTGGCGGCCTGCCTGATGACGCAAGCCGGTGAAGTGAAGAGGAAATAAGCCATGGAACTCGTCTCCCCCACCCTGACCAACCTGATCATCTTCGTGCTGGCGATCTACGTCGGCTACCACGTGGTCTGGACCGTGACCCCCGCGCTGCACACCCCGCTGATGGCGGTGACCAACGCGCTCTCGGCCGTCGTGATCGTCGGCGCGATGCTCGCGGCGGCGTTGACCGAAACGAACCTGGGCAAGACCATGGGCGTGCTCGCCGTGGCGCTGGCCGCCGTCAACATCTTCGGTGGCTTCCTGGTCACACGACGAATGCTCGAGATGTTCAAGAAGAAAGAGAAGAAGACCGAGGTGAAGAAATGAGCCTGAACCTCGTCACGCTGCTGTACCTGATTGCCAGCGTCTGCTTCATCCAGGCGCTCAAGGGCCTGAGCCACCCCACCACCTCGATCCGGGGCAATGTCTTTGGCATGACCGGCATGGCGATCGCCGCGGTCACGACCGGTGCCCTGATCGTCAAGCTCGCCGGCACCGCCAGCGGCCTGTCGTGGGTGCTGCTCGGGCTCGTGGCCGGTGGTGGTTACGGCGCCTACCGCGCCAAGACCGTCGAGATGACGAAGATGCCGGAGCTGGTGGCGTTCTTCCACAGCATGATCGGCCTGGCCGCGGTGTTCATCGCCGTGGCTGCCGTGGCCGAGCCGCACGCGTTCGCGATCGTCGCCAAGGGCGTGCCGATCCCGGCCGGCAACCGGCTCGAGCTGGCGCTGGGTGCGGCCATCGGTGCCATCACCTTCAGCGGCTCGGTGATCGCGTTCGGCAAACTGAGCGGCACTTACAAGTTCCGCCTGTTCCAGGGCGCGCCGGTGCAGTTCAAGGGCCAGCACATCCTGAACCTGGTGCTCGGCTTGGCGCTGCTGTTCTTCATCTACGGCTTCGTCGACAGCCAGAGCTGGTTCGACTTCTACGCGCTGCTGGCGCTGGCCTTCGTGCTCGGCGTGCTGATCATCATTCCGATCGGCGGCGCCGACATGCCGGTGGTGGTCTCGATGCTCAACAGCTATTCCGGCTGGGCCGCAGCCGGCATCGGCTTCAGCCTGAACAACGCGATGCTGATCATCGCCGGCTCGCTGGTGGGCAGCTCGGGCGCGATCCTCTCGTACATCATGTGCAAGGCGATGAACCGCTCGTTCTTCAACGTGATCCTCGGCGGCTTCGGCGGCGAGACCACAGCGGCGGGCGGGGCCAAGGCCGAACAGCGACCGGTCAAGAGCGGCAGTGCCGACGACGCCGCCTTCGTGCTCGGCAACGCCGAAACCGTGGTCATCGTGCCGGGTTACGGCCTGGCTGTGGCGCGCGCGCAGCACGCGGTGAAGGAACTCGCGGCCAAGCTCACCGAGAAGGGCATCACCGTCAAGTACGCGATCCACCCGGTGGCCGGGCGCATGCCGGGCCACATGAACGTGCTGCTGGCCGAGGCCGAAGTGCCCTACGACCAGGTGCACGAGATGGAAGACATCAACGGCGAGTTCGGCCAGGCCGACGTGGCGATCATCCTCGGCGCTAACGACGTGGTGAACCCGGCCGCGATGATCAAGGGCAGCGCCATCTACGGCATGCCGATCCTCGAGGCCTACAAGGCCAAGACCATCATCGTCAACAAGCGCTCCATGGCAGCGGGCTACGCCGGCCTCGACAACGAACTCTTCTACATGGACAAGACCATGATGGTGTTCGGCGACGCGAAGAAGGTCGTGGAAGACATGGTCAAGGCGATCGAGTGATCGGAAGAGCGGCGCCCGCGGGCGCCGCTCGCCGCGTCTACTTCGAGATCGTCACCTTGTAGACCTTCTCGGTGGCGTTCTTGTCCGAGCGCGTCGTGTAGTAGTCGGCGCCGGCCTTCACCACGTAACGGCACCATTCTTCGGTGGGATTGACCCGCCACTCGATCAGCACGCAGTAGCGGCCGTCTTCCGAGATGTGCCACTTGCCGCGCGCGGTGCTGTTGAAGCCGGCGCGGTCCCGGTTGTCGGACGAGATGATGAAGCTGCCGTCGGCATCGTTCTTCCAGGCGTTGGTGTTGCCCTTGCCGGTGAAGCGGCTCATCTTCGCGCCGGGCAGCAGTTGCGTCAGTTCGTCCTTGCTGAGCGTGACGCGGCCTGCGGCGTCGAGGTCGCGCAGCACCGCGGCGTCGTCGGCACAGGCCAGCGTCGAGGCCAGGGCGAGCAGCGCGGCGAAGCGCGCGGGAGCATGGTTCGAAGTCATCGTGTTCTCCTTCAGTGAGTGGGTGAGTGAATGGATGGCTGGATCGGCGGGCGCGTGTCACGCGCCGCCGGCGCGTCTTGCGCCCGGGCTGGTGTGCCGAACGTGAATCCGGCGATGGTGACCAGTGCGGCGAGCGAGAGAGCGATGCTGCGTTGGCTCATGCGGTGCGTCCTTTCGATTCAGGTCGCGAGGGGTGTCTGGCGGCGCAGCCGGGGTTTCAGCTTTTCAGCGTGACGGTCGCCACGATGCGTGGCCCGTCGCTCGCCACCCGGCCGAGCAGGTAGGCGCGGGCATTGGCTTCTGTCGTCGGGTAGTTGGAAACGCCGTCGTAGGAGCCGAACGGCCCGTCGGCCGCCCAGTACCTGATGCGCAGCGCGCCGCCGCCGTCATCCAGCACGCTGGAGGCGTAGTTGCCCGTCGGGTAGCCGTAGCGCACCCGTTCGCTGCCGTTCGCGGCCAGCAGCCGGATCGAGTAGCTCAGTGCATTGGCCACCTTCGGGATCTGGTAGACGACCCAGTCGTCGAGGTAGCCGAGCGCGCACGCCTGCTTGCCCTGGCCGTCGAAGAAACACTCGGGTGTTTCGCGCAGCTTCACGCCCGATTCGTAGACCCAGTTGCCTTCGACCTCGATCGTCCTGAGCCCCTTCTTGACGCGGATCGTGGCGCTGACCGGGTCGGTGCGGACTTCACGCGTACCGAGCGTGATGACGGCCACGCACTCGACCGTCGCGGTCGTTTCGTCGGCGGGCGAACGGTACTCGACATAGGCGTGGCGCGTGTCGGAGTCGGTCCCGGTGAGGGCGACGGTGCCGCCGCCCGCCGCGAGCGACCATTCGAAGCGGGCGTCGGCGTTCGCCGGCAGCTCTTCATTCAGCGTGGCGGTCACGCCGATCGAGGAGTCGACGCTCAGGTCGGTGCTGACCGGCGTGATCTTCAGGCTGAAGGCTTTCTTGAACTGCACCGTCGTGCTCGCGCTGCCGATCAACTCGGCCGGCCTGCCCGAGCCGATCGGCTCGAAGTAGGCCGTCACCGTGATCGTCTCGGGGCCGGCGCTGTCGTCCCGCGTTCTGGTCAGGTAGTCGGTCGTCGCGTTGGCGTTGCTGGTGCTGAACCGGTTCTTTTCTTGCGCGGCGCCGTCGACGCCGTTGCGCTTGAACAGGTCGCCGTACAGGCCGGTGCAGACCCACTCGAAGCGGAACGAACCCTGCTCGTTGCCGTAGACGTCGTTGTCGTTGTCGACGATCTCGACCTTGACCGGCGTGCTCACCGTGCTCTCTTCGACCACGAGCGGCTTGGGCTTGAGCACCACCTTGGCCTTGGTCGCGACGATGCCCCAGCTCACCATGCGCCGGCTGCGCAACGAGTCGGCCACGATGCGCAGCAGCGCGGCCTTGCCGAGCACCTTGTCGAAAACGCTGATGATCTTCAGCACCGGCAGGAAGCCGAGCACGTTCTTGTTGCCGAGCTTGAAGCCGGTGGCGATGTCGAGCATGCGGCTGCGCAGGCCCACGTCGGCCAGCGACTTGGCGCAGAGTTCGGCGCCCTGGCTCAGGAATTCCTGCAACAGCGGGGAGATCTCGCCGGTGTTCGGGTCGAAGGTGCAGGCCTTCAGGATCGTCTTGAAAGCGGTCCAGGCATCGGTGCTGCCGTCGGAGAGTTGCTGCACCACATCGGGCAGCCGGCTTTGCAGGATCGCCAGCATCTGCGCCGCAAAGGCCCCGAGCACCGCGGCGTCTGCCTCGGCGGCGGCGCCGGCCGGCTTTTTGCCACCGGCGCCGATGCGCGAGCTCAGGAACTCGAAGAACAGCGGTGCCAGCAGGTCCTGCAGCAGCATCTGCAGCACCAGGTTCTTGCCGAGGTCCAGGCCGGTCACATAGGCCTTCTGCGACGCGGGCAGGCGCGCGAACTGCGCTGCATCGGCCGGGGGCAGCGCGCCGGCCATCAGCACGACCACGTTGTAGCGCGTGCGCTTGGCGTCGGCCGGTGTGATCTCGAGCGTCGTCGGGTCGGTCACGCTGCGCCAGAAGCCATTGGCATCATCGGGCGCGTAGTACTCGCTGGCCCAACCTCCGACGACGTTGGCGACCGAGTCGACGGCCGTCGGCAGCGGCAGCGCCATCACCTCGCCGACCTGCACCGGCGCGTTCGGCTCGACATGTTCGGCACCGGCGCTGTCGACATACGACTCGCGGTTCAGCGCCACGACGGCTCGGCGCACGTAAGCGTTGTCCACGAAGAAGCTGTTCAGCACCTCGCCCTGCACCACCTGCAGCCCGCTCTGTTCGCTGGCCGGCTCGACCACGAGGCCGAGCGCGCGCGCCCTGCCTTCGGCCGCGGTGGCGCTGCCGGGCAGCAGCGCTTCGGCGGCTTCGACGAAGGCGTCGGCGATGCCGGGGCTGAGCGTGGTCAGTGCCTTGGGGTCGGCGCGCAGTTCGGACGCGATGCGCGCGCCGAAAGCCGCCACCGCCGGCTGCCCCTGCAGACGCACGCGCAATGCATCCCGCGCGGCGGCGCCCAGGAACGGAAGGCCGAGCCCGAAGGCCAGCAGCACCGCGGCGGTGGACTGCGGCGACACCGCCGGCTGGCCCGTGCCGGCCCAGCCCAGTGCCACCGTGTTGCCGTCGGCGCCGATCACGCTGACGAGTTGTGGCCCACCGGCCAGCACGCTCACGTCGGCGCTGTTGCTGGCCACGGTCGATGCACCGGTGGCGCTGAGCACGCGCAGTGTGCCGGCGGCCGCAGCGATCGCATCGGGCAGCTCGACTTGCACGCTCATCGTCGCCGAGCTCAGCGGCCCCGGCGGGTCGTTGCTGACGGGCGCGCCGGTCGGCGCCGTGCTGCCATCTGCGCCACCCCCGCCGCAACCGATCAGCGCCAGCGGCGTGGCCAACGCCCAGCCGCTCGGCAAACCCAACAGCAGCTTGCGCCGCAGTGTGTTCAAGGGAAGATCGATCTCGTGGTGCTTCATGCGCTGGCTCCGTCTCGTTGAAGGCCCGAGGTGGGCCGGTGAAACGAAGGATCGGAGGCCAGCGTTAGGCGAACGCTAGCAACGCGGCGCTGAAATCGTTAATGACGAAGTTTTTGCGGGTGAGCACGCACCTAAAATCCCCCCCAACTCGGGGGAAGTGATCGATGGGCGCGCAGTGGAAAGCCAAACACAAGGACGCGGCGGCCAACGCCCGCGGCCGTCTCTTCGGCAAGCTCGCGAAGGACATCATGATCGCCGCGCGCCACGGCCACGACCCGGCGGCCAACGCCCGGCTGCGGCTGGTGGTCGAGCAGGCGCGCAAGGTCTCGATGCCGAAAGAGACGCTCGAGCGCGCCATCAAGAAAGGCGCGGGCCTGACCGGTGAAGCGGTGCACTTCGAGCATGCGCTGTACGAGGGTTTCGCCCCGCACCGCGTGCCCGTGATGGTCGAGTGCCTGACCGACAACGTGAACCGCGCTGCCTCTCAGATGCGCGTGCTGTTCCGCAAAGGCCAGCTCGGCGCTTCGGGGTCGGTGGCGTGGGACTTCGACCATGTGGGCCTGATCGAAGCTGAACCCGCGGTCGCCGGTGCCGACGCCGAAGTTGCCGCCATCGAAGCGGGCGCACAGGATTTCGAGGCTGCGGACGACGGTGCCACGCTGTTCATCACCGACGCGGCCGACCTCGACCTGGTGGCCCGCGCGCTGCAGCCGCAAGGCTTCAGCGTGGTGTCGGCGAAGCTCGGCTACCGGCCGAAAACGCCGGTCGATCCGGCCAGCCTGAGCGCCGAGCAGCTCGACGAAGTCGAAGCGTTTCTGGCTGCGCTCGACGAGAACGAAGATGTACAGAACGTGTTCGCCGGCCTGCAGGGCTGAACAACCCAGCTGCCGTCAAGGCGCGGGAGCCGGGCCCAGGCTGAGGGCCACCGCCTGTGAAAGAGAGAGCTGCCCGCCTTCGGCCCACAGCGCTTCGACGCGCGCGCCGCCGATCTGGCAGGCCGCGAGCCGGCGCACACGCCGCAGGTCGTGCCGGTCGCCTGCCGTGAGTTCGCCGAAGCGCGAGCACCAGAACGCTGCGGCGAAAGCAGCGAGCCGCGCCGCGTTCTCGGGCTCTTGCAGATGCGCCAGCGCACGCGGCAGGTTCCACAGGCCGTGGGCCAGGTCGAACGAGGCCATGCTGGCCCAGGCGACGCGGATGCACTCGCGGTAGTCGGCCACGGCCTGCTGCCAGTCTTGCAATTCGCTGTGGGCATTGCCCTTGACGTTGAGCGACTGGCTCAGCCGCCGCCAGTCGTGGAGCTCGCGGGCGCTGGCGATGATCGGCGCCAGCCGCTGCAGCGAAGCGTCGTGGCGCTTCGCGTTCTGCGCGCACACCGCCAGGTTGTAGCGGCCGCTGTTGATGGCGTGCTCGTTGCCCTGCTGCTCCCACAAGGCCAGCGCCTGCGCGTGCAGACGTTCGCCTTCGGCGTGGTCGAGGTGGTGCGCGTTCGTGACGAAGCCACGCAGCGCGAGCAGGCTGGCGCGCAACTCGGGCTCGCTGCCCGGCCCGGCGAGCGCCTGCGCTTCGTCGAGCAGCGGCTCGACCTGCTCGGCGCGCCGCGCGCTGCGCCAGCGCACGCGCGCCAACGAGTGCAAGGCGCGGGCGCGCTGGCCGGCATCGAGTGCGGTGCACTGGACTCCGAGCTCGGCGTGGCGCAGCGCCGCCTCGCCCTGGCCGGCGGTGAACAGCATCGGCCCGAGCACCGCATGGCCGCGCGCCTGCAATACCGCGTCGGGGCACTGCGCGACAGCGGCCTGCGCGTGGGCCAGGCCCTCCGCCGGCCATTCGACGTCTTCGACACATCGGCGCAGCGCGAGCAACAGATGGATCGCGTCTTCGGGTGCATGGTCGACCAGTGCACTCGTCAGCGCCGCCATCAGATTGGGCAACTCGGTGCGCAGCGCGTCGAGCGGTGGCGTGCGTGGCAGCGCCTGCGCCCAGCCCACGGCCCAGGCGCGCAGCCGGGCGCGCCAGTGACTCGCTTCCGTCGGTACCAGGCGTGCCGCGGCGTATTCGCGGATCGGTGGGTACAGACCGAAGCGCAGCGCTTCATCGGTGCCGGCATGGGTGTGCACCAGAGAGTTCGCCACCAGCTCGTCGAGCAGCAGCTGCGCGTCGAAGGGTTCGTCGGCCACGAGCGCGGCGGCCGAGGCGGCGGTGAAGCCGTCGGGGAACACGGTCAAGGCCGAGAGCAGCCGCGCCTGCGCCGGGCCGAGCAGCTCCCAGCTCCATTCGATGACCCGCTGCATCGATGCGTGACGCGAGTCGAGGGCGCCGCGCGGGCCGCTGCGCGAGAGCAGATCGAGCCGCGGTGTGCCGCCGCCGCGCAGGCGCGCAAGCATGTCGGCCGGAGCGATGCTGCGCACGCGCGAGGCCGCCAGCTCGATCGCCAGCGGCATGCCGTCCAGTGCGCGCACCAGTTCGACCAGCGCCGCGCCGTTGCGCGCGCTGAAGTGGAAGTCGGCGCGCACCGCGCGGGCCCGTTCGATGAAGAGCGCAATGGCCGGGTTGCCGGCCGCGTTGTCGGCGCCGGCCGGCGGCAGCTCGAGCGCGGCGACCACGAGCTCGCGTTCGCCGTCGAGGCCGAGCGCGCGGCGCGAGGTCACGACCACGTGCAGCGCGGGCAGCAGCCCGACGAGCTGGGCGACGAGGTCCTGCGCCTGGCCGACGAGCTGCTCGAAGTTGTCAAGCAGCAGCAAGGCACGGCGCCCGGCGAGCGCATCGGTCAGCGCCAGCAGCGGGTCGTCGCCGCGCGGCGCGATCTGCAGCGCGCTGGTGAGTGCATCGCAGGCCTGCGCGCGGGTGCTGCACGCGGCCAGCGGCACGAAGGCGATCAGGTCGAAAGGCGCGAACGCTTCGGCGGCGGGCACCGGCCAGCCGGCGATGTCGCGCAGCGAATGCGCCATCTCCACCGCCAGCCGCGTCTTGCCACTGCCGCCGGGGCCGATGAGCGTGACGAGGCGGTGCGTGAGCACCAGGCCACGCAGACGCGCTGCCTGCTCGTCGGCACCGAACACGCGGGTCAGGTAGGTGGGCAGCGAGATGCGGGCGCCGCTCGCGGCGGCGGCGGGTAGCGCGGGCGATGCGGGCTCGCTGGCCGGCGCGTCTGCCAGGCGGTCGTGCAGCGCGGCCAGGCGCAAGCGCTCTTCGTCGATCCAGTCGTCGTAGAAGCCGGGCAGCAGTTCGCCGCGGTACAGGGCCCGCGCCGCGGCGGCCTCGCCGGCGCGCGCGGCGTGCTCGAAGCGCGTGGCGTCGCAGGCCAGGCTGCCGGGGACCACCCGCACGCTGACACGGTCGGCCAGCAGCACCGGCTGTGGCGGCAGCCGGCCGGCCGGTTCCAGAATGCCCTTCAGCGTGGACAAAGCCTGGCGCAGCCGGTTGCGGCCGACGTCGAGCGCGACGCCGGGCCACAGCAGCTCGATCAGTTCTTCGCGTGAATGGGCTCGGTCGGGTGCCAGGGCCAGGCGTGCGAGCAGGGCGGTGATGGCCCGGCTCGGCAGGCGGGTGATTTGCCGGGTGCTGTCGCTCAGGCCCAGACCACCGAGCAGGCGAACGGCCCAGAGCGCCTGCAGATCGCTGTCTGCGGGCGCCGCGGCATCGATTCTTGGGGCGGCGGGCGGCGCGTCTGGCCGGGAAACAAGGCTCATCGGGTCCAAGCGATGCACCGGGGGTGGCGCAGCGCAATTCTAGGGACGCGGCCCGCGCTGGCGTCATCCCCGAAACCGGGGCGGCTTCAGGGCAAGGCTTCGAGCGTGGCGAGCACGCCGCGTTCTCTGAGGCTGGTGAGTTGCTGCGCCACCGCGCTGACAAAACGGGGCTCGCGGCCCATCTCGCCGAAGACCGGCGCGAACGACGCGAACCGTGCCACGCTGTCTTGCGTCGAACCAGCGGCATCGGCACTCACCAGCTCGGCCGCGAGGGCGGGCGCGAGCGGGTCCTGGATGTCGTGGCGCGCGCCCAGCTCGTCGACGCCGCGCAGATAGTGCAGCCACGCGGCGACCGCGAGCGCGAGGCGGTCGATCGCCGCGCCGGCCGCGAGCCGGTCGCGCACCGTGCCGAGCAGGCGCTGCGGCAGCTTCTGCGAGCCGTCCATCGCGATCTGGCGGGTCTGGTGCTGCAACGCGGGGTTGGCGAAACGCTGCAGCAAGCGGGCGCGGTAGACGTCGAGGTCGAGGCCGGCGAGCGCGGGCAGCGTCGGTGCGATCTCGTCGCGCATCAGCGTGTCGAGGTAGCGGCGCAGCGCTGGCACGGCGATGGCCTGGTCGACGGTGCGCCAGCCGGCCATCGCCCCCAGATAGGCGAGCGCCGAGTGCGCGCCGTTGACCATGCGCAGCTTCAGGGTCTCGAAGGGTTTGGCATCGGCGACGAAACGCGCGCCACCGTGTTGCCACTCGGGTCGGCCGGCGGCGAAGTGGTCCTCGATCACCCAGTCGAAAAACGGCTCGCCGACCACGGGCCAGGCGTCTTGCAGGCCGAGCCGAGCCGAGATGCGCTCGCGGTCGGCGTCGGTCGTGCGCGGCACGATGCGGTCGACCATCGAGCACGGGAAAGTGCAGTGCGCTTCGATCCATTGCGCAAGTTCGGCCCCCACGCTGCGCGCATGGGGCAGCAAGCGTTCGCGCAACACCTCGCCGTTGCCCGGCAGGTTGTCGAGCGACATCAGCGTGATGCCGGGCGCGCCGCGCGCGAAGCGCAAGGCGAGGCCACGGCTCAGCACGTCGATCGTGCTCCCGGGCTCGGTGCCGAGGTAGCCTTTTTCCGTGACCGTGAGGCTGACGATGCGGGTCTGGGCGCTCGCGATGCGCTCGTGAACGGCAGCCGGGTTTTCGGTCGCGACATGCAGCTCGAGCAGCGCGTGGATCACCTGCAGGCGCTCGCGCGGCGCACCGTGTTCGTCGGCGTCGCGGGTTGCCAGTGTGTACAGGCCTTGCTGCGGGGCCAGCGCGTCGCGCGTCTCGGCGTTGCGCAGCGACACGCCGACGATGCCCCAGCGCAGGTCGCCGGTGGCAAGCATCGCCGCTTCGGTCGCCTGCGCCATGTGGGCGCGCTGGAACGCACCGACACCGAGGTGCACGATGCCTGGCGCCAGCTGCGCGCGCGGGTATGGCGCCGCGCAGGTGTCGGGGTGCAGGCGCTGCAACATCACCGCTTCACCAGTTCCAGAGCGTGCCGTCGTGCTGCAGCCGGTTCACCGGCAGATACGCGCGCTGGTACGGGTACTTCGCCGCCAGCGCCTCGTCGATCGTGACACCGTGGCCGGCCACATCGCCGGGGTAGAGCATGCCGTCGTTGAAGGTGTAGGCGTGCGGGAACACCGCGTCGGTTTCATCCGTGTGGTGCATGTATTCCTGGATGCCGAAGTTCGGCACCCACAGGTCGAAGTGCAGGGCCGCGCCCATGCACACCGGGCTCAGGTCGGTGGCGCCATGGCAACCGGTGCGTACTTGATAGAGCGACGCGAGGTCGGCGATGCGCCGCAGGTGCGTGATGCCACCGGCGTGCACGACAGTCGCGCGGATGTAGTCGATCAGCTGGTTCTCGATCAGTGCCTTGCAGTCCCAGATCGAGTTGAAGATCTCGCCGACCGCGAGCGGCGTGGTCGTGTGCTGGCGGATCAGCTGGAACGCGGCCTGGTCTTCGGCGGGCGTGGCGTCTTCCATCCAGAACAGGTTGAAGGGTTCGAGCGACTTGCCCAGCCGCCCGGCCTCGATCGGCGTCAGGCGGTGGTGTACGTCGTGCAGCAGGTGAATGTCGGGCCCGACCGCGTTGCGCACCGCTTCGAAGAGCTTCGGCGTGTGGTTCAGGTACTTCGGCGTCGACCAGTCGTGCTCGCTCGGCAGGTCCGAGTCGGCCGGTTCGTAGAACATCGTGCCGCGGCCCACGCCGTAGACCTTCTCGAGCCCCGGCACGCCGCTCTGCGCGCGGATCGCCTTGTAGCCTTCGGCCTTGTAGCGCAGCACTTCGTCGACCGTGTGTTCGATGTCGCTCCCGTTGGCGTGGCCGTAGACCATCACGCCGGTGCGGCTCTTGCCACCGAGCAGCTGGTACAGCGGCAGGTTCGCCGCCTTGGCCTTGATGTCCCACAGCGCCGTGTCGACGGCGGCGATCGCGCTCATCGTCACCGGCCCGCGGCGCCAGTACGCGCCCTTGTACAGGTACTGCCAGATGTCTTCGATCTGGTGCGCGTCGCGGCCGATCAGGCACGGGACTACGTGCTCGGTGAGGTAGGCGGCCACGGCCAGTTCGCGGCCGTTCAGCGTGGCGTCGCCGATGCCTGTCAGGCCTTCGTCGGTCTCGATCTTCAGCGTGACGAAGTTGCGGCCGGGGCAGCAGACGATGACTTTGGCGTGGGTGATCTTCATGCGCAATCCAGGCAGCGAGGTCCGCCAGTTTATGGCCGCAAAACCCTGTTTCCAACGTTCCGCTACAACAGCGGCTTCGTCCAACCAGGGAGTGCTCCACATGGCCGGCCAGAAGCTGAAACTGACTGCGAACGACTTCGACCCCGAGGTGCTGCGCCTGTTCGACAAGTACGTGCACGGCGGCATCGACCGGCGCGGTTTTCTGGACGGCGCGGCGAAGTTCGCGGTCGGCGGTATCACGGCCGCCGGCCTGCTCGAAGCGCTGAGCCCGAAGTTCGCGCAGGCGCAGCAAGTGCCGGCCGCCGACCCGCGCATCAAGGCCGAAACGGTCGAGTTCGCTTCGCCCAAGGGTTACGGCAAGGCGCGTGGCTATCTGGTGCGGCCGGCGAACGCGAGCGGCCCGCTGCCGACCGTGCTGGTCGTGCACGAGAACCGTGGCCTGAACCCGCACATCGAAGACATCACACGCCGTCTGGCGCTCGACAACTTCATCGCCTTCGCGCCCGACGCGCTCTTCCCGCTCGGTGGCTACCCCGGCGACGAGGACAAGGCGCGCGACCTGTTCGGTAAGCTGGAGCAAGCCAAGACGCAGGAAGACTTCGTGGCAGCTGCGGCCTGGCTGAAGACCGTGGCCGGCGGCAACGGCAAGGTCGGCGCGGTCGGCTTTTGTTATGGCGGCGGTGTGGTCAACATGCTGGCCACGCGCTGGCCCGAGCTCGGTGCCGGCGTGCCCTTCTACGGCGCCGCGCCGGCGCTCGACAAAGTGTCCGCGATCAAGGCGCCAATGCTGATCGTGTACGCCGAAAACGACGACCGCATCAACGCGATGTGGCCGCCGTTTGAGGCCGCGCTGAAGGCCGCGAGCGTGAAGTTCGAAGCCGTGAAGTACCCGGGCACGCAGCACGGCTTCAACAACGACACCACGCCGCGCTTCGACGACAAGGCCGCGAAAGCGGCCTGGCAGCGCACGCTCGCGCTGTTCAACAGCACGTTGCGCAGCTGATGCGACTCACTCTTCTTCGGCGCTGATCGACAGGCTCACACGCTGAGCGCCGCGCAGCTCGCAACTCGCGTTCAGGCGCAGCGGCCGGCCCACCGGCACGCTGCGGCGCAAGCGCAGGTCGAGCGAGTCTTCGCCGCCCGCGTGCGTGGGCATCGAGCGCGACCATTCGAGCGCGCCGTCGACTAGCACGCGCATCGCGTGGGTCGCGTCCGTGCGGCCGGCCTTGTTGCTGACGACGAGGCGGCAGAAGATCTCGAACGTGCGCTCGCGCTGGGCATCGGCCGGGATGTCGAGCCGCACCACGTCGCGCGCGCCTGCGCTGGCCGCCCAGCGTTCCGGGGCCTTCGACATCAGTGCATCTTGTCGCGCGGCGGCTTGCGGAACGACTTCGGCTTGTAGACGTTGCCGTCCCAGGAGCCGTCGGCGCTGCGCGCGCGGCGGATCGCTTCTTCGGCGGCCTGCGCGGCCTGGCGCCGGGACGAACGCCAATTCCAGAGCGACAACAGCTTTCGGTACAGCGCCAAACCGAAGCGCCGCAGCGTGAACCACAGCCGGCGTGCGGCCGCGTCAAAGCGGTAACGCCGGCGCTCACCGATCACCAGGCGAACCAGCAGCAGCGCGCACGCGGCGAGCACGAGGCCGGCGAAGATCTGCTGGAACACGTTCAACGCCTGCGGGTCACGAACGCCGTGCCTTGGCGCGCCAGCCGTCGAGCCGGGCCAGGCCGCGCCCGGCACTCAGATAGCCCGGTACCACGCTGGCCATTGGCGAAGCGTCGATGCCCAACCCTGCGAGGCCCGGCAGATCGCCGCTCGCCACGTTGGGCACTTGCATCGAGTCGATGTTGTCGCGCGACATCAGCGGCGTGCCCGGCGCCAGCTCCATCAACAAGGCCTGGGCCCGCGCGGCCGCGCCGGGCAGGCCGAACACCCAGCGTTCGTGGCCCGACCAGCGCCCGACCTGTTCGACGATCTGCTGCAGCGTGAGCACCTCGGGCCCCGCGCACTCGATGGTCTGGCCGACGGTGGACGGCAGGTCGAGGCAGCGCACGATGGCCGCGGCCACGTCCTGCACCCACACCGGCTGGAAGCGCGCTTGCGCGCCGGCCAGCGGCACGAACGGTGCCAGCGCCTGCAGCGTGGCGAACAGGTTCGTGAAGCGGTCGTGTTCGCCGAAGATGACCGAGGGACGCAGGATCGTCAGGTCGAGCCTGGCCGCCTTCAGCACCGCTTCACCCGCGGCCTTGGAGCGCAGGTAGCGGCTCGGCGCCGCGTCGCCCACGCCGAGCGCGCTCACGTGCACGACGCGGCGCACGCCGGTGGCGTTGCAGGCCGCAGCGAGCTTCTGCGGCAGATCGACGTGCACCCGCTGGAACTCGGCTTCGCTGCCGTGCAGTACCGCCACCAGGTTGATCACCGCGTCGGCGCCCCGCACCAGCCGCTGCAGGTCGGCCGCGTTGTGCACGTCGGCCTGCACCACGCGCAGCGTGGGCAGCAATTGAAGGTGCTTCGCGCGTGCGGGCCGGCGGCTCGGCACCACGATCTGCCCGCCGGCGCCGCCCGAGCGCTCGACCAGCTTGTCGCACACGCTGCGACCGACGAAGCCCGAACCACCGAGGATGAGGATGTTGTTCACGCTCCGGTTATACCTCTGCGCTCACTTCGACAGCCTGGGCGCGCGCAGCAACTGCATCTTCGGCGAGGGTTGCGTCGCGCTGCCGTCGAAGGGCTGGATCAGCGTACCGACCGCATCGACGATCTTGCGCACGTAGGCGCGTGTCTCCACGTAGGGCGGTACGCCGCGGTAACGCTCGACCGTGCCTTCGCCGGCGTTGTAGGCCGCGGCCACCAGCGTCACGTCGCCCTCGAAGTAGGCCAGCAGCCAGCGCAGGTAGGCGGTGCCGCCGCGGATGTTCTGCGCCGGGTCATACGGGTTGCGCACGTTGAAACGCGCCGCGGTGTCCGGGATCAGCTGCATCAGCCCCTTCGCGTTCTTCGGCGAGAGCGCCACGATGTCGAAGTTGGATTCGGCCTGGATGATCGCCATCACCAGCTGCGTCGGCACGCGGTATTCGGGCGCGATCTTCTTCACCAGCTCGGCGATCGAGTGCGGCGCGGCGATGGCCGGCACCGACGGCGGCGTGCGCGGCGCGGCGGCCACCACGCGGGGTTTGGGGGCGGCCGGTTCGCGCATGCAGTCGGGCACGTCGGTGGTGGGGCCACCGACCGAGCCCAGCATGCGGATCGCCTGTTCCATGCCCTGCTCGGCGGCGGCGTGGAAGAAGAAGGCGGCAAGCGAGTCGTTGCGTTCCACCCCGCGGCCGTTGGTGTACATCCAGCCGAGGTTGAACTGCGACTCGGTGTCGCCCAGGCGTGCGGCCAGGCAGTAGAGCGCCGCGGCGCGGGCGCCGTCGCGTTCGACGCCGTTGCCGTGTTCGTAGTCGGCCGCTTCGCTGCGCAGCAAGGTGATCAGCAGGTTCTCGGGCGTGCCCGTCTCGGCGGCCTGCACCGGCCACGCGGCAGCGCACAGCAGTGGCAGCAGCACGAGGTGCAGTCGGTCGAGCAGGGAGCGTGAGGTCATCGGGTGGGCTCGGAGGCAGGCGAAGGTCGGATCGGGAAGGCGCTCATTCCACACCAGAATACAGTCGTGCGGGAACAGCATGTCGGTGTTCCCTTCAAGGAAGAGAGTTCCGTGACCGAATCGATCGTGATCCAACAACCTGGGGAGCAGGCCCAGCAACTGGTGCTGCTGTTTCACGGCGTCGGCCAGACGCCGCATGCGATGCAGCCGCTTGGCGAGCGCCTGGCGCGGCAGTTTCCGAGCGCCTTCGTCGTCAGCGTGGCCGCCCCTCAGCCGGCCGACGGCGGCACGGGTTACCAGTGGCTTTCGGTGCAGGGCATCAGCGATGCCAATTTCGCGCCGCGTGTGACCGAGGCGCTGCCGGCGTTCCGGCGCGCGGTGGCGCACTGGCAGGCAGAGTCCGGCCTCGGGCCGGTGGCCACAGCCCTGATCGGTTTTTCGCAGGGCGCGATCATGGCGCTGGAGGCCACACGCGTCGAGCCCGCCTGTGCAGGCAGGGTGGTCGCCATCGCCGGGCGCTTCACCGAGTTGCCCGAGCGTGCGGCCGCCGCCACCACGCTGCACCTGTTCCACGGCAAGCAGGACGAGGTGATCCCGTACCGCCACACGATCGAGGCGGTGCAACACCTGCTGGACATCGGCGGCGACGCCACGGCCGACGTGCTGCCTTTCGTCGGGCACGCGCTGGTCGACGACTTCGTCGACCTGACGATCGAGCGGCTGACGGGTTACGTGCCCAAGCGGCTGTGGGACGAAGCGTTGCGGGCTGCAGGTTCTTCCTGAACCCGCTGCATTTCCATCACCCAGTTCTCTTCCCACGCACCGCCTTCGAGCGCGAAGGCCTGCTCCCAGCGCGCGGCGTCGGGGCCGAGGCGGGTCCAGACGAAGCGCACCTGCACGGCGCGTCCGTCGTCGCTGTCGGTACCGAAGAACTCGCCGCGGTCGCCGTCGAAGCCGCCGTGCACCGGTGGCTCGAGCCGGCCGTTCGTGCTGCTGATCCAGTAGATCGACCAGCGTTGCGTGGCCGGCTCGAGCGTGCGCAGCGTCATGCCGGCAAAGCCGCGGCTCGGGAACCTGATCTCGTCGACGCTGACGGCGCCGTCGAACATCACCTGGGCCTGCATCGTGGCCGGGAATTCGTCCCAGGTGGTACAGCCCGCGTGGCGCTGTTGCAGCCGCCGGTTGTGCACCTGCCAGTGGCCGATCAGGAAGTCGAAGTCGCCGGGGCGGCCGATGAAGTTCGTGGGAGTCATCTGCAATTCCTTTCAAAAGCGTGAACGGGCGGTCGGGGCAAGGCGCAGCACCTGCGATGGCGTGCCGAGGCGCTCGAGCCCGCCGTGCGAAGCCTTCAGCGCGGCGGCGAAGCGGTCACCGTCTTCACGCGCATCGAAGCGCGCCAGTGCCACCAGCACCTGCTCGCCTTCACGCACCGGCAGGCGCGGAAAAGTGTTGGCGCTGTTCTCGCTGACCCAGCAGCCGGCGAGCGTGCCGCTGTGGCGCGCGAGCGGCGGCAGCCAGTCCTGCAGGAACGCGGCGACGAAGCGCGCGTCCGGCGCTGCCGCGAGCGGGTACACGACGGCCACCGCCGTGCCCGCCGGTGGCGTGCCACGGCGCCAGGTGTCGATCGGCATCGGCGTGTTCGGGCTCGCCGGGCGCAGCAGCAAGACGTTGTCGGAATCGATCATCGTCGCATTGGCCGCGTCGCAGTGGGCTTCCCATGCCGGGCCGCCGTAGAAGGCGCCGAGGGCGTCGGCCCGCGCCGCCATGCCGTGGAAGCCGCGCAGCCAGACAAACCGGTCCGGGTCGTCGAGGTCGCGGAACTGGCACAGCACCGTCATGCCGACGGCTTCTTGCGTTTCCATGAACTCGCGGTCGAAAAGATCGATCAGCGCGTCGCGGTGATTCGGGTGCAGCGTGTACTGGCGCAGTTCGACGACAGGGTGGCGGGGTTCGGTGGCAGTGGGCATGGGCAAGGCTCGGTGGTTTGGTCGGTGCCGCCATCGTGCGCCTTCATACCTGCCAAGCCATGTCATGTATTTCTGCGAGACTGCGGCCATGCAAGCCAGCCGTCTGCTTTCCGTCCTGATGCTGTTGCAGGCGCGCGGGCGCATGAGCGCGCAGGCGCTCGCCGCCGAGCTCGAGGTCTCGGTGCGCACCATCCACCGCGACATCGACCAGCTCAGCGCCGCCGGCGTGCCGGTGTTCGCCGACCGCGGGCGCCTCGGCGGCTTTCAGTTGCAGGACGGCTGGCGCACACGCCTCACGGGGCTGACCGCGCCCGAGTCACGCGCGCTGTTTCTCTCCGGCCTGGCCGGGCCCGCCGCCGAACTGGGCTTGGGCGAAGCGGTAGCGTCGGCCCGTCTCAAGGTGCTCGCCACCCTGCCGCCAGAATGGCAGGCCGACGCGCAGCACATGAACGCGCGTTTCCACCTCGACGCGGTCGACTGGTTCCACAGTGCGGCGCGCACCGAACACCTGGGCGCGGTGGCCGACGCGGTCTGGGGCGCGCGCCGGCTGCACATCCGCTATGAAAGCTGGAACGGCGTGCGCGAGCGCGAGGTCGAGCCGCTCGGGCTCGTGCTCAAGGCCGGCATCTGGTACGTGGCCGCGCGCACCGGGCCGGGCGCGGAGCCGCGCACTTACCGGGTCTCGAACATCCTGGCGTTGACGCCGCTCGATCAGCACTTCAAGGTGCCGCGTGGTTTCGACCTGGCGGCCTACTGGCATGAATCGACGCGCCGCTTCGAGACCGGCGTCTACAACGAGACTGCGTCCTTGCGCGTGTCGCCGCGCGGCCTGCGGCTGCTGCGCGGGTTCAGCACGGCGGTGGCCGAAGCGGCCGACCGCAGCGCCGTCAAGGAACAGCGTGGCTGGCTGCGCGTGAGCGTGCCGATCGAGTCGGTGGCGCACGCGGCGAACCAGCTCATCAACCTCGGCGCCGACGCCGAAGTGCTGGCGCCAGCAGCGTTGCGCGCGCAGCTCAGGCTGACGGCGCGGCGGCTCGTGAAGCTGTATACCGGGCGCAGCGAGCGGCCGCTGCCGATCAGGCCAGGATGACGGCGCCCAGCTGCTTGGCGATGGCGGCCATCTGGGCTTCCATGTCGCTCGTCACGCCGCGCACCGGTGGCGGGCCCACCAGAAAAGTGTCACGGCCGCGCTGTGCGACGAGCTGGTGGCCGTCGCTGCCTTGCGAGCGCACGAAGATCACGGTCTCGCAGGTGTCGGAGATCAGGGCCTTGTTGCCGGTCTGCGAATCGGCTTCGTAATAGTTGCTGCCTCGCGGCGCCACGGTCAGGATCCACATCGTCTTGTTCCTCGGTGCCACGCCGCCCGCCGGTGGCGGCATCCGGACACTGTTGCCTGTTGCAAGCGCCCAATGTGCCCCAGACTGCGGGCCATGCACCGGCCCGGGCGCGTGCGCGCAGCACGCAAGCGAGCAGGACGACCGATCCCCGCCAAAAAGAAAGTGAACCTGCGTGGAAGAAACCCTGGCCTTCGCCGCCGGCGCCCCCGCGGCCACGCTGCTGCTCGCGACCATCGTGGTCGCCAGCCTGATCGGCCTGTTCGTGGCGCCGCAGTGGCTCGACCGCAACCTGTTCCGGCCGCACTGGCTGCTGCCGCGCCGCGAGTACCTCACGCCGATCACGAGCGCCTTCCTGCACGCCGACCTGCCGCACCTGCTGTTCAACGCGTTCACGTTCTGGGCCTTCGCGTTTTCGCTGGAGCGCGCGATCGGCACGCCGAAGTTCCTGGCCTTGTACTTCTTCGGCCTGCTGGTGAGCGACCTGGGCACCTGGGTCAAGCAGCGCCACAACCCGGCCTACCAGAGCTTGGGGGCGTCGGGCGCGATCCTCGCGGTGCTGTTCGCGTCGATCCTTTACTTTCCGCAGTCGTCGATCTTCATCCTGCCGATCCCGGTGCCGATTCCGGCGCCGCTGTTCGCGCTGGCCTACCTGGCCTACACCTGGTACGCGTCGCGCCAGACCGGCGGGCGCATCAACCACGACGCGCACCTGGGCGGCGCGCTCGCCGGCATTGGGTTCGTGGCGCTCACCGACGGCGAAACGCTGGTGCGGGCGCTGCAGAGTTTCGTCAGCTGATCAGCCCGCGCCCGAGCGCGACAGCGCGGCCACCACGTCTGATTGCGTGATGATGCCGACCAGCCGGTCGCCCTCGCCGATGACCGGAATGTGGTGATGGCCGGTGCTGCCGAACAGCGGGATCAGCTCGGCCAGGTGCCGGTTCACGCTGGCCACGCGCACCTGGCGCGTCATGATCTGGCCGACGATCTGCGGCCGGTCGCCGGCCGGGCCGCGCGCCCAGCCGGTCACTTCGCGCAGCCGCACGTCGAAGCCGTCGCCGGTCTCCGGCTCGACCGTGCGGATGAAGTCGGCCGGGGTCACGATGCCGACGATGTGGCCGGTCGGCCCCACCACCGGCAGCGCCTTGATTCGGTGCTCGCGAAACAGCGCCCAGGCCTGCGCCAACGGCGTGTCGCGTTGCACCGTGACGAGTTCGCGCGACATGATGTCGCCGCAGCGCAGGTTGGCGAGCTTGCGCTGGTAGGCCTGCAGCTGCGTGTCTTCGAGCAGCGCCTTCAGGTCGTCGCGGCTGATGTCGAGCACCTGGTTGTAGCGCGCCAGCACCGCGCCCAGCGCGGCGTCGAGCGCTTCGGCGTCACCGTCGTGCGCGGCCTCGGCCAGGGCCGGCCGCAGTGCATGCGGGTAGGCGCGCTTCGTGGCGTTGTTGTAGGCCACGCCGGCCAGCACCAGCAGCAGCGAGTTGGCCAGCACCGGGTACAAGGCGAAGGCCGGGTCAGACACGCCGCTCAGCGCCACCAGCAACGCCGACGCACCGCCCGGCGGGTGCAGGCAGCGCAGCGCGAACATCAGGGCAATGGCCCCACCCACGGCGAGTGCTGCGGCCAGCTCGGGCGAACCGACCCAGCGCACGCACAACACGCCGACGAGTGCCGAGAGCGTGTTGCCCCCGACCACGGCCCAGGGTTGGGCCAGCGGGCTGGCCGGCACGCCGAACACCAGCACCGCGCTCGCGCCGAGCGGCGCCACCAGCCACGGCCAGGCTGGCGAGGCGGGTGCGCCGAATGCATGGCACAGCAGTGCCGTGATGGCGATGCCCAGCGTGGCACCGACCACGACCCGCAGGCGCTCGCGCCAGTCGACGCTGATCGGCTCGGGCCAGAAGGCGCGCAGCCAGTGAGTGATGGTCGCCATGCTCAAAGCATCCGGTGGCGCTGCACACCCGGAGCCGCCCGCTTCGCGCTCGCAACTTTCGCGCGCTGCGCGTCGAGGATGTCGGGCAGGCTGCCCTCGATCCAGTCGGCCAGCGCCTCCACGCGTTTGCCGACCTGCCGGCCCAGCGGCGTGAGCGTGTATTCGACGTGCGGCGGCACGCTGGCGAAAGACTCGCGGTGCACGAAGCCGTCGGCCTCGAGCCACTTCAGCGTCTGCGCCAGCATCTTCTCGCTGACACCGCCGACCTTGCGGCGCAGGTCGCTGAAGCGGTGCATGCCGTCCATCAGCACGACGAGCAGCAGCACGCCCCAGCGGCTCGTCACGTGCTTGAGCACTTCGCGCGAAGGGCAGTCGGCCGACATCAGCTCGCCGCGCCGGGCCTTGGCCGACAACGAGGCAGAGCGGGGCGTGATGCGAGGCGGCGTGTGCATGGGTACTAACCTTCAGGTGCGTACTTACGAAAAGTAAGCTTGGCGGCTATTGTGCATGCCTTGATTCAACTTTCGCAAGGACATCATCATGATCGTCGTCACAGGCGCCACCGGTCAGCTCGGCCGGCTTGTCATCCAGAACCTGCTTCGCACCGTGCCCGCGGGCAACATCGTCGCGCTGGCACGCGACCCGGCCAAGGCAGCCGATCTGGCCGCCCTCGGTGTGCGGGTTCGCCAGGCCGACTACACCCGTCCCGACACGCTGGCTGCTGCGCTCGCCGGTGCGACGAAGCTGCTGCTGATCTCGTCGAGCGAGGTCGGCCAGCGGGTCGCGCAACACCGTGCTGTGATCGACGCGGCGGTGCGTGCGGGCGTGGCGCTGGTCGCCTACACCAGCCTGCTGCACGCCGACACCTCGCCGCTCGGCCTCGCGCTCGAGCACAAGGAAACCGAAGCGATGCTGAAGGCTTCGGGCCTGCCCTTCGTGCTGCTGCGCAACGGCTGGTACACCGAAAACTACGCGGCCTCGGTGCCGGCAGCCCTGGCGCACGGCGCCGTGATCGGCAGCGCCGGCGAAGGCCGCATCGCCTCGGCAGCGCGTGCCGACTACGCCGCCGCGGCGGCCGCCGTGTTGACCGGCGCCGACCAGGCCGGGCGCGTCTACGAACTGGCCGGCGACACGGCCTACACACTGGCCGAATTCGCGGCCGAGATCGCGCGCCAGTCGGGCCAAGCGGTCGTTTACAAGAACCTGCCCGAGGCCGACTACGCGGCCGCGCTGCTCGGCTTCGGCCTGCCGCAGCCCTTGGCCGCGATGCTGGCCGATTCCGACACCGGTGCATCGGCAGGTGGCCTGTTCGACGCCGGCCGCCAGCTCAGCGCGCTGATCGGTCATGGGACCACGCCGCTGCGCGACACGGTGGCCGCGGCGCTGAAGGGCTGAGCGGCGTCGGGTGGCGCGCTGTGTGGCGTGTCACCCGATCTGCGGCGCTTCCCCGCCCAGCACCTCGAATCCCTGCGACACCACAGCTTCCAGCGCGCCTTCGCGCACGACCAGCCGCAGTGTGTGCCGGCCCGCGCCGGGGTTGTCGATCCATACGTCGTGGCCACGCCCGACCGGCTTGTCGTCGATGAACCATTCGTGCGCGTCGCTTCCGATCGCCGTACCGGCGTGGCTCGTGGCCGTGCCCCACAGGTGCATCAGCCGGTCGGCGAAAACGCGCGCTCCATCGGCCGGGTAGAGGATCGACGCCGCCGGTGCGCGCGGTGGCAGAACGACCGCTTCGGTGATCGCGCGTGCGGTGTGGAAACCGTCGTGCGCCATCAGTTCGAAGCGCACGCTGCCCGAGGGCAACTGCTCGGCGGGAATCGTCGCCGAACCCCCGCGCAGACCGATCGTGAGTGCGTGCCAGGTCTTGCCGTCGTCGTTGCTCCAGCGCACCCAGACTTCACCCGATTCCTTGTTCGCGGCGGTGTCGGCTTTCCAGCTCAGCGTGAGGTCGCCGGTCTTGCCCAGCGCCGCCTTCACGCCGCCGAGTTGTGGTGGCTTCTCGCTGCCCTTGCGTTCCCACAGCACCTCGCCGCGCTTGACGATGCGCAGGCTCGCGCCGGGCGCGGTGTCGCGCAGCATCGCCTTGAACGGCACCGGTTTCGGGTCGTTCGCGTCGTCGTCGCAGTGGCAGTCCTTCTTCGGCGGGTTGTGGCCGCCACAACCACCTTCCGACCCGTACGCGTAGAGCACGTCTTCGGCGAGCACGCGGCCTGCGGCGTCGAGGTGTTGGGCCACGTAGCCGGTCTGCCGGCCGTCGCCGCGCAGGTAGCGTGTGTCGAGGCGCGCGACTGTGCTCACGTCCAACGCGCCGTCGATGCCGATCGTGCCCATCAGCATGATGAAGGGCGCGATGCGCAACGCGTCGGGCTCGAAGCCGGGTGTCGGGTCTTCGATGACACGTGGCGCCGCGCCCGCACCGCTCGGCACGACTACGGGCGAGAGCACGTTGATGTTGGTGAGGAAGTCGTAGGTGAATTTCGAGATCCAGCGGGGCCCGCAGTACGACATGAAGTCTTCGAAGCTGGCCGGGTCGGCGATCGCGCCGTTGTTGATGTCCAGCCCGAACTCGCCGACCGAGGCCATCGTCCAGTCCGCGGTGTTGGGCGGGTCGACCGGCAGGTCGTAGGGCTCGTACACCGGGTAGGCCGGGTTGCCGTTGCCGGCGTTGCCACAACGCGCGTGCGGCAGGCCGAGCTGGTGGCCGATCTCGTGCGCGTAGGTCACCGGCTGGCCGGCCACACCGCCGGTGGCGCCGCCGCTGCAACCCGGCACGTTGACCGGGATGCCATTGGCGATGATCCCGTAGTAGACCCAGGGCACGCCCGGGTTCGCGGCCTGGTCGAGCGCCACCAGCGCGCCGATCTGGTTCAGCAGCGGCCCCCAGTTCGGCGAGCAGCAGCCCGGGCAGCTGCGCGGGTCGTCGATCGGCGTGTTGGTGACGAAGGTGCCGGCGGCGCGCACGTTCGGCGCGCCCGAAACCGGGAAGGTCGTCATCGCCCAGCTGGTCTCGGCCTGGCAGAAGGCGAGCGACGGTGCGGCCAGCACGATGTTGCCGGTGCGCGCCGCGTTCGGGCCGTTGTAGCCGATGGTGATGAAGGCCGCGTTCAGCGTCTGCTGCAGGTTCACGTCGGCCTGCGTCGAGCGGCTCGCCACATGGCCGGGGCAGGGCGCGAACGGGCCGCGCACGTCGACCGTGAAACGCAGCAGCCCGCTCATCAGGTTAGGGGGCACAACGAAGTTCAGCGTCATGTTGATGTCGCCGCGCTCGGCCGCGTAGCTGGCAAAGCTGTCTTCGGCGGTGATCGGGCCGTTCTGCGGCGCCAGGTTGGCGATCGTTCCCCACACACCGCCCACACGCCGCTCGACACGCAGCGTGCCGGTCACGCCGGCGAGCTGGCCGTTGTCGAAGGCCGGGTCCTGGCCGCTGCGCAGGTAGCTTCGCACCCACGCGGTCTTGGCGGTCACCAGGCGCAGGCTGTTGTCGGGGCCGCGATCGGCCGCGTCGGTCAGGTGCTGGTCGGCGCGGTAGTGCTGCACCGCCTGCGTGATCTCCAGGCCCTGCACCTGCAGGTTCGGGCGCTTCTGGAACACCAGGTCGATCTGGCGCGAGACCTGCGGCGGCTGGCAGCGGCCGAAGGCGGTGATGCGCACGCGCATCTTCACCGTGCGGGTGAAGTTCGTCGCCGTGAAGTCCCAGCGGCCACTGAGCGCAGCCGGGTCCTGCGCTGCGATCACGTTGTTGTTGGCGAGGTCGATCAACTCGACGCGCACGCGGTCGGCGGCGCAGGTGTTCCAGCGGATGCGCAGCGGTTCGCCCGGTTGCAGCGGGCACTCGCCGGGGCCGTGGCCGCGGATGTCGAAACGCAGGATCTCGGCCGACGTGCCCTCGAAGCCCTGCTCGATGCAACCGGTCGGCCGCAGTTCGAGGAAACGCCCGCACAGCGCGATCGTGGTCGGTGGCAATTCGATCGACAGGCCGCAGCCCGCGCCCTGCGGCACCACGACCGAGATGCGGTCGTCGCACCACGACTTGACCTGGCCCTTGGGCGGTGCTGAAACACCCGCCTGGGCGCGGAACGAGACACTGCCGGTGCGGTGGCCGAAGCCGCAACCGACGATCAGGATTTCTTCACCCGGGCAGGCGCGCGGCGGCCGCACCTCGCACACGCTCCAGCAGCGGATGTGGCACCACTGCTCGATCGCTTCGCGCAGGCAATGCGCCAGGTGCTCGTCGAGGCAGGGGGCGCAGCAGCCCGGCACGTGGCGCGGGTGGCAGGCCGACTTCGGGTCGGGTGTACCGCATGCGCGGCACAACATTTCGAGCAGGTCGCGCGCGTGGGCTTTCGAGGCCGCGTCGCCGAGCAGCGCCTTGAGCGAAGCCGCGTGCACTGCACCGAGGGTCGCGAAGCGGCAGAACTGTTCGAGCAACAGGGCGACATACCGTTTGGCCACGGCCTCGTCGCCACAGGCCAGGTGCAGCGCCGCGATGAGCAGCAGCAACACCTTGTCTTCGGAGAGGAAGGGCGCACCGCAGGCGCAGCCGTCACCACAGTCTTCGCTGTCGTTGCAGGGTGCGCACGGCGCAGGCGGCTGGCATTCGAGCGTGACGGGCTTGTCGCACGCGCCGGCGAAGAGTTCGTCGATCTCCGCGGTGAACGGCGACGCCGGTTTGCAGCAACCGGCCGCATCGCTGCACAGCGCGTCGAGGATGTCGCGGTAACGCCGCGCCGCGTCGAGCTGGCCCTGCAGCGTGCCCCAGGCTTCGAGCAACACGCGGTCGAAACCTTCGATCGCGGGCGTCGCGCAGACCGCGTGCGCCAGCGAAGCGACTTCCGGCGGCGTGCCTTCGGCGCGCAACAGCTCGAGCGCGTCTTCGATCTCCTGCATCACGCGCACCGGCACCAGCGGCTCGTCGATGCGGTCCCACACGAGCGGCCGGGCCAGGTGCCACCACAGCGCCTGCGGTTCGATCTTGTGGTCGAGCGTCAAGGCCTTGCCGGGTTCGCAACAGCGCCGGTCGGAACAGCCGTCGTACACCAGCCGGCAATCGCGGTCGCGCACCGTGATGTAGATCTTGCGGCAGTCGCAGCAGGCCGCGTCGCCCGCCGGCAGGTCGATGTGGTACGAGCCGTCGCGGTTCGTCAGGCCGAAGCCCAGCACTGGCTGGTCGGCCGTGTCGGCCTCGCGGGCTTCGACACGCAGGCCGGGAACCCTCTGGCCGTTGTCGCTGCGGGTGATTTTCCCGGACACATGGAAGACACGTTCGTTCATGGCTGGCACTCCGGTGCGGCCGCAGCAGGAACGCGCGGCCCGTGCCAACCAATTTAGAAGCCGGCGTTTTTTATGCCGCCCTGAAAGATAGGGAGCGCGGGCCTGCAACATAGGGAGCCTTCGGCTAGTCTCGGGTGATGAACCCTTCGCCCTCCGTGCCCAAAGCCGCGTCGTGGATGGCCGGCTGGCTGTCGCTGATGATCGTGATCGCCGTCGCCGGGCGCGAGGCTTCGCGCGAGCTCGCGGTGTTTCAGATCATGGCGCTGCGCTCGCTGATCGGGCTCGTGATGCTCTACCCGCTGGTTCGTGCGAGCGGTGGCTTTTCCGCGATGAAGACGGCGCGCCTCTGGCACCACGCCGCCCGCAACACCGTGCACTACGCGGCGCAGTTCGGCTGGTTCGTCGCGCTCACGATGATCTCGCTGGCGCAGGTGGTGGCACTCGAGTTCACGATGCCGATCTGGACCGCGTGCCTGGCGGTCGGCTTCCTCGGCGAACGTTTGAACGTCTGGAAAGCGCTGGCGATCGTGCTCGGAATCGTCGGCGTGGCCTTGATCGTGCGGCCCTCGGCGGCGGGCCTGAGCCCGGGCCAGGCGATCGCGCTGGCGGCGGCGGTCGGTTTCGCCGTGTCGGTGACGCTCACCAAGTCGCTCACGGGCACCGACAGTGCCGTGGCCATCATCTTCTGGATGCTGGTGTTCCAGTCGCTGATCGGCGTGGTGCCGGCGCTGGTGACCTGGCGCTGGCCGTCGGCCGCGGTCTGGGGCTGGGTGCTGGTGATCGCGTTCTGCGGCACCTTCTCGCACTACTGCATGGCCCGCGCACTGCGCCACGCCGAAGCGACCACGGTCGTGCCGATGGACTTCCTGCGCGTGCCGCTGATGGCACTGGCGGGCTGGCTGGTCTATGCGGAGCGGGTCGACCTGTTCACCGTGCTCGGCACGGTGCTGATCCTGCTCGGCAACCTGCTGAACCTGAAGCGCCCGGGCGCGGCGAGTGCCGCCGCGGCCCGTGCCTGAGTCGGCTTACTTCGTCTGCGGGGTGGCCGGCCGGGGTTGTTGTTTGGCGGCCTTCTTCTTGTCCTTCGCCCGCTTCTGTTTTTCTCTGCGAATGCCGCGGTCTTTGTCTGCGCTCATGGTCTTCTCGGTGGTGGGTTGATAAGCGGCACGGTGGCCCGATCGGGGCCGAATGCCGGCCGCAGTTGTACCACCGGCCGGGCGCGGCGCACCGGAAGCCGACGTTGGACAATGCCGGATCGCGAGCTGCCGGCGCCCCGGCATTTCTCGACCCCTTGACCTCCTTCTGGAAACACGAGCCCATGAGCGAAGAACAACCCGCCCCCGCGATGCCCGACCGCCTCTCGGTCGACCCGCGCAGCCCGCACCACGTCGCCGCCGTGTTCGAACGCGACATCGGCATCCGCCTGAACGGCCAGGAGCGTTCCGACGTGGAGGAATACTGCATCAGCGAAGGCTGGGTCAAGGTGCCTTCGGGCAAGACCCGCGACCGCAAGGGTCAGCCCTTGCTGCTCACCTTGAAGGGCAAGGTCGAAGCCTTCTACCGCTAGGAGTCTGGGCGGCAGACGGTTTGTAGCCGACTTCAAGCACCCAGCCGAGGCGCCGCAGGCCGTCAGATGCTGTTGCGACGAGCCGCAGTGGTT
>JBEBIB010000024.1:0-81211 GCA_040080605.1 Burkholderiaceae bacterium
ACGGGGCGCCTGGCGGGGCGGGTGCAGGCGCCGGTGCTGTAGCAGCAACCGAAGCCGCCGGCGCTGCCGCTTCCACTGCGGGCTCGGCCACCGGCTTCGTTTCACGCTGGCCGCCGAAGTAATAGCCGGCTGCCGCCAGGCCGAGCAGGCCGACCGTGCCGAGCAGCGCGTAGACCCGACCGCGGCCCGGCCGCGCCGAACCCTTTGCGGCTCCGGCGAGCGCCGGCGGCACGCTGTCCAGCGTGATGTCGGGCGCGCTGATCCGGGCCGGCGGCAGCGTGGCTTCGGGCAAGGCCGAGTCGAGCGACGCGGCGAAGGTCGACGCGAAGCCGACCGAAGGCTCCGCCTGCGCTTCGCGCCCGTCGAGCAGCGCACGGAACGCCGCCACGGTCTGTGGCCGATCGGCCGGCCGCAATGCCAGCGCCGCGTCGATCGCGGTCAGGAAGGGCTCGCTGTAGCGCCCGGCCGCGAGCTCCGACAACGGCCGCAAGCGATCGTCCATCAGGCGCTCGACCGACGACACCGGCGCGTGCCCGGTGACCGCCGCGTAGACCACGCTGGCCAGTGCGTACAGATCGGTCCACGCGCCCTGCGTCATCGCCGAGCTTTCGCCGTACTGCTCGATCGGCGCGAAGCCGGGCTTGAGCACGACCGTGAGCGCGTGTGTCATGTCGCCGATCACACGCCGCGCGGCGCCGAAGTCGAGCAGCAGCGGGCCGCTGGCCGTGAGCAGGATGTTGTCGGGCGCGATGTCGCGGTGAAAGCAGTGGGCCGCGTGCATCACCGCCAGCGCGTCGAGCAGCGGGCGCAGCCAGGTGCGCAGGGCGGCTTCGTCTGGCGCGTGGCCCAGATCGGCGAGCACCTTCTTCAGCGTCGGCCCTTCGTAATAGGGCATCACCATGTAGGCGGTGTTGTTCTCTTCCCAGAAGCGGTAGACCTTCACCAGCGACGGGTGGTCGAAGCGCGCCAGCAAACGCGCTTCGTTCAGGAAACTCTTCAGGCCGAGCGCGAAGGTTTCCTGGTGGCGCGTGGACTTCACCACCACCGCCATCGACGCGTTCGCGCGCGAAGCCATCGAAGAAGGCAGGTATTCCTTGATCGCCACACGGCGCTGCAGCGACACGTCGAAGGCGAGGTAGACGATGCCGAAACCGCCTTCGCCGATCAGCCCGGTGATCTTGTAGTCGCGGATGCGCGTGCCTTCGGGCAGCGTGTGCACCGACATCGACGAACTGGGCGCGAACTCCGACGCCGCGCCGTCGCGGTTCACCGGGCCGGTGACGGTGCGTTCGCTGTCGTCGTTGCCGGCGCTCATCAGCTTCAGGCCGGCGCTGCCTCGCGGCGGCCGAACATGTTCCAGCCTTGCATCGTCAGCACGATGCTGCCGTCCTGGTTCAGGACTTCCCAGCCGAACTGCGTGAGGCCGACCGTGGCGCGGCTCGCCATCGGCCGCGAGGCGAGCACGGTCAGGCGCACGCGCAGCGTGTCGCCGGGGTACACCGGCTTGAGCCAGCGCAGGTTGTCGATGCCGGGCGAGCCCATGCTGCTCGATACCAGCAGGTAGTCGTCGCACAGCATGCGCATCGCCATCGAGCAGGTGTGCCAGCCGCTGGCGGCGAGCCGGCCGAAGTGCGAGGCTTCGGCGGCCGCGTCGTCCATGTGGAAGGGTTGGGTGTCGAACTGCTGCGCGAATGCGAGCACCGCTTCGCGCGTGACCCGCATGTTGCCGAACTCGCGCACGTTGCCGGCGGGAAAGTCTTCCCAGTACAGAAGGATCTCGCGCGCGGTCGCAGTCATGGGGCTCGGTCGGTGAAGGGGGCAGGCGCCAAGGATAACGAGTCGGCTTGCACCGCATCCCAGACCCGCTCGGCTGCGGCCAGGTCTTCGAGCGCGGTGCCGACGGCCTTGAAGAGCGTGATCTGCGCGGCGTCATTGCGGCCGGGCAGGATGCCGCGGCACAGCTCGGCCAGCGTGCCGGCGAGCTGGTCTTGTTTGAACGCGCCGGCGTCGATGGCACGCAGCACGTCGCCCGACTTCGCGAGCGCTTCGAGCGTGTCCACGAACACGCGGCTGCGCTCGAAGCACGCCGCGTCGGCCTCGCACATGGCCGGCGTGAAACTGCCGATCAGGTCGAGGTGCGTGCCGGGCTGCAACCACTCGCCGCGGATCAGCGCGGTGGTCGACAGCGTGGCGCAGCTGACGATGTCGGCAGCCCCAACCGCCGAGGCCAGGTCGGTGCTGGCGCGGGCCTTGAAACCTTGTTCGCGCAGCCGGCCCGCCAGTGCTTCGGCCGAAGACGCGCGGTGGTTCCACACCACGACTTCAGCGATCGGCCGCACCACCTGCATCGCTTCGGCGACCAGCGACGCGACCTGGCCGGTGCCGACGATCAGCAGCCGGCTGGCGTCGCTGCGCGCGAGAAACGATGCCGCCAGCGCCGCCGCCGCGGCCGTGCGGCGCGAGGTGATCTCGTCGCCGTCGAGCTGCGCCAGCGGCACGCCGGTAGCCGCGTCGAACAGCAGGTAGGTCGAGTGCAGACCGGGCTGGCCGACGGCCGAGTTGCCTGGGAAGATGGTGACCGTCTTGAGGCCGAGCCGCTGCCCGGCGCGCCATGCCGGCATCAACAGCAGCGTGCCCTCGCCGACTGTGTGCGTGTGCCGCAACGGCACCTCGCAACCGGCGCTGAACATCTGCCGCAACGCCTCGATCAAGGGCGCGAAGCCGAGGTGGCGGCGCGTGGTCTCGGCGTCGATGAAACGCATCACTCGGAGGGGGCCTCGGCCGGCCGGTTCAGCACCCAGCTCTTGCACAGGCCCTTGTCGAAACTGAGCACGACTTCGGAGCCGCCCGGGTCGGCCCAGGCCCAGCGTTCTGGCTCTTCCGACACACGCTGGCCCAGGCTATTGGTGAGTGCCACCACCTTGATCATCGGCATGCCGGCTTGCAGCTTCGCGTTCAGCATCACGGCGCTGTCGATGTGGCCGATGGGCGCACTGCCGGCGTTGCGCAGCACACGCAGCGAGCGGTTGAACTGCATCAGCAGCCAGAATGCGATCACGCTCGCGGCCAGCGCCACGCCGGGCCAGCCGTAACCCTGCCAGCCCGCGGCCACCGCGACAGCGGCCAACACCCATCCCAAAATCGGATTCATCTTTTCTAAAGGCTCCGTGCCAGATCGATCGCCTGTTCGATGCGTTCCACGGCGTGGATTGTCAGCCCCTCGATCGGCTTTTTCGGCGCATTGGCCTTGGGTACCACGGCGACAGAAAAGCCGAGCTTTGCGGCTTCCTTCAAACGTTCCTGCCCGCGCGGCGCCGGCCGCACTTCACCGGCCAGCCCCACTTCGCCGAACGCGATGAACCCACGCGGCAGCGGCTTGCCGCGCAGGCTGCTCTGGATCGCGAGCATCACCGCCAGGTCGGCCGCCGGCTCGCTGATGCGCACACCGCCCACCGCGTTGACGAACACGTCCTGATCGTTCGAGGCGATGCCGGCGTGGCGGTGCAAGACCGCCAGCATCATCGCCAGCCGGTCGCGCTCGATCCCGACGCTCAGCCGCCGCGGGCTCGGCCCGCCGGAGTCGACCAGCGCCTGGATCTCCACGAGCAGCGGGCGTGTGCCTTCGAGCGTGACCAACACACACGCGCCCGCCACCGGCTCGCCGTGTGTCGAAAGGAAGATCGCGCTCGGGTTCGACACGCCCTTCAAGCCCTTCTCGGTCATTGCGAACACGCCGATCTCGTTGACCGCGCCGAAGCGGTTCTTGATCGCGCGCACCAGGCGGAAGCTCGAATGGGTGTCGCCCTCGAAGTACAGCACCGTGTCGACGATGTGCTCGAGCACCCGTGGCCCGGCCAGCGCGCCGTCCTTGGTGACGTGGCCGACCAGGATGATCGTGGTGCCGCTGCTCTTGGCCAGCCGCGTCAGCTGGGCCGCGCACTCGCGCACCTGCGCCACCGAGCCGGGTGCCGACGAGAGCTGGTCGCTGTAGACGGTCTGGATCGAATCGATCACGCAGACGGCCGGCGCTTCCTGGTCGATGGTCGCTCTGATCTTCTCGAGCTGGATCTCGGCCAGCACGCGCACCTGCGAGCCACCCAGGCCGAGCCGGCGTGAGCGCAGCGCCACCTGCGCGCCGCTTTCTTCGCCGGTGACGTACAGCGTCTTCATGTTGCGCGACAGTGAATCGAGCGCCTGCAGCAGCAGCGTCGACTTGCCGATGCCCGGGTCGCCGCCGATCAACACCACACCACCGGCCACGATGCCACCGCCGAGCACCCGGTCGAGCTCGTCGATGCCGGTGGGCTGGCGGTCGACGTCGCTGGCTTCGATCTCCGACAGCGTGGCGACCGGCTGGCTAGCGATCAGCCCGCGCGCGCCGGTCGCGTAGCGGTTCTTCGGCGTGCCCTCGGCCACCGATTCGACCAGCGTGTTCCAGGCCTCGCAGTTCGGGCATTTGCCCAGCCACTTCGGCGAGGTGCCACCACATTCGGTGCAGGTGTAGATCGACTTGTCTTTGGCCATGCCGGATTGTCGCGGCAAGGCGGTTACCGATAATCCGGGCCCGACACATTGCGCATCCCGACCATGGAACTCTCGACCTGGCTCGCTTTCTTCGCTGCCGCCTGGGCCATCAGCCTCTCGCCTGGCGCCGGTGCCGTGGCGGCTATGAGCGCCGGCTTGAACCACGGCTTCGCGCGCGGTTACGTGATGAGCTTCGGGCTGGTGCTGGGCATCTGGACCCAGGTGCTGGTGGTCGGTCTCGGCCTGGGCGCGCTGATCGCGGCGTCGAGCGTCGGCTTCGCACTCGTCAAATGGCTGGGTGTGGGCTACCTCGTGTGGCTGGGCGTCAAGCAGTGGCGCGCCCCGCCGGTGCCGATGGTCAGCGAAAGCACCGACGCTTCCGCGGTGTCGCCGCGTGCGCTGATCCTGCGCGGCTGGATGGTCAATGCCGCGAACCCGAAAGGCACGGTGTTCCTGCTCGCCGTGGTGCCGCAGTTCCTCGACCCGTCGCAGGCCCTCGCGCCGCAATACGGCGTGATCGCCGCGACGCTGGCGTTCACCGACCTGGTCGTGATGGCGGGTTACACGGCGCTGGCCGCGCGGCTGCTGCGCCTGCTGAGGTCACCGCGCCAAATTCGCGTGCTGAACCGCAGCTTCGGCAGCCTGTTCGTCGCCGCCGGTTTGCTGCTGGCGATGTTCAAGCGCGCCTGAGCGTCACTCGCTGCCAACCTTGCCGCGCCCGGCCTTCACCGCCGAACGCTGGCTCTTGCCTTCGAGGCGGCGCTGCTTCGAGCCGTAGGTCGGCCTGGTCGGCCGGCGTGCTTTCGGTGGCGTGGCCACGCTGTCGACCAGCGCCTGCAGGCGCTGCAAGGCATCGGCGCGGTTCATGTCCTGGCTGCGGCTGGTCTGCGCCTTGATCACGACCACGCCGTCGGCGGTGATGCGCTGGTCGCTCATCGAAAGCAGGCGCTGCTTGATGTCGTCGGGCAGCGAAGACGCATGAATATCGAAGCGCAGGTGCACCGCGCTCGACACCTTGTTGACGTTCTGCCCGCCCGCGCCCTGGGCGCGGATCGCGGTGAACTCGACTTCGGATTCCGCAACGGTCGGCATGGCAATCGGCACGGCGCGTGCTGCTACGGCCGCGCGCTGCGGAACAGGTCACCGATCGACGCGGCGCCGGGGGCCAGTTGTGTCAAACCCCAGCCGGCCGCCGCGCTGACCAGCACCAGCAGCACGCCCACGAGCCAGGTCTTGCCGACGATGTGCATGAACGCGGCGTCGTGGTGTTTCGGACGCATCACGCCGCGCACCAGCAGCGCGCCGAACACGAACTGCACCGCCATCTCGGCAAGCAGCGCCGCCAGGCCGTCGACCAGCAGCATCGGCAAGGTACCGGTCAGCATCAACAGGCCGAACGCCGCCAGCACCAGCGCCGGAATCAGCAGCACGATCGACAGCTCCTCGAAGCTGCACAGGTCGGCCAGGCCGCCGAGCAGATCGCTCCAGTCGAAGGCCTTCTTGCTGCCTTCGAGTGGCTTGTGGTTCTTCTGCTCGGCATCGAACAGGGCGCGCTCGGCGGCATCGGCGGCGCCGAGCACGCCCGCTTCTTCGCGCACCGACTCGCTGAAGTGGCTGAGCCAGTAACGCGTGCCGACAACCAGGCCGAGCGAATACATCAACACGGCGCTGCTGGCATAACGCGCCGCCGGCGAGCGCAAACCAAGCACGTGAAGCAGCAGCCAGCTCGCCAGCATGCCGAGTGCCAGGCACCAGAGCGTCAGCACCCAGCCGTGCAAACGCAGGCGACTGCGGGTGCGCGCGTTGAGGTCGCGCAGGCTCATCGAAGCATCACACCGCGCGCGTCGGGACGCGCGGCGCCAGTGCGCACATCAGCTCGTAGCCGACGGTGCCCGCCGCGAGCGCGACCTCGTCGATCGGCAACAGCGCGCCGCCCGGGCTCGTGCCCCACAGCGTGGCGATGCTGCCGAGGCCGGCGTCGGGCACCGGGTTCAGGTCAACCGTGATCATGTCCATCGACACGCGCCCGACGAGCCGCGTGCGCACGTCGTTCACCAGCACCGGCGTGCCGTCGGGCACAACGCGCGGGTAACCGTCGGCATAACCGCAGGCGAGCACGCCGAGCCGCATGTCGTGCTCGGCGGTGAAGCGGCTGCCGTAGCCGACCTGCTCGCCGGCTTTCAGGTCCTGTACCGCGATGACTTGCGCGCGCAGGCTCATGGTTGGCTGCAGGTCCCAGTCGGCGATGCTGCGCTGCGGGTAGTCGGGCGACGAGCCGTAAACCATGATGCCGGGGCGCACCCAGTCGCCGCGCACCGTGTCCTGCTGCGCCGCGAAGCGCAGCGTGGCGGCGCTGTTGGCAAGGGTGCGTTCGCCGGGCAGGCCGTGTGTCGTGGACTCGAACACGGCGAGCTGGTGCGCGATGCCACGCGCGCCGTCGGCGTCGGACAGGTGGGTCATCAATACGATGCTTTCGACCTGCGTCAGGCCGCTCAGGCGTCGCCACGCATGTTGATACGCGGCGGGCCGGAAACCGAGCCGGTTCATGCCGCTGTTCATCTTCAGGAACACCTGGTGCGGCGTGTGCGTCTTGTGCGCTGCCAGCATGTCGATCTGCGCTTCGTGGTGCACCGTGTGCCACAGGTTCAGGCGCGAGCAGGCTTCGAGGTCGCGCGCGTCGAAGCAGCCTTCGAGCAGCAGGATCGGGCCGCGCCAGCCGAGCGTCCGCACCCGTTCGGCTTCCTTGAGGTCGAGCAGCGCAAAGCCGTCGGCGCCCTTCAGCCCCGCGAAAGCATGCTCGATGCCGTGGCCGTAGGCGTTGGCCTTGACGACGGCCCAGACCTTCGCGTCGGGCGCCGCAACGCGCGCCCGGCGCAGGTTGTGCGCCAGCGCGTCGGTGTGGATCAGGGCTTCGACAGGGCGTGGCATGGTGATCGATTCTGCCAGCCACGGGCGCGCCGCCACCCGTTCCCGGGGTGATCGGGCGCCCTGTGCCAGGAGGGCGCGTGCTATAACGCCGCCGCCAGGAGACACAAGCGGACACATAGAACGCCGCACTCGAACCGCCGCCGTTGGAGAGAATGAAAAAAGGTTTCTACACCATCATGTCGGCGCAGTTCTTCAGCTCGCTGGCTGACAACGCGTTGCTCGTGGCCGCGATCGAGATGCTCAAGACGACCAGCGCGCCGTCGTGGCACATCCCGGCGCTCGGGCCGATGTTCGCGTTGTTCTACGTGATCCTCGCGCCCTTTCTCGGGGCCTTTGCCGATGCGGTGCCCAAGGGCACGGTCATGTTCTATTCGAACGGCATCAAGGTCATCGGTTGCCTGCTGATGCTCTTCGGTGGACACCCGCTGGTGGCTTACGCCATCGTCGGGCTCGGCGCCGCGGCCTACTCGCCGGCCAAGTACGGCATCCTGACCGAGTTGCTGCCGAACTCGCAGCTCGTCAAGGCCAACGGCTGGATCGAGGGCCTGACGATCATGTCGATCATCCTGGGCATCGCGCTCGGCGGTCAGCTGATCGGGCCGATGGTCTCGCGCCAGCTCCTGGGCTTCGACCTGCCAATGATCGACACCGGCATCAACACCGCGCCCGAGTCGGCGATCGCCGTGATCGTGTTCCTGTACGTGGTCGCCGCCCTGTTCAACCTGCGCATTCCGCGCACCGACGCGCCGCTGCAGCCGCTCGGCCACGGCGTGGCCGGCCTGGTGCGCGACTTCTCCAGCTGCAACGCGCGGCTCTGGACCGACAAGCTCGGCCAGATCTCGCTGGCCACGACCACGCTGTTCTGGGGTGTCTCTGGCAACCTGCGCATCATCGTGTTCGCGTGGGCCACGGCCGCACTCGGCTACACCACCACGCAGGCGACCTCGCTGGTCGCGGTGGTGGTGGTCGGCACGGCGGCGGGCGCGATCGTCGCGTCGATGCGCATGCGGCTGGACCAGGCCACCACGGTGATCCCGCTCGGCATAGCGCTCGGCTTGCTGGTGATCGGTTTGAACGTGATCACGAACGCCTGGGTGGCGGCGCCGTTCCTGATCATGCTCGGCGCGATCGGCGGCTACATGGTGGTGCCGATGAACGCGCTGCTGCAGCACCGCGGCGCCAACCTGATGGGTGCGGGCCGGTCGATCGCGGTGCAGAACTTCAACGAGCAGGCTTGCATCCTCGGCCTCGGTGCGTTCTACACCGGCATGACCAAGTTCGGTCTGTCGGCCTTCACCGCGATCGCCTTGTTCGGCGGCGTGGTGGCCTTCACGATGTGGCTGGTGCAGCGCTGGCACAAGTCGAACTGCGTGAAGTACCGCGAAGAGCTCGACCACCTGCTGGCGATCGCGCGCAGTGACAAACATTGAGCGCGAAGCGCTCAATGTTTGCGTCCGAGGCTGACCTCGCGCAGCGAAGTTGAGGCGCAGAGCGCCGGCCGATGACAGAACGTCCCACCGCCCGCTATTCGCGCACGCTGCCCGCGCTGGCGTTGTGCCTGAACGCGCTCGTCTGGGGCACCTCGTGGTGGCCGCTGCGCTACTTCGAGAGGCTCGGCCTGCACCCGCTCTGGACCACCGCGCTGGTCTACGCCGCGGTGGTGATCGTGATCGTGCTGCTGCGCCCGCGCGCGGTGCAGCAGGTGCTGCGTGCGCCGGCCCTGTGGCTGCTGGTGCTGGCGGCCGGCACGACCAATGCCACTTTCAACTGGGCGATGGTGATCGGCGACGTGGTGCGCGTGGTCCTGCTGTTCTACCTGATGCCGGTCTGGGCCGTGCTGCTGGCGCGGCTGCTGCTGAACGAGCCGATCACGCGCAGCGCGGCACTGCGTGTGGCGCTCGGCGTAGCTGGTGCGGCGGTCGTGCTGTGGCCGGCCGGCGCAGGGCTGGAAGCGCTGCCGCTGCCACGCTCGCTGGCCGACTGGCTGGGCCTGGTGGGCGGTTTGTCGTTCGCGCTCAACAACGTGATGTTGAAGCGCGAATCGCACCGGCCCGAAGAAGGCCGGGCGCTGGCGATGTTCGTCGGCGGCGCCGTGGTGTCGGCCGTGATCGCGCTGGCCTTGCAGGGCGCCGTTCCCCTGCCGCCCGCGCCGGCGCTGGCCTGGGTGTTGCCGGTGCTCGTGATGGCCGTGCTGTTCGGCCTGGGCAACCTGGCGCTGCAGTACGGCGCCGGGCGTTTGCCTGCGAACGTGACCGCGATCGTGATGCTGACCGAGGTGGTCTTCGCCTCAGCGTCGGCGCTCGCGCTGGGCAGCGCGCAGCTGACGACGCAGGCGCTGCTGGGTGGTGCGCTGATCCTGCTGGCGGCGGTGCTCGCGGCCCGCGAGCCGCACTGAGCAGGGACGCGCTCAGCCGAAACCGGTGGGCTGTTCGGTGCGGAACAGCGGGTCGACCTTGTCGAGCGTTTCGAGGAAATCGGCTTCGATCAGCGGTTTGGTCAGAAAGCCGTCGCAGCCGGCGAGCGAGGCACGCACCCGGTGGCTCGAGCCCGACTGGCCGGTCACCACCACCACGGCCGGTGTGCTGCGGGCGCCGAACGCCGGCCGCTGCTTTGCGAACTGGCAGACCTGCAAACCGTCGACGCTGTTCGGCGGCCCGAGCACCATGTCGACGAAGACCAGCGTGAAGGCGTGGTGCGTGACCATCTCGAGCGCACTCTCGCCGTCGTTCGCCTGCTGCACGCGGTAGCCGAGCTGCTCCAGGCGCTGCTTCAGGAACTTGCGCGCGATGCCGCTGTCGTCGACGACGAGCACCTCGCGCCCGCCGCCGCTGAACTGGGTGGTGGTCGGCACGCGCGCGCGGCCGCGTTTCATCGGGGCATCGGGGCCGGCGGCCAGGGAGAGGTCGAGATCGAGGTCGTCGGGCAAGATGTCTTCTTCCGGTAACAGGGACATGGGACCGCTGTCGGGCGCGGCTTCGGGGTGGTGACGCAGCGCAACCAGCGCGTCGAGTTCAACGACGACCTGGACCGGGTCGACCGGCCGGGGCAGGCAGCCCAGACTGCCGGGTGGCGGGTGGGCGCCGACGAAGACGGTGTCGTCGAAGCGCCCGGCTTCGAGCACGGCCACCAGCACGTCGGGCAGGTCGGCGTCGGCCACCACCAGGTCACAGCGGGCCAGGCTCGGCGCTTGCGCATAGTTCGTCAAGCGCCGATCGGCGAGCCTGAAGAATGACGCCATCGCCGCACGCTCGAAGGCACTGAAGCCTTCGAGGGCAACCTGGTAGGGGGGCAGGGTGTCGGCAGGCATGGGGTTTGAGGGGCGCCGGCGCATGTTCAGCGCTGGCCGCGGCCGCGTCAAGAACACGGCTTTTGGGGGCACACGCCCGGCGTTAGGATTGCACATCCCCGCGACTCCGACGAGACAGCCATGGCTTCCAAACCCGCCCCCACCAGCGTCTACGACTTCGAGGCCTTGTCGATCGAAGGCAAGACCGCGAGCCTGGCGACCCAGCGGGGCAAGGTGCTGCTGATCGTCAACACCGCCAGCGCCTGCGGCTTCACGCCACAGTTCGGCGGCCTGGAAACGCTCTGGAAAACCTACCGCGACAAGGGCCTGGTGGTGCTGGGTTTCCCGAGCAACGAGTTCGGCAACCAGGACCCGGGCAGCAACGACGAGATCGCGTCGTTCTGCGAAATGAACTACGGTGTGAGTTTCCCGATGATGGAAAAGGTCGAGGTCAACGGCGCGCAGGCCCACCCGCTCTTCAAGTGGCTGACCAAGGAAGCGCCGGGCCTGCTCGGCTCCACCGGCATCAAGTGGAACTTCACCAAGTTCCTGGTCGGCAAGGACGGCAAGGTGATCAAACGTTATGCACCGACCGACAAGCCCGAGTCGATCACCAAAGACATCGAAGTCGCGCTCGCGGCCTGACCTTTTCACGAGACCCTCATGTTCAAGCACATTCCCCCGTTCGCCGGCGACCCGATCCTGAGCCTGAACGAAGACTTCCAGAAAGACCCGCGGCCGAACAAGATCAACCTGTCGATCGGCATCTACTTCGACGACGCCGGGCGCATTCCGGTGATGAGCTCGGTGAAACGTGCCGAAGCGCTGGTGGTGGCCAAGGGCGGGCCCAAGCCCTACCTGCCGATTGAAGGCGCGGCGAACTTTCGCAGCGCAGTGCAGCAGCTGCTGTTCGGCGCCGGGCACGAGGCGGTCACGTCGAACCGGGTGGCGACGATCCAGTCGGTCGGCTCCAGCGGCGGGTTGAAAGTGGGCGCCGATTTCATCGCGCGCTACTTTCCCGGCAGCCAGGTCTGGGTCAGCGACCCGACCTGGGACAACCACCGTTCGATGTTCGAAGGCGCGGGCCTGACGGTCAACACCTACCCGTACTACGACGCCGCGACCGGCGGCCTGAACTTCGACGCGATGCTGGCCGCGCTGCGAGGCCTGCCGGCCAAAAGCGTGGTGCTGCTGCACGCCTGCTGCCACAACCCGACCGGCGTGGACCTGACACGTGTGCAGTGGGACACGCTGATCCCGGTGCTGCGCGAGCGCGAGTTGATCCCGTACCTCGACCTGGCGTATCAAGGCTTCGGCGACGGCATCGAAGCCGACGCGTTCGCGGTGCGCGCCCTGGCCAGTGCCGGCGTGAGCTTCTTCATCGCCAATTCGTTCTCTAAGAGCATGAGCGTCTACGGCGAACGCTGCGGCGCGCTCAGCGTCGTGTGCCCAGACGCCGCGCAGGCCGTCAACGTGCTCGGCCAGATGAAGTTCACGGTGCGCCGCAACTACTCGAGCCCGCCGATCCACGGCGGCCAACTCGTTGCGACGGTGCTCAGCGACCCCGAGTTGCGGCGCGAATGGGAAACCGAACTCGGTGCGATGCGCGAGCGCATCCTGGCGATGCGCAAGCAGCTCTACGCGGTGCTGAAGGCCAAGGTGCCCGGCCGCGACTTCGAATACTTCCTGACCCAGCGTGGCATGTTCAGCTACACCGGCCTCACCGCTGCGCAAGTCGACACGCTGCGCGAAGAACACGCGCTTTACATGGTGCGTTCCGGGCGCATCTGCGTGGCCGGCCTGAACTCGTCGAACGTCGAAGCGACCGCGGTGGCAATCGCCGCCGTGCTCTAACGCTCGAACCAGCGCCGCGCGTAGAGGCCGAGGCCGGTCGCCACGCTGGCGAAGCGGTCGCCGCGCATCGCGCGCGCCGACGGGAAGGCCGCGGCCAGACGGCTCGCCAGCAAACGCAGGCCGGTCGAGCCGCCGGTGAAGTAGAGCGCATCGATCTGCGCCGGCTGCAGCCCGGCTCGCGCCACCGCCTCGCGCGCCGCGGCGACGATGCGGTCGATGTCGGCGTCGAGCGCCTGCACCGCCTGCGCTTCGCTCAGGTCCACGCCCAGCGCACGCTCGGTGTGGCTCAGGTCGATGCGCGTGGCGCCGCCATCGGCCACGTCGATCTTGGCCTGCTCGGCGCGCGCGGCCAGTTCGTGGCCGAGGCGCTCTTCGACCACGACCATCAGCCGTTCGTGGTGCGCCGGGTTGGCGTAGTTCAGGCGCATCGCGCGCAGCTCGGCCACGCGGCCGGGGCTGTAGACGGTGTTGATCAGGTGCCAGGTCGCCAGGTCGAAGTACACGCCGCTCGGCACCTCGCGCGCCGGCGCGCCGGCGATCACCGGGCCGTAGGCACCGAAGCCGTACTCGGGCAGGATCGCGGCGAGCTCGACGCGCCGGTCGAAGTCGGTGCCGGCGATGTGCACGCCGTGGTTGGCGAGGATGTCGCTCTTGCGTTCGAGCCGCTTCGCACGCTCGGGGCCGACGCGCACGACCGAAAAGTCGGAGGTGCCACCGCCGATGTCGGCGACCAGCACGACCTGCTCGGTGTCGATGCTGCTCTCGTAGTCGAAGGCCGCGGCGATCGGCTCGTACTGGAAGTGCACTTCGTCGAAGCCGACCAGCGCAGCCGCCGTTTCCAGCGCGGCCTGGGCCTGCGCGTCGCGTACCGGGTCGTCGTCGACGAAGAACACCGGGCGGCCGAGCATCGCGCGTTTGATCGGTGCCTTGGCCTGCGCTTCGGCGCTGGTCTTCAGGTGCTTGAGGTAACCGGCGACGATGTCGAGGTATTTCACGCCGCGGCCGCCGCCCACGTCGGTGGTCTGCTCGATCAGGCTGCTGCCGAGGATGCTCTTCATCGAGCGCATCAGGCGGCCGTCCAGGCCGTCCACATAGGCCGCCACGGCGGCGCGGCCGAAAGCGCGCGGCGGCCCGTCGAGTTCGGGGCCGTCGACAAAATAGAACACGGCGGTCGGCATCGTCGTGTGGCCGGGCTCGAGCTCGACGAGCCGCATGCCGGCGGCACCGTCGGGCACGGCGATGGCCGAGTTCGAGGTGCCGAAGTCGATGGCGCAATACATGGTGTGGGGACGGCGCTTTGAAGCCGTGCGGGCGAAGAGGCGGGGGCGCGATTCTACTGACCCGGCGCAACGAAAGCCGTATGCTCGCGCTCGGCATTTGTGCCAGGCCATCGAGTGACCGTCATGCAAAACCTCTCCCGCCGCCTTTGCAACATCAGCGCCGGCCTGGCGCTGGCGCTGTCGGGGCTCACCCTGCACGCTGCCGACACGTCGAGCCCTGCGCCTGCCGCCGACAAGCTCGCGGCCGCGCGCAGCCAGATCGCCGCGAAGAACTGGCCGGCCGCCATCGACGAGCTGAAGAAGGTCAACGACACCAGCAGCGCCGACTGGAACAACCTGATGGGCTACAGCCAGCGCAAGGCCAAGACGCCCGACTACGCTGCGGCCGAGAAGTATTACAACGAGGCTTTGCGCATCGACCCTGCGCACCGTGGCGCGCTCGAGTACTCGGGCGAGCTGTACCTGATGACGGGCAACCTGCCGAAGGCCGAAGAGCGGCTGGCGGCGCTCGACAAGGTGTGCAAGCTGCCTTGCGAGGAATACACCGATCTGAAGAAGTCGGTCGCGCGCTTCAAGGCCAACGGCAACAAATACGTGGCTCAGTGATCGACGCATAGGAAAAGGGCGCCCCGACACGGCGGCGCCCTTCGTCCAGCGCCGCGCGGCCTCGTGAGCCGCGCAGCGGTACCGCACCCTTACTTGGGGATCACGACCGTGTCGATGACGTGGATCACGCCGTTGTCGGCCACGATGTCGGTGGCGGTGACCTTGGCGTTGTCGACCATCACGCCACCGGCGGTGGCGATGGTCAGCTCCGAACCCTGAACGGTCTTGACCTTGCCGGCCTTCACGTCCTTGGCCATCACCTTGCCGGCGACGACGTGGTACGTCAGCACGGCGGTCAGCTTGGCCTTGTCGGCCAGCAGCGCGTCGAGGTCGGCCTTCGGGATTTTGGCGAAGGCGGCGTCGGTCGGCGCGAAGACCGTGAACGGGCCTTTGCCCTTCAAGGTGTCGACCAGACCGGCGGCTTGCAGCGCGGCAGCCAGGGTCTTGAAAGTGCCGGCGCCGACGGCGGTGTCGACGATGTCCTTGGCTTGCGCAGAGAGCGCGGCCAGGGCGAGGGCGGAAACAACGAACAGCTTCTTCATGGTGAACTCCAGTGGGGGGTTGAGGGTGGAACAGGGATCGGAAATCAGGGCGCCGGCAGGATCACCTTGTCGACGACGTGAATCACGCCGTTGGCGGTGAGTACGTCGGTCGCGACGATGTTGGAAACGCGGGCGCGCCGGTCGGTGATGGCGAGTGCCGCGCTCACCGTGAAGGTTTCGCCCTGCACGGTGGTGATGGCGGTGCCCACCGGCACGTCGGCCTTCAGCACCAGGCCGGGTACGACGTGGTACGTCAACACCTTGGTCAGCAGCGCGGTGTCGGCGAGCAGCTGCGCCTTGGTCACTCCGAGTTCGGCCAGCAGCGACGCGAAAGCCGCGTTGGTCGGCGCGAACACCGTGAACGGGCCAGTACCGCTGAGCGTGTCGACGAGGTTGGCCGCCACCACCGCTTCCACCAGGATGCTGAAGTCGGGCAAGGCCTGCGCGGTCTGCACGATGTTCTTGTCGGCCGGCAGCAGCACCTTGTCGACGACGTGGATGATCCCGTTGTTGGCCTTGATGTCGGTGGCGGTGATGTTCGACGTGCGGTTGCGGCCGTCGGTGATCACGAGCGCGCTGCCGACCTCGTCGATCTTGAAATAACCGCCTTCGACGGTGGTGATCGGCGCGCCCAGCGGCACGCCCGCCTTGAACACACGCGTCGGCAGCACGTGGTACGTGAGCACGGCGGTCAGCAGCGGCTTGTCGGCGAGCAACTGGGCCTTGGTCACGCCGAGTTCGGTGAGCAAGGCGGCGAACGCGGCGTTGGTCGGCGCGAACACGGTCAGCGTGCCGCCGGGTGCCGAGAGCGTGGTGGCCAGGTCGGCGGCGACGACTGCCTCGACCAGGATGCTGAAGTCGGGGTCGGCCTGCGCCGTTTCGACGATGTTCTTCAGCGGCGCGGGTGCGGGAGCCACGTCGTCGTCACTGCCGCCACAAGCCGCCAGGAAGGCCACCGTCGAAACGGCAGCGAGTCTTTTCAGCCAAAACAACATGATCGGGTCTCCTGGAACAAGTCGGTTGAAGAGGGGCGCGGGCTGCGCCGTGTGATGTGGATCACGCTTGGCGAAGTGCAGAATGTGAACTACTCGGTATTCCATAGCAACCGCACGGTCATTATTAATACCGAACGGTTTCTGTTCGACCGAGTCGTACAGATGTTTGCGCGGCGGTTTACACTTGCCCGATGGGCAGGGTTTCATTCCGGGAACAGGTGTTGCGCGCACGCGAGGAGGCGATCCTCGTTTCGGTGAACCGCTTGCTGGCCGAAAAAGGCTTCGACGTGATGACGGTCGACGAGGTCGCGGCCGATGTCGGCATCGCCAAGGCGAGCCTGTACAAACACTTCGCCTCGAAGGAAGAGCTGGCGGCCGCCGCGATGATCCGGGTGCTCGACCGCGCCTTGGCGCAGCTCGAAGCCCAGCAGGCCGATGCCCGCGCCACGCCGCTCGAACAGCTCAAGGCCGCGACGCGCTGGACCATGCAGGTGCAGCTCGCTGGCGAGATGCCTTCCCTGCCGGCGCAGAACTCCGCGCTGCGCGGCGCGCTGATGGGCAACAAGGCGTATCTCGACCGCCTGATGCAGGTCAGCGACCTGCTCGGTGAGTGGATCACGGCGGGCCAGAAGAGCGGCAGCCTGAACGCCGCCTTGCCGCCGGAATTGGTGCTCTACACGATCTTCGCGCGCGCCTGCGACCCGGTATTGGGTTTGCTCAAGGCCGGCGGCAACTACAGCAACGATCAGATCATCGAGATGCTGCTGGTGACGTGTTTCCAGGGGCTGGCCGCCTTGGCCGCGCCCGCGAAGGCCGCCCGTGGCCACGCCACGGCGCAAGCCGCCTGACGCCGCGAATCAAACCTGCAAGACCAGCTGCGGCTGGTGCCCTTCCGGTTCATCCTTGTGCGCGTGCCCCCGCGAGTTGCACACTACGCGCGTCTGCCCGCCCGTGTGCGGCACGAGGTAGTCGTGCTGGCAGTGCAGATGGCCGTGAATCCACAGGTCGGCCCGGGCCAGCAGGTCGTCGTCGGCGTTGCAGAAGCTCGCGGTGCCGGGCTGCGCGCCGTAACGCGGGTCGGCGCTCTTGAAGCTCGGTGCGAAGTGGGTGACGACGACGGTCGTGTCCCAGCCGCTCTTCGGCTGCTTCAGCTCGGCTTCCAGCCAGGCGCGGCAGGCGAGTGATTCTTCGCGCACGCCGGCCGCGTCGAGCACCGCGCCGTGGCGTGTGGCGCGCATGATCTTCACGAAGTAACCGGCAGCGCGCATCGCACGTTCACGCTGTTTGGCACCGAACAGGTCGAAGTCGGACCAGCGTGTGGTGCCGACGAAGCGGATGCGCTTGCCTTCGCGGTCGGTGAGCACGAGGCGTTCGCATTCGAGCAGGGTGATCGACAGACCCGCGCAGCGCTCGCGCAAGGCCGGCCAGGCCTGCGTGATCTCGCGTTCGTCGAACTCGTGGTTGCCGGCGATCATCAACACCGGAACCGGCCAGCCGCGAAATTTCTCGAGCGCGGCCCAGCTGCTGTCGATGTCGCCGGCCAAGACCAGCAACTCGGCGTCCGAGGCTGGCTCAGGCTCGTAGACCTCGGTCTCGAGGTGCAGGTCAGAGAGAAGTTGAAGGCGCAAGGATCACGTGGTTCCGTGGCACTGCTTGAACTTTTTTCCGCTGCCGCAAGGGCACGGATCGTTGCGGCCGACCTTGGGCGTTTCGCGCTTCACGGTTTCGACCTTGTAGCGCTGCTCGCGCGTCAGGTCCTGCAGGTCGGCGATCGCAACGACCATGTCTTCCATCGCGTCTTCGAGTGTCGCGAGCGGGTGCTCGCGGTCGAGCGTGGCCACGACCTCGATCTCTTCCCGCGTTTCGGCCGGCAGGTGGCGGTAGATGCGGGCCAGCGCGGCCATCACCGCGTCGTCGGGCATCTCGGCGAGGTCGGGGAACACGACGGTCGCGTGCTGGAAGCCCGCGGCCCACGGCATCAACGATTGCGAGATGGGGCTCAGGCCGGCCATCGGGTCGACCTCGCCTTCGGGCACCGGCTCACGCGGGTGTTCGTCGTCGAACTCCAGGACCAATGGGTCGAACCAGCCGTCTTCTTCGATCGCCCGGTTCAGGGCCGCGTGGCGGCGCAGGATCAATGCAGTGGTGCGGGCGAGCCAGGTCGCATCGACCTCGTCGGGCAGCGGCGTGCCGTCGAAGTCGAACACGTGGGCGAGCCAAGTGGCCGATTCGAGCAGGACCGGCTGCACGATCACGCCGCACAGGTAACCGTCGAGCATCACCGCGTCGAGCGGCTCCAGCGGCTCGGGCGTGGCGGCGAGCAGGTCGTCGAGCTCGGCGAATTCGGCGTCGGTGAGGTCATGCGCGCGGGCGGCGTTCGTGGGCAGGGGGTTCGGCGGCATGGTGGCTTTCAGTGAGGTGCGTCCGCCATTGTGCTCATACCGAGAACTGCCCGATCAGCCGGTAGCGCGCGCCGGGGTGGTAGAGCCGCGCGATCGACGCGACCGCGCCCTGCGACACGGTGCGGCGCGACACCATCAGCAGCGCGCTGCCCTCGGCCACGTCGAGCAACTGCGCCTGTTCCTTCGTCGCCAGCACCGCTTCGACCACCTGCTCCGCTTCGGTCAGCGGCGCGTGTTCGAACAGCACGTGCGAGGGCGTGACCTGGGTGAAATCGCAGTTCAGCAGGTCGGGCGCGAGCACCGGGTTCACGTGCCGGTCTTCGAGCTGGATCGGCACGCCGCTTTCGGAATGCACCAGCCGCACATGGACCACGGCCGTGCCTTTGGGCAGGCGCATCGCCGCGGCCGTGGCGGCGTCGGCCTTCTCGCGCGCGACGCCGAGGACGCGGGTGCTGTGGGCGTGGCCACGCTCGCGGATTTCTTCGGCGATGTCGCGCACCCGCAGCAGGTTGGAGATCGGGTGCAGCTCGGCGACGAACGAGCCCGAACCCTGACGGCGTTCGATCAGGCCTTCTTCTTCCAGCTCGCGCAGCGCGCGGTGCACCGTCATGCGGGCGCAGCCGAATTCCTGCACCAGCTCACGCTCCGACGGCAGCCGCACGCCCGGCTGCCAGCCGCCACGTGCGATGCGCTCGCGCAGCGACGCCTTCACGGTGGCGTAGGGCAAAGTGCGCGCTGCTTTCATCGGTCCATTCTAGTCACGTGCATGCTAAAGTTGTCTAGACCACTTCAGGGCGCGTTCGATGACCACTCCGCAGCACACCATCACCCCGGGGCAGCTCGACAGGGCGTTGCTCGAACAGGCCGCCGCCGGTGGTGCGCACTGGTCGATCGCCGCGTCGGCGCGCCCGGCCATCGAGGCCAGCGTGTCCGCGGTGCGCGAGCTGGTCGCGCGCAACGCACCGGTCTACGGCATCAACACCGGCTTCGGCAAGCTGGCGCAGACGCGCATCGCCGATGCAGACCTGGCGCAACTGCAGAAGAACCTGGTGCTGTCGCACTGCGCCGGTGTGGGCAAGGCGATGAGCGCGCCGGTCGTGCGCTTGATGCTGCTGCTGAAGGCGGCGAGCCTGGCGCATGGCGTGTCGGGCGTGCGGCCGCAGGTCATCGACGCGCTGCTGGCCTTGTTGAACGCCGACGTGCTGCCGGTCGTGCCCGAAAAGGGCTCGGTCGGCGCGTCGGGCGACCTCGCGCCATTGGCGCACATGAGCGCGCTGCTGATCGGCGTGGGTGACGGCTTCGTCGACGGCGTGCGCGTTCCGGCCGCACAGGCGCTGTCGCACGCGGGGCTGAGTGCGATCGAGCTCGGCCCCAAGGAGGGCCTGGCGCTGCTCAACGGCACGCAAGCCTCGACGGCGCTGGCGATCCACGCCGCGCAGCGCCTCGGCCGTGTTTTCGATGCGGCTGTGGCCATCGGCGCGATGACGGTCGATGCGGCGAAAGGCTCCGACACCCCCTTCGACGACCGCATCCACGCCGCCCGCGGGCAGGTCGGCCAGCGCGATGTGGCCGGCCGCTACCGCGCGTGGCTCTCGGGCAGCGCGCTGCGCGTGTCGCATCTCGACTGTGACCGTGTGCAAGACCCGTACTGCTTGCGCTGCCAACCGCAGGTGATGGGCGCCTGTCTCGACCAGATCGAGCACGCGTGGAAGATCCTGCTGATCGAAGCCAACGGCGTGTCCGACAACCCGCTCGTCTTCGCCGACACGCTGCAGGCCTTGTCGGGGGGCAACTTCCACGCCGAGCCGGTCGCGTTCGCGGCCGACAACCTGGCGCTGGCCATCGCCGAGATCGGCGCGCTGGCCGAGCGCCGCACCGCCATGCTGATGGACCCCGTGCTCTCGGGCCTGCCGGCGTTCCTGGTCGAACACGGCGGGCTCAATTCGGGTTTCATGATCGCGCAGGTGACCTCGGCGGCGCTCGCGTCCGAGAACAAGTCGCTCGCGCACCCGGCGAGCGTCGACTCGTTGCCGACCTCGGCGAACCAGGAAGACCATGTCTCGATGGCGACCTTCGCCGCGCGGCGCCTGCACACGATGCTCGACAACACCGCCGGCGTGGTCGGCATCGAGTGGCTGTGCGCCGCGCAGGCGCTGGAGTTTCACCGGCCGCTGAAGTCGTCGGATGCCATTGAGGCGCTGCACGCGCGCTTGCGTGCGCAAGTTGGTCGCCTCAGTGTCGATCGTTTGATGGCGCCGGACATCGAAGCCGCTACCGCGCTCGTCGAACAAGGCGTTCCCATGCCGGCGTGACCTCGCGCCTCAGTGCTCCATCAACACCGCTTTGAGGCTCTCGACGCGAATGTCTTCGGTGACGATCGCCTTCAGCTCCGAAAAGCGCGGCGTCGTCTTCACGGTGTAGTGGCGCGGGTAAGGCAGGTCGATCGCGAGTTCGTTCTTGATGCGCCCGGGGCGCGCGCTGAAAACAGCGCATCGGTTGGCCATGAAGATCGCTTCGTCGATGTCGTGCGTCACGAACAGCACGGTCTTCTTGTGCAGCTCCCAGATCGACAGCAGCAGCTCCTGCATGAGGGCGCGAGTCTGGTTGTCGAGCGCGCCGAAGGGTTCGTCGAGCAGCAGGATCTTGGGGTCGTTGGCCAGGGCGCGGGCCAGTGCGACGCGTTGCTGCATGCCGCCTGACAGCTGCTTCGGGAAGTGCGACTCGAAGCCGTTGAGACCGACCTCGGCGATGAATCGCTGTGCGATCTCGGCCTGCGCGGCCGGCAGCATGCCCTTCTCGCGCAGCCCGAAGCAGATGTTCTCGCGCACCGTGAGCCACGGGAAAAGCGTGTAGCTCTGGAACACCATGCCGCGGTCGGCGCCCGGGCCGGTGACACGTTGCCCATCGAGCAAGACCTGGCCGACCGTCGGTGTGTCGAGGCCGGCGACGATGCGCAGAAGCGTCGACTTGCCACAGCCCGACGGGCCGAGGATGGTGATGAAGTCGTTGTTCGCGACTTCAAGACTCGTGGGCTGCAAGGCCAGCGTCGGCGCGCCGCGGTTCACGCCGGGGAACGTGCGCCCCACGCCTTGGATGGACAGTTGGCTCACAGCGCCGCCCAGCGGAACATCGCGCGGTTCGCGCGTTTGAACGCCACGTCGGAGACGAGCCCGATCACGCCGATCGTGATGATGCCGAAGATGATCTGATCGGTCGCGAGCAAGGCCTGGCTGTCGGTGATCATGTGGCCGATGCCTTCGCTGGCGCCGATCAGTTCGGCCACGATCACGTACGTCCAGGCCCAGCCGAGCACGAGGCGCAGCGTCTCGGCGATCTGCGGCGCGGCGGCCGGGATCAACACCCGCTTGACGATGCCGAAGTCGGTGGCGCCGAGCGTGTAGGCGGCCTCGACCAGGTCACGCCGTGTGCCGCCTACCTGCATCGCGATCATCAGCACCAGCTGGAAGAACGAGCCGATGAAGATCAGCCAGAGTTTCTGCGCTTCGCCGATGCCGGCCCACAGGATCAAGAGCGGAATGAAGGCCGAGGCCGGCAGGTAGCGCGCGAACGACACGAAGGGTTCGAAGAAGGCTTCGATGCCCTTGTACGCGCCCATCGCTACACCCAGCGGCACGGCGATGAGGGCCGCGAGGATGAAGCCACCGAGCACGCGCCAGATCGTGTAGCCGATGTCCTTCGCGAAGCCCTGCTCGGTGAGCAGCACCCAGCCTGACTTGAACATCATGATCGGGTCGGCCAGAAAGGTCTTCGGCACGAAGCCGCCGAGCGTGGCCACGCCCCACACGGTGAAGAAGAGCACGAAGAAGAGGATGCCCAGAGCCGTTCGTTGGCCCGGGCTGACCTCGCGCAGCGGCTTCAAACGAGCGCCGCCGTCTTTACTTGATGAAGCTGGTGTCGGCCAGCGCCTTCATGTCGGGTAGCGCCTTGATGCTGCCGATTTCGAGCAGCAGGTCAGCCGCTTCCTTGCTGAACGCGGCGTGTTCGCCGGCAAAGAACTTCTGGTTCGCGGCCTTGTCTTGCCAGCGCAGGTAGGCCTGCGATTTCTCGAACGCCTCACCCGTTTGCTTCACGTCGGCGCCCATGATCTCGAACGACTTCTTCGGGTCGCTCTTGATCATGTCGAGCGCGGCGAAGTAACCGTCGGCCAGCGCCTTGGCGGCCTTCGGGTTTTCTTGCAGGAACTTCGGCGTGCAGCCGAAGGTGTCCATGATCATCGGGTAGTCGAGCGTGGTCGCGATGATCTTGCCGGCTTCGGGCTTGGCGCGCACGGTCGACAGATACGGCTCGTACGTCATCGCCGCGTCGAGGTCGCCGGCATTGGCGACGAAGGCGTTGGCGGCCGCCTGCGGCTCGAGCGTCACGACCTTCACGTCTTTCACCGACAGGCCGTTCTTCTTCAGCATCCAGGCCAGCGTGAAGTACGGTGCGGTGCCGGGGGCCGACGCGGCGACGGTCTTGCCCTTCAGGTCGGCGATCTTCGCGGTGCTGTTGCGCGTGACCATGCCGTCGGCGCCGTAGCTCTTGTCGAGCTGGAAGATCTGCGTGGTGGCCACGCCGTTGGCGTTCCAGACGACCCAGGTTTCGACGGTGGTGGCGGCGCACTGCACGTCGCCGGAGGCGATGGCGAGGTGGCGGTCTTTCTGCGGGATCTTCTTGATCGACACGTCGAGCCCGAACTTCTTGAACAGGCCGGCTTCGTTGGCGAGCGTCAGCGGCGCGAAGCCGGTCCAGCCCGACATCGCGATCGTGACCTTGGTGTCCTGGGCGAAAGCGGGCGCGGCAGCGGCGATCAGGCCGGCAAGGGCGGCGAGCTTGGCAAGCTTGAAGATCATCATCTCTCCTGGGCGTGGGTGGGGTGCGTTGCCTGATGCAAGGCGCGTGCCGGAGTCTACACTTTGGCCCTGACTTGTCTAGACCACTTCGGAGCCCGCCGCCCATGGATTCGACGCTGTATTCGCTGCACCGTGGTACCTTGCCCCTGCTGGTGTCGTTCCCGCACGCCGGCACGCAGATCCCCGAGGCGCTGGCTGCCCGCATGACACCCGAGGCGCTGCAGCTCGCCGACGTGGACTGGCACTTGCCGCAGCTCTACGACTTTGCGAAGACGATGGGCGCGAGCCTGCTGAGCGCCCGCCTTGCCCGCCACGTGATCGACCTCAACCGCCCGCCCGAAGGTAGCAGCCTGTACCCGGGGCAGGACGTGACCGGGTTGCTGCCGCTCGACACCTTCCGCAAGGAACCGCTGTACCGGCCCGGCCAGGCGCCGGTGGCGGCCGAGGCCGAAGAGCGCCGGGGGCGCTATTGGCAGCCGTACCACGACGCGCTGCGCGCCGAGCTCGACCGGCTGCGCGCCGCGCACGGCTCGGTCGTGCTCTGGGACGCGCATTCCATCGCGAGCCGGCTGCCGCGCTTCTTCGACGGCAAGCTGCCCGACATGAACCTGGGCACGGCCGACGGGCGGTCCTGTTCGCCGCATCTGCAAGCGGCGGTCGAAGCGGTGCTCGGGCAGCAGTCGGCGTTCACCCACGTGAGCAACGGCCGCTTCAAGGGCGGCCACATCACGCGCCACTACGGCGCACCGAAGAACGGCGTGCACGCGCTGCAGCTCGAGATGTGCCAGAGCACCTACATGAACGAGACGGCGCCGTTCGCTTACCGGCCCGACCTGGCGGCGCAGGTGCAGCCGCTGTTGAAGGGCATGCTCGACGCGGTGTTGAAAGCGCGCGCCGGCTGAGCGCGCGACGGGCGCTTCAGTGCAGCGCCGTCTGTACGCCGCGGTGGATGCGCGCGCGCAGCGGGCTCGCACCGATCGCATACGACAGCTCGGCCGGGTGATCGACATCCCACAGGCACAGGTCGGCCTGCTTGCCGACTTCGACGGTGCCATGGGTCGCCTGCAAACCCAAAGCGCGCGCCGCGTGGCGCGTGACGCCCAGCAGCGCCTCGGCGGGCGTCAGCCGGAACAGCGTGCAGGCCATGTTCATCATCAGCGGCAGGTGCGTGCCGGGGCTGGTGCCGGGGTTGCAGTCGGTCGACACGGCCATCGGTACGCCGTGGCGGCGCAGCAGCGCGATCGGCGGCACCGTGGTGTCGCGCAGGAAATAAAACGCGCCGGGCAGCATCACAGCGACGGTGCCGGCACGCGCCATCGCGATCACGCCGGCTTCGTCGAGGTGTTCCAGGTGGTCGGCCGACAGGGCGCCGAACTCGGCCGCGAGCGCCGCGCCACCCTGATTCGACAACTGCTCGGCGTGCAGCTTGACTGGCAGGCCTTGGGCGCGCGCCGCTTCGAACACCCGCCGCGTCTGCGCTGGTGTGAAGCCGATGGTCTCGCAGAACGCGTCGACCGCATCGGCGAGCTTCAGCCGTGCTGCCTCGGGCAGGATGTGTTCGACGATCTCGTCGATGTAGGCATCGGGGCGGCCGGTGAATTCCGGCGGCACGGCGTGCGCGGCGAGCAGCGTGGTGCGCACGTCGACGGGGAAGTGCTCGCCGAGTTCGCGCGCCACGTGCAGGCACTTCAGCTCGGCCTTCTGCGACAGCCCGTAGCCCGACTTGATCTCGACCGTGGTGACGCCGTGCTGCATCAGGCTGCGCAGGCGGCGCGCCGATTGGGCGAGCAGGTCGGCGCCCTGCGCCTCGCGCGTCTGGCGCAGCGTGGAGAGAATGCCGCCGCCGGCCTTGGCGATGTCTTCGTAGCTCGCGCCCTGCAAGCGCATCTCGAACTCGCGCGCGCGGTCGCCGGCGTAGACGAGGTGGGTGTGGCAGTCGATCAGGCCGGGGGTGAGCAGCGCGCCTTCGGCGTCGAGCTCGGCGCGCACCGGAACGGCCGTGTTCAGCTGGTCGGCGCGGCCGACGCCGACGATGCGGCCGTTCGTGATGGCGACGATGCCGGCCGCCGAGACGGCGCAGGCGTCGTCGCTGCAGGTGACCACGCGCGCGTTGCGGATGAGCAGGTCGATGTGGGGAAGGTGGGTGTTCAGCATGGCGTCTCAGACCTCGCGCAGCAGTTGGCTTCGCGCGGCGACAAAACGTTCGCAGGCCGGGCCTTCGAGCGCATGCTCTCCTTTGATGATGCGCTGCTGGCCGGCGACCCACACGTCGCGCACCGTGTTTCGGCCGTGGCTCGCGAACACGTGGTTCGCGAGCACCTGCGATGGGCTCAGCCCGGCGAGTGCTTGTGACGTGTCGAGCACGACGAAGTCGGCCTGCGCGCCGACCGCGAGCGCGCCGACGGGTCGGCCGCTGGCGCGCGCGCCGCCGCTTGCGCTGGCGAGCCAGAGTTGGTCGGCGATCTGCGGGTGACGTGCGCTCGCGAGCACGTTGCGTTGTTGGCGGGTGAGGCGCTGCGCGTATTCGAGCAGCCGCAGCTCTTCGGCCGCGTCGACGCCGGCGTGGCTGTCGGAGCCGATGCCCCAGTGGCCATTCGCAGCGGCCCAGCCGACGGCATCGAACACGCCGTCACCCAGGTTTGCTTCGGTGCTCGGGCACACGCCGACGGTCGCGCCGTTGGCCGCAGCCGCGTGGGTTTCGGCAGCGTTCATGTGGGTCGCGTGCACGAGGCACCAGCGCGCGTCGACGGCGGCGTGGTCGAGCAGCCATTGCACCGGGCGCTGGCCGCTCCAGGCGACGCAGTCCTGCACCTCTTGCGCTTGCTCGGCGATGTGGATGTGGATCGGCGCGGTGGGGTCGATGGCGTTCAATCCGGAGAGCAACTCGTTCAACGCGGCCGGCGCGACCGCGCGCAGCGAGTGCGGTGCCACACCCACACGCGCGCCCTGCGCACGGAGGCGCTCGACGATGCGCAGCAGACCGTCGACGCTGTTGATGAAACGCTGCTGGTCGGCACGCGGCGGCAGCGCATCGAAGCCCGAGTTCTGGTACAGCACCGGCAGCAGCGTGATGCCGATGCCGGCGCGCTGCGCTGCGGCGAGCAGCCGCATCGACATCTCTGCCGGGTCGCCGTAAGGCTGGCCCGACACATCGTGGTGCAGGTAGTGGAACTCGCAGACCGAGGTGTAGCCGGCCTGCAGCATTTCGACGTACAGCTGGGTGGCGATGTCTTCGAGCTGCTCCGGCGAGAGGGTGCGCGCGAAGCGGTACATGAGGTCGCGCCAGGTCCAGAAGCTGTCGTTTCCGCTGCCTGCGCTGCGGTATTCGGACAGGCCGGCGAAGGCACGCTGAAAGGCGTGCGAATGCAGGTTGGGCATGCCGGCGATCAGCGGGCCGGCGACATGCGGCAAGGTCGAGACGGCCGCCGCGCCGACGCTTCGCACGTCGGTCAGGCAGCCGGTTTCGTCCCAGGCGAGCAGGACATCGTTGGCCCAGCCGTCGGGCAGCAAAGCGTGTGCGGCGAAGAGCGCGCGGTTCGGGTCGAAGGTCGCGATCATGGGCTTCGATCGTGGCACAAACGCACGAGCAGCAACGTGCCGGTGGCGCGCGGCGACACGCTGATGCGCGGTGGCGGCGCGCGCCACAACAGGGCCTGCATCGGATCGAGCGTTTCTGCTGCCGCGCTGGCCACGAGCCAAGTGCCTTCGCAGCAGAGCAGCAGCGTGACATCGGCGCTCGCCGGCTCGAAGGCGCTGCGCTGCGTCGTCACGTCAGCGCTCCACGCGCCGCGCCGCGTCATCACGTTGAAGTCGCTGCTTGCGCCGTCGAACAGGGTGGCCGCGAGTGGTGTGTCGCCGCTGAAGTGAAACGGAACCAGCGGCTGATCCAGGCGGTGATCGAGCTCGCCACTGTCAGAACGCAGACGCATGCCCGCGCCGCGCAGCAACACGATGCAGCGGTCGATGCCGGGGAAGGCCGAGAACGGCGCATCGCGCTCGACTTCGGCCAGACTGATCCGCCAGTCGAAAGCACCCAAACCCGCTCCGTTCGCCCCGACCGCGATTTCGCGCGTGACCCCGGCGCCGTTCTTCCACGGCTGCGGTGCGATGCGGCGCAGGTCGAAGCGCTCGGGCGATGAACTCACGCGCCGAGCATCGGCAGCTTCAGCCCCTGCGCACGTGCGGTCTGCGCCGCCAACTCGTAGCCGGCATCGGCGTGGCGCATCACACCCGAGCCGCTGTCGTTGACGAGTACACGGGCCAGCCGCTTGGCCGCCGCTTCGGTGCCGTCGGCCACGATCACCATGCCGGCGTGCTGCGAATAACCCATGCCGACGCCGCCGCCGTGGTGCAGCGAAACCCAGGTGGCGCCGCCGGCCACGTTGAGCAGCGCGTTGAGCAGCGGCCAGTCAGAGACGGCATCGGTCCCGTCTTTCATCGACTCGGTTTCGCGGTTCGGGCTCGCGACCGAGCCGGTGTCCAAGTGGTCGCGGCCGATCACGATCGGCGCCTTGAGCTCGCCGCTCTTCACCATCTCGTTGAAGGCCAGGCCCGCGAGGTGGCGCTCACCCAGGCCGAGCCAGCAGATGCGCGCCGGCAGGCCCTGGAAGGCGATGCGTTCGCTGGCCATGTCGAGCCAGCGGTGCACGTGGTGGTTGTTCGGGAACAGTTCCTTGATCTTGCGGTCGGTCTTGTGGATGTCTTCCGGGTCGCCCGAGAGCGCGACCCAGCGGAACGGGCCCTTGCCTTCGCAGAACAGTGGGCGGATGTAGGCGGGCACGAAACCGGGGAAGTCGAACGCGTTCTTCACGCCTTCGTCGAAGGCCACCTGGCGGATGTTGTTGCCGTAGTCGACGGTGTGCACGCCCATCGCGTGGAAGTCGAGCATGGCCTGCACATGGACCTTGCACGACGCGGCGGCGGCGGCTTTCAGGCGCGCGTGCTGCGAAGAATCGGCCTGCGCTTCGCGCCACTGCGCGACGCTCCAGCCGGCCGGCAGGTAACCGTTGATCAGGTCGTGCGCCGAAGTCTGGTCGGTCACGAGGTCGGGGCGCATGCCGCCGGCCTTGGCGCGTTTGACGAGCTCGGGCAGCAGCTCGGCGGCGTTGCCGAGCAGGCCGATCGAGACCGCCTCGCGGCGTTCGACGTGGTGGCGCACCCGTGCGAGCGCGTCGTCGAGGTCACGCGCCTGCACGTCGACGTAACGCGTGCGCAGGCGGAAATCGAGGCTGGCCTGCTGGCACTCGATGTTCAGCGACACGGCGCCGGCGAAGCTCGCGGCCAGCGGCTGCGCGCCGCCCATGCCGCCGAGGCCGGCGGTCAGGATCCAGCGGCCCGCCATGTCGCCGCCGAAATGCTGTCGCCCGGCTTCGGCGAAGGTCTCGAAGGTGCCTTGCACGATGCCTTGCGTGCCGATGTAGATCCACGACCCGGCGGTCATCTGCCCGTACATGAACAGGCCCTGGCGGTCGAGCTCGTGGAAGTGTTCCCAGGTCGCCCATTTCGGCACGAGGTTCGAATTGGCGAGCAATACCCGCGGCGCGTCGGCGTGGGTCTTGAACACGCCGACCGGCTTGCCCGACTGGATCAGCAGCGATTCGTCGTCTTCGAGCGCGCGCAGGCATTCGAGGATCTTGTCGAAGCAGGCCCAGTCGCGCGCCGCCCGGCCGATGCCGCCGTAGACCACGAGCTCTTCGGGGCGCTCGGCCACGTCGGGGTCGAGGTTGTTCTGCAGCATGCGGTAGGCTGCTTCGGTGAGCCACGACTTGCAGCTCAATGTGTTGCCACGCGGGGCGCGCACAACGCGGCCGGGGGCAGAGCGGGCGCCCCGCGCGGCAGCGTCGGCGATGGAATTCAGGTCGGTGCTGGAGTTCATGGGCGGCGGCTTTCAGGCAAGCGGTGGGCAAAGTGGTCTAGACCACTTTGCCGCGAGCATGCAAGAAGTCGGCAGCGCCGTCAACCTTGGCGCGGCCGTGGGCCGAGCCGGTGCGTCTTGTTTACGCCGGCGCGTTGCGGGCCGCGTCGAGCAACCCTTTGCGCAACCACTGGTGGCTGCTGGCGCGGTCGTGGCGCTGGTGCCACAGCATGTCGACGAACACGCTGGGCAGCCCGAAAGGTAGCGGCCGGGTGACCACCTTTTCACGAAAGCCGGTCGACGCGACGAAAAACGCCGGAAGCACCGTCAGCAGGTTGCTGTTGGCGACGACCCGGCCGGCGGTGAAGTATTGGTTTACGGTGAGCACGATGCGGCGCTCGCGGTTCAGCGCGGCCAGGGCCTGGTCGGCCAGCCCGTGGGCGCGGCCCGACAGGCTGACGAGCAGGTGGTGCGCGTTGCAGTAGGCGTCGAGCGAGAGCGTGCCCTTGGCAAGCGGGTGGCCCTGGCGCATCACGCAGACGTAGTCGCTCTGGCCGAGGCGCTCGTGGTGGAACTGGGCGTCGCCGCCGAGCGCCCGCAGTTCCGACAAGACTTCCGGGAACGAGCCGACCGCCACGTCGGCGTCGCCGCGTTCGAGCACCGGGCGCGGGTCGCGGCTGGTCAGCGGCAGGATGCGCAGGTCGGCCAGCGCGTGGGTCTTTTCGATTTCACCGACCAGCGTCGGCATGAAGGCGGCGGCGGTGGCGTCGGCCATCGCGAGCCGAAAGCTGGTGGCGTCGGCCTGCGGGTCGAAGGCGTCGGGCGCCAGCGCTTCGCGCAGGTTGCCGAGCGCGGCGCGCACTTCGGGCCACAGCGCTTCGGCACGCGGTGTCGGTTTGACGCCGAAAGCCGCGCGAGTGAGCAAGTCCTCACCCACGGATTCCTTCAGGCGCTTCAACGCATTGCTCACGGCCGGCTGCGTGATCGACAGGCGCTCTGCGGCACGCGTGAGGTTGCGCTCGGCCATCACCACGTCGAACACGCGGAGCAGGTTCAGGTCGAGCGTGCGGAAGTTGAGCGCAGTGGTCGGAGGCATAAGCGTGGCGAATATCGAGGATTCACAACCGTGTCTGGTGTATTTTGCGGGTTAACCCTAATGTACAGGCATCGAAGCGCGGAACCTCTGCGCTACCGCTGAAAGGAAACCCGAATGAACACTTTGATCACGCCCTTGCCGATGAGCTCGACGCCGGCCGGCGCGCAAGGTGCGGGCCTCGTTGCCCGCGTCGGCGCCTCGGTGTGGAAGTGGCTGGAAGCCGTGGGCCGGGCCCGTGCCCGCCGCGAGCTGATGGCGCTCGCCGCCCTCCACGAATCGACCCAGCCCGAGCTCGCCAAGGAACTGCGCGCGGCCTGCGCCCAGTCCTACTGATCTGAGGCGAGCACTCGCTCTCTCAGAAACATCTGTCAATCAGGGGTTGAAGCGCGAATCCATCCAGCGCCGACCCCACCCAACTCAAGGAACAGTCTCATGAACACCACCACCCTGCACCTCAAGGTCCAACGCAGCCGCTTCAGCCACCACGCCCTGGCCACGCTGGCTGGCTTCGCTCCGGCGGCGCTGCGCAGCTGGTTCACCTCGGCACCGCTGGTGCTGACGGCCGCCGACAAGGCTTCGCAGGAAGCCCAGAAGGTCCGCGACCTGGCCTATTCGTATGCGAAGACCGACCCGGGATTCGCTTCCGACCTGTACGCCGCCGCGGCGCGCCATGAAGGTTTGCACGGCTGATCGGCCGGCAACCCCACCCACAGAAAGGATCCCGCCATGACCACGCTCCGAATTCGTGTTCCCGCCCTGGTGCAGGCGCCGCGTGGCGCTCTCGCTGCGGCCGACCTGATGGTGCAACTGCTGCGCGGCATCGCGTCGCTGACGGCCGCGGTGCTGGCTCCGGCCCGCGGCCGCGTCGTGCCCGCACCGGTGTCGGGCTTGCACGACTGAACCCTTCCGCGCACAAAAGCAAAAGGCCGGCATGGCCGGCCTTTTGCATGGTCGCGGTGAAACTCAGGCCGCGAGGCGCTTTTCGAAGCTCGCCTTGTTGGCCAGAATTTCCGCCGGCAGGTGGTGCGCGAGCTGCTGGAACAGCGTCTCGTGCAGGCCGAGCTCGGTCTTCCAGGCGTCGCGGTCGAAGCTGGTGACGGTGTCGTACTGGGCGCGGCTGAAGTCGAGCCCGGTCCAGTTCAGGTCGGCATAACTCGGCGTGGTGCCGAAGGCGTTCTCGACGCCACCGGCGGTGCCGCCCACCCGTTCCATCATCCACTGCAGCACGCGCATGTTCTCGCCGTAACCCGGCCAGACGAACTGGCCGTCGGCGCCCTTGCGGAACCAGTTCACGCAATAGATCTTCGGCAGCTCGGCGCCGCTGGCGGCGAGCTTCGCACCGATGTCGAGCCAGTGCTGGAAGTAGTCGCTCATGTTGTAGCCGATGAACGGCAGCATCGCGAACGGGTCGCGGCGCACCGCGCCGTTGCCGCCGGCCATCGCGGCGGTCGTCTCGGAACCCATGGTCGCAGCCATGTAGACACCTTCGACCCAGTTGCGGGCTTCGGTCACGAGCGGCACGGTGGTCGAGCGGCGGCCGCCGAAGATGAAGGCGTCGATCGCGACACCGGCCGGGTTGTCCCATTCCGGGTCGAGCGCCGGGTTGTTGGCGGCGGCCACGGTGAAGCGCGAGTTCGGGTGCGCCGCCTTGGCGCCGGTCTCCTTCGCCAGCGCCTGTGTCCAGTCCTTGCCTTGCCAGTCGATCAGGTGGGCGGGGGCTTGGTCGGTCATGCCTTCCCACCACACGTCGCCGTCGTCGGTGAGTGCCACGTTGGTGAAGATCACGTCGCGCTTCAGGCTGGCCATGCAGTTGAAGTTGGTCTTGTCGTTGGTGCCCGGGGCCACGCCGAAATACCCTGCTTCCGGGTTGATGGCGTACAGGCGGCCGTCGGCGTTGGGCTTGATCCAGGCGATGTCGTCGCCGATGGTCGTGACTTTCCAGCCGGACAGGCCGGCGGGCGGGATCAGCATCGCGAAGTTGGTCTTGCCGCAGGCGCTCGGGAACGCGGCGGCCACGTGGTGCTTCTTGCCTTCGGGCGAGGTCACACCGAGGATCAGCATGTGCTCGGCGAGCCAGCCCTGCTCACGGCCCATGGTCGACGCGATGCGCAGCGCGAAGCATTTCTTTCCGAGCAGCGCGTTGCCGCCGTAGCCCGAACCGTAGCTCCAGATTTCCTGCGTTTCCGGGTAGTGCACGATGTACTTGGTGTCATTGCACGGCCAGGCCACGTCTTTCTGGCCTGCTTCGAGCGGCGCGCCGACGGTGTGGATGCAGGGCACGAAGTGGCCGTCGGTGCCGAGCACGTCGAGCACCTTGCGGCCCATGCGGGTCATGATCTGCATGTTGACGGCGACGTAGGCGCTGTCGGAGAGCTCGACGCCGATGTGAGCGATCGGCGAGCCCAGTGGGCCCATCGAGAACGGCACCACGTACATCGTGCGGCCGCGCATGCTGCCCTTGAAGAGCGCCGGCGTGCCGTCGGCCTGGCTGGTCTGCAGCAGCGCGCGCATTTCGTCGGGCGCCATCCAGTTGTTGGTCGGGCCGGCGTCTTCCTGCTTCGCCGAGCAGATGAAAGTGCGGTCTTCGACACGCGCCACGTCGCTCGGGCTGCTGCAGGCGAGGTAGCTGTTCGGGCGCAGCTCGGGGTTGAGCTTCTTGAACGTGCCGGCCGCGACGAGCTGCGCGCACAGGCGGTCGTACTCGGCCGTGCTGCCGTCGCACCAGTAGACCTCTTTGGCTTCGGTCAGGGCCGCCATGCGGGCGACCCAGTCGATCAGCTTGGCATGGTGCACGTAGGCGGGGACGTTCAGGCGCAAGCCTTCCAGCACGGGACGGTTCATCGGAATTCCAATCATTGAAGTCAAAAAAAGCGGGATTGGGCAAACCGGCGCAGCCTGCAGGGCACAGGCCTGGAGCGACTTGCCCAATGCCGCGGTGGGCAACGGGGAAGCTGGGCCCCCCGCCGCAACGGGTGGGTTACGGCGGGTTTCACGCGAAGGCCCGGGTGGGGCCCATGCGTGTCCGGGACAGCTCGGTCGGGGAATTGTCGGGCGAGTGTAATGTCGTCGTAACCACCGGAATTCGGGGGGTCATGCAATTCCGGCATGGCGTCATGCGCGGCCGTCGCCGGCCGGGCCAGGTCCGAGCCGGTGCCGAATTTTGCGCCGCGACGCAATAATCGGCGCCATGACTTCCCGCCGCTTTTTCCTGCTGGGCAGCCTCACTGCATCGCTGCCTTCCGCCTGGGGCCAACAGCGCCGCTCGCTGTCCGACCCCTTGCGCCTGGGCGCCGACAACGCGCTCGTGGATTCGGGGCTCGCGCAGGCGCTGCAGAAGGCCTTCGGCCGAGACACCGGCGTGGCCGTGCAGCTGGTGCGCAGCCCGGCGCTGACGCTGCTGGCCGCGGTGGAGCGTGGCGAGGTCGACGCGGCCCTGAGCAACGCCCCAGAGGCCGAAGCCAAACTCGAAAAACAGACCCTGGTACACGACCGCCGCTTCGTCGCCCGCGGTGAATACGTGATCGTCGGCCCGGCGGTCAAGGGCAAGGTGCGCGACCCGGCCGGCATCGCCGGCGGCAAGGACGTGGCGCAGGCGCTGGCCCAGATCCGTGAGATGGCGGCCGCGACACCGGGGCTGCTGAATTTCCTGTCGGCCAACGACGGTTCGGGCACGCACCTGGCCGAACAGGCGTTGTGGCGCGGCGCCAAGGCCGTGCCGGCCGCGCCCTGGTACACGATGGCCGAGACCGCGATCGGGCTGGTGGCGCAGGCGCGCGCGCTCAACGCCTATGCGCTGGTCGAGCGTGGCGTGTGGGCCGCGTACGGCGGTGCCCCGCTGGCGGTGCTGGTCGACGCCGACCCGCTGCTGGTGGAACAAGTGCACGTGATGCGCCCGTTCCGCGCCAACCACCCGGCCGGCAAACTGTTCGTCGACTGGGTCGGCGGGCCGAAAGGGCGCCGCGTCGCCGCAGGCCACCGCGGCTACAAGGCCGCGGCCTGACCGTGATGCCCGCCACCCTGCCCAGCCTGAACACCTCAGCCGCGCGCCCGCTCGTCATCGACGGGCGCGAGGTGATGAGCGGCATCGTCAAGCGCAGCGTGGCCGGGCCTGTCGAAGTGGGCGCGATGGGTCTGGCCGGCGACGAGCAGGCCGACCTCTCGGTGCACGGCGGTTTGAGCAAGGCGGTCTACGCCTACCCGGCCGAGCACTACGGCTTCTGGCAGACGGTGCGCGCGCAGGCGAAGGTGGCGGCGTGGGACGAGGTGCTGCCGCCCGGCTCGATGGGCGAAAACCTCACGCTGCAGGGCCTGCTCGAAACCGGCGTGTGGATCGGCGACGTGCTGCGATTCGCCGACTGCGAACTGGCAGTCAGCGAACCTCGTTTTCCGTGTTTCAAGTTCAACGCCGTGATGGGCTTCAACCAGGCCTCGAAGCTGATGGTCGCGAACGCGTGGTGCGGCTTCTACCTGGCGGTGCGGGTGGCCGGCACACTGCGCGCCGGCGAAAGCTTCGAGCTGATCCCCGGCCCGCGCGAGGTCGGCATCACGGAACTGTTCCGCGCGCGCGTCTCGGGCGGGCGACGCTGACGGCGACTTGCGCGCCGGTTCTTGCACCAACGGTGGCGTCCTACACGGCAGGGCGCGGCCCGCAATTACATTGCCGGTAGCGCTGCCCGGCGCTGGACCCGGCCGGCGCTCCACTCTTCGATCCACCTCACCACGAAAGCACACCATGAGCATCATCAGTTTTTTCAAGGAAGCGGGCGAAAAACTGTTCGGCAGCAAGCCGGCTGCCGCCGCGGCGCCTGATGCCGCCGGGCTGCAGGCGCAGGCCGATGCCGCCAACGCGACCGCTGCCACGGCGATCACGAGCTACATCAAGACGCAAGGCTTGAGCGTCGACGGGCTCGACGTGAGCTTCGACGGCGCCAGCGGCGCGGTCACGGTGTCGGGCGAAGCCGCCGACCAGTCGACCAAGGAAAAGGTCGTGCTGTGCTGCGGCAACGTGCACGGCGTGTCGCAGGTCAACGACCTGATCACCGTGCGTGAGCCGGCCGACGAGTCGCGCTACTACACCGTGGTGCGTGGCGACACGCTGTCGGCCATCTCGAAGGCGATGTACGGCAACGCCAACCAGTACCCGAAGATCTTCGAAGCCAACAAGCCGATGCTGAGCCACCCGGACAAGATTTATCCCGGGCAGCTTCTGCGCATTCCGGCTTGAGCCATCAAGCGGTAGCGGTCTCCAGCGGCGGGTAGTCGATGTAACCCGTCGCGCCGCCGCCGTACAGCGTGTCGCGGTTCAGCGGCGCGAGCGGCGCGTCTTCACGCAGCCGGCGCACGAGGTCCGGGTTGCTGATGAAGGGCTTGCCGAAGGCCACCAGATCGGCCGCGCCGCTGGCCACCACGTCGAGCGACATGGCGCGCGTGTAGCCGTTGTTGACCATCCAGGCGCCATGTTCGTTGCCGCTCTTGAAGCGGCTGCGCAACGCGGCGTAGTCGAACGGCGCCACGTCGCGCGGGCCACCGGTCGCGCCTTCCACCACGTGGATGAACGCCAGCTTCAGCGGCGCGAGTTGTTCCACCACGTAGTTGAACAGACCCTGCGCGTCGCTGTCCTGCTTCGCGTCGTTGGCCGGCGTGACCGGCGACAGGCGCACGCCGGTGCGGCCCGCGCCGATCTCGGCCACGATGGCCGTCATCACCTCGATCAGCAGGCGCGCCCGGTTTTCTTTCGGGCCGCCGTAGGCATCGGTGCGGTCGTTGACGCTGTCGCGCAGGAACTGCTCCAGCAGGTAGCCGTTGGCGCTGTGCACTTCGACGCCGTCGAAACCGGCATCGATCGCGTTGCGCGCCGCCTGCCGGTACTCGGCGACGATGCGCGGCAGTTCGTCCAGGCGCAGCGCGCGTGGCTCCGACACATCCTCGAAACCCTGGGCCGTGAAGGTCTTGCCGACCGCGCGACGCGCCGTGCTCGACACCGGCTGCTGCCCGTTCGGCTGCAGCGACACGTGCGAGATGCGCCCCACGTGCCAGAGCTGCACCACGATCTTGCCGCCCTTGGCGTGCACGGCGTCGGTGATGCGGCGCCAGCCAGCGACCTGCTCGGCGCTGTAGATGCCGGGCGTGTCGAGGTAACCCTGGCCTTCGGCCGAGATCTGTGTGGCTTCAGTGACGATCAGGCCAGCGCTGGCGCGCTGCTCGTAATAAGTGGCCATCATCGGCGTGGGCACCTGGCCCGGGCCGGCGCGGTCGCGTGTCAACGGGGCCATCACGATGCGGTTGGCGGTGGCGATGTCGCCGAAGCGGGTGGGTTCGAACAAGGTGGTCATGCGGCAAGGGTGAAAGTTGAATCGCCCGATCCTAGGGCCAGTAGCAACAACACTGCCGGCAACGGAGTTCGCGCAAACCGGCTATAGCAGCCCTGCGCACCGGTGAGCGCGATACAGTCCTCACCGGATTCCTGGAAACACCATGCTCGCCTACCGACACGCCTTTCACGCGGGCAACCACGCCGACGTGCTCAAGCACACCGTGCTCACGCTCGTGCTGCGCTACATGAACGCCAAGGACAAGCCCTACCGCGTGATCGACACCCATGCCGGTGCGGGCGGTTATTCGCTCGAAGGCCGCTTCGCGCAGAAGAAGGGCGAGTTCGAACAGGGCATTCTTCGCCTGTGGGACCGCGACGACCTGCCACCGGCCGTGGCCGACTACGTGGCGCTGGTGCGGCAATTCAACCCCGATGGCCGCCTGGAGCAGTACCCCGGCTCGCCCGCCTTCGCGCAGATGCTGCTGCGTGCGCAGGACCAGTTGCGCCTGTTCGAGCTGCACCCGACCGACCACCGCATCCTCGCCTCCTACATCGGTGAAGTGAAAGGCGCCGAGGTCTATGACACCGACGGCTTCGACGGCCTGAAGGGCCAGGTGCCGCCTTCGACCCGCCGCGCGCTGGTGCTGATGGACCCGAGCTACGAAGGCCACAAGGATTACAGCCGCGTGATCGTCTCGCTGCGCGAAGCGCTGCTGCGTTTCGCCGAAGGCGTGTACATGGTCTGGTACCCGCAGGTCAGCAAGCTCGAAGCGGCGCAGCTGCCGAAGAAGCTCGAAGCACTCGCGCCCAAGGGCTGGCTGCACGCGCGGCTGACGGTGCAGCAGCCTTCCAGCCAGGGTTTCGGCCTGTCGGGCAGCGGCGTGTTCATCATCAACCCGCCGTTCACGCTGCACGACGAGCTGCTCACGGTGCTGCCCTACCTCACCGAGGTGCTGGGCCAGTACGACGGCGCGAACTACCTGCTGGAACAGCGCGCGGCGTGATCGTTCGGCGCGCGCTCAGCCGGCCGCGCGCTTCAGATCGGTGAATGCGCCGAAGAACCACGAGCGCATGCCGACCACCAACGTGTAGGAGCGCTTCTGCTCGGCGGGCAGTTTCTGTTCGGTCAGATGCTGCTGCGCGAAGTCCTGCCCCACACGCTGCAGCCGCTCGACAAAACCGGTGGCTTGCGAAACGCTGACCTGGCCGTGCACGAGCATCAGCAGCTCGCCTTCGCCGTCGAAGCCGGCGTTGTAGTAGTCGCCGATCACGTGCTCGCGGAAGTACTGCATCACCGGCCCGTTCGGCCGCCAGCGAAAGCCTTTCGCCACCTTCAGGCGGTAGCGGTTCAAGGGCCGCAACTCGATGATGCCGAGCCGGTCGAGCTGCACCAGGTACTTCACGCACTCGGCTTCCGAGATCGCATACGTGCTCGTCATCTGCTCGAAGCTCCACTGGCTGAAGGCGCAGATCGCGAGCAGCAGCAGCTTGCGGTCGGCCACGACGGCGGCTTCCTGTTCGGCGCTGAGTTCGCGGCGCAGCGGCTGGGTGTCGGCGACCTTGCGCGCGAGCTCGGCGAAGTCCATCTTCAGCACGCGCAGCATCTCGTCGATGCGTGACAGCGGCATGTCGCCCTTGGCGAGGATGCGCTTGATGCTCGACTCCGACATGCCGAGCGCATCGGCCAGATCGGCGTAGGTGATGTCGGCCGCTTTCAGCTCGGCCTTCAGCGCGGTGATCAGGTCTTGTGTGGTGCTCATCGTGTCTCCCGGAACGCCGGAGAAGTATCGCAAACGGTACTGCGCCGAGATACCGGCGGCAGCGCGCCCTGCCACGCTCCTCAGGGCGATGGTGCGGCGCCGTTGCAGCGCCGAAGATTCAACCGTGTTCAACCAACAAGCCACCGAGGAATCCATGCACACCACCCCGATCCGCCAAGACACCCGCGCCTGGAAGCTGCAGGTGTGGGTCTCGTTCGGTCTCGCCGTCACGCTGTGTGGCAGCGGCCTGGCGTACCTGCCCGGACAGGACCTCGACCGTGCGTTCATGGTGATGGGCTACATGTTCTGCCTGTCGACCGCATTCGCGCTCGCCAAGTACGTGCGTGACAACGAGACGCGCAAATCCGATACGCCGATGTGGGGCCTGGTCGTCTGGGGCGGCTTCGCGCTGGCGATGGCGCTCACCGCCTGGGGCCTGTGGCGAATGGACGTGAACCCGACCTACAAGGCCTTCCTCGGCGTGAGCTGGCTGTTCCTGATCTCGAGTGTGTTCACGCTGGCCAAGACGCTGCGCGATGCGCACGAAGCCCTGCAATTTTCCCAAGGAGAACTGAAATGAAGTCGAACCTGATCCGCCGTTGTTTTGCAAAGACTGCCGTGGCCACGCTGCTGGCACTGAACCTCGCTGCAGCGCAGGCGCAGTCGGTCGAAGCCAGCATGCTGTCGACGCTGCCGGTGGCGGTGTCGGTCGCTGCGCCGGTCGTGCTCTCGGCCGGGGCGGTGCTCACGGTCGTGGCCGTCGAAGCCTCGGCCACCGGTGCGGTGTGGGTGCTGGAGCGGGCCTCCAACGGCGCGCGCAGCACGCTGCGCCTGAGCGCGCAGGCGGCAGGCGGCTTGTCGATGGTGGCGGGCACGGCGGTGCTCGTCACGGTGATGAGTACCGGCTGGGTCTTGTCGGCCGCCGGCACGGCGATCGCCTTCATCCCGAACGAGATCGGCGCGGCGCTGCTCTACAACGAGCGGGTGACACGGTGAAGACGCTGCGTGCATGGTTGTGCGCGCTGCTCGCGGCGGCGAGCCTCGCGGCCCACGCCGGCCGCAGCTGCGAGAGCAGGCCGCCCACGGCCGACGCGGTCGAACGTTCGATGGCGCTGGCCGAGCGCACTGCAAGAAAACTCGACGCCACCGGCGCGCAGGTGGTGGTGCTCGCGCGCGCCGGCCAGAACCTGAACGAGTACGGCCTGCGTTATTCGCACCTCGGCTTTGCCTACCGCGATACCAACGGCTGGCGCGTCGTGCACAAGCTCAACCAGTGCGGCAGCGCACGCGCCTCGATCTACCGCCAGGGGCTGGGCGAATTTTTCATGGACGACCTGTACCGCTACGAGGCCGCGCTCATCGTGCCGACCGCCGAAGTGCAGGCGCGCTTGGCGCCGGCGCTGGCCGACAACACGCGCGTGGCGCAGCTCAACACCTCGGCCTACAGCGTCGTCGCCTACCCGTGGGCCGTGACCTACCAGCAGTCGAACCAGTGGGCGATCGAAACGCTGGCGATGACACAGGACCCGGCCGCGTCGACCCGCGAACGCGCGCAGGCCTGGCTGAAGCTGCAGGGTTACCAGCCGACCACCTTGCACATCTCGCCCTTCAAGCGGCTAGGCGCCCGCGTGGGCACGGCCAACGTTGCGTTCGACGACCACCCGAACGACAAACGTTTCAGCGACCGCATCGAAACCGTCACGGTCGATTCGGTGTTCGCGTGGTTGAATCGCAGCGGCCTGGGCGGTGCCGTGCAGGTGATCCGTTAAATTGCGCCTCGGCCCACACAACAACCATCAAGGGACACCATGAACGAGCACGCGCACCCGAACCAGTTCGCGCTGTTGAAACAGCGCCGCTTCGCGCCGTTTTTCTGGACCCAGTTCCTCGGCGCCGGCAACGACAACCTGTTCAAGTTCGCGTTCACGGTGATGATCACCTACCAGCTGCAGGTGAGCTGGCTGCCGGCGAACCTGGCGGGCCTGGTGATCGGCGCGCTGTTCATCCTGCCCTTCCTGCTGTTCTCGGCCACGGCGGGCCAGGCGACCGACAAGTACGACAAGACCCGCGTGATCCGCTTCGTGAAGAACCTGGAGATCGCGATCATGCTGATCGCGGCCTGGGGCTTCTGGAGCAGCGACGTGATCGTCCTGCTCGCCTGCGTGTTCCTGATGGGCCTGCACTCGACGATTTTCGGCCCGGTGAAGTTCGCCTACCTGCCCCAGCACCTGAGCGAGCGGGAGCTGACCGGCGGCAACGGCATGGTCGAGATGGGCACCTTCGTCGCGATCCTGCTCGGGCAGGTCGCCGGCGGTCTGCTGGTGGCGATCCCCGATGTCGGCCGGCACTACGTGGCGATCGGCTGCGTGCTGGTCGCGCTGATCGGCCGCGCCACCGCGCAGGGCGTACCGGCCTCGCCGTCGAGCGACCCGAGCCTGCGCATCAACTGGAACCCGGTCACCGAAACCTGGCGCAACCTGAAGCTCGCACGCGAGAACATCGTCGTGTTCCGCTCGCTGCTCGGCATCTCGTGGATGTGGTTCTTCGGCGCCGTGTTCCTGTCTCTGTTCCCGGCCTTCGCCAAGGAGGTGCTGCACGGCAACGAGCAGGTCGCCTCGCTGCTGCTGGTGGTGTTCTCGATCGGCATCGGCACCGGCTCGCTGCTGTGTGAAATGCTGAGCAAGCGCCATGTCGAGATCGGCCTGGTGCCGATGGGCGCGATCGGCATGAGCGTGTTCGCGATCGACCTGTACTTCGCGTCGCGTGGCCTTGCGCCGTCGGCCGGCTACACGCTGAGCACGTTCCTCGCGTCGCCGGCGCACTGGCGCGTGATGGCCGACCTGGCGTTGCTGTCGCTGTTTGCCGGCCTCTACAGCGTGCCGATGTACGCGCTGATCCAGCTGCGCTCGCAGCCGAGCCACCGCGCGCGCATCATCGCGGCCAACAACATCCTGAATGCGCTCTTCATGATCGTCAGCTCGCTCGGCGTGGGGGCGCTGCTGAGCGCGAACTTCACCATTCCGCAGGTGTTCCTGATCACCGGGCTGCTCAACGCGGTGGTCGCGTTCTACATCTTCATGCTGGTGCCCGAATACCTGCTGCGCTTCGTCGCGTTCATCGTCACGCGCGTGGTCTACCGCTTCAAGGTGCGCGGTGACGAGCACATTCCGACGCAGGGCGCGGCGCTGCTGGTGTGCAACCACGTGAGCTTCGTCGACCCGATATTGCTGATGGCGGCGAGCCCGCGGCCGATCCGGTTCATCATGGACAGCAAGATCTTTCGCATGCCGGTGCTCGGCTGGTTCTTCAAGCTCGCCAAGGCGATCCCGATCGCGCCGCAGCGCGAAGACCCGGGCACCTACGAGCTGGCGTTCGAGAAGGCGCGCGCGGTGCTGGCCGACGGCGAGCTGTTGTGCATCTTCCCGGAAGGCGCGATCACCCGCGACGGCGAGCTCGGCGAGTTCAAGGGCGGCGTGATGAAGCTGCTGGAGACCAACCCGGTGCCGGTCGTGCCGCTCGCGCTGCAGAACCTCTGGGGCTCGTATTTCTCGCGTGTCGACGGTGCGGCGATGAAGAAGCCGTTCCGCCGCGGCCTGTTCAGCCGTGTCGGGCTGGTGGCGGGCGACGCGATCGCGCCGGCCGCGGTCACGCCGGGCGCGCTGCGCGCACGGGTCGGGAGCCTGCTGGCGTCGTAACCCTTAGGCACGCGGCGCGCCGCCGAGCCGTTCGTACTCCGAGATCACCTGCGCGCCGAACAGCAGCAGCGTGGCGGCGATCTCCAGGCTCAGCAGCACCACGATCGCGGTCGTGAGCGAGCCGTACACCACGCTCACCTGCGACAGCGTCGCGAAGTACCAGACCAGCACGTGGCGCGTGATCTCCCAAAGAAGTGCCGCCGTCACGCCGCCGATCAGCGCGTGGCTGACACGCAGGCGCCCGATCGGCATCACGAGGTAGACCGAAGTCAGGATCAGGATCTCGCCGGCCAGGCCGAGCAGGTAGAGCAGCACGCCCGACACGCCGTGCAGCGACCAACTGCGCCCGAACAGTTCGACGCTTTCCTGCCCGATCACCTGCAGGCTGCCGGCGACCAGCGTGGCCAGCAGCATGCCGACGCCGAGCGACAGGATGTAAAGGTAGGGCATCAGCGCCGACACCATGAAATGGCGCCGTCGCACCTTCGCGCGGTGCAGGAAGATCACCGACATCGCGCTTTCCAGCACGGTGAACGCGAGCGAGCTGAAGAACAGCATCGTCACGAGCAGCACCCAGCCGATCAGCTCGCGGTGGGCCAGAAAGTTCGCCAGCTCGGCGACGATCGCGCGCGACTGGCCCGGCACCAGCCATTCGAGGTAGTGTCCGAGTGTCTGCAGCAGCGCCGCCTGGTCGGTCACGTGCGACAGCACGATCACGATCAGGATCAACACCGGCACGATCGACAGCAGCGCGTAGTACGCCACCGCGCCGGCCAGCAGCAGGCCCTGGTTGGCACGAAAGGCCTTCAGCGTGCGCCACAGGAAGGCGCCAGGGCTGGCCAGAACCGCGCGCAGCGGTGGCGCCAGCCAGGCTCTCGGCGCGCCGGGCGCGTGCGCCGGAGTCACGGCTTCGCCCATCGACGCCGGTTCCGGCGCCTCGGTCACGCCGGGCTCGGTTCCGAAATCTCGCGCAGCGTATCGTCGGTCGGCGTCGGCTGGCGCGTGGCGAGGTCACCCAAGGCGACGATGCCGACGATTTTGCGGTCGGCGTCGAGCACCGCGAGGCGGCGCACCTGGGCTTCGCCCATCTGGTTCATCACGTCTTCGACCGAATCGGTGTCGTTGCACCAGCGCAGTTCCGGCGTCATCACGTCGGCGACCAGCGCGTCGCCGGGCGCCATGCCGGCGGCCACGCCGCGCACCGTGATGTCGCGGTCGGTGACCATGCCGACCAGCGCTTCGCCGTCACGCACCGGGAGCGCGCCGACGTCGAGGTCGTGCATGCGCTGGGCCGCGATCTGCAGTGTTTCGTCGAGCTGGGCGACGGCGACGCTGCGCGTCATGATGTCGAGGATGCGGGTCATGGTGGTCTCCGGTGTGTGGGGTCGCACGAGCCTAAAGACGCGGGCTGGGTGCACACCATCGGGAGACGGCGGCTCGGAGCGTAAGAAATCTCCGACGGTTGCTCGGTATCTCGCAACGTCCTGCGACGCTTGCACAGCGCGCCAAGGGACGCTAGTATTACTAAAGTTATAACTTGGAGCACTGTCTTGCACGCACTCAAACTCACCCAGATCGGCAACTCCGTGGGCGTCATTCTCCCGAAGGAAGTGTTGGCGCGCCTGAAGGTCGAAAAGGGCGATCTGCTTTATCTGACCGACAGTGCCGACGGTTTGCGGCTCACCCCGCACGACCCGAACTTCGAAGTTCAGATGACAGCCGCGCGCGCGATCATGCGCAAGCGGCGCAACGTGCTGCACGAGCTGGCGAAGTGAAGCCAGCCAACGACCCATGGGTCTGGCTCGACCCATCGGTCATTCACGCGGTTCATGACGAACAGCTCGGCGAGCACGGTGGCGCTGCCGGTTTGCGCGATGCCGGCCTTCTCGAGTCGGCGCTCGCGCGCCCGATGCAGCTCGCGTCGTACGGCCTGCCCGACGCGCCGGCGCTGGCCGCCGCGTACGGATTCGGCTTGGCGAAAAACCACCCGTTCGTGGACGGCAACAAGCGCACGGCGTTCGTCGCCGTGGAGCTGTTTCTGGCACTCAACGGCTCGCAACTGAACGCGAGCGATGCCGAGTGTGTGATGGCGATGCTCCAGCTCGCGGCCGGCGAATGCACCGAGGAACAGTTCGCGCAATGGGTGCGGTCACACACCGTGCCGCGCTGAAACTACACCCCGCGCGCCCGGTCCTCGCGAAAGCGGCGCACGAACTCGCCGAACGTTCCCGCGTCGAGCGCCTCGCGCACCTCGCGCATCAGGTTCACGTAGTAATGCAGGTTGTGGATGCTGGCGAGCATCGGCCCGAGCATTTCGCCGCATCGGTCGAGGTGGTGAAGATAGGCGCGCGAAAAGCTCGCGCAGGTGTGGCAGGCGCAGGTCGAATCGAGCGGTTGTTCGTCGGTCTTGTGGCGCGCGTTGCGGATCTTCAGGTCGCCGAAGCGCGTGAACAGATGGCCGTTGCGCGCGTTGCGCGTCGGCATCACGCAGTCGAACATGTCGACGCCGGCGGCCACGCCGTCGACCAGGTCTTCCGGCGTGCCCACGCCCATCAGGTAACGCGGCTTGTGCGCCGGCAGCCGGTGCGGCGTGTGCGCGACGATGCGCTGCATCTCGGCCTTGGGCTCGCCGACGCTGACACCGCCGATCGCGTAACCCGGCAGGTCGAGCGCGACCAGCGCTTCGAGCGACTCTTCGCGAAGGCTTTCGAACATGCCGCCCTGCACGATGCCGAACAGGGCGTTCGGGTTCTCGAGCCGCGTGTGTTCGGCCAGGCAACGCGAGGCCCAGCGCAGGCTCAGTTCCATCGAGACGCGCGCTTCCTTCTCGGTCGTGATGTGGCCTTGCACGTCGTAGGGCGTGCACTCGTCGAACTGCATCACGATGTCGCTGTTGAGCACATGCTGGATCTGCATGCTGATCTCGGGCGTGAGAAAGAGCTTGTCGCCGTTGACGGGCGACGCGAACTTCACGCCTTCTTCGCTGATCTTGCGCATCTCGCCGAGCGACCAGACCTGGAAGCCGCCGCTGTCGGTGAGGATCGGCCTGTTCCAGGCTTCGAAGCGGTGCAGCCCGCCGAACTGCTTCAACACCTCGATGCCCGGCCGCAGCCACAGGTGGAAGGTGTTGCCCAGGATGATTTGCGCGCCCATCGCTTCGAGCGACGACGGCATCACGCCCTTGACGGTGCCGTAGGTGCCCACCGGCATGAAGATCGGCGTCTCGACCACGCCGTGGTTGAGCGTGAGCCGGCCGCGCCGCGCGTGGCCCTCGGTTTTCAGCAATTCGAACTTGAGCATGGCGCGAATTGTCCTGCATGCCCGGCGCCGGCCCGCCGCCACTGCGGCGCTCAGCCCGGCTGTCGTGCGAGCGATGCGGGGGCCGGCGCGCGCGGTGGCGTGGCCGCGGTCCAGCGCAGCACGGCGCCTTCGAGGCTGGCCGCGAGCACCGGCTTGGTCAGAAAGTCGTTCATGCCGGCGGCCAGGCAGGCGGCCCGGTCTTCGGCGAACGCGTTCGCCGTGAGCGCGACGATCGGCACCACCTTGCCGGATCGGCCGACCGCGCCGGCGCGCAGCCGACGCGTGACCTCCAGGCCGTCCATGTCGGGCATCTGCCAGTCCATCAGCACCATGTCGAAGCGTTCGCGACCGATCTGGTCAAGCGCGCTCGCGCCGTCGCGGGCGGTGCTGGTGCGGTGACCGGCGTTGTGCAGCATCGCGCAGACGATGGTCTGGTTCAGCAGGTCGTCCTCGACCACGAGCACGTGTTTCGGTGGCGCCGGCGGAACTGTTTGCCCTGACGCCGCCGCGAGCTCACCGGACCGCGAGTCGCCCGACGCGCCGAGCCGGCAGGCCAGTGCCGAGCGCAGCACCGGCTTGATCAGGTTGCGCGCCATGCGCAGCTGCCCGCGTGCCGTTTCCAGCGTCGGCAAATCGTGTCGGGTCATCCCGATGACCCGCTGCAGGTCAAGGCGCGAGAGTGAGTCCTCGAGCGCGTTCCAGGTTTCGACGCCGTCGGTGGCGGCGAGCAGCCAGGCCTGGTCGGCGCCGCCGTCGGCACCGGGCCCGGCAAGCCACGCCCGCAAGTCCTCGGGCGAACGGCATCGGTGCGCGTCGCAACCGAGGCGCGCGAGCAGCGCGGCCAGCGCCTGCGCGCTCGCCTCGTGCGGCTCGAAGTAGACGACCATCTCGCCCAGTGGCGCCGGCTCGGGATGCGGCTGCCGCGCCACGGGCAAGGGCAGCTCGACCTCGAACACCGACCCCTGGCCCAGCACGCTGTTCGCGACGACCCGGCCGCCCATCGCGACCACGAGCTGGTGCACGATGGCCAGCCCGAGGCCGCTGCCGCCGAAGCGCCGGTTCGCGCCTTCGTCAGCCTGCCGGAAGGGTTCGAACACGTGCGGCAGAGACGCCTCGGAGATGCCGATGCCGGTGTCGCTGACCACGATCCGCACCGCGTCGGGCGCGGCGCCCGGGCCGACCCGCAGCACGACCTCGCCTTCGAGCGTGAACTTGACCGCGTTGCCGAGCAGGTTGAGCAGGATCTGGCGCAACCGCAACGGGTCGCCGTGGCGCCAGCCGGCCAGCGCCGGGTCGGCGATGCAGGCCATCTGCAGCCCCTTGATGCGTGCCGGCACGGCGGCGGTGGCGATGGCCGCGTCGACGCAGTCGAGCAGGTTGAAGTCTTCCGGCGAGAGCTCGAGCGCGCCGGTCTCGATGCGCGACACGTCGAGAATGTTCTCGATCAGGCCGAGCAGGCTCAGGCCGCTGCTGCGGATCGCCTCGACCAGGTGGCTCGGGGCGGCAGCGCCCGCGTCGTGCGACTGCAGCAGCTGGGCCGCGCCGATCACGGCGTTGAGCGGGGTGCGCAGCTCGTGGCTCATGTTGGCGAGGAAGCGGGTCTTGGCGACCGAGGCGCTCTCGGCACGTTCCTTCTCGCGCTGCAAAGCCAGCGTGCGGTCGGCCACCCGCTGCTCGAGTTCGCGATTGGCCTGCTGCAGCGCCGCGCCACGCGCGCCGATCTCGTCGAGCATGTGGTTGAAGGCGGCGACCGCCACGCCGACCTCGTCGGCGCCGCCGGGCGGCAGGCGCTCGGCGTAGTCGGTGCTGGCCGCGATCGCCCGCGAGGTGCGCGCCAGCCGGATGATCGGCCGTGTGATGCCCCGCGCCAGGCGCTGTGCGAGCCACACCGAGATGGCGAAGCCGACGATGCTGCAGGCCACGACCGCGAGCAGCGCGACCAGCAGCGAGCGCCACAGGCGCGAGAGCTGGTTGACGAGGGTGACCGTGCCGACCACGCGGCCGTCGACCACCACCGGCTCGCTGGCGCTGAGGGTTCCGGTCTGCAAGCCGCCGCCGTGGGTACCGGGCGCGACCGGCGTGCCGCTGCCGTAGCGCGCCAGCAGGCGCCCGCGGGCGTCGTAGACCCAGGCGCCGCTGATCTGCGGGCGGCCGCGCAGGATGCCCAGCGCGTCGGTCATGCCGGCGCTGTCCTCGAACGCCACCGGGGCCTGCAGGGCATACGACAGCGTGCGTGCGATCTCGGTCGTGTCTTCGCGGGCCTGCGCCTGCTGTTGCCACCAGCCGGTGCCCACGACCGCCGCCATGCACAGCAGGGCCGTGAGCCCGGCGCACAGCGCGATCAGCATCGACAGCTGGCGCCGCAGCGGCAGCCGTTGAAACGACTCGATCTGCCCGCGCATCCCGGCCCGGGTCTTCATTCGCGCACCTCGCGCGCCAGCCGCAGGGCCTGGCTGCTGATGCCCAGCTGCACCGCGCGCAAGGCCTTGAGGTTCACGTCGAAGCGCAGCGCGTCGTTGACGTTGGCCAGCTCGACCATGCCACCCTGAGACAGGAAACCGTCGACGGCGCCGAGTGTGAGCATCGGCGCACCGGCGGCCAGGACGATCGCTTCTGAGCCGGCGCGCGCGGCGCTGGCGTCGACGAACAGCAGGTGGCAGGCGCCGCTGCGCGGTGCCGGGTTCGACACGACGCTGAGCGCATGCCCGGCGACGGGCTCGCCTTCGTAGCGCGTGAACGCGGCGCCCACCGCCGCGCTGTTGTGCAGCACGCACAGCCGCAGCGGTGCGCTCTCGCCCGCGAGGGCGCCAGCGGGCCACTGCACAAAACGGGCGAGCGTGACCGTGAACTTCGCCTTCGCGGCAGCGTCGCCAGACGGGCTCTGCGCCCGCACCACCGGGCTGCCGCAGACGCTCGCCAGCGCGGCGAACAGCGCCAGACGGCGCAGCATCGGCACGTGCCGCCAGGGGCCGGACACTTTGCGCATGCTCAGAACGCCCAGCCGAACTGGGCGCGCCAGCGTCGTCCGTCCTGCGGGATCGAGTCCTGCAGGTGTTCGGGGCCACCGGGGTCGGCGCAGCGGGTTCCGGCCAGGTTGTAGACGCCGATGCCGAGCGACCAGGGCTGCCCTTCCGGGGCGTGGGTCAGCTGAGCGTTGAGCCGCAGGCAGGAAGCGAGTCGCGCACCGGCCAGCGTCTGGCGTTCACCGATCCGCACGACGTTGGCACCGAGTCGCGCCCCGGCCCAGGGCCCCGGGGCTGTGAGCATCAGCTTGACCAGCGAGCGTGGCGAGTCGCCCAGCGCTTCGCCGGTGTCACGATCGGTGCCGTGCTGGCGCGACCAGCTCGCGCGTGCGTGCATGCCGCTGGCGAAGACCTGCGCGGCTTCGAGCTCGAACCCGCGCGAGCGCAGGTGGCCGGAGTTCTCGTACTGTTCGATGCCGCTGGGCAGCGTGGCCAGCGTGATCGAGTCGCGAATGTCCAGCGAATAGGCGCTGGCGCTGATGTCCAGTCCTGGCGCGGGGCGCCACAGCACGGTCGCTTCGTCGGAACGCAGCGACTCGACCTTCAGCGCGGCGTTGAGTTGCTGCGAGTTGTCGCTGTAGTGCGTTTCCGACACATTGGGTTCGCGGAAAGCGCTGCCGTGTTGCAGCTTGACGGTCCATTGCGGGCTCGGCGACCACAGCGCCGCCAGGCGGGGTGTGGTGGTGTAGTGGCCGTCGAGGCGCCGGTCGCTGCGCAGGCCGAGGTTCAGGCGCACCGTGGGCAGCAGCTGCCACTCGTCGTTGACGAACAAGGCGCCGCGCCACGAGCGCAGCTCGCGGTTCGACAGGATCTGCGGCGCCGGCTCGAGGTCGGCCGACCACAGGTATTGCCGGAAGTTGTTCTGGAACTCGGCGCCCACCAGCACCCGGTGGCCGCTCCAGCCCGACCAGACGTGGCGCAACTCGCCCGAGGCCCAGCGCGCTTCGCTGCGTGTTTCGCCGGGGACCGGCGCAGCGCTGTCGCCGTACAGGCCGTAGCCGTAGTAGGTGTACGCGCCGAACCCGAGCCGCGCGAAGATTTCCTGGTCCTGGCCGATCGGCCGGGCGTACGACAGATCGGTCAGCGCAAAGCGGTCGATGGATTCGTTGCGGGTGTTGTAGATGACGCCGTAGGAGCCGGTCGGGTCGGCCTTGACGCGGTTCGACAGCTCGGTGGTCCAGGTGAAGTCGCCCCAGCGCGCCTTGGCGAACAGCTTGTCGTTGCGCTCGCCGTCGAGGCGCTCGGCCACGCCATGGTTGGTCTCGGCCGCATCGTACTCGGGGTAGTAGAGCGCGCGGTGGCCACGGCTGCGTTCGCTCGACAGGCCGAGCAACAGCCGCGCCGGCCCCATGTCGCCGCCCCAGCTGAGGCTGGCCTTGCGGTCGTTGCCAGAGCCGTAGTCGAGGAGTGCGTTCAGCCCTGGCAACTGCGATGCGCTGCGAGTGATGACGTTGACGACGCCCATCACCGCGTTCGAGCCATACAGCGCCGAACCCGGGCCGGGGATGTACTCGACGCGGTCGATCAGCCCGACGTCGATGGGGAACTCCCCACCGCCGGTGGCCGAGTCGTAGATGGCGTCGTTGACGCGCACGCCGTCGATCAGCAGCAGCAGCCGGGACGAGTAGTCGCCCGGGCGGCTGATGCCGCGCACGCCGGTGTAGCTGTAGAGCCGGTCGTAACGCAGGTGGGTGCCGGGCAGGCTGTCGAGCACTTCGGCCAGCGTGCGGTAACCCTGGGCGCGGATCTCGCCGCCGGTGCGCACGTAGACCATGCTCGGGGCGTCGACCGCGTCCTGGTCGTACTTGGAGGCGCCGGCAAGGCGCGTGCTGCCGTAGACCGGCTGCGCCAGGACCGAGGCCAGATCGTCGGTGGCCGCGCCGTCGTCCGCGTGCACCGGTGCGCCGGCCAGGAGGGCGGCCAGCCCCAGCCAGCGAATCGAGAATGTTGTTTGAGCCACGCAGCGCCTGCCATCGGCCGTCGATCGCAGCCCGTTTTGTGATCCTAGGCCGCTGCGTGGCGCCGTAAACGCCGATAAGCGAGACCTTCGGTCCTCAGTTCATCGCGGTGGCGGCTTCAGGCGCGGGGGTGTGGGCCAGCAACATCGCGTCGCCGTAGCTGAAGAAGCGGTAACGCTCGTGAATCGCGTGGACGTAGAGCGACCGCACGTGCTCGAAGCCGGCGAAGGCGCTCACCAGCATCACCAGCGTGCTCTTCGGCAGGTGGAAGTTGGTGACGAGCAGGTCGACGACACGGAACTGGAAGCCCGGCGTGATGAAGATGTCGGTGTCGCGGCTGCCGGCCTGCAACGTGCCAGCGCGTGCCGCCGATTCCAGCGCGCGCAGCGTGGTGGTGCCGACCGCGACGATGCGGCTGCCGGCGGCGCGTGTGCGCTCGATGGCCTGCACGGTGGCTTCGCTGACCTCGAACCACTCGCTGTGCATGGTGTGTTCGGCGAGGTTCTCGGTGCGCACCGGCTGGAAGGTGCCCGCGCCCACGTGCAGCGTGACGTTCGCGGTGGCGACGCCGCGCTGCCGCAGCTGCGCGAGCACGGCCGCGTCGAAGTGCAGGGCGGCGGTGGGCGCGGCGACCGCGCCGGGCTTCGCCGCGAACACGGTCTGGTAGCGGCTTTCGTCGTCGGCGGTGTCGGCGTGCGTGATGTAGGGCGGCAGCGGCACGTGGCCATGGCGTTCGAGCAGCGCGAGCGGGTCCGACGGAAAGCGCAGGAGGAACAACGAATCCTGCGGCCCGCCGCGGCCGAGCACTTCGGCGTCGAACGCGTCGGCGAAACGCACGTGGCTTCCGGGCTTCGGTGACTTGCTCGCGCGCAGATGCATCAGCACTTCGTGGTTCGGCAACACACGCTCGACCAGCGCTTCGACCGAACCGCCGCTCGCTTTCGCACCGAGCAGGCGCGCCTTGATGACGCGCGTGTCGTTGAACACCAGCAGGTCGCCGCGCCGAAGCAGGCCCGGCAGGTCGCGGAACCTGCGGTCGACCGGCAAGGCGCCCGTGCCGTCGAGCAGGCGCGAGCCGCTGCGTTCGGGTGCGGGGTGCTGGGCTATGAGTTCGGGGGGCAGAGCGAAGTCGAAGTCGCTCAGGGTGTGGGTGCGCGTCATGGGTTGAGGGCTGGACCGGCCCGTGCCAACAAGGGAAGGCAGAATTCTCCCATGGTGACCGCGACCCCCACTGCCCCGCCGAGCGTCGCGGCCAAGCCCAAGTCGGGCCCGCAGCGTGCGCTCGAAAAACTCGGGCTGGTGCGCGCCATCGACCTCGCCTTGCACCTGCCGATCCGCTACGAAGACGAAACGCGCCTCGTGCCGATCGGCACGCTGCACGACGGCAGCACCGCCCAGGTCGAAGGCGTGGTGAGCCACAACGAAGTGCAACAACGCGGCCGGCGCCAGCTCGTCGTGCGCGTTGGCGACGGCAGCGATGACGATCTGGTGCTGCGCTTCCTGAACTTCTATCCATCGCAACAGAAGGCGCTGGCGGTCGGCACGCGCGTGCGCGTGCGTGGCGAAGCGCGCGGTGGCTTCTTCGGGCTGGAGATGGTGCACCCGGTGGTGAAGGTGGTGGCCGAAGACACGCCGTTGCCGACGGCGCTCACGCCGGTCTATTCGACCAGCGCGCAACTGCCGCAGGCCTACCTGCGCAAGGCCGTGGCGGCCGGCCTGGCACGCGCCGATCTGGCCGAGCTGCTGCCGCCACAAGCCATACCCGAAGGCATGCTGAGCCTGCGCGCCGCGCTCGACTTCCTGCACCACCCCGCGCCGAACGTGAGTCTGGCCACGCTCGAAGACCGCAGCCACCCGGCTTGGCAGCGGCTCAAGTTCGAGGAGCTGCTGGCGCAGCAGCTCTCGCAACTGCAGGCCAAGCGCGAACGCGAGTTGCAGCGTGCGCCGCGCTTCGAGGTGCAGGCGCACGGGCTGCAGGACCAGCTGCTCGCGGCCTTGCCGTTTTCACTGACCGAAGCGCAGCGCCGCGTCGGCCAGGAGATCGCGACCGACCTGCAGCGCGAGGTGCCGATGCACCGCCTGCTGCAAGGCGACGTGGGCTCGGGCAAGACCGTGGTGGCCGCGCTCGCCGCGGCCATCACCATCCACGCCGGGTGGCAATGTGCGCTGATGGCGCCGACCGAGATCCTCGCCGAACAGCACCTGCGCAAGCTCGTCGGCTGGCTCGCGCCGCTGGGCATCACGGTCGCGTGGCTGACCGGCAGCCGCAAAGGTAAGGCGCGCCAGAAGATGCTGGACCAGGTGGCGTCGGGCGAAGCGGCGCTGGTGGTGGGCACGCACGCTGTCATTCAGGACCAGGTGCAGTTCGCGAAGCTGGGCCTCGCGGTGATCGACGAGCAGCACCGCTTCGGCGTGCAGCAGCGCCTCGCCTTGCGCGCCAAGCTCGCGGCCTCGGGCATCGAGCCGCACACGCTGATGATGAGTGCCACGCCGATCCCGCGCACGCTGGCGATGACACTCTTCGCCGACCTCGACGTGAGCACGATCGACGAGCTGCCGCCGGGCCGTACGCCGATCGTCACCAAGCTGTTCTCGGATGCGAAGCGCGAAGAGGTGATCGGGCGCATCCGCGACGCCACGGCGCAGGGACAGCAGGTGTACTGGGTCTGCCCGCTGATCGAAGAGAGCGAAACGCTCGACCTGCAGAACGCCACCGCCGCGCAGGCGCACTTGAGCGAAGCGCTGCCCGGGCGGATGGTCGGCCTGCTGCACGGCCGCATGCCGGCGGCCGAGAAGGCGGCCGTGATGGCGCTGTTCGACGCCGGCGAGATGGCGGTGCTGGTGTCGACGACGGTGATCGAGGTCGGCGTCGACGTGCCGAACGCGTCGCTGATGGTGATCGAACACGCCGAACGCTTCGGCCTGTCGCAGCTGCATCAGTTGCGCGGCCGGGTCGGGCGTGGCACGACCGCGAGCGTGTGTGTGCTGCTGTTCACCGCGCCGCTCTCGGACACCGCCAAGGCGCGCCTGAAGGCGATGCTCGAAACCAACGACGGCTTCGAGATCGCACGGCGCGACCTCGACATCCGCGGCCCGGGCGAGTTTCTCGGCGCGCGCCAATCCGGCGCGCCGCTGCTGCGTTTTGCCGACCTCGCGACGGACGAGGCGCTGGTGCACAAAGCCCGCGCCGCCGCTACGCTGCTGCTCGACCGTCACCCGCAGGCCGCGCTGGCGGTGGTGTCGCGCTGGCTCGGCGGGCGGGCGGAGTACCTGAAGGCCTGAGCGCGACTTGGGAGTTTGCACGAAACCTCCCCCCGCATGGGGTGCTTCGGTCGCGCCAAGGGAAGATTCCCTATGCATGGGCAATTTGCACAGTTACTATTTCGATGTCGACTAGGCAATCTCACGTGGCTCACAAACCGCTCTCCACAGAACCCCCGGGCACCGGCGCCAGCACCGACAGCGAAGCGCCGTTGTTGCAGGCTTTCGACGCCTTGCTCGCCCCGCTGGCGCGCCTGGCTGTGGCCCGCGGCATGCGGTTCGCCGTGGCCGAAGAGTTGTTCAAACGGGTGTTCGTGCAGGCTGCCCGGGCGGCGCATGCAGGCGCCAGCGGGGCCCGCGACGTGAGCCGTGTCGCCACCACCACCGGCCTGACCCGGCGCGAGGTCGCGCGGCTCTCGAGCGACACCCCGACCGCCGCCGCAGTCCGGCGTTCGCCGGCCACCGAGATCTTCACGCGCTGGACCAGCAGCCGCAAGTTCCGCAATAAACACGGCGAACCGCGCCCGCTGCCGCGCCAGGGCCCGGCGCCGAGCTTCGATGCGCTGGCCCAGTCGGTCACCCGCGACGTGCATCCGCGCAGCATGCTCGAGGAGTTGTGCCGCCTCGGTCTGGCCCGGCTCGATGCCGAGACCGACACCGTGCATCTGTTGCAGGGTGCCTTCGTGCCACGCGACGACCAGGCGCGCATGGTCGAGTTCCTGGGCCGCAACGTCGGCGACCACCTCAGCGGCGCGGTGGCCAACGTGCTGGACGACAAACGCAAACACTTCGAGCAGGCCGTGTTCGCCGACGAGTTGTCTGACGAGTCGCTCGCCGCCGCCAACAAGCTGATCAACGCGCAATGGCGCGCGCTGATGGCTGCCGTGGTGCCGGAACTCGAAGCCCTGATCGAGAACGACCGCAGCGCGAAGCGCCAAGCCGACAAGCGGCTGCGTGTCGGTCTCTATTCCTACAGCGAGGCGATGCCGGTGCCGCCGGACGAGCCCAAGGAGCCCTGAGATGTTTCCAGTCCCGCGCCATGTTCTGCGCCGATCCGCGTTGCTGCTGGCCGCCGCGCTGTCGTTGCTGGCGGCATGCGGCGGCGTCGACAGCGGCGGAACCGGGGTCGGCCAGTCCAGCCAGCCCACCTACGCGGCGGGTCCGATCACCGGCTTCGGCTCGATCGTCGTCAACGGCGTGCACTACGAGGAGAGCGCGGCCGAGATCGTCGACGACGAAGGCCGGCTGCGCAGCAGCCAGGATCTGAAACTGGGCATGTTGACCGAGGTGTTCGCCTCGGCGGTGGTCACCGACGCCACCCGCTCGAGCGCCACGGCCGCGGCGGTGCGCTTCGGCAGCCAGATCGTCGGGCAGATCGAGAGTGTCGACGTGCCTGGCGGCAGGCTCACGGTGCTCGGCCAGGTGGTGCGCGTGACCGGCACCACGGTGTTCGACGCCGCGGCCGGCGGGCTGGCGGCGCTCGCCGCTGGCGACACGATCGAGGTGTACGCGCAACTCGACGTCAACGCGCAGAGTTACGTGGCCACGCGCATCGAGCGCCGCTGGACGGTGTCGCTGTACAAGCTTCGTGGCGTGGTGAGTGCCCTGTCGGAGGCCGACCGGACCATCACCGTCGGCGGCCAGTTGATCAGCTACGCCGCCGTGGCGCCCGCCGACCCGGCGACCGCACTGGCGCCCGGCACGGCCGTGCGGGTGACGCTGCGCACGACGCGCGTCGGCAACGTCTGGCAGGCCACCACGCTGATGACCGGCATCGGGCGTGTGGCCGATCGCGACACGGCCGAAGTCGACGGCCGGATCGGCGCGTTCACGTCGGCCACGCAGTTCGTGGTGAACGGCATCAAAGTGGACGCCAGTGCAGCCAGCTACCCGAACGGCAGCGCTGCTGTGGTGCTGGGCGCGCGCGTCGAGGTCGAAGGCCGGATCCTCAACGGGGTGCTGCTGGCGACCAAGGTCAAGCTCAAAGGAGACGAAGAGGAAGAAGGCTTCGAGCTGCACGGCAGCATCTCGGCGCCCGACCCGGGCAACATGACCTTCGTGGTGCGGGGTGTGACGGTGGACTATTCGAGCACGACACGCTTCGAGGGCGGCACGGCCGCCGACCTGGTGGTGGGGCGCCAGCTCGAGGTCAAGGGCACCTTGTCCACCACTGGAACGCGGCTGGCTGCGACGTCGATCCACATCGCGCGCTGATCAGGTTTCGGCCTGCTCACCGCCCGGTCAGATCGTTCCGAACTTCGTGTCGAAACGGATGCCCACTTTCTGCAGCAGCGGCGTGGGCAGCAGGCCACCCGCGCAAACGATGACGGCATCGTTGGGCAACTTTTCAGTCCCGTTCTTCGTTTTCAAGGTGACGGCCTGTGTCTCGATCTCGAGCACGGTCGACTCCAGCTCGACACGCAGCCGGCCGGACTGTTGTAGCTGCTCTAGCGAGAGACGGTTCTTCTGCTTGACGCGTGAGAACGCGGCGCTCCGGTACGAGAGCATCACCGTGGTTCCCGATTCGCCGGCCAGCGCGATGGCCGCTTCCAGCGCGCTGTCGCCGCCACCGACGACCAGAACAGCCTGGCCGGTGTACTGGGCCGGGTCGACCAGCCGGTAGACGACCTTGGAGGTTTCTTCGCCCGGCACGTCGAGCTTGCGTGGCGAGCCGCGCCGCCCCATGGCGAGTAGCACGCTGCGGGTCCGGTACTGGCCGGCGTTGGTGCGCACGACGAAGCCGTTGTCGACGGGTTCGACCGCTTCCATGCACTCGCGAAAGCTGATCTGCAGCTTCGTCTTCTCGACCACGCCGAGCCAGAATTCGAGCAACTTCTCTTTCTGGACTTCGCCGAAGCGGACCTTGCCGACCAGCGCGAGCTTGACGGGGGCCGTCATCGCGATCTTGTTGCGCGGGTAGTGGAACACGGCGCCGCCGAGCGACGATTCCTGCTCGATGAGCTTGTAGCGCAGTTTGTGCTCGATCGCCGACAAGCCGGCCGACAGGCCCGCCGGCCCGCAACCCACGATCACGACGTCGAAGTCGTGTTTGCCACCACTGCGCTTGCGGATCACCTCGATGGCCTGGCGGCCCTGCTCGGCGGCCTTGCGGATCAGGCCCATGCCACCGAGCTCGCCGGCGATGAAGACGCCGTGCACGTTGGTCTCGAAGTCCTGGGTGACGTCGGGGATGTCGATGCCACGCTTCTCGGTGCCGAACACGAGCTTGATCGCATCGACCGGACACGCTGCCAGACACGCGCCGTGGCCGATGCAGGCCGCGGCGTTGATCAGCACGGCCTTGCCCTTGACCATGCCCAGCGCCTCTTCGGGGCACGACTTCACACAGGAACTGGAACCGATGCAGCGCAATGGGTCGATCACCGGGTGCAGCGAAGGCGGCTCCGCGAGCCCGGCCTCGACCGACTGCTTCAGCAGCTCGGTGTGCTCTCGCTGGATGCGCTGGCGCCGGCGCCCGTAGAGCATCCAGAGCGCGATCAGGACGGCGGCGTAGAGGGCGAAGTAGTAGTCCATGACGGGTCTGCTGGCCAACACAACCGCTAGGGACCGACGACCTCCGAGATCTCGATCTTCAGGCCCTGCGCGGTCGTGCCCATCGGGGCCGACAGGCCTTGCAGGTCGCCCGGTTGGGCCATCGCCTGGCCGGCTTTGCTGATGCGCGCGCCCACGACCACGCGTGAGGCCGACGACAGGCGCGCCGCAGGCGACATGGCCATGCTGTCGTCGAGCGTGAACTTCAGGGGCAGGTCCTTGACCTGTTTGCGCAGGATCGCCAGCGGCATGCGCGAGCCTTCGGCCGGGCGGGCGAAGATGAACACCGTGTCTTCAGGGCCGGCCTTGGCGGCCAGCGCGGGTGCCAGGCTCACGGTGCCGCTGATCGCGGCGGCCAGGCCGGGTGCCGCCGGCCGTTCGGCCGCACTGGCAGGCGCTGTGGCCGGGGCCGCGGAGGCGCCGCCCGACAAGCGGCGCGCTTCGTCGATGCCACTCTGGATCTGTTGCGAAAACTGGCTGTCGGGCGCGAGCTTGGTCATCTTCTGCCAGTGCAGCAAGGCCCCGGCGTAGTCCTTGCGATCGAAGGCGGCGGTGCCGGCGAGGGAGAGCGCCTTCAGATTGTCCGGGTCGATCTTGAGCGCGCGTGCGATCAGCCGGTCGGGTTCGCCTTCGAGCTTGCGCCCGTTGGTCACGGCCAGCGCGTCGGCGTAGTCGGCGATCAGCACCGCATCGTCGGGGCGCAACGCCATCGCCTGCTTGAACGCCGGCACGGCCTGGTCGTGGCGCTCGAGCATCGCATAGGAGCGCCCGAGCATGGCCCAGCCGTCGGCGTCGTCGGGGCGTTCTTTCAGGCGCGCGGCCAGTTTCTCGACCATGCCTTCGATCTGCGCGGTCGTGAGCGGGTGGGCGCCCTTGGTCTCGGCGCTGGCCGGGGCTGCGCCGGCGACTTCGGTGTTCAGGGCCTGCGGTGTTCCGAGCAGCGCGTACCCTGCGGCCGCGACAACGACGACAAAGCCGGCCAGGCCGAACAGCAAGGCGCGCGATGCGGCGGGTTTGTCGGCGACGGCTTGCGACGGCGTGTTCACCACCAGCTCGACGATCCGGCGCTCGAGCCCGAGCCGGGCTTCGGCGAACTGGGCCTCGCCCAGCGTGCCGGCGGCGCGCAGCGATTCGAGTTGTTCAAGTTGCTGGCGCAAGGCTGCCAGCGCGGGGCCCTGGCCGGACGCGGGGCTCGCGCCGGGCTTGAGCCAGAGCGAGCGGGTCAGGAAGGCCAGGGTCAGCAGGGCCAGCAGCACTGCGAGGGAGACGAAGGTAGTCATGCGTTGATAGTTCCTGGGGTGGCTGGGGCCGCGGCGTCCGGGCCCTCGCCTTCATCGGGCTCGAACTGGTCGGGTTCGAGCCTGGAGCGGCGCCGGAGCACCACGATCATCGAAGTCAGCCCGATCGCGAACAGCAGGGCCGGGCCGCCCCACAGCAGCGCCGTGCTGGCTTTCAGCGGCGGCTTGTAGCGCACGAAGTCGCCGTAACGGTCGGTCATGTACTGCACGACCTGCTCTTCGCTGGCACCTTTGCTCAACTGCTCGCGAACCTCGCGCCGCAGGTCTTCGGCCAGGCCGGAGTGGGAGTCGGCGATGGTCTGGTTCTGGCACACCAGGCAGCGCAGTTCCGCGGCGACGCGCATCATGCGGGCCTCGAGCACCGGGTCGGCCGATGCCGGCACGGCTTCCTTGGCGGACAGACCAACTGCGCCGAATGCCAGGGCCAGCGACAAGAACCACTTAACCATTGAGCTCTTTCAGAAGCGGGGCGATCCGGGTTTCGATGATCGATGGCGTGACGGGGCCGATCTGCTTGAACCGTATCACGCCCTTCTTGTCGATGATGAAGGTTTCGGGCACGCCATACACGCCGAAGTCGATGCCCACGCGCCCGTCCTGGTCGAACAGCGAAGCATCGTACGGATCGCCGAAGCGCGCCAGCCACCCCAGGCCCTCGCTGCGCGTGTCCTTGTAGTTCAGGCCCAGCAGCGGGACTTGCTTGGTGCGCGCGAAGGCGAGCAGGTTCGGGTGTTCGTCTCGACAGGCACCGCACCACGAGGCCCAGACGTTGAGCATCCACACCTTGCCGAGCATGTCCTCGCGGCGCAGTGTCTTGCCGGCGTCGTCGAGGCGGGTGAGCGCGAAGGTCGGTGCTGGTTTGCCGATCAGCGGCGAGGGCACCTCGTGCGGGTCGAGCTTCAGGCCGGCACCCAGGAAGCCGAGCAAGACACCGAAAATCGCCAACGGAAGGATGAAACGCAGGCTCTTCATGTCGCTTCGGGCACCAGCGGCGCGAGTTCGACCTGGGCCGCTTCGCTGCGGCGGGCCCGGTAGCGCCGGTCCGTCACGGCCACGATGCCGCCGAGCGCCATCAGCACGCAGCCGCCCCAGATCCAGTCGACGAAGGGCTTGTAGTAGAAGCGCACGATCCAGGCTTGGCCTTCGACCGCTTCGCCGAGCGACACGTACAGGTCACGCGTGAAGCCGGTGTTGATGGCGGCCTCGGTCATCGGGTTCTGCTGGACGCGGTAGACGCGCTTTTCCGGCCGCATGTTCGCCACCGGCTTGCCATCGCGGGTGACCTCGACCAGCCCCTGCGCGGCCACGTAGTTCGGGCCCTGCACATCACGCACACCGCGGTAGGTGAACACATAGCCGGCGATCTCGGCGGTGTCGCCGACATCCATTTTCAGGTCCTTCTCGACCTCGTAGGTCTTGACCATGCTCACACCGAAGGCGAAGACGGCGATGCCAAGGTGGGCCAGCGTCATGCTGACCACCGAACGGGGCAGCAGCCGCAGCCGCGCCATGACGCCGCCCGCTGCGCCGGCGCCGGGCCGGAGCCGCTCGAACAGGTCGGTCGCCACCGAGAACACGATCCACCAGGTCATCAGGAAGCCGAGCGTCGCCGCCAGCGAGATGTGGCCGGCGATCCAGCCGGTCAGCAGTGCCGCGACCACCGTCAGCCCGGCAGCCCAGCGCAGGCGCCGGGCCAGTTCGGGGAGCTCGGCCTGGCGCCAGCGCGCCAGCGGCCCCACACCCATCAGGAAAACCACCGGCGTCATGACGAGCGCGAACACGGTGTCGAAGTAAGGCGGTCCAACCGAGATCTTGCCCAGGCCGAGCGCGTCGAGCACCAGCGGGTAGAGCGTGCCGAGCAGGACCGTGGCCATCGCGACGACGAGCATCACGTTGTTGCCCAGCAGCATCGATTCACGCGAGACCGCGCCGAAGCGCGCGCCGAGCCCGACCTTCGGTGCCCGCCAGGCAAACAGCGCCAGCGAGCCGCCGATCACCACCGCGAGGAAGGCCAGGATGAACACGCCGCGTTTCGGGTCGGTGGCGAAAGCGTGCACCGACGACAGCACGCCCGAGCGGACCAGGAACGTGCCGAGCAGCGACAGCGAGAACGCCATGATCGCCAGCAGCACGGTCCACGACTTGAACGCACCGCGTTTTTCGGTGACGGCCAGCGAGTGCATCAGCGCGGTGCCGGCGAGCCAGGGCATGAACGACGCGTTTTCCACCGGGTCCCAGAACCACCAGCCACCCCAGCCGAGCTCATAGTAGGCCCACCAGCTGCCCAGCGCGATGCCCAGCGTCAGGAAGATCCATGCGGCGGTGGTCCAGGGCCGGGTCCAGCGGGCCCAGGTCGAGTCGAGGTTGCCGCCGATCAGGGCCGCGATCGCGAACGAGAACGCCACCGAGAAGCCGACGTAGCCCATGTAGAGCATCGGCGGGTGGATCACCATGCCCGGGTCCTGCAGCAGCGGGTTCAGGTCGCGTCCGTCGGGCGCGGCCGGCAGCAGGCGCTCGAATGGGTTCGAGGTGAGCAGCATGAACAGCAGGAAGCCCAGGCTCACCAGCCCCATCACGGCCAGGATGCGCGCGACGACGGGTTGGGGCAAGTGCCTGCTGAACTGCGCGACCGCCAGCATCCACAGGTTGAGCATCAGCACCCACAGCAACAGCGAGCCTTCATGCCCGCCCCAGACGCCGGCCACCTTGTAGGCCATTGGCAGAGCCGAGTTCGAGTTGGAGGCGACGTAGAGCACCGAGAAGTCACCCTGGACGAACGAGGTCACCAGGCAGCCGAACGCGACGATCACCAGCAGGCATTGCGTCTGCGCGGCCGGCCGGGCCAGCGCCATCCAGTCCTGGCGACCCTGTGCGGCGCCCACGATGGGCAGGCTGCCCTGGATCAGCGACACCGCCAGCGCGAGCAGCAAGGCCAGCTGGCCGATTTCGGGAATCATTGAGCGGCCCCCGGCGCCGCGAGGCTGGTCAGCTTTGCGCCCGGCTGGCGTGCCCGTTTGAGCGCTTCAGCAGCTTCCGGCGGCATGTAGTTTTCATCGTGTTTGGCAAGCACTTCGCTGGCGACGAAAATGCCGTCGCTGCGCAGCTGGCCCTGCGCGACCACGCCTTTGCCTTCCTTGAACAGGTCGGGCAGGATGCCGGTGAACTGGACCGCGATGGTCTGCACCGTGTCGGTCACCGCGAACCGAACCTCGGTGCCCTGGCGCTTGACACTGCCGGTCTCGACCAGGCCACCCAGGCGAAACGTGCGCGAAGCCGGTGCCTCCCGGGCCATCACCTGGGTGGGCGAAAAAAAGAACACCAGATTGCTCTGGAAGGCGTTGAGCACAAGGGCCGCTGCGACGGCGGTGGTGCCCACGAAGCCGAAGATGACGGCCAGGCGTTTGTGACGGGGAAGCATGCAGTCCTCTGGAAATGTGGCGGCCCGTGCCGTGCCAGGTGCCCGGCACGGCACGGGCCGAGGTGTCCGGGGTCAGAACTCGAAACGGGCTCCGAGCGAGTAGTTGACGCGGTTCGACGATTCCTTCGTGGTGACGGTCAGCGTCGGGTCGGTCGGGTCGGCCGAGACACGCGAGGCCGTGCCCAGCTCATAGGTCAGGCTGGACTCCAGCGCCCAGCGCTTCCAGCCGCGGAAAGTCAGGCGCAGACCCGGCGTCCAGCGCTGGTTGGTGCTGCCCTGCGGGTTGCGATCATGGTAGTACTGCAGTGACGGTTCGACCTGCCAGACATCCCAGGCGATCGAGGAGTTGTTGTACGAGAGCAGGTAGCCCTTCAGGTCGGGGCTGGAGATCGCCGTGGTCGAGAACACGTGCGTGTCGCGGCTCGAATAGAGGTTCAGGCCGATCAGCTGCGCACTCACCGAATAGATGTTGCCGGTCGCCGGTCGCCCGTTCTCGAACCCCACCACCTCCGGCACCGCCGGAATGGCGCCGGTGTTCGTGAGCTGCCCGCTCACGCCGACCTGCCAGGTCTTGTCGATCGGGGTGGTGACGCCCAGCTGCGCCTGCGTGATGAACGGCGTCGTGCGCTTGATCTGGTCGCGCAGCGCCTGCAGCGTGGTGGTGGCGAGCTTGTCGGCGATGCGGGCGTACAGCACCCCCGGGTTGGTCGGGTCCTCGAAGGTCAGCGCGTTGCCGAGCGTCAGCATGGTCAGTGCGCGCCGGTCGTACAAGGCGTTGAAAACCGTGGCGCCTTCAGTGATGAAGGTGCCCTGCACCGTGGCGATGTTGATGCCCTTGATCAGGGTGTCGTAGTCGAACTGCGAGAACACCGACGCGCCGCCGTTGAAGTAGCGCATCTCCAGCCCGAGCGCGCGGCGGTCGACTTCGCCGTCGATGCTCTGCTGGATCGCGTACAGGCCGGCGCCGAAGTTCGGCAACACGCCGTCGGCGTCGATCGACATGCCGTAGAACTTGCGCTTCGATTCGAAGTACTTGTCGGTCGGCTGGCCTGCGACGGCGCCGAGCTTGAGCTTCGGGCGCAGCAGGTAGCTGGCCGACACGCCGTCGAAACGGCCCATCACGCCGCCGCCGGTGGGTGACTGGCGGCCGAGACGCGCGGTGTAGCCGCCGGTCAGCGACTTGTAGTCGAAGTACAGGGCCGAGAGCCGGTTCTTGCTCTTCTCGCTGCGCTCCAGGTCGGTCGTGTAGGAGTCGCGGAACACGAAGCGCATGTCGCTGTCGGCGTCGCGCTGCCGCCAGGTGAGGTCGATGTCGTTGAAGAGCTGCCGCGACTTGTCGGCAGTGAACAACGGGTCTCCGGCCACCTTCGGCACGCCGGCGATTGCCGAGTCCTTGAATTCCTGGCTCTGCACTTGGCCGTTGCCGCCGTAGTAGTACATCGAGCTCGAACCGGTGACCGTGGTTTCGACTTCGGGCCGCGTTGCAGCCACCGGGGCCGCAGGTGCTGCGGCGGGCAGGCGCGCCAGTTCGGCACGAACACGGTCGCTGCCTTCACCCTGCGGATAAAGCTGCAGGTAGGTCTCGAACTCGATGCGTGCACGGGCCTGGTCGCCCGAGCGCGCCCGTGCGAGGCCTGCCATTTCCTGGGCCGTGCGCGTGTTCCGGTTCGACGGCAGGTTGAGCAGTTCGTTCAGGGCCTCGAGGGCACCGACGTGGTTCTGCTGTGCCGTCGCGGCCTGGGCCTTGGCGAGGAGATCGTTGGAGCGGGTCTCCACTTCTTCGGCCGTGAGCAGCTGGGGTTCCGCTGCCGCGGTGGCCGTGGCCTCGGGCAACTTGGCAGGGGCCACGGGAGCCTGGGCGACCGAAGGTGCCGCCGGGGGGAGTGGCGCCGGAATCGGGGCAGGTGCCGGCGTGGATTCGGGCGCCGAGGCGGATGCCGCGGGTGTCGCAGCGACCACCACCGGTGCAGGCGCAGGAGCGGGTTTTACTGCAGCCACGATGGCCGGCGCGGCCAGCGCCGGAGCGGCGGCCACGATCGTCGCTTTCGGGAAGGTCGACAACTGGCGAAGCAAGGCTTCGGCCTGGGTGCGGTTCGTGAAGTAGCCAACCCGCGTCTCGTAGTACTTGACGCCGTCGGCGACACGTTCGCTGGTGAAGACTTCGTAGTTCTGCAGGGTCCGCGGGATCATCGTCGCGTCCCGTGTGGCGGCGTCGGTCGACGATTGCAACACGATCACGAACTGGCGGTCGGCTTCGGGCAGCGTGGCCGGCGTGATCGCTGCCGCGGCGGCGCCCGGCATGGCTTGGAGTGTGGCCGCTGGCCGGGCCGGTGCGGCCTGGGCCTGCACGCCGGCGCCAGCACCTTCCAGCACGACCTCGATGCTGCGATTGCCCTGCCCTGCACGGACCTTCAGACGTGTGCCTTCGGGCGTGCGCAGCACGATCTTGCGCCCGCGCTCGCCACGTTCGGGCTCGTCGGCCACGGTGATGTTGGGCAGCCCCTGAGCTTGGCCGAGGCGCAGGCCCTGGGTGGCACGAAGTTCGGCATTGGTCGCCCTCACCAGCGAGTACGAGATCACGGTCATGTCGCCCGAGCGGGTCGAGAACGACCGCAGGAACTGGATCTCGCTCGCGAAGCGCAGCTGCAGCACGGCATCGTTGCCGACGCGGCGAACGTCGAACTGATCGATGGCCTGGGCGTGAACCGTGGCGGCCAGGCAGGCCAGGGCCGAAGCGATGAGGGTCGGGCGAAGGGCGAAGGTCATTGTTCTTGGTTTGTTGGAGAAGTGGGCCTTCCGCTGGAGCGGCCCGTTGGCGGACGGCGCGGGCGTTCCGTGGAAAGCGGATCAGTCCCAGTTTCGATACGCAGTACCTGTGTTGCCCAGCGGGCGGTGGCATCCGGACTGCGAACAATCGGTCACCCCGGTCGACCGCTGGTGGGTCAGAGACTTCTTTTCCATGCCACCCAGGAAGTTGGTCCCACTCTGGTGGCAGGCCTTGCACCAGCCGGCGCCGTTGCCCGGGCTGGCGTTGTGGTTCATCGTCATCGTCCCCCACGAGGTGGTGGTGGTGTGGCACGCCTTGCAGTCCATCGCCGCGCCGTTCAGCAACTGCACTTCGGGAATGTGATTGGCCGGCTTGGCCAATGCGCCCTGCGTGCCTTCCGAGACAAAACTTCCGTTGTGGCAGGTCTTGCAGGTCATCGTGGCCACGACCGTGTGGTTCATCGTCACCGCGGTCGCAAAACTCGCCTGTGACCGGTGGCACGAGTCGCACTTGGCCACGCCGCCCGTCACCGGGATGTGTGTCGCCGACTTGCCCTTTGCCGTGCTGCCGTTGTGGCAAGTGTCGCAGGTGCCCGTGCCGACTGCGTTGGCTGCCGAGTGCGCGAAGGTCACCGTGTTCCAGCTGGCCGTCGAGCGATGGCAGCTCTCGCAGTTGCCGGTCACCGTGGCGTGGGTCGCATTGTTCGGCTTGCCCACCGCCTGCAGGTAGGCGCCGGTGTGGCAGCTAGCGCAGTTGGTGCTGAGTGAGTAGTTGGCGTGCAGCCGGCCGTTGGCCCAGGTGGTGGTGCTGCCCTTGTGGCAGCTGTCGCAGTTGGCCGCCGCCGTGACCGGCACGGCCTGGTACGGGATGTGGTTCGCGGGCCGGCCGTCGGCGGGCGGGTAGCCGCCAGTATGGCAAGTTGCGCACTGTGCCGTGACGACCACCTGCGTGTGGTTCCACTTGGTCGGCGTCCACTGCGCCGGGCTCACGTTGTGGCAGCTCATGCAACTGGTCGTGCCGTGCGGGATGTGGTTGCTTGGCTTGGAGCGGCCCGCCGTGCTGCCGTTGTGGCAGGTGGTGCAGTTGGTGGCCACGGTGAAGGTGCTGTGATCCACCTTGGCACCGCCCCAGGTGCTCGTGCTTTTGTGGCAGCTTTCGCAGTTGCCGGTTACCGCGGCGTGGGTGGTGTTGTTGGGCTTGCCCACCGCCTGCAGGTAGGCGCCGGTGTGGCAGCTCGCGCAACCGGTGCTGATGGCAAAGTTGGTGTGCAACCGGCCGTTGGCCCAGGTGGTGGTGCTGCCCTTGTGGCAAGCGTCGCAGTTCGCGGCGGCCGTGACCGGCACGGTCTGGTAGGGGATGTGGTTCGCGGGCCGACCGTCCGCAGGTGGGTAGCCGCCGGTGTGGCAGGTCGCGCACTGGGCCGTGACGACCACCTGGGTGTGATTCCACTTGGTCGGCGTCCACTGCGCCGGGCTGACGTTGTGGCAGCTCATGCAGCTGGTCGTGCCATGCGGGATGTGGTTCGCGGGTTTGGCGCGGCCTGCGGTGCTGCCGTTGTGGCAGGTCGTGCAGTTGGTCGCCGTCGTGAAGGTGCTGTGATCGACCTTGGCGCCGCCCCACGAGCTGGTGCTTTTGTGGCAGCTCTCGCAATTGCCGGTGACCGAGGCGTGGGTGGTGTTGTTGGGCTTGCCCACCGCCTGCAGGAAGGCGCCGGTGTGGCAGCTCGCGCAGCTGGTGCTGACCGTGTAGTTGGCGTGGAAACGGCCGTTGGCCCAGGTCGTGAAACCGCCTTTGTGGCAAGCGTCGCAGTTGGCAGCCGCCGACACGGCCACCGTCTGGTACGGGATGTGGTTCGCCGGCCGGCCGTCGGCAGGCAGGTAACCCCCGGTGTGGCAGCTCGCGCATTGACCCGCGACCACCATCTGCGTGTGGGTCCACTTGGTCGGCTTCCAGCCGGCCGGGCTCACGTTGTGGCAGCTGAAGCAGGCCGTCGCCCCGGTCGGCATGTGGCCGGCCGGCTTGGCGGTGGCGGTGGTCCCGTTGTGGCAGCTAGCGCAATTGGTCGAGGCGTTGAACGCACTGTGTTCGACCTTCGCACCGGCCCAGCCGGCGGTGTTGTGGCAGCTCTCGCAATTGGTGACGCCGTTGTGGACCGACGTGGCGGGCTTGCCCACCGCGTTCAGGAACCCGCCGGTGTGGCAGCTCGCGCAGCTACCGGTGACGGCCACGTTGGAGTGGAACTTGCCATTCGCCCAGGTGGCATAGCCGCCCTTGTGGCAGGTGTCGCAGTTGGCGCTGGCCGCCGCGGCGATCGACGTGTACGGGATGTGGTTGCCGGGCCGGCCGTCGGCGGGCGGGTAACCGCCGCTGTGGCAGGTGGCGCACTGCGCCGTCACCGGCATCTGGGTGTGGTTCCAGGCGGTGGGCCGCCAGCCGGTGAAGGTCTTGTGGCAGTCGTCGCACGACTGGCCGGCGTTGGTGGGCATGTGCTGCGGCGACTTGCCGGTGGCCTTGCCGGCGCCGTGGCAGGTCTGGCAGGTTCCCGGCACCACGCCGGTGTGGTCGAAGTTGGCGGCCGGCGACCAGCCGGTCGTGCGGTGGCAGGTGTCGCACGATGCCGAGGTCGGGATGTGGTCGCGGGGCTTGCCCGCGCTCGCGTTGCCGTTGTGGCAGCTCGCGCAGGTGCCGGGCACGACACCCACGTGGTTGAAGCGCGCGCCGACAAAGGTCTTGGTGGTGTGGCAGGTGTCGCAGGACTGCTGTGTCTGCAGGTGTTGCCGCGGCATCACCAGGTTGCCGCGGGCGAAGCGCATGCCCGACACGTGGCACGAGGCACAGTCGCGCGGCGTGCCCTTGAAGATGCCGTTCTGGTGGCACGACTCGCAGCGGGTCTGGGCGTGGTTGCCGGTCAAGGCAAAGCCGGTCTTGAGGTGGTCGAAATTCTTTTGGGCCGCGTTCTGGGCGAAGGACAGGCCCGGGGCCAATGCCGCAGCGGCCAGCAACAGCGAGGCCAGCCAGAACATCGCCTTGCGATAGATGGCTTCAAGGTGCATGTTCTTCTTCATTGGTGCCTCCCGGGCTGAAAGCCTAATGACAGGCGGCTTGAATATCCGAGCACTGCGACCCAGTGCTCCTGCTGATCGGGGGCGAGCCCGACGCGCGAGCGAATCCGCTTCCACTGGTCGGTGTAGTGGCACTGCTCGCAGACCCGGCCGAAGGCGCCGTCGTGGACGTCGTCACGCCGGTGACAGCCGATGCAGGCACTGCCCACCTCCGCCGCGTTTCGGCCCGAAGGGGCCGGTTGTGTGTGGCACTTCTCGCAAGCCACCTTGACGTGGGCACCGTCGAGCACGTATTTGGCCCGGCGCGCGTGGTCGTAGTCCCAGATGCCCCAGTTGCGCGCGTTGTGACAGCTCTCGCAGGCGACGCCGAACTTCAGCTTGTGCTTGTCGTCCTTCTTGTGGCAACTCCAGCAGTCGCGCGGCGCGTCCTTGTAGCGCGCTGTTTCGTGGCAGTCCTTGCACTTGACCGAGGCATGCTTGCCGAGCAGCGCGAACCGCGACTTGCGGTGGTCGAATTCGCTGATTTTCCAGTCGCGGTCAGTGTGGCAGGACTCGCACTTCAGGCTCAGCTGGCCCTCGTGCTTGTCGTCCTTCTTGTGGCAGGCGTAGCAGTCGGTCGGGGTGTCGCGGTAGTGCTTGAGGTCGCTGTGGCAGTCCTTGCAAACCACCTTCTTGGTCGCGTGCGCGTTGCGCAGCTTGAACTTCGTCTGGTCGTGGTCGAAACGTTTGCTCAGCGTCTTCCAGTCGCGTTCGACGTGGCAGGACTCGCACTTCGTGCCCAGCGTGGCTTCGTGCTTGTCGTCCTTCTTGTGGCAACCGTAGCAGTCCGACGGCGCCTCCTTGTAGTTGGTGCTCTTGTGGCACTCGTTGCACTTGGTGTCGATGTGCTTGCCGAGCAACGGGAACTTGGTCTTGCTGTGGTCGAACTTGCCCTTTTCCTTCCAGCCGCTCTCGGTGTGGCAGGCAGCGCAGTCGCGACCCAGGCTGCCCTTGTGCCCCTTCAGGCCGTCGTCGTCCTTCTTGTGGCAGTCGATGCAGGCCGAACCGACCTTGTCCTTGTACAGGTTTCCGGTGTGGCAGTCGGCGCACTTGGTCGTGCGGTGCTTGCCGCGCAGCGCGTACTTGGTGTCGTTGTCGTGGTTGAAGGTGGAGGGCTTCCATGCCTTGGCGTTGTGGCAGCTGTCGCAGCGCTCGCCGTACAGGCCCTTGTGGCCCTTCGTGCTGTCGTCTTCCTTTTTGTGGCAGCCGATGCAGGCGCGCGGCGCGTCCTTGTACTCGGCGCCCTTCTTGTGGCAGTCGACACACTTGGCATCGACGTGTTTGTCCTTCAGCGCAAAGCGCGTCTTGTCGTGGTCGAACTTGGCTTCTTTCCAGTCGTTGTCGGTGTGGCAGTCGGCGCACTTGGGGCCGAGCGAGCCCTTGTGGACATCGTCCTTGCGGTGGCAGGAATTGCAGTCGTGGGCTGCTTCCCGATATTTCTTCGTCGGCTCGTGGCACTTGTCGCACTCGACCTTCACGTGCTTGCCACGCAGCACGTAGTCGGTCTGCGCATGGTCGAACTTCTTCTTGTCGAGCTCGACAATGCGCGCGGTGCGGCCCTTGTGGTCGGTATGGCACGAGCGGCAGGCCTGGGGCTGCTTCAGGCGGCCGTGGTAACCGGCGCGTTCACGCATGTCCTGCCCCACGTCCTTGTGGCAGTCCGAGCACAACCGATCCTGCGCCGCGCGGTCGAAGCGCACGTGGCACTTCGTGCATTCCTCTTCCCACTTGGCGTGACCCTGGATCAACTCGCCGGGGCGCAACACCGACTCGATGTTCTGCGCCGTTGCCGGCGCCAGGGCGGCCAGCACCAGCCACAGCGCCACGAGCCATCGGCAGCCGTTGAGTCGAAGGGGGGTGCGCCACGGTGTCAATCCAGCTCTCGCGTGCCCTGGGCTCAGTACGCGTGTACGGCGATCACGTGCACGACCGCGCTGAGGATCAGCAGGTAGACGAACGGCAGGTGGGCCACGTGCCACAACGCGAACAGGCGTTCGAACGCCGTGTACTGGGCGACCCGGACCACGGCGTTGAGATAACGATCGACGAGGCGGTTCGCGCGCCGGCGGCGCCGCTTCAGTTCACTGTCGGTCCAGTGGTGCTTCGCGGCTCGCGCGTTCAGCGGGCCCCGCAACGCCATGATGCAGCGGACATAGGTGAACTTCTGCTGCAGCGGCAGCAGGGTCACTTTGCTCAGGTGCGCAACAAAGCCCCGGCGCATCTGCCGTTGCTCGAATGCCAGCAGGCGCTGTTCCACAGCCGGTGCGAAATGCAGGCGCGAGCGGGCTTCGCTCTCGACAAACCCGGCGCGTTTGCTCAGTTCCTGCAGCGAGGTGCGTTCGCCGTCGAGGCCGCGGTGCACGCGCACGTAGATGAACAGGCCGATGACTCCGCTGGCCACGACGATCACCATGCTGTAGAGCGCCACGCCGGCGTTCAACGATTCACTGTTGAAGCCGGAGTGAACCAGGATCAGCCAGGGCCCGCCGACGCCCATCAGCAGGTGGAACCAGAACCACCACTTCACTTTGCCCAGGCCGCGCATGAAGCCCACGTGCTTGCGCAGCGGATACGAGAGCAGCAACAACATCATCGAGCCGCCGACGACGGCGATCCAGTAGCTGATGTCGTCGCTCGGTTTGAAAAGCCCCATGTGGCTGACCTGCCAGGCGGTCCAGGTCAGCGCGATCACGGCCAGGATCAGCATCAGGTCGTTGCGGCGGCGCGCGGGCGGTCGCGCCTTGGTCGATTGAACCGGGGCCGCGCCTTCGTCGTTCGCTGCAGCCGCTGCCGTTATCGGCGCAGACGCCTGACGCGCATCGCGCGCAGGGCGGCCGCTGCTGGGGCGAGCGGCTTCGGCGTCGATGCGGCAGTTGGTGAGGCTGGCAGTGTTCATGAGACGAGAAGTTTCGGGCTCCGATTTCACTCGTTCGGAAGGCCGGTGCGGGCTTCCATGTCAGCAAGCGCCAACATCAAGAATCCTGGGGGGAACGAAATTACAGTGAGGCGCATGTGCTTGCCGTGGCGGAAGGTCTTCTGACCAGTTTCGACAGTTTATGGGCTATCTGCACATTTAGGCCGCGACAAGTTGTTCAGCATTGTTACGAAAGCGGGCCGGTGGAGGAGCGCGGCGGTAGCGGGGGCCGCAGCAGTCGCTGCGTCGCAATGTGCTTTCCGTGAGCGCGAGCTTGTGACTGAAACGAGCTTGCTGCGAGTTCCTTAAGAATCGCTGAAGACCAGACCCGGTTGCCGCGCGCCCGCCGCCGTCGGCGTGACTTCTGCCTCGCGGTGGTCGGGGCCGCTCGATCCCGAGCCTGTTCGCGCTGGTCACCGCCCTTCCAGCAACGATTTCACGGCCTGGCGATCGAGCAGGAGGGCCTCCTCTCCGAGCATGCCACCGAGCGAGTCCGCCGCCGCGCCCGGCGGCGCGTTGGATTCGCCGCCGGTTGATCGATTCCGCACGCTTGCCGGAACGGGCTCGTGCGCATCGAAAGAATCGACCCACGTCGCCCTGACGATCTCCAGGCCTTCGGACCACTGCGTGACCATCTGAGGGATGGACGGGACCAACACGCCGCTGCGCGCCGTCGTCAACAGCACGGCGTCGCCGCGGGCTCGCTCGAGCCCGATGGCCAGCGCCGCCGCGGGCGGGGTATCGGCCGGCAGGGCGATGCGCCGGAAGCCCTGCCGCCCGCACCATGCGCCGAGCAGGCCGGAGAGAGAGCGGCTGGCGCCGACGTCGATCATCAAGACTTCCCAGGGGTACCCGGCCTCTGTCAGAGCGTCGCTGAGCGAATCGAACATTCCTGCCAGGCGGGTGGGGTCGACCAAGCCGAGCACGACGCACGACACGTTGTGCTGCTTCCCGGACAACTGCGCCCAGCCAGACGCGTGCCCCCACGGGCTGTCCTCAACCTGCCATTCGGGTTCGCCCACGACGCGCCTCCGGAGCGTGGCTCGAGTGAGATCTGGGTTTTGCCATGAGCCGGACTCTAGGGTCGGGCTGCTTTTGCCAGCCTTAAGGCTGGCTCGAGAATTGTTTCGGTCGGTTTTCGACAGCGGACTCGAGCGCGGGCGTGCCCGGCGCGGCGCGGCGACCGCAGCTCGCGTCCTAAGGTTCGCTTAATGGATTGGAGCGAGCATCGTTACATGCTGAATCATTTCAGACCGCGTCGGCGAGCGTTTCGCTGGGCGCTTTGGGCTGTGATCTGGGTGATTGCTGCGCCGCTTGTCTATTGGGCCGGAGTCCTTGCGCTCGGCGCGGCCCAAGGCCGCGGTGTCCGATGGCCGATCCAGTTCCAGGGCGCTTCTTCGATCCTCGCGTTGGCACCGATCGCGCTGGCGGCGCTTTGCGGCGGGGCTTCGCTCTGGTGCGCCTTCAGCGCCTTGGGTGCCCTGGGGTCTGGCGCCACGGCGCAGGTTGACGAAGAGGCGGACTGGGTGCGTCGTCTGGGTTGGTTGCAGTTCGAACAGCTGGTCGAACACCACTTCATCCAGCGCGGGATGCGGGTGGCGCTGTTGCGCGACATGCCCGCGTTCCGGGCGCGTCTGTCGGTGATCGACGCCAACGGAGTGACCTTGCTGATCCACTACGCGGACTGGAAGTCCATCGAGCTCGGGTCCGATGTGGTGCAGGGCTTCGCCAACGAGATCGCGACACGCTCGGCGGACTCGGGCGTGCTGCTGACGTTTGGTCGTGTGACACGTGCGGCGACTGCGCTGGCGGGCGAAAACAACATCGAGATCGTTTCGGGCAAACAACTGGTCCGGATCTTGCGCTCCAGTGGCTGGGACTCGAGCCGCTTCAAGGAGAGCGGTGGCAGCACCGGTTTCGGCGTCACACGCTCGCCCGAGGGAACAAGCCGTCATTGACTTGGCGCAAGTTCGGGTTCCAGCATCACGAAACATAATGTGCATTCAGCACATATGAACATGCAAGCGCCTTCCCTTGTTTGTGAAACCCGTGCAAAGGACCAAGCATGGCGGACCCCTACATTTCCGGTTTGCTCCCCCTCGGCGAGTACCAGCGCATCCGCGAAGAGATGGCGTTGGCCGAGGGCGGGCCTCTCGGGCGATCAACGCTGCTGTCGGCAACCCTTCTCGCCGAGTTGCGCGATTCGAACCGGCATGGCGATGGCGCCGAACTGGTGGATGTGCTGGCCGCGTGCCGGCGTCACGCCGAGCCTGCGCTGGTCTGCCTGAGCCACCAGGGCCTGGTCTGGCCGATCACGGTCTTTCCCGCCGAGATGACTTACCACTCGCCCCAGGACCTGCTCGGCTGCACCGACCTGGCGCTGGCACAGCTCCGCGTGATTTCTGTCGAGCCCGCCGCGGTGCGGCCTCCAGGGCATGCCGTGCACGAGCGCATCGCCGACCACGACATGTTCCGCCCCCTGGCCCCGATGTTGTGGGCGATTGCGCTGCGGGGGCCATCGCGCCACGCGCTGGTGCCCGCGATCGCCGGTACCGCGGCCTACCGCGCCGCCCACAGCGTGCGCAACGATGGCCTGACGGCGCCTGGAGCGCTCGGCCCCGCCGCCGAGCGGCTGCGCCGCGAGCCCACCTCGTTGCGGGCACTTTCCGGCTGGCCGGGCATGGACATCGAGCGTGGCATCCGCCTGCTCAACGCGCTGTATCTGGTGTCGAACCTGATCGTCACCCGCGCGCACCCGGCAGCCCGCCCGGAACCACGCAGCCCGCTCGCGCCCGGCCGCCCGGCCTGAGCGCCGTCAGCGGGCCTCGGCGGTGTCGATCCGGGCCACGCTCGGCCGCAAGCGCACCGGCATGACGTGGCGCCTGAGGCCTGGGTGCAAGGCGTGGAAGCGCTCAAGACGTTGCAGCTCGGACTTCACGCGATCCGACAGGCCCCGGCGTCCGCCGCGGCGGTCGATCAGCAAGTCGTCGATGAAAAGCTCTACCCGCTCGCGATCCCCCCAGCAGAGCGCCAGGCGGTTCACCAGATGGGGGTGGTCACGGCACAGGTGTTTGGGATGGAGAGGCGGCGGCACCCGCCGCAACCAGAGGTGGGTGGCGCTGAGCACGACGCGATCGGCGTCGCCGGGTGGCGCGCGCATCCGGCGCAGCGCGTCGGGCGAAAGGGTGCGCTCGCTGGCGAGGCGGAGCAGGCGCATGAGGGATTCGATCATCGGGTCACCATCGAACACGGGACAGGGCGGCACAAGGGCGGGGCTGCGGAGCGACGGGCGCGCCGCGATGAAAGCACTTTGCCGGCGTCAGCTTTTGCAATCCTTAATGTGTTCGGCCGAAGCGGGCCACGGCGTGAACTTGTGCGCTGCAGAACCCGTCGCCGGACCCCGTGAGTCCGGGGTGTCGCGGGCCGCGCCCGGCTTCAGGTCGAGAGGATCTGATAGCCGACGCCGCGAACCGTCGTGATCAGTTCGGGGGCGAGCTTGCGCCGCAGGTGGTGGATGTGCACTTCGACCGAGTTGCTGCCCACGTTTTCGTTCCAGCCGTAGACCTCGGCTTCGAGTTGCTGGCGTGTGACCACGCGCCCGTGCCGGCGCAAGAGGGCCTCGAGGACGCGGAACTCCTTGGCCATCAGCACCACCGGCGCACCCTGCCAGAGCACCGAGTTGCTCGCCGGCATGAGCGTGAGCTGGCCGAAAGTGCGGCCGGCCTCGACGCTGCTTTCGGACTGGCGGCTGCGCCGCACGATGGCCTTGATGCGCGCTGACAACTCGGCCAGGTCGTAAGGCTTCAACAGATAGTCGTCGGCGCCGATGTCGAGCAGCTTGACGCGGTGGTCGAGCCCCCCTTGCGCCGTGGTGACGATCACCGGCGTCGCGTTGTTGTGGGCGCGCATGTTGACCAGGCAGTCGCTGCCGCTGAGTTCTGGCAGGCCCAGATCGAGAATCACGCAGTCGTACTCGAACTTGCCGCTGAGTTCGAGCAGTTGATTGCCGTTCGTCACCCAGTCGACCGGGTGACCGTCGCGCATCATGTAGACGCACGTGGCGCGCCCCAGGGCAGCATCGTCTTCGGCAAGCAGCAAGCGCATCCCCGTCCCTTTCACCGGCCATTCCGAGTGCGAAACCCGCCTTGCCGCGCTGGCCGATTCTGCACAGCCCGCATTGGAGCAGCCGGGGCGGTACGCACGCACCCTTCAAACCGGTGCCCCCACGCGCTTCAAGGTTTGGCGTGCGAACTGTGGACGTTTTCTGCGCCACACGCCGGTACGGCGCAAGCCAAGGGTGCACCCTACCGCTGCGGCGGGGAGTCTTCCCCGTTGGGAAGCGCGCGGCCTTGCATTCCAATCGAACTGCATCATGAACGCATTCGAACCGCCGCCCCGTCGAGGCGCCCTGGCGCCTGTTCGCGCCACCGCGCTCGCGCTCGCGGCCCTGGCTGCCGCGCCGTTCGCGAGCGCACAGATCTATGCCGGAACCGATGCTTCCGGCACGCTCGTGCTCGCCAATTTTTCGTCCGAGAGCAGCCCGGTGTTGCTGATCGCCGGCGAGCCGCCCGCGGCGCCCGCCAGCCCGCCCGCGCCGGGCACGGCCGCGGCGAGGACAGCGAGCGCTCCGAAGGCACTCGTGTCCGCCATTCGTGAAGCTGCGCTGCGTCATTCGGTGTCCGAGTCGCTGCTGACAGCGGTGATCGCAGTCGAGTCGGGCTTCGACCCGCGCGCGGTGTCGCCCAAGGGGGCGAAGGGGCTGATGCAACTCATGCCCGCCACAGCGCGACGTTTCGGCGTGGGCGATGTCTTCGCGGTGCAGGACAACCTGCACGGCGGTGCCGCGTACCTGAGTCAGCTGATGGCGCTGTTCGAAAACGACCGGGCGCTGGCGCTCGCGGCCTACAACGCCGGTGAAGGCGCCGTGATGCGAGCCGGCCGGCGCATCCCGGCCTATCCCGAGACGCAGCAATACGTTGCCAAGGTCCTGGCCTATGCCGGGCGTGCTGCAGAGCGCTGAAAGACCCGGCCCTGAGGGCACTTTCCCGGCCCTTGTTCGGGGGGTCCCTATCGCAGGCAGGGTGCAACGAACTTAAGCGACGGTTAAGCCCTACCCCAAGAATCGATTGCACAGGCCGGCCGCACGAATTCGTGCGAGCCAGCGGCAGTCAAAAGGGGCCAACGATGGGCGGTTCGACGGGAAAGGCAGGCGCAGCACACCACCATGCCGCGCCCCGCGACGCACGCGCAGTTTCGCGTGGCTTCACCTTGCTCGAACTGCTGGTGGTGCTGGTGATCATCGGCTTGCTGGCGGGCATCGTCGCGCCGCAGTACTTCGCGCAGATCGGCAAGTCCAACGCCAAGGTGGCCAAAGCGCAGATCGAATCGTTCGGGCAGGCGCTCGACCAGTACCGGCTCGATGTCGGCCACTACCCCAGCACCGAGCAAGGCCTGACTTCGTTGCGCAAGCTGCCGCAGCAGGAGACGCGCTGGCAAGGCCCTTATCTGAAGCGTGACATCCCACCCGACCCCTGGGGCCGCCCCTATCTGTATGTGCGGCCCGGCGCGCATGGCGACTACGACCTAGTCAGCCTGGGTGCCGACGGCCAACCCGGCGGCGAGGGCGAGGCCTCGGACGTCACGTCCTGGTAAGTCAGCATGGCCGCCCCCTCCACCACCGCGCGCCCCGCGCCACTGGTCTCCGCGCCGTCGGCCGCGGCCCCGGTGCGCCGCATCGACGAGGAACAGTTCGCGCACGACCTCAGCCTGATGTTGCGCTCGGGCCTGAGCCTGCTCGAGTCGCTGCGCACGATGGCCGAAACCGGCGCGGGCCCTTCGGCCGAGCCGGTGCGCGCGATGCTGAAGTCGCTCGAGCAGGGCGAAACGCTGTCGCGTTCGATGCAGGCCACCGGCGCCTTCGGCGTGCCCTTGCTGGCGTGTGCGCGCGCCAGTGAACTCACCGGCGATCTGGGTGACAGCCTGCAGCGCTACGCCAGCAACGCGGCCCGCCTGCGCACGCTGCGCAGCCGGCTCGTCTCGGCATGTGTTTATCCGACGCTGCTGGTCGGCGTGACCGCCGTGGTCGTGCTGTTCCTGCTGGTCTACGTGGTGCCGCGCTTCGCGATCGTTCTCGAAAATTCGACCCAGGACATCGCACCGATGTCGCGCCTGCTCATCACGCTCGGCCTGGCGCTGAACGGCGTGCAGCTGCCGCTGTGGCTCGGCCTGGCAGCGGCGCTCGCGGGCCTGGTCTTCGTGATGTGGCGCCACGCGCGCCTCGGCCAGCTCGGCCCGTGGGCGCTGCAGCAGGCGGTGCGCCTGCCGTGGATGCGCCCGTACGTGCGCAGCTTCGGCCTGTCGCAACTCGCGCGCAGCGCAGCGATGCTGGTGCGCTCCGGCGTGCCGGCGCTGAAGGCACTCGGCATGTGCCGCGAGCTCGTGATCCCGCTCGACCGCGCGCGGCTCGACCGTGCGCTCGCCTCGGCCACGGCCGGCGCGGCGCTGGCCCAGTCGCTGCACGACTCCGGCCTGATCGACACGCTCGGCTGGCGCGTGCTGCGCGTGGCCGAAGAGACCGGCCAGCTGCACGCCGCGCTCGACCGCATCGGCGACGTGCACGACGCGCTGCTGGAGCGTGGCCTCGAGCGCCTGGGCCGCCTGATCGAACCGGTGCTGATGCTGGCGATCGGCGGCGTGGTGGGCGGCATCGTCGTGCTGATGTACGTGCCGATCTTCCAGATGGCCAGCAGCATCCGCTGAACGGCGGCAACTCCGATGAGCGAACAGACCTTGCCCCCACCCGAACTCGACGCGGTCGACCACGACTCGGCGCGCCACGCGAGCGCGATGATCGAGCGGCTCGGTGCGCGTTTTTCGGCGGCGCGCAAGCTGCTCGCGCACGAACGACCCGAGGTGCGCGACGTGGCGCTCAAGCGCTGGCTCAGCGAAGGCAGCGGCATGTCGCTGTGCGACCTGACCCGCTGGTCACCGGCGCAGGCCGACCTCGACATCGTCTCCTTCGCCGCCGGCCAGCAGCGCCTGTGCGTGGTGTTGCGCGACCTGGCCGACATCCGTCACGTGGTGCTCGCCGATCCGTTCGACACGGCCACGCGCATGTGGCTCGAATCGCGCATCCGTGCCGCCGGCCACCCGGCCACCAGCTGGCACGTGGCAGGTGCGAACGATGTGACCGCGTTCTACGCGCGCCTCGAACGCGAGACCCGTGCACTCGACGGCGCCTCGGCCGCAGCCGGCGGCAGCGGGCTCGACACCGACGCGGCGAGCGACGTGCTCAAGCTCTCGCTCGCCGGCATCAGCAGCGACGAAAGCCCGGTCGTGCGCTTCGTCAACAGCACGCTCTACGACGCGCTCAAGGCCCAGGCGAGCGACATCCACCTCGAATGCACGGCCAAGGGCCTGGCGGTGAAGTACCGGCTCGACGGCGTGCTGCAGGCGGTGGCGCGGCCCGACGGCCGCGAGTTCGCGGACCGCGTCGTCTCGCGCATCAAGGTGCTGGCCGACCTCGACATCTCCGAGCGCCGCGTGCCGCAGGACGGGCGCCTGAAGCTCTCGCTCAACGGCCGCGCGATCGACGTGCGCGTGTCCATCATGCCCAACCTGTACGGCGAAGACGCCGTGTTGCGCGTGCTCGACCGCTACCAGATCTCGGCCGAAGAATCGCTCGGCATCGAACACCTCGGCTTCGACGCTGCCAACGCGCGTTTCATCCGCCGCCTCGGCAAGATGCCCTACGGCCTGCTGCTCGTCACCGGCCCCACCGGCAGCGGCAAGACGACCACGCTCTACGCCGTGATCTCGGAGGTGAACACCGGCCTGGACAAGATCATCACGATCGAAGACCCGGTCGAATACCAGTTGCCCGACGTGTTACAGATCCCCGTCAACGAGGCCAAGGGCCTGACCTTCGCACGCGGCCTGCGCTCGATCCTGCGCCACGACCCCGACAAGATCATGGTCGGCGAAATGCGCGACGCCGAAACGGCGCAGATCGCGATCCAGGCCGCGCTCACCGGCCACCAGGTTTTCGCCACCGTGCACGCCAACAACGTGTTCGACGTGATCGGGCGCTTGTCGACGATGGGCATCGACCCCTACAACCTGGTCTCGGCGCTGAACGGCGTGGTGGCGCAGCGGCTGCTGCGCATCATCTGCCCGCAGTGCAGCCAGCCGGAGGCGCCCGACGCCGAATTGCTCGAAGCGAGCATGCTCCCGCCGGAGTCGACGGCGTGGAACTTCTGCAAGGGCGTGGGTTGCGCGCACTGCCGTGGCACGGGCTACAAGGGCCGCCGTGCGATCGCGCAGACCCTGGCGATGGACGTGGGCCTGCGCAGCCTGATCGCTGAACGCGCCAGCCCCGCGGTGTTGCGCCAGGCCGCGCGCGAGCGCGGGCTGCGCACGCTGCGCGATGCGGCGCTCGACCTCGTGTCCGCCGGAAAAACAACGCTGGAGGAGGCCAACCGTGTCACCGCTGTGGAAGAGTGAACTGGTGATCCGCCTCGGTCGCGAGCACGCCACGGCGCAGCTGCGCACGGCCTGGCGGCGCGAGGTGACGGTTCGCGCCCGCGCCCCTGGCCGGCTGGCCGAAGCGATCCCTGCGCTGCTGCAGGCGCTGCGCGACCAGGGTGTGGTCGACGTGCCCAGGCACGTGCGCCTGCTCGTGCCCGACGAGCACACCTACCTGGCGCTCCTGCCCGCGGGCACGGCCTGGCGGCGCGCACGCCAGCGTGGCATGGACCACTTCGCCGCGGCGCTCGGCCGGCAGGATCTGGAGGTGCAGGTGATCGCACTGCGTGGCGGCCGCTGGTGGCTGGCCGCGGCGATCGAGGCTGCCGACCTCGTGGCCTGGCGGCGCCAGCTTGGCGAAGCCGGCCTGGTGCTCGCGCACGTGGGTCTCGCACTGCTCGACGACCTGGCGGCGATCGCGCACCGCGTGTCCGACGACGGCGTGGTCGCCGTGCTGCGCGAGGAGGGCGTGACGCTGCTGCGGATGGCGCAAGGTGCGCCGGTCGAGCTGGCCTGGGAGCGCTGTGACCCGCATGCGCAGAGCTGCATCGAACAACGGCTGCTGGCGTTCCAGGGTGTGGGCGAAGCGCGCAAGGCCGACCGCCTGCTGATGCTGTGCCAGTCGCAGGCGCAGCACGACGACTGGCTGCGGCTTGCCGCCGCGCACCGATGGACCCTTCTGTCGCCCCGCAACCCCAGCGACGCGGTTCCCGCATGAAACCGATCGCGCAGATGGACTTCCTCGAGCTTCGGCCGCGGCCGTGGGCCGGCGTGGTGCTCGCACTCGTCGCCGGTGCCGTGCTGCTGATGGCCGCGACGTCGAGCTGGCGCGTCGAGCAGTCCAACCGCAGCGAGACCGCGCTGCTCAACCAGCGTGCCGCGCGCCTGGCGCCGCCGCCGCCGCGCAAGTTGACCGAAGCCGAGCGGCTGCGGGTGACGCAGGTGCAGTCGGTCGCGGCCGAGTTGCGCGCGCCCTGGCCCGACCTGCTGGCGAGTTTCGAGCAACACGGGGGTGCCGACGTGGCGCTGCTCAAGCTCGAGCCCGACGCCCGTGCCGGCCTCGTGCGTGTGGCCGGGCAGGCCCGCAACACGCAGGCGCTGTTCGACTACCTGCAGGCGCTCGAAGCCGACCCGCGCCTGACGCAGGTCTTGCTCACCGCGCACCAGGCCGAGCGCGACACACCCGGCCAGCCGCTGCGCTTCACCGTGCAGGCCGGCTGGCGCAAGGGCACCGGCATGCCGAAGGAGCTGTCGTGAACGAGCTTCGTCTGCGAGGTGCCGCGTGGTGGCTGAACGTGGCGCCGCAACGCCACCAGCTGGCCGTGTTCTGGCACCGCCATCTCGGCCGGCCGGCCTGGCTGGCGCTCGCCCTGCTCGGTGTCTTCGGGCTCGTGCACTGGCAGGTCGACCCGGTGCTGGCGCGCGAGCAATCCCGGCTGGTCTCGCGGCAGCAGTCGCTCGTGGCGGCCGCTGTGGCCGGCCCCGCCATCGACCCGGCGGCGCTCGGCATCCCGGCCCTGCAGGAGTTGCCGAGCGAGCGCCAGCGTGGGCGCGATGTCGCGTTGCTGGTCGCGACCGCGCAACGTGTCGGCCTCGGCCTCGACCGCGCCGACTATGCACAGGCCAGCGCCGGCGGCGGCGACGTGACACGCCTGAGCGCCAACCTGCCGCTGACCGGCAGCTACACGGCCGTGCGCCGCTATGTGGCCGACGTGCTGAACGAGATGCCGCATGCGGCGCTCGAGAGCCTGCAGATCGAACGGCCGAGTGCCAAGTCGACGCAGTTGCAGGCCACGGCCCGGCTGGTTCTCTTCTACCGCCAGGATCCGCCGTGAAGCGCCGCCCCGTCCTGTTCGGCAGTGCCGCGGCCGTGGGCCTGTGGTCGGCGTGGATCGTGCTGCGCAATCCGGCCTCGGCGCAGGCCGGTCTCGAGCTCGCCAAACCCGTTGCGCGGGCCCTGGCGCCTCGCCCGCGGGCCGAGCCGGCAGCGTCGATGCCGGCGGCCCGTCAGGCCGATGCGCGCACCACGCTCCGACCCAAGCTCGACGGTGACGCGGGCGCCGACGCGTTCGCGCCGCGCGACTGGGAACCCCCGCCGCCACCACCAC
>JBEBIB010000025.1:0-80760 GCA_040080605.1 Burkholderiaceae bacterium
CCGCGCGTTCCCGAATCTCGGGTGAATACTTCTTGGGTCTTGTTGTCATGGCTCCATCTTCTCAAGAGTTGGAGCCTCCAGGATTTCCGGGGCGGTTCACAATCGCGCATTGCGTACGTGCTTGCAACCATCTTCGAACGCTTACCGTCACAATTGGATGCCTCATTGGCTTCAATGATAGGTACCGATTGGAGGAGCACTTATGTTGTCATGTTTTGGTAGCGGCGTGGATTCGCAACGGCTTGATCGCGAAGCCTTCAAATTTCAACACACTCTCTTGGGGCATCCCTCATTGACGCTTGAGAATCTCGCTCGTGTGATCCCGGCGCTACCCAGTGATAAAGTTACTTATTCACAGAGTTTGCTGAAGAACGGTGACGATTTTGAACGGACTTTCAGCAAACCTCCCAAAGATCGATTGATCGAAGAAGTCATCGAGAACATCCGGATCTCGAACTCTTACATCATGGTCAACTCTCTAGAGCTACATTCGTCGTTTTTTGACTTGCGCAAGCAATTGATCGCGGATGTACAAGCGCTGATGCAGGAACGGGGTGTGGGTAGTGTGGCGCTCGACCCGAGACTATTCTTGTTCATTGCCTCGCCGAATAGCGTGACACCGTTCCATATCGATCGTTACTCCACGTTTTTGATGCAATTCCGGGGCAGCAAGCAGGTGTGCGTCTTCGCGCCGTGGGACGAGCGCGTCGTCAGCGCAGAGAACCGCGAAGCGTATGTCGCGAATCGAAATACGCAACTGCCCTGGCGGGCTGAAACCGACACGCTGTCGACGAAATTCGACTTTTCGCCGGGTGAAGCTTTACATATTCCCTTTGTGGCGGGCCACCACGTGCGCAACGGAGGGGACGACGTGTCCATCTCCATGTCCATCATCTTCAACACCCGTGAGAGCATGGCCTGGAGAGGGGCACTGAATTTCAACTACAGGCTCAGGCGCGTATTGAGTCGGGTCGGCATTGCTCCGGCTCCGGTCGGCCAGAGTTTGTTGCGTGACGCCGCGAAGTCGCACATGTGGGCCGTCGCAAGCCGGACCAGTCGGGCGCTGAAGACGGTTCGAGGTTGATGAGGCAGGGCCGCGCCGATCAGTCGGCTCGCTTTGGGTTCTGGTCTTGATTCCACAGGTCGGCACGATGAGCCCCAGCCTTTCGATCTGGCTCGACCTCAGTCGAGTGCTGGCTGCTTTGGCCGTCTTTGTCGGCCACTCGGTGGCGCTTGGCGTTGCCCCTTCGCAGCTATCATTGCAGTGGCATCGTTCGGCTGATGACGCCGTTACTGCGTTCTTCGTCATTTCAGGCTTGGTCATCGCTCACACCACCCGTGTCGGGCATGCCGATGCGAAGAGTTATGCATTGGCACGGCTGTCTCGCGTTTACTCTGTGGCACTGCCTGCAGTTCTCTTTGCGCTTGCAATCGACCTGTTGGGAATGCGCTTTGATGCCAGCCAATACTCGCCAAATTTCCAGTACCCCAAACTCTGGCTCTACCTGCCACTGCACTGGCTGTTTCTGGGAGAAACATGGTTCAGTGCGATCTACCCATTCACGATGGCGCCGTATTGGTCTCTGGGCTATGAGGTCTGGTACTACGCATTGTTCGGCTGCATCATGTTTCTCAACGGGCGCACACGCTGGCTTGCAGTGGTCGTGGTTTTGATGATCATGGGGCCGCGAATCTGGCTCCTCCTTCCGACCTGGTGGCTGGGTGTGTTCCTTTATCGCAAGCTCGATCGGCTGCGGGTAGGCCCGCGGATGGCCTGGGCATTGATGCTGCTCAGTCTGGTGGGCTACGCGAGCTATCTTGTGACCGGGCTTCGCGTTGTCACAGATGCTGCATCGCAAGAACTCTATGGGCTGTTCGGCACCGTGTTGCCAGTGCCTTTTTTTCGCGGTTCGACCGTACACGTTTTGTCTGACTACGTGGTCGCGGCATTGTTCGGAGTCTTCGTCGTGGGGTGCGCGAGTTGTCGATTCGACTTCGGCGACAGAACCGGTGCGCTGATCCGTGCCGTCGCGGGCTACACATTCAGCTTCTACCTCGTCCATTTCACCTTGTTGGTATTTGCGCGCGCTCTGGGTTACGACCACGTCGCTTGGGTCACGTATTGCCTGATCTTGAGTGCAGTCTTGTGCAGCAGTTGGGCGTTGGGGCAGATCGGTGAGCGGCGCAGAAACTGGTACCGCAGCATGTTTGGTCGCGCCTGGAGCGCTCTGGCGAGAGGTTGACCTTTCTCCGCTCTGCGGAGTCGTATGGGCGCTTCAACTAAGGCCGTGTCGACTCAACTCGCTGTTGCAACCACTGGACGACCATGGCGATGAAAGCCTCTTGAGCAGGGCGTCTCGTGATCAGGTGGTCTGAAATTTCCAGGTAGTTGAAGGCGACCTTGTCTACAAAACCATAACTACCGAACATGCCTCGAAACTGCCCGCTGTGGTTGAACCAGACCGGCTCGCCGCCTGAGTACGCGAACATCAGTTCGACACCGCCATCGACCAATGTCTGGATCCGCTTCGCAAACGCATCCCGCGTAGGAACCAACGAAACTTCCGCTGTTCGCTGGTTGGATTGGTCCTGACCCGGGCTCACGGCAGTCACCGTGCGCACAAGCTTCGCCATCAACTTCTGAACTGCCCTGCGGGCCCCTGCACGCCGCAACTTGTAGTGCACCGTTCTGAGCCTGGATTGAATCGTTGGGTACGCGTACAAATCCCACAGAAGCACGGCCCGCATTCTTGTGTCTTCCAGAGCGACAAGATGCGCTACTTCCGCCCCTGAGCAGAAGCCAACCATAAAAAAACGGTCACATCCAAAACGCTTCTGAGCCAGGTCCATCGCTGCGCGAGTGTCGGCTACCCACTGCTGCACTGCCGGCAAGGCACCACTGGCTCTCCCGCTGTCTCCCAGCCCACTCATGTCAAAGCGGATCGATGGGATACCCATCTCTGCGAATTGTCTTGCCAAGTGCACGTTCATGCGGTGCGGCCCGCTGCGTGGAATCACGCCGGAATTGGTCAGCACGGCCACGCAATTCCGGGCACTGACTTTGACTCGATCGACGGATGTGAGTGTGGCCACGAGATGGTTGTTCGCACCCATGACCACGGTTTGTTCAGGCATCGCTCATTCCAGCGTGGAGAGAATTATCCGCAGAAGATCTGGTGGAACGATCGCGGTACCCATTGCCTGACTCGAGCGCCAATCGGTATGCGACTCAATGGTGTGCAATCTGAAAAACGGATCCCCGTCGAGGCCGGAAAAGTGACGGCGGAGCTCCGCATGAACTGCGCAGGTCACGCGAATTCCGCGGCGCAAGGCTGGCGCGACGGATACCTCATGCAGTTGCTGCAGTTCATCGGCAAGTCGCTGTCCAAAGTGGAACCCCAGAACGTCCCCCGGCAACACCGGATCAACGACTTTGCCGGTCCGAATCAGCCGATCCCAAGGCTCGCCGAATTCGCGAGCCAACTCCGCCCGATGTGCGTCAAGCAGCTCCTGTGCATAGGTCTTGCCGTCCAGCACAGGCTCCCAAAGTACAAGGTTGGCGGGCGGTGACTTCGCACGCAACGCGGCGCGCAGGGCCAGAGTCCCACCCAGCCCCATGCCAAACCAGTTCACACGGGTTTCTTGGCTTTCGCTCAGTTCCGCGTGTGCTGCCAAGGCATCGTCCACCCATCCTTCCAATGACTGATCGACTTCCTCGCCAGGCGAGTCACCAGTGCCATGGAAATCGAATCGCAAAGACTCGGACCCGTCTCGGGCCAGCCGGTCTGAGAGCACCCGAAACACAGCTGCGGTACGGACTGCTTCCTGACCCAGTGGACGGCACAGCAGGTAACGCGCTTGTCGTGGCGTGTTTTCGCCGGCCCATTGGTGCACGCCAACCACTTGGCGAGAGGAAGTGCCGAATCGTTTTGTGGAGATTCCCATGAAAAGTTGTCAGTGATACTGCGGGGCTATTTCACGAGCGTTGAACGAGATTGGCCAAGCGGCGCATGACACTAACGCGCGCCGGTATCTCGGTCTTTGCGGCCGTTGCTTGCGGAGCGCCCACCTCATCGTAGGCCGCGGCCAGCTGCGCCAACGTTTCGATGACGTAGCGCCGCGGGCTTACCCGCTTGCCGATCCGCTGCTCCACCCTGGCAACCGCTTGCATTGCTGTCAGAGACGTTCCTCCCAATTCAAAGAAGTTGTCTTGCTGCAGCACGTCCGTGATCCCCAGCAACTCTCCCCAGACGGCAGCGAGGGCCAACTCGGTCGCTGTGGCCGGCACCTGTAGGGACATGTCCGATGTCGCAGCGCGCCGGTGTGTCAACAGCTTCGAGTCGAGACTCCCGTCTGGCAGGTAAGCGATGCGCTCAACAGTAGTAATTTCTGGCGTCGCGAAACCCTGCGGCAGTGCGTGTAGCAGTGACGCCGCGCAATGGTCGCGATCGAACTCGGCTTCGGCTACCGGCTGCACCCACACCGTCAAACGACGCGCACCGTCCGTGTCGCCCAGTACTTGGACTGCTCCGGCTTTTACCCCTGGGCAAGCGCTCAGAATCCGAGCGAGGGTTTCAACGTCGATGGCGCAACCTTCCAAGAACACGGTCGAGCCCACTCCGCCGAGGCATTGCAGCACACCGTCAGTACGCCAACGCGCCAATAGCCCGGTAGCGCTGGCGCCTTCACCCGTGCGCAACTCGCCCGCAACGCTCGCCGGAACCGCTACCCCGGTGGCGTCGAAGATGCGCACCAGATCGGGTGCCAACGGAAGGCCGAATACCCCACTGTCTTTTGCGCCGGATATCAGGCCGGCCGCTACCGGAACGCCATCCGGCGTGGGCCGGAAGATCGAAAGTACCGTTGCACCGGCATCAATCAAGGATGACACCAGCTGCGGGGTCGATTCCGTTACATCAAGCAGTGCGGTCAACGGCAAAGTTGCACCTTGGTTGGCCGCTATCAGTTTCGTCCAAGCCGTCGCAGAGGCGTGCAACATTGCAATCGATTCGCGCCTGACCAACTTGGCAAGTTGCTGGCCGTCGTTGCCCAAGCTGGAGGTAACCAGCAGCACTTCCGCGCCGCGGGCAAGAGCCATGGCCGCTTCAACCAGATGAAGCCCGCGCGCCGCACCATCGACGCACAGCACACGATCCGAGGCGAGCAGTCGTACGTCGGCAGAGAGCGCGCCACACAGCCTGCTGAGAGTAGCGCGACCTATAGCGAGGCGGGCCGAGCCGGTACCCGCATACCGAGAGAACTCTGGGTTACTGGTCGGCTGCGAGCGGTTTCCGGGAATCAACGCGGCATCTATCCAGATCTTCCCACCAGGGCTCCCGCCGATCAGAGCGTCGACATTGTTTGTCTGCAAAACGGAGCGCAGTGCATCGCCGTCGGTAGCCGAGTCCAGAACCAGGCAACGGGCACCACTTTGCAGCACCGCCAGCGAAGCGACGATCTGTGCCAGCGGATCAGAAACACTGACCGCTACGATCGCATCGGGCAGCCTCAAGTGGCTTCTCAGCGTCGCTTCGAAAACTTGGATGCGTCGCCCCAGTTCACCGAAATTGACTGAACTCAAGTCGTCACGCAAAGCTGGTAGTTGTGGGCTCGAGACGATGCGGGCCGCGATCTCCGCGAGCGTATCAGGCACATCTGCCAGCCGGCGCCCGCGACTCCAACCATCCACCAACGCCTGCTCGGCAGGCTGGGTTGCAAAGAGTTGTTCCACCAACTGCTGTGGGTTATGCACCAGCGAATCCAACGCCCGCAACAGCCGGTCGCGCAAGGCGGCAGCGGTGCTCGGAAGAAAGAGTTCAGTGTTGTACTGAACGCCGCCTTCGATCCCACCAGGCACTTCAACCATCCATAGATTGAGGTCTTCTGTGGCACCTCGCTGCAATACCGGGATGCGCTCATGTGCCAGGTTACCCCAGTGGGTCTGGCGCGCGCGGGCATCCTGGAAGGAGAACATCACCTGATACAAGCGCGTCGATTGATCACCGCCCGTGGCTTCCAACTCGCTGGCAAGCAGTTCGAACGGGGCGTCCTGACTGGCATAGCTCGCCACCATGGTCTTGTGCACTGACTTGATCCAGTTAATGCAAGACGCAGACGTGTCGACACCTAGGCGGATCGGCAACATGTTGTTGAAGAACCCCATGATGCCTTCGAGATCGGGCGTGCCGCGGCCGCGAACTGGCATACCGATCGAAGGCATCGGGTCACGCAGCCATTGCGACATGATTGCGGCATACACCGAGAGCACCACGATGCTGAGCGTGGTGCCGGCACGCATCGCCAGCGCACGAACGGGCTCGATCTTGGCGTTTTCGATATGCATCCACTCGGTTGCACCCCGGCCAGACGAGTTTTGAAGCCGTGGAAAGTCAGCCTCCGGCTCCCTCAGCGCGGCGCCCTGGTGAAACTGCTTCTTCCAGTAGGCGACTTGGTCTTTCAGCTCTTGGCTTTGCAGCCAGTCATTGTGCCATTGCGCGAAATCGCCGTAAGTGATCGGTAGGGGTGGCAGCGACGGCTCGCGCCCGTTCGCGTAGGACTCGTACAGCGACGAAATCTCGGTGTAGAGCACATCGAATGACCAGCCATCCCAGGTGATATGGTGTGTCATGAAGAACAGGGCGTGTTCGTCGTCGGCGAGTCTGAAGAGACGCGCCTTGTAGAGTGGGCCTTGGCTCAGGACGAACGTTTCGTCCGCCATCGCCTGAAGGCGGTCCTTCAACGTCGACTCGCGTTCGTCCATAGGCAGTGCGCTGAGGTCCTCAAGTGGAAGCAATGAGGCTTGAAAGTTGTCATCGACCCGTTGCACGTAGCCTGTGCCCGAGGCCACAACAGAGGTCCTCAGTGCCGGTTGACGACGCACCATCTCGGCAAAGGCCCGCTCGAAAGCCTCGACATTCATAGGCCCGCGAAGTCGGTGGGCGGAGGGTGAGTTGTAGACCACACGGCCGGGATGCATCTCCTCGACGAACCGAATCCGCTCCTGCATGAGCGTCAAAGGCGCCTCACGCTGTAGCGAGCGATGCGCGATGGGCGTACGCAACGGTTGGCTGCTCGCATTGTTGCTGAGAACGTCGATGGCGGCGGCAAGTTGCGCCACAGTCGGGCTTTCGAACAGGGTGCGCAGCCGGATCTGCTGACCGACTGCCCGGCCCAATTGTGCGGCCAGTTTCGCGGCCAGCAGTGAGTGCCCGCCCAGTTCGAAGAAGTGACCGTTTCGGCCAACCGCCTGCAGACCAAGAACCTTGGCCATCGTGTCGGCAACAAGGTGCTCGGTGGGCGTGCGCGGCGGCTCGCTCACGTCGACCGGCGCGGCATCATCCGCATCCGGTGTGGGTAGCGACTTGCGGTCGATCTTGCCGTTCGGCAGCAGCGGCAACGCTGCCATCGCTACAAAGTGGCTCGGAACCATATATTCCGGCAACGTGATGCGCAAGAAAGTACGCAGTGCTTTCGGATCCAGTGGCATCTCCGCGGCCAAGACCATGTACGCCACAAGCCGCACATCACCGGGCTGATCTTCGCGGGTCGTGACGACACAACGCCCGACACCTTCAAACTTGCCCAGCCGTGATTCGATCTCGCCGAGTTCGATGCGATAGCCGCGCACCTTGACCTGGTGGTCCTTGCGGCCCATGTGCTCCAGTGTGCCGGCGGCAGTCCAGCGGCCCAAGTCACCAGTGCGGTACATGGTGGCTTTGCCAAGGGTGTAGAACGGGTCGGGAACAAAACAAGTGGCGGTAAGTTCAGGGCGTTCAAAATAACCAAGCGCCACGCCTGCACCACCGATGCAAATCTCGCCCGCTTCGCCGACTGAGCACACTCCACCTTGCTCGTCAAGCACCCAGACAGTCGTGTTGGCGATCGGTTTGCCGATCGAGACACGTTCGCCGATCTCGGTCAGCCGGCCCATCGTGCTCCAGACGGTCGTCTCGGTCGGGCCGTACAAGTTCCATAGTTCTGCGCCCGTCGCGATCAGGCGGCTTGCCAGCGCCGGTGGCAGCGGTTCTGCACCCGCCCACAATTTGAACTCCTTCGGCGGCTGCCACCCAGCATCGAGCAACAAATAACAACTGGTCGGCGTGGCCTGCATCACCGTGATCGCGTTCTCTTCCATCATGCGAATCAGCATCTGGGCATCTGCGGCATCCTCACGGGGCATCAAGACGGTACGTGCGCCTGTGACCAAGGGCAGCATCACCTCCGGCACGGCCATATCGAACGACAGTGTGGCAAGGGCCAGCATGCGGTCATCGGCGACGAGACCCGGCTCGCGCTGCATGCTGCGCAGCAAGTTGCACACGCCGCGGTGATGAAGCATTACGCCCTTCGGGCGGCCTGTCGAGCCCGAGGTGTAAATGACATAAATCAGTGCGTCGTCGGTCAGCGGCGAGTGCGGGATCGGCGGGGTGACGGGCATGGTTGAAATCAGCGCTGCGTCGTCGTCGATGCGCAATTGAAGTTCATTCGGTATGTCGATCAGCGCGGCATGTGCTGACTCGGTGACGAGCGCCTTGAGCCGCGCATCTTCAGCCATCTCGGCTAAGCGGTCGCGCGGAAAACTCGGGTCCAGGGGCACGTAGGCCGCTCCGGTTTTTAATATGCCCAGCAGTGCCGGCAGCATATCCACATGGCGCCCCAGGCACAGCCCGACCAGCGCACCCGCCCCGATGCCGCGCTGGCACAACACTTGAGCGATCTGATTGGCGCGACGCTCCAGTTCCGCATACGTGATTGACTGCGACCGTGCCACAACCGCAATGCGATCCGGTGTCTGGCTCGCTTGCAGGCTCACCCACTGCTCGAACCGCGCAGGTTGCGGCAAAGGCTCGAACGTGTTGTTCCAGGACTGAATGCGCGCATCGATGATCTCTTGGGACGCAGGCGCTGCGGTTCGAGAGGTGTCGGCAACGGACTCGCCCTGCAGCAGCAGCGCGGTAGGCAGTATCTGGTCCATTGACGCGGCGACGGCTTCGCAAGTCGCGCGAAGATCTTGCGCCAGTTCGACAACACGCTGACGACTGAAGAACTCGGTGCTGTAGTGCAGGTCGAGAGTCAGCGAGTCGGCCATGTCGTAGAAGTTGAACAAGATCTCGCCGAGCGTGCCGCGCTTGCGCCCCTCACGCATTTCAGCGCGCAGCGGCGTGAAACCGCTCAAATCGACCCGGGGGTTCATGTTGAAGAACACGCCGGTGAATGGGGGGCGATTGCCCGAACTCTTCATGCCCAGCTCGCGTGCGATCGTGCCCTGGGTGACCAACGGGTACTCCAGCGCGTCCAGCAAGATCGAGCGCACCCGCTTGAGCACGCTGGCGCCGCTGTCCCCTGGCGCGCACTCCAATCGCAGCGGCAGGTCCAGCACCCCATCGCTCATCAGCGATGCGTGGTGATCGAGCCCCTGACTCGCGTAAGGAATGCTGACGACGAACTCGCGCTGGCCGCTGCGACGACCGAGCATCAGTGTCAGCACCGCGAGCAGCAGCTGGAACAGGGTGGCCCCGTTCTTTCGCGCATGCCCCTGCAGACGGGCGAGCAGCGCGCCATCGAAGTGGCTGCGGTGTGTATCCGCGAGATAGCGACGCGACTCCGGGGGGACGAGATCACCCAGCACCAGTGCAGATGGCGGATTGCGCAAGACCTCTCGCCAATACGCGCGGGACGCTTTGCCATCCGCACCGGCCCATCGTGTCTGCTCGGTGATCGCAAAGCGACGCGGTGATTCGGCTGGCAACAACACCGGGTTGTGCCCAAGGGCGCGTGCTTTGTAGGCCTGCGCGAGGTCGGCCACAAATGCGCTGGCAGCCCAGCCATCGAGAATCAAATGGCTGCCCACGAGGTGCACAACGAACTTGTCATTCGGCATCTGCACCATGGTGAGAGCGGCCAGTGGCGCCTGGTTGACCGGGAAGTCCCGTTCGCTGGCACGGGTGCAGAACTCGTCCAGCGCCTCCTCGGCATCGGGTGCACCGCGTAAATCGAGGCGCGCAATCGGCACCGGCAAGGCGGCGACCATCCGCTGCATCGGCTCGATCAAATCAAACTCGCTTCGAAACGCCTCATGGTGGCCTACAACGTCCTGGATTGCAGCCTCGATCGCGGTCAGATCGACGGCGCCCTGCAAGCCAAGGCATAACGACTCGTTGAGGGCCCTGCGCGCGTGATCGTCGTAGCTCGCAACCAGCCAGCGCTCGGTCTGACCGGGCGAAAGTGGCGCTTCGGTGGGCAGGCTGTCGCAGCGCTCTGAGCCGTCTGGTGACGGTGTACCGTCGCGCGGGCTGATGAAACCCAGCGCCATCAACTCGTCGATAGCGTTCGTGAACACCTGGAAAATTCGATCGGTGTGCGCGTCGGTCATGCCTTCGCTGACGAAGTGCCCGAACTGTTCGTACACATGCAGGCCGTGGTAGCGGAGCAGGTAGTAGAAGAGGCTGACGAACTTCTGGTTGTCGTCCCACTGCAGGCGCCATATCGACGCGCAGTGCACCGCCTTGACGGGCGCGCCGCGCAATGCCAGGGCGGTATTGAGTCGATCGATCAGGCGTTGTGTGCGGCCGTTCAGCTGGCTGTAGAACTCACGCCCGCCGCGTTTGATATGCAGCAAGGTTGCGCGTGCCGCAGCCAGTGCCAGTGGGTGCCGCACGAAGGTCCCGGCAAAGTAGGTCACGCCGGCCTCGGGGTACGAATCGTCGCCGTACTGCCAGTGGCCACCATCCAGGGCGTCGAGCCAGTTCGCGTTGCCGGCGATGGCTGCGAAAGGAAGGCCGCCACCGATCACCTTGCCGTAGGTTGCGATGTCGGCGCGCACGCCGTAGAACTCTTGCGCACCGCCCGGAGCGATCCGGAACCCGGTGACCACCTCGTCGAAGATCAAGGCACAGCCGGCCTTGTCTGCGATCTGGCGAAGTGCCTGAACGAATTCGCGAGGCTGCACCGTGGGGTACTTGTTCTGGATCGGCTCGGTCATGATGGCCGCGAGTTCCGAACCACGCTCGCGCAGAACCTGCAGCGACTCTTTGCTGTTCCAGTCGAGCACGAGGATGTTTTCAACGGCGTTGGCCAGAATGCCGGGTGCGGCGGAGAGCGAGCGCAGCTGCTTGGTGCCGCGCACGATCACTTCGTCGAAGATGCCGTGGTAGGAGTTCGTGAAGATGGCGATGGTCTTGCGGCCGGTCACGGTACGTGCAATGCGCATTGCGCCCATCACCGCTTCCGAGCCGGTGTTGCAAAAGCCCACGCGCTCCATGCCGGTGAACTCTGAAATCAGCTGCGCCACTTCGGCCGCCATCGGGTGTTGCGGGCCGACCTCCAGGCCGAGTTGCAACTGCTCGCTCATCGCCGCGATCACGCCTTCGGGCTGATAACCCAGAAGATTGCCGCCGAAGCAAGACAGAAGATCGATGTATTCGTTGCCGTCCAGGTCCCACAGGCTGGCGCCTTTGGATCGGTCGACCACGATCGGGTAGACCAGATCTTTCCAGAGCGGGTTGAAGCCCGTGACGACACGGGGGTCCGCCATCACCTTGCGGTGTTGCTGGCTGAACGCCTTGGACTTTCCGGATCGTGCGTTGTAGCGTGAGATGAAGTCATCGAGCCAGCGGCGTTGTGCCGGGGTGAAGTCCTGTTTGGCTTCAAGTGTCAGCCGCGGCGAAGCGCCGAAAGGTTTCTCGACCAGTGAGTTGATCGAAGGCTGCGCGATTTCTGCCGACGCAGGCGCCGCGGTCGGCGCGGTCGGCGTTGCTGTGGCTGGCGCTGGTGCCGAGAGAGCGGTCGGCGCTGCGCTTGTGGCAAGCGGTTGACCCGCCAGCACTGCGAGTTGTTGCGACATCAACTGGATTTGCTGTTGCAGCAGTTGGTGGATCGCACTCGCATCGTGTGCCAATGCCACGGAGGCTGGACCCGGGGCCCATGGCGTCACCGGCAGCGAAGCGGCAGGGGCTGCGGAGATCATCGCCGGCATGGCCGGCGCAACCGGGGCTGGTGCCGGGGCCGGAGCGAACTTGTCGGCAGGTATTTCAGCGTCCAGAAAACGCGCCAGCTTGCCGATGTTGTCCAGGTCTTCGAGCAAGCGCCGAAAGCGCAGCTTGACGCCGAAGACCCGCTCCAGTTCGAGCGTGGCCTGCGTCAGCGACAAGGAGTCCAGCCCCTGATCGACGAAGCTCGCTTCGCTGGTCATCTCGTCAGCGGAAAGTCCCGAGACATCACTCAGGACCCGCTTGAGTTCGGTCTCTAGGTTGGGGATACGGCTCATGGTGACGACGATCTCGGCAGGTTGAATGGCAATGGAGGACGTGACGAATGCAGGTGGTGCAGCGGGGCTGGCCTGAGCGGCCGCAGCGCGGCGCGTGAACCAGTAGCGTTCGCCTTTGAAGGGGTAGGTCGGCAAGGGAACCCGTTGTGCAGACGAGGCCACGGGCCAGGCGATGTCGACACCGGCGCTCCACAGGGCGCCCAGCGCAGCGAAAGCCTGCACTGCAGGGTTGCCGGGGTCTTGTGCCGGGCCGAGCAAGGCGACGTTGCGCGGAACCGTGTTTTCTGGCGTGCGGTGCTGGCGCAGCAAGGCTGTCAGTGCTTGGCCCGGGCCCACTTCGACGAAAACCGTGTCTCCACGCGCCAGTTCGGCCATCAGTGCGCGGCTGAACAGGACGGGCGAGCGCACCTGGCGCGCCCAGTACTGTGGGTCGGTGGCTTCCGACGCGAGCAACGGCGCACCGCTGACACACGAGTACACGGTTGTGCGGGGTGCTTGCAGGGCTGTGCGTTGCAAGGCCTGCGCGATGCGGGGCAAAGCAGCGTCCATCGAGGCACTGTGAAAGGCGTGCGAAACGCGCAGCTTCGTCGTGCCGATGTCTTGTGCTTCCAGTTGGGTGGCAAACGCGTCGAGCGCAGCGTGGCTGCCGGCCACGACAGTCAAGGTGGGTGCGTTGCAGCCGGCAATCTCGACGCCAACCGGCAGCATGGGCTGCAGCGTGTCGGCAGCGGCGCGCACAGCCAGCATCGCGCCCGTGGGCTGCTCGAACATGGCCTGCCCGCGTGCGATCACGGCAGCCATGCCGTCTTCGAGCGAGAACACGCTCGCGTGGCACGCCGCAGCGTATTCGCCGATGCTGTGGCCGATCATCGCATCGGCTTTGAGGCCCAAGCTGTCGAGCCACGCGGCCAGTGCGTAGGAGACGCTGAACAGGGCCGGTTGTGCGTACCGGGTTTCGGCGAGCTGTTGCGACAGGGCCGCATCTGCCGGGTCGGCCGTGACAAGCCAGTGGTGCAGATCGACGCCCAGCGCCGCGCGCGCGATCGCCATGCTCCGGTCGAATGCTTCGCGGAACGCGGGAGCTTCGTCGTACAGCAGCCGCGCCATGCCGGGATGTTGCGAGCCTTGCCCGGGAAACAGAAACACCAGCCTCGGCTTCTGCAGGGCAGGCGCCGAGCTTTTCGCCGAGCGCAACGCAACGATCGCACCGGCCACGCTGGACGCGGCGACGCTCAGGCGCTGCGCCATCGGCTTGCGGCCGCGCATCAGGGTGGTCGCGACATCGGCCAGCGCCAGGGCAGGGTGTTGCTCGAGGTGATCTGCCAGGTCGCGCGCGCGTTGAAGCGCGGCTTCGGAGCTTCGTGCCGACAAGGGCAGCACGAACAGCCGTGCCGGCGCTGCGGCCTCGCGCAGGGCCGGCGCCGGGGCTTCTTCGATGACCACATGAGCGTTGGTTCCGCCGACACCGAAGGAGCTGACTGCTGCACGGCGAGCCTCGGCGGCGCGCGGCCAGGGCTGGTTTTGTGCGACCACCTTGAAGGGGGTGTTCGCAAAGTCGATCTGCGGATTCGGTTGGCGATAGTGCAGCGTGCCGGGAATGACTTCCCGGTGCAGCGACAACGCCGCTTTGATGAGCCCCACCACGCCGGCACCGGCGGCCATGTGGCCCAGGTTGCTCTTCACCGAGCCGATGCCGCAGAACTGGCTGTCGGCCGTGTCTTCCCGCCAGGCGCGTGTCAGTGCGGCCACTTCGATCGGGTCGCCCAGTGAGGTGCCCGTTCCGTGTGCTTCGACATAGCCGATGCTTCTGGCACTCAGCTGGGCGTGCTCGAGCGCCATGCGAATGGCGCCGGCTTGCCCGGTGACACTCGGCGCGGTGAAACTGGCCTTGTCGCCGCCGTCGTTGTTCAGGCCGACACCGCGAATCACGGCATAGATGGTGTCGCCCGCGGCAACGGCATCTTCGAGCCGCCGCAGCACCACGACGCCGCCACCGCTCGCGAACACGGTGCCGCTGGCTTCGGCGTCGAAGGGGCGGCAGTGACCGTCGGCCGACTCCATGCCGCCTTCCACGTGAAGGTAGCCACTGATCTGCGGAACCGCCACGTTCACGCCACCGGCGAGCGCCACGTCGCACTGGCCGCTGGCCAGCGCGTGCCAGGCTTGTGCCACCGCCACGAGGCTGGTCGAGCAGGCCGTGTGAATGCTCAGCGCCGGGCCGTTGAGATTGAGGCGGTTGGCCACGCGCGTGGCCACGTAGTCCTTCTCACTGGCCAGCATCGTGGCGAACTCGCCGTACTGCTGCACGAGTTCGGGTTGTTCGTGACGCAACGCAGGGGCGTACGCGTTGTTGCCGGTGCCGGCGTAGACACCCACGCGCCCGTCGATTCGCGCCGTGTCGATCGCGGCGTGTTCCAGGGCCGAAGCACAGAGTTCGAGCATGACGCGCTGTTGCGGGTCGAGCACCGTGGCCTCGCGCGCTGAAACGCCGAAGTAGGCCGCGTCGAAACGCTCGACGTTTTCCAGCACGCCGTGCGCGGCGACAAAATTGGAGCGGCTTTTCAACGCGTCGGGAATGCTCGCGTCGATGTCGTGCAAGGCGAAGTGACGAATGCCTTCGTGCCCGGCCATCAGGTTTTGCCAGAACGCCTCTACATCGGCCGAGCCGGGTGTGCGCGTGGCCATGCCGACGATGGCCACGCCGGCTGTGGGTTGCGTCTGAACCGCGCGTGCTGTCTTGCGTGATTGCGGTTGCCCGCGCATCGCTGCGGCGATGCCGCCGACGGTGGGGCGGTCGTAAACGTCTGCGACGCTGACGTTCGTCACGCCGAGTTCCTTCAGGCGCGTCACGAAGCGCATCACCAGCAAGGAACGCGCACCCAGGTCGAACAGGTTCTGCGCATCACCGATTTGCGCCAGGCCGAGCAGCTCTTGCCAAAGGGTTCGTGTCAGATCGATCGGGTCGGCCGATGCGGAGGCGGTGGATTCCACTTCGGGCAAGGGCAGGGCGCGGCGGTCGATCTTGCCGCTGGGGGTGGTCGGCAGCCGCTCCAGCGTGACGAACCGCACCGGCACCATGTATTCGGGCAGGCCGGCACGCAGATGGGCACGAAGCTGCGCAACGAGTGCGCCGGCATCTGCGGCACCGGTGTCGCGCAGCACGATGTGGGCCACGAGCTGTTTTCCTACACCGGGCAGATCGGGTGCGGTGACGACGGCGTCTTTGACGCCATCGTGCGCCATGATCGCCAGCTCGATCTCGCCGGGCTCGATGCGAAAGCCGTCGACCTTCAATTGTTGGTCGGCCCGGCCGAGGTAGGTGCAAACGCCTTGAAGGTCACGTCGCACCAGGTCACCGCTCACGTACCAGCGACCAGGCAAGCCCGGGAAGTCCGAGCGAAACCGTTCGTCGGTCAGCTCGGGGCGGCCCAGGTAACCGCTCGCCAGGGTGTCGCCGCCCAACAGCAACTCGCCCGTCGAGCTGCCATCGGCCGCTGCCGGCTGAACGTTTTGAAGCGCGAGCTGCACGTGCGGCAGCGGCAACCCGATGGGCGGAATTTCGGGCCAGACCGACGGGTCACCGCGCAACTCGAAGGCCGTGACCACATGGCTCTCGGTGGGCCCGTAGTGGTTGTGCAACTCTGCGCCTGGAAGGCGCGCGAACATCGAACGGATGGCCGGTGTGACCTGCAGTTGTTCACCGGCGCTGACCACGTCGCGAAGGTTTGAAGGCGCGTTGTCACGTGCGGCGTCTGCGACCATTTGCAGCGCCACGTACGGCACGAAAATGCGCTCGACCCGGTGCTCCACCAAGGCCGCCAGCAGCAGCGCCGGGTCGCGTCGTTGTGCTTCGGGCAGGAGCACCAGCGTGCCGCCGCAGGCGAGCGTCGAGAAAATCTCCTGAAAGTGCACGTCGAAGGAGAGCGGCGCGAACTGAAGTACACGTGCTGCCTGGCCCAGGCGGGTGTGCTGCGAGTGCCAGTGGATCAGGTGGCGCAGAGGCAGAGCACCCATCGCCACGCCCTTGGGTCGGCCTGTCGATCCGGAGGTGAAAAGCACATAGCTCAAGTCGGCCGCGGCGGAATGCAGCACGCGCGCCGAGGCCGGTGCTGCCAGCGTTGGGAAATCACCCACTGCCGCTCGCAAGTCAGCCAGCGCGGCGTGCTCGCCCAAGACGACGCGAGGTGCGGCGTCTTCAAGCATCGCCAGTAAACGATCGGGCGGGTAGTTCAGGTCGAGGGGCACGTAGCCCAGCCCGGCATCGATGACGGCCACGATGGCGACGATGGTGTCGATCGAGCGTGTGGCGGCAATCCCGATCCGGTCGCCGGGACCGAAGCCCTGGGCACGCAACTGGCTGGCCAGCGCGTCGGCCGCTCTCAACAACTCTGCGTAGTTCAGGCGTTCCCCGGAGGCCTCGATTGCCACCGCCTGCGGGAACCGCCCGGCGGCTTCGCGCAGCCAGTGACTCAGCGCTGGTGCGGACGGATCATCGCTGCGAGAAAGAAGGGTGTCGGACTGACTCATGGTTGCCTATCCACAGAAGGGCTCGGCTTGTTGGTTGCAAAGTTCTCTTGCCGAAGAAAATGCCTTGCAAAGCCAATCGTGCGGCCACTGTCGTTCTTGTTGGGCCGGGCGGCCGAGAGGCAGTATCCGGTTACTCGCAGGCCCCGGCGCGCAACGCCGGTGAGTTCGTTCGTGACGTTTTCGGCGCTTGCGCGCACTCTGGCCACTCGAACGCGCCCGCGTGGATTATGGGAACAAGCGATCGATCGTTGACTCCCTAGGTTCGGGGGTGTGCCGTGACCCGTTGCCGGCTGTCTGGCAAGCGCATGAGCGCCATCTGCAACGTGTCGGTGATGCGCTGGTCAAGGACAATCGTTCACATGCGGTCTAGGAGTCGTTCCCCATGAATGCACCTGAGGCGCGCGTCGGCAGCACCGATCCGCGCGGGCCGCGGCATGGCTGGAACGACAGCGTGCCCCTGGACAGCAGCTATTGGGCCGGCCTTCTCCAGCACGAAGTGCACCTGTGGTTGTTTCGGCTCGACTCGCCGCCGCACCCGCTGCGGAGTCTTGCGCGACTGCTGGGCGAAGACGAGCGTCGTCGCGCTGCACGTTTTGTGTTCGAGACTGACCGCAAGCGCTTCGTCGCCGGGCGCGGCATGCTCAGAACCTTGCTTGGGCGGTATATCGGCGTCGCACCGGAACGCGTGGCGTTCGAGGTCACGGCAGAAGGAAAACCGTCGGTGTCCAGCGTCCTGCCGGAGGTGTCGATCGACTTCAACCTGTCGCACTCCGGCGGGTGGGCGCTTCTAGGTGTGACGCGTGGAAGAACCATCGGTGTCGATATCGAGGCCCACCGCGAGATGCCCGATGCGGAGCAGATCGCACGCAGCCATTTTTCGCCTGCCGAGATGCTGGAATTCATGGCCGCCCCCAGCGAAGAACGGACTGCGGCGTTCTTCGCGTGCTGGACTCGCAAGGAGGCTTACGTCAAGGCGACAGGGCTGGGCCTGTCGATGCGGCTTGATCGTTTCGAGGTTTCGTTTCGCGCAGGCGACTTGCCGCGACTGCGGTCCATCGAAGGCTCCACCATGGTCGCATCCGAGTGGAGCCTTTGGAACTGCGACGTGGGCGATGACATGGCCGCAGCCGTGGTTGTTCACGGCACCGAACTCTCCCTTCGGCAACTGCTTCTCACCTAAATTCTTACGGTGCTCAACGTTCGCAGATCGACATGCAAACAGGTTCACTGTTCGCCACATGTGCGGGTTCGCGCGCCTTCAAGCTCCAGTAACTCCAGCTTCCGATTCATCCCTCCCGCATACCCCGTCAACGACCCGTCGGCACCCACGACCCGGTGGCACGGCACGATCACCGAGACTGGGTTGCGGCCGACCGCTCCGCCAACAGCGCGCACGGCTGTAGCCGATGCCACGTTTGTGGCGATGGCACCATAGGTGCGTGTGCTGCCCGCCGGGATCACGAGCAGTTCGCGCCACACCGACTGCTGGAACGGCGTGCCCAGCAGGTCGAGTGGCAGGTCGAACGCGGTCGAATTACCGGCGAAGTAACACTGCAACTGCGCGATGGCTCGGCTCAACAAAGGATCATTCGGCAATACCGATGCACGCAATGGGCCCGGGTGGTGCTTCTGCCCTTCGAACCACGCCCCCGCTAGCCCCTTGGCGGTGCGTACCAGCAGCATCGGCCCGAGCGGTGAAGCGACCGTGCATTGGGCCGTGCTCGCGGCGTGGATCGAATCGGTGACGCGGCTCATGGCTTTTTCTCCAGGCTGTTCCAAAGGCGCAGCACGGCATAGGAACGCCAGGGCTGCCAGGCTTGTGCGCGGGCATCGGCCTCGCGCTGGTGGTTGGTTTGAAATCGCTCACGCATGGCCTTCAGCACCGCCACGTCGTTAGGCGGGAAGGCGTCGGGCCAGCCGAGCGCGCGCATCGCGATGTAGTGCGCCGTCCACGGACCGATGCCGGGCAGGGCGCACAGCGCTTCGATCAACGGCTCGGCGCGTGCCTTCGGCGCCAGCTGTGCCGCGATCTCCGGCCACGCCTTGGCGATGCCTATGATTGCGCCGGCTCGTGTGCGGATGATGCCGAGCTCGGCGACGCTCTCGACTGATGCACTGGCAAGCACCTCGGGGGTCGGAAAGACGCGGCTCACTTCGGCCCACGGCGTGCCGATGGGCTCCCCGAACCGTTCGACGACGCGGCGCGCGAGCGTGCGCGCGGCCGCCACCGTGACTTGTTGGCCGAGCACGGCCCGCACCGCGAGTTCAAACGCGTCGAGGCTGCCCGGCAAGCGCAGCCCGGCTTCGCCCGGCAGGTCGGCCAGCGCCGCGTCGATCGCCTGCGGCATCGCGTCTAGGTCGAGCCAGCGCCGCACGGCCGCGACGACGGCGCCGCTCGATCCTGACAGTTCCGGGGCAAAGCGCAGGTGAAGCAGCGAGGGTTGGGTGAGCGAGCCCTTGGCCGCGAATTCCGCTTCGACCCAGCCGGCCTTCGCTGCCACCGCGCCAGCCCGCAGCGTGCGTCGAATTCGCTGCCCTTCGACATGTTCGATGCCCGGAATCGCCCGCAAGGCGATGAAACGCATCAGTGCCGCCACATCGTACGGCGCGCGGTAAGCGAGCTTGACCGTGATGCCCGCATCCGGCGCCGTCACTTCTTCGACCACCTCGCCGCGCAGCCGGCTCGGGCTCATGCGGTAACTCTCGGCGAAGGCCGCGTTGAAACGCCGCAAACTGTTGAAGCCGCTCGCGAGCGCCACCTGCGCGACCGGCAGGCGTGTGTCGGTGAGCAACTGTTTGGCGAGCAGCATTCGCCGTGTCTGCAGGTATTGAAGCGGCGTGACGCCGTGTTCGGCCTGGAAGATGCGGCGCAAGTGCCGGTCGCTCACGCCCAGGCGTTCGGCGAGCGCGGCAACGCTCGGCGACTCGGGATTATCGGCGTGGGCGTCGAGCGCATCAGCGGCCTGGCGGGCGAGCGTGCGTGATGCGTCCATCGTCGTCCACGCGTGGTCTGCACCGGGCGCGATTTCGGGGCGGCACTTCAGGCAGGGCCGGAACGCGGCCGCTTCGGCCTGCGCCGGCGTGTCGAAGAAGCGGCAGTTCTTGCGCAGCGGCGTGCGCACGCGGCAGATCGGCCGGCAGTAGATGCCGGTCGACGTGACCCCGACGAACAGGCGGCCGTCGAAACGCGCGTCGCGGGCGGTGATGACCTGGTACGCGGCAGCGTCGTCAAGGCGGGGAAAAGGTTGCAGCATGGCGCCGATTATGGCCAGCCTGCCCCAGCAGACTCGCCGTTTTCGGACATGTCCCGCAACGCGGCGGATCAGGGGGTGTGAAGGACGAGGGCGACTGTCTGGGCGGCCAGTTCGTCGAGGTCGACCCGCTTCGCCGAGCGGGGTTTGCTGCGATACCACGTCGCCGAGAAATTGATCGCCCCAAGGATCATCAGACGGGCCAACCGCGCTTCTGCCCGCAACAAGCCAAGCGTGTGCAACTCGTCGAGCGTGCCTTGCCAGATCGCGTCGTAGCGGTCCTTCAGCTCGATGATGCGGCGTTTGTACTGCGCCGGCAATGCTCGCCAGTCGTACAGCATCACGGGAATGAAGTCGCTGCCCGTGTCGTGCAGGATGCCGTAGTGCGTGCGCACGAGGCGCCTGAAGCGTTCGGGCGCCGCGAGCGTCGTGTCGGCGAGCGCTTCCTGCGTGCGCGCCAGGCCGAGCCGCAGCCCTTCTTCCATCACCGCCATCAGCAGCTCGTGCTTGTTCGCGAAGTGGTAGTACGAACTGCCCGAACGCATGCCGACGGCGTGCGCGATGTCGCGCACCGACGTGCCGTCGAAGCCTTTTTCGCGGAACAGCCGCGCAGCGACGCGGATCAGCTCGGCGCGGCGGTTCGCGGGCTCGACCGCTGTTTCGGGCTTCGCCTTCACGGGCTCACTTCCACCAAAACCTGCCGCGCCGCAACCTGCTCGCCCACACGCGTGTGCAGCGTGCACACGGTGCCGGCGAAGGGCGCGTGGATCTGGTGTTCCATCTTCATCGCTTCCATCACGACGAGCAACGCGCCGGCTTCCACCCGGTCGCCCGGCTCGGCGTGCACCTGCGTCACGCGGCCGTGCATGGGCGCGCGGAGCGCGCCTGCTTTCGCGTTCGTGCTCGCCTCGGGTGCGGCGAGCCGCAGGTCCCGCAGCGACACTTCGAAGCCGCCGCTTTGCCACCATGAAACGTCGCCGTCGTGGACGCAGCGAGCGCTTGCCGGGTGGCCGTCGAGCACGGCATGAACGAGTGAACGGCTCTCGCGCCGGAGCCCGCTGATGTGGTGAGTGTGCTCGCCGAACCGCGCCGTCAGCGCATCGGGCGTGCCGTTGAGGCGCCACGTTTCGTTCGTGTCGCCAAGGCCGATCGGCGCCAGCGTGTCGACGCGGTCCGACGAGGTCCAGCCGGCCCACAGCGCAGGCAGGGCGGCGTGCGCGAGCGTCGTGTTGCTCGCCGCAGCGAGGGCACGCAGCCAGGAAGGCGCGCCAGCGGCGCGCGCCACGTCGTCGCCGAAATGCAGGCCGAGGAAAGCCGTCGTGACGGCGTCGCCGGCGAACGCAGGGTGGCGCAACACGCTCGCGAGAAATGCGCGGTTCGTCGGCAGGCCGAGACACACGCTGCGGTCGAGTGCATCGGCGAGCTTGTGCGTCGCTTCGAGTCGGGTCGGTGCGTGGGCGATCAGCTTCGCGAGCATCGAGTCGTAATACGGGCTCACCTCGCAGCCGCTCGCCAGCGCGTGATCGCAGCGCACGCTGCGCGGCGGTTGCCAGTGCAGGATGCGGCCCGACTGCGGCAGGTAGCCGTGCCCAGGGTCTTCGGCGCACAGGCGCGCTTCGATCGCGTGGCCACCCGACTCGAAGCGTTGCAGCACCTCGCCCTGCGTCAGCGGCAGTGGCTCACCGGCGGCGACGCGCAGCTGCCATTCGACCAGGTCGACCCCGACGAGCGCCTCGGTCACCGGGTGCTCGACCTGCAGCCGCGTGTTCATCTCCATGAACCAGAAATCACCGGCCTCGTCGAGCAGGAACTCGACGGTGCCGGCACCGACATAACCCACCGCACGCGCGACGGTAACGGCCACGTCGCCCATGCGCCGCCGCAGTTCGAGCGACACCGCCGGCGAGGGCGCTTCTTCGATGATCTTCTGGTGGCGCCGTTGCACCGAACAGTCGCGCTCGCCGAGGTGCAACACCGTGCCGAGCGTGTCCGCAAAGACCTGGATCTCGACATGGCGTGGAGCGAGCAACGCGCGCTCGATCAGCAGGCGGGCGTTGCCGAATGCTGCCTCGGCTTCGGTCGCCGCCGAGTCGAGCGCCGCGTCGAGCTCGCTTATCTGCAAGACCAAGCGCATGCCACGCCCACCGCCGCCGGCCGTCGCCTTGATCATCAGCGGCAGACCGATGCGTTCGGCTTCGCTCCGCAAGGTGTTGCGCTGCTGGTCTTCGCCGTCGTAGCCGGGCAGGACCGGCACACCGGCGGCGCTCATACGTTGGCGCGCGTTGGCCTTGTCAGCCATCGTGAGCATCGCGGCCGGCGGTGGGCCGATCCAGGCGAGGCCCGCGTCGATCACCGCTTGCGCGAATGCGGCGTTCTCGGACAGGAAGCCGTAGCCCGGGTGCACGGCCTGCGCGCCGGAGACCCGGGCGGCATCGAGCAGCTTGTCGATGCGCAGGTAGGAGTCGGCCGGCCGCTCGCCGCCGATCGGCACCACGACGTCACAGGCGGCGGTATGGGGCGCGCGGGCATCGGCTGCCGAAGCCACTGCGACGGTCTTGTGGCCGAGCGCGCGCGCCGTGCGCGCGACGCGTGTGACGATCTCGCCGCGATTCGCGATCAGCACCGAATCGAAGCGGGTCATCCTTTTCCCTCTTCAGCGTGCGTGATCCACGCCGCTGGTCGCTTGGCCGACAAGGCCGCCAGGCCTTCGGACGCGGTGCCGCTGCGCAGCGCATCGGCAAACGCGAGCGAGGCGAAGTCGAGCGTCGGGGCCAGCGCTTCGTTGCTGCGCTGGCGCAGGATGGCCTTGGTGGCCCGCAGCGCGGCCGGTTCGGCGCGGCCGAGTTCGGTGAGCAGCGCGTTCACGCGCTCGTTCAGCACGGTGGCTTCGAGCAACTCGTCGACCAGGCCGCAGCCCAGTGCCTGCGCGGCGCCGATGCGCCGACCCGTCAGCATCAGCCGCAGGGCCGCGCCGTGGCCGAGCCGCGCTGCGACGAAGGGCGCGATCTGCGCTGGTGGCAAACCCAGTGTCACTTCCGGCATGCCGAATTGGGCTTTGCTGCTCGCGAGCACGAAGTCGCATGTGGCCGCCAGCCCCACGCCGCCGCCCACCGCTGCGCCTTCCACGACCGCGACGGTCGCGACCGGGCACGCCTGCAGCCGCTCCAGCATCGTGCCGAAGCCGCGATTGAAGGCGGCGATCGGGTCGGCTGCGTCTGCCGGCGCGGCCTTGGCCATCAGTTCGCGAAAGCGGCTGAAGTCACCACCTGCGCAAAACGTTCCGCCCGCACCGCGAATCACCAGCGCGCGCGTTTCAGGGCGAGAACCGGCGAGTTCGATGGCTTCGCGCAGGCCCGCCACCATCGTGTCGCTCAAGGCATTGCGCGTGGCTGGCGAATCCAGCGTTGCGAACACGAACGCGCCGCGCGTTTCGATGCGGATCATGGCCAAGCCTTCAGCGCTTGCCTGGCAGCGTGTGCATGAACTTGCTGATGATGCCGAGCATCACCTCGTCGGCGCCACCGGCGATCGACGCGAGCCGCCCGTCGCGGTACAAACGCGACACCCGGTTGTCCCACGTGTAGCCCATGCCGCCCCAATACTGCATGCAGCTGTCGGGCACGGTGCGCAGCAGCCGGCTCGACTTGAGCTTGGCCATCGAGGCCCACTCGGTCACGTCCTTGCCTTGCACGTACTGCTCGGTCGCCATGTAGACCAGACCACGCAGCGATTCGATCTCGGTCTTCAGCTCGGCGAGTTTGAAATGCACGACCTGGTTGTCGAGCACGCTCTTGCCGAAGATCTGGCGTTCGCGCGTGTATTCGATCGTCTCGTCGATGCAGTTCGACAAACCCTGGATCGCGTTCGCCGCGGCCCACAGCCGCTCTTCCTGGAACTGCATCATCTGGTAGGTGAAGCCCATGCCTTCCTGGCCGATGAGGTTTCGCTGCGGCACGCGCACGCCGTCGAAGTGGATCAGCCCGGTGTCGCTGGCCATCATGCCGATCTTGCGGATCTTCTTCGCGCGCGTGACGCCGGGCAGATTCATCGGCACCATGATCAGGCTCTTGTTCTTGTGCGCCGCACCTTCCGAGGTGTTCGCCAGCACGCACATCCAGTCGGCCTGCAGCGAGTTGGTGATCCACATCTTGCCGCCGTTGATCACGTAGTCGTCGCCGTCTTTCTTCGCGGTCGTCTTGATGCTCGCCACGTCGGAGCCGGCGCCGGGTTCCGACACGCCGATGCAACCGACCGCGTCGCCGCTGATCGCAGGGGCGAGGAACTCGCGGCGCAGGGCGTCGGAGCCGAAGCGGGCGAGCGCTGGCGTGGCCATGTCGGTCTGCACGCCGACCGCCATCGGCACGCCGCCGCAGTCGCAGTGGCCGAGCGCCTCGGCCATCACGACCGAATAGGAGTAGTCGAGCGCCATGCCGCCGTAATCGGTCGGTTTGGTGAGGCCAAGCAGTCCCAGGTCGCCGAGCTTCTTGAACACCTCGTGGGCCGGGAAGGCTTCGGCCGCTTCCCATTCTTCGACGTGCGGGTTGATCTCGTCGGTGATGAAACGCTTCAGCGTGCGCCGGATCTCTTCGTGTTCGTGGGTGATTTGCATGGGTGTGTCTCCTCGGGAATCAGGGGCGGGCCACGCCGAACTGCATCGGGTGCAGCTTGCGACGATGGGCTTCATCGCAAAGCGCCAGCGTGAGGGCGAGCACACGGCGTGTGTTGCGCGGGTCGATCAGGCCGTCGTCGAGCAGCAAGCCCGTCGTGTAGAAGGCGTGCATCTGGCGTTCGAAGGTGTCGACGATCTTCGCCTTCAGCGCGGCGAGCTTGGGTTCGTCGACAGATTCGCCCTTGCGCGCCGCACCCTCGCGCATCACGATCTCCATCGTGCCGGCCGCCTGCTCGGGCCCCATCACGGCGGTGCGGGCGTTGGGCCAGCTGAAGACGAAGCGCGGGTGGAAACCGCGGCCGCACATGCCGTAGTTGCCAGCGCCGAACGACGCGCCGCACTGGATCGTGATCTGCGGCACCGTCGCGTTCGAGAGCGCCTGGATCTGCTTCGCGCCGTGCTTGATCATGCCTGCGCGTTCGGCTTCGGTACCGACGATGAAGCCCGTCGTGTTCTGCAGGTAGACGATCGGTGTGCCCGTCTGGCAGCAACTCTGGATGAAGTGCGTGAGCTTGGTGCTGCCGGCCGGGTCGAGCGGGCCGTTGTTGGTGGCGATGCCGACGCGAAAGCCGGCGATGGCCCCGTAACCGCAGACCGTTGCCGGCCCGTAGTCGGGCTTGAATTCGAGAAAGTCGGAACCGTCGATGATGCGTGCGATCACGTGGCGCATCTCGACCGGCTTTTTCATGTCGGCGGCGAACAGGCCGAGCAGCTCTTCGGCGTCGGCCCTCGGCGCCGGGCCGTCGGGCCACGTGGCCTGTGGTTGCCAGCCGAGTGCGGCAATCAGATCACGCGCCGTGCCGAGCGCATGCGCGTCGTCGTCGGCCACGTACTCGGCCAGGCCCGAGACCGTGGAATGCATGTCGGCGCCGCCGAGTGCTTCGTCGGTGGCGATCTCGCCGGTCGCCGCCTTGAGCAACGGCGGCCCGGCAAGGAACGCGCGCGCGCGGCCGTGCACCATGATCACGTGGTCCGACAGGCCGGTCATGTAGGCGCCGCCCGCCGTCGACGAACCATGTACCACAGCAATCACCGGCAAGCCGGCGGCCGAGAGCCGCGCCAGCATGTAGAACGCGCTGCCGCCGTGGATGAACTGTTCGACGCGGTACTTCAGCAGGTTGGCGCCGGCCGATTCGACCAGGTGCACGAAGGGCAGCTTGTTCTCGAGCGCGATGGCCTGCGCGCGCTGCAGCTTTTCCAGCCCTTGCGGTTGCAGGGCACCGGCGTCGATGCCGGCGTCGTCGGCGACCAGCATCACGCGCGTGCCGCGCACCACGCCGATGCCGCAGATCACGCCACCGCCGGGCACAGACTTCTCTGGGTCGGGCACGTCCTGCAGCCAACCGGCAAGCGTGGAGAGCTCGAGGAAGGGCACGCCGGGGTCGAGCAGGCGGGCGACACGCTCACGTGGCAACAATTGGCCCCGCTTGTCGAACAGCGCTTGTGCGCGGGCGCTCGCCGTGCGCGTGCGGGATTCGAGCGCCCGCCACTGTTCGATCAGGCCGAGGCCGTGGGCGCGGTTGGCGGCGAAGGTTTCGCTGCCTATGTCCAGACGAAGATCGAGCGTCGGCATGGTCAGCCTTGCAGGACCTTGGGGGTGGCGGCGAACTGGAAGCCGTCGAAGGCCGTGTTGCTGCCACCCGTGCCCACCTCGGGCCAGATGCGCTTGGCGTTCGGCGCCGCGCCGTCGATGCGCAGGCACGCGCCCGAGATGAAGGCCGCGGCCGGCGACAGCAGGAACACGATCGCGGCCGACACTTCGCTTTCGGTGCCGAGCCGGCGCAGCGGCACGAGGTCTTTCATGCCGCGGATCGTCTCGTGCATCGTCGGCGGGTACTGGTCCATGCCGCTCGATGCGATCCATCCGGGCGCCACCGCGTTGCTGCGGATCGGCGCCCATTCGAGCGCCGCCGTTTCGGTGAAATTGAGCATGCCGGCACGCGCCGCACCGGAGTGGCCCATGCCCGGCATGCCGCCCCAGATGTCGGCAATGATGTTGACGATGGCGCAGTCGCCGGCGTCGTCGGTGCCCATCCATTGCGTGACGCATTCGCGCGCCATCAGGAAGCCGCCGGTCAGGTTGTTGCGCACGACCGCGTCCCAACCCTTGGCGCTGATCGATGCGAGCGGCGAAGGGAACTGCCCGCCGGCGTTGTTGACGAGGCCGTCGATTCGGCCGTGGCGTTCGAGCACGGCGGTGACGGTGGCCCGCACCGCTTCTTCTTCGCGGATGTCGCAGGCGTGCGTGGAGCACACGCCGCCCGCCGCTTCGATTTCAGCGCGGACGAGGTCGAGCTTTTCGGGCTTGCGACCGACGATGGCTACAGCCGCGCCGAGCGCCGCCAGCTCATGCGCCGTGCAGCGCCCGATGCCCGAGCCGCCGCCGGTGACGATCGCCACCTTGCCGGCAAACAGGCCCGGCTGAAACACCGATCGATACGCCGACATTCGCACCCCGAAATGGTTGCCAACCAAGCACTTGCTTGGTGACTTGCCGCGCAGTGTGCGCGTGGCCATAATCCGTTGTCAATCGGAGGCGACACCATGACCCACGCGATGATCTTCGACGCCGTTCGCACGCCGCGCGGCAAGGGCAAGAAAGACGGCAGCCTGCACGAGGTCAAGCCGGTCGACCTGCTCGCCGGCCTGCTGCTGCAACTCCAGAAGCGCCTGGCCTTCGACCCGTCTCAGCTCGACGACGTCGTGATGGGCGTGGTCTCGCCGGTCGGCGAGCAGGGCTCGGTGATAGCAAAGACGGCCGCATTGAAGGCGGGCTGGGACTTTCGCGTCGCCGGCATGCAGATCAACCGCTTCTGCGCTTCGGGCCTGGAAGCCGTCAACCTCGCCGCGCAGAAAGTGGCGAGCGGCTGGGAAGACATGGTCGTGGCCGGTGGTGTCGAAAGCATGTCGCGCGTGCCAATCGGCTCCGACGGCGGCGCGTGGGCGCAAGACCCGGAAACCAATTTCGCGACCGGCTTCGTGCCGCAGGGCATCGGTGCCGACCTGATCGCCACACTCGCTGGCTGGGGCCGCGAAGACGTCGACCGTTTCGCGCTGACCTCGCAGCAGCGCGCTGCGGCTGCGCAGGCCGCGGGCCACTTCGACCGCTCGGTGATCGCGGTGACCGACAGCATCGGCCTGCCGGTGCTGGAGCGCGACGAGTTCATCAAGCCGCGCACCACGCTCGAAGGTCTGGCGTCGTTGAAGGTCGCGTTCGGCGAGCTCGGCGGCATGGGCTTCGACGCGGTGGCGCTCGCGCGCTACCCGCAGGTCGAGCGCATCCACCATGTGCACACGGCCGGCAATTCGTCGGGCATCGTCGATGGTTCGGCGGCCGTGCTGATCGGTAGCGAGGCGAAAGGCCGCGAGATGGGGCTCACGCCGCGCGGGCGTGTCGTCGCCACGGCGCTCTCGGGCGCCGACCCGACCATCATGTTGACCGGCCCGATGCCGGCCACGCGCAAGGCGCTGGCGAAAGCGGGCCTGACGATCGACGACATCGACCTGTTCGAAGTCAACGAAGCCTTCGCCGCGGTACCGATGCGTTTCATGCTCGAGATGGGCGTGCCGCACGAGAAGGTTAACGTCAACGGCGGCGCGATCGCGCTTGGCCACCCGCTGGGTGCGACCGGCGCGATGCTGATCGGCACGCTGCTCGACGAGCTGGAACGTCGCCAGCTGAAGCGTGGCCTCGTCACGCTGTGCGTGGGCGGTGGCATGGGCATCGCGACCATCATCGAAAGGGTCTGAGATGCAGACCATCCGCTACGAACTCGGCAGCGACGGCATCGCCACCGTCACGCTCGACGCGCCCGGTGCGCCGGTCAACACAATGACGCCGCAGTGGCAGGCCGACCTGGCTGAAGTGGCCGACCGCCTGGAGCGCGACAAGGCGCAGATCAAGGGTGTGTTGCTCACCTCGGACAAGACCACCTTCTTCGCTGGCGCCGAGCTGAACAGCGTGCTGAAGCTGAAGGACGAAGACGCCGGCCCGGGGTTCAAGAGCATCGAAGCGATGAAGCGCAGCTTCCGCCGCATCGAAACACTGGGTCGGCCGGTCGTTGCTTTGCTCAACGGCGCCGCGCTCGGTGGCGGCTGGGAAGTGGCGCTGACGGCCCACGCCCGCTTCGCGCTCGACGACCGCAAGATCCAGTTCGGCACGCCCGAGGTCTCGCTCGGGCTGATCCCCGGTGCCACCGGCATCACGAAGACGGTCCGTTTGCTCGGCCTGATGGCGGCGCAGCCGTATCTGCTCGAAGGTCAGCTCTTCAGTCCGCGCGAGGCGCTCGAACTCGGGCTGGTGCAAGGCTTGGGCGATAGCATCGAGAGCCTGCGTGCGCAGGCGCTGGCGTGGATCGACGAACACCCCGACGCGACGCAGCCCTGGGACCGCAAGGACTACAAGATGCCCGGCGGCACCCCCGCGAGCCCGAAGATCGCGGCCGGCCTGGTCGTGGCCCCCGCGATGCTCGCTCAGAAGACGCGGGGCCTGTACCCGGCGGCCCACGCGATCTTGGAAGTGATGGTCGAAGGTGCGATGGTCGACTACGACACGGCCACGCGCATCGAAAGCCGCAAGCTCGCGAAGACCATGGTCAGCCAGACCACGAAGAACATGGTCACCGCGTTCTTCTTCAATATGAACTCAATCAAGTCCGGCAAGTCGCGGCCTGCGGGCCCACCGCGCTGGAAGCCTGCCAAGGTCGGCGTGCTCGGCGCCGGCATGATGGGTGCAGGCATCGCGCATGCGGCCGCCTCGCGCGGCTTCGCCTGCGTGCTGAAGGACGTGAACATCGACAAGGCGCGGACCGGCTTCGAAGCCGTCCGCAAGCTGACCGTTCCGCTCGTGGCCCGCGGCCGCATGAGCGAAGTGCAGCAGGCGCAACTGCTGAACCTGATCACACCGACCGGTAGCGCGGCCGATCTGCAAGGCTGCGATCTGATCATCGAAGCGGTGTTCGAGCAGCGCGACCTGAAAGCCTCGGTCACGCGCGAAGCCGAGCCCATGCTCGCGGCCGGTGGCGTGTTCGCTTCGAATACCTCGACATTGCCGATCACCGGGCTTGCCAACGCAAGCGCCCGGCCCGACAAGTTCATCGGCCTGCACTTCTTCTCGCCGGTGCACAAGATGAAGCTGGTCGAGATCATCCGCGGCGAGCGCACCGACGACGAGACCGTCGCGCGCGCCTTCGATTTCGTGACCGCGCTCGGCAAGATCCCGATCGTCGTCAACGACTCGCGCGGCTTCTTCACGAGCCGCGTGTTCGGCACTTTCGTGATGGAAGGGGCGACGATGCTGGCAGAAGGCATTGCGGCGCCGCTGATCGAACACGCCGCGCTGGCAGCCGGCATGCCGGTCGGCCCGCTGGCGGTGCTGGACGAAACCTCGCTGTCGCTCTCGGTCCACGTGATGGACCAGACGCGTGCCGACTTCGCGGCCGCGGGCAAACGTTTCGAGCCCGGCGCGGGCGAACTGCTGGTCGAGCGCCTCGTGAAGGAACTGAAGCGCCCGGGTCGCGCCGGTGGCGGCGGTTTTTACGACTACCCGGCCGGCGGGGCCAAGACCCTGTGGCCCGATCTGAAGCGCCTGTTCGAACGCGCGGACGCGTCGGCCACGGTCGACGAACTGAAACAACGGCTGCTGTACCGCCAGGCCATCGAAACGGCGCGCTGCCTCGCCGAGGGTGTGCTGACGAACACGGCCGACGCCAACATCGGTTCGATCTTCGGCATCGGGTTCCCGGCCTGGACGGGCGGCGCGATGCAGTTCATCGAGTCCGAAGGCCGCGCGCGCTTCATGGCGAATGCCGATGCGCAGGCGGCGAAGCATGGCGAGCGGTTCGCTTTGTCGCCCGACGTGCGCCGCTGCATCGAAGCCCTGCCGGCCTGAACCAGCCGGCTTCAGGCGTGAAAAAGCCCCGCGTGCGGGGCTTTTCTTCTGGCGCGCCGAAGATTCACTTCAGCGTCATGATCCACTGCACCAGTTGTTTCGCTTCGGCTTCGGTGACCTGCGCGTTGGCGGGCATCGGCACCGGGCCCCACACACCGGCGCCACCCTTGATGACCTTTTGCGCGAGTTTGTCGACGGCATCTTTCTGGCCGGCGTATTTGGCGGCCACTTCCTTGTAGCCCGGGCCGACGACCTTCTTGTCGACCGCATGGCAGGCCATGCAGTTCTTCTTCTGGGCCAGGTCGGCGTTGGCGAAAGCGGGTGCAGTTGCGGCCGTGGCGAGAGCGAGCAGCAGGGCGGGGGTGAATTTCATGGGTTCCTCTTGGACAATCCGGGTTGGGGACACTCAGCTACATTCAGCATAACGGATCGCAGCGGTGCCGGTTGACGGCGTGTCAACCCGAAAACAACTGCGTTCAAGGAGTCAGAGCATGTTCTTCGTCATCGTCGGTGTCGTTTTGATCCTGTTGAACCTGGCCGGCATCGGGCCGATGGGTCTGTGGAACTGGGAGATCACGGGCGACCTGTGGAAGATGGTGCTGCCCTTCATCCTCGCGGCACTGTGGTGGTGGTGGGCCGACGCGACCGGCCTGAACAAGCGCCGCGAGATGGACAAGATGACGGCGAAAAAGCAGAAGCGCCGGGAAGAGAACCTGCAGGCGCTCGGCATGAGCCCACGCAAGAGCCGCAAGCGCTGAGGCTTCCGGCATCAAGCGCCGCGTATCAGTCGAACTTGTCGAGCACGGCGCCCGAACTCGCGCTCGACGCGTTGAACGCGAACTTCGCCAGCACGCCGCGGGTGTAACGCGGCGAAGGGGCTTTCCACACCGCCCGGCGCTCGCCCAGCACGGCGTCGCTCACGTTGAGCTGCAGCGTCAGGGTCCTGGCATCGATGGTGATCGAGTCGCCTTCCTGCACCAGCGCGATGTTGCCGCCGGCGTAGGCTTCGGGCGCGACGTGGCCGACGACCATGCCCCAGGTGCCGCCCGAAAAACGCCCGTCGGTGATCAGGCCGACCGATTCGCCCAAGCCTTGCCCGATGAGCGCGCCGGTGGGGGCGAGCATCTCCGGCATGCCGGGTGCGCCCTTGGGGCCGAGGTAACGCAGCACCATCACGTCGCCGGCGACGATCTTTTTGGCCATGATCGCGGCGAGCGCCGACTGCTCGTCGTCGAAGACCCGTGCCGGCCCGGTGATCACCGGGTTCTTCAGGCCGGTGATCTTGGCCACGCAGCCCTCGGGCGACAGGTTGCCACGCAGGATCGCGAGGTGGCCCTGTTCGTACATCGGCTTGTCGATCGCGCGGATCACGTCCTGGTCGGCGCGCGGCGCGTCGGGAATGGCGGCCAGGTTTTCGGCCACGGTCTTGCCGGTGATGGTGATGCAGTCGCCGTGCAGCAGCCCGGCTTTCAGCAGCACCTTCATGACCTGGGGGATGCCACCGGCCCGGTGCAGGTCGACCGCGAGGTACTGGCCCGAAGGCTTCAGGTCGCACAACACCGGCACCTTCTTGCGCATGCGCTCGAAGTCGTCGATCGTCCACTCGACGCCCGCCGTGTGCGCGATCGCCAGGAAGTGCAGCACCGCGTTGGTCGAACCGCCCGTCGCCATGATCACCGCCACGGCGTTTTCGATGCTCTTGCGGGTGACGATGTCGCGCGGCTTCAGGTCGGCCTTCACCGCTTCGACAAGCACGCGCGCCGCTTCGGTTGCCGACACCGAAATCTCGTCGTGCGGGTTCGCCATGGTCGACGAGAACGGCAGGCTCATGCCGAGCGCCTCGAAGGCCGAGCTCATGGTGTTGGCCGTGTACATGCCGCCGCATGAGCCACTGCCGGGGATCGCGCGGCGCTCGATCTGGCAGAAGTCTTCTTCGCTCATGTTGCCGGCGCTGAACTGGCCCACGGCCTCGAACACGCTGACGATGTTGAGGTCCTGGCCCTTGTAGCGCCCTGGCAGGATCGTGCCGCCGTAGACGTAGATGGCCGGCACGTTGGCGCGCAGGATGCCCATCATGCCGCCGGGCATGTTCTTGTCGCAGCCGCCGACCACCAGCACGCCGTCCATCCACTGGCCGCCGACGCAGGTTTCGATGCAGTCGGCGATCACCTCGCGCGAAACGAGGCTGTACTTCATGCCCTCGGTGCCCATCGCCATGCCGTCGCTGATGGTCGGCGTGCCGAAGATCTGCGCGTTGCCACCGGCTGCTTCGATGCCGGCCACGGCGGCATCGGCGAGCTTTTGCAGCCCCGAGTTGCAGGGTGTGATCGTCGAATGGCCGTTGGCCACGCCGATCATCGGCTTCTTGAAGTCGCCTTCTTCGTAGCCGAGCGCGTAGTACATCGAGCGGTTCGGTGCGCGCGCCACGCCTTCGGTGATGTTGGCCGAGCGTCGGTTGATCTTCATGGCTGTCTCCTCAGATGAGGCGCAGAGTATCCGGGGTGGCGCCAGCAGCGTCCAATATATGTTTGAGCCAGCATTGATATGCTTGGCAAATGAAAGACGAACCCACGCTCTCGGCGATCGAGCTGCGCGCCTGGCGCCAGTTTCTGGTGCTGGCCGAGCAATTGCACTTCGGCCGCGCCGCCGCGCTGCTGAACATGACCCAGCCGCCGCTCACGCTCGCCGTGCAGCAGATGGAACGGCGCCTGGGGGTGGCGCTGTTCGAGCGCACCCGCCGCATCGTGGCACTCACGCCGGCCGGGCTGGCGCTGGTCGAGCCGGTGCGCCAGCTGCTGCGGCAGGCGGCTGCCTTGCCGGCACTGGCGCAGAGTGCGACGCTCGGCGAGATCGGCCGCATCCGCCTCGGCTTCATCTCGACCGTGGGCTTCGGCCCGCTGCCGGCGTGGCTGCGCGGGTTCCGCGAACGTTGCCCGGGCATATCGGTCGAGCTGATCGAAGCGACCGGCGACGTGCAACTCAAGGCCTTCGAGCGGGCCGAGATCGACGCCGGCTTCGTCTTGCACGCGCCCGGTATGGCGCCCGGTGCGGCGCTCGGCCTGCAGACGCTTTCGCTCGGTGTCGAGCCGCTGGTGCTGGCGCTGCCGGAATCGCTGCCCTGGGCCGGGGCGCAGCGCTTGCGCCCGGCCGAGGTGCTGGCGCAGCCGCTGGTGATCTTCCCGCGCGCCATCACGCCGTCGCTGTTCGACGCGGTGCTCACCTTCTATCACCGGCAAGGCGTCACCCCGGCGATTGCGCAGGAAGCGATCCAGATGCAGACGATCGTGAACCTCGTGTCGGCCGGGCTGGGCATCGCGCTCGTGCCGAAGGCGGTGACGCAATTGCAGCGTGCCGGCGTGGTCTACCGGCCGCTGCCGGCCGGGCTGGCGGCCGCCGCGCCGCAGTGCGAGACGAGCCTGGTCTGGCCGGCCGCCGCGGAGCCGGCGGTGCAACGTTTTGTCGAGTTCGTGCGCGGCCGGTTGTGAAGGCCGCTGCGGTATCGTTCGCGCTGCTTCCCGCTTCCGACTGAACCCATGCTCGTCTATCCGCAATTCAACCCGGTCGCGCTGCAGCTCGGCCCCGTCGCCATCCACTGGTACGGGCTGACGTACCTCGCGGCCTTCGGCCTGTTCATCTGGCTCGGCGCGCAGCGCGTGAAGCTGGCGCAGTTCGCCAACGCGGGCTGGACCCGGCGTGACATCGAGGACCTGCTGTTCTACGGCGTGCTCGGGGTCGTGATCGGCGGGCGGCTCGGCTACGTGCTGTTCTACAAACCGGGTTACTACGCGTCCCACCCGCTCGAAGTGTTCGCGGTCTGGAAGGGCGGGATGGCCTTCCACGGCGGCTTGCTGGGTGTGCTGGTGGCGATGGCGGTGTTCGCGCGCATGCGCGGCCGGCGTTTTCTTGCCGTCACCGACCTGATCGCGCCCAGCGTGCCGACCGGCCTGGCCTGCGGGCGTATCGGCAACTTCATCAACGGCGAATTGCCCGGCCGCGAGGCCGCCGCGAGCCTGCCGTGGGCGATGGTCTACCCGCAGTCCGGCTCGCCGCTGCCGCGCCACCCGTCGTCGCTGTACCAGTTCCTGCTCGAAGGGCTGTTGCTGTTCGTGGTGTTGTGGTTCTACGCGAAGAAGCCGCGTGGCCTGGGCCAGGTGTCGGGGGCGTTCCTGGTCGGCTACGGCGTGCTGCGTTTCATCGCCGAGTTCTTCCGCGAGCCCGACGACTTTCTGGGCCTGTTGAGCTTGGGGATGAGCATGGGGCAGTGGTTGTGTGTGCCCATGGTCGTGGCCGGCGTGGCGATGTGGGCTTGGGGCCGCGGCCGGCCCGTGGCATGAGGGCCTGGCGTGTCGTGTCGCTCGGCGCACTCTTCTGCGCGGCGCCTCTCTGCGCGCAGACCGTGAAGGACGGGCCGCTCGCGGCCCTGCTGGAGACCGGCCGCTACGCCGAGGCGGAGCGCAGCGCCACGGCGCGCATCGCAGCCCGGCCCGACGACATGGACGGCTACGCAGCGTTGACCCTGTCGGTGCTCAACGGCAACGACGCTGCGCGCCGCGAGGCCGCCCTGAAGCTGCTCGAAGCCTGCACGGCGCGCCTGCCGAATTCCGCCATGTGCCACTACGGCGTGGGCAGCGTGCTCGGCGCTCAAGCCTTGTCGCAGGGCATGCTGAAAGCGCTGGGCAGCGTCGGGCGGGTGCGTGACGCGCTCGCGCGTGCGGTCGAGCTCGACCCGCTGCTCTACGCTGCGCGCAATGCGCTGGTGCAGTTTTACCTCGTCGTGCCCGGCATCGCCGGCGGCAGCGTGGCCAAGGCGCGCGAGATCGCCAGCGCGGCCAGCGCGCGCCAGCCCGAACACGCCAAGCTGCTGATCGCACTGGTCGACATCGGGCAGAAAAAACACGATCAGGCCGAAGCGGGCCTGCTGTCGGTGCGCGCCGGCGACGACCGGGAACTCGCCGCCGACGTGGCCGAGGTCTGGGGTCAGCTCGGTTTCACCTACCTGAATGACAGACAAGACGCCAAGGCGCGCGCCGTGTTCGAACGCATGGTGATCGACCGGCCGAGCAGCCCACGCGGCCACTACGGCCTGGGCCGGGTGTTGACCGACCTGGGTCAGTTCGATCTGGCCATCGCCGCTTTCGAACGGGCCTCGGCACTCGACCGAACCGCCGGTCTGCCGATCGATTACCGCGCCGCGCTGGCCTACCAGGCCAAGGGCGACCGCGACAAGGCACGCGCGCTGCTCACACGTTTCGTGGCGGCCGGCAAGGGCAGCCCGCAGAACATCGACGACGCCAGGAAGCGCCTGGCGCAGATGGCCGATGCCGGCTGAAGCGCGCCTCTAAAATCAGCCCATGCGACAAATCTTCCTCGACACCGAAACCACCGGCCTGAGCCCCGAATCGGGCGACCGCATCATCGAGATCGGCTGTGTGGAAATGGTCGACCGCCGGCTCACAGGCGGCAACCTGCACTTCTACGTCAACCCCGAACGGCGCAGCCACGAAGACGCGGTCAAGATCCACGGGCTGACCGACGAGTTCCTGGCCGACAAGCCGCTGTTCGCCTCGGTTGCCGACGAGTTGATCGAGTTCCTGGCCGGCGCCGAAATCATCATCCACAACGCCGGCTTCGACGTCGGCTTCCTGAACGAAGAGCTGCGCCGCCTCGGGCGCCCGAAGTTCGCGACCCTGGTGGAGAAGATCACCGACAGCCTGTCGATGGCGCGCGACATGTTCCCCGGCAAGGCCAACTCGCTCGACGCGCTGTGCAAGCGACTCGAGGTCGACAACTCCAACCGCAGCCTGCACGGCGCGCTGCTCGATGCCGGCCTGCTGGCCGAGGTCTACATCCGCATGACACGCGGGCAGAACTCGCTGGTGATCGACGCCGGCGAAACCTCGGCCGCGCAGATGGCGCTCGAAGCGGTCGATTTCAGCGCGCTGGCGCTGCCGGTGATCGAAGCCAGCGAGGCCGAAGCGGCGGCGCACGCTGCGATGCTGCTCGATCTCGACAAGGCCAGTGGCGGCAAGACCGTCTGGCGGCTGGTGGCCGAGCCGGCTGTGGCATAATCTGCGGCTGTTTGGAACCCCACCAGACGCAAGATTCGGGCGGTTAGCTCAGGGGTAGAGCACAACATTCACACTGTTGGGGTCGGAGGTTCGAAGCCTCCACCGCCCACCAAGACAGCGCAGCACGCGCATCCAAGAACGGCGACCGAAAGGTCGCCGTTTTAGTTCGGTTCCAGATGAACGGCGGCGTTTCGGCGGCTATGCTGCCCGCATGGAAACAGTCGATGCGGTGGTGGTCGGTGCCGGCGTGGTCGGCCTGGCGGTCGGGCGCGCACTCGCGCAACGAGGCCTGGAGACGCTGGTACTGGAACGCGCCGACCTGATCGGCAGCGTCACCAGTTCGCGCAACAGCGAAGTCATCCACGCCGGCATCTACTACGCCACCGGGTCGTTGAAGGCACGCTTGTGCGTGCAGGGGCGCGAGGCGCTCTACGCCTACTGCGATACGCACGGTGTGGAACACCGTCGCTGCGGCAAGCTGCTGGTCGCGACGACCGAAGCGCAGCGTGCGAAGCTCGCACAGATCCAGTCGCTCGCGGCGCTCAACGGGGTGACAGACCTTCGGCTGCTGAATGCCGATGAAGTGCATGCACTCGAACCCGAAGTGCACGCCGTGGCCGCACTGCTGTCGCCGTCGACCGGCATCGTCGACAGCCACGGGTTCATGCTGGCCTTGCAGGGGGATCTGGAGGGCGCGGGGGGCGCGCTGGTGTTGCGCGCACCGGTCGACGGGATCGACACGCGCGGTGAGCGCCTCGTGCTCGACGTGGGTGGCGACGCGCCGATGCCCCTGGCCGCGCGCTTCGTCGTGAATGCCGCCGGGCTCTGGGCGCCGCACATCGCGAAGTTGACCTTGGGCCTCGCGCCACAGCACATGCCGACAGCGCGTTTTGCCAAGGGCAACTACTTCTCGCTGGCCGCGCGGGCGCCGTTTTCGCACCTGATCTACCCGATCCCGCAAGACGCCGGCCTGGGCGTGCACCTCACGCTCGACCTGGCCGGCCAGGCGCGCTTCGGTCCTGATGTCGAGTGGATCGATCCGGCCACGCCCGACGACATCGACTACCGCGTCGATGCGGCCCGCGCTGCCGCCTTCGAGGCCGACATCCGAACGTACTGGCCCGGCTTGCCGCAGAACGCGCTGCAACCCGCCTACAGCGGCGTGCGCCCGAAACTGCAGGGCCCGGGTGAGCCGGCGCACGACTTCGTGCTGCAGGGGCCTGCCGACCATGGCGTGCCGGGTTTGATGAACCTGTTCGGGATCGAATCGCCCGGCCTGACGGCGAGCCTCGCGCTGGCCGACGAAGTGCTCAGGCGGCTGGGTTTGTAGTCGGGTTCGCCGCCGCGGCGCTGGCCGCATCGGGGCTTTGCCACTCGCCGTTGACCAGCAATTCGTGCGGGCCGAACTGCGCCTTGTAGGCCATCTTGCCACTCTGGCCGATCCAGTAGCCCAGGTACACGTGCGGCAGTTTCAGCGCCCGCGTCTGTTCGATCTGCCACATCACGTTGTAGGTGCCATAGCTGGCGCGCTCGTCGGGCTCGAAGAAGGTGTAGACGGCCGAGAGGCCGTCGTTCAGCACGTCGAGGATCGACACCATCTTGAGCTTGCCCGTGCCATCGGGCGAGGGCTCGCGAAACTCGACCAGCCGCGAGTTGACGCGGCTTTGCAGCAGGAACTGGGTGTACTGGTCGATGCTGTCGTGGTCCATGCCGCCGCCCACGTGTCGGCCGGCCTGGTAGCGCAGGTAGAGTTGGTAGTGCTCGGGCACGAAACACAGGCGCAGCACGCGCGCCTCGAGGTGCTGATGCGCCTTGAGCGCGCGTTTCTGGCTGCGCGTGGGTTGGAAACCGGCGACCGGCACGCGCAGCGGCAGGCAGGCCTTGCAGCCGTCGCAGTAGGGGCGGTAGGTGAACATGCCGCTGCGCCGGAAGCCGTTGGCGACGAGACCGGAATAGGCGTCGGCGTGGATCAGGTGGCTGGGCGTGGCAACCTGCGAACGCGCCATGCGCCCGTCGATGTAGCTGCACGGGTAGGGCGCCGTGGCGTAGAACTGCAACGACGCGAGCGGAAGTTCTTTGGGGTGGGTCACAGGCCGGTGTCCTCTGTGGCCGCGGGTTTGAGGTGCCGCCACAGGCGCAAATCATAGGACCAATCGGCAATCCCCGGTTCCCCCAGAACCGATGCCACGCGGGCTTCGAACTCGGCGCGCGCAATCTCCTGAGCGCCCATCGACGCGAGGTGGCCGGTGTGCTGCTGGCAGTCGATCATCGGCACACCGTGTTCGCGGCAGAAGCAGACGAGCGCCGCCAGCGCGATCTTCGACGCGTCGGTGCGGTGCGAGAACATCGATTCGCCGAAGAACATGCGCCCGAGGCTCACGCCGTAGAGGCCGCCGACCAGTTCGCCGTCGACCCAGGTCTCGAAGCTGTGGGCGCGGCCGAGCGCGTGCCAGGCGCAGTAGGCATCGACCATCTCGGGCACGATCCAGGTGCCGTTCTGGCCTTCGCGCGGCGCGCCCGCGCAGGCGCTGATGACTTGCCGGAACGCGCTGTCGATGCGCAACTCGCAGGCGTGGCTTTGATGAAACTTCTGCAGCGTCTTGCGCAGCGAACGCGAGAGCTTGAAGTTCTCGGTCAGCAGCACCATGCGCGGGTCGGGCGACCACCAAAGCACCGGCTGGCCTTCGCTGTACCAGGGGAACACGCCCTTCGAATACGCCTCGGTCAGGCGCTCGGGCGTGAGCTCGCCGCCGGCGGCCAGCAGACCGGGCGCGTCGCTGCCCGGGGGCAGCGCGAGCGTGGTGCTCGGCAGCCGGTCGCCGGGCTCGCGCAGCCAGGTGATCACGTCACTCCATCGACCAGCCGTGGCTCACGATCAGCGACTGGCCGGTGAGCGCGTTCGACGGGAACGCGGCGAACAGCAGCGCGACCTCGGCCACGTCCTGGATCGTCGTGAACTCGCCGTCGACCGTGTCTTTCAACATCACCTTCTTGATCACGTCGTCTTCGCTGATGCCCAGCGCCTTCGACTGTTCCGGGATCTGCTTGTCGACCAGGGGCGTGCGAACGAAGCCCGGGCAGATCACGTTGGAGCGCACGCCGTATTTCGCGCCTTCCTTGGCGATGGTCTTCGACAGGCCGATCAGGCCGTGCTTGGCGGTCACATAGGGCGCCTTCAGCACGGAAGCTTCCTTAGAGTGCACCGAGCCCATGTAGATGATCGAGCCGCCGCGCTTGCCGGCGTACATGTGCGGCAGGCAGGCCTTGGTCGTGAGGAAGGCGCCGTCGAGGTGGATCGCGAGCATCTTCTTCCACTCGGCATACGGAAAGTCTTCGACCGGGTGCACGATCTGGATGCCGGCGTTGCTGACGAGCACGTCCACCCCGCCATACGCCGCCACCACTTCGGCCACGGCGGCGTTGACCTGCTCTTCGCTGGTCACGTCCATCACCACGGCCATCGCGGTGCCGCCGGCCTTGACGATCTCGTCGGCGGTGGCTTGTGCTGCCGGCTTGTTCATGTCCGCGATCACGACCTTGCCGCCTTCGCGCGCGTAGGTGAGGGCGATTTCCTTGCCGATGCCGCTGGCGGCGCCGGTGACGATGCAGACCTTGTCCTTGAGTTTCATGGTGTCGTGTTTCCGCGTGGGGTTGAAATGAATGAGGGGTCGGGGCCGGCGCTCAGGTCGAGCTCGGGCTGTCGGAAGTCAGGTCGAACACGTGCACACCGTGGGCCTTGCGCTCGCGCTTCAGCCAGCGCGCGTCATTCAAGGTGTGCGCCATGTCGGCGCGGCCGGCGTCCCAGTGTTCCTGCATCGACAGGCGCGAGAACTCGTAGTCCTTCGACTGGGTTTCGTAGTGTTTGCTGCGGTAGATCAGGTGCACGACGTCGACCGCGCCTTCGCAGCGCAGCTTCGCCAGCGCGCGCACGTCGGGGTCGTCGCGCAGGCTGGCGGGCAGTTTTTCCAGCAGCCGCTGCGCGGCCTGGGCGATGGTCTGCAGGTTCAGCTCCATCGTCGTGTTCAGGCGCGTGCGGCTGGAGAAGCGGATGTCCTTTTCGCGCTCGGTCACGTCGGACAGCGTGGTCGGCAAGGCGCCGCGGGCCGCGAACAGATCGACCTGGATCACGACCCGGTGGTGGCGCTGGCCGGGCTGGTCGAGCACGTATTGCAAGGGCGTGTTCGAGACGAGCCCGCCGTCCCAGTAATGCTCGCCGTCGATCTCGACCGGCGCGAAGCCAGGCGGCAAGGCGCCGCTGGCCATGATGTGGCGCACGTCGAGCTTCTGCCGGGCCGAGTCGAAGTATTCGAAGTTGCCGGTGCGCACGTTGACTGCGCCGACCGACAGGCGCATGCCACCCGAGTTGATGCGGTCGAAGTCGACCAGGTTCTCGAGCGTCTGGCGCAGCGGGGTGGTGTCGTAGTAACTGATGGCCTCGAGCGTGCCGCGCGGCTGGAACGGGGCCGGCGGAAAGCGCGGCTTGTAGAAGCCCGGCACGCCGAACAGCATGCCCTGCGCCGCGCTCGCTTCGTTCAGGCCTTCGCGTGAACCGGCGCCTTGCCCGAGTGCGGGTGCTGCCAGCGAGGAGCTGACAAGCTCCCAGAAGCTGCGCAGCCGCTCGACGCGGCGCGACACCGGGTTGCCGACGATCAATGCGGCATTGATCGCGCCGATCGAGATGCCGGCCACCCAGCTCGGCTCGCGCCAGGTCTTTTCCAGCGACTCAAACACGCCCGCCTGGTAAGCGCCGAGCGCGCCGCCGCCCTGCAGCACGAGGATGCAGTCTTCGGCGGGAGCGTGGCGGGTTTCGCTTCGTGGCGGGGTCATGGGTGCGGCTTCGCTGGGGGGCGAGCAAGCATAGCGCCAGGCGCCTTCACAAGCCGGCCGCGGCGAGCTCGGCGCGGGTCGGCAGGCCTTCGGTGTCGCCGAGCACCTGCACGGCGCGCGCCCCGATCCAGGCACCGCGTTTCACGGCCTCGGGCACGCTGCGGCCTTCGAGCAATGCGCTGACCACGCCGACGGCAAAGCCGTCGCCGGCGCCGACGGTGTCGACGACCCGATCGACGGGGAAGCCGGCCACATGCCCGCAGCCCGCCTCGCCGTCGAAGTACGCCCCTTCGGCGCCGAGCTTCACGACCACGAGCCGCGCGCCGAGCTGGCGGTAGTAGTGCGCCACCGCCGCGGGCGTGGTTTCGCCGGTCAGCAGTCGGCCTTCCTCGATCCCGGGCAAGACCCAGTCGGCCTGCGCCGCGAGGCCGTTGATCTCGTGCCGCATCACCTCGGTCGAAGCCCACAGGCTCGGCCGCAGGTTCGGGTCGAACGACACCGTGCGGCCGGCTTCACGCATGACACGAACGCTCTTTTTCGCCGCGTCGAGCGTGCTCGCCGACACGGCCGCGAACACGCCGGTCGCGTGCAGGTGGCGCGCCGAACGCAGCCAGGCCTCGTCGACATCAGCCGCGCCCATCCGGCTCGCGGCCGAACCCGCACGGTGGTATTCGATCGACGGGTCGGTCCCGTCGCTGGTGCGTGCCTTGAGCATCAAGCCGGTGCGTTGGGCCGGGTCGCTCACCACCTTCGAGCAGTCGATGCCTTCACGCTGCATCGTGGCCAGCAGGTAGCGGCCCATCGAATCGGCGCCGAGGCGGCTGGCCCAGCCCACGGCGAGGCCCAGGCGCGCCAGGCCGATCGCCACATTGGTCTCGGCGCCCGCAGTGCGTTTGTGAAAGCCGGGCGTGTCTTCGAGCGGGCCGGCGGTGTCGGCCACCAGCAGCAGCATCGCTTCGCCGAAGGTGACGACGTCGAGTGCGCGGGCTGTCGTGGGGGGGGTTTGTCTGTTTGGCATGGGCATGATTCTGGCTTGCGACGACGTGATGTCCGACACACCGCTGTCGCAATCTTTTACATTGATCTGGCTCAACGACCCGTGCAATTGCTGCTCTAAAGCTCAATACTGCGTCATGCGATTCAACCCGCTCGCCTTGATCTTCGCTCCCGGCATCGGGCTGGGCGGGCTGTTGATCGGCGGAATTTCCGGAGCGCAGAGCGCTCTGGCCGCGTGGTGCCTCATCGTCGGCGCCGCCTCGGTCTGGACGCTGATTCGCGGGCCGATCGACAGCGAAACCGGGCAGCGCTGAGGCGCTCGTCTCGGTCGCCCCGCGGGGTTCTTCCACAGCAGGTTTCCCGAGTTTCAACGCCGAAAGCCGAGCCGCCTCGAGATGTCGGCGGCCGCTTGCCGCACGCCGTCGGCTTCAGCCGAATCCCACGCCGCTGAAAAGTTGTCTTCGTGACCGAGCGCCGTGATCACGAGCGCGGCCTGGCCTTCGTGGTCGAACACCGGCGCACTGAACGCATTGATGCCGGGGATCGGCCGGCCCATCGCGCGCGCCAGGCCCTGCGAGCGCACCTCCGCAGACACCTCCTTCAACTCGCGCGCCAGGTTCTTCACCGGGGAACGGTCGGCGCGCCGCGGCTCGCCGGAGCGGCCGCGCATCGCCTGTTCCAGCTGGTTTGCCGGCAGCACCGCCGCGAAAGCGCGGCCGGTTGCGGTGCCCAGGATCGACATCACCGTGCCGGCGCGCATGTTCACGTGCAGCGGCTGGCTGCCTTCGATCAAGCGCACCACGGTCGGGCCGAAGTTGGCCCAGACCGCGATCACGACCGTCTGGTCGATGCGCCGAGCCAGCGCTTCAGCCACCGGCGTGGCGGCCTTGATCGGGTCGGACTGGTGCAGGCAGCTCAACCCCATCTGCAGGGCCATCGGCCCGAGCGCATAGCGGCCGGTGTGCGCATCCTGCTCCACCAGGCCGAGCTTGCCGAAGCTCACGAGATAGGGGTGGGCGCGTGAGGCCGGCAACTCGGCGGCAGCGGCCAGGTCCTTGAGCGTCATCGAGCCTGCGTGGTCGGTCAGCGCCTGCAGCAGCCGGCCGCCGACTTCGACCGATTGAATCCCGCGCTGGCCCTTGTCTTCGTCGTCCTCGAGTTGCACAGTGGTCCTCCCGGCACGCCCGAGACTCTAACAAACTGGTTTGACAATAGCGAATCATTCCAAGATACTGCAAACCAGTTTGCCAATAACGAATTCTGGCGCGGGTGCCTATGTGCCCGCCGCCCACCCGGAGACCGCATGAACAGCCCCAAGAAATTCGCCTCGCAGGCCGACCTCGAAGTCAAGAAGGTCACGTTCACCAAACTCTCGGAGCACGCTTACGCGTACACCGCCGAGGGCGACCCGAACACCGGCATCATCATTGGCGACGACTGCGTGCTGGTGGCCGACACGCAGGCCACGCCGGCGATGGCCCAAGACGTGATCCGGCGCATTCGCGAGGTCACCGACAAGCCGATCCGATACGTCGTGCTGACGCACTACCACGCGGTGCGCGTGCTCGGCGCGAGCGCCTACAAGGCCGACCACATCATCGCCAGCCAGGACACGCGCGACCTGATCGTCGAGCGCGGCGAGCAGGACAAGGCGAGCGAGATCGGGCGCTTTCCGCGCCTGTTCAGCAACGTCGAGAGCGTGCCACCCGGCATGACCTGGCCGACGCTCACCTTCACCGGCAAGATGACGCTCTGGCTCGGAAAACTCGAAGTGCAGTTGTTGCAACTCGGCCGCGGCCACACCAAGGGCGACACCGTCGTCTGGCTGCCGCAGGACAAGGTGCTGCTCAGCGGCGACCTGGTCGAGTTCGACGCCACGCCCTACGCCGGCGACGCCTACTTCAACGACTGGCCGAAGACGCTGGAACGGGTGGCCGCACTCGGCGCCACGGCGCTGGTGCCCGGCCGCGGCCCGGCCTTGATCGGCGCCGAGCGTGTGAAGCAGGGGCTGGAGAGCACAGGCGGTTTCATCGCCGACGTGCGCGCCAGCGTGCAGGCCGGCGTGGCCGCCGGCAAGAACCTGAACGCGGTCTACAAGGACACTTTCGCGGCGCTGAAACCGAAGTACGGCCACTGGGTCATCTTCGACCACTGCATGCCTTTCGACGTGACGCGCTGTTTCGACGAGGTGACGCAATACGCCGACCCACGCATCTGGACCGCCGAGCGCGACCGCGAGATGTGGGAGACGCTGGAGGGTTGAGATGCGCGAGCACGCCTCCAGCATCGCCAGCGTCGACTACCAGAGGCTGGTCTTCGACTACACCCGCCACGCTGATCAGGATGTCGCGCCGCCCGCGCGCCACCCGGTCGTCGTGGTCGGCGCAGGGCCGGTCGGCCTGAGCCTGGCCATCGACCTGGCGCAGCAGGGCGTGCGTGTCGTGTTGCTCGACAATGACAACACACTCTCGACCGGCTCGCGTGCGATCTGCTTCGCCAAGCGCACGCTCGAGATCTTCGACCGGCTCGGCTGCGGCCAGCGCATGGTCGACAAGGGCGTGTCGTGGAAGGTCGGCAAGGTGTTCTTCAAGGAAGCGCAGATCTACAGCTTCGACCTGCAGCCCGACACCGGCCATGAGCGGCCGGCCTTCATCAACCTGCAGCAGTATTACGTCGAGGGCTTTCTGGCCGAGCGTGCGGCCGAGTTGCCGTTGATCGACCTGCGCTGGAAGAACAAGGTTGTCGGCGTGGAACAGCACGCCGACCATGCGTTGCTGACCATCGACACACCCGACGGCAGCTACACGCTGCAGGCCGAGCATGTCGTCGCCTGCGACGGCTCGCGCTCGTCGGTGCGTCAGCTGATCGGGCAGGAGACCAAAGGCCGCGTCTTTCGCGATCGTTTCCTGATCGCCGACGTGAAGATGAAGATCGACCAGCCGGCCGAACGCTGGTTCTGGTTCGATCCGCCGTTCCACCCGAACCAGAGCGTGCTGCTGCACATGCAGCCCGACGGTGTGTGGCGCATCGACTTCCAGCTCGGCTGGGACGCGAACCCCGACGAAGAGAAGAAGCCACAGAACATCATCCCGCGCGTGAAGGCGTTGCTCGCGAACTCGGCGCTGAAAGACGCGCAGTTCGAACTCGAATGGGCCAGCGTCTACACCTTCGCCTGCCAACGCATGGAGCGCTTTCGCCACGGGCGTGTGCTGTTCGCGGGCGATTCGGCGCACGGCGTGTCGCCGTTCGGCGCACGCGGTGCCAACTCGGGCGTGCAGGACGCCGAGAACCTGGCCTGGAAACTCGCCGCCGTGTTGCGCGGGCAGGGCGGTGACGCGTTGCTCGACAGTTATGCCAGTGAGCGCGAATTCGCCGCCGACGAGAACATCCGCCACTCGACCCGCGCCACCGACTTCATCACGCCCAAGAGCGACATCAGCCGCGTGTTCCGCGACGCGGTGCTGGCGCTGTCGAAAGACCATGCGTTCGCGCGCACGCTCGTCAACAGCGGGCGTTTGTCGGTGCCGGCCACGCTGCATGGCTCGGTGTTGAACACGCCCGATGTGGACGTGTTCAAAGGCCGCATGCTGCCGGGCGCGGCGGCGGCCGACGCGCCCATTGTTCGGCCCGATGGCAGTGCGGGCTGGTTGCTGCGCGAGCTGGGCGAGAACTTCACGGCGCTGGTCGCAGACGGCGCGAGCTTCGATGCAGTGGCTGCCGAATTGCGCGCTGGTGCCGAGGGCGTCGTGCCGCTGCGCATCGTGCGCGTGCGGGCGCCAGGGTTGAACCCTGGCCCATCCGCCATTTCGGCACTCTTCGACCGCGACGGGCTCGTGGCGCAGCGCTACGACCTGCAGCCGGGCACCGTCTGCCTGCTGCGGCCCGATCAACACGTTTGCGCGCGCTGGCGCGCGGCCCCGGCCCCGTTGGTCAGAGCAGCGCTTCGGCGTGCGCTCGCGCTGGCCTGAGGCGAGAACAGGGAAGGCAGCTCATGGAACTCATCACCACCCCGAACCTCGGCGCCCCCGACGACTTCTACGAAGCGTTGATTGACGCGCACCGCGACCTCTCAAGCGAACAAAGTCAGGCGCTCAACGCGCGCCTCGTGCTGCTGCTGGCCAACCACATCGGCGACTTCGGCGTGCTGAAGCAGGCGCTGCTCGCCGCGCGTGGCGTCTGACGGAAAAGCGATTCACATGAACAACGAACTGATCTACCAGAGCGGCTTCGGCAACGAGTTCGCGACCGAAGCCATGAAGGGCGCCTTGCCCGTCGGCCGCAACTCGCCGCAGCGCTGCCCTTACGGCCTGTACGCCGAGCAGCTCAGCGGCAGCGCCTTCACTGTGCCGCGCGCCGACAGCCGGCGCTCGTGGCTCTACCGCATCCGGCCCTCGGCGATGCACCTGCCGTTCGAGCGCATCGATGCGGGCCACATCGTCAGCGACTTCAATCCGCTGCCGACCACGCCGAACCAGCTGCGCTGGAACCCGCTCCCGATGCCGTCGGTACCGACCGACTTCATCGAAGGCCTGGTCACGATGGCCGGCAACGGCGACCCGCATGCACAGAGCGGCGCGGCGGCCCACATCTACACCGCGAACCGCTCGATGGGCAAGCGCGCTTTCTACAACGCCGACGGCGAAATGCTGATCGTGCCGCAGCAGGGCCGCCAACGGTTCGTCACCGAGTTCGGTGTGATCGACGCCGAGCCACAGGAGATCGTCGTGATCCCGCGTGGTGTGCGCTTCCGTGTCGAACTGCTCGACGCCGAAGCGCGCGGCTACGTCTGCGAGAACTACGGCGCGCCGTTCCGCCTGCCCGACCTGGGCCCGATCGGCTCGAACGGCCTGGCGAACCCGCGCGACTTCATGACGCCGGTGGCGGCCTATGAAGACATCGACGGCCCGTTTGAGCTGGTCGCCAAATTCGGCGGCCACCTGTGGTCGGCGCAGATGAATCACTCGCCGTTCGACGTGGTCGCCTGGCACGGCACGCATGCGCCCTACAAGTACGACCTGCGCCGATTCAACGCGATCGGCTCGATCAGCCACGACCACCCCGACCCGTCGATTTTCCTGGTGCTGCACAGTGCCTCCGACACACCCGGCGTGAGCAGCATCGACTTCGTGATCTTCCCGCCACGCATCCTGGCGATGCAGGACACCTTCCGCCCACCCTGGTTCCACCGCAACGTCGCCAGCGAATTCATGGGCCTCGTGCATGGCGCCTACGACGCCAAGGCCGAAGGTTTTTCGCCGGGCGGCGCGAGCCTGCACAACAGCATGAGCGGCCACGGCCCCGACGCCGAGACCTTCGAGAAGGCGAGCCACGCCGACCTGGCCAAGCCCGATGTTATCAAGGACACGATGGCCTTCATGTTCGAGACCCGCCACGTGCTGCGGCCCACGCCGCAGGCGATGGCGTCGGCGCAACTGCAGGGCGAGTACTACCGCTGCTGGCAGGGGCTGAAAAAGCACTTCGACCCGACGCGACCCTGAACCCACAAAAAAGTCTGTGCGCAACGTCAGAAGTTTCTGAGCTGTGCTGACCAAGGCAGGTGCAAGGGAATCGAACCCGAGCGCCAAGCTGCCCTGCAACGTGTGCGGGGTGTCCTCAAGTCAGCCATTCAGGAGTTCCGCATGTTCACAGCTTCCAAGGGTTTCCAGCTCGCATCGGCCGCCGCCGCTCTGGCGTTCTCGGCCGCCGCCATCGCCGCCACGCCGCCGGCCGGCAGTTCGGGCAAGGCCGTCGCCGCCGGCGACAAGGTCCACTGTTACGGCGTCAACAGCTGCAAGGGCCAGGCCGATTGCAAGACCGCCGACCACGCCTGCAAGGGCCAGGGTTCGTGCAAGGGCCAGGGGTTCAAGGGCATCGCCGCAGCGCAATGCCTGAAAGACGGCGGCACCATCGGCGACCTGTGATTGGCTGATCGCCAGGTCATGAACCCAGGCTCACGGGCCGTGACTGCAACGCAACCCTCGCCCGGCTTCGGGCTCGGGTTGCGCACGCAGCACTATGCCGATTTCATCGACGCACCACAGCGTGTCGACTGGCTCGAGCTGCTCTCCGACAACTACATGGTGCCGGGCGGCAAGCCGCTCGTGATGCTCGACGGCATCTGCGCCAACTACCCTGTCGTGATGCACGGCGTGGCGCTGTCGATCGGCGCGGCCGACGGTGTCGACGAGGCCTACCTCGACGCGCTGGCGCTGCTGGCCGAGCGGGTGCAACCGCTGTGGATCTCCGACCACCTGTGCTGGACCGGCGTGCACGGCCGCGTGCTGCACGACCTGTACCCCTTGCCGTATTCCGAGGACGCGCTCGAGGTCGTCGTGCGCAACGTGCAGCGTGTGCAGGAGCGGCTCAAACGTTCACTGGTGCTGGAGAACGTGTCGAGCTATGTGAGCTTTGGCACTTCGTCGATGACCGAGTGGGAGTTCATCAGCGCCGTCTGCGCGCGCACCGGCTGCCGGCTGCTGCTCGACGTGAACAACATCCACGTGAGCAGTGTCAACCACGGCTTCGACGCGCACGCGTTCCTGCGCGGCATTCCGGCCGAGCGTGTGCAGCAGATCCACCTCGCCGGCCACACCGACCACGGCGACCACATCATCGATACGCACGACCACCCGGTGGCCGACAGCGTGTGGGCGTTGTACGCGGAAGCACTGAAGCTGTGCGGGCCGGTGGCGACGATGATCGAACGTGACGACCACATCCCCCCGATGGGCGAACTGGTGGCCGAACTGGATCAGGCACGCGTACTCTATGCCAGCGTTCTCGAAACGATGGCGGTTGCCGCATGAACGCCGGCCTGTTGTCGGTACAGGCCCGCTTCCAGCAGCACATGCTGGGCATGGCCGACGCCACGCCCCTGCTCGCCGGCCCGGACGAGCGGCGCGCACTCGGCCTCGCGATCTACGCCCACGCGTACCGACAGCGTCTCGTCGAAGCGCTCGCCGATGCTTTTGCGAAGACCCGTGCACTGCTCGGTGCCGAAGCCTTCGAGGCCGCAGCGCTGCATTACATCCACGAATACCCGCCCGAAACGCGCAACCTGCGCTGGTTCGGTGCAGAGTTTGCTGCCCACCTGCGTGGCGGTTTCCCGACTCAGGCCGCGGTGGCCGAACTCGCGCAGCTCGACTGGGCCTTGCGCCAGGCTTTCGACGGCGCCGATTCGCCGGTGCTGGTGGCGGCCGATCTGGCCGGCGTGGCGCCCGAAGCCTGGGCCTATCTGCAACTCGTGCCGGTGCCCACGACCACGCTGCTGCGCTTCGGGCATAACACCGTCGCGCTCTGGCAATCGATCGACGATGAAGCCGAAGCGCCCGCCATCGTGCGGGGCGAGGTCGCGGTCGACTGGCTCGTCTGGCGCAAGGGCCTGCAGCCGCACTTCCGCTCGTTGCACCCGGTCGAAGCCGCGCTGCTCCGTGCGATGCTCGGCGGCACCAGCTTCGCACAGGCCTGCGAACAGGCCCAGGCGCAGACCGCGGAAGACTGCACCAGCCACATCGGCAGCAGCCTGGGTCAATGGCTGGACGACAGTGTGCTCAGCGCCGTGTTGATGCCGGCCGTGCACGCCGGCTGATCGTGCTCACGACAGGATCGCACGCCGCACGGCGGCGAGCGGCGCGGTGTCGTCGAGCGTATCGCCCACCACACCGAGTTCGCGCCACAGCGCGTCGAGCTGCGCGGGTTCGGGCGAGTCTTTCATGCGCTGGTAGAGCTCGGTCAGCGTGGTCTGCCCGATGGCGGCGTCGGCCGTCGCGAGGATGCGGTCGGCCGGCCAGGCCACGCCGTAGTTGCCACCCGCGGCGAGCACGCCCTGAAGAGCCTGTTGCAAGCCAGCGCGGCGGCCGCTGCGCGTGAGCATCTGCACGTCGGCGATCAGGCAGAACATCGCGCCGCCCCAATAAGTGCGGCCCCAGGTCGGGGTGTGGTCGAGCCCGGCGTCGCCGGTGCGCGGCTGGCCTTGCGGCATGGCCCGGGCCCATTCGCGCCACACCGTGGCCGGTGCGACCAGCCCGGCCCGGCCGCGCGCCACGCTTTCCACATACGTCGCCAGGCCTTCCTGCAGCCAGCTCTGCGCGCGCGGAACGCGTGGCACGGCGAGGTGGATCATCTCGTGCACCATGATCCAGTCGTCGCGGAACTGCGCTGTCGTGGTCTCGCGCCCGAGGCGCACGCGCACCAGCAGCGAAGGTTCACCGTAGGTCACGCCGCCGCGCACACCGGCGCCCTCGGCGGGCACCAGCAGCACTTCCACCCGTTGCACCGGAAAGCGGCCGAAATAGCCCACCACCGCGGCGGCCGAACGCCGCACCCAGGCCGTGGCTTCGGCCCGCAGGCGGCCATCGAAGCCGGGGGCGAATTCCAGCTCGAGCCGGCTGTCGCCGAGGGTGAGCATCTCGATCGTCGGTTGTGCTTCGCCCGCCTGCGCGGCGAGACGCTGCGGCAGTGCCCACAGCGCCGCGCTGGCCAGGCCCAGCAGCACGACCCGGCGTTCGTGCGAACCCGGCGGCGAGCTCGCCAGGAGACTTGCAGTGCGCGCCATCGAATCTCCTGTGGGTTGTGATCTTCGTCGGTTTCGGCCCTCGCAACTTACCCCTTGGCGGGTGGCCATTGACCGCGTTCCGAGTGCTGATTTGACGATTGGTGGAAACCCTATACTGCGCCGCTGCACACCAAGCTGCTTGCCGCTGCGAAGGAGACCATTTGATCGCCAGCGGAACCTCTCTGCCTCTGCCCGCCGCGAGCCCGCTCGGGCTCGTTAAGCGCCTGTTCGGCGCGCGCCAGAGCGCCCCATGCATCAACCTCGCGCTGCAGGGCGGCGGCGCCCACGGTGCTTTCACCTGGGGCGTGCTCGACGCCTTGCTCGCCGACCCGCGTCTGCAGTTCGAAGGCCTGAGCGGCAGCAGCGCCGGCGCGATGAACGCGGTGGTGATGGCCGATGGCTGGCTCAAGGGCGGCCGCGACGGTGCACGCCAGGGCCTCGCCGATTTCTGGTCGGCCGTCGGCAAGCAGATGCCGTCGGGCCTGGTCACGCAAGGCGAGAGCGACGCGATCAGCCTGTCGCCGGCGGCCAAGGTGTTCGCCAGCTGGGCCGGCTACTTTTCGCCCGCGCAGCTCAACCCGATGGACCTGAACCCGCTGCGCGACCTGCTCGTTCGCCTGGTCGACTTCGAACGGCTGCGCAGCGCCTGCCCGTTCAAGCTCTTCGTCGGCACCACCCACGTCAACACCGGCAAGCTGCGCGTGTTCCGCGAAAGCGAGTTGAGCGCGGACGTGCTGCTCGCATCGGCCTGCCTGCCCACGATTCACCACGCGGTCGAGATCGACGGCCAGGCGTACTGGGACGGTGGTTACTCCGCCAACCCCGCTGTCTTTCCGCTGTTCTACGACTGCGATTCGCGCGACGTGCTGCTGGTGCTGCTGAGCCCGCTCGAACGCGAAGGCACCCCGCGCAGCCTGGCCGAGATCGAGACGCGCATCGTCGAGCTCGGCTTCAGCGCCAACTTCATGCGCGAGATGCGCATGTTCGTGCACGCGGCCGAATTTTCGAACCCCGGTTTCCTGACGATGGGCAGGCTCGAGCGGCGCCTGCAGAAGCTGCGCTTTCACATGATCGACTCGAGCCGCCTGGCGAGCCTGCAACGCAGCGAGACCAAGCTTCTCCCGCACGCGCCGTTCCTGGAGTTGTTGCGATCGCAAGGGCAGCAGCGTGCGAGCGCCTGGCTGGCCGAGCACTCGGCCGGCGTCGGGCAGCGCTCGACGGTCGACGTGAAGAAGTGGTTCGCCTGACCGTGTAGCGGGGCCTAGCGGGCGGCAGCGTCGAGCCGGCGCCCGACAGCGGCGATCAGATTTGTCCTACGGACAGCGCGGCCGGCTTCTGGCGAAATTCCGGACACGGTAAACAAGCCTCGTGAGCCAGGAAGGAGAGCCATGAACCACCCCGTCAAGGACCCGGAAGTCATCATCGCAGCGCTGAAAGCCGCGTCGCCCTCGGCGGCCGGCGACGCCATCGTCTTGCAGGCGCAGGCGCTCGTCGCCGGCGAGCTGCAGCACCTGGACATCGCGATCCAGACCGATCTGGCCCCGGCAGTGGCGATCGCGCTGCTCAATTCCACCGCGAGTGCCCGCTCGCGGCGTCAGCCGCTCGACCCGGCGCTGCTGTGCATTGCGGCCGGCGTGGCACCGGCCAGCACTGCCGCCAACGTTCGCATCCAGCTGCTGTTCGAAGCCGGACAGCGTGAAGAGCGCCCTCATCGACCACGCGCAATTCAGCCGCGTGCTGACGGAGGCCGAGCGCACGCAGCACTTCGAGCAGGTGCGCAAGGTGACCGAACGCTTCTTCGCGCGCACCGAAACGCTGCGGGCAAAGCTCGTCGAGGTGAAACAGTCGCGTTGATCGAGGCGAGCCGTATCGGATAAAGTCTCGCCATGTTGTTGCGGCTCAAATTCCTGCTCGTCTGGCTGATCGCACTGGCGCTGCCCGTGCAGGCGCTGGCGAGCGCGACCATGCTGCACTGCGGGCCGAGCCACCAGCGCATGCATGCCTTGCAGATGGGCGTTGAGCAGCAAGCCGCGGCCCACCACCATCACGCCCAGCACCAGGCTGCGTCGGAGCCGCACCGCGACAAAGGGCAGAGCGCACCACTGGCCGACCTCGGCAAGTACAAGTGCAGCGCCTGCGCAGCCTGCGGTTCGGGATGCGCACTGCCGAGCTGCATGCTGGTGATTGCCACGCCCGAGTTCGGCGCAACGGTGTTCGTGGCCGTGGTGCCCGCCGTCGAGGCTTTCGCCGTCGACGGCCCAGACCGACCCCCTCGACGTCTTCGCGTGTAGCGGCAGCGCGTGCCCCGGCACGCGAGCACGCTGTTCCCGGCCGCTCCCTGCTGCGTCTGCGGCGTGGGAGCCGTTCCTGGCTTCGACACGAGGACACCATGGTCCATTCCCTCTTGCGCCGGCTGACGCCGGCTGCTCTCTTCGCGGTCGCTTGCGCGGCCCAGGCACAGCCCGCGCCCGCTGCCGCCCGAGCCGACCCGCTCGACCCGCAGGCCAAGGTACCGGCGCTGAAGTACGAATCGTCTCTGGGCGCACCGCGGCGGAGCGTCGACGACAAGCCGGTTTCCTGGCGTGAGGCGAACGACAAGGTCGCCCGCATCGGCGGCTGGCGCGTCTATGCACGCGAAGCGCAGCAGCCCGAGCCCGCCGCCCCGGCATCTTCAGCTGCTGCCAAGCCCATGCCACACCACGGCCACGCCGGCCACAAGACGCCATGAGCGCGCCGTGCACACACAATGCCAGGGCACATTCGCGCGCCCGGCTCTCGCTCGTGCTGGCCGGCGCGATGTGGCTTGCCGGCTGCGCGTCTTTCACCACTGACGCGGGCTTTGCCCCGGTGCAGCAGACCGCGAAGGAGCGGCTCGGCAAGGACGTTCAATGGCCGCGCTCCGAAGCCGACCGCGACGCGGTCGACCAACGTGTGACCGAACTGCTCGGCGCACCGCTGACGATGGATGCGGCAGTGCAGGTCGCGCTGCTGAACAACCGCGGCCTGCAGGCCGGCTTCCAGGAACTCGGCATCACCGACGCCGAGCGCGTGCAGGCCGGGCGCCTGCCGAACCCGGGTATCAGCTTCGGCCGGCTCACGCGCGGCAGCGAGGTCGAACTCGAATGGGGCTTGCATTTCAACCTGGCGCGCCTGCTCGCGTTGCCGCTGGTCGCCCGCATGGAAGCTCGCCGTTTCGAGCAGGTGCAGGGGCGGGTCGCGACGAGCGTGCTCGCTTTGGCCGCCGATACGCGCAAGGCCTGGGTCCAGGCACTCGCTGCCGAAGAGACCGCGCGCTACATGCGGCAGGTGAAACAGGTGGCCGATGCGAGCAGCGAACTCGCGCGCCGCATGGAACAGGTCGGCAACTTCAACAAGCTGCAGCGCGCGCGCGAGCAGGGCTTCAGTGCCGATGCGGCATTGAACCTGGCGCGCGCCGAACAGGCGCAGCGCTCGTCGCGTGAACGCTTGATTCGACTGCTCGGTGCGTGGGGTGAACAGACGCAGTTCAAGCTGCCGGAACGGCTGCCCGACCTGCCGAAGGAAGCGCTCGAACTGCCCGACATCGAACGTGTCGCGCTCGCCCAGCGCCTCGATGTGCAGGGCGTGCGGCTCGACGTGGCGCAGACCGCGAAGAACCTCGGCCTGACGCGCGCCACACGTTTCGTCAACGTGCTCGAGGTGGGCTACTTGCGCAACAGCTCGAACGAAGCACCGACCCAGCGCGGCTGGGAAGTGACCTTCGAACTGCCGCTGTTCGACTGGGGCGACGCGCGCGTGGCGCGTGCCGAAGCGGTCTATCTGCAGGCCGTGGACCGCGCGGCCGAAACCGCCGTCAACGCCCGCTCCGAAGTGCGCGAAGCCTACGGCGCGTACCGCTCGGCGCACGACATCGCGCGCCACCACGCCGAAGAAGTCGTGCCGCTGCGCAAGCAGATCGCCGAAGAGAACCTGCTTCGATACAACGGCATGCTGATCGGGGTGTTCGAGCTGCTGGCCGACGCGCGCGCGCAGATCGCGAGCGTGAACGCGGCCATCGAAGCCAAGCGCGACTTCTGGCTCGCGCAGGCCGGGCTCGACATGGCGCTCATCGGCAAGCCCGCGCTCTCGGCGGCGCCCGGCCCGGCGATGGCAGCCGAAGCCGCTGCAGCGGCCCACTGAATTCCAAGGAACAACGATGGTTTCAAGACGCTCTCTTCTTGGCGGGGCCGGCGCGATCAGCGCTGCCGTCGCCGCTTCATCGGTCAGCAAGGTGGCGATGGCCGCCTTGCCCGAACCGGTCATTCAAACCCGGCCCGACACGATGCCGCCGCTCGTGCCCAACACCGGCCGACCCTACAACCCGGTGGTCACGCTCAACGGCTGGACGCTGCCCTGGCGGATGAACAACGGCGTCAAGGAGTTCCACCTCGTCGCCGAGCCGGTGGTGCGCGAGATGACCCCCGGCTTCAAGGCCCACCTGTGGGGCTACAACGGCCAGAGCCCGGGGCCGACGATCGAGGTGGTGGAGGGCGACCGCGTGCGCATCTTCGTCACCAACAAGCTCGGCGAAGTGACCAGCGTGCACTGGCACGGGCAGCGCCTGCCGAACGGCATGGACGGCGTGACGGGGCTGACGCAGGCCGGCATCGCGCCAGGCAAGACCTACGTGTACGAGTTCGTCGCGCGCCGCCCCGGCACCTTCATGTACCACCCGCACGCCGACGAGATGGTGCAGATGGCGATGGGCATGATGGGCTTCTGGATCACCCACCCGAAGGGCCGTCACCCGCTGATCGACGAGGTCGACCGCGACTACGTGTTCCTGCTCAACGCCTACGACATCGACCCCGGCAGCTACACGCCGAAGATCATGACGATGCTCGACTTCAACCTGTGGAGCTGGAACAGCCGTGTGTTCCCGGGCATCGACCCGCTGGTCGCGCGCAAAGGCGACAAGGTGCGCATCCGCGTCGGCAACCTGACGATGACCAACCACCCGATCCACCTGCACGGCCACGAGTTCCTCGTCACCGGCACCGACGGCGGGCCGACGCCGAAGAGCGCGCGCCAGCCCGAGGTGACGACCGACGTGGCGGTGGGCCAGATGCGCCAGCTCGACTTCGTGGCCGACGAAGAGGGCGACTGGGCCTTCCATTGCCACAAGAGCCACCACACGATGAACGCGATGGGCCACAACGTGCCGACGATGATCGGCGTCGACCACCGCGGCGTGGCGCGCCAGATCACGAACCTGGTGCCCGACTACATGGTGATGGGCGAGCGTGGCATGCACGACATGACCGAGATGGAGATGCCGTTGCCCGACAACACCGCCGCGATGATGACCGGCACCGGCCCGTTCGGCGCCGTCGGCATGGGCGGCATGTTCAGCGTGTTGAAGGTGCGCAAGGCGCAGAAGGCCGGCGACTACACCGACCCGGGCTGGTACGCGCACCCGCCCGGAACGCTGGCCTACGAATGGACCGGTGCGCTGGCGGAACCGGCACGCGTGAAGGCCGAAGGAAAAGGTGCGATGGCGCCGCTGGCGCGGCCGGCGCAAGACACCGAAGTCCAGATCAGAAAGCCCGTGGGCGGGCATTCCAACCACTAGGAGAACGTGATGACTCAAGACATCCTGAAATTCGCCGTCGGCCTGGCCGTGGCGCTGGCGAGCGCCGCGGCCTCGGCGCACGGCGATGCCGACCACGGCAAGGCGAAAGCCGACACCATCCGCAAGGAGCAGAAGCCCTGGGGCATTGCCGGGGACGCGAAAGCCGTGACACGCACGATCGAGATCCGCATGAGCGACAGCATGCGCTTCACACCCGACGTGATCGACGTGCGCGAAGGCGAAACGGTGCGCCTCGTGCACCGCAACGGCGGCAAGGTGCTGCACGAGTTCGTGCTCGGCACGAAGCAGGAACTCGACGCGCACGCGGCCCTGATGCAGAAGTTCCCGCAGATGGAGCACGACGAGCCTTACATGGCGCATGTGCGCGCGGGCAGGAAGGGCGAGATGGTCTGGACCTTCAACCGCGCTGGCGAGTTCGACTTCGCCTGCCTGATCCCCGGCCACTACCAGGCCGGCATGATCGGCAAGGTACGGGTGGCCACGCGATGAGGCCGCAACGCCGCCACCTCGCAGTCGCGCTCGCGCTGCTGGCCGCCATGCCGCTGAGGGCGCAGTCCACGGCGGCCGATATGGTCGAAGGCGAAGTCCGCAAGGTCGACCGCGACACGAAGAAGCTCACGCTCAAGCACGGCGAGATCAGGAAGCTCGACATGCCACCGATGACGATGGTGTTTCAGGTGAAGGACGCCGCGATACTCGACAAGCTCAAGCCCGGTGACAAGGTGCGATTCGTGGCCGAGAAGACGGCCGCCGGGTTCGTGGTGACCGAACTGCAGCCAGTGCCGTGACGGTGCTGGCTGCCGCGCCGTTCAGCCCGGCCGCAAGGTGTTGGCAGCCGCAGCAGGCACTGCGTCTTCTTCCGGCACGAAGATCCACAGCAGCAGGTAGGCCATGAAGCCGGTGCCGGCGCACAGGGCGAGCAGCACGAACATCAGCCGCCAGAGCCAGGGCGCCAGACCCAGCACCTGCGCCAGGCCGGCGCACACGCCACCGAGCCAGCGGTCGCTGCGGCTGCGGCGCAGCCGGTTCATCGCCGCAAGGGCCGGGCTACCGCTGTCGCGCCCGGGGTCTGCAAGCACGCGTGCCTTGGCTTCGAGAAACTCCGCTTCGGTGAGCACGCCGCGCTGTTGCAGGGCGACGAGGCGTTCGAGTTCATCGCTGAGGGACATCATGTTCTCCCGGGTGCAGGCCGGAGTTCAGCGCACTTCGCGCGGCAGGCGTTTGCCGATCACGACAACGCGTTCGAGTTCGACGACACGCACCTGCTTGGCCACCGGTGCGTTTGGAGCATCGTGGCGCAATGTGGCAGCCACCGCAAGCGAGGCGGTCGAGAACACGGCGAACATCAGGGCGATGGCGGTGAGGCGGCTGGTCATGGTGGGTTCCTTCGGGTTCGTGGCGTTGCGTTGAAGTGAACTCTAGGGAAGACGGCCGCGTCGGCCCACACGGTTGCGACGGACTGCGCTGCGTGGCGCATGGGCTGCAGGAGCGGCTGACGAAAGCTTCGGAACGGCGCGTCCAGCGGGCCGCTTGGGTACAGTCGGCCCACACAACACGGAGACCTTTCGATGATCCACGTCCTTGCCATCATCACCGCCAAACCCGGCATGCGCGAGCGCATTCTCGAAGCGTACCGGGGCAACGTCGACGCCGTGCGCGCCGAAGCCGGCTGCATTGCCTACGAGGCGGTGGTCGACGCGGCCGACTCCAGCTCGGGCTTCGCGCAGTTCGGGCCCGACGCTTTCGTGGTGGTCGAAAAATGGGCGTCGATGGACGCGCTGCGGGCCCACGCGGTCGCGCCGCATATGAAGGCCTACGCGAGTCAGGTCAAGGACCTGACCGCGAGCCGTGCGATCCACGTGCTGCAGCCGGCCTGAGCAGCGCCGATCGTCAGGCCTGCACTGAAGCTCGGGCCTGCACGAGTTCGTCGGCTTTGGCGCGGTAGTGCGCGATGCCGGCGTCCAGCACGCGCTCGGCCGTGCCGAAGTCGGCCCTGACGCCCAGGTGCGCCTCGGGCACCGCCACGCGTTCGATGCGGCCGCCCCAGAACACCTCGAAACCCTGCAGTGCAAGCGCCTCGGGGCCGTGGACGAGCTCGACACCGGCCGCTTCCATGCGGGCCGCGTCGGGCGGGGTGGCGCCCTGTTTGTGCACCAGCTCCTCGCGCGTGCTGGCGCCGTGGGCGTACATCAGCAGGCGCTCGGACGCGCCCTGCGGTGAGAACGGGCTGAAGAACAGCGACGTGATGTGGCGCAGTTTCGACGCGTCGACCACTTCGGTCACCGCCGTTGCGCGCTCGGGTGCCCATTTCACGATCGGGTGGTTCGGCTCGGCGTGCAGGGCGAGCCAGAGGTAACGCAGCAGCGGGTCGCGCGCCTGGGCCTGATGCAACTGTTCGCACCAGTCGCGCCGGCCCGACAGGTTCGCCGCGCTGGCCAGGGCGTCGTGGCTGGCGGCGAGGGCGTGCAGCGCCGCGAACAACACCCGCTCGGCGTCTTTCGCCCGGGCGTGGCGGCCGTGGTCGCGCAACTCGTCGAGCCACGCACCGGCCCAGCCCAGCAGGCGTTCGGCCGTGTCGATGTGTGCTTGCCCGGGCTGCTGCATGGTTGGTGGAAATTTCGATTATGCGCAGGCGCCGCCGCGCGTTGGCCCGGCGCCCGAGGGGGATGGACATCCGGACCTCGAAGGCTCAATCTCACGGCTCTGGCCGAGCCTTCTTGCGAGGTGCTTTCGTGGGCAGCATTTTCATCAACTACCGAAGGGGAGAAACCGCTGGCGAGGCGATGGCCCTGTTCAACCAGCTCGCGGCTGCCCTCGGCAAAGATTCGGTGTTCATGGACGTGGCCAACCTCGACCTGGGGCGCGACTTTCGCGAAGCGCTGAACGAGCGGCTGGCCTCCTGCGATCTGATGCTCGCCATCGTCGGGCGCGGCTGGGTCGAGGGCAAGAGCGCTTCGGGTCGGTGCCGGCTCGAAGAACCGAACGACTACGTCCGGCTCGAGATCGCCGCGGCACTCAAGCGCAACATCCCGGTGCTGCCGGTGCTGGTGCAAGGCGCGCGCATGCCGTCGGCGGAGGAACTGCCCGAAGACCTCGCGAACTTCGCCTTTCGCAATGCCTTCGAGCTGAGCCACAACCGCTGGGACTCGGACGTGCGCGAGATGCTCAAGCGGCTGGGCCTCGGCGATGGGCGGCCCGCTGAAGGCGGCGCAGAGCGGGCCGGTCCGGCGCCGAAGGCACTTGCCGGCGTTCTGTGGCCGGTGGCCGGTGCTGTTACAGGCTCGATGGAGCCGACGGCGTTGAAGCGCCGGCTCGCAGCCGTGGCCGCCTTGCTCGTGGCCGTCGCGCTGGCAGCGGGCGGGTGGCTCTACTTCCGCGCTGCCGTCGAAGAAGCATCGAGGGCCGAAGCCGCCAAGGCGAAGGCCGCGGCCGAGGCCGAACTGGCTTCGGTGAAAGCCGACGCCGCCAAGGCGCGGGCAGCGGCCGAAGCGGCGTCGTCCGCGCTCGCCACCGCCCAGATCGAAAAACAGGTCTTGATCGCCGTACGGCAACGGTACGGCAACGAAGTCGGCCCAGAAAGCAAAAAAGTCAGCAGGCGCTAACCTGCTAACCATTGCTAACTATGGCTCCCCGACCTGGGCTCGAACCAGGGACCTACGGATTAACAGTATGACAATCCGGGTATTGGGATAGCTTGGGCATGCTTGGTCAAGCATGGTAAGTCGAGCAAAATCAGCCACTTAGACCTTGGTTTAGTACGGCGTTCCTTGGGTACACTGGGGCGAACCTGCTTAGCGGGTGCTTACCCGGTCCCTGGATGGCCCGGGAAGGGGCGCGGGCCGCAACGTGCGTCAACACGTTCGGCCCGCTGGTCTTCACCTTGCACTACCAAGGATCCAACATGCCAATCGTATCGATGCGCGCCCACGGCGCCCCCAGTCTCCGCCGCCACGGCGGCACGCACGCGTTCGCGTCGCTGCCTGTGCTCGGGGAGGACTGACATGGCCAAGATGACGAGAGCGTTTGTTGAGTCGGCGCCGCTGCCGACCGGCGACAAGTTGCGCGCGCTGTACTGGGACAGCGGGAAGGGCGCGCTGCCCGGCTTCGGCTTAAGCGTGACGAAGAACGGCGCGCGCAGCTACGTTGCCCAGGCGCGGGTGAACGGCAAGACGCGGCGCATGACCATCGGCCAGCACAGCGAGCGCCTGACGTTCGAGCTCGCCAAGGCCAAGGCGAAGGCGTACTTGCTGCAGATGGACAACGGCATCGACCCGCGCGAGGAAGAGCGGCGCGACGAAGCGGTGAAGACCAGTCTGCGCGAAACGCTCGAGGACTACTTGCTCAACCATCGCACCGGCCACGGCAAGCCGCTGCGCGCAAGCACGCAGGCCGACATGCGCCGTCACGTCGAGCAAAACCTCGCTGACCTTGCTGACACGCCGATTGCCAACATCACGCGCAATGTCTGCCTCGAACGATTCAACGACTTGACCGAGCGAGGCCTGACCGGACAGGCCAATCAATGCATGGTCACGTTACGCGCGTTAATCAACTACGCACGAGAGAAGCACGCGGCGCCAGACGGCACGTACACCATCCTCGCGGTCAACCCGGTGACGATGGCGTTCGGCAAGCACAAGCTCGGCAAGATGCACAAGATCAGGCCGCGCGACTCGCGCATCCCGGCTGACAAGATCGGCGCCGTGTGGTCCATGTTGCAGAAGCGCAGGGCCGAGGCGCGCACGGTGGACGACCGCACGAGCACGGACTATGTGTGCACGATGATGCTCACGGGTCTGCGCGCGACTGAGTGCGCGCGGCTGCTGTGGGAGAACGTCAACCTCGATGAAGGCTGGTTCCGCATCATTGAAGACGACGCGAAGAACCACAACAGCGTGAAGCTTCCGCTCAGTTCCGTGCTGCTCAAGATGCTGACCGAGCGGCGAGAGGCAGCTAAGGCACCGGAGCACGTCGCCAAGCGCCGCGCCGACCAGGAGGGGCGGACATCTAGCCCCTACGTGTTCGCAAGCTGGGGCGTGAAGACCGGGCACATTACCGAGGCCAAAGGCACGATGGCGGCGGTCTCCGAGGTTGCCGCCGTGCCCATCACGAGGCACGACCTACGAAGGACGTTCGAAGACGCGGCCACCGCCTGCCGCGTGAGTGATGACCAGCGCCGGCAACTGCTCAATCACCTTGCGTCCGATGTACACGGGCAAAGCTACGCGAACAACCCGGACCCGAAGGTGCTCGCGGCTGGCGTCGAAGCAGTAGCGCAGTGGATCGTGAACCAGGGTGCGGCGGCAGAGGCGGCGAACGTCGTTGCGCTGCCGGCGCGGCGGGCCTGATCATATGTAGCTTGCTCAAGGTTTCCCTGCTAGCCTGTATCCCAAGCAAACCCCGTCAAGCGCGAGCAACACGGGGCAGCCACACCTGGGGGCACCAAGCGGCCCTCCCCACCGGAGACGGTGAAGACTGAGAGAAGGCTCAGGCGGTAAGGCGATCGACAGTGCGGAGACGTGCTGTCTTATCGCTCACCGCTTGAGCCTTTTTCTTTGGCGGTGAGCAGTTCCTATGGACTGCACCCATGAGCCACGATCTGACGAACCAGACGCTCGAACAAATGGCGGAAGTGTTTGGCTATGAGCCGAAGCGCCGACCGCTGCGCCCGCCCGAGGTTTCTGTGTTGACCGGCCTCGCCGTTGCCACGCTGCAAGACCAGCGGCATGACGGCACCGGCATTCGCTACTTCAAGCAGGGCAAGTTCGTCTACTACAGCGAGCGTGACGTGCTCGCATGGCTGATTGCCGGCGCGCGCTACAGCACGACGCGCAACCCGCCACAGCTGACCGCCGCGTAGCCCGAACGTCGTAGCAGCCGAACGATGGCTCCACGCGATCTGCACCTGGGGCGAGCGCCTGTCGCCGCGCGGCGGGTAAGCACCGGCCATCAGACCAGCTAAGAAAAACGGCCCGACGGTGGTGACCGACGGGCCGCAATCAAACACACAAGACAGGAGCCGCCAGTGTGCGGCGAAACGAATGAATCAGCTTGAGCAATGGCAACTCCTGCCGCAGGAGTTGCGCGACAGGCGGCAATGGCTGCTCGCAGCGCCGAATGATGTTGGCGAACTGAAGGTACCGCGCAGCATCGACAACGGCGGGAACCTATGTGCCGGCAGCCATAGCGACCCGAGCACATGGCTTGACTTTGACTATGCGGTCGAGTGCGCCCTTGAACGCGGCTACGGCGTCGGCTACTGCTGCCACGAAGACGATCCATATGCGTGCGTTGATCTGGACGTGAAGAACGCGAGCAACCGTCCCAACAACCAGGAGCAGTGGACCAGCGCCGAAGACCTCGAACGGCTCACCGCCATCCGCCGCAATCTCGACAGCTACACAGAGTTGAGCCAGTCCGGCCAAGGCTGGCACGTTTGGATTCGCGGCAAGATCGGCAAGGGGCGCAAGCGCGACGGCGTGGAGTTGTACAGCCAGCAGCGGTTCATCGTTTGTACCGGCCGGCATATGCCCGAGACGCCAGCGACGATTGAGGACCGGCAGGCCATGCTCAACAACATGGCGGCGCAGATGCCAACGCCGGACGATGACGGGCCGATGGCAGACCCCGAGCAGGCACACGATGATGATGCTGTGGTGGAGCGTGCCCGCCGCGCAGACCCCGAGCGGTTCGACGCCATGTGCCGGGGTGACTTTGGCGCCGTCGGCAAGCCCAGTCCGAGCGAAGTTGACGCGATGCTGGTGGAGGCGCTGATGTATGCCGGCGCGACGAACGACCAGGCCGAACGGCTGTGGGTCGCGACAGAGCTGGGGCAGCGCCGGAAGGACGGGCGCGTGAAGACCGATCGGCAGGACTACGTGCGCAATACGCTGCGGTTCGCCCGGGCTGAGTCGACCAAGCGGCGAGAGGCCGAAGCGGCGGCGACGGCGCACGGCGCGGCCGTGGCTGCTGGGCTGGCAAGCGTGCGCCAAGGCCCCCAGCGGGCCGCAGGCGCCCCGCAACCGGCCGGGGCGCTGCCGTGGCCTGGGGCCGGGCACACGGCGGCCCCAGCGCAGCAACCATCCGGCGCCGAACTGCTTGCGAAACATCGCGTTGACTTGTCGGCTACCGCCAAAGCGGTTCACTATCTATGGGGCCTGTACCTGCTCGAAGGCGAGTGCACGTTCCTCGGCGGACACGGCGGTAAAGGCAAGTCGATGCTGTCCCTTCAGTTGGCGTGCCACCTCGCGGCAGGCGTGCCGTTCCTGAACAAGCCAGTAGCGCGCGAATATCGCGTCCTGTTCTACAGCGCCGAAGACCCCGGGCACCGCCTGCTTCGTCGTGTCCACGCCATCTGCGCGCAGGCAAACCTTGACGTGGACAAGGTTCTGACGAATCTGTGCGTCATTGACGCTACCGACTTTGACCCGCTGTTCGGTGAAGTGCAGGACGTGACGAACGTAGCTGACCTGGACGACAAGAAGCCGTTCTACCTGATCAAGCGCCAGCACGCGGGGACGGCTGACTATCGCCGGCTGTGCGAGATGGTGGCTGCGTTCGATGCAGAGATGCTTGTGGTGGACGGCGCGTCGGACACCTTCGACGGCGACGAGTTGAAGCGTGCACAGGTTCGATCGTTCATGCGCCTGCTGGTGCGGACGCACCCGGAGCGGCGAATGACTGTGCTGCTGCTGGGACACGTCAACAAGGTCACCGCTGGCACACGGCGCACGCAGAACGATGACGACGGCTATAGCGGGTCTACCGCGTGGCACAACTCGGCGCGCGGGCGTCTGTTCTTAGACGTGATCGACAAGGGCCAGCCGGTGCTCAAGCACAGGAAGAACCAGGAGGGAGCGCTGGAAGCGGACCAGCATCTCGTGCGGCTAGATGCATCCGGCGTCTTCGTGACGCCCGTGCAGTTCACCGGCGCCTTCGGCAAGCCCGCCGCCGCAGCACCGGCCGAAGCGCCAGCGGTAGACCACACGGGGCTTCTGCTGATGCTGCTTCATCATTACGTCTGCGGCACATCGGACGTGAGCACCGCCGGCAACAGCCCCAAGAGTGCGTACAACACCTTCAAGGCGCATCCGAGGTTCCCGGTCGAGTGGAAGGATGACGCCAAGGCTGGACGCGCAGCCGTACAGGAGGCAATGGAACTGGCTGAAGCGGATGGCAAGGTCGAACGCAACCTCTACGAGGACGAGTACCGGAACACGCGCACACGGTGGCGCCTGACCGAGCACGGTGCGGCGCTGCTAGAAGGTGGCCTGCGTTGAGTGCGTTAAGTGCGCGTTATGTGGTCACTTAACGCACCCCAAAGGGGGGTCTTATAAGACCCCCATGGGGGGGTACTTAACGCACTTAACGCAGCACGCACCTAACGCATCTGGCGGCATGCACTTAACGCACGGACGTATCGCTCGTACGACGGCTATACCTATGCAAGTTCGGCCGTCTCTGTGCTTGGGCAAGCAAGGGGTAAGCGCGTCGCTGTTCTACGGCAGGGGAATGCCAAGCCCGTTAGCCAGCCCCTTCACGGCGGCATACGCGGGCTGAATGCTTCCTGCGACTTGCACAACAGCGCCAACGCCTCCAAGCCATCGGAGCAGCCGCCCCTTGCTGGGCTTCTCCTCGCCCAGTTCAGCGCGCGCACGATCAATGTCCGCGACAAGGTCGCGTTGCATGTCGGCATCAAGCCCCTGTGCGCGTTCCAATGCCATCCGAAGCGTGTCGAGCGCTGACTGCAATGCGGCCGTGTCTCCCTGGACCCATAGCTGCTGCACGTTGGCTGTTGACCCAGCACCGGTTTGCACCGCGCCGATTGAGCCATGGTTGTGGATGTTCACCGGCGCCGGAGCAGGCGGGGTGGGCTGTTGTGGGCGCATGGTAGGCACGTGTCGTAGCTCCCAAAGATATCGACTTGGCGAGTTGGCTACTGTCACCTGAGCCAGCGAGTAGGTGTGATCGAGCCCGCTCGCGTGGATCTCGTGAAGCCCGAACCTCTGCATGTGTCGCAGGTATCCGCCCTCGAGTCCCTGATAGGCGTCAGAGAGCGCACGAGCTCCCCAATCCTGTAGCTGCGCATCGACACCATCGCCCAACGGGCTGTTGAAAGACTGGTGTACCTTCGTCAGCGTCTCGGCAATTGTGCTGGCCCGCCGCTTTAGGTCCTCCTTGTACAGCGCCGAAAGTCGCGCTGCGAAGCCTGCGCCGCCCGGGCCTCGCCCTTTTGCAGTTTCGGCCTTCTCAAACGCGCTTTGTTGGCGCGAGAAGCTCATCGCTGCATTGGCAGACTGATCAGACCACAGCTTGTCAAAATAGGTCTTGGCTTCCGGTGGCAGCACAGCAACTCCCTTGACGGTTAGGTGCATCTCTTCAGTAGTTCGCGCCAACGGGACCGGCGGGCGCACGCCATTCGAATTGGTTGTGCCCGTCGCGTCGCTGTGCTTCATCAGCAGCGACCAATTGCTGTACCCATTCGCAGTGGCTACGCGGTCGAGTGCTTGGCTGTGGGGGATGGCAGACGCGCGATGCAATACCTTCGCTTGGCGCTTGAATCGCTCGATTTGAGCAGGGGTGTATGAGGTCACGATTGGGTTCCTAGGTCTTGCCACGCGACATCGATGCGCCCACACACCGCGTCCTCATGGCAAACGAAGGAAGCCATTGGACCCAGTTCCGCAATTGCTGCGGAACACGTTGCCGATACGGCTTCGCCAGTGTGAGCGGGCTGGCCGACGCGCGGCCAATACCGTCACTATATCGAAACGGCCGGACGGTGCAAGTGCGCAAGGGCGCGGCACGGGGTCCAGCGGTGCCGCCAACGCGCCGCAGCCCGGTTCCCAAGGGGTAGGCGCCAGCACTGGGTACGGCGGGCGCCTGTAGGCCCCGCTATTTGCGCGTCGCCTTGCCCTTCTTCTTCTCGCGCTGCAAGGTCAGCGCGTAGTACATCCCCTCGCCCCGACGCTGCTTCGCCACATCAGGCAACGTCGCCATCATGCGGCCCCACCTCGTCTCTGTTGGCAGCGTCTGCTCTACCGCCGCCTCCTCGTGCCAGTCCTTGCCGTAGAAACGCGCGTTCTTGCAGTAGTCCTCGTACAGGACGCGCGCCTTCGTCCACTCCGCAGGCGTTGTCGCCCGTTCCACGTTGCGAAGCAACCAGTTGCGGAAGTACATGTCTTGAACCCAGCCAGCCGCCTCCGCCGCCTTGTCCCGTGCCCGTTGCAGTGCGGTGATGGCTATGACCAATTGGTCGGGCGGCGGCTTCAGTCTTGCCTCCAAGCGCTTTGCGAAGAATGGTTTGCCCTCCGCCAGAAGTTCAGCGATACGCGGGTCCGGCGGGGGCGTCTTCTCATCTTCCGGCAGCGGAAGGGAGCCGAGTTTGAGCCAAGGTTTTTCTTGCATGGTGTGTAGGGTTTGTATTCACACCATACATCAGTTTTCGACCGCCCGAAAGGGTCCGCCTGTCGGCGCGCCGCGTACCCGACATACGACGGAGCCGAACTGCTCAACCCGCGCCAATGCTGGTGCTCAAGTGTGTTTGACACCACCATGGGCCACCCAAGCAACCACCGGCTAACCGCGTCCATGCCGCGCCACGCCGGGCCGGCACGAACCCATGAACACCGACACCACCACCGACCTTACCGACGAACAGGCCGACGCCATCAAGGCGGTCGCAGCCGTCGAACAGAAGCAAGACACAGCGCGCGCAGTCGCCGCGCTCGCCTCACCGCTCGATCAAGCGATGCGCCGGGGCAACCCTCGCCCGCGCCACGCAGAGGAGAGCCCGTTCGACGTGCACGACGTGATGAAGACGCCCAACATGGCGTTTGACCCTGCGAACGTCACCGCTCACGAGCTGTTCGAGGAATTGGAGGGCTGGGGCGTCGGCCTCGCGGTGGACGCGCTCAAGGGCGCGCAGGATGTGGTGAAGAACGTCATCGAGGCGCGCGAGATTTATCAGACGGACCCGACGCTCACGCAGGCCGCGCAATTGCTCGCCGTCGATGACCTGCACAACAAGCTGATGCCGGTCGTGCTCAAGCGGATCGACACAGCGCATGCCACCATCACCCGTGCCATCGAAGCGCAGGAGGCCGAACTGCGCAAGGGCTTCACGTCCACGAGCCAGTTCGCGGCGGAAATTCGAGCGCACTGCAAATCGCTGCCGCTGGGCGAGCGCATGAAGCTCATCAGTACCGCGACCACGGACGGGGACATGACCACGCTGGCCGCTGTGCTTGGCGCGCCTTCGTACTTGAGCGGACTGGACGCGAAGATGGCTGAAGCGCTCACCGAGCGCGCGAATGCGGTTCGCTCCCCGCTGACCACCAAGCGCCTCGCACTGCTGCGCAACGCGCAGACGAAGTTGGAAGCGGCGGGCTCCATTGCCATCGGCAACTACGAAGCCATGATCGGCTCGCGGCACACGACGGTGAGCAGGCTGCGGGTTCAGCGCGACAAGATCAAGACGGTCATCAACGGCCTCGCGCCGGCTGCCTGATCAAAGCCAGCACGGATCACGCATGACAATGATTCCGCCACCGTGGGCACAGGCGACCGCAGCCCCTGCGGCTGCAGAGGTGCCGCGCGCGCCTGACGGTCGCTTCGTTGCTGGGCACACCGGCAATCCCGCCGGCCGACCCGTGGGCATCGTGGATCGCCGCAATCGCGTCGCCAAGGCGTTCGACGCCGAGTTTGATGCCATTGGCGCGGCACTGGTGGAGCGAGCAAAGGGAGGCGACGTGGGCGCGATAGCGCTCTACTTGAGTCGCGTGGAACCGCCGCTGCGGCCGAAGGGTGAACGCACGCCCTTCGTCCTCGACACCACGCAGCCCCTCGCCGTGCAGGCCGCACAAGTCGTCCAAGCCGTAGCCGATGGGCACCTGTCTGCAGATGACGCGCAGACCGTGCTCGCGTGCCTCAACACCTACGCCCAACTCGCACAGCACGACCAGCTCGAAGCGCGACTGCAAGCACTCGAACGCGCCACCCGTGCCCGGGGTCGCGCGCCCGGCCACGGCGGCGTCATGTACGTCGAACACCCCCCAGGAACACCGCAATGAGTATCACCACCTTCGTTCACCACGACGAGCACGGCCGCCCGGTGCCGACCTATGGCGTCGACAACAGCCGCGACCTGTGCAGGATGCTGCGTGACATGGATGACGCAGCGCATGCGGGCGTCCAACCGGCGGCTGAGGTTGAAGCGCAGCGCTTCGCGCAGATCGCCGCGCTCATCCCGGGAGGCCGGCAATGAACTTCCCCTTCCACTTCGGCCGCGAGGCGTGCCCGCCTGTCTTCCGCGTATACGGCGAAACCACGTCTGTCGAGCGCGTCACGCTGCTGCGGGCGCCGGGCGAGACGGATCAGCAGTTCGTGGAGCGCGCGCAGCGCTGTGCCTATCGCATGTTCCTGCGCAGCGGGTGCAAGGCGGCATGCCGCATCGAGTGCGTGTATGAGATACCGACGCCGCAGCAAGACCCGCACTTCTTCGATGACGAGCGGTGGATGGACATCGGCTGTTTGCGGGACGTTCTGAACCGACCCAGCGAACCGGCCGACGTGCGGATTAGCTGCGCGAAGGCTCTCAATCGCATCTATGGGCTGGTCAGCCCGGAAGTGTGGTGACCACATGGCAACGCGCCCCACCACCACGCTCTTGAAACGCGTTCAGGTGCTCGAAGCGCCGGCCGAGGCCAACCTTCGCCCGGTCATGCTGGTGCCCAAGCCATGCACACCGGAAGAGTTCGAGGCGGTCGCTATCCCTCAACAGGCCGCTCTGCTCGCAGCCAGCATGCGTGACCGTCAGGATCGCGCCGACTAGGTTCTCCAGCTCCCGCGCGGTGCACAGAGCGCCGACTGCCGCGCGGGTTAACGCCACCCACTCGGGCTCAGCCGGCGTCGTGCAGTTCTCCTGGCGATGAGCCGGTACTCGACGCCCGCCCCATGCGGGCGTCGTTTTGAGCGCTGCGGTTGCTTGGGGCAGGCCCGGCGGCCTTGCTTAGCCGGCGGTTGCCCGGCCCACAAAGCAAAAAGCCCAGTCCGTGAAGACTGGGCCTAAGTGCTTGTTCTATAACGCTAATTTTGGCTCCCCGACCTGGGCTCGAACCAGGGACCTACGGATTAACAGTCCGGCGCTCTACCAACTGAGCTATCGAGGAACAGCCTCAAATTATAGCCAGCTTTTGAGTGGCCCCTAGATGTCGACCTGAACCGACAGGCGCAATGTGCGCGGCGCCAGCGGGTAGAGGTACGCATGGCCGAACTGGTAGGGCGACTCGCGCCAGGCGCGTTTGTCGAACAGGTTGTCGACGCCGGCGCGCCAGGTCCACTGGTGCGATGCCCACTTGTTCTCGTAGCGCGCCGCCACGTCGACACGTGTGTAACCCGGAATGCTCACGCTGTTGTCGGGCAGCACCATGCGCCGGCTTTCGTGCGTGGCGTTGGCCTGCAGCTTGAAGCCGGGCACTTGCGGCACGCTGTAGTCGGCTTGCAGTCTGAGCGTGCGCGCAGGTACGTTGGTGGGTTCCAGGCCGCTGTCGAGGCGGGCCCGCAACCACTGTGCACCGGCGCGCAGCGTCAGGCCACCTTCGTGGAATGCGCCGGTGGCCTCTGCGCCGCGGTGCCGCGCATCGCCGACCACCTGGCGGGTGCAACTGTTGTCGACGTCGCAGGTGCCGACGTCGGCGAAGTTCGGGCGCTCGATGTCGAACAGCGCCAGGCCCCACTCGAAGCGTGCGCTCGAACCCTTCAGGCCGACTTCGATCTGCCGGCTTTTCAGCGTCGGCAGCGCCACGCCGGGGTTGTTGTAGCGCGGCCGGTTAGGCGTGACTTCCGACTCCACGCCACGACCCCAACTGGCATAGACCAGTTGATCGGGCGCGAAAGCGTAGCTCAGCGCCAGCCACGGCGTGTTGAACGACTGGCTGTAGCCGGTGGCGCGCGAGCCGTCGGTGCGCACGCTCTCGCGCGTGAGGCGGGTGTGGCGCAGGCCGAGCCACGCGGTCACATCGCTGGTCAGTGAGATGGCGTCCCGCGCGTACAACTCGGTCGAGCGTTCGTCCCGGTTGGTGTTCTCGTCGGTCAGAGACGGGTCGGCCGGCGTGACCAGCGTGCCGGCGACGTTGCCTGTGCCCACGTAGTTGTAGGCCTGCTGCTGGAAACGGTTGCGCACCGTGCTGCGCAATGCGCCGACGGTCAGCGCGTGGCTCAGCGGGCCGGTCTGCAGCTTGCCTTGCAGCGACAGGTCGAGTGCGTCGGTGCGGCGGCGTTCGTTCTCGCTGCGGAAGTCGTACAGGTCGTAGGTGCCGTTCGGGCAGTAGCGGTCGGCGTAGTAGGTGCCGTCGGTGTCGGTGCAGCCGTAGGAGAAGGCCAGGCGGTCGTCGGTGCGCAGTTGCTGGCTGGCGGCGTGGGCGACGAAGCGCCAGTCGTTGCCGAGTTTCTGTTGCACGCGCAACGACGCGGTCGTGGCCTTGAACACCACCGGCAGCGACCACGGCTGGTTGTTCAGGTTCAGGCGCGGGTCGCCGGGTTCGGGCACCGTGTTGCCGAGCAGGCTGAAGCCGGGCTGGCTGGGTTGCGAGCGGCGGCTCGTTTCCACTTCGGCTTCGATCAGCGTGTCGGGGCTGACGCGCCAATCGGCGGCCAGCGCGAACAGTGATCGTTCTCCCTTGGCCGACTTCAGCTTCGGGTCGAGGTGCGCCGCGGCGGCGTTCAGGCGCACGCCGAAGGCCTGGCCTTCACCGAAACGCTGGCTCAGGTCGAGCGCGCCGGTCACGCTGTTCGCCTCTCGCCACTCGAGCGACGCGGAGCGCAGCGGCGCATCGGTGGGCCGCTTGACGACGAAGTTCACCAGCCCGCCCGGCGCGCTGGTGCCGGCCTGCATGCCGCTCGTGCCTTTGAGGATCTCGACGCGTGCCTTGTTGTCGAGCGGGATTGGCGTTTCGGCATTGATCGGCAGGCCGTCGCGCCGGTAGTTGAAGCGGTTGTCGATGACGAAACCGCGCACCGTCAAATAGTCGACATACCCTTCGCTGTTGTAGGCGTCGCTGATGCCGGGGTCGAAATTGACCAGGTCCGACAGGCGGCGTGCACCGCTGTCCTTCAACTGTTCCGAGGTTAAGACGCTCGCTTGCAGCGGGGTCTTCGCCAGCGGAATATCGCCCCAGCCGCCCACGCTCACTGGCGGCGCGATGCGGCCGGTGACGACGATGGGTTCGAGCTGGGTCGCTGCGGTTTGTGCGCAGGCTTGTGTGGCCACCAGCCATGTGGCGGCGGCGATCGGGGAGAGTCTGGATATCGAGAGTTGTGCCATCGTGGTTCCGTTTGCGATGGCAGGTCGGCGGGCCGAAGCCGCCACAGGACGTGACAGGCTTGCTTGGCCATGCTTCCCTGCGCGAGGATTACCTCAATCAGGTTCAAAGGGACTTTCTCAGTCGAACCACACGAAGCCGAAACTTCAAATGGTCCAACACCCCTAGCGAATGCCACGCGCCGAAACGCGCAGCGGGCGGATTATGACTCAGTGATCGGCGCGACGCCGAGCGCCTTGTGCAGGCGCGGGCTGGTGGTCGTGTATTCGAGGTGCACTGGCTTGCCCGGGAACACGTAGGGCGCAGCGCCGAAGGCCGCGAGTGCGGCTTCGTGAAAGCCGCACAGGATCAGCTTCTTCTTGCCCGGGTAGGTGTTCACGTCGCCCACCGCGAAAATGCCTGACACGCTGGTCTCGAACTTCTCGGTGTTGACGACGAGCTGCTTGCGTTCGAGAGCCAGGCCCCAGTCGGCGATCGGGCCGAGCTTGGGGCTGAGGCCGGTCAGCACGATCAAGGTGTCGAGCGGCAACGCGTGGGTGTTGCCGTCGGCCGTGGCGACTTGTAATGCGGTCAGTCTGCCCCCGGCTTGTTCGATGCCGAGGGCTTGTGCCGCAATGAACTGAAGCTGCTGCTGCGCACGTGCCCGGCGCACGGCATCGATGGTCTTGGCCGCCGCCTTGAACTCGTCGCGGCGGTGCATCAGCGTGACGTTCGCTTGCCGCTTCGAGAGCGCAAGTGCGCATTCCAGAGCGGCATCGCCATCCCCGATCACCACAACACGTTGCCCTGCCAGCGACGCGGAGGGCGCGCCGTAGAAAAGTTGTGTGCCCTCGAACGCCGCGAGCCCGTCGATCTTCAGGCGCCGCGGCTGGAACGAGCCCACACCGCCGGCGATGAACACCACCTTGGCGAGCAGTGTCGTGCCGGCCGATGTGTCGACGAGGAAGCGCCCATCGGCTTGACGGTGCACGCCGTTGACCTGCTGGCCCAGATGGAAAGGGGTGTCGAAGGGCTCGATCTGCTTCAGCAGCCGATCGACCAGCTCGCGCCCGCTGCAAACCGGCGTGCCGGGAATGTCGTAGATCGGCTTGTCGGCGTAGAGCTCGATGCACTGGCCGCCGGGCACCGGCAGCGAGTCGATCACGTGAGCCTTGATCTCCAGCAGCCCGAGCTCGAACACCTGGAACAGGCCGACCGGCCCGGCGCCGATGACGACGGCATCGGTCTCGATCAGCGCAGGGGTGTTGCCGCTGGCTGCCACGCGGGCTACTTGATCAGTTCGCCGAGCTTGCCGGTCTTGTCTTTCCAGTCATCGGCGTCGGGCTGCGGGGCCTTGCGCTTGGTGATGCTGGGCCAGTTCTTCGCCAGGTCGGCGTTGAGCTTGATCATGTGCTGCTGGTCGCCGGGCACGTCTTCTTCCGGCACGATCGCGTTGACCGGGCACTCGGGAATGCACACGGCGCAGTCGATGCACTCGTCGGGGTCGATCGTGAGGAAGTTCGGGCCTTCGCGGAAGCAGTCGACCGGGCACACATCTACGCAGTCGGTGTACTTGCAGCGGATGCACGATTCGAGAACGACGTGGGTCATGACAGGGCTCTTGGGTGGTTGGGGCGGCGGCGCACTGCACTGAGCCGACGACAAGGATAGGGATTTTAGGGCTTCACGCGGGTTGTGACGGCGGTGGGGGTGGCGAGCGACCTTGTGATGGCGGCGGCATGCAAGGGTGCGGCGCCCGCGCCGACTGTCACGACGGTGGGGCGGCCGGCGTGCAGAACCGTGGCGTCGCCGAGCGCATCGACGTGATGATCACTCTGCAACTGGTCGGGCCAGCCGGCGCGCGAGACCACGCTGGCGGGCGTGTCGCCGGGCCAGCCGGCCGCGATCAAGCGGCGTGACAGGGCGGCGAGTTGTTTGCCGGCCATGTAGAAAACTTCGGTGTCGGCGGTGCGCGTGGCGGTCAGCGCACCGTCGCGTGTCATCGCGGTCGTCAGGCTCACGCTGCGGCCGCTGCCGCGGCGGGTCAGTGGGCGCAGGGTCGATGCGGCGGCGGCGATGGCGGCCGTCACGCCAGGCACCACTTCGCACGCAATGCCGGCCGCGGCCAGCGCTTCGAGTTCTTCTTCGAGCCGGCCGAACACGCTCGGGTCGCCGCCCTTCAGGCGCACGACGATGTTCGCTTCGCGCGCGTGTTTGACGAGCAATGCGTTGATCGTGCTCTGGCCGGTGCTGTCGGCAAAGCCGCGTTTGCCGACGTTGACCCAGCGTGCTTGCGGCGCGAGCGCGCGCAATGCCGGGTCGGTGAGGGCGTCGAACAGCACCACGTCGGCCAGCTTCAGGCGCTGCGCACCGCGCACGGTGATCAGGTCGGCCGCGCCGGGGCCGGCACCGATGAAGATGACGTGGCCCATGCGCGTGTTTACGCCGCTGCCTTGACGAGCAGCGCGCCGCTGGTGCGGTTGCTGGTCGGGTCGACGATGATCAAGGCGCCGCCGACGCGGTTGGTCTCGTAGGCCTCGATCGGCAGCGGCTGCTGCGTTTCGATCACCACGTGGCCGATCTCGTTGACGTTCAGTTCGTGGGCGTCGGTCGCCTGCAGCGAATGGATGTCGAGCCGGCTTTCGATCGCCGCGATGCGCGCCTGCACCCAGCGGTTGCCGTGGCGCACCTGGTACTTGCGGCCGACGACGGCGGGCTCGGTGTCGAGCCAGGCCAGCGTGGCCGAGAAACGGTTGGCTTCAACCACCGTGCCCGGCGTCGAGATCCAGTCGCCGCGCGACACGTCGAGCTGGCGGTCGAGTGCGATGCCGGCCGATTGTCCGGCTTCAGCGCTTTTCACCAGCGAACCGGCCACGCGCACTTCGGCGACGATGGCTTTCTGCTTGCTGGGGAACAGCTGCACTTCGTCGCCGGCCTTCACGCTGCCGTGGGCGATGCGGCCCCACAAGGTGCGTGGCTGGTCGCCGGTGCCGTCGCCGTCACGGGCGACGTATTGAACCGGGATCAGCAGGTCGCCGACCTTGCGTTCCTGCGCGGTTGGCAGGCGCTCCAGCAATTGAAGCAGCGACGGGCCGTCGTACCAGTCGGCATCGAGCGGCTGCGTCACGTTGTCGCCGCGCAAGGCCGACACCGGCACGATACCGGCGACTTCCATCTTCGCTTCTTCGGCAAAGGCGAGCAGCGCGGCGCGCACCGCTACATAGGCCTGCGCCGGGTCGTCGACCGCGTCGAGCTTGTTGATCGCGAACACGATACTCGGCACGCGCAGCAGTTGCGCGAGCAGCGAATGGCGGCGTGTCTGCGCGAGCAGTTTCACGGGTTTTGCGTGCGTGTCGAGCTTGGTGATGTCGACCAGCACCACGGCCGCGTCGCTGCCGGCCGCAGCCGTCACCATGTTGCGGGTGTACTGCTCGTGGCCGGGCGCGTCAGCGATGATGAACTTGCGCTGCTTGGTCGCGAAGTAGCGGTAGGCCACGTCGATCGTGATGCCTTGTTCGCGCTCGGCTTCCAGGCCGTCGGTCAGCAGCGACAGGTCGATCGGCGCACCGGCCGCGCGTTTTTCAAGCGTGTCGAGCTGGTCGGCCAGGATCGCGCGGCTGTCGTACAGCAGGCGGCCGATCAGCGTGCTTTTGCCGTCGTCGACCGAGCCGGCGGTGAGAAAGCGCAGCGCGCGGTGGTCCTGGACCGGTGGGGCAACGTGCGTGTTCATCAGAAATAACCTTCTTTCTTGCGCCGCTCCATCGAAGCGTCGGAGGTGCGATCGTCCATGCGCGTGGCGCCGCGTTCGCTGACGGTCACCTGCAGCGTCTCGGCGACGATTTCTGCGGCCGTCTCGGCGGGGCTTTCGACCGGGCAGGTGCAGGTCATGTCGCCGACGGTGCGGAAGCGCACCTCGGCCGTTTCCACGGTTTCGCCGGGCAGGGCTGGCGTCACATCGGTCAAGGGAACCAGCAGGCCCTTGCGGCGGATCACTTGACGGTCGTGCGCGAAGTACAGGTTCGGCAGCGGGATGTTCTCGCGTGCGATGTAGAGCCACACATCGAGCTCGGTCCAGTTGCTGATCGGGAACGCGCGCATGTGCTCGCCCGGTTTGATGCGGGTGTTGAACAGCGTCCACAGTTCCGGGCGCTGCTCTTTCGGCAGCCACTGGCCGAAGCTGTCGCGGTGCGAAAAGATGCGCTCCTTGGCGCGCGCTTTTTCTTCGTCGCGCCGCGCGCCGCCCATCAACACGTCGAAGCGGTGTTCTTCGATCGCTTCGAGCAGTGCCACCGTCTGGTGGCCGTTGCGCGATTCGAGCGGGTGGCTCAGGCGCACCGTGCCGCGCTTGATCGAATCCTCGAGGTGGCCGACCACCAGGCGCTCGCCCATCTCGGCAATGCGGCGGTCGCGGAACTCGATCACTTCGGGGAAGTTGTGGCCGGTGTCCACGTGCAGCAGCGGGAACGGCAGGCGGCCCTTGAACTCGCCTTTCGCATCACGCGTCTTGAAGGCCTTCTCGGCCAGGCGTAACACCACGCAGGAATCCTTCCCGCCCGAGAAGAGCAGTGCAGGGCGTTCGAACGCGGCCACCGTTTCGCGCAGGATGAAGATGGCTTCTTCTTCGAGCCAGTCGAGGTGCGTCTGGTCGAGCTGCGGCAGCAGCTGTTCGACGTTCAGGGGGGCGTTCATTGGTGGGCTCCGATCATCGAGACCTGTTGTTCGTCGTGCACGTGCAGGCCGCACTCTTTGGCGGCTTCGTCTTCCCACCACCAGCGGCCGGCGCGGAAGGGTTCGCCCACGGCGATGGCGCGGGTGCAGGGCGCGCAGCCGATGCTCGGGTAGAACTGGTCGTGCAGCGCGTTGTAGGGCACCTCGTGCAGCTGGATGTAGTGCCACACGTCGGCCCAGCTCCAGTCGGCCAGCGGGTTCACTTTCGTGCGGCCCTTGTCGTCCTGCTCGCTGAAGGCGACGGTGCCGCGGTTGTCGGACTGTTCGCGGCGCATGCCGGTCACCCAGGCCGTGCGCTTCTCGAGCATGCGCGAGAGCGGTTCGAGCTTGCGGATCGCGCAGCAGCCCTTGCGCAGCTCCAGGCTTTCGTACATCGCGCGGTCTCCGTGCGTGCCGACGAACTGGATCACCGATTCCTTGCGCGGTTCATACACCTCTACCGACAGCCCGTAGCGTGACTCGATGCTCAGCACCAGCGACACGGTCTCGGCGTGCAGCATGCCGGTCTCGAGCGTGCCGACGGCGATGGGCAGCTGGTGGCGCGCGATCAGGTCGGTGATGACCATGTCTTCGGCGCCCAGGCTCGTGGCCTGCACGATGCTGCCGGGGTGCGCCGCGGCGGCTTCGGTCAGCAGCGCCAGGGCGTTGGCGACCCGCGCGTCGAAACCGTCGGTCGCTTTGGCGTAGAGGGAGATGGCGCTCATATCGACGCTCCGTCGTTGACGAATTCGTTCTTCGCGCGGGCCAGCGCTTCGGCCGTGCCGGGCGGTTTACCGAACAGCGGCACCGGGTCGGTCACGTCGCCCTGGTAGAACGCAGGGAAATAGGTGAGCGCCCGTTGCGCGGCTTCGAGCGACTGGTCGGCGCGCATCTGCACCGCGTTGAAGCCGCTTCGCTGCAGCAGCGGCAGCATGTCGACCAGCACTTCACCGGTGGCGCGCACTTCACCCGCAAAACGGTAGCGCGAACGCAGCAGGTGGGCCTGGCTGTAGGCGCGCCCGTCCACCCACTTCGGGAAGTGCAATGCCACGAGTGCGAGCTGCGGCAGATCGGCGGCGATGTCTTCCACATCGGCGTCGTTGGCGAGCATCACGCCCACCGGCATGCCGGCCGGCCACTGTGCGCGGAAGGCGTGCCACTGGGGCACGTCGAGCAGCAGATACGGGGTCGGGTTGATGTACACGGCCGGGCCGTCTTCACCGGCGAGCGTGTGCCACTGGTCCTTGTGCGACTGGATGAACTTCATGGGTGTGTGCTCCGGGTCAGGCCGAATGCGTGAGCGCGGTGCTGCGCCGCACGGCGTTGGCCGAGGCCTTGAACGGGTCGAGGCCGACGCGCTTGACGGTGTCGATGAACAGCTCGCCGGCGGTGCGCTGGCTGCGGTAGGTGTCGACCACGGCTTCCATCACGTCGGTGACTTCATCGGCCGCGAACGACGGGCCGATCACCTTGCCGGCCACCGAGCCGCCGCTGATGCGGCTGCCGTCGGAGCCGCCGAGCGAGATCTGGTACCACTCCTTGCCGTCCTTGTCCACGCCGAGGATGCCGATGTGCCCGCTGTGGTGGTGGCCGCAGGAGTTGATGCAGCCGCTGATGTGCAGGTCGATGTCGCCGATGTCGTAGAGCTCGTCGATCTCGGAGAAGCGCTGCGTGATCTCTTCGGCGATCGGGATCGAACGTGCATTGGCCAGCGCGCAGAAGTCGCCGCCCGGGCACGCGATCATGTCGGTCAGCAGGCCGATGTTCGGCGTGGCGAAGCCGGCTGCGTGCGCCGCTTGCCAGAGCGCGTGCAGTTCGGTATCAAGCACCCAGGGCAGCAGCAGGTTCTGGTCGTGCGTGACGCGCAGCTCGCCGTGGCTGAAGCGGTCGGCGATGGCTGCGGCCTCGTCCATCTGGTCGGCGGTGGCGTCGCCCGGCGCCTGGCCCGCGCGCTTGAGGGAGAGCGTGACGGCGCGGTAGCCACTCAGCTTGTGGGCGTGTACGTTGCGTTCGAGCCAGCGGCCGAAGGCTTGCGGCGCGTCGACGTTCGGGCTCGCCGCAGCGGGCACGGGTGCCACTCCTTCGGGCAACGCGAAACCCTGCGCCACCCGGGCCAATTCTTCGGCCGGCAGGATGTGCGCGGTGCCGCCGATGTCGTTCTCGAGGATGTTCCTGAACTCGGCATCGACCGCGTCGAAGAATCTCTGGCCTTCGGCCTTCACCAGAATCTTTATGCGCGCCTTGTACATGTTGTCGCGCCGGCCATAGCGGTTGTAGACCCGCACGATCGCTTCGATGAAGACGAGGATCTGCTGCCACGGCAGGAACGCGCGGATCTGCGTGCCGATCACCGGCGTGCGGCCCATGCCACCGCCGACCAGCACCTTGAAGCCGACCTCGCCGGCATCGTTGCGAACCATCTGCAGCCCAATGTCGTGCCACGCGATCGCGGCTCGGTCTTCGGTCGCGCCGGTCACCGCGATCTTGAACTTGCGCGGCAGGAAGGCGAACTCGGGGTGCAGCGTGCTCCACTGGCGCAGCAGCTCGCAATAGGGGCGCGGGTCGATGTCTTCGTCGGCGGCCACGCCGGCCAGGCCGTCGCTCGTGATGTTGCGGATGCAGTTGCCGCTGGTCTGGATGCCGTGCATGTTCACGGCCGCCAGGTCGTCCATCACGTCGGCGCTTCGGTCGAGCGGGATCCAGTTGAACTGGCAGTTCTGACGCGTGGTGAAGTGCGCGTAGCCGCGGTCGTAGGTGCGTGCGATGGCACCGAGCCCGCGCAGCTGCGCCGAGCTGAGCTCGCCGTAGGGCACGGCCACGCGCAGCATCGGCGCATGGCGCTGCACGTACCAGCCGTTCTGCAGGCGCAGGGCGCGGAAGTCGTCTTCGGGCAGGTGGCCCGAGAGGTGGCGCTCGAGCTGGTCGCGGTACTGCGCGGCGCGCTGGTGCACGAAGAGTTTGTCGAAATCGGTGTAGTGGTACATGGTCAGTAGATCACTTTCAGTCCGGCGCCTACGAGTGACAGGCACAAGAGCGTGCGAACGAGTTTCTCGGGCATCTTGCGGGTCAGCTGCGCGCCGATCCAGATGCCCGGGATCGAGCCGATGAGCAAGGCACCGAGCAAGGTCCAGTCGATGTGCCCGAGCGTGGCGTGGCCGATGCCGGCCACGAAGGTGAGCGGCACGGCGTGGGCGATGTCTGTGCCGACCACGCGGTGCGATTCGAGGCGAGGGTACAAGAGCATGATCAGCGTGGCGCCGATCGCGCCGGCGCCGATCGAGCTCAGCGAGACCAATACGCCGAGCACCAGGCCGCACAGCAGCGTGAGCAGCGGCTTGCGATTCTCGGGAATCCAGCGTTCCAGCCGCAGGCCGACGCCGTGCCACACCTGCTTGAAGGCGACCGTCACGGCCGTCAGCAGCAAGGCGATGCCGAGCGAGAAGGTCAGCGCAGAAGCCCAGCCTTTGGTGATGCCGGTGAAGTGCATCACCGCAATGGTGGCCAGCGAGGCCGGGATGCTGCCGGCCAGCAGCCACCGCGTGATGCGCCATTCGACGTGGCCCGACTGGTGGTGCGACAGCGAGCCGGCGGTCTTCGTGATCGCGGCGAACCACAGGTCGGTGCCGATCGCAACCGCCGGGTTCAGCTTGAAGACGGTCAGCAACAGCGGCGTCATCAGCGAGCCGCCGCCCACGCCGGTCATGCCGACGATGGCGCCGACACCGAAACCGCTAAAGATTGCAATGAAGTCCATGAGTTGCCCGTTACGAAGCCTGCAGGCGCGTTCGCCCCACGCTTCGGGAGCAGGGAATGTACTGAGGTTTGATATTCCAAGGAATGACAATTTCGTTGGATGTTTATTCTCAATGGGTATGAAGAGTGGGGTTTCCCGCCACTTCTAGAATTCACCGATGCACAACGACGAGCGCCTGGGCCCCGGGCAGAAGATCAGGCGGCGCTGGGTGCTGGCCGGCCTGGCGAGCGCCTTGGCGGCCTGCACGACCGTGCCGAAGCCGGTCGTGGTGGAGGCGCCCCCGCCGCTCGCCGCCCCGCCCGCCGTGGTGGCCGCGCTGCACCGGCGCACGGACCACGGGGT
>JBEBIB010000026.1:0-80314 GCA_040080605.1 Burkholderiaceae bacterium
CTGTCACGGAAACCCCCGCCCCATGACCTCCTTGCACCCGCTCACCACCCTGCTGGCCCAGACCGAACGCGAGCGCGACCTGGCGCTGGCCGACCACCTGCGGGCGCAGACCGCCCACACCGCCGCCGAGGCCCAGGCCGAACAGCTGCTGACCTATCGCAGCGAGTACGAACAGCGCTGGCAGAAGCAGTTCGCGAGCGAAGGCAAGATCGAACTCGTGCGCTGCTACCAGGGTTTCATGGAGCGCCTGAGCCAGGCCGTGGAGCAGCAGTCTCGCGCCGCGCAGCACACGGCGCAGCAGGCCGAACGTGCCGGCACCGAGCTGCGCGCGGTCGAAGTGCGTTGCGCTTCGGTGCGGCGCCTGATCGAGCGGCGTGTGCGCGACCTGCGCGTCGATGCCGACCGGCGCGAACAGAAACAGAGCGACGAACAATCGGCCCGCGCCGCCTGGGGCCGTGCCGACGTCCACAGCGCGCCGCACGGCGCCTGAGCGGGGAACGATGATGCAGGTCACCGCCCCCGCCGCACCCGTCACCGCCCCGGCCCAGGCGAACGCCGGCAAGAACGCCGAAGCCAGCCGGGCCGCGTTCGCGAGCCTGCTGCAACAAAGCCGCTCGGCGCAGGCTCCGGCGCCCGAGGCGCCCGCGCCGGGAGCCGATCCGGCCGCCGAGGCCGACGGCGCCGACGCGCCCGCCACACCGAACACACCCTTCAAGGCACGCCTGAAGCTGACCGAGAAGACGCCGCCGCCACGCCCTGCCGAACACGGCCCGAAGACCGCCGAGGGACAGGAAGCGAACCGCGAGGGCCCGGCAGACGAACAGGCCAATACCGCCCGCGCCAGGCGCACCGACGCGCCAGCCATCGACCCGAGCCTGGCCCCGTGGCTGGCCGCTTCGCAGCCGGCACCGTCGGCTTTCGAGATCCCGGCAGCGCGGCGGGCCGCGTCCGAAGCAGACGACACCCCGGCCGGCAGCAGCGCAGCCGCCGACGGCGTGGCTGGCGCGAAAGCCAACGATGCCTCGGCGGTGCTGCAGCACAAGAGCGCTGCCGACACGACAGCCCGCCTGGAAACCGCCGCCGCTTCGCAAGAAGCACTCGCCGCCTGGAGCCAGAGCGCGCGTGCCGACAGCGCAGCCGCGCAGCGCGTCGTTCAACCCGTGGCCGAAGACATCGGCCGCTCGAAGGCGGGCGCACCCGACACGATCACGAACGCCGCAGCGCTCGGCGCCGCGGCCTTCAACCCGTTGCTGGGCACGGCCCGCGAGAGCAGCGCGCCCTTGACAGTGAACCTGCCCACGCCGCTGGCCTCGCCCGAATTCGCGCAGACGCTCGGCGTGCAGATGAGCGTGCTCGCCGCCGACGGCGTGCAAAGCGCCGAACTGCAGCTGAACCCGGCCGAGATGGGACCGGTGTCGGTGCAGATCGTGATCGACGGCACGAACGCGCGCGTCGATTTCGGTGCCGACCTGGCCGCCACGCGCCAGGTTATCGAAGCGGGCATGCCCGAGCTGGCCGGGGCCTTGCGCGACGCCGGCTTCACGCTGGCGGGTGGTGGCGTGTCACAGCACGCCGGTGGCCGCAGCGACTCGTCGAAGAACCCTGCCGACACCGGCGACGGCGCCCATCGTGGCCGCGAAGCCGAGAGCCAGGCGCTGCAGCCTGCACCGCGGCGCCGCAACGTCACGGCCGGCGGCGTCGACCTGTACGCCTGAGCGGCACCCTCCGGGTGCGCCGGACTGGGCAACAAAAGCACCGCTTATCCCGGCTTCGCACCCGGGGCTGCGTTTCCATAATTTCCTTCATGCCAGTGCCCGTGCGCAGCCCCTTGCCGCGCGGGCACGCGCCCTGCCGTTGAAGGAGAACCGATGTCTGCTGCCGCTGCCCCGCCCCCCGACGCCGGCGCCGCCGTGCCCGCGAAAAAGGGCAAGAAGAAGCTGATCATCATGATCGTGGCGGCGCTGCTGGTGGTGCTCGCCGGCGGCGGCGGCGCGGCGTTCTACTTCAAGAAGAAGGCCGCGGCGGCTGCGGCGGCCGAAGAAGGCGCCGACGAAGGTGGTGCGGCCGCCGAACACAAACTCGCCAAGCGTGACCCCAAACACCCGCCGACCTTCCTGCCGCTCGACCCCTTCGTCGTGAACCTGGCCGACAAGGACGCCGACCGCTACGCCCAGATCGGCATCACGCTGGAGCTGCACGACGCCAAGTTCGCCGACGAGCTGAAGCTGTACATGCCGGCGATCCGCAACGGCATCCTGATGATCCTGGCGCACAAGACCTCGGGCGAACTGCTCGACCGCTCGGGCAAGGAAATGCTCGCACAGCAGGTGCAGCGCGAAGCCGCCCGCACGATGGGCATCGAGGTGGCCGAGCCGGAAGCGGTGACGGAAGCCAAGCCGGTCGACACGCATGCCGCCAAGGAAGAAGGCGACGACGAAGTCGAGGGCGACAAGAAGCCGAAGAAGAAAGCGAAGGCGAAGAAGGCCGCGACCGAACCGAACCCGATCGTGCACGTTCACTTCTCGAACTTCATCATCCAATGAGCCAGCCCATCCTCTCGCAGGACGAAGTCGACGCGCTGCTGCAAGGCATCACCGGCGACAGCCAGAGCCTGGAAGCGGAACCCGCCGAAAAGGGCTCGATCCGCGACTACGACCTGGCCAGCCAGGAGCGGATCGTTCGTGGGCGCATGCCCACGATGGAAATCATCAACGAGCGCTTCGCCCGCAACATCCGCCTGGGCGTGTTTCACCTGATCCGCAAGAGCCCGGAAATCTCGATCGGCCCGACCAAGGTGCAGAAGTACAGCGCCTTCCTGCGCGAGATCGTGGTGCCGACCAACTTCAACATCGTGAGCGTGAAACCGCTGCGCGGCTCGGGCCTGATCGTGTGCGACCCGACGCTGGTGTTCTCGGTGATCGACGCACTGTTCGGCGGCGCCGGCAAGTACCACACGCGCATCGAAGGGCGCGACTTCTCGGCCACCGAGATCCGCGTGATCAGCCGCCTGATCGAAGTGGTGACGGCCGAGTACAAGAAGGCCTGGCACGGCATCTACCCGCTCGAGCTGGCCTACCAGCGCTCGGAGATGCAGCCGCAGTTCGCCAACATCGCCACACCGAGCGAGATCGTGATCACGACCAGCTTCACGCTGGAGATCGGCGACACCAGCGGCGCGATCCACTTCTGCATTCCGTACTCGACGCTCGAGCCGATCCGCGACATTCTTTATTCGACCGTGCAGGGCGACGCGGGCGAGCCCGACCGGCGCTGGATCAACCTGATGAAAGAGCAGATCCAGTCGGCCGAGGTCGAGCTGATCGCCGAGCTGGCGACGGCGCCGGCCACGGTCGAACAACTGCTGTCCTTCAAGGCCGGCGACTTCATCGAACTCGACCTGCGCCAGTCGATTCAGGCCAAGGTCGCCGGCGTGCCGGTGCTCGACTGCCACTACGGCACCTCCAACGGCAAATACGCCCTGAAGGTCGATCAACTGTTGAACAGCTCTCAACCGGGCTGGATGGGAGAAATCAATGAGCACTGACAACACCGCCGCCGCAGCCGACGAAACCGACGCGATGGCGGCCGAATGGGCCGCCGCGCTGGCCGAGTCCAAACCCGAAGCGGCCACGGAGGTTCAGGACCAGGTGTCGCCGGCCTCGTTCCAGAACTTCAGCCCGACCACCGGCACCACGGCGGGCAACGACATCAACATGATCCTGGACATCCCGGTGCAGCTCACTGTGGAACTGGGGCGCACGCGGGTGCCGATCAAGCACATCCTGCAGCTCGCGCACGGCTCGGTCGTGGAACTCGAAGCGATGGCCGGCGAGCCGATGGACGTGCTCGTCAACGGCTACCTGATCGCGCAGGGCGAGGTGGTGGTGGTGAACGACAAGTTCGGCATCCGCCTCACCGACATCGTGACGCCGAGCGAGCGCATGCGCCGCCTGAGCCGGGGCTGAGCATCGATGGCCACGAGTTCATGGGCAGCGTCGCTGCTGTGGTTCCTCGCGATCATCGCGGTGATCCCGCTCGCGCTGTGGCTGCTCAAGCGCACGCCGATGGGCGGCACCGCGTCGAGCGGTCTGATGCGCCACGTGGCGGTGCTGCCGTTGTCGGCGAGCCAGCGGGTCGTGACGGTCGAAGTCGGCCAGGGCGACGCGCGGCGCTGGCTGGTGCTGGGCGTCACGCCGAACAGCATCACCACGCTGCACTCGATGGAGCCGCAAGCCGATGCGCCGGCGAACACCACGCCGGCCATGCCGGGTTTCGCGCAGATGCTCGGCAAGTTGCGGCAAGACAAAGGGTTGGCCGGTGAACGCTGAGCGCGCTGTTTTTTCTGCTTTGTCGGCCCGGCGCATCGCGCTCTGCGCGCTTGCGGTGTTTTCGGCCGTTCCTGCAGCGGCTTTAGCCCAATCGAGCGGCGGCGCGAGCCTGCCGCTGATGGTCGGCCAGGGGGCCGGCGGCACGAGTTTTTCGGTGCCGATCCAGACGCTGCTGTTCTTCACGGCGCTGAGTTTCCTGCCGGCCGTGCTGCTGCTGATGACGGGCTTCACCCGCATCGTGATCGTGCTGAGCCTGCTGCGCCAGGCGATGGGCACGCAGGCCGCGCCGCCGAACCAGGTGGTCGTGGGCCTGAGCCTTTTTCTCACCTTCTTCGTGATGAGTCCGACCATCGACAAGGTCTACGCCGAGGCCTACCAGCCGTTCGCCGAGAACAAGATCCAGTTCGACGAAGCGCTCAAGCGCGGCGAGGTGCCGATGCGCGCTTTCATGCTCAAGCAGACACGCCAGGCCGACGTGATGCTGTTCGCCAAGCTTGCCAAGGTCGACGCCGCGGTCAAGACCGCCGACGTGCCCTTCAAGGTGCTGGTGCCGGCCTTCGTGACGAGCGAGCTGAAGAGCGCGTTCCAGATCGGCTTCCTGATCTTCATCCCGTTCCTGATCATCGACATGATCGTCGCCAGCGTGTTGATGAGCCTGGGCATGATGATGCTGTCGCCGGTGCTGATCGCCCTGCCCTTCAAGCTGATGCTGTTCGTGCTGGCGGACGGCTGGAACCTTCTGCTGGGCTCGCTCGCGGCCAGCTTCGCCACCTGACGAGCCAAACTCATGGACGCCACCCAAGTCTTCAACCACGGCCAGCAAGGCCTCTACATGCTGCTGATGGTCGCCGCCCCGGTGCTGCTGACGATCCTGGCCGTCGGCCTGCTCGTCAGCATCTTCCAGGCCGCGACGCAGATCCACGAGGCTACGCTGTCGTTCGTGCCCAAGGTCGTGGCCGCCGTCGCGGTGCTGGCGGTCGCCGGGCCGTGGATGCTGACCACGCTGGTGGAGTATCTGCAGCGCACGCTGCAATCGATCCCGTCCGTGGTGGGTTGACCCGGCCAGTTCCCGCACTCGCGCCGTGCTGACATTCACCGAAGCCCAGGTGCTGGCCTGGGTCACGCCGATCCTGTGGCCCTTCCTGCGCGTGCTGGCCTTGTTCGGTTCGCTGCCGGTGCTCGGCCAGCGCACGGTGCCGATGCGCATCCGCGTCGCGCTCGCCTTCCTGATCGCGTTCTGCGCCCAGGCCAGCCTGCCGGCCATGCCGCTGATCCCGCTCGACTCGCCGGCCGCCGTGCTCGCGGTGATCCAGCAGATGCTGATCGGCCTGTCGCTCGGCTTCGCGGTGCGCATCGTCTTCAGCGCGGTGGAGTTCGCGGGCGAACTGATCGGCCTGCAGATGGGCCTGAACTTCGCCGGCTTCTTCAACCCGATGACCGGCGGCGAAGCCACCGCGACGAGCCGCTTCTTCGGCATCAGCGTGAGCTGGCTCTTCATCGTGACCGGCGGCCACCTGCTGGTGATCGCCGCGGTGGTGCAGAGTTTCCAGATGTTCCCGGTCGGCCCCGAGCCCTTCGCTTTCCTGCGCGCGGTGCAGCCGCAGACCTGGGGCGCCGAGATCTTTCGCCTGGGCCTGTGGATCGCGCTGCCGCTGATCGGCATGCTGCTGTTCGTGAACCTGGTGCTCGGGGTGATCTCGCGCGTGGCGCAGCAGATGAACATCTTCGCGATCGGCTTCCCGATCACGGTCTCGGTCGGCCTGATCGGCGTGCTGCTGACCTTGCCGATGATGCAGGTGCCGTTCACGATGGCGCTGGAACGGATGCTCGAACACTTCCAGTAGCGCCGAGGCCCCGGTGGCCTTGACTGCGTCCGCGTTCCCCGCTCGGCGCCGTTTCGCAAGCGTTGCGCCGGCACCTGCGGGTGTCGCCTGTGTACGCCATCGCACAGTCCAGGCGCTGCAGCGCTGATATGGTCTGGCAGACTCGGCCCGATTCTCTCGGGCCTCCCCAGACGTACCCTGAGCCGCCATGACACCTTACAGAATTGCCATCGTGCTGGTCGCCACAATCTTCGCGGTCGGGTGTGGCGGCGGTGGCGGCTCCTCGGCACCGCCATTGCCGGCAGGAACGGTCGCGCTTTCGGCCACGAGTTACAGCGTTGCTCAAAGCGCCGGTTTGCTGACCGTCACCGTGAACCGCGCCGACGGATCACGGGACGGCACAGTGGCCTACGACACCGCCAACGGCACGGCGCAGGCGGGCACCGACTACACCGCGAGAAGCGGCACGCTCACCTGGGCCAGCGGCGATGCGTCGGCCAAGACGATCTCGCTGCCGATCAGCAATGCAACGCCCAACGCCGCCGACAAGACCTTCACCGTCGCGCTGTCGAGCCCCACCAATGGGCTGGCGCTCGGCTCGCCGACCAGGGCGACGATCACGGTCACTGCGGGCACAGCGACGGCCGCGCCCGCAGTGAGCGTTCGCGGCAACCGTTTGGTCGATGCCTCGGGCAACGTCGTGCAGCTTCGAGGGGTCAGCTTCAGTGGTTTCGAGTTCGTCGCCATCAGCGGTTTCAACCCGAACGACCCGTCAGGCGGCCAGGCAGGCCAGCCCTACGGCCCGAAGTGGAGCGCGGTCAAGGCGTGGAACGCGAACACCGTGCGGCTGACCTTGAACGAAACCTCGTGGCTCGGGCTCACCTGCGTGGACACGGACGGCGTGTCGCGCCTCGGCGACCCGGGCGGCAACTACCGCTCGGCCGTCGCCACCCAGGTCCAGGAAGCGAACGCGGCGGGGCTCTACGTGATTCTCGAACTGCACTGGGCCGCGCCGGGCAATGCGTGTCCGATGGTTCAGACCCAGATGGCCAACATGGACCACTCGCTCGATTTCTGGACGTCGGTGGCGACCACCTTCAAAGCCAATTCTTCGGTGCTGTTTTCACTCTACAACGAACCGTTCTTCTATGGTCTGGCCTCACCGGCCGACCCATGGGTCGCCCTGATGACCGGCGGCACGATCAGCTACTTTCCCGCCACCAGTGGCACGCACAACTACCGCAACATCAACACACCGTGGAAATCTGCCGGCATGCAGTCGATGCTGGACGCGGTGCGCGCCACGGGTGCGAGCAACGTGGTGTTGATCGGCGGCGTGGAGTTCGGCAACAACATGAGCAACTGGCTGGCGAACATGCCGCGCGATCCGCTGAATCAGATGGCCGCCACCTGGCATCCTTATCCGCCAATACAACAACCCACGTCGGCGACCGTCTCGTCCGGCGGCACAGGCTACGCTGTCGGCGACACCATCACGTTGGCCAAGCCCAACACGGTCTATACCCCGGCTTCGGTGCGCGTCAGCGCCATCGGCGCAGGCGGTGCTGTGTCGGCCACCACGATCAGTGAAGGCAGGTACCTGCAAACAGCCTTGCCCACCGCGCCAGTGGCTCAACAGACCACCAGTGGCTCTGGCAGCGGAGCGACGTTCACGCTGGGGGCCTGGAACAATCTCTCCAGCACCTGGAGCATGCCGGTCAACTGGCCAGTCGTGCAGGCGCTTTCGGCCAGACTCCCGGTCATCATCTCGGAGACGGGCGAGCACAACGCGACCGGGACTTCGGGGGCACCATTCCTCCAACAGCTGCTGCCATTCGCAGGCGCCAGCAATTGGTCGGTGATCGGTTGCTGCTGGGATGTCTTTTCCGAGCAGGACAACGTGCTGATCAAGGACGTGGATGGCACCCCGAGTGACGGCTTCGGCCGGGTGTTCTACGACTGGATGCGCGGCACCGCCTGGCAGTAGCCGCGCGTCCTGCCCGCGGTCAGAGGTGGTTCGCGCCGGGCGGTGAGACTTCGAGCGCAGGAGCGTTCCCGCAGAGTCCAGTAGCATCGCGGCCCCGCAGTGCCTGCCGCTGCAATGCCTGCCGCACCGCATGGAACTCGCATTCTTCAAGGGCTTCGCCACCTCGGCGGCGCTGATCATCGCCATCGGGGCGCAGAACGCCTTCGTGCTGCGCCAGGGCATCAAGCGCGAACACGTGCTCGCAGTCGTGCTCGTGTGCGCGGTGTCGGACGCGCTGCTGATCACGCTCGGCGTGGCCGGCCTGGGCGCGCTGGTGCGAGGCCACCCGGACCTGCTGGCGCTGGCGCGCTATGGCGGTGCCGCCTTTCTGATCGCCTACGGTGCGCTCGCCGCGCGCCGCGCCTTCGGCTCGGAAACGCTTCACGCCGCGGCCGGTGCGCCGATGAGCCTGCGCGCTGCCATCACCACCTGCCTGGCGTTCACCTACCTCAACCCGCACTGCTGGCTCGACACGGTGGTGCTGCTCGGTTCGATCTCGACCCAGCAGCCGGCGGGCTCGCGCGCGGCTTTCGGCGGGGGTGCCACGGCTGCCAGCTTCGTCTGGTTCTTCGCGCTCGGCTACGGCGCGCGGGCCCTGCGCGGCCTGTTCGAGCAGCCGCTGGCGTGGAAGATTCTCGACGCCGTGATCGCGCTCGTGATGTGGGCGATCGCCGCCTCTCTGCTGTTCGGCCGCTGAAAAGAAAACGGCCGCCACCGGCAACCGTTTTTGCATCGACGGAAACGTCGCTTACTTGATCGTGATCCAGCGCCACTCGAGCCAGTTGTCGGCGCGGTGCACGACCTCGACGTTCTGGCGTGAGGCCCACGGAATCACCTGGCGGTGCAGCGGCAGGTTGTGCACTTCGGCGTTGTGCTGCTTGAGCGCGGCCGTGATCAGCTCCTTGCGCTTCTTCGGGTCGGCTTCCTTGCTCGACGCGGCCGCCAGCTCGTCGAGCTTGGCGTCGGTGTACTGGCCGAAGTTCCACGAGCCCACACCACCTTCGCCGCGGTTGCGCAGCACCGGCGTGAGCGTGCTTTCGGCGTCGGTGCTGGGGCCGCCCCAGCCCAGCATGTACATCGAGGTGTCGTACTTCTGCACCTTCGGGAAGTAGTTCGCACGCGGCATGCCGTTCACGCGCACCTTCACGTTGAGCTTGGCCCACATCGCGGCGAGCGCGAGGCAGATCTTCTCGTCGTTGATATAGCGGTTGTTCGGGCAGTCGAGCGTGACTTCGAAACCGTCGGGGTAACCCGCATCGACCATCAGCTTCTTCGCGCCTTCCAGGTTGTAAGGCCGGCGCTTTTCGATCTCGGGGTCGTTGAAGGCGGCCAGCGGCGACGGCGTGATGCCGCCGGTCGGGTAGGCCTGGTTGCGCATCAGGCGGGTCTTGAGCGTGTCGATGTCGATCGCGTCGTACAGCGCCTGGCGCACCCGCAGGTCCTTGAACGGGTTCTTGCCCTTCACGCTGCTGTAGGCGAGCTCGTCGCTCTTCTGGTCCATGCCGATGAAGACAATGCGGTTCTCGGGGCCGTCGATCACCTTCACGCCGGTGGTGTTGCGCAGCTTGTCGACGTCGGTCGGCGCCGGGTCGAGCACGAAGTCGAGCTCACCCGAGACCAGCGCGGCGGTGCGGGTGGCGTCGTTCTTGATCGGGGTGTAGACCACGTCCCGCACGTTGCCTTCGAATTTGCCCCACCAGTTCGGGTTGCGCTTGTAGACGGTCTTGGTGTCGGGCGCGCGCGAGACCAGCATGAACGGGCCGGTGCCGTTCGAGTTGAGCGACGCGAAACCTTCTTCCTTGTTCTTGAAGTCGATCGGCTTGACGGCCTTGTTCTTCTCGCACCAGGCCTTGTTCATGATCTGGATCGTCGACAGGTGCTCCAGGAACACCGGGTTGAAGTCCTTCAGCGTGAACTCGACCGTCAGCGCGTCGACCTTCTTCGGCTCGCCGACCGCGTTGGCGTAGACCTTGATGTCGGAGGTGCCCTCACGTGCGCGCAACACCGAGAACACCACGTCGTCGGCGGTGAACGGCGCGCCGTCGGAGAACTTGACATTCGGCCGCAGCTTGAAGCGCCACAGCGTGGGGCTGACCATCTGGTAGCTGGTGGCGAGGATCGTGTCCATGCCGAGCTTCTTGTCGTAGTTGACCAGGGCTTCGTAGACCTGGCCATTCATCGCATTTGTCAACGACTCGTTCTGCGAGTGCGGGTCCATGGTCTGGGCGTCGCCTTGCGAGGCCCAGCGCAGCGTTTGGGCCTGGGCCGTGCCCAGGCTCAGCGCGGCGAGCAGCGCGGCAGAAAACATCAGCTTCATCTCTGGCTCCGGAGAGTGGTTTGTGGCCGCAGTTTAAGGGCCAGACCGGAGCCGGAGCGCGGCGCGCGTTTCAGCCTTTCGGCGGCCCGGCGCGGCGCGCCTTGTCGAGCGCTTCGCGCCCGGCCCAGAGCTCGTCGAGCTGCTTGAACTGCCACACCGCGTTCGACTCGCGCCCGGTGATGCGTTCGCTGCAGCCCGGGTGGTTCAGGTCCACGATCTCGGTGGGCACCGGCATCTGCGCCTTGGTGGAAAAGAACACCTTGACCCGGGGCGCGGCCAGCGCCGCCGGGTTCTGCTCGACGACCACGGCCAGGCGCCCCGACTGCAGCCGCACCAGCGAGCCGGTCGGGTAGATGCCCAGGCTGGAGACGAAAGCGTGCACGACCAGCGGGTCGAACTGGCCCTGTTTGGTCCACTCCGCCATGCGGGCGATCGACTCGGCCGGGTCCCAGCCGGCCTTGTAGGGGCGGTTCGAGGTGATCGCGTCGTACACGTCGCACACGCCACCCATGCGCGCTTGCAACGACAGCGCGGTGCCGCTCAGGCCGTGCGGGTAGCCGCGGCCGTCGGGCCGTTCGTGGTGGTGCAGGCAGACGTCGAGCGCGACCGCCGTGGCGCTGCCGCCGAACAGCAGTTCGTGCCCACGCTCGGGGTGGGTCTTGATCAGGTCGTACTCGGCGTCGGTCAGCTTGCCCGGCTTGTTGAGCACCTCGAGCGGCATCAGCGCCTTGCCCATGTCGTGCAGCAGGCCGGCCATGCCGGCGTCGCGCGCCTCGGCCTCGCTCTGGCCGAGCTGGCGCGCCAGCGACACCATCAGAGCGCACACGGCAACCGAGTGCATGTAGGAGTAGTCGTCGTGGGTCTTCAGGCGTGCCAGGCTGACCAGCGCGCCCGGGTTGCGCCAGACCGACTCGGTGATCTCGCCGACCAGCTCGGCGCACTGCTCGGTGTTCATGGTCTTGCCCATGCGCGCTTCGCTGAACAGCGACATCACGGCCGTGCGCGACTTCTTCACGAGCAGCGCAGCGCGCGAGAGTTCTTCGTTAATCGAAGACGTCGCGGGTTCGGCCACTTCGGGTTCGGGCGGGGTTTCGGTCACCACCACCACCGCCGGCGTGGGCGCAGCCTGCGGCGCGGGTGGCGCCACGTCGAGCCCCTTGGCGTTGTCGATCCAGCATTCGGTGATGCCGCTGGCGCGCAGCTTGGCGATGTCGGCCGGGTCGGCCAGCAGGAACTTCGCACGCCAGAAAGGGTGGTCGAGCCAGGGCCCGCAGAGTTCATGCAGGTGCATGCCCAGGCGCAGGTCTTGGATGGCGATCTTCTTGAGCATGGGCGGGCATCGGGACGCGAGTCACACTCGATATCGTCCATCCTGCGCGGGAATTGAGCCGCCCGGCATGACCCAGCACAAAGACAAAGGCCGCTGGATCGCAGCGGCCTTCAGGATCCGGTGTTTTGCCTCGCTCTCAGCGGAAGCGCGACTGCGGCACGGTCTTGAGTTCGGTCGGCAGCGTCGCGAGGTAGGCCGAGACCTGCTTCAGTTCGGCGTGCGTGAACGGCTTGGCCATGCCCATCATGATGGCGTTGTTGCGGCCGACCTGCGGGTTCTTGTCGACCTGGTAGGCCTTCAGCGCCTGGTACAGGTAGTCGGCGTGCTGGCCGGCGAGCTTGGGGTAGCTCGGGTCGATCGGCTTGCTGAAGCTTTCGCCGTGACAGGAGGCGCAGTTGCCCTTTTTCAGCAGCTCGGCCACCGCCGGCGACGGCGCGGCAGCGGTCTTGGTGTCGGGCGCTTCGCCCTTGGCTTCGGTCTCGTAGAACGCGGCCAGGTCGGCCATGTCCTGGTCGGTGAGCGACGCAGCGATGGCGCGCATGGTCGGGTGCTTGCGGTCGCCCTTGCGGTAGGCGGTGAGCGAAGACACGATGTACTTGGCGCCCTGCCCCGCGATCATCGGCACCTTGTAGATTTCGGGGAAGCTGGCCTGGTAACCGGGGATGCCGTGGCAGCCGATGCACATGGCGGCCTTCTTTTCGCCGGCCTTGGCGTCCTGGGCTTGCGCTTGGAAGGAAAGGCCGGTGGCAGCCAGCGCGATCAACAGGGAAAGAAGCTTTTTCATGGTGGCGAAAGACGGGGTGTTCGGAGCGACGGGCGATTATAGGGGGCGCCCTTATACTGGTTCGAGCCCCCCACACCACCGTCTCACGAGACTGCGCCAATGAAGTTTCAAGGCTCCGAAAACTACGTCGCCACGCCCGACCTGATGCTGGCGGTGAACGCCGCCTCCACCCTGAAGCGCCCGCTGCTGGTGAAGGGCGAGCCCGGCACCGGCAAGACGATGCTGGCCGAAGAAGTGGCGATGGCGCTGAAGATGCCGCTGCTGCAGTGGCACATCAAGAGCACGACCAAGGCACAACAGGGCCTGTACGAATACGACGCGGTGAGCCGCCTGCGCGACAGCCAGCTCGGCGACGAGAAGGTGAAAGACATCCACAACTACATCGTCAAGGGCGTGTTGTGGCAGGCCTTCACGGCCGACCAGCCGGTCGTGCTGCTGATCGACGAGATCGACAAGGCCGATATCGAGTTCCCGAACGACCTGCTGCGCGAGATCGACCGCATGGAGTTCTACGTGTATGAAACACGCGAGCTCGTGAAGGCGGTGCACCGGCCGCTGGTGTTCATCACCTCGAACAACGAGAAGGAGCTGCCCGACGCCTTCCTGCGCCGCTGCTTCTTCCACTACATCAAGTTCCCCGACGCCGAGACGATGAAGGCCATCGTCGAGGTGCACTTCCCGTCGCTGAAGAAAGAGCTGCTCGCGGCGGCGCTGAAGAACTTCTACGACGTGCGCAACCTGCCGGGGCTGAAGAAGAAGCCCTCGACCAGCGAGCTGCTCGACTGGCTCAAGCTGCTCGTGGCCGAAGACATTCCGCTCGAGGTGCTGCAGAGCAAGGACGACAAGGTGACGGTGCCGCCGCTGGTGGGCGCGCTGCTGAAGAACGAACAGGACGTGTCGCTGTTCGAGAAGCTCGTGTTCATGCAACGCCACAACCGTTGACCATGGCGGCCTGGTTGTCGCCGGTCCGGCTCGTCGGTGCGCACTGCTCGCTCGAGCCACTGGCGCCTGAACACCACGACGAGCTCGTCGCCGCCACGCGCGACGGCGAACTCTGGAAGCTCTGGTACACCGCGATCCCGTCGCCCGAAGGCATGAGCGCCGAGATCGCACGCCGGCTCGACCTGCAGACCCGCGGCTCGATGCTGCCCTTCACGACGCGCGACGCAAACGGGCGTGTGGTTGGCATGACGACCTACATGAACGTCGACGCCGTCAACCAGCGTGTCGAGATCGGCTCGACCTGGACCGCCGTGAGCGCCCAGCGCGGCCCGTTCAACACCGAGTGCAAGCTGCTGCTGCTCGGCCATGCGTTCGAGACGCTCGGCTGCATCGCGGTCGAGTTCCGCACCCACTTTTTCAACCAGCAGAGCCGGCGCGCGATCGAACGGCTCGGCGCCAAGCTCGACGGCATCCTGCGCAACCACCAGCGCGCCAGCAACGGCACGCTGCGCGACACCGCCGTCTACAGCATCACCGCGGCCGAATGGCCGACCGTGAAAGCCCACCTGCGCTGGCAGCTCGACAAACCCCGCTGAAAGCACCCATGGCCGACAAGAAGAAGAACCTGACGGTCGACGAGCTCTGGCAGTTCGAACGCATCGGTGGCATCGGCCTGTCGCCCGACGGCGCGCAGGCGGTCTGCTCGGTCAGCAGTTTTTCGATGCAAGAGAACACCAGCCGCAGCAGCCTGTGGTTGTTGTCGACTTTCGGCGGTGCAGCGCGCGCGTTGACGAGCTGCGGCGACAAGGACGGCCAGCCGGCGTGGTCACCCACCGGCGAGCAGATCGCCTTCATCGCCAAACGCGAACAGCAGGGCAAGAAGGACGACGCGCCCCAGCTCTACGTGATCGCCCCCGACGGCGGCGAAGCGCGCCGCGTCAGCGAATTCGCGCCCGGCATCGACGCGTTCAAGTGGTTTCCCGACGGGAAACGCATCGCTTTCATCGCCTGGGTCTGGCCCGAGCTGAAAGGCATGAAGGCGCAGGCGAAGAAGCTCAAGGAGTTCAAGGACCGCAAGGCCAGCGGCTACGTCACGAGCGAAGCCCAATACCGCTTCTGGGACCACAACCTGCCGATGGGCCGGGTGGCGCACCTGCACGTGCTCGACGTGGCCAGCGGCCGCGTGACCGACCTGTTCGAGGGCACCGCCTGCGAGCTGCCGCGCACCGACCCCGACGCGAACTGCTTCGACATCTCGCCCGACGGCCGGCACATCGTGTTCGCACACGACCCGCAGCCGCAGAAGCGCATCGAGAACCGCAAGGCGCTGGTCGAACTGACGGTGCGCACTGGCAAGTTCGAAGCGCTGACCGCCGACGCCGCCTGGGACTTCGACGCGCCGCGCTACAGCCCCGACGGCAGCCACATCGCGATGAGCGCGGCGCACACCGGCAAGAAGCACACGATGCCGGGCCGCGCCGCGCTGCTCAAGCGTGGTGGCCGCTGGCACCTGCTGAGCGACGAGTGGGACCACAGCGTCGAAGGCCCGCTGCGCTGGGGCGACGACGCTGCCGCGCTCTACTTCGCCGCCGAAGACCGCGGCCGCAAGCACCTCTACCGTTACGTGATCGAGAGCCGCACCGCCAGCGTGGTGGCGCAGGGTGGCTGGGTCCAGGGCTTCGACGTGTCGGCCGGCGTGGTGGCGAGCGTGGCCGACGCGCTGATGCACCCGGCGCGTGTGCACGCCGTGCGCGACGGCCAGGCACCGCTGCGCCTGGAGAGCTTCAACGACAAGCTGCTCGGCAGCCTGCGGCTCGGGCACTGCGAAGAAGTCAGCGTGAAAGGCGCGCAGGGCGAGCCGGTGCAGATGTGGCTCACCTACCCGCCGCGCTTCGACCGCAAGAAGAAGTACCCGGTGCTGCACAGCATCCACGGCGGGCCGCACGCCGCCGCGGGCGACACCTTCCACTACCGCTGGAACACGCACGCGTTCGCGGCGCAAGGTTACGTGGTGGCCTGCGTGAACTACCACGGCTCGAGCGGCTTCGGCCAAGCCTTTCTCGACAGCATCACCCACCGCTGGGGCGAGCTCGAACTGCAGGACGTGGAAGCCGGCACCGACTGGCTGATCAAGCAGCCGTGGGCCGACCGCAAACGTGTGTGTGCCGCCGGCGGCAGCTACGGCGGCTACATGGTCGCCTGGATGAACGGCCACGTGAAACCTGGCCGCTACAACGCCTACGTGTGCCACGCCGGCTGCTTCGACTGGGCCGCGATGTTCAGCGACGACGCCTACACCTGGCACGCCAAGGAGTTGGGCGCCTGGTACTGGGAAGACCCGGCCAAGGTGCAATCGCAGAGCCCGAGCAACTTCGTTTCGGCGATGAAGACGCCGACGCTCGTGATCCATGGCGCGCTCGACTACCGCGTGCCCGACCAGCAGGGTCTGGCCTACTACAACACGCTGCAGGCCAAGGGCGTGGACGCGCGGCTGCTCTGGTTCCCCGACGAAAACCACTGGGTGCTGAAGCCGCGCAACTCGAAGCTCTGGTACGGCGAGTTCTTCGACTGGCTCAGGCGCCACGACGCGAAGGCGCGGGCCGCTTGACCAAGCCCGACCGCCGGGCCGCGCTCGTGCGTGGCATGCGCGCCGCCACGGCGGCCGTGATCGTGGCGCTGCTGTCAGCCTGCGGTGGCGGTGGTTCGGGCGAGGAACCGGCCGAGCCGGTCGGCAGCCTGACGACGGCCCTGGTCCGCTCGGCGAACACCGGCACCACCTACGAGTTGCAGATCTACCTGCCGGCGTCCTACGCCAGCAGCAACACGACCTACCCGGTCATCTACGCGACCGACGGCGACGCGCGGTATCCGCCGGAGAACCGATTCACCAACTTCAAGAAGATCCTGCAGCGCCGCGGCACGAATGCAATCCTGGTCGGCATCGGCGGCACGGCGGTTCGTTCGAACGACTTCGTGCTTCCGGGTGCGCGCCCGTATCACGGCTTCATCACGCAGGAACTGATCCCGTTCGTCGAAGCACGTTGGCGCGCCGACCCGGCCCGGCGCATGCTTTCGGGCCTGTCGCTCGGTGGCTCGTTCGTGGCCACCGCCTTGTTCCTCGAAGCGCCCGCTGCGCTGCAGTTTTCGCACTACATCTCGGCCGAGGGTTCCTTCTGGCAGCAGTCGTTTCTCGACCAGGAGCAGCAGCTCTCCAGCACGTTGGGCAACAAGCCGATGCCGGCCACGCTGATCCTGGCCCGCAGCGCCTGGCCGAACACCAACAACCTCGCCGTCAACGCGCTGTACCACCGGTTGCTGGCGCGCAACTACGCGGGGCTGCGGCTGGTGGAGACGGCCTTCGAGGCCGACCACGTCGGCATGGACAACCCCTCGTTCGAAGACGCGGTGAAAAGGATCTTCGAGTAGTGGCCTAAACGGCGGCCGCCAGCGCGGGCGCGTCGGCCAACGCGACCCGGTCGCGGCCGTGCTGCTTGGCCTGGTACAGCGCCGCATCGGCGCGCACCAGCAGGCGCGACAGGTCCTCGTCGGCGCCGGCCCATTCGGCGATGCCGATGCTCACAGACACGTTGATGTTGTTGCCGCCGTCGGCGAGCGGCGCGCCCGCCACCAGCGCGCGCAGGCGCTCGGCCACGGGCGCCGCCTCGGCCAGCGTGAGCCCCGGCAGCAGCACCAGAAACTCCTCGCCACCGAAGCGCGCGAGCCGGTCGACCTCGCGCATGCCGCTGTGCAGCAGCGTCGACAGGTGCTTGAGCACGAGGTCGCCCACGGCATGGCCGTGCTGGTCGTTGATGGCCTTGAAATGGTCGGCGTCGAGCATCATCAACACGAAGGCTGCGCCGCATCTGGGCGTCGAGCGCTTCCTGCATCGCACGCCGGTTCAGCAGGCCGGTCAGGCCGTCGCGGTGCGATAGCAGGTGCAACTGCGCCAGCAGGCGCGCGACCACCAGCACCGTCAGCATCGCGTGGAAGGCGAGCGCGAGCACCACGTAGGAAAACGCCGAGCCGACGTTGAGCGCGCTGTGGGTCGTCATCGAAGCGGCCACCGAGGCCGGGTCGATCAGCGCACGCAGCCCGCGTTGCCCGTAGCCGAATGCGGCGATCACGACCGGCAGCGCGAGCAGCACCGGCCAGCGGACGCGCAACACATCGCGCGCGTGCAGGTGCAGGGCACGCGCGATGTCCAGGCACAACCAGGTCAACACCAGCGAGTTGAAACCGACCCGCAGCGCGCCCATGGCCGGGTCGAGCCCGAGCCACGCCACGACCAGCACCGCGACCACGAGCAGCGGCTGGATCGACGGCTTGAGGCTGCGGCCGAGAAACTCCCACACGCCGCGCCGCAGCACCTCACCCGGGTCGAGCTCGGCCGAGCGCATGGCCAGCATCAGCAGCGCTAACGAGAGTGCGCTCAGTCCCGCGTAGGCGGCCCATTGCACCGCGGCGCGGCGCATCTCGCCGGCCCACCAGCCACCGATCAGCCAGACCAGCGCCAGCACCGCCTGCATCACGGCGATGAGCGCAAAGGCGACTTCGGTGTCGGACAGGGTGGCGAACATGCAGGCACTCTATCGCGCAACACCTCGTTACGGCACCCTGCAAACCCGGCGCCACCCCGTGGCACACGCTCCCGGCTATGCTCTGGCCTTCGCCCGCTCGCGCACCCCCGCGGGCGCGCCAACGGGCCGCACCACCATGCTGATCAACTTCTTCTTCACCCTGCGCGCCGCCAAGCTGAAGGTCTCGGTCAAGGAGTACCTGACGCTGCTCGAAGCCATCAAGGCCGGCGTGATCGACGCCGACGAGAACGACCCCAACGGCCCGACCGTCGACAAGTTCTACTACCTCGCCCGCACCTCGCTGGTGAAGGACGAAGCCAACTTCGACAAGTTCGACCGCGCGTTCGCCGCTTACTTCAAGGGCGTGGAATTGCTCACCGATTTCACGCAGGACGTGCCGCTCGACTGGCTTCAGAAGAAGATGGAACTCGAACTCAGCGCCGAGGAAAAAGCGCTGATCGAGAAGATGGGCTGGGACGAACTGATGGAGACGCTGAAGAAGCGCTTCGAAGAACAGAAAGAGCGCCACGAAGGTGGCAACAAGATGATCGGCACCGGCGGCACCTCACCCTTCGGCGCTTACGGCTACAACCCGCAAGGCATCCGCATCGGCCAGGAGAAGGGTCGCAACAAGAGCGCGGTGAAGGTCTGGGACCAGCGCCAGTTCAAGGACTACGACGACACGCTCGAGCTCGGCACGCGCAACATCAAGGTCGCGCTGCGGCGGCTGCGCCGCTTCGCCCGCGAAGGCTCGGCCGAAGAACTCGACCTCGACGACACGATCCGCAGCACCGCGGCCAACGCCGGCTGGCTCGACATCAAGATGGTGCCCGAGCGCCACAACAAGGTGAAGGTGCTGCTGCTGATGGACGTGGGCGGCACGATGGACGAACACATCCACCGCGTCGAAGAAATCTTCAGTGCCGCGAAGAGCGAGTTCAAGCACCTGGAGTTCTATTACTTCCACAACTGCGTCTACGACTTCATGTGGAAGAACAACCGCCGTCGTTACAGCGAGAAGTTCGCGACGATGGACATTCTTCGCAAGTACAACAAGGACTACAAACTCATCTTCGTCGGCGACGCGACGATGAGCCCGTACGAGATCCTGCAGCCCGGCGGCAGCGTCGAATACAACAACGAAGAGGCCGGGGCCGAATGGCTGGCGCGGCTCACGCAGGCGTTCCCCAAGTTCGCCTGGATCAACCCCGAACCGCAGGGCGTGTGGGGCTACCGCCAGAGCATCGCGGTGATCCAGCAACTGATGAACCAGCGCATGTTTCCGCTCACCCTTGCCGGGCTGGAAGGGGCCATGCGCCTGCTCAGCAAATGACGGTTCGCGTCGGGGCGCTGGCCGCGGCCGCGCTCGTGGCCGCGGGCCTGCTGTCGGGCTGCGCCAACCTCGTCTTTCTGCTCCCGAAGCCCGAGCCTGCGAAGGTCGAAGCGCCTGCGCCCACACTCGAGCAGGCCGACTACCGCGTCGAGGTGCAGGCCCCCGACGCACTGCGCACGCTGCTCACGACCTACCTCGACCTGTCGCGTTTCCAGAACGCGCCGGCCACCGAAGGCATCACGCCGGCCGAGCTCGAACGCCTGATGCGCGCCACGCCGGCACAGGCGCGCTCGTTGCTGGAGACCGCGGGGTTCTTCAGTGCTGACGTGAAGGTCGAACGCGGCCCGGCGCAGGGCGAGGTGCCGCTGATCCAGGTGATCGTCGTTCCGGGCCCGCAGGCCATGGTGGCCGGCTTCACGCTCGGCGCCCAGGGGCCGCTCGAGACCGCGGCCAAAGGCGGCGATGCGGCGGCCCTCGAAGAACTCGCCACGCTGCGGCGCCAGTGGCCGCTGCAGCCGGGCGCCGCGTTCCGCCAGTCGGCCTGGACCGATGCGAAGAACATCACCATCGCGCAGTTGCGTTCGCGCGGGTACGCTGCCGCCGCGTGGACGGAAACACGCGCGCTCGTCGATGCGCCCGACAACAGCGTGACGCTCTCGGCGCAACTCGACAGCGGCCCGCTGTTCCGCTTCGGCGAGATCCGCATCGAAGGGCTGGAGCGTTACGACGAAGACGCGGTGCGCAAGCTCGCGTTCTTCGGCACCGGCCAGCCCTACACCGAGAAGGCGCTGCTCGACTTCCAGGAGCGGGTGCAGAAGGTCGGCCTGTTCGAAGGCGCGGCGGTCGAGCTCGACGCCAACCCCGAGACCGCCAGCGCCGCGCCGGTGCTCGTCAAGCTCAAGGAACTGCCGCTGCAGCAGGCCACGACCGGCATCGGCTACAGCGCCAACACCGGCCCCCGGCTGACACTGGAGCACACCCATCGGCGTGTCTTCGGCACGCGCTGGATCGCGAAGAACAAGTTCGAGCTCGGTGCCGAGCTGAAGTCGTGGCAAGGCGAACTGATGTCGCACCCGCTCGACGGGCGCTACCGCAACCTGGTGGCCGGCAGCGCCTCGCAGTTGCGCGCGGCCGACGAGGTGCTGAACTCCTGGTCGGCGCGCGTCGGCCGAACCCAGGACACACCACGCATCGAGCGGCTCTACTTCTTCGAGCTGACGCAGGCACGGCTCCAGGGTGACCTGGCCAGCGGCGAAGGCAGCGCCGCGTCGTACAACTACCACTGGGTCTACCGCGACATCGACAGCGTGCTGCTGCCCACGCGTGGACTCACCACGTCGGCACAGGCGGCGGTCGGTTACGCGCGTGGCAGCGCCACCGTGCTCGGCGTGACCGAAACCGGCCGCGGCCCGTTCGGACGGGCCTACTTGCGCATGACCTGGTACCAGCCCTTCGGTGACGCTTGGTACGCGACCTTCCGCGGCGAGGCCGGCGAGGTGTTCACACGCAACGTGATCGGCATTCCCGACACCTTGTTGTTCCGCGCCGGCGGCGACGATTCGGTCCGCGGTTATGCCTACCGCACCCTCGGGCCGACCACCGCAGGCGTGGTCACGAGCGGACGCACGCTGCTGACCGCCAGCGCCGAGATCGCGCGGCCGATCTCGGCGAAATACCCGGCGATCTGGTGGGCCGCGTTCGTCGACGCCGGCAACGCGGCCGACCGCTGGACCGAGATGCGGCCGGTGTTCGGCTACGGGCTGGGCATGCGCTGGCGCAGCCCCGTCGGGCCCCTGCGGGTCGACCTCGCGTATGGGCAGGAGACACAGAAAGTTCGGTTGCACCTCAGCATCGGGATCGCGTTCTGATGAGCGAGGCCGAGCTTCCTTCCTTGCCCGAATCACCGGCCCCGTTGGCTGCAAAAAAACCGCGGCGCGGCCTGCGCGCGCTGCTCGCCGGCGTGGCCGTGTTCGTGCTGCTGCTGGTCGCGCTGGCCACCGGCATTGGCTGGGCGCTGCGCAGCGAAAGTGGCACCGCCTGGCTGCTGACGCTGGCGCCCGGCGTGCAGGTCGAAGCGCCGAAAGGCCTGCTGCTCGGTGACTTCGAAGCCCGGCGCGTGCGGATCAAGCTGCCCGGCAGCGACAACAGCGTCACGCTCGCCAACGTCGGCTGGCGCGGCCTCACGCTGACCCGCGGTGATGCCGGGCGCTGGTTTCGTCTGGTGGTCGAGGAGTTGCACGCCGGCCGTGTCGACGTCGTGATGGCCCCGAGCAAGACCAGCGCGCCGCTGCGTCAGCCCGCCGACCTGAAGTGGCCGTTCGAAGTCGAGCTGCGCGCGCTCAGCGTCGCCGAGCTGCACGCCGGCGCCCTCGGCGACAAACCGCTGCTCGACCTGCGTGCCAGGCTGCACCTGGGTGCGGCCGGCGGCACCGAGCATCACGTCGAACAACTGCGCCTCGGCTGGGACCGGCTGCAGGCGCGCGGCAGCGCACGCATCAACAGCAGCGCGCCGATGCAGCTCGACGCTGCCCTCGGCTTCGCGCAGACCGCGTTCGGCGCCGTGCCCGCGTGGAGCGCCGGCGTGTCGCTCTCCGGCCCGCTGGCCGCGCCGGTGCTGCTGGCCACGGTGCGCACCGAACCCGCGGCGAAAGAAGCGCCGCAATCGCTCGACGCGCGCGCCACGTTGCGCCCGTTCGCCACCTGGCCGCTCGGTGACCTGCAGGCGAGCACGCAGGCACTCGACCTCTCGGCCTTCAGCAGCGCCGCGCCGGTCACGAGCCTGAGCGGGCGGGCCGTGGCTGCGAGCAGCGGCCTGGACCAACCCGCGTCGGTCGAAATCGACCTGACGAACGCGGCAGCCGGTCGCTGGAACGACCGCCGGCTACCACTGCACCGCCTGACGCTCGCGCTCGGCGGCCGCCCCGACAACGCCTTGGTGCTGGAGCTCCGCCGCTTCGAAGCCGAACTCGGCACGCCGAGACAGAACGCCGGGCGCATCACCGGCACTGGCCGCTGGAGCCGCGACGGCTGGAACCTCGCGGCCACGCTCGATGCCTTGAAGCCCGCGCTGCTCGACTCACGCGCCGCCCCGATGCAACTCGGCGGCCCGCTCGCCTTGTCGGGCAGCGGCGCCACGGTCGAGCTGAAGGCCGACCTGCAAGGCCAGCTCGCCGACCGCGGCCCGGCCCGCGCGGTACAGATCAAGCTCGACACCAGCCTGAGCGCACAACGCATCGAAGTACGTGATGCGCAGGTGCTCGCCGGTGCCACGCGCGCCACGCTGAGCGGCCTGGCCACGCACCCGGCCCCCGACGCGCCTTGGCAGCTGAAGGGCCAGGCCGCCCTCGTCGACTTCGACCCCGCGCTCTGGTGGCCGGGGGCGGAAGACTCGGCCTGGCGCAAGGCGGTGAACCGCCTCAACGGCAAGGGCTCGTTCGACATCGGCGTGCCGGGCCAGGCGGGGGCGATGCCGCTCGCCGCCCTGCTCGCCGGGCTGCGAGGCGAGGCCGTCGCCACGTTCTCGAACAGCGTGCTGGCGGGCGTGCCATTGAGTGGCGAGCTGGCACTTCGCAGCGCGGCCGGCAACCTGGCCGTGCCCTTGCTGACGCTCGACGCCGCAGGCAACAGCGTGCGCGTCGAGGGCCGGCTCGGCACCACCGGCGACGGCGCCGGCGACCGCTGGGTGGTGGCCGTCGACGGCCCGGCGCTGAACCGCCTGGCGCCGCTGTTCAAGCTGCTGCAAGCGAACGCTGCCGACAGCACGCTGGCCGGCAGCCTCAGCGCCAGCGCACGCGTCGCCGGCCGCTGGCCACTGATGACGAGCGAAGGCCAGCTCGACGCGAGCGGCCTGCGCATCGGCACCGCGAGCGTGCAACGCGCACAGGCGAAATGGCAGCTCGGCACCTCGGCCGATGCGCCGGCGGAGCTGCAGGCCACGCTGACCGAAGCGGCGCTCGTGCAGTCGGCGCCGACCGCAGCGGGCAAGACCTCGGGCTCGGCCACACCGGGGCCATCGCTCGCGTCGGTGCAGCTCCAGCTCAAGGGCAGCGCGCGCGCCCACACACTCGAGCTGCGCGCCGAATCGAAAGCGCTGCCACCGGCCTGGACCGACAGTCTGCTCGCCACCGCACCGGCCACCGCCGCCTCGGCGCCCACCGGCCTGAAACGAAGCGTGGCGATACTGCAAGCGCAAGGCGGCGCCTTCGAGCAACCCGGCAGCCCGTTCGCCGGCTGGCGTGGCAACGTGCAGCAGATCGAACTGCAAGGGACTGGCGCGGCACCGCTGCTGCGCAGCCGCGACGTCGGTATCGAACTGCAATGGGCCGGCGGCCCGGCGCGCGCCACCGTGCAACCCGGCCGCGCCGAGGTGTTGGGCGGCGCCGTGCGCTGGAGCCGCATCGCCTGGCGCGCGGCCGACGGCCCCGGCAGCTTTGCGCAGATCGAAGCCCAGGCGCAGATCGAACCGCTGCGCGTGGCCCCGCTGCTGGCGCGCGCGCAACCCGACTTCGGCTGGGGTGGTGACCTGAGCATCGGCGGAAAGATCGAGCTGCGCAGCGCGCCCGACTTTCGCGCCGAGGTCGTGCTCGAACGCAGCGCCGGCGACCTGACCGTGACCGACGAGCTCGGCACCCAGGCGCTCGGCCTGACCGACCTGCGGCTGGCGCTGAACGCCAACGACGGCGTGTGGCAGTTCACTCAGGCCCTGGCCGGCAAGACCGTGGGCGTGGCGGCGGGCGCGATCACCGCACGAACCTCGCCGCAGGCCACTTGGCCGGCCGCCGACACGCCGATCGAAGGTGTGCTCGAACTGCAGGTGGCGAGCCTGGGCACCTGGGGCACGTGGGTGCCGCCGGGCTGGCGCATCGACGGCGCATTGCGCACCAGTGCCAGCATCGGCGGGCGTTTGAGCGCGCCGGAATACACCGGCGAGATGCGCGGCACGGGCCTGTCGGTGCGCAACTTCCTGCAGGGCGTGAACATCAGCGACGGCGACCTGCTGATCGCGCTGCAGGGTTCGACCGCAAGCATCGAGCGCTTCACCGCCAAGGGCGGTGCCGGCACCGTCAAGCTCGAAGGCAACGCGAGCCTGGGCGAAGCGCCGAAGGCCGTGCTCAAGCTCACCGCCGACAAGTTCCAGCTGCTCGGCCGCGTCGACCGGCGCATCGTCAGCAGCGGCCAGGCGCAGCTCACGCTCGACCGCAAGACGCTGGCGCTGACCGGCTCGTTCGGCGTCGACGACGGCGCGATCGATTTCACCCGCAGCGAAGCGCCCAGCTTGTCGAGCGACGTGGAAGTGGTACGTGCCAAGGGCGTGGCCTCACCGGCGGCAGCGGCTTCGGCCGCCGCCACGCCGACGGCGCCCGCTGCCACCGCGCCGACCAGCCGCGACGTGGCGCTCGACCTGCGCGTGAACCTCGGCGAAAAGCTGCGCGTGCGCGGCCGCGGCCTGGACACCGGGCTGCGCGGCGAGTTGCACATCACCTCGCCGAACGGCCGCCTGACCGTCAACGGCACGGTGCGCGCGGCCGACGGCACCTACGCGGCCTACGGGCAGAAGCTCAGCATCGACCGCGGCCTGATCATCTTCAACGGGCCGGTCGACAACCCGCGACTCGACATCGAGGCCACGCGGCCGAACATCGACGTGCGCGTGGGCGTGGCCGTGACCGGCAGCGCGGTCACGCCACGGATCCGGCTGTTCTCGGAACCCGAACTCTCGGAGATCGACAAGCTCAGCTGGCTCGTGATGGGCCGCGCCAGCGACGGCCTGGGCCGCACCGACACCGCGCTGCTGCAACGCGCCGCGCTCGCGCTGCTGGCCGGCGAGAAGGAAAGCGTGACCGACCAGTTCACCAAGGCGATCGGCCTCGACGAGATCTCGGTGCGACAGAGCGACGGCGAAGTGCGCGACACCGTCATCTCGCTCGGCAAGCAGCTCTCGCGGCGCTGGTACGTGGGCTACGAACGCGGCCTGAACGCCACCACCGGCAGCTGGCAGCTGATCTACCGCATCGCACAGCGTTTCACTCTGCGCGCGCAGTCGGGCGAAGACAATTCGCTGGATCTGATCTGGACGTGGCGCTGGCAGTAGCCGTGGCCGGGCGCCCGGCGCAGCGCGCTAGACGGTGCCGGCGTCCGGGCTGTCTGCGGTTCTTTCGGAGAGGTGACTGAGCAGCAGGTAAAGCAAGACGCCGATGATCGCCACCATCAGATACCAGGCGCTAGGATCGATGATGGAAGCCGCCAGCGTCAGGAACGATGCGACCATGCAGGCGTGTGCTGCGCCGCGCAATGCACGGCGCGTCGTGGCGCGCGACTTTTCGCGCGCCTCGGTGTCACCGGGCTCGAAGTTGTCGTCTATGCCGTTCATGGGTACGCTCCCCCGTGGGCACGGATGTGGCCACGGGCAAAAAATCGGGGATCGGCGGGTCCGCTCGCGGTGGAGTCGGAACCTGCCTGCTTGGGCTCGTAGCGTGGACGACCCCCGACCTGTTCAACGTAGGACAAGGGCCGAACCGGTCGTCGGACCGTCACCTCGCCCGAGCCGTCGTGCGGGAGGTCTTACACTCCGCGCGTTGTCGTTTCAGGCCCACCCGGGCTTCGCTCGGTCGTGTCCTGGACGCTGCCAGGCAACTCAGCCCGCCGTAGTTCAATGGATAGAACGGCCGCCTCCTAAGCGGCAAATACAGGTTCGATTCCTGTCGGCGGGACCAACGACCTTGTCCCGCATAGTCCCACAAAGTCTAATATCGCCTCACAAGCGCGTGGCTTCATTCGTAGATTGGGTCGCTTTTCGTCCCAGACCGTCCATGGAAGTGCGCTTGCATCTTGGGGCAAGTAGGGGCAACAATATCGGCAGTTGCCCCCATCGCCTCCAGAGTTGCCCCCATGGCGCTTTCAGACACTGCCATCCGCAAGGCCAAGCCCGGCGTGAAACCGGTTCGCCTGTTTGACGGCGGCGGCCTCTATCTTGAGGTAGCTCCGAGCGGCGGCAAATGGTGGCGTCTGAAGTACCGACATGGCGGCAAGGAAAAACGCTTGTCGCTCGGCACCTACCCCAATGTCAGCCTGAAGGCCGCACGGGCGCGACGCGAGTCGGCACGCCAGCAACTCGCCGAAGGCGAAGACCCGAGCGCGTTGCGCAAGGCGGCGAAAGCAACCGAACAGGCCAAGTCGCTCAACACGCTTGAGGCGGTCAGCCGAGCGTGGCTTAAGCACCGGTCGTCGGCTTGGGCCATGCCTTCAAACCCGCCCGAGCTTGGCAGGTTGGCCACGACTTTGCCTGCAACCACGTCTTTGTGTTGCGGCGCATACACGCCCGGCAGCGAGATCTCGCTGCGGAGCACCGTCCCCTGCGCATTTGTCTTGATGAGGTAGGGTCCGAATTCGTCGCCGAACCAAAGGTTGCCGGAACGATCCTGGCGGATCGATTCGATGTCGAAGTCGGCGCCCGTCAAGAGGCGGCCGGCACGGATCGCCGGATCGACCGCCGGGTTGGCCGGGTTGTTGTAGTACGTTGCATGGTCGGCCTGAATTGGCACCGTCAACGCGCGCCGCGCGTCGTTGAGCTGCAGCCGCGTCTGCACGTCGAAGGTGGCGCGCTGGTCTCCGGACAGCCAGTCGGCCGGGCAATGTTGCCGGCGCCGCCCTTGCGCGTCCGCCAGTTCACCAGCAGGCTGTAGGCTCGCAGCAGCGCATCGGCAGAATTGTTCTGCGCGCCGAAACCGTTGTCGACCAGGAAGCGGAAAACGTTCTTGCGCGCGCCAGGCAGCACCGCCGAGAAGCCCTGGTCCTGAAGGAGTTCCCGTTGCAGGATCGGCAGCTGGGCGATGTTTCGTCAGGGTAGCGAAGCGTTCGCCGCATTGATCTGGCCGACGACTTCTTCCGCACTGATGGCGGGTTCATTGCCGTCGATGCTCAGGCGCAGTTCATTCGCGACCAAGGTTGGCACACATTGGCGCATCCCGATAGGTTGCGTCGAAGTGCGGCAGTGCCCGCGCCCGCTGAAGCCCATCAGATCTGGCTCAACCGGCTGCGCCCCCGCGCCCGGCGCGGGTGAGCGAGTGTGCGTCGATCATCATCGTCGCGACCCTGTGGTGACCAAGCGGCACCCGTACCATTGGCCATGCTCCTGACCGATCCGTTCTCCCTAGCGCTTTGGCACATCCTGACACGTCTGGGCGAGGCACAGATCCTGCTGCCGGCAGCAGCCTTGTCGATCCTGGCGCTCGCACACCAGCGCCAGGGCCGACCGCTGGCCAGCCGTTGGCTGGTCACACTTGCCGCGGCCGTAGCGCTGACGACGGCCAGCAAGGTCGCCTTTATTGGCTGGGGCATCGGCTGGTCGGCGCTGGACTTCACCGGCGTCTCGGGCCATGCGATGTTCGCCGCTGCGGTCTACCCGCTGCTGCTGGGTACGCTGGCGCCGGCCACGCCACGCGTCGCACCCTGGCTGGCGATGGCTGCGGGTGCGACTCTGGCGATGCTGGTCGGCGTCTCACGTGTGACGTTACATGCTCACTCGTGGTCCGAGGTGGCGGCAGGGCTGGCGCTCGGCGGCACGGTGGGCGTGATTTCGCTAATGCGGGGGCACCTGACTGAATGCCGGTTCAAGCTGTGGGTGCCGATGGCCACCGTGGCCTGGCTGATGGTGATGCCCGTGCATGCGCCTGCGTCGAACAGCCATGCGCTCGTGACGCGGATGGCGCTGGCCCTGTCGGGTCGGCACAACCCGTACACGCGCGACGAGTTGCGCCGCGAGGTACCGGCCTTCCCGAACAAGCCGGCACCAATAACCGCGCCGTGGTCGGCTCTGGCCCGCTGACAACATGTTGAGGCTGTCTTCGTCGAGACGGGCCGAGTGGGGTGCAGCCTTGGGGCGAGCCACAAGCGGCGCGCGTTCAGCTCTGGCCGGCCGCTGCGAATGGGCTTGCCCGGGTGATCAACTCATGGTCACGCTCGCCGCATGATGTCATTGCTGTGTCGGTCTGCTCGAAGGCCTGCTTCGCTTACGCCCAGGGCGCGCACGTGCCTATGTAATGACGCCGCTCATCTTGATTGACGCTGAACAACCGCAGCGGCATCGCGGGCGGCTCCCGGGCCAAGCGAAGCGGTCAAGGGGGGCGTCAACGAAACCGTCGCAGGCACAGCGTGTCGCGCCGCAGTTCATATTCGCAGGCAGAGTTTTCGGCCCGGACACTGGTGTATGGAGCCGGGCTGTTCCGTACTTGTCGACCGACGCGGGTCAGCATTCACCTTGAGGCCGAGGTTCTTCATCGGGGTCGCTCCAGCAGCTCGGAGTCACATTGCCCCCAACTCTGCGCCAACGGGCGACTGATCTCGTTCAGCAGCTCGATGGCCTGGTCACGGGCCAAAAGCAGTAAATCTGGTCACGCGATTCAATCACGCCAAGCTGTCGTTCACCGCCGCGCTGACACGGTCCTGTCGCAGTTCGATGGCACGCTTCGCTATTGGATGTGCTGGTACTCCCGGCGCAAGGAGATCGAATATGGGGGGGCGATCCTGGCTGGAGGTGATGTTTTTGTTTGCCCTGACGGCGGGGCCGGCTTGCGCCGGGGAGTCACTGACCTGCGACACACAGGCGGTCGCCTGGAACCGGCGCGAGTACCGATGCCCGCTGACGGCCGACGGAAACGAGCGGCGTTTGCGCTTCAAGGTGGACTTCTCAGGTGGCCACGACGATACCGAGGCGTCGATGGCCCTGACCTTGGACGGGGAGGCTCTGACGTGCAAACAAGGCAGCAAGACCAGTCTGTTTGGCGAGGACGGCGACGTCAGCCTGGAATGCCACCTCGTACTGGCCGGTCCGGCCGGCACCAAGCGAGTGCTCGGTGCGACCGTGAAATTCCACCACGCCGAATTTGTTGCGATCGAGCTCAGCGCTCTTTGATCGAAGTGACCTGGTACGTCAGTCTGCTCCAGGTGCCTGGCGCACCATTGGCCCCGACCAGACACACCGGACGAGCAAGTCGACGCTGAGGCAATGTGCGGTCCTGCCGACGTGCGGCGTCAGCGACGTGAGTGCAGAAGGCCACCGCGGCCAAGCGTCCGAATTTGACGTTTGCAACGCTTCGATTTGCCAGTCTCTCCAGCACCCCCGAGCTGCTGCAGGGCGACCGGATCAGCTGAACACGGTGACGATGCGAGCGCAAGACCAATAGGCCGCGAGGGTTCCAATCGCATACAGGGTGGTCAGCCGCGCCGGCGCCCAGACCGGCAGTTGTCGCACCGCCCGGTACACCAACCATGCCGCACAGACGGTCAACAACTGGCCCATCTCTACGCCTACGTTGAAGGTCAGCAGAGCCACCCACAAGTGGTTGTCCGGCAGCCCGATCTCCTTCAGCGCGCCCGCGAACCCCAAACCGTGCACCAAGCCGAAAAGAAAGGCCACCATGGCTGGCCAGCGGCGTGCCAGGGTCTGGCGTTCTCGCAGCGCTTCTCCGGCCACCAGCATGATGGACAACGCGATTGTCGCCTCCACTGGTGGCGGACGCAGGGTCAGCAGGCCTAAGGCACTGAGCGCAAGCGTCACACTGTGTGCCGCTGTGAAAGCCGTGATGGTCAGCAGCAGACGGCGGTTGAATCCGACCAGGAAGAGCAGACCAATGACGAACAGCAAGTGGTCGAAGCCGCTAAGGATATGCTCGACCCCCAGGACCAGATAGGCCGAAGCGATCTGTCCGCGGCCACGCTTGTCGTCCGCTGCGCCGTAAAGCTGAACAGACGGCTGGGCCGAGGTCAACGTGTACACACGGGACGGCCCGTCAAGCCAGAAGACCTTCACCAGCGCCGCAGAATAGCCCGTGCCCAAGCCTTCCATCGCCAGGCTGCCTTGGAGGCCGGCTTGGCCACAGCGCAAAAAGTTCTGGTCGGCACGGCAGCCCTCGGGCCAGATCGGTGTCAGGTCACGGTTCGACGCGAGTTCGTTGGTCGCCGTCCAGTGCCAAAGAAAGTCGCCTGGTGCCGTCTCGCGCAGCTCAATTTCGGCCATGGTCATCTCGTGGGCGCAGACCGGCGTGGCCAGGACAATGGCCAGGACCGCGATCAGTGCATGACGAAGCAGACCGGTGGTCATTGCGTTGCGGCCTCGAACTTGACGGTGTACTTCTTGGCCAGCGCCCGCACCGCGGCCGTGCGCTGTTCGGCCATGACGGCGTCCGTCCAATCCTGCAGCACGACACCACGCAATGATTCGAAAACGGCCGGCCTGGGCGGCGTAATGGTGTCGACACGGATCGCGCGCCAGCCGTCGCGGCCGCGCAGCGCTCGCCATTCGCCCGGTGCGGCCTGCTCGACAGCCAGGGCGAATTCGGCGCCATAGCTCTGCACGAGATTCGCATGCGGCCGACCCTTGAACACACGCAGGCCGGCCCGTTCGTCGCTGGCAGCGCCGGCGTTCAACGTACGCGCGAAGCCTCGCACCGCCGATTCGGACGTATCGCCTGCCAGCACCGCCTCCTGGAAGTCAAAGCGCGCCGGGTCGTCGTACTTGGCGCGGTTGCGCTCGAACCATGTGCGCAGGACCTGATCATCCAACGCCGGTCGCTTGACATTGACGTCGACCACGCTCAGGGCCTTAAAGATCACCCGCTCGCGGATGGCCGTGTCGCCGCGGTCGACTTGCAGCGCCAGCCCCTCGCGGTAGAGCACTTCGTTGTCGAGCCAGCGCTCGCGCAGGGCCTTGAGTTCATCCGGATTGGGAGCGCGGCTGCGCGACGATTGGAACAACTGCCGGATTTCGTTGTCGGTATCGGTGGTCATGATGATCGTCCGCGGATCCTGCGCCCGAGCGACGATGAAGTGATCGGCCGCAAATAAAAGCACCCCCAAGACGATGAAGTGAAGCAGCGGCTCGCGCATCCAGTTGGACAGCGTTGCGCCACGCCGTGCCGGCGGCAGGGTGTCAGGTGGAGCAATGGGTAGCGTTGTGGACATGTGGGTCAGGGTCTTGAAACGAAACAAGGCGCCGCGCAATACTGCGCGGCGCCCAACGAGCGAACTTGAGTTCCGAGATTGGCTTACTTGACGCCAGCCACCATCGTCGATCCCTTCACCTGAACGTAGATCGGATTGCTGTAGAACCACAAGTCTGCCCAAGCCGCAACGTCGAAGCTCACGTACTTCTGACCATTGACGGTTGCCATGTGCGAGGGGCAGCCGTTGAACTCGGTCGTGCCGACCGCCGTGCATGGGATCTTCAGCTTGCTCGTGTCGTTCTCGTTCGTGAACAGGTCGGACAGCGGGTTGCCGTTGGCGTCAGTTTCGTAGGGAACGGCGGCAGGAAGGTTGCTGCCACGCAGGCGAACATACTGCGAGGCCTGCACTGCGGGGATCCGGAAGGACATCGTCAGGATATCCTTGCCGGCCTTCTTCCAACCCGTGCGGCTGAAGGTCTTGATCACGGCGGCCGTCTCGTTCTTCGCCGCTGCCGGCACGTCGGCCAGCGTCAGCGTGCTGCCGTCGTCCTTCAGCCAGCCACGGGGCCATTCACCCGCATAGTCGGCAGCGCCAGGCTGTTTGTAGCCGCCGACCATGCCGCGGATCACATCGACGTGGTCCAGCACTGGCATGTTGAGTGACTGGCTGACACCGATCTGCTTGAGCGACGGATTTTCAAAGGTATAGGGCGAGGAGTTCGGCCCTGACGGGTCGCGCAGGGCGATGCCGACGATGAGCTCAGCACCCGGCCGAACGACCAGCTTCTCGCCCATCGTGGCGCAGTTGTCCTCGAATTTGGCAGCGTTTTCCTCGACGGCTTCGACCACCATCTTCTGGACGTCGCTCGCCGAACGGTCTGTGCAGACCACGAAGGCCAGACGGTCGATCAGCTGGCCGCTGGTGGCGAAGTTGTTGCCGCTGCGCAGGCCATCGACGATCTGCTGCGGTGTGACCGGCGCCGAACGTTTGCCCTCGCGATCATCCGTGGCCTTGATCATCGTGAAGTTGCGCTGGTACTCGCCGGGCTGGAAATCCTGCGTCGAGCGACGGTCCTCGGGGCCGAACATGCCGCGGTTGTGCCAGTCGGAACTGGCGAAGAACCAGAAATTGCGGCCCTCACCCAGCAGGGCATCCCAGACGCCGCCCACTTGTGCGCCATAGACGCCGGTGCCACCAAACGTCGTTCCTCCGACCGAATCGACCAGGATCGGGGCTGTGGTAGTCCCAAAGTTGTTCCGCTTGGGCCGGTATTCGCCTCGGTTGCTCGACGCACCATGGCCGGGCTGGGTTTCGAAGCCGAAGGCAACGTCTCGGCCAGCGTTGTTGAAGTTGCGCAGGTGTTCGACGTTAAATCCGTTCGACCCGGCAGCGTTGAACGGGCCAGCGCGCTCCAGGTGGGCCGGCACGTAGTAGCTGCCCGTCGGATGGAACTGCGCCATCCATTTCACCGCCTCGACAGTCTTCTGGTGGCCCGCCAACCCGCTGTTATTCGTCAACTTGGCTGCCGTGGCATTCCAATTCGGGCCGGCAGCATTCATGCTGCCTGATACTGCGCAATCCCAGTTCTGACCACCACCCCGGCTGGTGTCGGTGTCACCGCGGTCGAAGCAGTAGGTCCATTGCGACAATGCTGTTGCGCTGCCCAGCGCGGCGTAGGGGCCTGTGGCAGGCAGTTGCTGCCTGTAGATCGAATTCGGCAGCTGGCCGGTAATGACTGACATCGAGGTGTGCTCGTGTCCGGCGACCACCGATTCAACGCCCATGAAGACGGGCACACCTTTGAATGCGCTGAGGTATTCAACGACCGGATAGGAGAATTCCTGAATCGATTGCCAACGCCACATGGACGGATTGGCGAGCGTGCTCAGCGGAGTGATCGTGCCACCGATGTTGCCTTTGACATTCGCGGCGCCGATGCTGGCGGCCCAGGTGGTGGTCGGCCCCTTGCCGGTGACGTAGGGGTACGCAGGCGTGCTCAGGCTATCGTCCTCCACGAGCGTGCAATTGCGGTTGCCGTTGCCGCCGTGGCCGGCCTGAACGAACCAGTCGAGCCCCCAGTTGCCTTCGGACTTCTCGGTCGACTTCTTCACCAGTTTCTGCAGCGAGATCGAGCCGTCCGAGCAGGTGGTGTGGTTATGAAAGTCGCCAGCCTGGTAGCTTCCTTTGTCGCTTTTCTGGCTTCTGTCACCAGCGGCAGCAAGCATCGGGGCCGTGCCAAGTGCTGCGGCGCCTAAGGCGGCCGCAGCAGCGAGAGCGATCGGGTGTCTGGTGAACTGGAAATTCATGCGTGCTTCTCCGGTGCAGGGTGTCTGGGTGCGCTGTCGGGCCGCGCCAGCAGGGCGCGGCGGCCAGCTTCGTTGTTGCGCAAAGGACGTTAGGCACTCAACATGTCAACAGCGTGAACACTCCATGACTCGGAGCGCCCGGCCGGGGCCGCGCTCAGGAAGGCGCTGCGGTCAGCTTGCGCAAGGCTTCCTGCGCGTCAGGTCGTGCCGGCTGCAGCCTGGCGAGTTCACTGAGGAGAGCCTTCGCCGCCGAAGGGTCGCTGCGCCCGAGTTCGGTGGCCATGCGCAGCAGCGGATCGTAGGCGGGCCGGAAGTCGGGGCTGATTCGAAGCACCGACAACAGGGGTTCGCGCACCTGCTGCAGCATCTCGCGCAGGTCGGTCGACGCTTTCACCCGCTGCCCCACCTCGACGAAGTGAGTGCGTGCGCGCCAGTATGCCAACAGGCGCTGCGGTGACGAGGTGTCGGGTCCGGCGTCGACCAACTCGCCGGGCTCGAGTTGGACCTGCTGCAGCAGCGAGAGAAGGCGATCACGCGGCAGCGAAGCGGGCGCATAGGTGACCCTCGGCGCCTGGTAGGCCACGACGGGTCGGTCATCGGTATTCAGCGGCGCAGCGCCTGCGAAGCGGCCCAAGGCGGAAGGGCCGGCGATGAACCCGCCGAGCAGCGCGAACTCATCAGCGATCCCGAATTCAGTCAGGCGTTGCGGAGTCGTCGGGTGCGCCAGGCGCTGTCGCAGGTCATCCCACCGCATCACTGCCGCGTCCCGTCTCGCCACAAGCCCGATGACCGGAGTCTCCAGGCTGTTGGTCGCCAGCATGGCCCAGCCACCGGGGTAGACAGCGACGAAGGAACGCACGATGCTGCGCAGGGTATCGAGGTCCAACTGATGCAGTGGCAGCCACTGGCAGAAGACGCCCTGCGCAGTCAGCCGGTCGCGCACTGCCTCGAAGTGCTCGACGGTGTAGAGCGAACCTGATCCGGTACGCGCCGGATGGAAGTTGTCCGAGACGACCACGTCGTAGAAATGCCCCGGGGCCTTCACGAAGCGCCGCGCGTCGGCGGCGGTGACGTGAAGCTTTGGCTCGATACCGTCGCGTCGAAAGGGACCGGCGAAGTGGACCGAGGCCTCGATGACCTCAGGCAGCAACTCCACGGCGTCGACCTGCACGGTCGGATCCTCTGCGGCTGAGGCGGCCGTTGTCCCCGTGCCCAGGCCGAGAAACAAGGCTCGCCGGGGTGCCGGATGCAAAAGCAGGGGTAACAGAGCCTGCCTTGCGTCCGTAAAGAGCGTGTTGCTGCTGCCTTCCTGCTGTCGGTTGTTGATGCGCAGCGTGGCCACACCGCCAGCGTCTTCAACCACGCTGACCGCAGCCATCGCACCGTCGCGGTAGCTGAGCAGCCGGCCGCCAGGCGGCACATCTACGATGGCAAGCGACGGCGCCCACCCGGCGAGAAACATCGTCGCCAAGGCCGTGATCCAGAACAGGGGCCGCCGTGCAGCCGTCCGCCAGGCCAGCACCAGATAGCCAAGCGCGATAATCACCAGCGCTGATTTCGGCCCCAGCATCGGTACGACAAGCATGCCGCAAAGCGGCGGCGCTGCTGCCGCACCCAGGGTGTTGAACCCAAAGGCTCGACCAAGGCTGTAACCTGACTCTCGGGCGCGCGTGCCGAGGTGACTGAAGAGCGCACCCATCATGAGGGTTGGCAGCCCGAAGGCGGCCAGCGCTATCGCCGCCTCCGCGGCGATGGCCGAGGCCATGCCTGCGCCAAGCGCTTCGTGCACCAATCGCTGCAAAGGCCCCGCGCCCCACAGAGTCAGGGTGCCGAACAAACAGGCGGCCGCTTGCAGGCACAGCAGCCTGCTCTGCAGCACGCCGGCGTCGCCCACCAGAGACTGCCAGCGTCGATAGGCCGCCGCCCCGATGGCGCTGCCAAGCAGATAGACCGCCAACAGCATTGCGAAGGTGTAGACCGTGTCCTCCGCAATCTGGCTTAGCACACGCACCACGACCACCTCGTAAGCGATACCCAGCAAGCCTGTTGCTGCCAGCAACCACAGCGGCCCGGTGCCGAGCGGCGATGCCGCCGATGGTGGAGCGGACCGAGCCTGCGTCGGCAGCACCAACGCGGTCAATGCACAAATCAGGTTGAGCGCCGCGCACACGACCGCGGTACGGACCAGACCGAAAGCGGGCACGAGCCAAAATGCTGTGGCGAGCACTCCGAGCGTTGCCCCCAGCGTGTTAGCGGCATAAAGCGCAGCGATGTTCCGCACGCCCACATTGACCTGCGCGACCAGGCGCTCCATGGCGGGCAATGTCGCGCCCATTGCTGCAGTGGCCGGCAGCAAGACGAAAAACGTGCCGACGAAGGCCACTGTCCAATGCCACCAGGGCTCCGGCTGGGCCCCGATGAGCGCCACCATCCAGGCGCTGATCGGTGCGAGCAAAAGAGCCAGCGCCAGGCTCCAAGCTGCGATCATCGCCTCACAAGCCGCGTACCACCGTGCGGGGTGCCCACTTCGGTCGATACGGTGACCGAGAACCAGCGCACCGATGCCGAGGCCGCTGAAGAAGGCCGTCACTACGGCCAGAACCGCAACTGACTCGTGCCCTAGCCACAGCGCGCTTTGGTGCGTCCAGACGATCTGGTAGCCCAGGCCAGCGAAGCCAGAGGCCAACATCATGATCAGCGCAAGCCGAGGCAGCAGTGATTGCTCCAGCGAGCGGTATGCAGCAGGGCCCGAAAGAGACAGGTCGGATTTCAAGAGCTGCACCCTACGCGGAGAACTTTTCAGCTTGATGAAAAGTTGCACTTGCGCAGCGGCTGTCCTGAATCTCAGCCGCCGAAGCTGATCTTGTAGCCCCAGGATTCCAGCCCGGTCGGGATGGCGTTGAACGCCATGGTGATGCGCCGATCGCCGGGGTTTGGTGGTACAGCGTGCATGAGGTAGCTGGGGAACAGGAAAAGGTCACCCGGATCAGGTGCAGGGCTGACCCACTTGTCTGCGCTGTAGGGCCCTGGAGCCGTGCGGGCGTGGTCGTTCTTGAACGCGAAGTCATGCCCCCCTGGAGACTTCATGAAGACAGTTCGCGCATCGGGATGTGTCGGCGTGAGGTACACGACGCCAGAAATGAAGCTGTTGGCGTGGTTGTGCATCGCCTGCCGCCCGCCCCTGTCCAACACGTTGACCCACATCTCCTTGACCGACCAGCCCAGGTGCTCGCCGAACAACAGTGCCCCGAAGCCCACCAGCTTGGGTGTCAGCAGCGCGGCTGCCTCGCTGAACAGCGGGCTGCCCGCAGGCTGGAGCATTTCCGTGTGCGAAAGATTGTGCGACGCATTGTTGGCGGTCTTGGCTACCGCCCCAAAATGCTCGACCAGACCTGCAACCAGGCTTGGACCGAGCACTGCTCGCACGCGCATGAAGGGGATGGGAAACAGCCCGATGACTTCGTCCATGCCGTGTATTCTCGCGGCCGCGACTATGGCGGTAAAGAAATCCCGTTGTTGCGCCAGCCACGTGCAGGCCCTGCATCGCGCTGTCACAAAGCGCGATCGCAGGTCGAACTCGTTAGAAACGCCTCAATGCCCAAATCCATGATGAGTCCATCGCGCTCAAAAGAAAGCGCCGCATCAAAACCCCGGGGCGGTTCAAGCTCGATTTAACAAGGTGCACGAAGCGGCATCCGATGCGTTCGCCAAAACATCTTCGCATTGTGCGAACAGCCCGACGTCAGCTCAACTTACTGCAGCGCCATGGTGCGCACGGTGGCCATCGGATCGAACTCGGCATCAACGCGCCGACCCGATACCGTCAGCGCCGCAGGGCCGGGGCCTTGCGCTCACGCCAACGGCTGCGCCACAGTGCGACCCACTCGATAAAACCCCAAACGACCGCCGCGCCCAGGGCGAGGGCGGAGGGGGCGATCAACGGGCGGGCACGGTTCAGCATGGCAACTCGCAAAGTGTGAATTTGAAGTTAGCCGTGTCATGTGTCGATTTGATGTCACGGGCGGCGCGTGTGTCGAACTTGCTCAGGCCGTCGGCCTGGGGCTCGGCAAGTGGGACTGGCGCGGCTATCCTCGGCCACCCCTGCTCTTCTCCATGTGGGACGCCGTGTGAGCCCCGCCGAATTGCCCGAGCTGATCGAACTGCAACGCATCGTCGACGAAGGTGGCACACGCATCGAGCACCGCGTGGTCGGTGAAGTCGTGTGCCACGGGCAGCCGCTCCAACTTCACAGCGTCGCCCTCGGCAACCCCGACCCGACCGCGCCTGCGGTCGGCTTCTTCGGCGGTGTGCACGGGCTGGAGCGCATCGGCGCGGAGATCGTGCTGACCTACCTGAGCAGCCTCGTGCGCCGGCTGCGTTGGGACAGCGTGTTGCAACGCCAGCTCGAGACCCTGCGCATGGTGTTCATGCCGGTGGTCAACCCGGGCGGCATGTGGCGCGGCACCCGCGCCAACCCGAACGGCGTCGACCTGATGCGCAACGCGCCGCTCGACGCGACCGAATCGGTGCCGTGGCTGATTGGCGGGCAGCGGGCGAGTGCTGGTCTGCCGTGGTACCGGGGAGCGCAGGGCGCGCCGATGGAAACCGAGAGCCAAGCGCTGTGTGACCTGGTGCAAGCCGAGCTGCTGTCGCGGTCGTTCAGCATCGCGCTCGATTGCCACTCGGGCTTCGGCACCGTCGACCGCATCTGGTTTCCGTTCGCACACACCGCGCGGCCGATCACGCAACTGGCCGAAGTGCACGCGCTGAGCGAGATCTTTGACGACAGCCACGCCCACCACCGCTACGTGCTCGAACCGCAGAGCCGCCAGTACCTAACTCATGGCGACCTGTGGGACCACCTATGTCTTCAAGCCACTGCAACGCCCGACCGATTGTTCCTGCCACTCACGCTCGAGATGGGCTCGTGGCTCTGGGTCAAGAAGAATCCGCGCCAGCTATTCAGCCGGCACGGCATATTCAATCCGCTGATCGAGCATCGCCAGCAGCGTGTGCTTCGCCGGCACATGGCGTGGTTCGACTTCCTTACACGCGCCGCGTCGAGCCACCGCGAGTGGCTGCCCGCCGGCGCGGCACGCGAACGCCACCATGCACTGGCCCTGCAGCGTTGGTATCCGAAGGCGCCGACATGACCACGTGGGTACTTCTGCGCGGGCTCACGCGCGAGAGCCGCCATTGGGGCGAATTCCCGACGCTGCTGCAAGCGCAGCTCGGTTCGGCGCAAGTGCTCACGCTCGACCTGCCAGGCAACGGTCAGCTCCATGGGCAACAGAGCCCGACGCGTGTCGTCGACATGGCCGCGCACTGCCGCGCCGCGCTGCGCGAGCGCGGGCTGCCACCGCCCTACCACCTGCTCGCGATGTCGCTCGGCGCGATGGTGGCGCTTGCCTGGGCCCACGCGCAACCCAGCGAACTGCAGGGTTGCGTTCTGATCAACACGAGCCTACGCACTTTCAGCCCGTGGTATCAGCGGCTGCGGCCAAGCAACTACGGTCGATTGCTCGGCATGGCGCTGACGCGCGACGCGGCGGCGAACGAACAGACAGTGCTCGAGATGACCACGCGGCACCCTACGGTGGACAAGTGCACGCTGCTCGATGGATGGGCGCGATGGCGTTTAGAGAACCCCGTGTCGCGTGACAACGCCTTGCGCCAGCTCTGGGCTGCAGCGCGTTTCAGAACGCCCAGGGCAGCGCCACGGGTGCCGCTGCTGGTGCTGGCGAGCGCGGCCGACGGGCTGGTCGATCCGCGCTGCTCGCAGCGCCTGGCGCAGGCCTGGGGCGCGGCAGTGCGAACCCACCCGACGGCCGGCCACGACCTGCCGCTCGACGACGGTGTTTGGGTCGCGCGAGAAGTCGCGGCGTGGCTAGCGGCGTCGGATCAGGCGCCGAGGAAGTGCTTTCTGTAGCGCGCCGGCAAGTCGTCGAAACGCATCAGAAGCGGCAGGTCGGCGGTGCGGAAGTCGGGGTCCCAGGCCGGGGCGCCCAGCACCTTGGCGCCACAGCGCAGGTAGCCCTTGATCAGTGCCGGCGTCTCGGCGTCCAGGTCTTGCTGCAGGTCGTCGACCGGCAAAGCCAGGCGCGGGGTGACACGCCACTCGGGCGGTGCAAGATGGGTTTCGCGCAAGCGCGCCCACAGGCTCGCGGCGCTGTGGCCCCCGTCGCGCATGCCGATGCTGGCGCAGCCGATCATCGTATTCAGCCGGTTGGCGAGCATGAACTCGCCGAGCGCGCCCCAGAGCGCCATCACGACACCGCCTGCGCGCCAGTTTGGGTGCACGCATGAGCGACCGAGTTCGACCGCGGTGCCGAGCAAGGGGCGCACGCGCTCCAGGTCGAATTCGGTCTCGCTGTACAGCCCGCCGGCACGGCGCGCGGCCTCCGGAGTCAACACACGGTAGGTGCCGATGACTTCCCCGGGTTCGCCATCCACACCGTCCGCTCGCACCAGCAGGTGCTCGCAGAATGCGTCGAAACGATCGACGTCGTGGCCGGGTGGCGAGCCGGGCAGTGGCGTCAGGTTCGCTCCCATTTCGTCGGCGAAGACCCGATAGCGCAAGCGTTGTGCCTCGCGGACTTCGCTCGCCAGACGTGCCCAGTACACCTCGAACCCTGCGGCGGCGCGTGGTGGCTGGGGTGTCGTTCGTGCGGCGTTGTGGTTCGACGCGAGTGGCCGAATGGTCGGCGTGAGCAAATCGTTCATGTCGCCCTCCGTTGCATCACCGGCATGCTCGGCAAGGCCAATGACAGCGGCGTGACCTGTGGGTGACGCGGTGATGAAGAACGCACAGCGGTGGCGAGGATGCTTGCAAGAATCTCGGGCACCTCGAACACCGCCTGGTTGTCGATGCGGCGCACGTTCGCTTTGCACGCTCCGAGCTGGTCGAGCAGCGCCAGCACGGTCGGCCGGATGTTGCGCATCGACCGCCCCACCAGCCCGAGGCCGTGTTCCAGCACCCACTCGGTGTTGCAGCGCTCCTGCGGCATCGTCCAGGCGTTCCTGACCGTGACGATCGGCAGGCCCTGGTGCACCGCTTCGCTCAGGCTGCCGGGACCGGGTTTGCCGATGAAGAAGTCGCCCAGGTGCAGGTGGCGCCGCACCTCGGGGGTGAAGTCGACCACGGCGCGCGCGGCGGTCGACTTCATCGCGCGCAGCTTGAGCACCAGGGGCTGGTGATGGCCACACAACAGGATGAGCTGGACGTCGTCGAGTTGCCGCGCGATGTCCAGCATCGCCATCGAACCCTGGCCGCCGAACATCACGACGCCGGTGGGGCGGTCAGGGTCGAGGCCGAGCCGGACCTGTTCAGCACGGCGGTCGAGCACCAGCGGATCGTAGAAGTTGGGACGGATGATCATCCCGGAGCTGGTGTGAATCAGCGCCTCGGCGCAGCCCGCCGAGCGCGCCTGCTGCGCGGCTTTCGCTGTTCCGCACACCAGGTGCTGGGTCAGGCCGGGTTCGATCCAGAAGTTCGGCGGGTGGTCGGCCATGTCGGTGAGCACGGTGACAAAGGGAACGCCAGGTCGGGCCGATGCGAGGCTGTCGTGCAGTGCTCGGTTGAAGTTGGGAATCAGCGAGACGACCATGTCGGGCTGGGTGCCCAGCCAGTGCGGTGCGAGCCGCTGCACCAGCTGCGTGTTGCCGAGCCGGATCAAGCCCTGCAGCAGTTTGAGTTCCTGTGCGAAGCCAAGGGTCCAGCCCTTGGCCAGACGCTTGTTGTAGACGTCCTCCGGGGCCATGCCGGTGAAGCGCAGGAACTGGCCACGCGGGTCGAGAATCTCGAAAAGATTGATGCAGCGCACTTGCCAGGGCCGGCCCTGTTCGCGGATCACCGCTTCAAGCGCCGTCGCCGCAGCGCGGTGCCCGCCGCCGGCATTGAAGTAGACCAGGTCGATGGTGGGCTTCGAGGCGGGCGACGTCATCGCCGACGATGCTCACCTCATCGCATGACCGGGCTGTGACGTTCAACCCGGTGCGACGCCCCTGCACGCTCGAGGCCGGCTGGAATTCCTGGCGCCGGCTGAGACAATCGAGCGGCTGCAGCGTGCGATGGTCACGTCGGCCGCCGGTTCGATTCCCTTCCGTGCGGTGCCTCGCGCAGCGAGGGCGCTCACCAAAGTTGCCAGGGTGGACAAGGGAATTTCCACGCCGCAGTCGTTTCGGGAGCGCGCACCGGCGTCGCCGAGCTCGTGATCTGCGGCACGCCCCGCGTGTTTGCGGATGGGCTTGTCACCGATGTGTCATGTGACAGGCGCACGCTCCCGTTTTGACCCGAGGAGCCTCCGATGAACCACCTGCCCACCCCGACGCAAACCGCAGTTGCGCGCCAGTGGCTGGAAGCGAGTGACACGAAGCGCGATCGCGTCCAGCGAGCGCTGCTCGCCACGATAGACGGCCACCGCAACATCGTCGAGCTCGAAAGCGTGGCACGTGCGATGGGCTTGGCGCCCGCCACCTTCGAGCATCTGCGCCGCCAGGGTCTGATCGACTTTCCCGCGGTGGCTTTGGGCACCGAGATGGGCGCTTTCGGCGGCGATCACTGAACACCCTTCGCTGGCACGATTCGTCTTGCACCACTGCGGGTCCCGTTGCCGGACGCCTTGCTTGCGATCGACACGGCGAGTGCACGCTTGCCGCAGCCGGTACGGCCCAAGTATCAGCACGTTCGAGCTTCGGCGGGTGCGAGCTAAAAAGTTGTCCACAGGTACGGGGGACAAGCCTGTGGAAAACCAGTGTTGATTTGACAGGCTCCGTGGTCTGGCAAGGCTTTGCGATCGATGCTCGGCAGATCAGCAATCCGCGCATCGGCGTCGCAATCGGTCGGTGGTGGCGCATGGAGTGAACACAGACGCGCTTGACGTCCTGCCAAATGAGGCGCTGTTTGCGCTTCGTGCCAAACCTTCGGTGTCGCGTTCATTTACCGATGGGGCATCGGCCACACTTGGTTTCTCGTTGCTACTCGGCGTCGATTCATTCTTGGACGACGTCAGGCGTGGCGAAGCTCTTCCGATCACAGCGTTGTGGAAACGCAAACTGAAGGTGTCCGATTTCGGCCAGCCGACAGCGACAACATCAATACGATCACGAGCCACTCAACTTTCAGAGATTGCGCCGTGAGTCCAAAGGAAGCTGTCATTGCTCTTTATGCCGCATTCGGATCAGGTGATCCACAGCGAGACGTTCCGACAAACGGCATGAAGTCGCGGTGCGATGGAGTTATCACCAGAGCGGCTGCCTGGTGGAGATCGTTGAGCGGGCTCGGTCTTGGGCGGCTCGTTGTCGCGTGGAGGTCAGCAGAATCATGCTGCTGTCTTCATCTTGTCAAACGGCAAATCGATACTGCTAAGGCGTCGCAAGACGCGAGCGAGCCAGGGGTACTGGCACTCGCAACCGTTGCTTCAAGGAGTTGTATCGATGGGCCGTCCTACCAAAGTAAAGCCTCCGACCGTCGGCACCAGCCGTCGCGGATTCTTCAAGGTTTCCGGTACTGCCGCAGCCGCTCTGGCGGCGACGCCAATGCTCAGTCTGGCAGGCCAGGAGAAGCCACGGGCCAACCTCTTTCAGCATGGTGTTGCCAGCGGTGACCCGTTGTCTGATCGTGTCATCCTGTGGACGCGGGTGACCCCGGCTGAGCACGCAAGATCTAAAGAGCGTGTCGAGCTGCGGTACGTGGTGGCGACCGATCCGCGCATGAAGCGTGTCGTCCTTCGCGGCCACACCGTCACGAGCGCCGCCCGCGACTTCACGGTCAATGTCGACGCGATCGGCCTTCGCCCGAACACGACCTACTACTACCGGTTCATCGCCGACGATGCAAGGTCGCCTGTGGGTCGGACGAAGACTCTGCCTGTGGGTCGGACAGAGCGTCTGCGGATGGCGGTCGTCAGCTGCTCGAACCACGCCTATGGGTACTTCAATGCATACGGGCGCATCGCGCAGCGCGCCGACCTCGACCTCGTCATGCATCTGGGCGACTACTTGTACGAGTACGGTGCCGGCCAGTACGGCTCGGTTCGGACCCCCGAGCCGCCGACCGAGATGATTTCGTTGGCAGACTACCGTGCCCGGCACGCGCAGTACAAGCGGGATGTCGATTCGCAGGCGATGCATCGCCAGCATCCGATGGTTGCCATCTGGGATGACCACGAGACCGCGAATAACTCGTGGAAGGACGGTGCCGAGAACCACCAGCCCGCAACCGAAGGTCTCTGGGCCGCGCGAGTCGCCGCCGCGCTGCAAGCCTACTACGAGTGGATGCCAGTTCGTCAAGTCGATCCGGCAAACCTCCGCCGAAACAATCGCAGCTATGCCTACGGTGACCTGGCCGACCTGATCATGCTCGAAGAGCGCCTCGGCGCCCGCTCGCAGCAACTGGAAGGCACGATCAGCACGCCCTTCGGCCCCGCCTTCACTCAGACCGGTGCGTTTCTCGACCCAGCACGGCAACTGCTGGGCTCCGATGAGGAGGCATGGCTGTCCGGCAAACTCAGGACAAGCTCCGCGAAGTGGAAGATGCTGGGCCAGGGGGTGATGTTTGCTCAACTGAAAGTGCCCGGCTACGGTCTTCCAAACGCGCAAGGTGGTGGGCTCTTCCTCAACTCGGACCAGTGGGACGGGTACCAACCTGCACGCGACCGGATTTACGAGGTGCTCAAAGGCGGCAATGGGCAGGCCCCCGTCAACAACGTTGTGATCCTGACCGGTGACATTCACAGTTCGTGGGCTGCGGATCTGTCGCAGGACCCGAACAACCCGGTCGTCGCCAACGGTGGCTACGACCCGGTGAGCGGCGAAGGGTCTCGAGCAGTCGAATTTGTTGGAACCTCGGTCAGCTCGCCCGGCGTCGACACCGACACGACAGGGCAGATTGCCGGCGCGCTTCGATCGGCGAACCCGCACTTCAAGTTCATCAATCTTGTCAAGCGCGGCTACATGCTGTTGGATGTGACCCCTGATCGCGCGGTCGCGGAATGGTGGCACCTGGATACGGTGGCCAGTCTGAGCAATATCGAGACTTTCGCCACCGCGTTTGAAACTCGGTTCGGTGAGAACAAGCTTCGGCTTTCCGTGCAGACCACCCCGCGGTTCAATCCGCCAGCGCTAGCCATGGATCTGCCGACTGTTGAGGGTGGCGACGACTGAGCTGACCTGCGAGACTGTGAGATCCACTCACCGACAAGGCTCGTTTCAGTTTCCAAGAAACGGTTGACTCACAGTCTTTCGGCCCTTGCAAACAAGTCAAGCAGGGAGCCAACGGCAAGCGCTTCAACGCGAAGAAGAATCGTCGGTCGCAGGAGCTGGGGAACTTGTCGCCCCAGATCTTCAACTGCTACAGCGATGTGTGCGGTGGCACCTGCTGACAGTCTTGCAAGCGCTGTATTGTCTCGTCTATTCAAGGCTGAAAGCACTTTCAAGAGCTTCTCGTCAACCGCTATCCACTCCGAGGTTTCGGCCGCTCTTTGGGCCGACTTCTCTGACAGCTTGCGCCGGCTCTCGTCTCGCAAAGTGCTCAATCGAGCCGGGCGGGCGACCGCGTGCCGATTCGCGCGGCCGCGACGACAAACCCGAGACCAGCAGCGCGGTACCTGCAGCAATCGACGAGACCGAGCAGCGCCGAAGGCGAAACGTCGAACTTTCATTTGATACCGCTGCCTGCGTCAAGTTCGGAAAGCGTTGAGCGTTGCCGCTGGGGGCCGGACGAAGTGACGCCGGGCCGATTGCTACGGTTAGCCTTCGAACGACGTCAGGGTGCCGGTACCGCGACCCGGTTGGCGGGCACAGTCATCGGGGCGTACGAGAACACCTCGCGGTTGCGGGGATCGACCAGGACCTTCACCCATTGAACGTCGTTGAGCCCATTGGCCGCGTTGTTGCCGAACGTCTCGACACGGGTGAAATTCTCCAGACGCAGACCCTTGGCGTCGAGGAAAGGTTTGTCGATCCTGAAGTAGTGCGAGTCGCCGTGCACGTAGGCCACCGGCTTCCGAAAGGCGATGACTTGCTGGCGCAAAGCCAACAGGAACTCCCTGAATCCATCGGGATCGGCACCGGCCTGCACGAGCGTGACCGGATCCCGATTCGGTGCGTCCCAGCTGTGCGAGTCGAACCCAACGTCGGCCTGGGAGATGATCATCAGTGCTGAAGCCTTGCGCTGTGTGGCGAGCGCGAACGCCTCCTGCATCCACGCGATGTTTGCGGCATTGCGTGCTGCGTACTCGGCGGGATTGGGGGCGGTATCGCAAAGGTTGTTGCACGATCCCTGGATGTTCAGCGTTACGTACACGACGTTGCCGACGACCCAGCGTCGGTTTTCCACGCAAGGCACAGAGTTACCCTTTGCGTCGAGGCAGTAAGGGGCTCCAGTCTGCACTTCCTGCAAGAGGCGTCGCTGGCCAAAAGAATAGGGCGTCGAGAAGAACACGCGGCGCTGATAGTCGAGCCGTTCCAGCGAGTTGTAGCCGCCGTTCTTCGGCCGGTCGCAATCTGTCCAGTCGTTGTCGCCGGGAGTGAACATCGCCGGCGCCTTGAGTGAATTCAGGAACCCTAGCGACTGAGCGTAGAGAGCGTTGCTACAGTCCGTCGGAGTCACCGAGCCAGTGACGGCATTACCGCCCTTGAGGTCGCCGTCATGCACCGTGAATTTGAGCTTGTGGGCGTTCATGTCGGCGATCAGATTGGGAACGCCAACCTGAGCCTGTATGTCGTTGTAGGGCAAGTCGCCCCACAAGCCGATGGCATAGGGTTCGGCGTTGTCCTCGTCGTCGTGTGCAAGCGCAGTCCCCAGTGGCAGGCACGTGGCCAGTACGGCTGTCAATGCCCAAGTGGCAAACTTCTGCGGTGCACGCGCGCAGACAAGTCGGAAAATCGACGTTTCGTTCATGGGTGTCCCGGTCTTGGTTTGACGAACTGCGCAAAGACGCGCCGTCGCAGATGGTCGGGTGCGCAGATGACAACACCATGACAGTCGGCTTCGTCGAGGGCGCCTCTGCTTCAGTCGAAATCGGGTCCGACCGGAGTCGTGACCTCGCGGTCCAATCGCCGACCATCGCACGCGAGGTGGACCTCTTGAAGCATGCCTAAGCCCACAGCGGAAGTACCTCGCTGACGAAGCCGATGTCGTGCTGTCTTGCCATCCTCTCGGTGGGCCTTAAAGCGTCGCCGGGGCTTGCTGCGCCGTCGCTCGGTCAGCTAAGCACCGAATGCCCCATCGCTCCAGGCGACATTGAAGACTCTCGCATCCTTGCGCACCTGGACGGCACAGTCTTGCGATGCGTCGAGCAACTGAGTCTTCCACTTCTTGCGCTGCGCGAACGCGATGAGCTCGTCGGCGATCGCCGAGCCTTCGCGTCCGGCGCTGCGCAGCTGCGCCCACGCCACGAGGCGGCCCATCGTGCCGATCACCTGTTCGAGTTCAGCGAAGGTGCGGTGCGATTGGGTCAGCGCGACGCGGTCTTCTGCCGGTTGCAAAGCGCGAAGAACGCTGGGGCGCCCATCGACGAGCACCGGATGCAGGATTGCACTCGAGACGGCCTGTTGGCGGTGCTGCAATTGAACGATCCGATGCGCCTGTGTCTTCCACCGGGGCTGCGGCACCTTGAGGATCGGCAGCAGCGATGACGGCAGGGCCTGCTTCAGGTCGAGCAGGTAGTTTCCGTCGGGCGATCCCTCGCCGCGCACGAGGATCACGCAACGGTCCACGCCGAGGCTGCCGGTGCCGGCGATGCGGCGTGCCACGTCGACGACGGCATAGAAGTCCGGATCGGGTTGGCTCTTGGCGAACTCGCGCATGAACGCCTTGATCGCCGTGCGTTGCGCCGCCGATGCCGGCAGCGCCTTCTTGCCGTCCACGCGCAGCAATCGCTTTTCGCGTTTGACGACGGTGCGTGAATCCAGAAACCTGGCCCTCGGGCGATCGCGCAAGCCGTCGAGCAGTTCGCGCACCAATCCCTGTGCGGTGTCCCGCTCCACCCAAAACGGCTTGCCCTGCGTCAAGGCCGCGCCATAGGCGTCCAGGAATGTCTGGCACAGGGTGCGCGCTTTCGAGTCGCTCAGCGCCAGGTCTTCGGCGCCGACTCGCAAGCTGGTCAGAAAGCGAACCAGGTCCCAACTCGCGGGCGCAAGCGCGGACTCGTCAAAGTCGTTGACGTCGAAGTAGACCAGGCGGTTGTCACCCTTGTAGCTGCCGAAGTTCTCGAGGTGCAGGTCGCCGCACACCCAGGCCAGCGGTGCCGTCTTGAACACACCACTTCGCGGCAGGCGGTCGTAGAAAAGATGGCAGGAGCCCCGCAGAAACGCGAACGGGCTGGCGTGCATCGCGCGGTACTTCAACGCCAGCCGCTCGGGGTCGCGCCCGGCGTTGAAATCCTGAATCTGTCGTATCACGTCCGCGCGATCCACCTCTGCAGTCGGCACCGCCGGGAACGACACGCACCCAGACGCCTGTGCGATTGTCAGCCACCGTGGTTCGACAACGCCTTACCTCTTGCGATGACGACGTGCACTGGAAAGAAGGTGCCCTGAATTCAGCGTGGCGATGACGATCCGCGGTTCCGCACGACGCATTTCTAGTTGTTGTTCGTGCGTCGCAAGTGTTTCTCGCGGCCTGTGTCATCGCCTCGATGAACCAGAGCCACTCATCGTAGGTGACCTTCTTGACAGGCGCGTGTCAGGCCGCCTCGACCGGCAAGTCCACTGAGTACAGCTTTTGCGCGTCTGGCCAGCGCGTGCAGCGACCGCAGCCCATGCGATGCGTCGCACGCTGGGTCTCTGATTGGGGCGGTACCGGCGGCCATTCGAATTTGGCTTGATGCACCGCCCAGCAAGTGTGCGGCCGGCGGCGTTGAAATTTGCACGACGGTCGCGTGCGACAGGAACCGTCGCACCCAGCAAGGGTGCCGTCATCTTGCCGCCGCTGTCCAGCCTGTGCTTCGACCGCATTGTTCTGACGTGGCACGAAGGAGTCACGCGCGCGGCTGCAGGCCTGGGTGGTGACTCCTTCACATGCAGTGGGTCCGCTCTGGATCGTGCGGTATCCGCCGACGCGAACTTGAACGACAGGCTCACGACCGCGCGTCATTTGCAATCAACGAGTCGCGATTCCCAGAAACCGACGTCGACCGACACTGAATCTGAATGCGCCCGAGAACAACAGTCACGTCACAAAGCCGGCGTTCAGGACAGCTACGCGGATGTTACGGACCGGTCCTGGCAATCAATGAGAGTCCCGCTTGCCTCCCATGAAGGCATGGAGTTCATCCGGTAGAACCACGAACGGCTGCATCATTTCGTGGTCCTCGTGTTCAAGGATGTGACAGTGGTGGAGATGCGATCGCAGTGCTGCTCGAAGCTGATGGCCACGCTGAGCATCTCGCCCGGGTTGACGCGCACCGTGACCTTGAGTGCCTTCTCGTTGTGATCCAAACGGTTCGCAGGGTCGTCATAAACCGCTGCGCTGCCGTATGGGGTGGAGCGAAAATCGGCCGAGGCCAGGGGTTCGGGCTGGGTCAATGCACTGAATTCCACGATAGGCCAGAGCAATTTGGCGTAGGCGGGATCGGCGGCCGGACTGCGTGGCGTGGAGAACACCGGCTGGGGGTTGAACACCTTGCGCAGCAAAGGCTGGGAGTCGCCAAGGTGGATGTGCATCGGGGTGAGCCGGCCCGGCCTTCATCACACAGTCACAGTGGCGTTCGAACATCAGGACTTTCCGGACCCTTGCGACAACCATGAAATCAAACAGTGCCTTCTTTTCCTGCCGCCCGATGTTCTTAGCGGCACCACTTGCCATGGTGACAGTGCTGGCCGCCTGTGGCGGCAGCGACAGCCCCTCCCCGCTGCCGACCTTGAACGGCGCAGTGCCGCTGATCATCGGGCACCGCGGCTTGCCTGGCCTGTACCCCGAGGAGACGCTGCCGTCCTACGAGGCTGCAGTGGATGCGGGTTCGGACTCGCTGGAAGAAGACCTGCACTTGACGAAGGATTGCGTGCTGGTGGCTCGCCACAACCCCTGGCTGAGCGACAACACCAACATCGCTGAGATCGCCAAGACAAATCCTACCGTGGCCGCGCGCAAGCGCACCGTTCCTGGCGTTCTGGTCAATGTGACGTACAGCTTGGCGACCTACGGCGGCCCGGCGCAGTACCTCAGCGACCGCACCGACCCTGCTGACCCGAAGTCGGTGCTGAAGTCGCTTGTCGTTGATGGCGAGGATCACACCGGTGACTGGTCGATCACCGACTTCACCGTGGCCGAGTTGAAGCAGTGGATCGGCGGCACAACGTACGACGCCGCCGCGCTGCGCCCGAGTGCACTCAACGGCCAATACCCGATGCTGACGATGCAGGAGATCATCGACCTGGCAAAGGCCAAGAGCACTCTGACCGGGCGCACGATCTCGGTCTACCCCGAGACCAAAAATCCGTACTGGAACAACGCCCAGGCCATTGCGAATGGCTGCGACATCGCTGGTACGGGACATCCGTTTGAGGACGCGGTCGTCAAGTTGCTCAAGGACAACAATCTGAACAGCAAGACAGCGCCGATCTTCGTGCAGTCCTTCGACCCGGCCAGCCTGAAATATATGCGTTCGGTAGGCATGGCCGCCACGGCGGTGCAGTTGATCGACGGCAACGATGTGGACTACAAGACGGGTGCGATGATCTATCAGCAGCCCGACTACTGGAATTTCGTCGATGGACGCCCCTACAGCTGGACGCTCAACGGCGATGGCCGCTACTTTGACGTCATGCTGAGCCCGACTGGTCTGGCCGAGATCAAGACCTATGCGGACGGCATCGGCCCCTGGAAGCCGCAGGTGATGAAGCTCACAGGCCCCACCAGAACATTCGCCGGCGTCAACTCCGCCGTGCCGACCAGCCTGCTCGCCGACGCGCACAAGGCCGGCCTGTTCGTCCACGTCTACACGTTCCGCAACGAGGCAAAGTACCTGGCTGGCGTGTTCAATGGCGACCCCGCGGCGGAACTGCTCGCCTACTTCAGGGCCGGCGTCGATGGCGTGTTCACGGACTTCTCCAATACTGCGGTGCCCACCCGAACTGTCTACCTGAAGGAAACTGGCCGCTGACAGGTTCGCCGAACAGCTTGAAGTTCAGGTCTTGACTCCCTCCAGATTTTTGTCTGGACCGCCGGCCGGCGCATGCGGATGCGCCTTTGCTGGCGGCTCTTGGACTTGAACTTGCCCCACTGAAGGCTGCTGTCGGCGCCAACAATCGTAGTGCCTCCGGGCGAGGTCACCGGGGCTGGGCGCCTGCCATCAGGTCGTCGATGGGCGCTACGGTCACGATGTCGCTGACGGCATGGGCCAGCTCGGGGTCCATGCAGACGAAGGCATCGGCCTGGAGCTGCGTCAGGGCGATGTATTCGGCCATGAAGGTGTCGGGCCAGCCGAGTTGGTCGGCGATCTTCCAAGCGAGCCCCTGCAGGACACGGTCGCCCAGCAATCGCAGCCGGAGGGCTCGCAGGTGGTCGAGCTGGTGCTCAGCGGTCTTGCGGTCGAGTTGACCGCGCTGGACGCGGCTGTAGAGATCTGCCAACACCTGCGAGCGGATGAGCGTGGGTGCCAGCAGCTGGTGTTCGGTCCGCACCACGGCTTTGAGCTGGGCCAGGTGGATGGCGACGTCGGCGCCGATCACGAATCTGGTCATGGTGTCCTCTTCAAGACTCGGTTGGGTGAACGGACGGCTGCGGCGTTGGCAGGGCGGGTGGTGCTCGTCGATCGGAGTCTAGATGTGCGACACAGGGGTCGTCGAAGGGTAAGCGGCCAGCCATCCCACCTTGAACGTCGAGGTTGTGACGGTGACGATGCTGTCCATCTAAGCGTAGATGGACATCAATGCATAGCAAGGAAGCGCCACGGCGGCGTCACAGTCTGGAGTTCAAGGAGCGGGTTCTGGCGGCGTGCGCCGAGCCCGGCGCATCGGTGGCAGCCGTGGCTCGCGCATTCGAGCTGAACGACAACCTTGTGCATCAATGGCGGCGCGGGCGCGGGGTTGGCACGGCGAGGCCGGCCACACCGCTTGCGCACAAGGCGCCGGAGTTCGTCGAGCTGTCGCTGCCGGCGCCGGCGCCGATGCCGCCGCGCGCCAAGGCGGCCGCGCCGAGCGAGAGCATCCTCATCGAACTCAAGCGCGGCTCGCTCGGTGTCAACGTGCTGTGGCCGCTGTCGGCGGCCGGCGACTGCGCCGCCTGGCTGCGCGAGTTGCTGCGGTGATCCGCATCGATGCCTTGTGGCTGTGCACGCAGCCGCTGGACATGCGTGCCGGTGCCGAGCGCCTGATGGCACACGTCGTGTACGCACTCGGCAGCGCGCGGGCGCACCATGGCTACCTGTTCGCCAACGCGCGCGCCACGCGCATCCAGCTGCTCGTGCACGACGGCTTCGGCGTGTGGTGCGCCGCGCGCCGCTTGAACACCGGCCGCTTCGTCTGGCCGCGCGCTGCGCAAAGCGCTGAGCCGCTGGCGCTGACTCAAGCGCAGTTCGATGCATTGGTGGTCGGTCTGCCCTGGCAGCGCCTGCCCGAGATGAGCGTCATCACACGACTGTAGACACGGCACAGCCGTTGGCAGAACAAGTCCGGGTGACACGGCCACCATGCGTTGGCAAGATGGCGGCATGCGCGAGTTGCACGATCTCAAGGCCGAAGACCTGCAAGGTCTGGCGCCCGAGGTCGTCGCCGCGCTCGCAACTCAGATGCTCGCGCGCTTGCGCGAACAGGACCAGCACATCGAGCGGCGCGAAGAACGCATCGAGCGCCTGACCCGCGACAACCAGTTCAAGCAACAGCGCATCGAGAAGCTCACGTTCGAGCTGGCACGCCACAAGGCGTGGCGCTTCGGTGCCAAGACCGAGGCGATGAGCGCCGAGCAGCGCGCCCTCTTCGAGGAGACGCTGACCGAGGACGAGGCCAGCCTGCTGGCGCGGCTGCAGCAGGCCCGCGGCGAGGCCGCCGGACCTCCAGAAGGTCAGGCCAAGCGCAAGCCACGGCGCCAACCGCTGCCTGATCACCTGCGCCGCGTTGAACATCATCACGAGCCCGAGGACACCACCTGCCCGACGCCGGACTGCGGCCGACCGATGCAACGCGTGGGTGAGGACATCAGCGAGCGGCTGGACATCGTCCCGGCCGAGTTCTTCGTGCACCGCCATATCTACGGCAAGTGGGCGTGCCGCTGCTGCGAGCGCCTGGTGCAAGAAGCAGCCGAGCCGCAGATCATAGACGGCGGCATGCCCGCCTCGGGGCTGCTTGCACACACGCTGATCAGCCGCTTCGTGGTCCACCTGCCGTACTACCGACAGGAGACGATCACCGCCAGGAGCGGCGTGCACACGCCGCGCTCGACGCTGGCGGCGTGGTCCGGGCGCGCCGGCGCGGCGCTGGAGCCGCTGTACGAGGCGCACAAGCGCTTCGTGCTGGCGGCCGCGGTGCTGCATGCCGACGAGACGCCGGTGGCGATGCTGGACCCGGGGGCGGGCAAGACCAAGCGAGCCTACGTGTACGGCTACGCGCGCGGGGCCTTCGATCCGGTGCCCGGAGTGATCTACGACTTCTGCGTCGGGCGCGGCGCGCAGTTCCCGCGGGCCTTCCTGGGCGATGGTGACGACGACGACCCGCGGGAGCGAAGCTGGCGCGGCTCGCTGGTGCGCGACGAATACAAGGCCTATGACAGCGTGATCGCCGCAGTGCCCGGTCGCATCGCCGCGGGCTGCCTGGCGCACGCGCGGCGCAAGTTCGACGAGTTGTTGCTCGACGGGGCATTGAGCACGGTCGCGCCTGAGGCGCTCAAGCGCATCGCGGCGATCTACCGGGTCGAGCGCGAGCTCGCGCAGCGGACGCCCGATGAGCGCACCTCTCGTCGCCCTGACCTACCGCTCGATCTCCGGCCCCTTGCGCTGAATCGCCGGCGGCATGACCAGTGATCGGCTCATGCCGGGCAGGTCGCGCTGTCGCGTCTGGTCGCGACGGATGGCCTGAATCGCTGGCACGCGTTGGAGGTACTGGTTGATCGACTGAGCAAGCTCGCGATCCGACACCTCCGGCGACGCTGCGAGCGCACGCATGATCTCGGCCCAAGCCCACAAGGCTTGCTTGCGGATACCCGTTGGCAACCCCTCCGCCTTCGTCGCATGCGGTTCGCGAGGGCGCGCCGTCTTGCGTTCCCACACCCGTTCGTTGCGATGCCGCGTCCCACGGGTGACCTGAGACGAGGCCTCGGCCTCGATGCCCCAACCACGCAGCCGCTCGGCGAAGGTCTCGCGCCAGCGGCGCAGATCTTCCTTGCGCGGATTGAGGCGCTGCCCGTCCCGGCCTTCGGCCCGCACGCTGATGTGCACATGCGGGTTGGCTTGGTGGTTGTGCAGCACCATCACGTAGCGGTGATGCGCCAGTTCGGCCTTGGAGAACTCGCGCGCGGCTTGCAGCACGACGCGAGCCTCGGTACCGGCGGGCATGGACAACATGATGTTGAACGCATCGCGGCGTTCGCTGACCTCCGGGATGCGCGTGCCGCCGAGCCGCCACTGATCGGCGATGGCGCGCAAGGCCTCCTTGCCTTCACGTACGGCACCGCGGTCGTCTTCGATCGGCAGTCGCCCCGCTTTGGCGATGTAGCGCAGGTGCGCCGCGATGGCGCCCATGCCGCGCCCGCCACCGGTGACCTTGACCATCACCTGCGGCGCGCGGCGCACGACCGTTGCTAGGATGCGCTGGCGCAAGACCTGAGCACGCTGCTGCACCGCCAGGCCTGTCAGCGCTGGCGTGCGCGGTGCCTTGCTGAGGTTCGAGGGATAGAACAGCCTGTCGCCCCATTGCACGAGCAGGCCATCGATGGTGCTGGGCATGGCAGATCTCCTTCACAGTCGGTCGATCAGCGCTGAGGCGCGATCAAGGTGGCGGCGGATCTCGGAGTCGGCCGACTCCAAGCGATCCCGGTACGGCCTTGCTTGCTCCACCTTCGATTGGCGAAGCAGGCTGACGAGTGCCACAAGATCGGTCGACAGTGTGGCCATGCGGTCGTTGGACGCGAGCAGCGCAGCGCGATCGGCTTGGCGCTCCGCGATGGGCTGCGGCAAGCGGCTGCCGTTCACCAGCTGCGCCACGTACTCGCCGTAGGACAGGCCGAGCGAACTCGCGTTCAACATCAGCGCGTCGGCATGGGCTTGAGGAAGTCGCAGCGTCAGCTTGGCGGTCTCTCGATGCTGGGCCCGCCCCGGAGTCTGACCATCAGACCCCGCCGTCACCGATGCCGTTGCACGCAGGTCGAGACTCAGGACGACAGCCCGGCGCACGAGTTGGGCGACGCCCATGCCGCGGTAGGCCGCCGCCGCCCGAACGGCATCACCGATGCCGCGCAGGTCGATCGTCACGCGATCACGCGACGCGCTCGCCATGTCAAACCTGGAGCGCGATGCCGCATGGCGTCCATTCACTGGCGGGCCGCCTATCCTGCCATCCATCCTTTTCAATCCTCGTCATCGAGCGCCTCTTCCGTTCTCAAGGTGACTGCACGATCACAGCTGTCAGGTGATCGGGGGTGGGTCGGACGGTCCGACCCTTGAAGCAAACGGTTCACGCCAGTCGATCGGCCAAGTCGGCGACACGACGCCGCAATGCGGCGAGTTCGGGCTGCGCTTGTGCGGGCTCGGATTTCTTGATCCGAATGACCAGCACTTCCAGGCGCGCACAGGCGGCATTGGCTTGCTCGACCAAGGAAGTCGAACGCTTTGCGAAGGCGGCATTCGGCGCACTGGTTGAGGCCGAAGCCGCTCGCAGCGCTGCAACGGCCGAGCGTGTGATTTCGCCCTCGCCGGTCACCAGTGCATTGATGCGGTCCGGTTGCTCGTCATGCAACTTGCTCAACTCGTAGAGCGTTCGCGGTGAGGTACAGCGCCCGGTCTTCAGAACGTGGTCGAGTTCGGGTGGCAACTCAAGCAGCGCGAGATGGTGTGCGATGGAAGTCAGATCCATGCCGAGCCGCTTGGCGATCGTCGCGTTCGAGTCGCCGGTGTCGACACGTCCGCGGATGAAGCGCGCGAGGTCGAGCGGCGACAGGGGGCAGCGCTTCTGGTTCTCGGCAACTTGCGCGTAGGGATCGGCGGCGGCGGCACGAACGGCGATGGGAACGCGCAGCAGCCCTGCCCGCTGGGCGGCGCGCAGCCGCATGGCGCCGAAGTGAATGCGATAGCGGCCTGAAGCGTCGGCCGGATGCACGACGATCGGCTGAAGGATGCCGTTCTGTCGGATGTCCTCAGCGAGTTCGTCGAGCCGGGCTTCAGGGAACTCGGTGCGAGGGTTGTCCAAGTCTTCTTGCAGATCATCGATGGGGACAACCAGTGCCTGCCAAGCGAAGACATTGGAGGCCGGGATGTCGCGCGAGGTCGAAGGCTGTTGCTCATCGAGCTCACGTGCTTCAATGCCGACGTTGTTGGTCGCAGTGCAGTCCGTCAACGCGAACGATGTCGCATCGAGCAAATCCAGTTGCTCGCCCTTCGATTTAACCCACGGCATGCGCATGAGGGCATCGTGCCGCCGAACTTCAATGCGCGAAAGCGTCGGTCGAACCGGGGTTCAAAGTCTCGGGCGATCTCTCGATGTCCGATACGATCCCACGGCGTCTCGGAATCGTCATCGGCGCGTCACGCATCGTTTCAACTTTCGGCGGTTCTTCGAGCCCAAGCGATGCGTGGGCGGGTCGGACCGTCTGACCCTGCTGCCAGCGGCGCCGCGACTCAGAGCGCTTCGAAAGCGCTGCGGTCAGGCAGCTTGCAGGTCGAAGCGCACCGTCCGCCCAATCGCCGTCGCGATGTTCACCAACGCATCGATCGAGAAACGCGAAACGCGGCCCCTCAGCAAGTCGTTCATGCGTGGCTGCGTCACGCCGCACTGGCCGGCGGCTTCGGCTTGCGTCCAACCGCTCTCTTTCACGATGGCCGCAATCTGCCGCATCAGCTCGGCGCGGGCGCGCAGATTGGCGGCTTGCTCAGGCGTGTCGGCAATAGCATCCCACACGCACGCATAGCTCTCCGACTTGTCAGCCGGTGCTTTCGAAGTCTTCATTCACTGCTCCTTCTTCAACTGCGACCACCGCGCTCGCGCCAGCTCGATGTCGCGCTTGCTCGTCGTTTGCGTCTTCTTCTGAAACGCATGAAGCACGACGACCGTGTCGCCAATGCGCGCCGTGTAGATCACTCGAAACGTGCCGGCCTCATCCCAGATTCGAATCTCTTCGACGCCCTGGCCGATCGACGGCATGGGCTTGAAGTCGTCGGATTGTTCACCACGTTGCACCTTGTCGAGCTGATAGCCTGCGTCTTGACGCGCATCCTCCGGGAACTCGCGCAGGCGCTTGAGCGAGTCGCCGAGGAAGCGTATCGACTTCATGTCAAATGATATCCGTTTGGATATATTCTTTCAACCGGCGACTGCCAGCCCCACAAGCAAACGCGATGGGGGCAACTTTGGGGGCAACTGCTCAGCGCCAAAACCCGAAACGCCAGCAACGATGGGGGTCGCCGGCCATACTTCGATTCCTGTCGGCGGACCAACCCGGCGCGGGTCTCGATCCCCTCACCCCCACTGACGCATCGCACCCCAGATGCTGCTCCGCCCGCGAAATCTCCTTCGTGTCTGCGCCTGGACGCTCGGCGGGCTCGTCATCGCCTATTTCCTGTTCGGCTGGTTCGGCTTCGAACCGCTGGCCAAGTGGGCGCTGCCCAAGGTGGTGGCCGACCGCACCGGCCACCACCTGACGCTGGAGCAAGCCCGTTTCGACCCGTTGCGCCTGGCGGTCGACGTGCGCGGGCTTTCGTTGACCGAGCCCGGCGGCAAGCCGCTGCTGTCGATGAAGCAGCTGTTCCTCGACCTCGATGCCGGCAGCCTGTTGAAACGCGCCTGGGTCGTCGACGAAATCCGGCTCGGCGAAGCCGTCATGCATGTCGAGCTGCGGGCCGACGGCCGCCTGAACTGGCTCGACTTCGTGGATGCACTGGCCGGCCCACCTTCCGCCGCCGACCAACCCGACGCGGCGCCACCGCGTTTGCTGCTGCGCCGCCTGCGACTCGAACAAGGGCGGGTCGAACTCTCGGACCAGCGCGTGAGCGGCGGCTTCCAGACCGCCGTCGACGCGCTGAACCTCGAGCTCGACAACCTGTCGACGCTGCCCGAAGACCGCGGTGCGTACAGCCTGTCGGCGCGCACCGGCATCGGCGCGAACGTGCGCTGGAAAGGCAACGTCAGCCTGAACCCGGTGACCGCCACCGGCGAGATCGCCGTGGACGAGTTGCACATCGAACGCCTCTGGCCCTACCTGAAAAGTCGCCTGAACATGGCGCCACCGCAGGGCACCGTGGCGCTGAACCTGGCCTACCGCGTGGGCTACGCGAACCGCCAGTTCGACCTGAGCCTCGACAAGCTGAACGCCGGCGTCGACAAGCTCGCGCTGAGCGGTGTGCGCGACACGGCCCCGGCGATTACGCTCGACACGCTGCGTGCCAGCGGCGGAAAGTTCGACCTCGGCCGGCATACGCTGGCCTTCGACAGCCTGAGCGTCGAAGGCGGGCGCGTGGCGGTCGAACTCGACGCCGAAGGCCGCCCCCAACTGCTGGACTGGTTGCACGCCGACGCTGCGCCTGCCGCCTCGGCCGCACCCGCACGCACTGCCGCCACCGCGCCAGCCACCCGGCCCTGGCGGGTCGAGGTCGGCCAGGTCGGCGTCGACCGCCTGGCTTTGTCGCTGCTCGACCGTGGTTTCGTGACGCCGCTGGCGGCGACGGTGGGGCAGTTGAAGCTGCAGTTCAAGGCCCAGGCCGAAGTGGGAGCGGGCACCGCGCACGCACGGGTCGACGGCCTGGCCGCACGCATCTCTGATCTGGCCATCGCCAGCGGCGCGAACACGCCAGGCTGGTTGCGGCTCGCAGCACTCGAGGTGCAGGAAGGCAGCATCGGCCTGGCCGAGCGCGAGCTGGCGCTGGGCCGGGTCGCCTTCAGCGGTGGCCAAACCGATGTGGTGCGCAGCGCCAACGGCGAGATCTCTCTGCTGGGCGCGCTGAAGCGGGTCGCACCAGGCCCTGCCGGCGCGAAGCCGCCACCGCCGCCCCGCCCTGCCGCGGCTGCGGCTGCGGCTGCGGCTGCGGCTGCGCCAGCCGAAAAACCCTGGCGCTACAAGATCGGCAAGCTGGAGATCGACCCGTTCGGCCTGGCGCTGCGCGACGAGTCGGTGAGCCCGCCCGCGACGCTGGCGATCGAAGGCCTGAGTGCCGCGCTGGAAGGCTTGAGCGAAGACCCCAAGGCCGAACTTCCGATGCGCCTGCGGTTTCGTGTCAAGCAGGGCGGCAGCTTCGAAGCCAGCGGGCGGGTGTCTCCGTTCGCGCCCTCGGCCGACCTGAGCCTCAAGCTGACCGACCTGGCCCTGCTGCCGGCCCAGCCTTTCCTGGCGCAGCCGACCAACCTGGTGCTCGTCGACGGCCTGGCCAGCACCCAAGGGCGGCTGCGCTACAAGGGCGGCAAGCTGGCCTACGACGGCACGTTCGGGGTCAAGGCGCTGCAGTTGAACGAAGCGGGCAACAACGAGCCGGTGCTCGGCTGGAAGTCGCTGTCGAGCACCAAACTGAGCGCCACGCAAGACCGGCTTCGTGTCGGCGAGGTGCTGCTCGACGGGCTGGTGAGCAAGCTCGTCATCTTCAAGGACCGCAGCGTCAACATCGCGCGGCTCGCCAAGCCTGCCGCCACCGCAAGCGCGGCGGCGCCGGCCGCGGCGCCGAAAGCCGGCGCGCCGTACCGGGTCGACGTCGAGCGGGTTCGTCTGGTCAACGGCAAGCTCGACTTCTCGGACCTGTCGCTGGCGCTGCCGTTCGGCGCGCGCATCCACGAACTGCAGGGCACCATGGTCGGCTTGTCGAGCCAGTCGGGGCCGCCGGCCCAGCTCGAGTTCGACGGCAAGGTCGACGACTACGGCCTGGCGCGTGCCGCCGGCCAGATCAACCTGTTCGACCCGACCGGCTTCACCGACATCAAGGTGGTGTTCCGCAACGTCGAGATGACGACGCTGACCCCCTACTCCGCCACCTTCGCGGGGCGCAAGATCGAATCGGGCAAGCTCTCGCTCGACCTCGAATACAAGATCAAGCAGCGCCAGCTGGCCGGCGAGAACCAGATCGTCATGGACAAGCTGACCCTGGGCGAGCGGGTCGAGAGTGCGGGTGCGATGAACCTGCCACTCGACCTGGCGCTGGCGATCCTGCAAGACGCCGATGGCAAGATCGACCTCGGCCTGCCGGTGTCGGGCAGCCTCGACGACCCGAGCTTCAGCTATGGCCAGATCGTCTGGAAAGCGATCGTCAACGTGCTGACCAAGGTCGTCACCGCGCCGTTCCGCGCGCTCGGCGCGCTGCTGGGGGTGAGCGGCGAGAAGCTCGACCAGATCGTGTTCGACGACGGCTCGGCCCGGCTGTTGCCACCCGAGCGCGAGAAGCTGGCGAACCTGGCGAAGCTGATGGCCAGGCGGCCGGGCATCAGCTTGTCGGTGCGCGCCGACTACGCGCTGAAGGCCGATGCCCAGGCGATCAAGGGCCTGCAGTTGCGCCGTGCGCTGGCGCAGGACGCTGGCCGCACGCTGGCCGAAGGCGAAGACCCAGGCCCGATCAGCACCGACCAGCCCGCCACGCGCGAAGCCCTCGAACGCCTTTATGCCAAACGCTTCGGCGCAGCAGCACTCGAGTCGCTGCAGCAACGTTTCCTGCAGGCCAACCCCAACCCGCCGCCGGCCAGCGCGACCGGCCGGCTGGTGTCACGCTTCTCTTCGACGTTCAAGCCCACGGCCCAGACCCTGTCGGCCGAAGACATGGCGCGGCTCAAAGGCGCCGACGTGCACGCGCTGATGCTGCAGCGCCTGCTCGACGAAGACGTGGTCGACCCGGCGCGCCTGCGCGCGCTCGCGGCCGGACGTGCCAGCGCGATCAGCACCGAGCTCGGCACGCTGGGAATCGCTGCCGAGCGCATCCGCACCGAAGAACCGCAGGCCCGCGAAGGCACCGGCGGCCAGGTCGCGGCAACGCTGGGCATCGCGGCCGGTGCAGGAGCCATGAGCGCGTCTGCCGCCGCTGCGGCATCGGCCGCGGCGCCTCAGCCGGCCCGGTGAGCGCCGCCGCGCTACCCGCTCAGCCGGAGTCGGGCATCGGCTCGGCTTGCGGTCCGGGCCAGTCCGCGAGTTCGGCCAGGCGCCGCACGACCCAGCCGGCTTCGGCTTCGCTCACGCCCGACGGCCCCGCCAGCAGCCCGCGGTGGCACCGTTCGAGCACGTCTGGCTGCGCCAGCCCAGCGTCGTGGTGCTGGGCGCGGGCGAACTCGAGAAGGTGCTGGGCCAGGTCTTCGCAGGACTCATAGCGGGCGGTCACGTGTTCGCGCGTGGCGCCGGCTCGCAGGCGCCCGCGGCTGAGGAACAGCGCCAGGAAGGAGTCGGGAACGTCGAGCTGGTTGTGGTCGTACATGGAGGTGGATGTACCACGGCGGCAAAACCGGCACCGCGCGCGGCGTCACGCCGGCCCTTGCGGCGCGGTCAGCAGGCGTTTCATTTCGCCGAGAAAGTGTTCGAAGTCGAGTGGTTTGGTCCAGTAGTCGAAGGCGCCGGCCTTGCGCGCCGCGGTGACTTCGTCAGGCATCGCGCTCGCCGACAGGGCCACGACGCGGCAGCCACTCGTCAGCTCGTCGCTGCGCAGTGCGGCCAGCACCTCGAGCCCGTCCATGTCGGGCAGGCGCATGTCGAGCAGCACCAGATCCGGTTGCACGGCCCCCGCCATGGCGATGCCGGCAGCGCCCGTCTCGGCCTGTGTCAGCCTGACCTGCGGCCAGCGCATCAGCAGGTGCTCGACCAGCAGCAGGTTCACGGGGTTGTCTTCGATGTAGAGCACCACACCGCTGGGCGCCACGTCGTCGCTGGCCAGCGCCTGCGGGATCGGCGGGGGTGCGAACGGGTTCAGCGGCGGCGCCGCGGCGTGCGTGAGCAGGCTGACCCGGATCGTCGTGCCCGCGCCGACTTCGCTGCGCACGTCGATGTTGCCGTGCATCAACAGCACCAGTTGCCGCGTGAGCGCCAGGCCCAGGCCCGTGCCTTCGATGCCGTCGCGTTCGCGCCCCAGGCGGTTGAAAGGCTCGTAGAGATGCTGCAGCTGTTCCGCGGTCATCCCGAGGCCGCTGTCGGACACCTCGATGTGGGTGAATTCAGCGTCGCGCAGCACCTCGACACGCACGCTGCCGTCGCGGCGGTTGTACTTGATCGCGTTGGACAGCAGGTTGATCATCACCTGGCGCAGGCGGATCGGGTCGGCCCACACGCGGGCCCGATCGCCCCCGCGGTACAGCGGCTCGATGGTGATGCCTTGCTGCAGGGCCGGCCCGTCGTTCAGGCGCAGCACCTCTTCGAGCAGCTCGAGCAGATCGACGCTGCGCTTCTCCACGTCGACGTGGCCGGCCTCGATCTTCGACACGTCGAGCACGTCGTTGATGAGCGCCAACAGGTGCCAGCCCGCCGTCCGGATGTGCTCGACCTGGCCGTGCTGTTTTTGCGAGAGCGGGTCGGTGCGATCACCTTGCAAGAGCTGCGAGAAGCCGAGCACCGCGTTCAGCGGCGTGCGCAGTTCGTGGCTCATGCGCGAGAGAAAGTCGGTCTTCGCGCGGCTCGCCGACTCGGCCACGGCCTGCGCCAGGCGCGCCTGCGCCGCCCGCATCATTTCGGAAGCGTCACGGATCACGACGGTCATCAACACGGCGTCACCCTCGCCGAGCTTGGAGATCGACGCCTCGATCGGGAATTCGGAACCGTCGGCGCGCAGCCCGACCAGGGTGTGCAGGCCACCCGCGCGGCGGGCCATGTTGCCGGTGCGGGCAAAACCCTCCACGTGCTCGCGGTGGGCGGTGTGCAGCCGGGCCGGAATGAAGTGTTCGATGTTCCGACCTATCGCTTCGGCCGGCGCGATCTGGAAGAGTTCCGCAGCTGCTTGGTTGAACAAGCGCACCTTGTGTCCGGCATCGATCGAGATGATCGCGTCCATGGCCGTCTCGACCAGGCCCGCCAGCTGCATCTCCTGCGCGCCGAGCTGGCGCTGGGTTTCGCGCAGGTCGGTGATGTCGTTGGCGATCGTCAGCACGCAGGGCTGGCCGTCGAACTCGATCAGGTCGGCCTGCAACAGGTAGTCACGCTGCCGGCCCGAGACGTCGGTGCCGCGCATCTCGAAATTGCGCACCCGGCCGTCGGCACGCAGCTGCTTGACGAAGGCCTTGCGCTCTTCTTCACCGGGCCACAGGCCCGGCTCGAAGGCATGGCGCCCGATCAGCTCGGGCACACGCTGCCCGGTGAAGGCGCCGTAGGTTTCGTTCACGTCGAGCAGGCGCTGGTCGGCCACGCTGGCGATCGACATCGACACCGGCGCGGTCTGGAACAGCATGTGAAAGCGTGCGTAGTCGGCCTCGGCCTGCTGCACGGCGGCAGCGCGGGCGAGTTCACGCTCGAAGTTGTCGAGCGCGAACGAGATGTCGCTGGTCATTTCCTCGACGAGATCGATCAGGCGCTCGTCGAAGAAGCCGCTCACCGTCATGTGCAGGCTGAGCGTGCCGACGACCACGCCGCCGCGCCGGAACGGAAACGCGGCCGCGGCCTTGGTGCCGATCGCAGCCGCCCGGTCGCGCCACGGCAGCGTGCTCGGGTCGTCTTCGTAGTGGTTGGAGACCTGCCGCCTGCCGGTGCGCACCGCCTGCGCCGTCGGGCCACGTCCCTCGGGCACCGCCGGGTCGAGCGTGGCCCTGAAGCCGCTGACGAAGGCCTCGGCCGGCCCTGCCCACGCCACCGGCTTGACCAGGCCCTCGTCGACGAGCGAGATGTAGGCGATGCTGGCGTGGCCGTGCTCGACGCAGATGCGGCAGATCTCCGGGTACAGCGTGGCCGGGTCCGACATGCGAACGATCGCGCCGTTGGTGCGCGACAGCGCGGCGTAGAAGTCGGATTGCCGTTGTTCGCGCAGGCTGGCCTGCAGGACATCGGTGACGTCTTCGCCGAGGCTGGCCGTGCCGACGATGGCGCCGCTCGCCGAGCGCAGCAGCGAGTTGTGCCAGCGCACCATGCGGCGGGCGCCCGAGCGGGTGACGATTTCGGTTTCGGTGTGGCGCGGCGTCCGCCGGCCTTGCATGGCGTCTTCGAACATCGCGGGGATGTCGGCGCGTTCCGGCGGCGACAGTGTGCGGAACCAGTCGCAACCGATCATCTCCTCACGCGACCAGCCGGTCAGCTTCAGCAGATAGTCGTTGCAGTAGGTGACGCACCCTTTCGCATCGAGCATCAGCGAGATCATGTCGACATTCGCGAACAGGTCGGCATAGCGCCGTTCCGATTCGCGCAGCTCGGCTTCCGACTGCTGGTGCGCGTCGAGCATCGCGTTGAACTCTCGAGCGACGTGGTGAAACTCGCCGGGCACCGCCTCCTCGGCGCGCGCTCCGCGATCGCCACGGGCAACATCGCGCGCCGTCTTCGCGATGGCGCTGAGCGGTGCAGACATCCTCCGCGCCATCAGGAAGGCGAGGCCGAGAACCGCCAGCACCACCGCCGAACCCGCCACCAGGTTGCGTTGCAACTGGGCGCGGTAGTCGGCAAACACGTGGGCCGCGGGGATCGCGGCGGCGGCCTGCCAGCGACCGGCGGCCATCGGCTTGAGCGCGAACACACGTTCGACGCCATCGATGCCGGGCGCAACACCCACGCCCTGCGGGTTCGCCCGCAGCGCGGTCGCGATCACCGCGCTCGCGTCCTGGCCCACCAGCGTGGCGAAGTCGGGTTTCGTCACGAGGATCGTGCCGTCCTGGTCGAAGAGCGTGAGACGGCTGCCAGGCGGAAGCACATTGCGGTCCCACGTGCGCTGCACACTTTCCAGATCGAGCAGCACGGTCACGGTGCCGATCCTGCGGCGCGCGTCGTCACGCAACGGAAGGCTCATCGCTGCCACCGTTCGCTGCACCACGGGCGCAACGAAGGGTTTGCTGAGCACCATCGCGTCGCTGTTCGCCGCCTGCTGGAACCATGCAAAACCCGAGACATTCGCGGGAACCGGCCCGGGGCCTTTCACCGAGAAACAGACGGGCTTGCCGACCAGGTCGGTGACGAAGACATTGGCGAAGTGCTGGCGCCGCTGCACCACGCCCTCGAGCAGCGGATCGCAACGCTGGTCGTCGAGCGCTTTCACCAGCGGCCGTGCGGCGAGAAAGACCAGGTACTGTTCGGTCGCCACGAGCAGGGAGTCGGTGTCGTGCCCGATCCCGGTGGCGAGGTTTTCAACCGCCTGGTAGGCCGACTGGCGGGCCTGCCGCGCTTCATGTGCGAGGTTGTAGGCCATCAGCGCGAGCAGCGGCACCGCCACCAAGGCGATCAACCCGACCAGCTGGCGGAAAAAGTACCCTTGCCGACGCATAGGCGTCTCCCATCGCGTGCGGCCTGCTCCACGTCGCTGCTTCGATGGGACATCGGCAGGGGATTCGCATGGCAGGCTCGAAGGCGATGGTAGCCCTTGGCCATCGACTCGGGGCCACGGTTTCCCTCATCCAAAGCCGCGTGGACGTCACGCGGCTCGGGTGCCCGGCCTCAGATGGTTGCGGCGCGCGTTCGGTCGCTCAGATCTGAGCGCTCAAGGCAGCCTGAACTTGTCGACTTCACCGGCCAGGCCGGTCGCCTGGTCCCTCAACGAAGATGCGGCGGCCGCGGTCTGCTCCACCAGCGCGGCGTTCTGCTGCGTCATGCGGTCGAGCTCGTTCACGGCCGCGCCGACCTGCGTGACACCGTTGCTCTGCTCCGATGCGGCGGTCGAGATCTCCGACAACAGGTCGTTCATGCGGCGGGCGTTGTCGACGAGCTCCTGCATCGTGGCGCCGGCGCCCTTGACCACCGTGGTGCCGGCCTCGACCTGCTCGACGCTCGTCGTGATCAGCGTCTTGATTTCGCGCGCGGCCTGGGCGCTGCGCTGCGCGAGGCTGCGCACTTCGCTGGCCACCACCGCGAAGCCGAGGCCCTGTTCGCCGGCACGCGCCGCTTCCACGGCGGCGTTCAGCGCCAGGATGTTGGTCTGGAATGCGATGCCGTCGATGGTGCCGATGATGTCGCCGATCTTCCTGGACGAGGCATTGATGTCCTGCATCGTGCTGACCACCTGCGCGATCACCGTGCCGCCACGCTCCGCGGCCTGCGAATTGCCTGCAGCGACGGCGGCGGCCTCGCGCACGTTGTCGGCCGTGTGTTTGACGGTCGACGAGATTTCTTCCATCGACGACGCGCTCTCTTCCAGGTTGGCGGAAGTCTGCTCGGTGCGCGCCGACAGGTCCATCGACGCCGACGCGATTTCACCGCTGGCATGAACGATCGATTCCGAGGAACCACGCACCCGCGACACGATGTTGCGCAGCGAGGCCTGCATGTCGTGCAGCGAGATCATCAGCGCCGCGGCTTCGTCCTTGCCCCAGGGGTTGGGGCTGGTCGTGAGGTCGCCGCCGGTCATCGCGATCAGATGGCGCTTGACTTCGTTCAGGCCGCCCTGCGTCACCAGGTAGAACGAATAGAACAGGTAGGCGCCGAGCAGCAGTGCCAGCGACACGGCCACCATCGTGAGGTTGCGCTGGCGTGCCAGGCCATCGACCCGGACCTGCAGCAGCTCGTCGAGCCGCTCGATCATCCTGCCCTGCAGGCCGGTCAGGCCATCGACCACGGCGGTGCCACGCTGGACCAGCGATGCACTTGGTGATTTGCCGCCGACCGCAGCCTCGCGGAACTCGCGCAACTGGGGCAGCAAGTCAGCCGCCTTGAAGTCGACCTTGTAGTCGGCATGCACGCCGTAGATCTTGTCGAGAGCCGCTTCGACGCGGCCTTCGAACAACTCGGTCGTGACCGACGAGGTGATGATCACGCGCTGCGCGTCGTCGCTGGCGGGCTTGGCGGAAGCCGCAACGGCCGCCGACGCCCCCCTGAGTTTGGCGGCCGCCTCGGCCAGCACAGGCACGGCCACCAGCGAGGCGTCCATCAGGTAGTAGGTGTCGAGGTCGGGGTCGAGCGTCAGGTTCGAACCGTCGCCGACCTGGCCGATGAGGGCCAGCACGGCATCGACGTAGGCCGAGTGCGCGGCGAAGGTCTTCTCGGGGGTCGCGTTGCTCGCAGCGTCGGCGGTGGCCTTGACCGCAGCGAAGGCCTTGGCCGTGCCCAGATCAGCGCCCACGGCGCGTTCGATGGCGTCGACCTTTTGCATCTGCGCGTCGCGCGCCTGGCGCGCCTCGGCCAGCGCGGGCGACGCATGGCCGTCGGCTTGCGCCAGCAGCGCATGCATGCGGTAGGCCTGGCCCAGCCGGACCAGCGGGGCCGCTTCGCGCACGTAGGCCACGCCGACACGCTCCTTGGCCGAAAACTCGATCGCCGCACCCTTCTCGGTCAGGAAGCTCCAGCCCAGCACGACCACCGGAACCAGGAAGACGACCGAGACGATCAGCGCCTTGGCACGAAAGTTCAGCGTGCGGAACAGGCGCACGCCGGGCGACCAGACGCCGTGGTGGGCAAAGAAGCCGGCGTCGCGGACGGCGTCTTCGGTTCGGGACCGGGCCAGAGCGGCGGTCTGCGCGATTGCAAGTGACATGGTGATCCTTTGGGTGCTGCGAATGACGCGCGATCGATCGGCATGGCGAGCCCGTGATCGACGTCAAGTCAGTTGTGATTTCGTCCAAAGGTTTGTGATCTTGAGCGCTGGCTGTGGCTTCTGCGCGAAACGGCCTGGGCCCGGACCGTTTTGCGCACGCTTTGTGAACAGGTGCACGGCACGGACACTGGCCAATCCGAGGCCCAAGCCCCCGTTTTCATGGCGTGGACCGGATTCCCGGCGCATTTATGGTGACCACGCGTGATCGCGACCGCGGAAAATTCACCATGATTCATGCGCAGACCGCATTCTTGGTGGTGGGCTTCCTGTTCGTCGCCCTGCCCGCCACGGCCTGGGCGATCCTGCACAAACGCCACGACCGCGCGTCCGTGGGCCTGTGGTGCGGCGGCGGCCTTCTGTACGGCGCCGGCTTCATCCTCATCGGGCTGCGCGAACAGATCCCGCCCTGGCTCAGCTTCGTGGTCGCCAACCCTTTCATGTTCGCGGGCTACCTGCTGCGCGGCCTGGCATTGCGGCGCGAACTCGGCCGGCCTGAACAGGCGTCGGGCCCGGTCGCCGCCTTCGTGCTGCTCTCGGCCCTGTACCTCGTGGCCTACCTCTCATGGTCGGCAGAAGGGCCTCGCCTGACCGTCGCGCTGGTGGCCAGCCTGTGCGGTGGTCTCTGGCTGTGTCAGCTGGCATGGCAGCTGTACCGCGACGCCGGCTACCGCAGCGCGGCGATGCTGGCGGGCGCCTATGCCTTGTTCGCCATCACACTGACCGTGCGGCTGACGGCCGTGCTGCTCTCGTGGAACGAAGCGCGCGCGATGGCGGGCACGCTCGACTTCGCCCTCACCTTCCTCGCGAGCCTGGTGGCCGCGCTGTTCGGCAACCTGGGCTACATCGGCATTGCACTGGAACGAAGCCGTGGCGAAGAGCTCGAGCGCAGCGCCGCTCTCGCGCGCGAACACGAACACCGCGCGCAGACCGAGCTGCGCGTCCAGGAGCAGGCCACCCTGCTGGAAGAACGTGGTCGCCTGCTGGCCGAACGTGAGGAAATGCTGGCAGCCCTGGCACACGAAGTGAGGCAGCCGCTGAACAACGCGTCGGCTGCGCTGCAGAGCGCGTCGCAGGCGCTCACCGAGGGGCAGCATGACCGCGAACAAGCGTCGGCACGCCTGAACCGCGCCAAGTCTGTGCTGACGCAGGTGACTTCGGCGCTCGACAACACCTTGACCGACGCCGTGCTGCTCGGCGGCACGGCCCCGCTGGCGCGCCAGGACATCGACATCGACACCCTCGTGTCGCTCGCCATCGGCGACGTCGACCCGGGTGCTCGCGAGCGTGTGCGGCGCGAGCGTTCGACCGACACCCGCACCGCCTCGATGAACGCCGGCCTGATGCGCCTGGCGCTGCGCAACCTGATCGCCAACGCACTGGCCTATGCACCGCCGGAGTCGGACGTGGTCGTGCACGTTGCCGAATCGGACGAGCCGCTGGCCCTGCTCATCGATGTGCGCGATCAGGGCGCGGGCATCCCGGCGGAGCTGCTGCCCCGCCTGTTCACGCGTGGCGCGCGGGGCAACCATGTCCACAACCCGCGCGGCCATGGGCTCGGGCTCTACATCGTGCGGCGCATCATGGAGATGCACGGCGGAACGGTCGAGGTTCAGCAGCAGGCCGCGACGCCGGGGCTGACACTGCGGCTGGTCATACCGCAGTCATTGGCGGCCTAGTTGGGGAACTAAGCCGGCAGCAGCTCGGCCTTGAACACGTAGCCGACGCGCGCCTGCGACTGCAGCGGCACGATGGCGGGTGTGGCACGCTCGATGCGCCGCCTCAGCCGGTAGATCGTCGCGTGGAGCAGGTTGTCGGACTCGTCGGTCTCGGCGCGGCCCAGACGTTCTTTCAGCGTGTCGCGCGACACGGTGGCGCCCCGGGCTTCGAGAAAACACTTCATCACGGCCAGGTCGGTCCCGCTGAGCGACACCTGGGCGCCGTCGGGCGCGACCAGTTCACTGACGCGCAGGTCCAGCTTCCAGCTCCGGACCTGGTCCTTGGCCGCCGCGGCACGCCGGTACACCGCCTTGACGGCCAGCGCGACCTGCTCGAAGCGGATCGGCTTGGCGAGGTACATGTCGGCACCGGCGTTGATCACCTCGTCGAACACGGCGGGGGCGAGGCGGCCGGACACCACCAGCACGCCAGCGGCCGTGCGGCGCCGCAGGATGCGGATCAGCTCGACCCCGTCGACGCCCGGCAGGCTGAGGTCGAGCACGTAGAAGTCGAAGTCGTAGGGCGCGCGGTGCGTGAGCAGTTCGTTGCTGTCGCCGAAAGCGTGCACGTCGACCCCTTCGCCCCGCAGGTACTGGGTCAGGAATTCCGAGAACTCCAGATCGTCATCAACAACGGCGAGCGAATCGGGCAGCATGTGGGGGCTTCGACTTTGGACTCTGGCAGGCTACAGGCGAGGGGGCTGCGTCGATCAGCCGAAATGCGGCACAAAAGCGAGCCTCCCGAAGCGCTTTGCACCCGGAGCGGCACCGGACATTCGATCGAAACCTACTTCTTGGCCGGCAGCTCGTCGGCCAGCCCGCTGGACAGGGCAGCGCCTGCGGCGATGCTCATTTCGACGGGAAGAACGGCGCCGTTCTCGAACATCAGCTGCACGCGAACCTTGCCCTTGGAGTCCGACGGTGCGACCCCTGCAGCCAGAACGTCGAGCGCCGGCGGCGCCGCGCCGGGCGCTTGTTCGGTCTTGTCCAACAATGCAATCGCGACAGCCGGCGCCAGCTCGGTGGCGATGGCGACGTTGGTCGCCGATTTCCTGCTTCGTTTGCGGGGCGCTGACACTTTGGCCTTGGCTTGCGGCTTGGCCTTGGGCTTGGGCTTGGCAGCCGGACGGGGAGTGGTCTTCATCGTTTCGACCCGGGGTCGCGAAGGGGCAGAAACCGACTGTACCCGTTCGGTTCTGCTCTGGCATGCTTGGATGCCGATACAAACCCGAGGGCCCCGCCATGAACGACCAGCCGCCCGCCGCGTCACGCTACGACCGCAGCGCCGAAGACATCGGCAACATCGTCGAGTTCGGTCACGTCAATCTGCGGGTGCCCGACCAGCAACTGGCCATCGTCTTCTACGTGATGGGCCTGGGCCTGACGCGCGACCCCTACCTGGTGACCGGGGTCGACAACGCCTGGATCAATGTCGGCACCTGCCAGTTCCACCTGCCGGTCGGCCCGGCGCAGGTGCTGCGGGGCACCACGGGCCTGGTGATGGGCGATCTCGACGCGCTGGCCGAGCGGCTGGGCCGCGTTTCGACCGCATGACGCTGGGCATGCCGTATGTCGAGATCGACACCCAACCGGGCAGCGCCGAGCGCATCGCCCGCTTCTACACGCAGGTGCTCGCAACCCTGGCCCGGTGTGGCGAAGACGCCGGCGGTGTTTTCGCGCGGGTGCCGGCCGGCCTCGGCGAGAGCCTGGTGTTCCGTGAAACGCGCCACCCGGTGGCGGCCTACGACGGCCACCACGTGCAGATCGCGGTCGCCGACTTTTCCGGCGTGCACCGGCGGCTGCTTGAACGCGGCCTGATCAGCGAAGAAAGCAACCAGAGCCAGTACCGCTTCGAGAAGATCACCGACCTGGACACCGGGGACGTGCTCGTCACCCTCGAGCACGAGGTGCGCAGCATGCGCCACCCGATGTACGCCCGGGCGCTGGTCAACCGCGACCCGGCCACCACCAACAACCACTACGCCGCCGGCCACGAGGCGGCGGCGTGGCGCATGCCGCCCGGCTGACGGCCAAACGCCTTACCTGCAGATACACAGACCGCCACCATGGTGCGCGCGCTGTGCGAAACCTGTCGACTTTCCGCAATCAAGGGGATTCCCACGCACCCCGGACTGTCGTAAAAAGTGGCATGGTTGTTGCGGCGAAGTCGGGCCCCGGCATCAACCTGTGATTCCTGTTCAGGTGGGAGCTTCGAAATGGTTCAACGAAAAAGTGCAAGTGCAGTCCGCCGACGCGTCTGGCGCGTCTCGGAAGCAGCCCCGCTGGGTGAGTTCGTGTACCCCGACGAATTGCCCGCGCGCCCCGCGGCAGCCGATGGCGAACCGGTCGATCCCGGCTGGCGCATGTCGTCGTTCGAGCTGACCCACGGGCTGGAAGTCAGCGAAGCGCCGGCCGACACCGTGCCCGGCGACGTGTTCGACGAGCTTTTCCGGCGCTGAGCGCCCGCGGCGCGCCCTGCTGTCCGCCGCCCCTGCCACCCGCAAACTTCTTTACACGCAGCGACGCTTGACCAGCGCCGCTTCGCCAGCATGTGGATGGAAGGCGGCTCGCACCACCCCGAATCTCTGCATCCGGCCAGCGCCGACCGGCGTAAGCCCCCTTACCAGCGGCCGCGCGAGATCACGACGCTGCGAGCCACGGGCAACCCGGTTTCACCGGGCGGCGTGCAACTTTCCCGGCCTGCCGCCACTCTGAGAATGGGTCGCAGGAATATACTGAGGTTTCATTTGAATCACGTTCATGCAGCCAAGCACAAGGGGTCGTTGATGGGTGCCAAACTCAAGGTCGCAGGCTGGCTCGCCGTCGGCGCCGTCACCGGTGCGCTCGCCACGATGCAGTTGCAAGCCACGGCCCGCAACGGCGTCTCGCAACTGCCGCTTGAAGAATTGCAACAACTGGCAGCCGTGTTCGGCATGGTCAAGACCGACTATGTGGAACCGGTCGACGAGAAAAAGCTGATCAGCGACGCCATCGGCGGCATGGTCGCCGGGCTCGATCCGCACTCGCAATACTTCGACAAGAAGAGCTTTCGCGAATTCCGCGAATCGACGACCGGCCGCTTCGTCGGCATCGGCATCGAAATGGGCATGGAAGACGGGCTGGTCAAGGTCGTCAGCCCGATCGAAGGCTCGCCCGCGTTCCGCGCCGGCATGAAAAGCGGCGACCTGATCACCAAGATCGACGACACGCTGGTCAAGGGCCTCACGGTCGACCAAGCCGTCAAGCGCATGCGCGGCGAGCCCAACACCAAGGTCGTGCTCACGGTGTTCCGCAAGACCGAGAACCGCAGCTTCCCGGTGACCATCGTGCGCGAAGAGATCCGCGTGCAGAGCGTTCGCTCCAAGGTGGTCGAGCCGGGGTACGCGTGGCTGCGCGTGAGCCAGTTCCAGGACCGCACGGTCGAAGACTTCTCGCGCAAGCTCGAAGAAATCTACAAGCAGGAACCGAATCTGAAGGGCTTGGTGCTCGACCTGCGCAACGACCCGGGCGGCCTGCTCGAAGGCGCCGTGGCCATCTCGGCCGCGTTCCTGCCGACCGACGTGGTCGTGGTCTCGACCAACGGCCAGATCGCCGATTCGAAGCAGACCTTCAAGGCCTCGCCCGAGTACTACCAGCGTCGGGGTGGCACCGACCCGCTGCGCAAGGTGCCCGACGCCGTGAAGCGCGTGCCGCTGATCGTGCTCGTGAACGAAGGCTCGGCCTCGGCCAGCGAGATCGTGGCCGGCGCGCTGCAAGACCACAAGCGCGCCACCATCATGGGCGCACAGACTTTCGGCAAAGGCTCGGTGCAGACCGTGCGCCAGCTCTCGCCCGAGACCGCCTTGAAAATCACCACCGCGCGGTATTACACGCCGAGCGGCGCGTCGATCCAGGCCAAGGGCATCGTGCCAGACGTGATGCTGGATGAAACCGCCGAAGGCAACCTCTTCGCCGCGCTGCGCACCCGCGAAGCCGACCTCGAGAAGCACCTGCAAAGCGGCCAGGGCGCCGAGCAGAAAGACGAGGCGCGCGAAAAGGCCCGCGACGAAGCGCGCAAGAAGCTCGAAGAAGACATGGCGAAGAAGGTCGGCACCGCACCGAAGCCGCCGGTCGAATTCGGCAGTGCCGAAGACTTTCAGCTAACCCAGGCGCTGAATCGTCTGAAGGGCAAGGCCGTGATGGTCAGCAAGACCGCCGTCGAGCGCAAGGCCGAGGCCGACACCAACAACTGAGCTCGCTTCGCCTCACCCGAAACGCCCGTGCAACCCACGGGCGTTTTAGTTTGTATGCTCCGCGCATGGACGACACCCAGCTGCTGCGCTACTCGCGCCACATCCTGCTCGACGACATCGGCATCGAAGGCCAGCAACGCCTGCTGGCCGCGCACGCGCTCGTGATCGGTGCTGGCGGCCTGGGGTCTCCGGTGGCGCTGTACCTCGGCACGGCGGGCGTCGGCACCCTCACGCTGGTGGACCACGACACGGTCGACCTGACCAACCTGCAGCGCCAGATCGTGCATTCGCTCGCACGGGTCGGCCGACCCAAGGTCGAGTCGGCGGCCAGCAGCGTCAACGCCATCAACCCCGACGTGCGCGTGGTCGCGCTGCAGGAACGTGTCGATGCCGTGCGCCTCGATGAACTGGTGCGTGAAGCCGATGTGGTGATCGACTGCAGCGACAACTTCGCGACCCGCCACGCCGTGAACGCCGCGTGTGTGGCGCACGCCAAGCCGCTCGTGTCGGGCGCCGCGATCGGTTTCGACGGCCAGATCTCGGTCTACGACACGCGCTCACCGGCGAACCCCTGTTACGCCTGCCTGTTCCCGATGGACGCGGTGATCGAGGAAGTGCAGTGCTCGACGATGGGCGTGTTCGCCCCGCTCGTCGGCATCATCGGCAGCATGCAGGCGGCCGAGGCGCTCAAGCTGCTGATGGGCGTGGGCACGTCGCTGGCCGGGCAATTGCAGATGCTCGACGCGCGGGCGATGGAGTGGACACAGATCGGCACGGCGCGCAGTGCCGATTGCCCGGTGTGCGTACGCCGGGGCTGAGCGAGCGCATCAAGCTTCGGCGAGGCTCTGCCAAAGCGCGTCAGGCACGTCGATCCCGTCGGCCAGCGCGGCCATCAGCAACGACTCGCGCCGCGCACCGGGCAGTCGCACGCCATCGTCGGTCAGCATCTCCGCCACCAGCACTTCGATGCGATCGAAAAACCCGTCGCGACCGGCGAGTGCACCCGGGTCGATCACGATGAAGGTCTGGCCGATACGCGGCGTGTTGCCAGCGTCGGTGAAAAAGCTCGACGCTTCGAAACCGAAGTTCGCGCCGATCACTGCGGTGACCAGCAGTTCGACCACGAGCGCGAGCATCGCGCCCTTGGCGCTCGACGCCGCACCGATCGGCAACATCGAGCCGTCCATGCCGGCCTGCGGGTCGGTGGTGGGCTGGCCGTTCGTGTCGAGCGCCCAGCCCAGTGGAATGCTCTTGCCCTGCTGCGCGGCCACCATCAGCTTGCCACGCGCCACTTCGCTCAGGCTCAGGTCGATCATCAAGGGCACAGCATCGCGGCGCGGGAAGATCGCGGCCATCGGGTTGGTGCCGAAGATCGGGTGGCGCCCGCCGGCGGCCGGCATCGCCGACGGCGCGTTTGCAAAACCGAGGCCGACCAACCCGGCCGCGGCTGCCACCCGCAAATGATCGACCAGCACGCCGGCGTGGTGGCTGTTGACCACGCCGACGACGCTGATGCCGAATTCCTGCGCACGCCGCATCGCCTCGGTCACGGCCAGTTCGCAGGCCGGGAACGCGAGGCCGGTGCCGGCGTCCACCACCGCGGCCGCGCCCTTGCTCTTCGCGACCACGGGCAGCGCCACCCCGTCGACCCGCCCATGCCGCAAATGCCCGTTGTACTGGGCGACCCGGCTCAAGCCGTGCGACGTCATGCCCTGCGCTTCGGCAAGCACCAGCGCCCGCGCCGTCGCGTCGGCCATGGCCGGGCTCGCACCGGCACGCTGCAACGCAGCACTGACACGCTCGCGGGCCTCGCCCATTGAAATCTTCGGCACTCGCCGTCTCCCGTTCTGCACCCAGCGTGCCCGGCCGATCTTAGTGGCGCGCAGCGACCGGACGGAACACACCATCGCACTTGCCTTAAGCTGCGTACCATGAGCAAACAGAGCCAACGCAAGACCCGCAATTTCCCGACCGCGGAGCAGGACGCCAATGCCGGGTCGACCCAGCCGCTGTCGCGCTACGAAGGGCCGGAGAGTTCGTACCGCCTGGCCTTCACCGACACCGACTTCCTGTTGCGCGAAGAGATGCGCCCGGTGCGCATGCAGCTCGAACTGCTCAAGCCCGAGATGGTGCAGGACGAGCAGGGCATCGAGTCGACCATCGTGATCTTCGGCAGCGCCCGCATCGTGCCGCGCGAGACGGCCCAGCGACTGCTCGACGACGCCCGCTCGGCCAACGACGCCATCGCGCTCGCGCTGGCCGAGCGCCACATGGCGATGTCGCACTACTACGAAGAGGCACGGCGCTTCGCGGCGCTGGTGACGCAGAAGTCGGCGCAGCTCGCCACGCCGATCTACGTGGTGACCGGTGGCGGCCCCGGCATCATGGAAGCCGGCAACCGCGGCGCCTTCGAGGCTGGCGGCAAGAGCATCGGCCTGAACATCGTGCTGCAGCACGAGCAGGCGCCCAACCCCTACATCACGCCCGAGCTGTGTTTCCAGTTCCACTACTTCGGCCTGCGCAAGATGCACTTCCTGATGCGCTCGGTGGCGCTGGTGTGTTTCCCCGGCGGCTTCGGCACGCTCGACGAGATGTTCGAGGCGCTCACGCTGATCCAGACCGGCAAGTCGCGGCGCCGCCCGGTCTTGCTGTTCGGCCGCGAGTTCTGGACCAAGCTCATCAACTTCGAGCAGCTCGTCGAGACCGGCATGATCAGCGCGCTCGACCTGCAACTCTTCCGCTTCGTCGAAACCGCCGAAGAAGCCTGGAGCCACCTCGAAGCCGAGGTCGGTTTCGAACTGAACGAGTCCGACAAGGACCTGCCTGCCGCCAGCCTGTGAGCCCGAACCCCGCATGAACAAACTCATCAGCCTGATCGGCGCACCCACCGACATCGGCGCGGGCAGCCGCGGCGCCAGCATGGGGCCCGAAGCGCTGCGCGTGGCCGACATCGTCAAGGTGCTCGAAAGCCACGGTCTGGAAGTGCTCGACCGCGGCAACGTCAGCGGCCCGGCCAACCCGTGGCTGCCGCCGGTCGACGGTTACCGGCACCTGAACGAAGTCGTCGCGTGGAACGTGGCGGTGCACGAAGCCATGCTCGCCGAGCTGAAGCTCGGTCGCCTGCCGATCCTGCTCGGTGGTGACCACTGCCTGGGCATCGGCTCGATCAGCGCGGTGGCGCGTTATTGCCGCGAAGCCGGCAAGAAGCTGCGTGTGCTGTGGCTCGACGCGCATGCCGACTTCAACACCAACACGCTCACACCCAGCGGCAACATCCACGGCATGCCGGTCGCGTGCCTGTGCGGCCACGGCCCGCAGGCGTTGATCGAGATCGGTGGCACGGTGCCGGCGATCAACCCGAAGGTCGTCCGCCAGATCGGCATCCGCAGCGTCGACCAGGGCGAAAAGCGGCTCGTGCACGAGACCGGCCTCGAGGTCTTCGACATGCGCTACATCGACGAGATGGGCATGCGCCACACGATGGAGCTGGCGCTGGCCACGCTCGACGCCAACACCCATCTGCACGTCAGCTTCGACGTCGATTTTCTCGACGCCGACCTCGCCCCCGGCGTAGGCACCACCGTGAAGGGCGGGCCGACCTACCGCGAGGCGCAACTCTGCATGGAGATGATCGCCGACACCGGCCGCCTGGCCTCGCTCGACGTGATGGAACTGAACCCGGCGCTCGACGTGCGCAACGGCACGGCGATCGTGGCGGTCGACCTGATCGAGAGCCTGTTCGGCAAGAGCACCTTGATGCGCTCATGAGCGCAGGTTCTTTGGCGGGCAGGCTCGGCCTGCTCTGGCGCGCCGGGCCGCTTGCGCCCTTTCTCGCGGTCAGCGCCACGCTGTGGCTGTGGCTCGTGCTCGGGCACGACGGCCGAAAGATCGGCCAGTTGCTGTTTCTCGCGCTGCCCGGCCTGCTATGGATGTGGTGGCCGCTGCGCAGTGCGGCGATGCGCACGCTCCGCTCGGTCGCCCTGTGGCTCTGGTCGATGGCCTTCGTGGCCGACGCCACGCTGCGCACCTATCTCTTCGACACCTACCAGGCCGCGCCCGACAGTTCGCTGGTGCTGGGCGCGATGGCCAATACCAGCGCGCGCGAAAGCGCCGAATACCTGTCCATGCACTGGCGCACGGTCACGGCCGCGCTGCTGCCGGTGGCCGTCGCCGGCCTGCTGCTGGCGGTGTTCGTCTGGCCCGTGCCGGCGCACGACCCGGCCGATCGTTCAAGCGGGCGCCGCATGCCCTGGGGCATCGCCCTGCTCGTCCTGGCCTTGCTGGCCAGCAGCGTCGCCTACGCCAGCAAGCCCTGGCGCCGCCTGCACCCGGTATTGCATTGGGGCGACTGGAGCCGCTCGGTGCAGGCCCAGCGTGCCATCTGGGCCGACGGCGCGACGGCGCGCCGCACGGCGCTCGAACTGGCCCGGGCGGCCGAGCCATCGCTGCTGTCGCAGGAGCCCGCCACGGTGGTGCTGGTGGTCTCCGAAAGCATCAACCGCGACAACCTGGGTCTCTACGGTTATGCGCGCGCGACCACGCCGCGGCTGTCGGCCCAGCGCGCCGCTCTCGCCGAGCGGCTGATCGTGCTGCGCAACGCCTGGTCGGCCGACCCGGCCACGCTGCCGGCACTGGCTAATCTGTTCCAGTTCGGCGATCCGTCGAACAAGAATCCGATGCACGTGCTCGCCTTGGCGCGCGCTGCGGGCTACCGCGTGTGGTGGATCGGCAACCAGGACGACATGGCGGTCGAGCAGACCCACGCTGCTTTCGCCGACGAGCTTCTGCTGATCAACCGCACGCCGGGCCGCTCCAGCGCGTCGCCCGACAACGCGGTTCTGGCGCCGCTGCGTTCGGCGCTCGCCGACCCGCACGCGCGCAAGCTGGTCGTCGTGCACTTGATGGGCGCCCATCCGCACTACCACCTGCGCTACCCGGAAGGCCGCAACCCGTACGAGGGCCAGGCCGATGTGGTCGAGCGCCAACTCGAAAGCCAGGGGCGCCCGGGTTGGCTGCGCCAGTTGCGCAACGAGTACGACGCGGCGGTGCTGAACCACGACCTGCTCGTCTCCGAACTGCTCGACCTGACGCGCGCCGGCGACGGCTACCGCGCATGGATGTTTCTCTCCGACCACGGGCAGGAGGTCGCTCACGAGCGCGACCATGCCGGCCACAGCCCGGGCACCGCGGCCGGCTACCGCATCCCCGCCCTGATCTGGCACAACCAGGCGAGCCGGAGCCTGCCGGCCGACCTGGAGCGCCGGCCGTTTCGCGCCGACTGGGGCAGCTGGACGCTGACCGACCTGCTGCGCATCCAGTGGCGCGGCAACGAACCCGACCGCAATGTGCTGAGCGACGCCTATCGCTGGCAGGCGCCGCGGCTGGCTGCTCCCGTGACCTCGTTCGTCGACTGAGCGAACCGGCTCCATCGCGGGCCCACGGCGCCGGATCGGCTCGACGGCCTCGGGCGCCACGAGGCCACGATCTGTCATGTTTGTTTATGTGTGTTTTGCACATTTATTCCGAATACACGAAACACAACCGCACGCCGGCCCAGTGTGCCGCGCACGTTTCGCGTGTCGTTTTCGGCCTTCCCCTGCTGTTGCGGTTACTCACGTGATGACGCTCGCCACCGCCTCGAAATCCGCCCCGCATGTAAGGGACCTGAACCTCAGGCGTGACCGACGTAATGGCAGGTAGAAAACACGGACACCCGCGGTGATCGTCCATAGAGTCCGCGCACCCTGACGGCTCGCGCAACTCTGTTTCGGAGTCGTCGGTTCTGTTGCTCAGTGCTGCGCACGGCGCGCAGTTGCTCCCGCAAGCAGCGGTAGCGCATGAGCAAATTTGAAGTACCACGACATGGAGTGAATGATGATGAATCGAAGCTTTGCGAAACCTGCCTTCCGGTGGTCGACCCTCGCGCTGGCCACCTGGATGACCTTCGGCTGCGGCGGAGGCACCGACACGGGTTCGACTCAGGCCGACCAGCCGGCCGCCGTGCAAGTGAACGAGACCGCCACCACGCTGTCGGTCAGAACCGAGTTGCCCTCGGGCGACACCACCACACACAGCGAAATGCAGTCGCTGCTCTACACGTTTGCAGCGCAGATCGACACGGGCCCGAACGCCGGCAAGTCGCTCAGCGGCTCACTGGTCCTGAGAGGCGAACGCAACGACGATGGCTCGACGGAAATCGAAGGCCGACTCCTGCCCGATGTCGCCACCGTGCCAGCGCCTGCCGCGGGTGCATCGGCGCCCGCCGCCGGGCTGAAGAAACAACTGGAGCTGGATCGGAAGGCGCTGAAGGCCGCATTGCGCGCCGACATCGACGCCCTGTCTGAAACACTCAAGGCGGCCCTGGCCCAAGGGGCGGTTGCCGGCGCCAAAGAGCCGAGCGCGGCACAGAAGGAAGCGCTGGCAACATTCAAGGCAGCATTCGTGCAGCGCATGGAGCAGTACCGCTCGGCACTGAGCGACTTGATCGCCGCTTACCGCACTGCAACGCGTGGCAACGCCACGGAACCAAAGTCGCACGATGACGATGACAAGAAGGCCTCCAGGGGCTATGAGGTCCACGGCACGATCGACGCACAGGGCGGTATCTCCCTGACCGTGTCGCTGGGCGCGCTCGGCAAGATTGCGGCCACTGGAATGGTCGCGGCCGACGGCAGTGCCACAGGCCAACTGACCGGCCCCGACAGCGCCGACATCGGACGCTGGACTGCGGTAGCCGCAACGGCTGCACCTGCACCTGCACCTGCACCTGCACCTGCACCTGCACCTGCACCTGCACCTGCTCCTGCACCTGCTCCTGCACCTGCTCCTGCTCCTGCTCCTGCTCCTGCTCCTGCACCTGCACCTGCACCTGCTCCTGCTCCTGCTCCTGCTCCTGCTCCTGCTCCTGCTCCTGCTCCT